>NZ_BLAD01000066.1 GCF_009687845.1 Acrocarpospora corrugata
GATCTTCACCCCGTTTCCGGGGCAACCCCTCTAACTTACCTTGTCATCCGCTTCGTGTCCAATCACCCTGTTTGGGGGTGTTTGATCACAGCACGAATGACCCGGCTAGTTGATCAGAGGATGGACCAGGATCCGGCCGCCCTTTCGGGCTGCCGCGAATCCCGGCGCGAAGAGAACATTAGGCAACCGTTCCCCCCTCGTCAAATCGCCGCTCCGCAGCACGAATTCGCAGGTCACAGGCCCCGTAAACAGCCTGCCCAGGCGCCTTCGCTACAAGACTGTTACCCCCGCCACAACAATTCTTGGCTCACGCAGCTCATTCGCCCGCGCCAGATCGTTCCTCGCCTCCCCCGGGCACCCCGCCGCCTCGTACGCCTCCGCCCGCACCTCGAACACCTCCGCCGCACCGGGCGCGACAGCCGCCGCCAGATAGCAGTCCCCCAGCGCGGCCCCCACCTCCCCGAGCGCGAGCTGCGCGCGTGCGCGTACCAGATGAACCCGGTGCGCGCCGGGCACCAGGTGCCAGGGGACGCGGGACTCGATGGCCAGGCCGCAGTCGATCACCGCGCGGGCGGCCTCCCCGATGGCCAGCAGCGCCTCGGCCCGGTCGACCCGGAGCTCGCCCGCGTACACCGGGCATTCGCCCAGCTCGATGACCCAGTCGAAGTCGTCGATCGCGTCCCGCCAGCGGCGCATGGCCAGGAACGCGCGGCCCCGGACCGCGCGGGCCTCCCATTCCCCCGGGTTGAGCAGCAGGGCGCGCTCGGTGTCGGTCCAGGCGCCCTGCTGGTCGCCGCGCAGGCCCCTGGCCATGGCCCGGGCGGTGTACCCGCGTGCGGTCAGCTTGGCGACCAGGGACGCGGTCGCGTCGATCTCGGCCTCCGCGTAGCGGCCGGAGCGCTGCAGCAGCAGGGCGCGCCGGTGGTAGGCGTCGGCCAGTTCGTCCGGGCCGAGCGGCCCGTCGATGGCGACGGTCAGCTCGGCCAGCGCGCCCGGGTGATCGCGCATCGCCTCCAGCGCGATCCCCCGCCGCAGGCGGACTTCGGGTGTGCCGTCGCCCGCGGCGAGCAGCCGGTTGCACTCGATCAGTTCCGCCATGACCGGGCCCAGCCGGGCCACGTCCTGTTCCACGTACATCGTTCCGCCTTGTTCGCCGTCAGGGAGGGGGTTGCCCAACCGTAAGTGCCCGGCACGCGGCTTTCTGTGAACGATTACGCAGAACGGTCAGGAGATCTCGACACCGCCGATGGTGCGCTTGCCGCGGCGGAGCACCAGGAAGCGGCCGTGCAGCAGGTCGTCGGCGGTCGGCACGTAGTCCTCGTCGGTGATCTTGGTGTTGTTGAGGTACGCGCCGCCCTCCTTGACCGCGCGCCGGGCCTCCGACTTGGACTTGGCCAGCCCGCTCTCGGCCAGCAGATCGATGTACGGCCGGCCCAGCCCCGTCACCTCGGCCCTCGGCACCTCCGACAGGGCCGACGCCAGCGTGGCCTCGTCCAGGTCGGCGATGGAGCCCTGCCCGAACAGGGCACGCGAGGCCGCCACCACCCGGGCCAGCTCGTCGGCGCCGTGCACCATCGTGGTCAGGTCCTCGGCCAGGGTGCGCTGCGCCTCCCGGGCGAACGGCCGGTCGGCGACCGCCTTCTCCAGCTCCTCGATCTCCTCCCTGGTCCGGAAGGTGAACACCTTGAGGAAGCGGACCACGTCCCGGTCGTCGGCGTTCAGCCAGTACTGGTAGAACGCGTACGGCGAGGTCAGCGCCGGATCCAGCCACACCGCCCCACCGGCGGTCTTGCCGAACTTGGTGCCGTCCGACTTGGTGATCAGCTTGCCGGTGAACACGTGTGCGTGCGCGCCCTCGACCCGCCGGATCAGGTCCACCCCGGCGATGATGTTGCCCCACTGGTCGCTGCCGCCGATCTGGAGCGTGCAGCCGTGCCGCCGGAACAGTTCGAGGTAGTCGTTGGCCTGCAGGATCTGGTAGCTGAACTCGGTGTAGCTGAGGCCCTCGCCGGCCAGGCGGGCGGAGACCGACTCGCGGGCCAGCATGCGGTTGACCGGGAAGTGCTTGCCGATGTCGCGCAGGAAGTCGATGGCCGACAGCTCGGCGGTCCAGTCGAGGTTGCTGACCAGGGTGGCGGCGTTGTCGCCGCTGAAGGAGAGGAACCTCTCGACCTGGACCCGGATCCGGGCCACCCACTCCCTGACGACGTCCTCGGAGTTGAGCGCCCGCTCGGTGCTGCGCCCGCTGGGGTCGCCGATCAGGCCGGTGGCGCCGCCGACCAGGCCGATCGGGCGGTGCCCGGCGCGCTGGAAGCGGGTCAGGATGAGCAGGGTGGCGAGGTTGCCGACGTGCAGGGAGGGCGCGGTGGGGTCGAAACCGGCATAGACGGTGATCGGACCCTCGGCCAGTGCCGCGCGGAGCGCGTCGGCATCGGTGGTCTGCGCGGTGACGTCGCGCCAGTCGAACTCATCGAGGATATCGGTCACGGTTCCAGTTTCCCATTGGCTCGTCGGAGGGCGGGCAAGTCCAGCCTGCCTGATCACGTGACCCTATCGCCACCCGGTATCCGAGGCTGAAACGTTCAGGTCAGAGCGGTGCGGACACCTCGGATGTCTCCTGGTAGCGGCCAAACGGGTGTTTCCGGCCAGCGTCGCGGATACCGCTTTCCGAAATGTTTCGATACAAGGTGGGCACCCCAGTCCCCCACATGGAGGGCACATGCGTACGCAATCGAAGCGTTTCGCGATCATCGGATTGGTCGCGCTCGCGGCCGCGTCCACGGGAGTCACCGCCCACGCGGCCGCACCGGGCTGCCGGGTCGACTACAGCGTCCAGAGCCAGTGGTCGGGCGGCTTCAGCGGGAATGTGACCGTCACCAACCTGGGCGATCCGCTCAACGGGTGGCGGCTGGTCTGGACGTACTCGGCCGGTCAGACGGTCACCCAGGCCTGGAACGCCACGGTCACCCAGAGCGGTTCCCAGGTCACGGCGGCGGACGCGGGCTACAACGCCGCGCTCGGCACGGGCACGAACGCCGCGTTCGGCTTCAACGCCTCCTGGAACAACTCCAGCAACCCGGCCCCGGCGTCGTTCGCCCTGAACGGCACGGTCTGCACTGGTACGGTCCCCAGCCCGACTCCTACGCAGAGTCCGTCCCCGACGCCCAGCCAGAGCCCCAGCCAGAGCCCCAGCCCGACCCCGAGCGTCACCCCGACGTCCATCCCGGCCGGGGCGAAACAGGTCGAAGACCTCGATCGTGGCCTGATCAGCGTGCGGTCGGGCAGCGCCAACCTGGTCTCCTGGCGGCTGCTCGGCACCGAGACGTCCGCGACGACGTTCAACGTCTACCGCGCGGGCACCCGGGTGGCCACGGTCACCAATTCCACGAATTATCTGGACACGGCCGCCGCGGACGCGTCGTACACCGTCAGAGCGGTCGTCGGCGGCGCCGAGCAGGCCGCCTCGCCCGCGTCGCTGCGGTTCGCCGGCGGCAACTACCTCGACGTGCCGATCCAGCCGCCGGGCGGCGGAACCACGCCCAGCGGCGAGGCGTACACCTACGCCGCCAACGACGCCAGCGTCGGCGACCTGGACGGCGACGGAGACTACGAGTTCGTCCTGAAATGGGATCCCTCCAACGCCAAGGACAACTCCCAGTCCGGCTACACCGGCAACGTCTACGTGGACGCGTACACGCTGACCGGCAGCCGTCTGTGGCGGATCAACCTGGGCCGGAACATCCGGGCGGGCGCGCACTACACCCAGTTCCAGGTGTACGACTACGACGGCGACGGCGACGCCGAGGTGGCGATGAAGACCGCCGACGGCACCACCTCGGGCACCGGGCAGGTGATCGGCAGCTCGACCGCCGATCACCGCAACTCCTCCGGCTATGTCCTGGCCGGTCCGGAGTTCCTGACCATGTTCGACGGCCGGACCGGCGCGGCGCTGTCCACCGTCAACTACGACCCGGCGCGCGGGACCGTCTCCTCGTGGGGCGACAACTACGGCAACCGGGTGGACCGGTTCCTGGCCGGGACCGCCTACCTGGACGGCGCGCGGCCGAGCCTGATCATGTCGCGCGGCTACTACACCCGGACCGTGATCGCCGCCTGGGACTTCAGGAACGGCACGCTGACCAGGCGCTGGACGTTCGACTCCAACTCGGCGGGCAGCCAGTACGCCGGGCAGGGCAACCACCAGCTGTCCATCGCCGACGTCGACCAGGACGGCCGGGACGAGATCGTCTTCGGCGCGATGACGATCAACGACAACGGTTCGCCGCTGTGGAACACCGGCCTCGGGCACGGCGACGCGCTGCACGTCGGCGACCTCAATCCGGCCAGGGCCGGGCTTGAGGTGTTCAAGGTGTCGGAGGAGACGGCCCGGCCGGGGTCGTGGTTCGCCGACGCCCGTACCGGTCAGGTGCTGTGGCAGACGGCGAGCGGCGCGGACAACGGGCGCGGCGTCTCGGCCGACATCTGGGCCGGCAGCGCCGGCGCCGAGTCCTGGTCGGCCAGCGACACCACGCTGCGCAGCGCCACCGGCGGCTCACTCGGCCGGGAGCCTTCCTCGATCAACTTCCTGGCCTGGTGGGACGGCGACCCGGTGCGCGAACTGGTGGACGCCACCCGCGTCGACAAGTACGGCACCGGCGGCGAAACCCGCCTGCTGACGGCCTCCGGCGTGCACTCCAACAACGGCACCAAGTCGACCCCGTCGCTCTCCGGCGACATCCTCGGCGACTGGCGGGAGGAAGTGGTGTGGCCGACGACGGCCAACACCGCGCTGCGGATCTACTCGACCACCTCGGTGACCGACCGCAAGATCCACACCCTGGCGCACGACCCGATGTACCGGGTCGCCATCGCCTGGCAGAACACGGCCTACAACCAGCCGCCGCACCCGAGTTTCTTCATCGGCGACGGCATGGCCACCCCCGCCAAGCCGAACGTGTACGTCCGCTGAACCCTGGCCCGGGTCCGCACGCTCCCCGGACCTAAGTTCTGATCCGCCGCACGTGCGGCCGGTACGGCGAAACGGTCGGATCACCGTCGATCCAGAAGCGCCACGGGGTCTCGGCTCCGGTCGAGACCCCGGTGCGGGGGCCCGCCTTGACGGCCGTGGCGGGTTCGCCCGCGAACACCTGGACGCCGCCGCCGGAGCAGCAGTCCAGGCCGTTGTGCTCGCGGGCCAGCCCGAGTGCCACCGCCAGCCGGGCCGGCCCCCGGGCCAGATCACGAAATATCACCGGACGTCCGTTCTCGCGGCGGGACCGGACCGTGTCCTCCCCCGCCACCACCTCCCCGGCCCGCAGCAGCACCCCGGAGGCGAGCCCTTCGGGCAGGCAGACGAAGTTCGCGCAGAAGTGCATGCCGTACGTGAAATACACGTAAAGGTGCCCCGGCGGTCCGAACATCACCGCGTTCCGGGGGGTCTGGCCGCGGAACGAATGCGAAGCCGGGTCCTGGCCCGGCCTGCCGTACGCCTCGGTCTCGGTGAGGCGGACGGCGACCGGCCCGTGCGTGAGGACGCACCCGAGCAGGCCGGGGGCGACCTCGTGCGCGGGCCGGTCGAAGAAGTCGCGCCCCAGCGGGGTCAGGCTCCGGTCGCCCATGCCGCCTGCGCGTCCACGGCCTCACGGAGCACGGCCAGCTGGTCACGGACCCGGTCGGGCGCGGTCCCGCCGTACGCCTTGCGGGCGGCCAGCGCGCCCGGCACGCTGAGCACGTCCCGGACGTCCCCGCCGAAGTGCGGCGACACCTTGGCCAGCTCCTCGTCGGTGAGGTCGCCGAACTCCTTGTCGTTGACCTGGCACCAGACGACCAGATGCCCGACCGCCTCGTGCGCGTCCCGGAACGCCACGCCCTTGACGACCAGCAGTTCGGCCAGGTCGGTGGCGAGAGCGAAGCCGTCGGAGGCGGAGCTCTCCAGCCTGGCCGTGTTCACCCGCATCGTCGACACCAGACCGGACACCGCCGGCAGGACCAGCAGCAGCGTGTCGACGGCGTCGAACACGGGCTCCTTGTCCTCCTGCAGGTCCCGGTTGTAGGTCAGCGGCAGGCCCTTCAGCGTGGTCAGCAGCGACATCAGCGAGCCGATCAGCCGCCCGGACTTGCCGCGGGCCAGCTCGGCCACGTCCGGGTTCTTCTTCTGCGGCATGATCGAGGAGCCGGTCGAGTACGCGTCGTCCATCTCGATCCAGCGGAACTCCTGGGACGCCCACAGGACGATCTCCTCGCCCAGCCGGGACAGGTGGATCCCGATCATGGCCGCGCAGAACAGGAACTCGGCCGCGAAGTCCCGGTCGGCGACCGCGTCCATCGAGTTGGGCGCGGCGGCGTCGAAGCCGAGCTCGGCGGCGACGGCCTGCGGGTCCAGCGGCAGCGAGGAGCCGGCCAGCGCGCCGGAGCCGAGCGGCGAGATCGCGGCCCGCTTGTCCCAGTCGCGCAGCCGCTCGATGTCGCGGGTGAGCGGATGCACGTGCGCCAGCAGCTGGTGGCCGAAGGAGACCGGCTGGGCGTGCTGCAGGTGGGTCATGCCGGGGGCGGCCGTCTCGGCGTGCTCCTCGGCCTGGCTCATCAGCGCCGTCTCCAGCTCCACCAGCCGGGACACGATGGTCCTGACGTGGTCGCGCAGGTAGAGCCGCAGGTCGGTGGCGACCTGGTCGTTGCGGGAACGCCCGGCGCGCAGCTTGCCGCCGAGCGAGCCGAGCCGTTCGAGCAGGCCGCGCTCCAGCGCGGTGTGCACGTCCTCGTCGGCCACCGTCGGCCGGAAGGCGCCGGACTTGCAGGCCTCCTCCAGGTCGTCCAGCGCGCCGAGCATGCGGGCCAGCTCGTCCGCCGTCAGCAGCCCCGCCCGGTGCAGCACGCGGGCGTGTGCCCGCGAGGCGAGCAGGTCGTAGGGGACGAGCCGCCAGTCGAAGTGCACGCTCACCGACAGCCGGGTGAGCGCGTCCGCTGGCCCCCCCTCGAACCTGCCACCCCAGAGCCGCATCGGCTTGTTGTCCGCCACCGTCGTTCTCCCTCCCAGTACTTTCGTGACCTTAACCGAACGCGCCCCGGGCCGGTGCAGGCCCAGGGCGCGCAGTGGGACGATCGATCAGCTCCGCGCGTCGCGGGCCGCGGCGATCTTACTGGGCAGCGACCACAGTTCGACGAATCCCTTGGCCAGTGACTGGTCGAAGGTGTCGCCGGTGTCGTAGGTGGCCAGCGAGAAGTCGTACAGGGAGGTCTCGGAGCGGCGGCCGGTGACGACGGCGCGCCCGCCGTGCAGGGTCAGCCGGACCTCGCCGGTGACGTGCTGCTGGGCGTCGGCGATGAAGGCGTCCAGGGCCTTCTTCAGCGGCGAGAACCAGAGGCCGTCGTAGACCAGCTCGCCCCAGCGCTGGTCCACGCTGCGCTTGAAGCGGGCCAGGTCGCGCTCGACGGTGACGTTCTCCAGCTCCATGTGGGCGGCGATCAGGGTGATCGCGCCGGGCGCCTCGTACACCTCGCGGGACTTGATGCCGACCAGGCGGTCCTCGACCATGTCCAGGCGGCCGACGCCCTGGGCGCCGGCCCGGTCGTTGAGCTCGGAGATGATCTGGAACGGGCTCAGCGGGCGGCCGTCCACGGCCACCGGCACGCCGGACCGGAAGGTGATGACGACCTCGTCGGCCTCGCGCGGCTCGGCCGGGTCGGCCGTGTAGGCGTACACGTCCTCGATCGGGCCGTTCCAGATGTCCTCCAGGAAGCCGGTCTCGACCGCGCGGCCCCAGATGTTCTGGTCGATCGAGTACGGGTTCTTCTTGGTGGTCTCGATGGGGAGGTTCTTCTCCTCCGCGTACGCGATGGCCTTGTCGCGGGTCCAGGCGTAGTCGCGGGCCGGGGCGATGACCTTCAGCTCGGGGTGCAGCGCGGCCAGGCCGGCCTCGAAGCGGACCTGGTCGTTGCCCTTGCCGGTGCAGCCGTGCGAGACGATCGTGCCGCCGTACCGCTGGGCGGCGGCGGCCAGGTGCTTGACGATCAGCGGGCGGGACAGCGCCGAGACCAGCGGGTAGCGGTCCATGTAGAGGGCGTTGGCCTGCAGGGCTGGCACGCAGAAGTCGGTGGCGAACTCCTCCCGGGCGTCCACCACGACCGACTCCACCGCGCCGCAGTCGATGGCCCGCTTGCGGATCACTTCCATGTCCTCGCCGCCCTGGCCGACGTCGACGGCCACCGCGATGACCTCGGCGTTGATCTTCTCCGCCAGGAACGGAATGGCCACAGAGGTGTCGAGGCCGCCCGAGAAGGCGAGTACGACGCGGTCGCTCATGATTGCTTCTCCAAAGAGTTGGTGCGTGAACGGTTGGTCAGCCGAAGCATGGATTCGGCCAGGACGTCACCTCCGTGGGGGTCTCGGCTGATGACGAGAATGGTGTCGTCTCCGGCGACGGTGCCGAGGATGGACTCCCAGTCGGCATGGTCGATCGCGGAGGCGAGGAACTGCGCGGCGCCGGGCGGGGTGCGCAGGATCACCAGGTTGGCGGAGGCTTCGGCCGAGACCAGGAGCTCTTCCGCCAGTCGGCGCAGCCGGGCGTCCGGGTTTTCCCCGGTGTTTCCGGTGCGGTAGCGCGGGATCCGCTCGCCGCCCTCGCCCGGCACGGCGTAGACGAGGGTGCCGTCGTCGGCCCTGAGTTTCATCGCGCCGAGCTCGTCGAGGTCGCGGGAGAGAGTGGCCTGGGTGACTTCCACTCCGCTCTCCAGGAGCAGTTTGGCCAGTTCCGGCTGAGACCTGACCTTGTTGCGGGTGACAAGCTCGACGATCCGGGCATGCCGGGCGGTCTTCGTGAGCGGGATGGTCATCTCGCGTCCAGCCAGTGCAATAGGGCCTTCTGCGCGTGCAACCGGTTCTCCGCCTCATCCCAGACGACGCTCTGTACTCCGTCGAGCACGTCGGCGGAGATCTCCAGGCCGCGGTAGGCGGGCAGGCAGTGCAGCACGATCGCGTCCGGCGCGGCCTCGGCCAGCCGGTCGGCGTTCACCTGGTACGGCGCGAACGCCGCGATCCGCTCCTCCTTGCCGTCCTGCCCCATGGACACCCAGGTGTCGGTGGCGAGCACGTCGGCGCCCCCGGCGGCGGCGGACGGGCCGGTGAGCACGGCCACCGAGCCGCCGGTGCCCGCCGCGATGGCCTCGGCGTCGGCCACGATGGCGGGGTCGGGGTGGTATCCGGCGGGCGCGCAGATCCGGATGTGCATGCCAGCGGTCGCGCCGCCGAGCAGGTAGGAGTGCGCCATGTTGTTGGCGCCGTCCCCGAAATACGCCAGGACGCGGCCGGCCAGCGCGCCCTTGTGCTCGCGGATCGTCTGCAGGTCGGCCAGGACCTGGCAGGGGTGGAACTGGTCGGTCAGCGCGTTCACCACGGGGATGCCGCTGGCCGAGGCCATCGCCTCGATCCTGTCCTGGCCCGAGGTGCGCCAGACGATGGCGGCGACCTGGCGGGTGAGGACCCTGGCGGTGTCCTCGATCGGCTCGCCCCGGCCCAGCTGGGAGGTGCCGCCGTCGATGATCAGCGGCAGGCCGCCCAGGTCGCCGATGCCGACGGCGAAGGAGACGCGGGTGCGGGTGGACTGCTTGTCGAACAGGACGGCGACGGTTTTGGGGCCGGCGTAGGTGCGGTAGCCGTACCGGTCCTTCTTCATCGCCTCGGCGAGGTCGAGGATCTCGGCCTGCTCGGCGGGCGACAAATCATCGTCTCGCAGGAAATGTCTAACCATGGTGGGCCTCGGTGAGGATGGCGGGGAAGGCCGCCAGGAACGTGTCGATCTCGGCGGGGGTGACGACCAGCGGCGGGGCCAGCCGGATCGCGTCGGGCTGGACGGCGTTGACCAGGAATCCGGCCTGCTGGGCCGCGGTCTGCACCTGGGCGGCGCGGTCCTCGGTGAGCACGGCGGCCAGCCAGAGGCCGCGCCCGCGGACGCCGTTCAGCAGCGGATGCGCGATGCCCTCCAGGCCGGTCCGCAGCCGCTCGGCGACCGCGCGGACGTGCTCGAGGTCGACGTTGTCCAGGACGGCCAGCGCGGCGGCGCAGGAGATCGGGTTGCCGCCGAAGGTGGAGCCGTGGTCGCCCTTGGCGAAGATCGTCCCGGCGGCGCCGAAGCCGACGACCGCGCCGATCGGCAGGCCGCCGCCCAGGCCCTTGGCCAGGGTGAGGAGGTCGGGGACGACGCCGTCCGCCTGGTGCGCGAACCAGTGCCCGGTCCGGCCGATGGCCGACTGGATCTCGTCGGCGACCAGCAGCGCGCCGGTCCTGGTGGCGATCTCCCTGGCGGCGGCGAAGTAGCCGTCCGGCGGGGGCACGACCCCGGCCTCGCCCTGGGTGGGTTCCAGGAAGACGGCCGCGCAGTTCTCGTCGACGGCCTTGGCCAGGGCGTCGGCGTCGCCGTACGGGACGAAGCGCACGTCGGTGGCGAACGGCCCGAACTGGTCGCGGATCGACGGTTTGCCGGTCAGCGACAGCGAGCCGAGGGTGCGGCCGTGGAAGCCCATCTCGGCGGCCACGAAGTAGCTGCGCCCGGTGGTCTTGCCGTATTTGATGGCGAGTTTCAGGGCGGCTTCGTTGGCCTCGGTGCCGGAGTTGGCGAGGAACACCTTGCCCGGCTGCTCCAGCAGGGCGAGCAGGCGTTCGGCCAGCTTCACCTCCGGCTCGTGCAGGAACAGGTTGGAGGTGTGCGCCAGGGTCGCGACCTGGGTGGACACCGCCTCGACCAGCGCCGGGTGGGCGTGGCCGAGCGAGGTGACCGCGATGCCGCCGATGAAGTCCAGATACTCGGCGCCGTCCACGTCCCACACCCGGGTGCCCTCGCCGCGGGCCAGGGCCACCGGCGGCACGCCGTAGTTGGGCATGAACGCCCGTTCGAAACGGTCGAAAAGCGTCGTCATGCCCGCTCCTTCAAGGTGTCGGGCAGGACCATGGTGCCGATGCCCTCGTCGGTGAAGATCTCC
Source organism: Acrocarpospora corrugata (assembly GCF_009687845.1). Lineage (GTDB taxonomy): Bacteria > Actinomycetota > Actinomycetes > Streptosporangiales > Streptosporangiaceae > Acrocarpospora > Acrocarpospora corrugata. Next base: position 10,972 of record NZ_BLAD01000066.1, read on the forward strand.
AGCAGGACCGCGTGCGGCTTGCGGCCGTCCAGCACGTGCGCCTGCGGCACGCCGCCCCTGACGGCCGTCAGGCAGGCCTCCATCTTCGGGACCATGCCCGACGACAGGCCGGGCAGCAGCTCGGCCAGGTCGGAGGTCTCGATGGTCCTGATCACTTCGGTGCTGTGCGGCCAGTCGGCGTACAGGCCCTCGACGTCGGTCAGCACGATCAGCTTGGACGCCTTCAGCGCCACCGCGAGCGCGGCGGCGGCGGTGTCGGCGTTGACGTTGTAGACGGTGCCGTCCTCGCCGCGCGCGATCGAGGAGACGACCGGGACACGGCCGTTGTCGAGCAGTGCCACCACGGTGTCGGCGTCCACCCGGACGATCTCGCCGACCTGGCCGATGTCGACCTGGGCGCCGTCCACCACGGCGTGCTTGCGCTCGGCGGTGAGCAGGTGGGCGTCCTCGCCGGACAGGCCGACCGCGAACGGGCCGTGCCGGTTGATCGCGGCGACCACGTCCCGGTTGACCTGGCCGACCAGGACCATCCGGACCACCTGCATGGCCTCCGGCGTGGTCACCCGCAGCCCGGCGGTGAAGCTCGACTCGATGCCGAGCCGGTCCAGATGGGCGTTGATCTGCGGGCCGCCGCCGTGCACGATGACCGGCCGCAGGCCCGCGTACCGCAGGAAGACGATGTCGTCGGCGAAGTGGGCGCGGAGCGCGTCCTCGGTCATGGCGTGGCCGCCGTATTTGATCACGATGGTCGCGCCGTGGAAGCGGGCCAGCCACGGCAGCGCCTCGATCAGGATCTGCGCCTTCTCGAACGTCATGACGAGTAGGCCGAGTTCTCGTGCACGTAGGCGGCGGTCAGGTCGGTGGTGTGGATGGTCGCCGAGTGCGGGCCCGCGGACAGGTCGACGATGATCGTCACGTCCCGGGGGCGCAGGTCGACCTTGGAGCGGTCGTCCCCGGCCGCGCCGCCCCGGCAGATCCAGATGCCGTTGATGGCCACGTTCAGCCGGTCCGGCTCGAACTCCGCGTCGGTGGTGCCGACCGCGCTGAGCACCCGGCCCCAGTTCGGGTCCTCGCCGTGCAGGGCGCACTTCAGCAGGTTGCTCCTGGCCACGGTACGGCCGACGTCGACCGCGTCCTCGATCGACGCGGCCCCGACCACCTCGATCGCGATCGCCTTGCTGGCGCCCTCCGCGTCCACCAGCAGCTGGCGGCACAGGTCGGCGCAGACCTCGGTGACCTTGCGCTCGAACTCGGCCAGGTCGGGGCGGACCCCGGAGGCGGCGCTGGCCAGCAGCAGCACGGTGTCGTTGGTGGACATGCAGCCGTCGGCGTCCAGCCGGTCGAAGGTGACCGAGACGGCCCGGCGCAGCACCTGGTCGAGCTCCGCGGCGGTCAGGTCGGCGTCGGTGGTGAGCACGCTCAGCATGGTCGCCAGCGCCGGGGCCAGCATGCCCGCGCCCTTGGCCATGCCGCCGACCATGTAGCCGCCCTCGCCCCGGCGGAAGGAGATCTTGCTGACCGTGTCGGTGGTCCTGATCGCGTCCGCGGCGGCCACGCCGCCGTCCCTGGACAGCTGGGCGGCGGCCGTGTCGATGCCCTCAAGCAGCGGGTCCATCGGCAGCCGCTCGCCGATCAGCCCGGTCGAGCAGACCACGATCTCGCCGGCCGAGTCCCGCAGCACCTCGGCGACCTTCTCGGCGGTGGCGTGCGTGTCCTGGAATCCGGCCGGGCCCGTGCAGGCGTTCGCGCCGCCCGAGTTGAGCACCACGGCGCGGACCTGGCCGCCCGCGACGACCTGCGCCGACCAGAGCACGGGCGCCGCCTTGACCCGGTTCTGGGTGAAGACGCCGGCCGCCGCCCTGGACGGGCCGTCATTGACGACCAGGGCCAGGTCGCGGCTGTCGTTGGCCGGGTCGGGCGGGCCCTGCCGCTTCTTGATGCCGGCGGCGATGCCCGCGGCGCGGAAGCCGAGGGGGGCGGTCACGCTCATCTGATGCTCTCCTTTACGGGCTGACGCCAGTGGTGGGCAGGCCGAGTTCCTCGGGCAGGCCGAGCGCGAGGTTGGCGCTCTGGATCGCGCCCCCGGCGGTGCCCTTGGTCAGGTTGTCGATGGCCACCACGACGACCACGCGCCCGGCCCGCTCGTCGAGCGTGACCTGCAGCGCGGCCGTGTTGGCGCCGAGCGTCATCGCGGTCGCGGGCCAGCTGCCCTCCGGGAGGAGCGTGACGAACGGCTCATCCTTCAGGATCTCCTGGTACGCCTCCCGGAGCCGGGCCCGGGTGAGCCCCGGGGCTGCGGGGGCGGTGCAGGTGGCGAGGATGCCCCGCGACATGGGGGCCAGGGTCGGGGTGAAGGACACGGTGACCGGCCGCCCGGCGACGGCGGACAGGTTCTGGGTCATCTCGGGGGTGTGCCGGTGCGTGCCGCCCACACCGTACGCGCTGACCGAGCCCATCACCTCGCTGCCGAGCAGGGACGCCTTGGGCGAGCGGCCCGCGCCGCTGGTGCCGCTGGCGGCGACCACGACCACGTCGGGTTCGACCAGGCCGGCGGCGAAGGCCGGGAACATGCCGAGGGTGACCGAGGTGGGGTAGCAGCCCGGGACGGCGATCCGGGTCGCGGCGGCCAGGACGGCGCGCTGGCCGGGGAGTTCGGGCAGCCCGTACGGCCAGGTGCCCGCGTGCGGGCCGCCGTAGAACTCGGCCCAGTCGGCCGCGCTGTCCAGCCGGAAGTCGGCGCCGCAGTCGACGATCAGGGTGTCCGGGCCGAGCCGATTGGCGATGGCGGCGGACTGACCGTGCGGGAGGGCGAGGAAGACCACGTCGTGGCCGCCGAGCGTCTCCGGGGAGGTCTCCTCGATGACCCGGTCGGCGAGGGCGGGCAGGTGGGGCTGGTGCTCGCCGAGCGTGCCGCCGGCGCTCGACCCGGCGGTGAGGGTGCCGATGTCGAGGCCGGGGTGGGCGAGCAGGAGCCTGAGCAGCTCGCCTCCGGCGTATCCGCTCGCTCCGGCTACGGCGGCTTTCACCCTGTTTCCCCCTGTATGTTCATGCGGTGCGACTCATCTTCTTGCTACCCAACGAAAGTATGCACCGGGAAGCATGGGCATGCAAGCAGGATTTCACGTAGTGGACTCTGTGCCGGTTTTTGTGCCGGATGACAGCCGCGAGACGGGATCCTTGTGATCGAATCGCTTGGCTCGCATACCTACTGGTCGGTATCGTGATATGTCGCCTTGGTGAGGGAGCCGTTGGATGAGCATCACGAACGACCAGGTCCAGGCCCGGTTGACGGCCCCGGGGCAGCTGTTCGAGATGGTGGACGCGGGCGGGGGCGTACGGGCCTGGAAGCACGCGCCCGCGACGTTCCGGGCGCTGCTGGAGAACAGCGCCTTCCACGGCGACAAGGAGTTCGTCGTGTTCGAGGACGAGCGACTCACCTACGCCGAGCACTTCCGCCTCGCCGCCACGCTCGCGCACCGGCTGGAGGGCACGTTCGGGGTGCGGAAGGGCGACCGGGTCGCGATCGCGATGAGGAACTACCCGGAGTGGATCGTCGCGTTCTCGGCGACGCTGGCCATCGGGGCCATCGCGGTGCCGCTGAACGCGTGGTGGACCCGGCAGGAGCTGGAGTACGGCCTGGCCGACTCCGGCGCGACCCTGGTGATCGCCGACGAGGAACGGGCGTCACGGCTGGCCGGAACCGGCATCCCGATGATCGTGACCCGCGCGGCGGACCCGTCGTGGACCCACTGGAACGACGTCCTGGGCGAAATATCGCCAAATATCTCCCTTCCGGCCGCTGATGTGCGCCCGGAGGACCCTGCCACGATCTTCTACACCTCCGGGACCACCGGCCGGTCCAAAGGCGCGCTCGGCAGCCACCGCAACCTCGGCCAGGCGCCGATGTCCGTCGCGTACGCGATGATGCGCGGCGTGGCCCTGGCCGGCAAGGATCCGGCCGAATCCGCCGCGCAGCGCCGGAACACCCTGCTGACCGTGCCGCTCTTCCACGTCACCGGGTGCTTCGCCGTACTGATGACCACGATGTTCAGCGGCGGCGGCCTCGTCCTGATGTACAAGTGGGACGCACAGGCCGCGTTGCGGCTCATCGAGCGGGAGCGGGTCACCGTGATGAGCGGCGTGCCCACCAACGCCTGGCAGCTCCTGTCGCATCCGTCGTTCGGCGCGTACGACATCTCCTCCCTGGCCGGGATCTCCTACGGCGGCGCGCCCGCCCCGCCCAAACTGCTGGAGCGCCTCACCGAACTCCTCCCCGACCGGACGCCCTCCAACGGGTACGGCATGACCGAGACGACCGCCCTCGCCATCTACAACAGCGGCAAGAACTATCTCGCCAGGCCGGACAGCATCGGCGTGCCGCTGGCCGTCATGGACGTCAAGATCTGCGACCCCGCCGGCGCGGAACTCCCGCACGGCCAGGTCGGCGAGCTCTGCCTGCGCGGCCCGATCGTCATCATGGGCTACTGGAACCGGCCCGACGCGACCGCCGAGACCATCGTCGGCGGGTGGCTGCACACCGGCGACCTGGCCCGGGTCGACGACGAGGGCTTCGTCTACATCGTCGACCGCGCCAAGGACATGGTCATCCGGGGTGGCGAGAACGTCTACTGCGCCGAGGTGGAGGCCGCCCTGTTCGAGCACCCGGCCATCGACGACGCCGCCGTCATCGGCATCCCCGACGACGAACTCGGCGAGCAGGTCGGGGCGATCGTGAAACTGCGCGCCCCCGCCACCCAGGAGGAGCTCCAGGCTTTCCTGGCGAACTCGCTGGCCCTTTACAAGATCCCGGTACGGATCTGGTTCCACGAGACCGACCTGCCCAGGAACCCCGGCGGCAAGATCCTCAAGACCCAGCTCAGGCAGCACGTGCTGCGCGGCTGATCAGCCCCGGAAGTCCTTCATCCACCACTGGTGCAGGAATTCCTGAAGCCGTTCCGGCGCCGCGTCGGCGACCGCCTCGTATTCGGCCAGGAACCGCGGCCGCGCCTCGTCGGGCAGCTTCTCCAGCAGGGCTTCGCAGGCGAGTTGGTTAACTCTGTCGCGAATCTCCTGGTAAGTCCTCAGCACTCATCTCACCGGCCCCGGATCGTTGACGCCTCGAACTCTCCCTTGGCCACGTGTGAGTGGATGTGTGACATCTGACCACTGCGGCAGAGATTTCCGGATATTTCTGGATCAGCGCGCGTTACCTCGCACGTAATCGACCGGGAGCAGTGGTCGCGGCCAAGGTAGTGGCATCTACCGAAACAAGGAGCCGGAAATGAGCGAGTACACCGCTTTGATCGAGCAGTACGTGAACGTGTGGAACATCACCGACGCCGGGTTGCGGGCCAAGGCCGTCGCGGAGGTCTGGGCCGAGGACGCGACCTACACCGACCCCCTGGCCGAGGTACGGGGCCATGACGACATCGCCGCCGTGATCGAAGGAGCCCAGGCCATGTTCCCCGGCTTCGTGTTCACCCGCGGCCCGGTGCTGGACGCCCACCACGACGTCGTCCGTTTCAGCTGGCACCTCGGCCCCGAAGGAGCGCCGGAACCGGTCGTCGTCGGGTTCGACGTGGCCGTGGTCGCGGACGGCCGGATCACCAGCGTGTACGGGTTCCTGGACAAAGTGCCCGGCTAAGCGGTGGGCGTGGCGGCGACGGCCTGGGCGAGTTCCGCGGACAAGGGATACGGGCCTGGTAGACCGTAATGGATTCGCCGGTGAAGGCGGCGCGGATCTGCCGGTGCGGGATGTTCATCTCGCCGATCATGGTCAGCCGCGCCGCAAGCGCATAAAACTCGATCCGCCACAGATCACCCGCGCCGGGCGTACACCTTCTTGACCTTGGCGACAGCCTTCTTGGCGTTCTTCACCGTCGTCGGCCACGTCGACTTGGTGCCGGTCAAGCCCTGGTAGACGACGACCGAACTCTTGTACGCGACGACGACGAACTCCGACACATAAGTGTTGGTATCAGCCCCCGGGAACCGAGCACTGTCGAAGGTCACCTCGAAGGCGTAGGTGGCATCGCCGAGGTTGGCGACCTTCTTCTTCTTGAACTCACTCCCCCGCCGGAAACCCACCTGCCCATCACAGGAGACGGCGACCTTCGACGCGGCGGTCTTGAGCTGCTTGATCGTCGCCGGACCACCCGTGAACACCTGCTGTAACCCGGAGACCTCGCCAAAGAACCAGGCCGAGGGCCGCCTCCCGCCGAACACACTGTCGTAGGAGTTCAGCGCATCCATGCAACGCGCCTCGTCCACCCTGAACGCGGACAGGAACGCTCCATCCAGATCCATCGTCAAGATCGCCACCCCCTTGCCGAGATCCTTGTCGGCCAGCAGGGCCCGCTTCATCTCCGCCTTCGTCAGCGGCGCCGCCGGCGCCCCCACCGCCAGCACACCCGTGAGCACCAGTTCCATGATCATGGTTCTCTCCCGCCTCCGCGCATTCGGAAGACGAACGCTAGCGCCGCACAACCAGCATGATCAACGAGTACGCAGAATCTTCACAGGCACCACACACCACACGATCCACGCCCCGGAGGGCAGGCGATCGACACCGCTCTCCGCTGCTAAGATCCCACACAGCTCGCGGTTGCGCCTAGGGCTCCGCGACGGCCCCGCCTCAGCCAACACAACCAGGGTGCCGTCGGACCGGACCGAGCGGCGCCAGGGCCGAGGCTTTCGGCCCCACACCTGACGGGATAAAACCCCTGAGGGCTTCCATCAGTCCGCCCACCTTTCGGCCGGGCCGGACACAGGGAGGTCCCTCCATGAACCTCGTCACAGCCGTCAAACCCATATCCGCAGCCCAGGCGGCCCGGTCATGACGGACCTCGTCACCATCGCGCTGCTGGCCGGCGCGGGGCTACTCGCCGGGGTGGTCGGCACCGCGGGCGGCATCACCTCCTTGATCTCCTATCCCGCCCTTCTCGCGGTGGGCCTCCCCGCCCTGTCGGCGAACGTGGCCAACATCGTCGCGCTCGTCGCCTGCTGGCCCGGCTCCGCCCTCGCCTCCCAGCCCGAACTGGTCGGCCACGGACGATGGCTGCGCCGGTGGGTGCCCCTCTCGGCCCTGGGCGGAGCGGCGGGCTCGCTACTGCTCCTGTCCACACCACCGGGCCTCTTCGCCCGCGTCGTGCCCTTCCTGGTGGCCGCCGGTTCACTGGCACTACTCGCCCAGCCCTGGCTTACCGCCCGCCACCAGCGACACCGACGCGCCCACCCTTCACCAGCGAGCAGCGCGGTCCTCCCGCTGGGACTAATCACGATGTCGGTATACAACGGCTACTTCGGTGCCGGTTCCGGCGTGATGACCCTCGCCCTTCTCCTGATCACCTCCGAACCCCACCTGGCCACCGCCAACGCCCTGAAAAACATGGTCATCGGCGCCGGAACACTCCTCTCCGCCACCGCCTTCGCCGCCTTCGCCCCCGTCGACTGGACAGCCGTCGCACCCCTGGCACTGGGCATGTTCCTCGGCTCCACCCTCGGCCCCCGCATCGCCCGCCGCCTACCCGCCCCTCTCCTGCGCTGGCTGGTAGTCCTGATCGGCCTCGGCCTGGCAATCCAGCTATGGCTCAACCCAAACGGCTGACCACCCCCACAGCGGATTCGACGCTCGGGGCGCCGCTGCTGATGGGGGACAACCTCAACACTCACATCTCGGCGCAGATGCGCGAGCTGATCGCCACCCGCCCATGGTCGTACAAACATGCGATTTCGCTAGGCTCTCAGCCGTCCTGTCTCGTCCTGAAGGGGTTCACATGGGCGTCCTATGCGACTACTACCGCGCCTCCGATCGAGACACGGCATTGATCGAGCCCGAACATCCACGCTTCGCGGAGGAATTGCCGCCTGGCATGCCGCAGTTCGATGCGGTGGACGCCAAGGGAATCGATCCCACGGTCATCCTCGGCCAGCTGATCGCGCAATCAAAGGTGTCCCCTACGACGTCCACATGTACGACCTCGTGTCGCTTTACCCACCGCCCGAAGGAGCCCCCGAAACCGACGAAGAATGGGATGCTCTGCCCGAAGACTCGCCCTACCTTGAAGGCCCGGAAATCGCCGAGCTACCCGATCTCGTCCGGGACGCTCTTGCCGAGATCGGCGAAGAACGAGTGGCTCAGCTCGCAGTCCAGTGGGCGCAAATCGAAGAGTTCCACGGGTATGCAGACCCTGAGGCGCTCACGACCGTGCTCCGCGACCTCCGCGACCTCGCCCAACGGGCCCAGAAGGAAGATCAGATGATCTACTGCTGGATCTGTCTCTAGAGCTGCCGCGGCGCCACATACGGGCCAGTACCTACGGTCGCTACCCCGCGGCTGGACTACAATTGCGGCGGCTTCAGGACGCCTCCGGTCCGCGGGAATGGGCTCAGCCCACCTGGTCGTGTGCACGATGTGCCGTCATCGCTCTCCTTTCGGCCTGACCAAGCGGACATCAGGCAGACGAAAGGAGCCATCATGCCAATTTCGGACATGCCTGCCCGGCCTCACCTGGACAGCTTCCGCCGGCAGGCCCGTGCACTGCAGCGGGCCGTTCGGGCCGGTGAGCCCGACGCCGTGGCGCGGGTCGCGCGTCACCATCCCGATGGAGTGTCCGGCGACGACAGCGGGCTGCAGCTCAGTGCGGCGCAGTTCGTCGTCGCCCGCGAATACGGGTTCGCCAGCTGGCCCCGGCTCACGCGATACCTGGAGACCGTAGCCGAACACGGCTGGGACACCGGGCTCGGTACGGCGGCTGTGGAGGATCCGGCGGAGGAGTTTTGCCGCCTCGCCTGCCTGACCTACAGCCGGGAGGACGGGCCGGGGCGCTGGGCGCAGGCCCGGCAGCTGCTTGTCCGGCATCCAGGCCTGACCGGGGCGAACATCTGGGCCGCCGCGGCGGCTGCCCGTCTGGACGACGTCACGCGGCTGCTCGCCGAGCAGCCGGAGCGGGTGGCCGAGCGGGGTGGCCCGTTCGGGTGGCGGCCGCTGTACTACCTCGTCTACTCGCGGTTCGACCCGGCCGTGCCGGCTGAGCCCGTGCGCACGGCCGCCCGGCTGCTGCTCGACGCCGGTGCCGACCCCGACGAGGGCTACCTCTTCGACGCCCTGCCTTCGCCGTTCACGTTGCTGACCGGGGTGTTCGGCCACGGCGAGCTGGGCCCGCGGCGTCAGCCCCGCCACCCGCGCTGGCGGGCGCTGGGCCGGCTGCTGCTTGACGCAGGCGCCGACCCCAATGACGCACAGACCCTCTACAACTGCATGTTCTCGCCGGACAACTCGCATCTGGAGCTGCTGCTGGAGTACGGGCTCGGCACCGGCGACGGCGGCCCGTGGAAGGAGCGGATCGAAGGGCTGAGCACACCCGCGGAGATGCTGCGCCTCCAACTGCGCTGGGCCGTCGAGCACCACCAGCCCGCCCGGGTACGCCTGCTGGCCGAGCACGGCGTCGACTTCCGCTCGCCGTTCGAGGGCGACGGGCCCGCGTGGAGCCCCGGCGACGGCCGGACGCCGGTCGAGCTGGCCCAGCTCAACGGCGACACCGAGATCGCTGACTACCTCCTCGCCCAGGGCGCCGCACCGCCCGCCCCCGAACCGGTGCGCGAGCTGATCACCGCGGCGTTCCGCGCCGATCGATCCACAGTGGACCGGATTCGCGCCGAGCACCCCGACGCACTGGCGGAAGCCCGCCGCAGCCGCCCCGGGCTCATCGTGTGGGCCGCGACCCAGGCGCCGATCGACACTGTCACGCTTCTGGCGGAGCTCGGCTTCGACGTGAACGCGTACGGGCGCGGTGACGCACCCGTCGAAGAGGCCTGGGAGACCGCACTGCACCACAGCTCCGCAGACGGCAACGCCGAACTCACTCGCCGGCTGCTGGACCTGGGAGCCGACCCCAACCTCCGGGACCAGCGCTTCGACGCGACCCCACTGGACTGGGCCCGCCACTTCCACCGGCCGGCGACCGCCGCACTGCTCGAACCCATCACGGCACCCCCATCGAGCGGCGAATGAGCGTGGCGCGGCGGCGGACCGCGGTGGGCGCGGTGGGCGGGTTACTCAAGCCCAAAAGCGAGAGCTCGCTCACGCTCAAGCCCAAAAACTGGAACGAGAGCTCGCGCCCAAAAAACTGAAGCGAGGGCTCGCTCACCCGGTCCCGCACACGCCGATGCGCCATGGTTCCGTAAGGCCTCGCGACCCCGGCGGTGATCTGGGCGTCCCTGGATGCTCCTGATCGCGATACGCCGACGCACGAAAACAGCTCAACGAACGGAGCCGGCACCATGGCCAAGCTTGACATCACCAACATCCCCCGCGAGCTCGACGAGATCATCGCCGCGTCCGGCAGCGCACGGCACCGCCAGATCGCCGAAGTCGTCCGCAGGCACTACCTGCTCGAACTCACCGGGCGCGGCGGCGAGCTGTTCGACCAGGACATGATGGTCGAGAACCCGGTCTACTACCTGAACATCAACGGCCTGAGCCTCACCCTGCGCTCCGCCAAGGAGGTCGACGCCTTCTACGAGTCCCAGCACGGCCTGATGCTGGCGGCGACCGACGTCACCCAGGTGGTCAACGACCACGGCTACTGGGCCGAGTGCTGGTTCAACTGGTATCTCACCGGTGCCGCCCTCGCCGCCCAGGGTGTGGCGGTGTCCTCGCCCGAGGCCACGTACATCAAGAAGTCCTGGATCTCGATGTTCTGGCCGTTCGACGAACGTGGCCGCATGCTCGGTGAACATGTCTACGAGCATGCGGCCATCGCCGAGATCGTCCCCATCCCCGAGGAGGACTTCATCACCCTGGAGTACGCCAAGGAGGTCCTCACCCCCTTACTCCGCCCGCTCCCCGTCTACCTCCCCTGATTCCGGGCGGTCGCGTACGTAGTAGTGGCCGAGCGTGTCGTCGAAGCGGCCGGTGGGCCGGCAGCATCTGCGGAAACCGGCGCCCGGAGCCGCACGGGCACGGGTCATTGCCGCCGAGCTTCTCGATCAGCTCAGTGTCGGTGCCGACGTTGCGGTCGCCCCGCTTGACGTGTGTCTCGCTGGAGGGAACCCCCGGCGGCGCTTGCTGGTCGGCTCAAAAGGACATCTCGTCGTAGTACATGGCTGCCTCCCGAAGTAGATCTCGACGGTACCCACGGGGTGGCCGCTCGGGCGACTGGATTTCCGCCGCGGACTCTCCGTTCCATCCTCATGGAGGAGGCCGCTCGGTGCCGAGCCGGGCATCGCGAGTCAGGTGCCCGCGGTCACCGCCTTGAGCCCCGCGAACGACTCGCCGATGAACTCGGACAGGTCCTTCTCCCCGGCCTGCTCGGTCCAGCGCCGGAAGGCGACCTTGAAGACGGCGATGCCGGCCTCCGCGGCGAGGCTCGCGGAGGCGTCGTCGACGCCGCGCTGCCGGAGCGCGTCGGCGAGGCCGGCCGCCAGCGCGGCGAGTTTGATCAGCTCGCGTTCCTGCAGTTCGGCGTTGGCGGTGATGACGGCGTGGCGGCGGCGGGCGTGCTCACGGCGTTCCTGCAGTACGGCAGCGGCAGCCTGGAGGGCCGCCGCCACGGCTTCCATCGGGGTGGCGGGCCCGGGAGCGCGGGCGACCGTGTCCACGAGAAGCTCCTGCAGCGCGCTCGAACCCGCGAACAGCACTTCGCGCTTGTCGGTGTAGTGCCGGAAGAACGTCCGCTCCGTCAGCCCGGCCCGCTCGGCGATCTCCGCCACGGAGGTCCGTTCGAAGCCGCGCTCAAGGTAGAGCTCCAGTGCCGCCCGTTCGAGCCGGCCACGCGCGTCCGGCTCCCATCGACTCATGCCCGGCATCCTACCCGATGACAGTCACTGACATCAGCTGCTACGGTGTGATGACAGTGACTGACATTGCCCACGCTGGAGGCTTACTCATGCGCGTTTTCGTCACCGGGGCATCCGGATGGATCGGCTCCGCACTCGTGCCCGAACTCATCGGCGCGGGTCACCAGGTCGTCGGGCTCGCCCGCTCGGACACCTCAGCCGCCGCCCTCACCAAGGCCGGCGCCGAAGTCGTCCACGGCACACTCGACGACCTCGACGTCCTGCGCGAGGCGGCCGCCGCGTCGGACGGAGTGGTCCACCTCGCGTTCAACCACGACATCGCCTTCCAGGGCGGCTTCCAGAGCGCCGCCGACACCGACCGCCGCGCCGTCGAGACATTCGGGGAGGCGCTCGCCGGTTCCGCCCGGCCGTTCGTGCTCGCCTCAGGGCTGCTCGGCCTCGCCCCGGGACGGGTGGGCACCGAACAGGACGGACGCGCGCCCGACGCGTTGCCCGCCCATATGACCGGCGGCCCGCGGATCCGGCTGGGCACCGCCCACCTGACCCTCGCCCTCGCCGACCGCGACATCCGCTCCTGCGTCGTACGCCTCCCGCCGACCGTGCACGGCGAGGGCGACCCCGGGTTCATGGCGGCTCTGGTCGGCATCGCCCGTGCCAAGGGAGTCTCCGGCTACATCGGCGACGGCTCCCAACGCTGGCCGGCCGCACACCGCGTCGACGCCGCCCACCTGTTCCGGCTCGCCCTGGAGAGCGCACCGGCCGGATCGGTCCTGCACGCGACCGCCGACCTGGGCGTGCCGATCCGCTCCATCGCCGAGGTCATCGGCCGCCACCTCAACCTGCCGACCCGCCCGGTCCCCACCGACGACGCGGCCGGGCACTTCACCTGGCTGGCGGGTTTCCTCGCCCTCGACAGCCCCGCCTCCAGCGAACTGACCCGCGAACTGCTGGGATGGCAGCCGACCCAGCCGGGCCTGATCGAGGACCTGGAGAAGGGCCACTACTTCAGACCCGCGCAGCCGTGACGCCCGCACCCGGGCGTCACGACAGCCGCACCGAGACATTGCCCCGGTGGGCCCCCTGGAGCAGGGACAAGAACGCCTGCGGCACGTCCTCGACCGAGCCTTTGACGACCGTCTGCGGGTAGACGAAGCGGCCCTCGTCCAGCCAGGTGCTGAAGTGTCCCCGCCAGGCGGCGATCTGGTCGGGGGTGTTGTGGCAGGAGAACGGCAGCAGCTCGATGCCCCTGTCCCGGGCCGCCGCACGGTCAGGCTTGGGGAAGCGCTCCGCGGTGTCGCCGAGCTGGCTGGACAACGAGCCGATTCCGCCCGCCGCGCCGGAGACGAACACCACGTCGCCCGCGCCGACGGCCGCCACGTCGGCCATCCCTTAGTAGGCGGTCGGCCCCTGACCGAGGTACTGGCCGGGGTCCGGTTCGTCGCGTACGTCCACGCGTGGGACGCGCGTTTCACCCGGGCGACCAGCGCGGGGTAAATGCGTTGCGGGGGTGCCGGTGAACCGGCGATTATGGCCGTTCGTGCCGCAAACTTCCCTGGGTCTCCTGCGCCGTATGCGCATGGACGTGAGCCCGATCCGTGAATCGCGTGACTTCCGGCTGCTGCTGGGGTCGTCGCTGGTGACCATGTTCGGGTCGTTCATCTCGCTGGTCGCGGTGCCGTACCAGATGATGAAGCTGACCGACTCGGCGCTGATGGTGGGGCTGCTGAGTGTGGCGGAGTTCGTGCCGATGGTGGTGTGCGGGCTGTGGGGCGGGATGATCGCGGACGCGCTGGACCGGCGCAGGATCATGATCTACTCCGAGGTCGGGCTGTGCTGCTCCTCGTTGCTGCTGATGGTGAACGCGCTGCTGCCGGATCCGCAGGTGTGGGTGCTGTTCGTGCTGGGGGCGCTGAGCGCGGGCCTGTACAGCGTGCGCGGGCCGAGCGAGCAGGCGGTGATCAACCGGGTGCTCAAACTCGACCAGATGGGGGCGGCGTTCGCGATCCAGGGCATGGCCCGCAACCTTGGGGGCATCGCGGGGCCCGCGGTCGGGGGTGTGATCGTGGTCAGCCTGGGGCCGGCCGTCTCGTACGGCCTCGACGTGTTCTCGTTCCTGTTCTCCCTGCTCCTGCTGGTCCGGGTGGCGACCATCGCCCCGCCCGAGGACGCGGCCCCGCCGTCGCTGGACTCGCTGATCGACGGCGTCAGGTACGCGGTGCGCCGCCCCGACCTGATGGGCACCTACCTGGTGGACATGGCCGCCATGTTCTTCGCCATGTCCACCGCCCTGTACCCGTTCCTGGCCAGGGCCTACGGCGGCGAGCAGGAGCAGTTCGCGCTCGGCCTGCTGGCGGCGGCGGGCGGCATCGGCTCGGTGATCGCCTCGCTGACCTCGGGCTGGACCGCGTACGTGCACCGGCACGGCCTCGGCGTGATCGTCGCCGCCGTGCTCTGGGGGGCCGGCGTGGCCGTGGCGGCGATCATGCCGAACATCTGGCTGATCGTGCTCTGCCTGGTGTTCGCCGGGGGCGCGGACATGATCAGCGGCATCTTCCGGGGCATGATCTGGAACCAGACCATCCCGGACGAGTACCGGGGGCGGCTGGCCGGGATCGAGCTGCTCTCCTACTCGGCCGGCCCGATGCTGGGCAACGGCCGCGCCGGGCTGATGGCCGAACTGGGCGGGCCGCGAGTCTCGCTGGGCGTGGGCGGGCTGCTGTGCGTCGGCGGCGTGCTCGCGCTGGGCGCGCTGCTGCCGAAGTTCCGCACCTACGACTCCCGCACCGACGAGTACGCCCTCGCCGAGCGCACCCGCCGGGCCGAGACCTGATCACAGCGCCGGGTACGCGTTCCGCACCAGAACCCGGAAGTGGGCGGGGAAGAACGAGCCGTACAGCGGGGCGTCGTCCATCGCGCCGCTGCGCGGGCTGGCCCCGGTCGGCGGCGAGTAGTCGGGGTCGCACTCGGGATTGAAGCGCAGGCCCGGCACGTCGGGCGCGCCGGTCCGCTCGCTGAAGCCGTCCGACTCCCCGGGCGGCTTGGCCCACACGTACGCGTCCACGCCGGGGTGCGGCGCGGCGGCCGGGCGGGGGCCGATGCCCGCGACCGCCTGGTTGCACCAGGCGAACCGGTGCGGACGCCGGTCGAGGCGGGACTGGTTGACGTAGGTGTTGAGGTCGAACGAGGTGCTCACCGTGACGGGCCGGTCCTGCCCACCCCAGCCGTTCCTGGAGGTGTCGATGAGCACGCCCACGCCGGTGGGCTGCCCGGCGGCGATGAACGCGTTGCGCAGGCCGGTGGCGTAGTCGAGCTCGTCGAAGACCTTGTTGAAGTCGAAGAACCGGGAGAACCAGAGGGGCGTGCCGCCGATCGTCAGCTGCGAGTTCGGCAGGAAGATCTCCTCGACCGGCACGTAGTCGGCCACGTTGGTGGCGAAGCCGTCCACTCCGGCGGTGCCGCTGATCACGCCGCTGTAGAGCGAGATCATGGACGGGAAGAGGGCGTCGAACCCGCCCAGCGAGGAGCGCGCGACGTCCAGATAGACGTAGGCGTTGGGGACCGCCCGCAGCTTGTTGATCGCGTATCGGACGCCGCCCGCGTAGACGCCGGACTGCGCGATCGCCACGCAATCGGGATCCGAGGGGGCGGAGACCAGGCTCATCAACGTGCCGGGCTCCAGAATCGCGACGATCCGCAGATTCCGGTATCGCGGATCGCCGACGATCGCCGCGATCGGATCCACGAACTGCGTCCGGTACGCGCCGAGCCCCGCCGCGTCCGCCCTGAGCTCGGCATTCGACACCAAGGCCGAACAGCCCTTCCCCGGCAGATCGCTCAGCACCAGCGTGACCGTGACCGGGTCGCCGTTGCCCTGCGACAGCGACTGCACGAGCGCCGCGTCCAGATGCTGCCGCAGGCTCTTTCCCCCGCGCACGGCTCCGATGGCGGC
This sequence comes from Acrocarpospora corrugata, assembly GCF_009687845.1. Taxonomy (GTDB): domain Bacteria; phylum Actinomycetota; class Actinomycetes; order Streptosporangiales; family Streptosporangiaceae; genus Acrocarpospora; species Acrocarpospora corrugata. The sequence continues at coordinate 26,720 of NZ_BLAD01000066.1, forward strand.
GATACTGTCCAGCCACAACCCGGTGGACTGGAAGGCGACCCGCCGCATCTACTCGCCGAGCGCTCCCCCTTCGGCGGTCCCGGCCGCGTTGACCTTGTCGCCATAGTCCCGGTTCAGGTAGCCGCGAGCACCCAGGTACGGATTGCCCACGCGAACAACCGGGGACGGCCTTCCCGAGGCGACGGCCGCCTCAGCGGCGGTGACGCCGGCGGCGAGGGCGACCACGAGAGCGAGCAGCGCGCGGATGAGTCGCATCACGCCTCCAGTGCAGCGGACCGGGACTCAGATCTCACGCTCTCCGGTGCGGCCTGGCAACCTCGTCAGCCGTTCGCGCACGTCGGCCGTGAACCATTCATCAGCCGTCCAGCACGTACGACCTGACCTCCTCCAGCGAGGCCGCGAACCCGATCTCGAAGGCGCGCCCGTACCCTTCGTCGCCCAGCGCCCCCCGGGCGGCGGCGGCGCTGGCCCGCCGGGGCGCGGCCATCTCCTCCGAGCCCATCGCGGTCAGCCCGAAGGTGGCCCACAGCCGTTCGCCCGCGCCGTGCAGCCAGGCGGTCCGGTGGCCGTCGCCGCGCGCCGCCGCCACCGAGGCCAGGTGGTCGACACACATGGCGATGCCGAGCGCGTCCCGCAGCGGCCACTTCACGGCCAGCGAGTCCCGCCCGGCCTGGTCGGCGCCGTCCACGTCGCCGCGGGCCAGCATGACCTGGGACCGCATCAGGTCGGCGAACGAGCGCAGCCACGTCTCCCCGCACGCGTCGGTCCGCTCCCGGATGTGCCGCAGGACCGCCCAGGCCCGGTCCAGGTCGCCGAGGAAGACGAACGCCATCGCCCGCCCGCTGTCCATGACCAGCTCGTCCATGGTGCGGGCGCCGGACGCGACCAGATGCCGCCTGGCCCGCGCCATCACCTCCTCGACCAGTTCTGGGCGGCCGGAGAACAGGTGGATGCCGCCGATCCGGATCAGCGCGTGCGCGATCGCCTCCTCGTCGCCGAGGGCCCTGGCCTGGTCGAGGGCCTGTTCGGCGGCTTCGGTGGCGACGCCCATGTCGCCCTGGAAGATGGTGATCCAGCTGAGCACCCAGCGGGCCTTGACCTGGCGGGGGCCGCTGCCGGGGGCGGCGGCGAGGGCGCGTTCGACGTAGTAGCGGCCTTCCCGCATCTGGCCGAGGCAGCCCCAGATGAACCAGCAGCCGGCGGCCAGGCCGAGGGCCTCGCCGGGGTCGTGGAGGCTGTATTCGAGGGCGATGCGGAGTTCGGGGAGTTCGGCGTCGGCCCAGTCGGCCCAGTGGGCCTGGCGGGGGCCGTACCAGTCGGCCTCCATCTGGCCGATCATGGTCAGGTAGTGGTCGCGGTGGGCGCGGCGGAGCAGGTCCTCCTCGCCGAGTTCGCGCAGCCAGTCCCTGCCGTACTCGCGGATGCTGTCGAGCAGGCGGTAGCGGCCGCGGGAGCGGATCACGATCGAGCGGCGGACGAGTTCGGCCAGGACCGGGGCGGTGTCGGGGAGGCGGCTGTCGGCGCAGACGGCCGCGACGGTCGGCTCGTCGAAGTGCCCGGCGAAGACGGACAGGCGGGCCCAGAGCAGGCGTTCGGCGGGGGCGCAGAGTTCGTGGCTCCAGCCGACGGCCGAGCGGAAGGTCTGGTGCCGGGGCGGACCGCCCCGGTAGCCGGCGGTGAGCAGGTCGAACCGGGTGGCGAGGTGGTCGGCGATCTGCTCGGCGGAGAGCGCGTGCAGATGCCCCGCGGCGAGTTCGATGCCGAGTGGCACGCCGTCGACGCGGCGGCAGAGCCTGCTGACTGCCATCAGCGCGGCCGGGTCGGCGATCCAGCCGGGCACCCGGTCGTGGGCGCGTTCGACGAACAGCCGGACCGCGTCGTAGCCGAGCGGGTCGTCGCTCTCTGGCGGCGGCAGCGCGAACGGCTGGATGGCGCACTGGCGTTCGCCTGCCAGCCCGAGCGGGCTCCGGCTGGTGGCCAGCACGGTCAGCCCGGGGGCCGCCGCGAGCAGCTCCCCGGCCAGGTCGGCGCACTCCCGGATCAGGTGCTCGCAGGTGTCCAGCACCAGCAGCAGCCGCCGGGGCGCGAGGAACTCGGCCAGCAGCTCCCGGTACGGCCGCACCGACTGCTCCCGCAGCCCCAGGCCCTGCGCCACGACGCCGGGCAGCAGGTTGCCGTCCCGCTCGGTGGACAGCTCGACGAACCACACCCCGTCCGGGTAGTCCTCGCCGCGTCCGGCGGCGGCCTTCAGCGCGATCCTGGTCTTGCCGACTCCGGCCCCGCCGACCACGGTGACCAGGCGCGCCTGGCCCAGCAGCCGGTCCACCCGGCCCAGTTCCTCGGCTCTCCCGACGAAACTGCTGGTCTCGGCGGGGATGTTGCCCTGCGGCCAGGCCGTGTGATCCACTTCGCCTCCCTAGTCGGTTTCCTGCAGCGCGAGCGCGACGGCCTCCTCCGGTCCCGGCACCGGGCGTCCGGCGGCGACGTCGGGGCTGGCGCCGGCCTGGGCGGCGATCTCGGCCAGCACCGGCGAGCGCAGGCTGTGCCCGTCCAGCTCGGCCCACATGCCGGCGGCGGACGCCAGCAGGAGCTCGCCGTCCTTGACGTCCCCGGACAGCGCCGACAGCGCGCCGACCAGCTCGACCCCGGCGGCGAGCGCGGCCACGTCGCCGAACAGGCGGGCCACCCGCAGCGCGTCCCTGGCGTGGCCGAGCGCCTGCCCGGCGTCGCCGCGCAGGTACTCGGCCTGGGCGAGCAGATGGTCGAGATGGGATCGCGTCCACGACTCCCCCGCCGTGCCGCACAGGTCCCGCCCTTCGCGCAGCACGGTGACCGCCCCGGACACGTTGCCCATCCGCAGCAGCGTGGTCGCGATCACGACATAGCTGGACAGGAACCCGGGGAACATGTCGGACTGCCGCCGATGCCCGCTCCGGGCGTCGCCGATCAGCCGCAGCGCCCCGCGCAGGTCGCCGCGCTGCACGGCCACCACGGCGGCCAGATGGGCGGCCCTGGGCCCGTCGCCGCACTCGGCCAGGCGGCGTTCCGCGCCCGCCAGGTCGCCGAGCGCGCCGTCCAGCCAGGCCGAGGTCAGCAACGCCTTCGTCCGGACCGGCCCCGGCTCGTCCCGCGCGGCGAGCGCCCGGTCGAGATACCCGGCGCCCTCCCGCTGAAGCCCGCAGCACGCCCACAGGAACCACAGCGTCCCGCCCAGATCCTGGGCCTGCTCGGCCGTGCCAGGATCGGCCAGGCGCCACTCCAGTGTCTGGCGCAGATTCGGCGCCTCCAGCCGCATCCGCTGATACCACCAGACCTGCCCGCCCTGCCACTCCCTTTCGGCCTGCCGCGCCAGCCGGATGAAATGCTCGAAATGCCACTCCTGGACGTACGGCGTCTCGCCCAGCCGATCCAGCCATTCGGCCCCGAACATCCGGAGCGACTCCACCAGCCGGAACCGCACCCCGAGCGGCCCCTCCGACCGGACCAGCACGGATTTGTCGACCAGCGCCGCGACCGCGCCCAGCACCGCGTCCTCGTCCAGGGGCGCGGCCCCGCACACCCGCTGCGCGGCCTCCAGGTCGAAGCCGCCCGCGAACACCGAGGCCCGCGCCCACAGGATCCGCTCGGCGGCCGTGCACGCCTCGTGGCTGGCGCCGATCGCGGTCCGCATGGACGTGTGCCGCGACGGCCCCGGCCGCCCGGGGTCGGCCAGCCGGTCCAGCGTCACGTCGGCGGGCTCGCCCCGCCGCAGCGCCGCCGCCAGCAATTCGGCGGTCAGCGGCAGCCCGTCCGGCGGTTCCGCGGCCTGCCCGGCCAGGTGCTCAAGCAGGGCCGCCCGCGCGTCGGGGCCGAGTTCGGTCAGCACGATCACCTGCTCGCCGGGCAGCGTCAGCGACTGGCGGCTGGTGGCCAGCACCCGGAGCCGCGGATTGGCCTGCATCAGCGCGCGCACCCGCGGCGCGATCTCGTCGATCGCCCGATCGCACCCGTCCAGGACCAGCAAACCCGCGGTGACCTCGGGTAATTCGGCGGCCTTGTCCCCCGGCAGGCCGCCGGGAAGATCCGAGGGATCCCCGTCGTCGTCCAGGTCGACCACCGTGACCCGGCCACCGGCCCGCGCCGCCACCCGGCGGGCCAGGGTGCTCTTGCCCACCCCGGGAGGTCCGGTCACGGTCACCAGCCGGGCACGGCGAAGCGCCGCCTCGACCTTCCCGATCTCGGCATCCCTCCCGATGAAGCCGGCGAAGCCGTCCATACCCACCGTCCCTCGTGGCCGGGTCAGCCTACGGCCGACCCGCGACGGCACGCTTCGGCCCCCGAGTGGCACCTCTTCCACCCGGGAGCGTGATTCTCCTCCCGGATGGAAGATTTGGCCACCCTCGGCGAGGGTGCGGCTACTACGCGCCGCGCAGCTGGGCCCCGGTCCGCTCGGCGGCCGTCGCGACGGCGGCCTCCCGGGCGGCGGTGGTCTCCTCGGCGGTGAGCGTACGGTCGGGCGCGCGGAACCGCAGCGTGTAGGCCAGCGACTTGTTGCCCGCCCCGGCCTGCGCCCCCGCGTACACGTCGAACAGCCGGATCGACTCCAGCAGCTCGCCCGCGCCCGCCCGCAGCGCGTCCTCCACCGCGGTCACCGGGGTGTCCGCCGGGACAATCAGCGCCACGTCCTGGGTGGCCATCGGGTAGCCGGACACCGGCCGCGTCTGCGCCGGACCTGCCGGGGTGAGCCGGGACAGCTCCAGCTCCATCGCGGCGGTGCGCGGCGGCAGCCCGTACGCCTCCGCCACGCGCGGGTGCAGTTCGCCCGCGTGCCCGACCAGCGTCTCCCCCACGTACAGGGCGGCGCAGCGGCCGGGATGCCAGGGCTCGTGCCGGTCGGCCCGCACGTCGAGCTCGGCCCCTGCCTCGCGGGCCACCGAACGGGCGGCCTCGATCGCGTCCGCCCAGGAGGCCGCGCGGCCCGCGCCCCACCAGCCGGACCGGTCGAACTCCCCGGCCAGCACGACCGCGACCCGGACCGGCTGGTCCGGCAGCGCGGCCTCGATCCATCCGCGCTCGTCGCCGGTGGGCGTGCGGTCCACCCGCAGGATGGGCGCGGTGGCCGGGGCGTCCGGCTTGGGCCGGTAGACCAGGCCGGTCTCGAACAAGGCCACGTCGGTGAAGCCCCGGCCCACGTTGCGGACCAGCGTCTTCAGCAGGCCGGGCAGCAGCGTGGTCCGCATCAGCGGCTCGTCCTCGCTGAGCGGGTTGACCAGCCGGGCGGCGCGGCGGCGCGCGTCGCCTTCGGGCAGCTGCAGGCCGTCCAAGTCCCGCACCCCGATGAACGGGTACGACAAGACCTCGACATATCCGGACAGGGCCAGGGCGCGGCCGACCCGGCGGCGCAGCCGCTGGGTCTCGGTCAGCCCGGCCCCGGCGGGGGCGGCCGGCAGCACCGACGGCAGCTGGTCGTAGCCCTCCAGCCGGATGACCTCCTCGGCGAGGTCGTTCGGGTCGGTCAGGTCGGTCCGCCAGGACGGCGGGTAGACGGTGATCGGGTCGTCCCCTGCGACGGCCAGCTTGCCGGCCAGGTCACCGCCGGACACCACGCCGCTGGCGGCCAGACCGGCGCCGCCGGTGTGCGCGACGGCGCCGTCCACCACCGTGCAGCCGACCTGCTCCAGCCGCAGGACCACGGTCTCCTTCGAGTACGGCACGCCCGCCACCCGCCCGGGGTGCCCGGCCGGGATGGTGATGGCGACCGGCTCGACCTCGATCGAGGCGTGCGTGACACCCGGCTCCGCCGTACCGCCGCCGAGCGAGCACAGCAGCTCGACTGCACGCCAGGACGCGGCCAACGGCAGGTCGCGGTCGACGCCGCGCTCGAACCGCTTGGACGCCTCGCTGACCAGGTTGTGGCGGCGGGACTCGCGGGCGATGCCGGTGGCGGAGAAGTGCGCGGCCTCGATCAGGATGGCGGTGGAGCCGTCCGAGATCTCGGTGGCCAGGCCGCCCATGGTGCCCGCCATCGAGATCGGGCCCGAGTCGTCGGTGATCAGGATGTCCTCGGGATGCAGCTTGCGCACCACGTGGTCGAGAGTCTCCAGGGTCTCCCCCGGCTCGGCCCTGCGGACCACGATCTCGCCCCGGACGGTGGCCCGGTCGAAGGCGTGCAGCGGCTGGCCGAGCTCCAGCATCACGTAGTTGGTGACGTCCACCGCGAGCGAGACCGGGCGCATGCCGGCCCGCGCCAGCCGGACCCGCATCCACAGCGGGGACGGCGCGGCCGGGTCGAAGCCGGAGACGGCCCGCAGCACGAAACGGTCGCAGGCGGTGGCGTCGGCGATCGAGGCCGGGTGCGAGCCGCCGCCCGCGACCGGGAAGCCGATCGCGGCCGGGTCGTGGAAGGCGGCACCGAACGCGGTGGCGGCCTCGCGGGCCACGCCGCGGACCGACAGCGCGTAGCCGCAGTCCGGCGTGATCTCCAGCTCCAGCACGTCGTCGCGGAGCCCGAGCAGCTCGACCACGTCGGCGCCGATCACGGTGTCGGCGGGCAGCACCAGGATGCCGGGCGAGGAGTCGGCGATGCCGAGCTCGGCCTCCGAGCAGATCATGCCGTCGGACAGCCGGCCGTAGGTCTTGCGGGAGCCGATCTCGAAGCCGCCCGGCAGCACGGAACCGGGCAGCGCGACCGGCACGACGTCGCCGACGGCGAAGTTGACCGCGCCGCAGACGATCTCGCGGGGCATCGCCTCGCCGACGTCCACCCGGCAGTGCCGGATCGGCTTCTTGAACTCGGTGAGCTCCTCGATCTCCAGCACCCGGCCGACCACCACGTTCTTGATCTCGTGGCCGTGCGAGACGATGTTCTCGAGTTTGAGCCCGGCGGCGGTGAGCTTGTCGGCGATCTCGTGCGCGGTGACGGGCGGGAGATCGACGTACTCCCGCAGCCAGGAAAGCGGGACCTTCATCAGACCTCCAGTCCGAACGGAAGGGTGAACCGGATGTCGCCCTCGATCATGTCGCGCATGTCCTCGGCGTTGTGGCGGAACATCAGGGTGCGCTCGATGCCCATGCCGAAGGCGAAGCCGGAGTAGACCGACGGGTCGACGCCGCAGGCCACCAGCACCCGCGGGTTGACCATGCCGCAGCCCCCCCACTCGATCCAGCCTTCGGACTTGCAGGTACGGCACGGCGGGCTGCCCGGCGTGGCCGACGCCCCCCGGCAGACGAAGCAGCGCAGGTCCATCTCCGCCGACGGCTCGGTGAACGGGAAGTAGTTCGGCCGGAACCGGGTGCTGATGCCCTCGCCGAACATGACCTCGGCGAACCGGTCCAGGGTGCCCTTCAGGTGGGCCATCGTCAGGCCCTTGTCCACGGCGAGGCCCTCCACCTGGTGGAACACCGGCGTGTGGGTGGCGTCCAGCTCATCGGTGCGGAACACCTTGCCGGGCGAGATCACGTACACCGGCAGGTCGCGGGCGAGCAGCGCCCGGATCTGCACCGGCGAGGTCTGGGTGCGCAGCACCTTGCCGGACTCCGTCGACTCGACGAAGAAGGTGTCGTGGTCGGAGCGGGCCGGGTGGTCGGGCGCGATGTTGAGCGCGTCGAAGTTGTACCACTCGGCTTCCAGCTCGGGGCCTTCCGCGACTTCGTAGCCCATCGCCACGAAGCAGTCGGCGACGCGCTCCTGGAGCGTGGTCAGCGGGTGGCGGGCGCCGCGCGGGGCGCGGTCCCAGGGCAGCGTGACGTCCACGGTCTCCTCGATGAGGACCTTGGCGTCGCGTTCCGCCTCCAGCTCGGCCTGCCGGACGGCGAGCGCGTCGGCGACCGCCTTCCTGGCGCCGCCGATCCGCTTGCCGGCCTCGGCGCGGGCGGCCGGCGGCAGCGCGCCGATCTCCCGGTTGGCCAGCGCGATGGGGGAACGGTCGCCGGCGTGGGCGAGCCGCACCTGCTTCAAAGCGTCGAGATCCGCGGCCGACGTGATGGCGGCGAGGGCGTCGGCCTCCGCGCGCGCCAGTTCGTCGGCGTGCAGCGGCGTCACCTCGACCGGGTCGTAATCAGACAAGAGAGAGCTCCGTATCCAGGGCTTGAGCGTGCAAAGTCTAGTGCGTCGCCGTGCTCGGGGACGCGTCCTGGAAGCCCACGCGGGGACCCTAGGCGAAGTCTGGGGCCCCGGTGGGCACGATAAATCGGAACTCCGCGCCGCCGCCGGGGGCCCGCTGCACGGTGATCGCGCCGCCGTGCGCCTCCACCAGGCCCTTCACGATGAACAGGCCGAGCCCGGTGCCGCCGCGGCGGCGGCCGTTGCCGCGCCAGAACTGCCGGAAGACGCGCGTGACCTGCTCGGGTGCGACACCCTCGCCTTCGTCGCGCACGGACACGGCCACTCCCCATTCCACGGGCTCTACGACAATGGTGACTTTACCGCGCCCGTGCCGCACCGCGTTTTCGAGGAGATTCCCAAGGATCTGATCGATCTTGTCCTGATCCAGCCAGGTCTCCGGGAGTTCCCCGGCCACGGTGAGGGTGAACCGGTCCTCCGGCTCCCCCGCCGCCACCCGGCCCGCGATGATCCGGCGCGTCCTGGCCGGGATGTCCACCACCTGGCGGCGCACCTCCAGCCGCCCCGACTCGATCCTGGACACGTCCAGCAGCTCGGTGATGAGGCGGGTGACCCGGTCGGCGTCGGAGTTGACGGTCTGCAGCATCACCAGCTTCTGCGCGTCGTTGAAGCGGTCCCACTTGGCCAGCAGCGTCGCGGTGAAGCCCTTCACGCTGGTCAGCGGTGAGCGCAGCTCGTGCGCCACGGTGGAGACCAGGTCGGCGCGGCTGCGCTCCAGGCGGCTGCGGGCGGCGGTGTCCCTGAGCGTGATCACCACGCGGGCGACCCGGCCGCCCCGCTCGGGCGAGCGGACGAAACGGGCGGCGACCAGCAGTTCCCTGCGTTCCAGCAGCACCGGGCGCTCCACCTGGCGGCTCCGGGTGGACAGGCCGCCGTGCGGGTCCAGCCACTTCCACCAGTCGCGGCCGTCCGCGTCGCGGAACGGCAGCACGTCGCTCAGGTACGCGCCGATCGCGCCGGCCCTGCGCACCCCGGTGAGCCGTTCGGCGGCCCGGTTGACGGCCAGCACCCGGCCGGCGCCGTCCACGGCCACCAGACCGTCCGGGAGATCATCTACAGCGATCACACTCGCCGGGTCGGAAACCCGGTCATGGGTGTTTTCGCCACGCAAAGGGGACCGCCTCCAGCCGGGGGTTCGCTCCCGGGCGCTGCCCAGCAGCCGTCACGCCCGACAATAGCGGTTTTCCGGAGCACTCCGTCAGCCTCGGTACGCGGCTCTTCCACGAGTGTTCACTTCTGCCGGTGAACCCGCGCGGACGCGTACAGGCAGACGGCCGCCGCCGTGGCCAGGTTGAGGCTCTCGGCCCGCCCGTAGATCGGCACCCGGACCACCTCGTCGGCCAGCGCCAGCAGTTCGGCGGGCAGCCCCCACGCCTCGTTGCCGAACAGCCAGGCCGTCGGCCCGTCCAGGGACACCTCGTCCAGGGTCCGCCGCCCGGTCCCGTCCGCGGCCAGCACCCGGAACCCCCGGTCCTTCAGGTCCGGCACGGCCTTGCCCACCGGGATCCCGGTCACCACCGGCAGATGGAAGATGCTCCCCGCGCTGGCCCGCACGCACTTCCCGTTGTACGGATCCACCGAGGCGTCGGTGAACACCACCGCGTCGGCCCCGGCCGCGTCCGCGGTCCGCAGCACCGTCCCGGCGTTCCCCGGATCGCGGACGTGCGCCAGCACCGCCACCAGCCGCGCGTCCGCCGCCACCGCCCGCTCCAGCGGCACGTGCACGAACCGGCACACCGCCAGCAGCCCCTGCGGGGTCACCGTCTGGGCCAGTTCGGCCATCACCTCGCCGCTGGCCCGGAACACCGGCACCCCGGCCAGGTTGGCGGTGGTCACGATCTCGGGATGGCGCAGTTCGGCCTCCGCGGTCGCGAACAGCTCCACGGTGACCCCGTCCAGGGCCAGGGCCTCCCGGACCGCCTGCGGCCCCTCGGCCAGGAAGGCGCGGTCCCGGTCCCGGAAGGCGCGCTTGGTCAGCCGCCGGGCGGCCTTCACCCGGGGCGACTTGATGTTGGTCAGCTCGGACATGATCCCCCTTGGTTCGGGGACGACTTTAGCCGCAACACGAAGAGGGGCCCACCTGATCGGTGAGCCCCTCTGCGCGAGTGTGCGACGGTCAGGCGACCGGCGCGTTCACGTCGGCCGGGAGCGCCTTCTTGGCGGCCTCGACCAGCGTGGCGAAGGTCTGCGCGTCGTTGACGGCCATGTCGGCGAGGATCTTGCGGTCCACTTCGATGCCGGCCAGGCGCAGGCCCTGGATGAATCGGTTGTAGGTCATGCCGTTGGCTCGAGCCGCCGCGTTGACCCGCTGGATCCAAAGGCGCCGGAAGGTGCCCTTCTTGTCCTTGCGGTCCCGGTAGGCATAGGTCATCGAGTGGAGCATCTGCTCCTTGGCCTTGCGGTACAGCCTGGACCGCTGACCCCGGTAGCCACTCGCCCGTTCGAGGACGACGCGGCGCTTCTTCTTGGCGTTGAGCGCCCGCTTCACGCGTGCCATGTGTATCTATCTCCCCGGGGGTTACTTAGCGAGCAGCTTCTTGATCTTCTTGCGGTCGGCCGCGGCGATGACGATGTCACCCTCGAGCCGGCGCGTACGAGTGGACGGCTTGTGCTCGAAAAGGTGCTTCCGGTTGGCACGCCGGCGAATGATCTTGCCGGAACCGGTGACCCGGAACCGCTTCTTCGCACCACTGTGCGTCTTCATCTTCGGCATGTTGCCGTCTCTCCCTCGTTGTTCCGTGCCCGCGGCTCGGGCCCGTCAAGGCCCGAGCGCAGGCATGCCTGACTCGTCGGGACCGTGCTGGCCCCGGACTCCGCAACCGTCTACTGCTGCGGCTGCGACTCGCGCGTCGAATCGCTGCTGGCCGACTCTTCGGCCGACTCCTCCACGGCGGACTCCACGGGGAACTCGTCACCCGCGGGCTCGTCGCCGCGCTGTGCCCTGGCCGCCGCCTTCTCGGCCTTGGCCTCGGCCTTCTTCTTGTGCGGCCCGATCACCATGATCATGTTCCGGCCGTCCTGCTTGGCCTGGGACTCGACGAAGCCGAGCTCCGTGACGTCCTCGGCGAGCCGCTGGAGAAGCCTGAAGCCCAGTTCCGGCCGGGACTGCTCGCGCCCGCGGAACATGATCGTGACCTTGACCTTGTCCCCCGCCTTGAGGAAGCGCACGACGTGACCCTTCTTGGTCTCGTAGTCGTGCGGGTCGATCTTCGGCCGGAGCTTGATCTCCTTGATGATCGTGTGTGCCTGGTTGCGGCGCGCCTCCCGCGCCTTCATGGCCGACTCGTACTTGAACTTGCCGTAGTCCATGAGCTTGCACACGGGCGGACGAGCGGTGGCGGCCACCTCGACCAGGTCGAGGTCGGCTTCCTGGGCCAGCTTCAACGCGTCATGGATGGACACGATGCCGACCTGCTCGCCGTTCGGGCCGACGAGGCGAACCTCGGGCACGCGAATACGATCATTGATGCGGGGCTCGGTGCTGATGGGACCTCCAAGGGACTTCCGCTTAAGTGCTCGACCGTGTGGGGAAACGACAAAAGACCCCACACGTCACGCATGCGGGGCCACGGAGTCCGAGAACTCTCAATGTGATCCTTGACCCGTCCGCCTCTCGGCCGATCAGGTGGGAGGAGGACCTCCGCTTGCGCGTCCAGCTGGTATGCCAGACCGATCGAGCTACAACACTAGCATGAACCGCGAATCACTTCGATTCATTCCCCGCGGGCGGCCAGCTCGGCCTCCCCGGCCCTGCGCATCTCCTCCACCGGGGCGATGGTGCTGCCCGTCATCAGCTCGACCTGACGGGCGGCCTGATGCAGCAGCATCGAGAACCCCCCGATAACGGTACGCGCTCCCGAGACCAGAACGGTCGGCCACGGCGAGTAGACCACGTCGAACACCGCCCCGGCCCGCTTCGCCAGCCCGGCGAAGCCGTCGGCCGCGCCGGAGGGCAGGGTGGAGATGAGCAGATCCACCTCGGCGTCGAACTTGTCGAAGGTCTGGGTGCGGACCCGGACGCCGAGCCGATCGGCCACCTCCAGGGTCTCCCCCGCCCTGGCCGGGTCGCGGACCACCAGGGCGGCCTCGTCCAGGCCGATCTCGCGCAGCGCGCCCAGGGCCGAGGCCGCGGTCGCGCCGCCGCCCAGGATGGTGGCGCTCCGGGGCCGGGACACCCCGGCTTCCGCCAGGGCCTGGACGATGCCGTAGACGTCGGTGTTCGCGCCGTGCCGCAGGCCGTCCCTGAACACCACCGTGTTCGCCGCGCCGACCTGGACGGCCAGGTCGGAGACGCTGTCCAGGAGCGGGAACACCACCCGCTTCAGCGGCATCGTCAGCGACAGGCCGGCCCACTCGGGGCCGAGCCCGGCGACGAACCCGGCCAGGCCGTCGGCCGGGCACTCGATCGCGTCGTAGCGCCAGCCGGTCAGGCCCAGCGCCGTGTACGCCGTCCGGTGCAGGACGGGCGACAGCGAATGCCTGACCGGGAGGCCGAGTACGGCGGCGCGTCTCATTGGTTGTTGCGGTTGAACTCGTCGCGGAGCTTCCAGAACTCGGCCTCGCTGGCGGTGAACTTGGTGATGCCCTTGGCCGGGTCGGTGGTGACGAAGTAGATCCAGTCGCCCTTGGCCGGGTGCAGCGCGGCCTGGATGGCGTGGTCGCCGGGGTTGGCGATCGGGCCGGGCGGCAGGCCGGGGAACTTGTAGGTGTTGTACTTGGAGTTGCTCTGGGTCTCCGCGTTGGTGGCGGCGATGCCGTACTTGTTGAGGCCGTACATCAGGGTGCTGTCCATCTGGAGCAGCATCGGCGGGTTGAGCGTCATCCGGTTGTAGATGACCCGCGCCACCTTGGGCATGTCCTCGTGGTTGCCGGACTCGGCCTGGACGATGCTGGCGATCGTCATGATCTCATGCGGAGTGAAGCCGCGTTTGCGGGCCTCCGCCTCCAGGTCGTCCTTGGCGGCGGTCTCGTTGAAGCGGTCGACCATCCGGGTCAGGATCGCCTCGGCGGTCATCTTCGGGGTGAGCTCGTAGGTGGCCGGGAAGGCGTAGCCCTCCAGTTTGCCCTTGGCGTACTCGGGCAGGCCGAGGTCGCCGCGGGCGGCCTCCTTGAACTCATCCACCGACTTGCCGGTCGCGGTGGCCAGGGTGGTGAAGATCTTGCTGAGCCGGTGGCCCTCGGGGATGGTGACGCTGGAGCGCAGCCGGTGCTCGGGGTCGAGCAGGAGCACCGCCGCGGCGGCGGACATCTGCTTGCGCATCACGTAGGAGCCCGGCTGGAGCGAGGCGCCCTTGCCGGCCGCGTCCACCGCGTTGATGAAGGCGCGCGCGCTGGCCACGACGCCCTCCTCCGCGAGGGTGTCCGCGACCTGGCCCGCCGACGCGCCCTCGGCGATCTCGATGGTCACCTCGCCGCTGCCCTGCCCGGTGTAGTCCTTGGGGATCATCACGCCGCGGACCCAGTTGTAGGCCAGGTAGCCGCCGCCGCCCAGAATGGCGACGATCACCACGACCGCGATCAGGGAAGCGGCCGCGCCCTTGCGGCGGGTACGGCGGCGGCGTTTGCGGCCGCGGGCCGCCTGGCGGCGGGAAGGACCGCCACGCGAACGCCGCCGGGACGGCCCTTCGTCCTCGGCGTCACCCAGCAGTGAGTCCATGTCGAGATCGTTCATAGTGCGCAGGCCAATCTCCCGGTCCGACCCGCTCCGCGTCAAGCGAGTGAGCAGAACCGAGGGGGGATGCAGGCTTCGGATTGGTCGCTCGGCTCAGCCGCCCAGGACATCGGGGGAGGTCATGGGCGGCAAGCCGGTCGGCCTAGTCGGCCCCGAGGTATCTGTTCAGCTCTTCCCGATATTTCACGAACTCACCTTCGTTGTCAGTGAATTTCGTGATTCTACGTCCTGGATCGGTGGTGACAAACCAGTACCAATCACCCTCGGCCGGGTGCAGAGCGGCGTGCAACGCCTTCTCCCCCGGGCTGCTGATCGGCCCTGGCGGCAGACCCGCGTGCTGGTAGGTGTTGTACGGCGAAGCCACCTTCGTGTCCTTCTCCGACACCTTGAGGGATCGGCGGCCCTGCACGTAGTTGACCGTCGAGTCCATCTCCAGCTTGCGGCCTTTGGCGAGCCGGTTGTAGATCACTCTAGCGATCTTCGGATAGTCCTCGTCCCGGCCGCCCTCGGCCTGCACGATGCTCGCCAGGGTGACCAGTTCCAGCGGGGTCAGCTTCCGCTTGGCGGCGCCCTCCTCCAGCCCGACCTCCTCGGCGGTGTGCCGGTATCTGGCCGCCATCGCGGTCAGCAGGCTCTGCGCGGTCGTGCCCGGCTCGATCTCGTAGGTGGCCGGGAACAGGAAGCCCTCCACCTGGCCCTTGGCGTACTGCGGCAGCCCGAGCGCGAGCGGCTGCGCCGTCACCGCCTGGAACTGGGCCAGCGGGATGCCGGACCCGGCGGCCAGCTTGGCCAGCGCCTCAGAGGCGCGCAGCCCCTCCGGCACGGCGACCTTCTTGACCAGCCGCGCCTTGCCGGACGCCAGCAGGTCCAGCGCCTCGCCGGCGGCCATGCCGCGATTGAGCCGGTAACGCCCCGGCCGCAGGCTGTTCTCCTTCTCCCGCTGCCGCACCACCCGGACGAACGACCGCGCGGTGGCGACCACCCCGGCCTCCGACAGCGTCTCGGCGATCTGCCCGGCGCTCTGGCCCGGCTTGATCTCCACGGTCACCGGGCCCGTCCCCGGGCCATCGAAGTCGTCGGGCGCCAGCAGCGGCCCGAGCACCGAGCGCACCCCGAGGATGCCGGCCGCCGCGACCACGGCGGCCCCGGCGATGACGATCACCTTGGTCCTGCGGGTACGGTCCGCGGGCGGTTCAGGTTCGCCGCCGGAGAGCAGGAACGTGTCATCGTCCCCGTCCACCGGGGTCACCGAACGGTCCCGCCGCGCGTTTCTCCACCGGGGGGCGGGTCGAGAGGGTGGCCGGGTGGTCTTCCGGTGCCGCGTTCGGCGTCCAGGGCCGCCTGCAGCAGCACCACGGCCGCCGCCTGGTCGATGACGTCCCGCTGGTTCCTGGCCCTGACGCCGCTGGAGCGCAGGCCCTGCGCGGCGGTGACCGTGGTCAGGCGCTCGTCGTACAGGCGGACGCCGACGGGCGCCAGCCGGGCCGCGAGGCGGGCGGCGAAGTCGCGGGCGGCCGAGGCCGCGTGCGACTCGCGGCCCGACAGCGAGGTGGGCAGGCCCACCACGACCTCGATGATCTCGTGTTCCGCGGCCAGGGCGGCGAGCCGGTCCAGGTCGCCCTTGCCGCGCCGGACCGTCTCGACCGGGGTGGCCAGCAGGCCGGAGGGGTCGCTGCGGGCGACCCCGATCCGGACCGAGCCGACGTCCACTCCGAGCCGGACGCCACGCCTCATGCCGTGCTCGTCACGCTCACGCGAGTGCCGCGGAGATCGCCGTCTCGACGGCGCGCAACGCGTCACCGATCGCCTCAGGCCGGGCCCCGCCGCCCTGCGCGACATCGTCCTTGCCGCCACCGCCACCCCCAAGCGCCTTGGCGGCGACGCCGACCAACTGGCCCGCCCTGAGCCCGCGTCCGCGCCCCGCGTCGTTGACAGCGGCGACGACGACCGGCCGATCGGAGGGAACTCCGGCCACGACGACCACCGCGGCGCGTTCAGCCGGGAACCGGCCGCGCACGTCCAGGGCGAGTTTACGCAGGTCATCGGGGGTGATGCCAGCAGGCGCGCGGTGCGTGACGACGGCCACACCGTGCTGGTCTGCGGCTCCGGCGACCAGTTCGCCGGCGACTTCGAGGACCTGGGCCGAGCGCAGCCGCTCCAGCTCCTTCTCGGCCGCGCGCAGCCGGGTGACGATGCCCTCGACCCGCTCGGGCAGCTCCTCGCGGCGCGCCTTCAGCTGCTCGCTGAGCTGGGCCACCAGCAGGCTCTCGCGGGCCAGGAAACGGAACGCGTCCAGGCCGACCAGGGCCTCCACCCGGCGCACGCCGGCGCCGATGGACGCCTCGCCGAGCACCTTGACCAGGCCGAGCTGGCCCGAGCTGGCCACGTGGGTGCCGCCGCAGAGTTCGCGGGAGTAGTCGCCGACCTCGACGATGCGGACGGTGTCGCCGTACTTCTCGCCGAACAGGGCGAGCGCGCCCATGGCGCGGGCCTCGGCCTGGGTGGTGTGGAAGGCGTTGACCCGCAGGTCGCCGATCAGGACCGCGTTGACCTCGTCCTCGACGTCGCGCAGCACGCTGGGCGGGACCGCGCCCGCCGCGGTGAAGTCGAACCGGAACCGGCCGGGCGAGTTCTCCGAACCGGCCTGCGCCGCCGTCTCGCCGAGCGCGTTGCGGAAGCCGCGGTGCACCAGGTGGGTGGCGGTGTGGCTGCGCGAGATGGCCCGGCGGCGCTCGACGTCGATCTCGGCCTGGGCCTGGTCGCCGACCCGGAGCTCGCCGGACCTGACCTTGCCGCGGTGCACGATGACGCCCTTGATCGGGCTCTGCACGTCGACCACGTCGAACTCGGCGGAATCGGTCCTGATCACGCCCTGGTCGGCGAGCTGGCCGCCGCCCTCGGCGTAGAACGGGGTCCGGCCGAGCACGATCTCGACCGTGCTGCCGGCGCCGGCCGCCGGGACGGAGACGCCGTCCAGCAGGATGCCGACGATGCCGGATTCGGCGGTGACGTGGTCGTAGCCGAGGAAGTCGACCTTGCCGGTCCGCTCCAGCAGCTGCCCGAAGACGGAGATGTCGGCGTTGCCGGTCTTCTTGGCCTTCGCGTCCGCCTTGGCGCGGTCGCGCTGCTCCTTCATCAGCCGCCGGAAGCCCTCCTCGTCGACCTTCAGGCCGTGCTCGGAGGCCATCTCCAGGGTGAGGTCGATCGGGAAGCCGTAGGTGTCGTGCAGCTGGAAGGCCTGCTCGCCGCCGAGGGTGCCCGCGCCCTTGCGCTTGGTCTCCTCCACCGCCACGTCGAAGATCGCGGTGCCGGTGCGCAGGGTGCCCAGGAAGGACGCCTCCTCGGCGTCGATCACGCCGTGGATCTGCGGCGCGTCCGCCTTCAGCTCGGGATACTGCTCGCCCATCACGTCGATGGCCACGCCGGTCAGCTCGTGCATGTAGCGGTCCTCGCCGGAGCCGAGCAGGCGCAGGTTGCGGATCGAGCGGCGCAGGATGCGGCGGAGCACGTAGCCGCGGCCCTCGTTGCTGGGCAGCACGCCGTCGGCGACCAGCATGGTGCCGGTGCGGACGTGGTCGGCGATGACCCGCAGGCTGATGTCGGCGCGCGGGTCGCGGCCGTAGCGGGACTTGGTGAGCTCGGCCGCCCGGTCCAGGATCTTGTAGGTGGTGTCGATCTCGTAGATGTTGTCGACGCCCTGCAGGATCGCCGCCATGCGCTCCAGGCCCATGCCGGTGTCGATGTTCTTGCTGGGCAGCTCGCCGAGGATCGGGAAGTCCTCCTTCGCGCCGCCCGCGCCGCGCTCGAACTGCATGAAGACGTTGTTCCACACTTCGAGGTAGCGGTTCTCGTCGGCGATCGGGCCGCCGTCCACGCCGTACTCGGGGCCGCGGTCGTAGTAGATCTCGGAGCAGGGGCCGCACGGGCCGGGCACGCCCATCGACCAGAAGTTGTCGATGATGCCGCGGCGCTGGATGCGCTCCAGCGGGACGCCGACCTTCTTGTGCCAGATGTCGGCGGCCTCGTCGTCGTCCAGGTAGACGGTCACCCAGAGCTTGTCCTCGGCGAAGCCGAAGCCGCCGTCGGACTCGGGCTTGGTGAGCAGCTCCCAGGCGAACGGGATCGCCTCGTCCTTGAAGTAGTCGCCGAAGGAGAAGTTGCCGAGCATCTGGAAGAAGGTGGCGTGCCTGGTGGTCTTGCCGACCTCGTCGATGTCGGGGGTGCGGACGCACTTCTGGGCGCTGGCCAGGCGTCTGGCCGGCGGGGTGCGCTGCCCCAGGAAGTAGGGCTTGAACGGCACCATGCCCGCGGGGACCAGCAGCAGAGTGGGATCCTCTGCGATCAGGCTGGCCGAGGGCACGATGGTGTGCCCGCGCTCTTCGAAGAAGCGCAGGAAGCGGCGGGCGATCTCTGCCGACTCCATATCAGCGGCCATCCCTTACGTTCGGCGATAGTTTGCTCTTACTTACAGTGTCCAGCCCGTACTGGGCGCGCAACTCGGTTTCCCGGTACAGCGCCTGTTCCCGGATGTCGGCGGCGAGGCCGCGCACCTGGTCGGCGGCGCGCCGGGCGACGTGGTCGGGCTTGAGCGCGCGGAGCCGGCGCTGCACCCAGGTGGCCAGGTACGCGCCGAGTGCCAGATAGAACAGCCGCCGGATCACGACTTCTTCCCGCCGATCATGCGGGGGCGGCGGCGGGTCAGCGCGGCCTTGACGCCGTGCGCGATCGAGGAGATCTTGACCAGCGGCCCGGCCACGATGGTGGAGGCGACGCCGGTGAGCTTGGCCATGTCGCCGCTGGCGTTCCGCATGTTCTCGGTGATCGCCTCGACCGCGACCAGCTGCCGGTTGGTCTCGCTGATCGTGTAGCTGACGTCCTCCAGCAGCGGGCCGACCTTCTCGCCCAGCTCGGCGACCATCTTGGTGGTCTCCACCAGCAGGCGGGACAGCTTGACCAGCACGAAGGCCAGGAAGCTGACGAGGATCGCCCAGAACACGGCGACGATCAGACCCGCGACCTCTCCCGCGGTGAGCATGCGGCCTCCTAGATGATCCAGGCTGGAATGGCAAGACCCTATCGCGCTCTGCCCACAGGACGTGTGCTCACGCCCCGCGCAGGAACGTTCTGATCTTGGCCCAGCGCTCGGCCACCGGAGCCTCCGCGCCGTGCGTGGTGGGCTCGTAATAGCGCCGGTCCCTGAGCTCCTCGGGCGCGTAGTCCTGCTTGACGACGCCGTGGTCGAAGTCGTGCGGGTACTTGTAGCCGGCGCCGTGGCCGAGCTTCTTGGCCCCGGCGTAGTGGGCGTCGCGCAGGTGGCCGGGCACGTGGCCGATCGCGCCGCGCCGCACGTCGTCCATGGCCGCGCCGATGGCCTTCACCACCGCGTTGGACTTGGGGGCCAGCGCGCAGTGGATGACCGCCTGGGTCAGGTTGATCTGGCCTTCGGGGAAGCCGATGAACTCGACGGCCTGCGCCGCCGCGACGGCCACCTGCAGGCAGCTGGGGTCGGCCATGCCGACGTCCTCGGAGGCGAAGATGACGATCCGGCGGGCGATGAAGCGCGGATCCTCCCCGGCGGCGACCATCCGGGCCAGGTAGTGCACGGCGGCGTCGGCGTCGGAGCCGCGCATGCTCTTGATGAACGCGCTGATCACGTCGTAGTGCTGGTCGCCCTGCCGGTCATACCGGACGGCGGCCTTGTCCACTGCCTTCTCCACCACCTCGACGGTGATGTCCTCGGCCAGCAGGGCGGCAGCCTCCAGGTAGGTGAGGGAGCGGCGGGCGTCGCCGCCGGCCAGCCGGACCAGCTGGTCGCGCGCCTCGGGGTGCAGGGTGATCCCGCCGGCCAGGCCGCGCGGGTCGGCGGCGGCGCGGTCCACCACCGCGGCGATGTCGGCGTCCTCCAGCGACTCCAGGGTGAGCAGCAGCGAGCGGGACAGCAGCGGGGAGATCACCGAGAAGAACGGGTTCTCGGTGGTGGCGCCGATGAAGGTGACCCAGCGGTTCTCCACGGCCGGGAGCAGCGCGTCCTGCTGGGCCTTGTTGAAGCGATGCACCTCGTCCACGAACAGCACGGTCTGGCGGCCGGTCATGCCCAGTTCGCGGCGGGCCGCCTCGATGGCGGCCCGGACGTCCTTGACCCCGGCGGAGACCGCGGAGACCTCCACGAAGCGGCGTTTGGTGACGTTCGACACGACGTAGGCGAGGGTGGTCTTGCCGGTGCCCGGCGGCCCCCACAGGAACAGCGACATGGGCGCCTCGCTCTCGACCAGGCGGCGCAGCGGCGTGCCGGGACCGAGCAGGTGCCGCTGGCCGATCACCTCGTCGAGGGTGCGCGGCCGCATCCGGACGGCGAGCGGCTCGGGAGTGGCGTCCCTCGCCGCCGCATCGAACAAGCTCTCCACATGGGGAGCCTAGCTCAGCCTCCCCACACGGCGGTCGCGCCGGAGTGGCCGGCCCGGACCACGTAGTAGCCGACCGCGACGGCCGCGATCACGGTCAGCGCGCCGAGGATCACGGCGGACTGGCGGGTGGACCGGTTGGCCGCGTACACCAGCAGCAGGGCCAGCACGCCGAGCGCGATGGCGGCGATCAGCAGCGGCAGCGCGAACGACTCGTGGGTGGCCACCGGCTCGGGCGTCTGGTCCTGGAACAGCCGGGTCTTGAACGCCTCGCCGCTCTGCCTGGCGGCGAACACGGCGATCGGGGCGGCCACGGCGAGTAACGCGACGGCCCAGTCCAGCCGGGGGCGTAACCGGGGAACCAGCGCGTACGCGGCGGACAGGGCGGCCAGCAGCGGGCAGAAGACCACCGCGGCGTGCACGACCAGGGGGTGCAGCGGGAGGCCGAGGATTTCGTCGAACATGGGTGCGCTCCTTGAAGGTCTCCCAGTAGTACGTACGTGATCGCCCATAAGGTTCGCAGAAAGGATGGGCACTTTTGATCGGATAGCGGGCTCCTCCTACTGGCGGATGTGGCCTTGCCCCGGTCCGGCCAGACTCGTCACCATGTTCGCCGCCCTCGGTCGCCTCTGCTTCCGTCACCGCCGACTGGTGCTGCTGTTCTGGACCGGCCTGCTCGTCGCGGGCTTCGCGTTCGGCAGCCAGGTCTTCGGCCGCCTCGAACCCCAGCGCGCCGCCCCGGTCTTCGAATCGGTGCGCGGCGCGAACCTGCTCGACGAGCACTCCCCCACCGGCGGCCGGGTGACCGGCCTGCTGGACGGCCCGCCGGTCGCGCAGGTGCGCGGCCCCGCCGTCGCCGCCGTCGCCGACCTCAGGGCCATCCCGGGCGTCCACCAGGTCCGGTCGGCGTGGGACGCGGACGGGCTGACCTCGATCGACGGACGGGCGGGCCTGATCGTCGTCGACCTGGTCAACGACCTCTCCTCCGCGCAGAACACCGAGACGGTGGACCGGGTCGCCGACCGGCTGCACGCCATCTCCGCGCCCGGCCTCACCGTGCTGGCGGGCGGCGGCTCGCTGGTGAACCGGGAGGTGAACCAGCAGGTCGCCGAGGACACCGCGCGCGGGGAGATGATCGCCATCCCGGCCGCGCTGGTGGTCATGGTGCTGGTCTTCGGCGGGTTCCTGGCGGCGGGCGTGCCGGTGCTGGGCGCGCTCTGCTCGATCGCGGGAGCGCTGCTCACCCTGTACGGCTTCTCCGCCCTGGGCAACCTCGACCCGAACATCGTCCCCGTCACCACGGTCCTCAGCCTGGGACTCTCCCTCGACTACGCACTGCTGTACGTCAGCCGCTACAAGGAGGAACGCCAGGACCACGGCGTCGAGGCCGCGATCGAACGGGCGGCGGCCACCGCCGGCCGGGCGATCGGCTACTCGGCGGTGATCGTCGGGGTGTCGCTGGCCGGGCTGTTCGTCTTCCAGTCGCCCTTCTACCACGCCATCGGCGCGGCCGGGGTGAGCGTGGTCGGGGTGGCCGTGCTGGCCTCGCTGACCCTGACCCCGGCGCTGCTGGGCGTGCTCGGCAACCGGATCGGACCACAGCGGAGCGCCTCCGACGAGGGCCGCTTCGCCCGGCTGGCGCGGGCGGTGCAGCGGCGGCCGGTGGCCACGGTGGGCGTCGTCAGCCTGGTGCTCGTGCTGTCGGCGCTGCCGTTCCTGGGCGTGCGCTTCAGCAACGGCGGCGCGGACCTGCTGCCGACCAGTTTCGAGAGCCGCCAGGTGGCCGACCTCACCCGGGATCGTTTCCCCGGCGGGGACGCGTCGCCGATCCAGCTGGTGGCCCGGTCCACCCAGGCCGAGCTGCAGGGCTATCTGGGGACGCTGCGGGGGTTCGCGCGGGTCGGGCCGGCGCGGCAGCTGGCGCCGGGGGTGGCCACGGCGGAGGTGTTCCCGGTCGGGAACGGGCGCGATGACCGGGCCGACGACGCGGTCACCTGGCTGCGGGCGCACCGGCCCGGGTTCGAGCTGTACGTGGCCGGCCGGGGCGCCGGGCTGATGGACTTCAGGAACGAGATGGCCGAGCGGCTGCCGTGGGCGATCCTGGTGGTGGCGCTGGGCACCTTCGTGATGCTGTTCCTGCTCACGGGTTCGGTGCTGGTGCCGATCAAGGCCCTGCTCATGAACACGCTGTCACTCGGCGCCGCCTTCGGCGCGATTGTCCTGATATTTCAGGATGGGTTCTTGGCGGATCTGCTCGGGTTCACCCCGACGGGCACGCTGGAGACCTGGGTGCCCGTCCTGGTGTTCATGTTCGCCTTCGGGCTCTCGATGGACTACGAGGTGTTCCTGCTGGCCCGGATCAAGGAGTTCCACGACGCCGGGCTGCCCAACGACCGGGCCGTCGCCGTCGGGCTGCAACGCTCCGGGAAGATCATCACTTCGGCGGCGCTGGTCATGGTGGTGGTCTTCGGCGGCTTCGCGGCCGGGCGGATGCTCGGCATCAAGGAGATGGGCCTGGCGCTGGCCATCGCCATCGCGGTGGACGCCACGCTGGTCCGCTGCCTCCTGGTCCCGGCCACCATGACGCTGCTTGGCCGCTGGAACTGGTGGGCGCCGGGGCCGCTGCGCCGCCTGCACGACCGATTCGGGCTGCGCGAGGAGCGCAGGGCCGAGCCGGCCGTGCCGGTCGGCTAGCGGCCGCGAAACGGGCGGGTGGCGGGGTCGGGCGGGCCGCCCGCCGGTCGTCCGGCCAGGGCTTCCAGCGCGAGCCGTACCGCCGTGTCGAGCTGGGGGTCGGCGCCGCGGGCCCAGTCGGCGGGGGTGATGAGCACCTCCACGTCGGGGGTCGCGCCGCGGTTCTCCAGCTCCCAGCCGTAGCGTTCGATCCAGTAGGCGTAGCCGGGAACGGTGATCGCGGAGCCGTCGCCGAGCAGGTGCCAGCCGTCGATGCCGATCACGCCGCCCCAGGTGCGGGCGCCGACCACCGGGCCGAGGCCGAGCGACTGCACGGCGGCGGTGATCACGTCGCCGTCCGAGCAGGTCTCCTCGTCGCAGAGCACCACCACAGGACCGCGCGGGGCGTCCCTGGGGTAGCTCTCCGGCTCGTAGCGGCGGGAGATGTTCCAGCCGACGATCCGGCGGGACAGCTTCTCCACCACCAGCTGGGAGGTGTGGCCGCCGCGGTTGCCGCGCACGTCCACCACCAGGCCCGCCATGGTCAGCTCGCGGGCCAGGTCCCGGTGCAGCTGGGCCCAGCCGGACGCGCCCATGTCGGGGACGTGCAGGTAGCCGAGCCGGCCGTCGGAGAGCTTGCGCACCCGGGCCCGGCGTTCGCCCACCCAGGCGTGATAGCGCAGGTAGATGTCGTCGATGACGGGGACGACCGCGATCCTGGTGACCTCGGCGCCGGATTCGACGGTCAGCTCGACGGCGCGCTCGGCCGTGTCGACCAGGAGTTCGGCCGGGCCCTTGCGGGGGTCGACCGGGTGGCCGTCGACGGCCAGGAGCGCGTCGCCGGGCCGTACTCCCGAGCCTTGGAGGGGTGAGCGGGCGCGCGGGTCGGACAGCTCGGCGGGGTAGATGCGGCGGATCCGCCACAGGCCGTCGGTGTCGGGGGCCAGGTCGGCGCCCAGCATGCCGACGTAGCGGCCGGAGCCGCGGGACGGGCCGAACACGTAGGCGTGCGAGGCGCCCAGCTCGCCGACCGCCTCGGCCAGCAGGTCGGCGAAGTCGTCGCCGCCCGCGATCCGGTCCAGCCACGGCCGGTAGGTCTCCTGGACGCCCGGCCAGTCCACCCCGGCCATGTCCTCGACCCAGAAGTGGTCCCGGACCACCCGCCCGGCCTCCGCGTACGACTGCCGCCACCGCCGCACCGGATCCACCTCGACCCGGATCCTGGACAGGTCCACGTTGACGCCGTCCCCGTTCTTGCCGGTGGCGGAGATCACCCGCACCTCGTGACCGTCCAGCACCACGATCTTGGCGCCGTCGCCGCTGACCGAGAACCTGCCGATCCCGTCCGTCAGCTCCTCGCACTTGCGTTTGTCCAGGTCGAAGCGTTCCAGGGCGGGGCTCTCGCCGGGCTGCCAGCGCAGCCAGACCAGGCCGCCCTTGACCGCGCGCAGGCCGTAGTACCGCGCCTCCGGCACCGGCAGCGCGACGATCCGCCCTTCCAGACCCTCGATGTCCATCTCGACCGGGGAGTCGCCGTTGGGGCTCTCCACCGGGCGGCCGGCCACCGACGGCGCGAACGGGGACGGCGCGCCCGCCGACAGCGGCAGCAGGTAGGGGCGGGAGCCGAGCGGGAAGGCCAGGTCGAAGCTGTGCGCGTCGTAGATGGCGTCGAAGCCGCGCCGGGACAGGAAGGCGAGGTGGCGGCCGTCGGCGGTGAAGGCGGGCCAGGTGTCGCTGAACCGGCCGTCGGTCACCTCGACGATGGCCGGTTCCTTGCCCTCCTCGGGGAGGCGGGCCATCCGGATGGAACTGGAGTCGCCGTTCACGGGGTGGCACCAGACCAGCCATTCCGAGCGCGGGTCGAAGCCCATGCCGCTGATCCGGCCGTTGTCGGTGCGGGTGAGTTCGGTGATGGCGCCGGTCTCGACCCGGACCAGCAGGAGGCGGCCGTCGTGGCAGGCGACGGCGATCATCGAGCCGTCGGGGGAGCCTTCCAGGGCCATCACCCGGCCGAGCTGCCCGGCCGCGATGGTCCGGACCGTGCCGCCGGGTTCGGCCAGCTCGATGGCGTCCTCGCCGGCCGCGTCGGTCACCCAGGCGGCCGGGCCGTTGATCCGCTTGCCGAGCTTCTTCTTCTCCTCCGGCTTGTCCTCGGAGTCGTCATCATCGTCGTTCTCGGCGGCGTCCTTGGCGTCCTTGGCGTCCTTGCTCTCCGGCGGTTCGTGGCCGCCGAGCACGATCGGCAGCCGGGCGCGCACGCCCGGCCGGTCCGACAGCGCGCGGGCCGGCCCGTCCTCGTGGGTCAGCCAGTGCACCGTCCCGGCCACCTCGACCGCGCTGGCCCGCCCGGTCGTGTCGCAGGCCAGGCTCCGGACGTGGATGTGCGCCGGGTACGGCTGCCGCCCCCGGCCGGCCCCGCCCAGGGTCACCTCCAGCCGCTCGGGGGTCGCGTCCAGGCCGGGCAGCAGCCACAGCTCCCCCGCCCTGGCGTACACGATCCGCTCTCCGTCGGTGGCGGCCTGGCGGGCGTAGAACTCGGTGTGCTCGGTGTGTCTGACCAGGTCGGAGCCGTCCAGCGCGACCGAGTACAGGTTCCCGATGCCCTCGTGGTCGGACAGGAACACGATCCGCTCCCCGACCAGCATCGGCGCGGCCAGCTGCCCTTCGGCGGCGAGCGGCACCCGGGCGCCGTCCAGCCACAGCCGCCCGGTCCCGCCGCCCCGGTACCGCTTCCAGTGCGCGGGATCGTGGCTCGCCGAGCCGGTCAGCAGCAGCGCCCGCCCCCCGGCCAGGTGCAGGTCCGACACCGGCCCGTACGGCAGCCGGGTGCCCGGCCCGCCCGCCACCGGCACCGTGTACGCCATGGTCCAGAAGTGGAACGGCTGGTCGTGCCCCGCCGTGGCCACCACCGTCCCGGTGTCGGCCCAGCCGCGCACCCGGGTGCGGTAGTTCGCCCAGTGCGTCACCCGGGTGGCCGGCCCGCCCTCCACCGGGGCGACGTGCACCTCAGGGTCGGAGTCGCGCCAGCTCGTCCAGGCCACCCGCGCCCCGTCCGGCGAGATCCTCGGATGGCTCGCCCGGACCCGGTCGATGGTCAGCCGCCAGGCCCGGCCACCGTCCAGCGGAGCGATCCAGACATCATCCTCGGCGACGAAGGTCAGAAGGTCGCGGTGAATGTGGGGAAAGCGGAGATATGACCCACTCGGCACCCACACAATGCTAATCGCGCCCCCGGCAATGTCATAGCTCGTGCCGCGTGGGGCCCCTGATGCCACTGATGCCACCGGGACTCCTGCTTACGCAGAGCAAACGGAATCGCGGCTAGAGTTGCGCATCGAACTGGTCAGATATCGAAAAATGGAAGGCATAGCGGTGACCGACACCATTCGGCAGAAGCACCTGGCCGCGCGTGACAGCAAGGCCAAGCGCGGCACCATCCTCGGCGTCGGGCTGGTCATCGCGCTCGCGGCCCTGACCGCCTGCGGCGGCTCCGACGCCGAGAAGCCGGTCGCCGGGGCCGAGACCGAGGCTCCCTCGTCGGCGCCGCCGTCGGCGGTCCCGTCCGCGGTCCCCTCGGAGCTTCCGGAGC
Organism: Acrocarpospora corrugata; assembly: GCF_009687845.1. Taxonomy (GTDB): domain Bacteria; phylum Actinomycetota; class Actinomycetes; order Streptosporangiales; family Streptosporangiaceae; genus Acrocarpospora; species Acrocarpospora corrugata. The sequence continues at coordinate 53,155 of NZ_BLAD01000066.1, forward strand.
CGAGCGCGCCCGCCACGGTCGATCCCGCCAAGGTGACCTGCGAGTACCGCAAGGACGACAGCGGCAGCCCGGCCAAGTTCGTCGGCTTCCCGCCCAAGAAGCCGACCAAGGCGGCGCTGCGCGCCAAGACCATGACGGTGCGCACCAACCAGGGCGACATCGTGATCGAGCTGACGCCGTACACGCCGTGCACGGTGAACTCCTTCGCGTTCCTGGCGGGCAAGAAGTACTTCGACAACACGGTCTGCCACCGGCTGGTCACGGCCGAGACCAACGGGCTTGACCTGCTGCAGTGCGGCGACCCGCAGGCCAAGGGCGACGGGGAGAACCCGACCGACGGCACCGGCGGCCCTGGGTACCTGTTCCCGGATGAGAACCTCGGACCGCAGTACGTGCGCGGGGTGGTCTTCATGGCGCAGGGCGGCGACGCGGCCAACTCCAACGGCAGCCAGTTCGCGATCTCCTTCAGCAACGAGAACGCCCAGCTGCCCGCCGCGTACACGCCGTTCGGCGTGGTGGTGCAGGGCATGGAGGTCGTCGACAAGATCGTCAAGGGCGGCGTCAACACCGCGCCCGACGGCATCGACATCACCAGCGACGAGGGCGGCTCGAACGCGCCGAAGCTCCCCGTCAAGATCAAGACGGTCGTGGTGCGCTAGCCTGACCGAATTTCTGGTCGGTTTCTGACTTTTTGTGTCTGGTACGGTTCGCACCATTAGTACCGCGAGCCGTACCATGCACGGAAATGTCGTGAAACGCGGACCTCACGCGGGTCACGAGACCCTTCAGACTCTCCCCACCGGCCGGAGGCGGAGCGACGCCGGAAGGCGAGGACGTGACCGATCGCGAGCAGGCCCCGTCGTGGGTGATCAACCCGCACGTGCCCAGCGTGGCGCGGATGTACGACTACTACCTGGGCGGCAAGGACAACTTCGCGGCCGACCGTGAGGCCGCCGAACAGGTCCTCTCGATCATGCCGTACGTGCGGGAGTTCACCCGCGACAACCGCGCCTTCCTGTCCCGCTCGGTCCGGCTCATCGCCGACGCCGGGGTGCGCCAGTTCCTCGACATCGGCTCCGGCCTGCCGACCAGGGAGAACGTGCACCAGGTCGCCCAGCAGAGCGCCCCAGACTCCCGGGTCGTCTACGTCGACAACGACCCGATCGTGCTGGCCCACGGCCGCGCCCTGCTCGCCGAGAACCCGCTCACCACGGTCGTCCAGGCCGACCTGCGCGAGCCGAAGGCCATCCTGGACCACCCCGAGGTGGCCGCCAGGATCGACTTCGGCCAGCCGGTCGCGGTGCTCCTGCTCGCCGTGCTGCACTTCGTGCCCGACGACGACGAGGCCGCCTCGATCGTGGCCCGGCTGCGGGAGCGGCTGGCGCCCGGCAGCTACCTGGTGATCTCGCACGGGCACGCCGGGCGGGTCAGCAAGGAGGACGAGATCCTGGTGACCAGCACGTACAAGGCCACCAAGACGGGCAACCTGACCCCCAGGACCGCCGACCAGATTCTCGCCTACTTCGAGGGCTTGCAGCTGCTGAAGCCCGGCTTGGTGCCGGTGGAGGCCTGGCGGCCGGAGTACGAGGACGTCAAGCCGAACTGGGACCGGGCCGGCTTCCTCGGCGGCGTCGGCCACCTGACCTGAGGGCCGGTCGTGCTGCCGCCGAGTTTCCTGCTGAGTCCCGAGTTCGCCGCCGATCCGTACCCGCTCCACGCGGAGCTACGTGAGCGCGGCCCGGTGCACGCGATCGAGTTCCCGCCCGGCGCACGCGGCTTCCTGGTGGTCGGCTACGAGCACGGCCGGGCCGCGCTCAGCGATCCTCGCCTGTCCAAGGACACCCGCCACAGCGAACTCCCGGTGCGCGGCGAGCTGTTCTTCGGCGACACCCTGCTCGGCGTCGACCCGCCCGACCACACCCGGCTCCGCGCGCTGGTCGCCAAGGCGTTCACCGCCCGCCGGACGGAGTCGCTGCGCCCCCGTGTGCAGGAGATCGCCGACGCGCTGCTCGACGCCATCGCGGGGGACGGCGAAGCCGACCTGATCGAGTCGTTCGCCTTCCCGCTGCCGATCATCGTCATCTGTGAGCTCATCGGGGTCCCCGCAGCCGACCGGGACGCCATCCGGGCCTGGACGGCCGCCCTCACCGTGCCCAGCCTCTCCGCCGAGGCCACCGCGCGCCGCAGAACCGCCGCCAAGGCCCTGAACGCCTATCTCCGGGACATTCTTGCCGAGCGCCGCCTGGAACCCCAGGACGACCTCCTGACGGCTCTACTGGCTGCCCGGGAAGGCGACGCCCTGCTCGCCGAGGCCGAACTCCTCGGCACGATCGCCTTGATCCTGATCGCCGGCCACGAGACCACCGTCAACCTGATCGGCAACGGCGTCCTGGCCCTGCTCCGCAATCGGGACCAGCGCGCCCTCCTCGCCGCCCGCCCCGACCTCATCCCGGCGGCCGTCGAAGAGTTCCTCCGCTACGACCCCCCGGTCGAGCGCGCCACGCAACGGATCGCCCTCGAAGACCTGGAGATCGCCGGCACCCCGATCCCCCGCGGTTCCTGGGTCCACATCTCGCTGGCCGCCGCCCACCACGATCCGGCCGCCTTCGCGAACCCGTCCCGGCTGGACCTCACCCGCCCAGACAACCGCCACATCGCCTTCGGCCACGGCATCCACCACTGCCTGGGCGCCCCGCTGGCCCGCCTCGAAGGCCAGATCGCCTTCGAGACCCTGCTCCGCCGTCTGCCCACCCTCGAACTCGCCACCGACGACCCGACGTGGGCCGTCAGCGGCTCGATCGTGCGCGGCCTGACCGCCCTGCCCGTCCGTTTCTGAAGCCGGGCGGGCCCCTTTACAAAGCAAGGCCCCGGCGACAGGCACGTCGCCGGGGCCTTGCGAAAGATCAGACCAGTTCCTGGGCGCGGGGCTTGGCGTCGACGCCCGCTTCCTTGCGCTGGTCAACCGTGATCGGGGTGGGAGCCCCGGTCAGCGGGTCGAAGCCCGACGCGGTCTTCGGGAAGGCGATGACGTCGCGGATCGAGTCGCCGCCCGACAGCAGCATGCAGACCCGGTCCCAGCCGTAGGCGATGCCTCCGTGCGGGGGCGGGCCGTACTTGAAGGCTTCGAGCAGGAAGCCGAACTTGCTCTCGGCCTCCTCCTTGGAGATGCCCAGCACGGCGAAGACGCGCTCCTGCATCTCGGCGCGGTGGATCCGGATCGAGCCGCCGCCGATCTCCATGCCGTTGCAGACCATGTCGTAGGCGTAGGCGAGCGCCTCGCCCGGGTGGTCCTGGAAGTCGTCGGCCCACTCCGGCTTGGGGCCGGTGAACGGGTGGTGCACGGCGGTCCAGCCGCCCTCGCCGTCCTCCTCGAACATGGGGGCGTCCACCACCCACAGGAAGGACCACTGGGACTCGTCGATCAGGCCGCAGCGGCGGCCGATCTCCAGGCGGGCCGCGCCCAGCAGGTCACGGGCGGCGCGGGCCGGGCCGGCCGCGAAGAAGATCGCGTCGCCGACCTTGGCGCCGGTGGCGGCGGCCAGGCCGGAGATCTCCTCCTCCGACAGGTTCTTGGCCACCGGGCCGCCGAAGCCGTCCTCCTGGACCAGCACGTACGCCAGGCCGCGCGCGCCGCGCGACTTGGCCCAGTCCTGCCAGCCGTCCAGCTCCTTGCGGGTCTGGGAGGCGCCGCCGGGCATCACGATCGCGCCGACGTGCGCGGCCTGGAACACCCGGAAGGTGGTCTTGGCGAAGTACTCGGTGAGGTCGACCAGTTCGCAGCCGAAGCGCAGGTCCGGCTTGTCGGAGCCGTACCGGGCCATCGCCTCGGCGTAGGTGATCCGGGGCAGCGGGCGCGGCATGGTGTAGCCGACGGTCTCCTGCCAGACCCGGGACATGATGGCCTCGCCGAGCTCCATCACGTCGTCCTGGTCGACGAAGGACATCTCGATGTCGATCTGGGTGAACTCGGGCTGCCGGTCGGCGCGCAGGTCCTCGTCCCGGAAACACTTGGTCAGCTGGTAGTAGCGCTCCAGGCCGGCCACCATGAGCAGCTGCTTGAACAGCTGCGGCGACTGCGGCAGCGCGTACCAGTTGCCGGGCTGGAGCCGCACCGGGACCAGGAAGTCGCGCGCGCCCTCGGGCGTGGACCTGGTCAGGTTGGGCGTCTCCACGTAGACGAAGTTCCGCTCCCGCATCACCTCGTGCACCAGGTAGGTGGCCTGGGAGCGGGTCCGCAGCGCGTCGCCGACCTGCTGGCGGCGGATGTCCAGGTAGCGGTAGCGCAGCCGGGCCTCCTCCGAGACGCCGGCGTTCCCCTCGATCGGGAACGGCAGCGGCGCGGCCTCGCTCAGCACCTCCACCCGGGAGGCGACGACCTCGATCGCGCCGGTCGGCAGGTCGGGGTTGTCGTTGCCCTCCGGCCGGACCCGCACCTCGCCGACGACCTTCACGCAGTATTCGGAGCGCAGCCCGTGCGCGTCGTCCTCCTCGCGGAAGACCACCTGGGCCGAGCCGGAGGCGTCGCGCAGGTCGATGAACACCACGCCGCCGTGGTCACGGCGGCGTGCTACCCAGCCCGCCAGCGTCACCTGCCGGCCGGCATGCTCCGGACGAAGCGTTCCTGCTTCGTGGGTGCGGATCACGAGAGTTTCCCTTTCAGGACGTCGGCGACCTCGGCAATCGGCACCGCGGTCTGCTCAGCAGTGGTCAGATCTTTCACTTGTACGGCTCCCGCCGCCAGATCCCGATCCCCGAGGATAAGGGCGAACCGGGCGCCGCTGCGGTCGGCGGCCTTCATGGCCCCCTTCACCCCGCGCCCCCCGAAGGCCATGTCGGCCGAGAGCCCGGCCCGCCGCAACGCCACGACCAGGCCGAACACCGCCCGCCTGGCCTCCTCGCCGAGCGGCACCGCGAACACGTCGACGGTGGCCGGCTGGGCGTCGAACAGCCCTTCCGCCTCCATCGCCAGCACGGTGCGGTCCACCCCGAGCGCCCACCCGACGCTGGGCAGCGGCGGCCCGCCGATCATCTCGCTCAGCCCGTCGTAGCGGCCCCCGCCGCCGACCGCGGACTGCGACCCGAGCCCGTCGTGCAGGAACTCGAAGGTGGTCCTGGTGTAGTAGTCCAGGCCGCGCACCAGCCGGGGATCGTCGGTGTAGGTCACCCCGGCGGCGGTCAGCAGCGTGCGCACCTCTTCGTGGTAGGCCTTGCAGGCCCCGCACAGGTGGTCGGTCACCAGCGGCGCCCCCGCCAGCTGGGCCTGCACCTCGGGGCGTTTGTCGTCCAGCACCCGGAGCGGGTTGATCTCGATCCGCTGCCGGGTCTGCTCGTCCAGGTCGAGCCCGCGCAGGAAGTCCTGCAGCGCGGCCCGGTAGGCCGGCCGGCACTCCGCGCAGCCCAGCGAGTTGAGCAGCAGCCGCACCCCGGTCAGCCCGAGCGCCGCGTAGCCGTCCACCGCCAGCACGATCAGCTCGGCGTCCACGGCCGGGTCCTCGGTGCCGATGGCTTCCGCGCCCACCTGGGAGAAGTGCCGGTAGCGGCCCTTCTGGGCCCGCTCGTAGCGGTAGTAGCTGCCCGAGTACCAGAGTTTGACCGGCAGCGGGCCGCCGGGCAGGCCGTGCTCCAGCACGGCCCGGACCACCGAGGCGGTCCCCTCCGGGCGGAGCGTGATGGACCGCCCGCCCTTGTCGACGAAGGTGTACATCTCCTTCGTCACGATGTCGGTGGACTCGCCGACCCCGCGGGAGAACAGACCGGTGTCCTCGAACGCGGGCGTCTCGATGTAGCCGTACCCGGCCCTGCGGGCGGGCGCGGACAGCGCGTCGCGGACGGCGAGCACGCGCTCGGAGCGCGGCGGCATCCAGTCGAAGGTGCCTTTGGGCGCCTGAAAGCTCATTACAGTCCCCTGTGAGGGCCACGCGCGGGCGGCAACTCCTGAAGGTAGGGGTTGACGGCCCGCTCGCGGCCGATGGTCGTCTGTGGTCCATGGCCGGGCAGCACGGCCGTCTCGTCCGGCAGCGTCATCGTGGCGGCGAGGCTGCTCATCATGGCCGAGTGGTCGCCGCCCGGGAGATCGGTGCGGCCGATCGAACCGGCGAACAGCAGATCGCCGGAGAACAAGACCGGGGGGATCTCCTCGGCCGGGGGCAGCCGGAACGTCACCGAGCCCCGGGTGTGCCCGGGGCGGTGATCGACGGTCAGCTCCAGGCCGGCGAGTTTCAGGGTCGCGCCGTCGGTCAGCTCGCGCACGTCGTCGGGCTCGCTCAGTTCGAGGCCGCCGAACAGCTGGCTGGCCTGCGCCGAGATCCCCTTGGCCGGATCGGTGAGAAGTTCACGGTCGTCCGGATGAATCCATGCAGGAATGTCCCGGGCTCCGCAGACCGGCGCGACCGACCAGACGTGATCGAGGTGACCGTGCGTCAGCACGACCGCGACGGGCTTGAGCCGGTGCTCGCGCAGCACCTCGTCCAGCTCCCCGACAGCGTCCTGACCTGGGTCGACGACCACGCACTCGGCACCGGCCCCGGGCGCGATCACATAACAATTTGCCTGGAAGGACCCAGCGGGGAACGCGGCGATCAACAACGGAGAGGCCTCGATGTCTCAAGGATTGCGCGAGCGAATGTAACCGAAGGGTACCGGTGCGGGTCGGCGGGCTGCGAACTAATACCTGTGTGCCGATACGATTCGCCCACCTCAATAGTCATTCTTGGACAGTCGGGAGGACGAAGTGGTCAGCGGTAAGGACCGCCAGAAGCAACTCGCGCGCGAGCATTACGAGCGCCAGCAGACCACGCGCGTTCAGCGGGAGCGCGCCGCCAAGCGGACCGCGGCCATCGGCACCACCGTCGGCGTCCTGGTGGTGGTCGGCGGCATCGTGGCCGCGGCGACCCTGCTGGGCGGCGGCGACGACGAGGTGACGGCGGCGACGCCCACCGACACCGCGGTGCCCTCGGCGAGCGCGCCCGCCGCCGGGCCGAAGGCCTACGATCCGGCCTCGGGCACCTGCGAGTACCAGCCGGACGGGCAGGCGGCCAAGGACGTCGGCCAGCCCCCCGCGAAGGTGGCCGCGCAGCCCGCGACGATGACCATCAAGACCAGCCTGGGCGTGATCGAGGCCAGCCTGGACGGCGCGAAGGCGCCCTGCACGGTCGGCTCGTTCCAGTTCCTGGCCGAGAAGAAGTACTTCAACGACACCAAGTGTCACCGCCTGACCACCGAGGGCATCAAGGTGCTCCAGTGCGGCGACCCGACGGCGTCGGGCAGCGGCGGCCCCGGCTACCGCTTCACGGACGAGAACCTGGAAGGCGCCAGCTACAAGCGCGGCGTGCTGGCCATGGCCAACAGCGGCCCTGGCACCAACGGCAGCCAGTTCTTCATCGTGTACGGCGACGAGACCGACTCACTCCCCGACTCCTACACCCCCTTCGGCACGATCACCAAGGGCATCGAACTGGTGGACCAGGTGGCCAAGGACGGGGTCGAGGGCGGCGGCGGCGACGGCCCGCCGAAGACGGCTGTCGACATCAAAGACGTGACAATTACCGGCAAGAGCTGACGTAATACAACCAAGGGCCGTTTGCGCCCTGGAGGCTGATTCGAGTGCGGGAGGACACGGTGACCACCGACCCGTGGGGCCGGGTAGACGACGACGGCACCGTCTACGTGCGTACGGCTGAGGGAGAACGGGCCGTCGGGTCCTGGCAGGCCGGTGAACCGGAAGAGGCGCTGGCCTACTTCCACCGCAAGTTCGACGAGCTGGCCGGCCAGGTCCAGCTGCTCGAACAGCGGGTCCGGGGCACCGATCTGCCGCCCGCGCAGGCCGAGGCGAGCATCCTCAAGCTCCGCGAGGCGGTTGCGGAGGCGCACGCGGTCGGCGATCTCGGCTCGCTCAACGATCGCCTCGGGGCGCTGACCGAACTGGTCGGCAAGCGCCGCGAGGAGGTCCGGGCGGCCCGGGACCAGGCCAGGTCGCAGGCCAAGGAGATCAAGGAACGGATCGTCGCCGAGGCGGAGCGGATCGCCGAGGACGCCACCCACTGGAAGTCCGGCGGCGAGCGGCTGCGGCAGCTGGTCGAGGAGTGGAAGGCGGCCGAGCGGATCGACCGCGCCACCGAGGCCGGCCTGTGGAAGCGGCTGTCCACCGCCAGGACGGCGTTCGCGAAGCGGCGTAAGGCGTACTTCTCCTCGCTGGACGAGCAGCGCGACCAGGTGCGCGGCGAGAAGGAGCGGATCGTCATCGAGGCCGAGGCACTGGCCTCCTCGACCGACTGGAACGCCACCGCCGCCTCCTACCGCGAGCTGATGCGGCAGTGGAAGTCGGCCGGGCGGGCCTCCCGCGAGGCCGAGGACGACCTGTGGAACCGCTTCAAGGGCGCCCAGGACCTGTTCTTCCAGGCCAGGTCCGCGGTGTTCGCCGAGCGGGACGCCTCGTTCGCCGCCAACGCGGAGGCCAAGGAGCAGCTGCTGGTGGACGCGGAGAAGATCCTCCCGGTCACCGACGTGCGGGCGGCGCGGAACGCGCTGCGCGCCCTGGTGGAGCGCTGGGAGGCCGTCGGCCCGGTGCCGCGCGAGCAGCGGGACCGGCTGGAGGGCGGCCTGCGCAAGGTCGACGACGCGGTCCGCAAGGCCGAGGAGGAGCAGTGGAAGCGCTCCAACCCGGAGGCCAGGGCGCGCGCCCAGGACACGGTGAACCAGCTGCGGAAGTCGATCGAGCAGCTGGAGGGCCGGCTGGCGAAGGCGCAGCCGGGCAGCAAGGCCGCCAAGGAGGCCGAGGAGTCGATCGCGGCCCGGCGGTCCTGGCTGCAGGAGGCCGAGCGCACGCTGGCCGAGTTCTCCTGATCAGCTCATGACGGAGCCCCCGCCGGTCGGCGGGGGCTTTCGTCTGTTACGAGGTGACCCGGTAGACGTCGTAGACGCCCTGGATGGTGCGGACGGCCTTCAGGACGTGGCCGAGGTGTTTGGGGTCGCCCATCTCGAAGGTGAACTTGCTGACCGCGACGCGGTCCCTGGAGGTGGTCACCGACGCCGACAGGATGTTCACGTGCTGGTCGGAGAGGGTCCTGGTGACGTCGGAGAGCAGGCGGGGCCGGTCGAGGGCCTCGACCTGGATGGCCACCAGGAACACCGAGTCGTCGCCCGGCGACCAGGCGACCTCGACCAGGCGGTCGGGCTGCTCGCGTAGCTGGCCTACGTTGGCGCAGTCCACGCGGTGCACCGAGACGCCGTGGCCTCGGGTGACGAAGCCGATGATGTCGTCGCCCGGGACCGGGGTGCAGCAGCGGGAGAGGCGTACCCAGACGTCAGGGTCGCCGGCCACTATGACACCCGCGTTGGAATTGGCCCTGGGGCGGCCCGTGAGCCGCGTGACGACCGAAGCCTCGGCGATGTCCTCCTCGGCCCCTTCGACGCCGCCCAGGGCCTGTACGAGCTTCTGTACGACGCTCTGGGCCGCGATGTGGCCCTCGCCAACGGCCGCGTATAGGGCCGATACATCCGGATACCGCAGATCCCGGGCCAGCGCCAGCAGCGCCTCCCCCGACATCAGCCGCTGCAACGGCAGACCCTGCTTGCGCATCGCCCGGCCGATGGCCTCTTTGCCCGCCTCGATCGCGGTCTCGCGCCGCTCCTTCGAGAACCACTGGCGGATCTTGTTACGCGCCCGCCCGCTCTTGACGAACTTCAGCCAGTCCCGCGAAGGACCGGCGTCCGGCGACTTGGAGGTGAAGATCTCCACCGTGTCGCCGTTGCTGAGCCTGGACTCCAGCGGCACCAGCCGCCCGTTCACCCGGGCGCCGATACATCGGTGCCCGACCTCGGTGTGCACCGCGTACGCGAAGTCGACCGGGGTGGCGCCGTCGGGGAGGGCCACCACCTGGCCGCGCGGGGTGAAGACGAACACCTCGGAGACCGACAGGTCGAAGCGGAGCGACTCCAGGAACTCGCCCGGGTCGGAGGTCTCCTTCTGCCAGTCCAGCAGCTGGCGCAGCCAGGCCATGTCGTTGACCTCCTTGACCTTGGCCGGGCCCGAGGTGGTCATCTCCTCCTTGTACTTCCAGTGCGCGGCCACGCCGTACTCCGCGCGGTTGTGCATGGCGCGGGTGCGGATCTGGAGTTCGACCGGTTTGCCCTCCGGGCCGATCACCGTGGTGTGCAGCGACTGGTACATGTTGAACTTGGGCATCGCGATGTAGTCCTTGAACCGGCCGGGGACCGGGTTCCACCGCGCGTGGATCGTTCCGAGCGCGGCGTAGCAGTCGCGGACCGTGTCCACCAGGACCCGGATGCCCACCAGGTCGTAGATGTCGTCGAAGGCGACGCCCCGGGCGATCATCTTCTGGTAGATCGAGTAGTAGTGCTTGGGGCGGCCCTTCACGGCCGCCTTGATCTTGGACTCGCGCAGGTCGCCGGAGACGTTCTCGATCACTTCCTGGAGGAACAGGTCGCGGCGCGGGGCCCGCTCGGACACCATCCTGGCGATCTCGTCATACCGCTTCGGGTAGAGCATGGCGAACGCGAGGTCCTCCAGCTCCCACTTGATGGTGTTCATGCCCAGCCGGTGCGCCAGCGGCGCGAAGATCTCCAGCGTCTCCCGGGACTTCTGCTGCCGCTTGTGCTCCGGCATGTAACGCATGGTGCGCATGTTGTGCAGCCGGTCGGCGAGCTTGATCACCAGGACCCGGATGTCGCGGGACATCGCCACGACCATCTTGCGCACGGTCTCGGCCTGCGCGGCGTCGCCGAACTTGACCTTGTCCAGCTTGGTCACGCCGTCGACCAGCTGCCCGATGCTCTCGCCGAAGTCGGCGCGCAGCTCGTCCAGGCTGTAGGCGGTGTCCTCCACCGTGTCGTGCAGCAGGGCGGCGCACAGGGTCTCGTCGTCGGTGCCCAGTTCGGCCAGGATGGTGGCCACCGCCAGCGGGTGGGTGATGTAGGGGTCCCCGCTCTTGCGGACCTGGTCGCGGTGGTGGAAGGCGGCCACGTCGTAGGCGCGTTCGATCAGGCGCAGGTCGGCCTTCGGGTGGCTGGCCCGCACCGTCTTGAACAATGGCTCCAGAACCGGATTCATCGCCCCCCACTGCCCCCCGAACCGCGCGAGCCTGCGTCGGACGGCCGGCGCAGGCTTCTCCCCTGACTTCTCCCCTTCGTCTACTCCAACGTCACGCGAACGGGAATCACTTCCGGGGCCGGGGGCGGGACCGGCTTCCGCGGCCTCCGCGCGCGGCTCCACCGGCGCGGGCTCCGCGGGCGCGGCGGAGGTCACGCTGTCGGGGGCGACCACATCACGGGGCACACAGACTCCTTAAAGCGTCGAGTCCAGGCCCCAAGTCTATCGGTGCCGCCGGGGCCGGGAATCAGACGGTCACCAGGGACCGGACGTCGAGGCCGGCCAGCTTCTCCCGGCCGGCCAGGAAGGACAGCTCCATCAGGAACGAGACGCCGACCACCTGCGCCCCGGTCCGCCTGACCAGGTCCACGGTCGCGGCGGCCGTGCCGCCGGTGGCGAGCACGTCGTCCACGATCAGCACCCGCTCGCCGGGGGCGAGCGCGTCGGTGTGCATCTCGAGCGTGGCGGAGCCGTACTCCAGATCGTAGGACTCCTCGAAGGTTTCGGCAGGCAGTTTGCCCTTCTTACGGACCGGAACGAAACCCGCGGCGTTCCGGATCGCGACCGGGGCGGCCAGGATGAAGCCGCGGGCCTCGATGCCGACGACCTTGTCGAAGGCGTATCCGGCGGACAGCCCGTCCACGACCATGGTGAACGCGGCCGGCTCGGCCAGCAGCGGAGTGATGTCCTTGAAAAGAATGCCCGGCTTGGGGTAGTCCGGGATGTCCCTGATCAGCGAGATCCAATCGGTCACCCGCCCACCTTAAGGCACGCCTTAAACATCGCACACCCCGCGTCCCAGACCGGGGACGCGGGGTGTGCGAAAGCGATCGGTGTTACTTCTTGGGCTTGTCCTTCGCCGCGCCGACCGGCTCCTTCTTGGCCTTGGCGGGGCTCTTCGCGGTGGCCTGCTTGGCCTCGGAGGCCTCGCGCTGCGCCACCCGGCGGGCCAGCGCCTGCCACTGCGGCTCCCGCTCCTTGAGCGACACCAGTATCGGCGTCGCCACGCAGATCGAGGAGTACGTGCCGACCAGCATGCCGACGAACAGCGCCAGCGACAGGTCCTTCAGCGTGCCCGCGCCGAGCAGCGTGGTGCCGATGAACAGGATCGCCGCCACTGGCAGGATCGCGACCAGCGAGGTGTTCAGCGACCGGATCAGGGTGTGACTGAGCGCGTTGTTGGCGGCCTGGGTGTACGTCATCTTGGCCGACGTCCCCAGCTTCCCGGTCACCTCCTTGATCATGTCGAACACCACGACCGCGTCGTACAGCGAGTAGCCGAGGATGGTGAGGAAGCCCAGCATGGTCGCCGGGGTCACCTCGAAGCCCGACCACGCGTACACGCCCGCGGTGATCACCAGGTCGTGCAGCAGCGCGACGATGGCCGCCAGGGCCATCTGCCACTCGAACGCGAAGGTCAGATACGCCATGATCGCGATCATGAACACGATCAGGCCGTACACGGCCTTCTCGGAGACCTCGCCGCCCCAGGTCGCGCCGATGACCTGCGAGCTGACCTGGTTCTCCGCCACCCCGAACTCGGTCGAGATGGCCTTCTGAACCTTGGTCACCTCGGCGGTCGACAGGCTCTCCGTGGTGACCCGCCAGTTGGCGGTGCCCGCCTCCTGGACGATGATCTGGTGCACCCCGGCGTCGCCGACGGTGGCCCGGACCGTCTCCACGGTGGAGGTCGGCGTGCGGGCGAAGTCGAAGACCGAGCCGCCCCGGAACTCCACGCCCAGGTTGAGGCCCTGGTTGATGATCAGTCCGGCGATGGACACGATCAGCAGGAAGGCCGACAGGCCGTACCAGATCTTGCGCTTGCCGACGAAATCGATGTTGATGTCGCCGCGGTAGAGGCGGCCGATGACGCCCGGCATCATGCCTCCTGGAAGGACTGAGAAGAGGACTCGGGGCGAGCCATGCGTTCGGCGTCCAGGCCGGACAGCTTGTGCCCCTTGGAGAAGAACTTGGTGCGCGCCACCAGCGACATCAGCGGCTTGGTGAACAGGAACACCACCACGACGTCGATCACCGTGGTGAGGCCCATGGCGAACGCGAAGCCCGCCACGTCGCCGACGGCCAGGAAGAACAGCACGACGGCGGCGATGAACATGACCGCGTCGGCCACCAGGATGGTCCGGCGGGCCCGCCGCCAGGCCACCTCGACCGCCGTACGGAGCGAGCGGCGGCCCTCCTTCATCTCGTCTCTCATGCGTTCGAAGAAGACGATGAAGGAGTCCGCGGTGATGCCGATCGAGACCACCAGGCCGATGATGTGCGGGAGCGACAGGCGGAAGCCCGCGTTCTCGCTCAGCACGGTCACCGACAGGTAGGTCACGATGCTGGCCACCGCGAGGCTGGCGATGCCGACGAGGCCGAGGCCCCGGTAGTACAGCAGCAGGTACAGCATGACGATCACGAGGCCGATGGCGCCCGAGATCAGGCCGCCGCGCAGCTGGTCGGCGCCGAGCGTCGAGGACACCGTCACGACCGAGCTGGTCTTGAACTTGAGCGGCAGCGCGCCGTACTTGAGCTGGTCGGCCAGCTCGCTGGCGGTCACCTGGGTGAAGCCGCCGGAGATGCGGGCCCGGCCGCCGGGGATCGCCTCGTTGATGGTCGGCGCGACGATGACCGCGCCGTCCAGCACCGTGGCCAGCTGGTTCCGCGGCTGCGGCAGCGTGGTGATCCGGCGGGTGATGTCGGCGAACTGGGTGGCGCCGGCGCTCTTGAAGTCGACCTGGACGATCCATTCGCCGGTGGTCGGGTCGGTGCCCGCGGACGCGCCCGCGAGCTCGGTGCCCTTGACCGCGGCCTTGTCCAGGATGTACTTGATCTGGCCGCTGGTGTCACACGCCGCGTACTGCTTGTTCGGGTCGTCCTGAACGCCCTGGCCGAAGTTGGTGGCCGAGCACTTCAGGTCCTTGAACTGCTGGAGCGTGGCGGGGTCGATGCCGGAGAGGTCCTGCCCGGCCAGCGGGTCGTCGGCGGGCGGGGTGGTGCCCCGGTCGGTCGGCAGCGGCGAGGGCTCGGCCCCCGGGCTGGCCGACGCGCTCGGCTCCGGCTGGGCGGAACCGCTCGGGGACGGCTGGGTGAGGGCCTTGGCGAGGCTGCGCCCTGCGGGGCTGCCGCTGGGCGAAGGATCGGCGGACACGGCGGGCGTGGCCGCGGGCGTGGCGGCGGGTGAACCGCTGGGCGCGTCGCTGGGCAGCGGGGCCGGCGTGTCCTGGGCCGGGCCGATGGCCAGCACCTGGCGGAAGCGGAGTTCGGCGGTGGTCACCAGCTTCTCCGCCTGCTCCTGACCCGCCCCGGGAATCTGGATCAGGATGTTGGAGCCGGACTTGGCGACCTGTGCGTCGGAGATGCCGGTGCCGTTGACGCGATCACGGATGATGTTGACGGCCCGGTCGAGGCTCTCCTCTGGCGGCGCCTTGTTGTCCAGCGTCTCCGGTGACAGGGTCACCGTGGTGCCGCCGGCCAGGTCCAGGCCGAACTTCGGAATGTACGCCTTTTGCAGGATCGTCGCCGCGCCCATGGCGAGGATGATCGCCAGCAGCACCAGGAGCGTGCGTCCCGGCTTGATCTGGCTACTTGTCGGTGGGGCCACTGGTGGTCAGTCTTTCGGTCAAGGGGTCTTCAATGAGGGTACTCAGGACTTCTTGGAGCTCGAATCCCCCTTCTCAGGGGCGTCTACCACCGCTTCCTCACTCACGGCGTCGTCATCGGCGTCCACCTCGTCGTGCTCGTCGGCCTCATCATGCTCGTCGACCGGCGAGATCACCCGGCCGATGGCGCCCTTGATCCAGCGCGTCTCGACGCCGGGCGCGATCTCCAGCAGCACGTCGTCGTCGGCGAAGCCGGTCACGGTGGCGAACAGGCCCGTCGTCGTCATGACGCGAGAGCCCACCGAGAGCGAGTTCTGCATCGCGACCTGCTCCTGCTGCCGCTTACGCTGCGGCCGGATGAGCAGAAAGTAGAACACCACGATCAGCAGAATGATCGGGAGGAACTGCGCAAGCCCTTCCACGGGGCTCTCCTTCGGTACGAGATGACCGGCCTAACGCGCCGGAGGTCACACAGGTGTACGCCTGCCCGGGCCGTGCCGCTCAGCACGTCAGCCTACACAGCCAGCCAAGCCACGCAGTGTAGGCGAGCGGTTTGAAGCCCGGCAACGAACCCACGTTTAGGCGCGCGGGAAAGTTCCGGGTTCACGCCCTTGCAACCGATCTGTGATCCGTAGCACACCCTATGGCATCCATGTACGCCTTTCGCCCACAGCGGGCCTTCGTGCCCGGTCAGCCGCGTAAAAACTAGCCCTCATCGAAGGTTCCGAACGCCCCCGGCGGCGGCACCAGCCCGAAATGCACCCAGGCGGCGGCGGTCGCCACCCGCCCCCGCGGGGTCCGGGCCAGCAGCCCCTGCCGGACCAGGAACGGCTCGGCCACCACCTCGACCGTCTCCGGCTCCTCCCCCACCGCGACCGCCAGCGTGGACAGCCCGACCGGGCCGCCGCCGAACCGGCGCAGCAGCGCCAGCAGGACGGCCCGGTCCAGCCGGTCCAGGCCCTCGGCGTCCACCTCGTACAGATTGAGCGCGGCGGCGGCGATGTCCCTGGTGATCAGGCCGTCGGCGCGGACGTCGGAGAAGTCGCGGACCCGGCGGAGCAGCCGGTTGGCGATGCGCGGGGTGCCCCGGGAGCGGCCGGCGATCTCCTCGGCGGCCTCGTCCGGCAGGTTCACCCCGAGCAGCCGGGACGAGCGGCGCAGCACCTGCTCCAGCTCGTCCTGCTCGTAGAAGTCCATGTGCGCGGTGAAGCCGAACCGGTCGCGCAGCGGCGCGGGCAGCAGCCCGGCCCTGGTGGTGGCCGCGACCAGGGTGAACGGCGCGATGTCGAGCGGGATCGCGGTCGCGCCGGGGCCCTTGCCGACGATGATGTCGACCCGGAAGTCCTCCATCGCCAGGTACAGCATCTCCTCGGCGGGGCGGGCCATCCGGTGGATCTCGTCGATGAACAGCACTTCGCCGTCGCTGAGCGTGGACAGGATGGCGGCCAGGTCGCCCGCGCGTTCCAGCGCGGGGCCGGAGGTGACCCGGAGCGGCGCGCCCAGCTCGGCCGAGACGATCATGGCGAGGGTGGTCTTGCCGAGGCCGGGCGGGCCGCTCATCAGCACGTGGTCCGGCGGCGTGCCCCGCAGCAGCGCGCTCTGCAGCACCAGGGACAGCTGTTCCCTGACCCTGGCCTGGCCGATGAACTCGCTCAGCCGCTTGGGGCGGAGCGCGGCCTCGATCACCTGCTCGTCGCCCTCGGCGTCGGGCGAGACCAGCTCCCGGTCGAAGCTCACGGCCGCCCTCCCGCTGAAAGATTCACGGTCATCGCACGCTCAGCGAGCGGAGCGCGGCCTTGAGCAGCACGGCGACCTGGGGGGCGCGGCCCGCCGCGGTCTCCAAGTCGGCTTCCGGGGCGACGGCGGCGACGGCCTCGTCGGCGTCCCTGGTGGAGTAGCCGAGACCGACCAGGCCGGAGTGCACCTGCTCGCGCCAGGGCGCGCGCCGCCCGCCGTTGAGCGCGGCGTTGACGACCTCCTCCGGGGTGCCGAGTTTGTCCTTGAGTTCCAGGACGATGCGCTGGGCGCCCTTCTGGCCGATGCCGGGGACCAGGGTGAGCGCCTTGAGGTCGGCGGAGGCCACCGCGACGCGGAGCGCGTTCGGGGTGTGCACGGCCAGCATGGCCAGCGCGATCCTGGGGCCGACGCCGCTGGCCGTCTGCAGCAGCTCGAAGACGACGCGTTCGTCGTCGGAGCCGAAGCCGTACAGCGTGAGGGACTCCTCGCGGACCACCAGGGAGGTGGCCAGGCGGGCGGGCTCGCCGATCCGCATGGTGCCGAGGGTGCCGGGGGTGCAGTGGACCAGGATGCCGACGCCGCCGACCTCGATCACGGCGGCGTCCGGGGCCAGCGCGGTGACCCGGCCGGAGACTGAGGCGATCACGGCTTCCCCTTGGCCCTGGCCAGTGCGTCGGCCAGGCGGTTCTGGGCCGCGCCGCGCCAGAGGTGGCAGATGGCGAGGGCGAGGGCGTCGGCGGCGTC
This sequence comes from Acrocarpospora corrugata, assembly GCF_009687845.1. Taxonomy (GTDB): domain Bacteria; phylum Actinomycetota; class Actinomycetes; order Streptosporangiales; family Streptosporangiaceae; genus Acrocarpospora; species Acrocarpospora corrugata. Next base: position 70,348 of record NZ_BLAD01000066.1, read on the forward strand.
GGCCGGTCTGGGCATCGCGTCGAGCCGGAGCAGCCGGGTCACCATGGCGCCGACCTGCTTCTTGTCGGCGGTGCCGCTGCCGGTGATGGCCGCCTTGACCTCGGAAGGGGTGTGCAGCGCCACCGGCAGCCCGCGCCGGGCGGCGCACACGATCGCGACGGCGGCGGCCTGCGCGGTGCCCATCACGGTGCGCACGTTGTGCTGGGCGAAGACCCGTTCGACGGCGACCGCGTCGGGGCGCACCTCGTCCAGCCACTGCTCGATCCCGGCCTCGATCGCGACCAGCCGGGCGCCGATCTCGGCGTCGGGGGGCGTGCGCACCACGCCGACGGCCACCAGGCTGAGCGGCGCGCCCGGCCGTCCTTCGACGGCGCCGAGCCCGCAGCGGGTCAGCCCGGGATCGACCCCCAACACCCTGAGCACGCCCAGACCCCCACTCCACCGAACACCTGTTCGGCGGAGACTTTACTCCACCGGGACCGCGCAAGCACGCAGGACACGATCAGAAGTAGTCGAGCATGTACGGTTTGGCCGCGAACGCGGCATCCAGCGCCTCGTCTTCGTCAGTGGGGCCGGTCAGCAGACCGGCGCGGCGCAGCGTCGAGGCGGGGATTCCGGCGTACAGGGCGGACAGGCCGCCGATGCCGAGAACCGGCCCGGCGCCCGAATCGGCGCGGGTGGCTGCGCCGGATCCGCCGCCGACCTCGATCCGCCAGCCGCCGCTGTTCCCGGGCCGCTGCGCGTCCTGGACCTGGACGACGGCGTCCACCGTGACGGCGGCCGGGTAGCCGCGGGCCTCGATCGCCTCCGCCACGTCGAGCAGGCGGAACATCCAGCGCGGCTGCGTGAGGGTGTCCTCCTTGCGGTCGGCGAGCAGCCAGAAGACCGGGTCGTCGGGCATGATCGGGGCCCTGACCTGCTTGGCGACGGTGGCGTGGGTGCCGACCATGGCCCACAGCGCGCGGGCGGTGGCCTCGGATCCGGCCACCAGGTTGTCCACCCGGATGTCCTCGCCGGACCAGCTGTAGGTGACGAACCCGTCGTCGGCGAGGTAGCAGAAGTCGTCATCGTCGTCGAGCCAGAGCCGCCAGGTCTCCTCGTCGTACAGGATCGGCCCGGAGGCGCGGGTGGCGGTGTACACACGGGCGATCACCGACCGCAGTTCGGCCGCGTCGCCCGGCCCCATCCGGCGGAGCGCGACCGGCTCGGCGGCGGTGACGCGGCGCAGCGCCTCGGCCGGGATGGCGGCGATCAGCTGGGCGCCCGCGTGCTCCCAGCCCAGCCGCCGGTACACGTGGGTGGTGGCCGGGTAGAGCGCGGAGACCAGGTGCCCGAGCTCGGCGGCGCGCTCGATGACGGCGAGCATGATCTGCCGCCCGGCGCCCCGGCCGCGGTCCTCCGGCGACACGGTGACGCTGGCGACCCCGCCCATCGACACCGGCCGCCCATGCCACCACTGCGTGTACGGATTGATCCGCGCCGTGCCGACCAGCCGGTTCCCGGCGAAGGCCCCCAGATATCGCCCTTCGGCCAGGAACGGCAGGACCAGTTTCCGCCAGACGGCCGCCGATCCCTCGGACAGCGGCCCGAAGGCCCGCTTGCGGCCGTCCAGCACGGCGTCCAGGTCGGCCTCGGTCAGATCACGAATCTCCACAACGGCCTACCGTATTGCGAGGATTAGCCTGAAGCGACCTGATTTCAGGCGTCGAGCTTCTCCAGGATCTCGTCGGAGACGTCCACGTTCGCCCACACGTTCTGCACGTCGTCGGAGTCCTCCAGCGCGTCGATCAGGCGGAACACCTTGCGCGCGCCGTCCTCGTCCACGGGCACGCTGATCGACGGCATGAAGCTGCTCTCCGCCGAGTCGTAGTCGATGCCCGCCTGCTGCAGCGCCTGGCGCACCGGCACCAGGTCGGACGCCTCCGACACGATCTCGAACGACTCGCCCAGGTCGTTGACCTCTTCCGCGCCCGCGTCCAGGACGGCGTCCAGGATCTGGTCCTCGGTCAGCTCGACCCGGCCGGCCTTGGACTCGGAGACCAGCTTGGACACCAGGATGACGCCCTTGCGGTTGAACATGTACGACACCGAGTTCGGGTCGGCCAGCGAGCCGCCGTTACGGGTGAGCGCGACCCTGACCTCGGAGGCGGCCCGGTTGCGGTTGTCGGTGAGGCACTCGATCAGGACGGCGACGCCGTTGGGCCCGTACCCCTCGTACATGATGGTCTGCCAGTCGGCGCCGCCGGCTTCGAGGCCGCCGCCGCGCTTGCGGGCCCGCTCGATGTTGTCGTTCGGCACCGAGCTCTTCTTGGCCTTGGTGATGGCGTCGAAGAGGGTCGGGTTGCCCTCCGGGTCGGGGCCGCCGGTCCTGGCCGCTACCTCGATGTTCTTGATGAGCTTGGCGAAGAGCTTGCCGCGCTTGGAGTCGAGCGCCGCCTTCTTGTGCTTCGTCGTCGCCCATTTGGAGTGGCCGGACATCGCCTAGAGCTCCCTTACCATCTCTACGAAATACGAATGGACCCGCGCGTCACCCGTGAGCTCCGGGTGGAAGGACGTCGCGAGCAGTGGCCCTTGACGGACCGCGACGATCCTATCGCCAGCGCGGGCCAGCACTTCGACATCGGCGGCCACCGATTCCACCCAGGGGGCGCGGATGAAGACCGCGCGCAGCGGCCCGCGCCCGGCGAAGTCCAGGTCGGCCTCGAAGGAGTCGACCTGGCGGCCGAAGGCGTTGCGGCGGACCACCATGTCGATGCCGCCCAGGGTCTGCTGCCCCTCGACGCCGCCCTCGATCCGGTCCGCCAGCATGATCATCCCGGCGCAGGAGCCGTACGCGGGCAGCCCCGCCTTGATCCGCATCCGGAGCGGTTCGAGCAGTTCGAAGGCGGTGGCCAGCTTCCAGATGGTGGTGGACTCGCCGCCCGGGATGACCAGGGCGTCGGCGGCGTCCAGCTCCTCGGGACGCCGGACCGGGAAACCGGCCGCCCCGGCCTCGGCCAGGGCGTCCAGGTGTTCGCGCACATCCCCCTGCAGGGCGAGCACGCCGATCTTCACGTCAGTCACCAGCCGCGCTCGGCCAGCCGGTGCGGGGCCGGGATCTCGTCGACGTTGAGGCCGACCATGGCCTCGCCGAGACCGCGGGACACCTTGGCGATGACGTCGGGGTCGTCGTGGAAGGTGGTGGCCTTGACGATGGCGGCGGCACGCTCGGCCGGGTTGCCCGACTTGAAGATGCCGGAGCCGACGAAGACGCCCTCGGCGCCGAGCTGCATCATCATGGCGGCGTCGGCTGGGGTGGCGATACCGCCGGCGGTGAACAGCACCACCGGCAGCTTGCCGGTCCTGGCCACCTCGGCGACCAGCTCGTACGGCGCCTGCAGCTCCTTGGCCGCCACGTACAGCTCGTCCTCGGGCAGCGAGGCGAGCCGCTTGAGCTCGCCGCGGATGGTGCGCATGTGGGTGACCGCGTTGGAGACGTCGCCGGTGCCCGCCTCGCCCTTGGAGCGGATCATGGCGGCGCCCTCGTTGATCCGCCGCAGCGCCTCGCCCAGGTTGGTGGCGCCGCACACGAAGGGCACGGTGAACTTCCACTTGTCGATGTGGTTGGCGTAGTCGGCGGGGGTGAGCACCTCGGACTCGTCGATGTAGTCGACGCCGAGCGACATCAGCACCTGCGCCTCCACGAAGTGCCCGATCCTGGCCTTGGCCATGACCGGGATCGACACCGCGGCGATGATGCCGTCGATCATGTCGGGGTCGCTCATCCGGGACACGCCGCCCTGCGCGCGGATGTCGGCGGGCACTCGTTCCAGCGCCATGACCGCGACCGCGCCCGCGTCCTCGGCGATCTTCGCCTGCTCCGGGGTGACGACGTCCATGATGACGCCTCCCTTGAGCATCTCGGCCATCCCTCGCTTGACGCGGGCGGTTCCGACGGACGGGGTGACTTCAGGGGTAGACACGGCGATACCTCACACTGCTGGTAAGCGGGACAATTCCATCCTAGGCGTCGGGCCCTGCCCTCCCGGACGTACCACTTTGTCAGGGGCCGCCGGGGAAGTTGGACAGGCTGTCCTACGGCTGGATCGGCTTCCTGGACGCCAGAACCACCCACACGGGGCCGCGCGCGAACGTCATCGGCTTCCCGTCGGCGGTGGTGAAGGAGGTGCCGTCCGCCTCGGTCGGGCGCTCCCAGTTGACCTTGTACGCCTGGCCGTCCCGCAGCACGATCCCGGTGCCCTTGCCGGTGGAGTGCACCAGCGGCGTGTAGCTGCCGTTCACGTCGTGGAACTGGGACCGCTCGGTCTTGGTGTACTGCACCACGACGGTGGCCGCGCCGAGCTGGCCGCCGCCGGCCGCCATGTCCTTCTCGCCGTCCTGCCAGACCAGCCAGCGCTTCTCCGCGGCGCTCCAGCCGAAGGTGAACCGGGCGGCCGGGTAGCGCACGCCGTAGCTCTTCTTGGGCACGCCCCCGGCGGGCGGCTCGTCGGAGAAGACGAAGCCGATGTCCTTGGCCTTGGTCGCCTTAGCGGCCTCGCGCAGCAGCTTGCTGGGGGTGCCGACCAGGTTGTATGGCGCGTACCGGCCCGGATAGCGGAAGTAGGCGGCGGGCGCGGCGCTGTCGGAGACGTCGAACAGCGAGGCTTCCTGGACGAACGGGATCATCTTGGTCTGCACGCCCGAGTAGGCCAGCGCCGGCTTCCCGAACATGGGCAGGATGTGCAGGTCGGAGATGCGCGCCGAGCGGACCGGGCCGACCTCCTTGGGGATGCGCGAGGAGAAGATGGCCATCAGCCGGGTCAGGCCGCCCTCGACCTGCTCGATGTAGACGATGTCGGCCTTGTCCACGCCGATCTGCGGCTTGCCCGACGAAGTGTTCTCGATCTTGACGGCCAGCACCGGGCGGCGGGCCTTCACCGGCATGCCGGTGAAGGGGTGCTCCGGGGGCGGCGGCGGGGCCTGGGATTCGTCCACGCCGGCCGCCTGCGGCTGTGTGCCGGGCGGGTCGTCGGCGGAGCAAGCCGCCGCCAGCAGCGCCAATCCCGACGCCAGCGCGACAGCGATGACCCGATTTGCCCGCACCGAACCAGTCTCCTCCCGATATGAAACGGCAAGAGCTTACCCGGGCCTGCTGAGAAATCGGTCAGAGTGTGTAAAACGCTATTCGGTCGCCAGCGCGATCGGCGGGGCGTCGTCGATCTCGAAGAAGCGCGGATAGGCGGTGTGGCCGGCCAGCCGCAGCGTACGGGCCAGCCAGCGGCGCTGCGCGATCCGGGTGACGCCGACGGCGGTGTTGTAGAAACGGCGCGAGTAGACGACCTTGGCCACGGCGGTGTCCAGCTCGTCCAGGAGTTCGGGGGCGTGCACCTTCTCGCGGAAACGCTCCTGGTCGACGACGGCGCGCAGGGTCCTGGACAGGTCGCTCTCGGCGTGCTCGCGCTCGTCGGGGCCGGCCGTGCGGGCCTCGTGCGCGGCGGCGGCCAGCACCAGCGAGGTGGCCGGGTCGAGCAGCCGGGAGCCCGCCAGCTCCAGGCAGACGGCGGAGCGGCGCAGCAGGGCGGCGTCCAGCGCGGCCTGAGCGGTCTCCAGGCGGATGTGCAGCCGGTCCAGGCGGCCGGCCCGCCAGGAGATGTAGACGGCCGTGAGCAGCACGATGGCGCCCACGACCAGGACCACCGTGGTGGTCACAGGGGCTCGTCCTCCAGGATGACCGGTGCCCCGACGACGGTCTCGTACACCCGGAGCACGTCCCTGGCGACCGTGGACCAGTCGTACTTGCGGACCGCGAGCCTGGCCTCGGCCGACAGTTTGGCGCGCAGCGCGGGATCCTCCAGCAGAGCGCCGGCCGTGCGGGCCAGGGCGCCGGCGTCGCCGGTGGCGAACAGCGCGCCCGCCTGGCCCTCGCCGAGCACCCGCCGGAACGCGGGGATGTCGCTGGCCACGATGGGCGCGCCCGCCGACATGGCCTCGGTGAGCACGATGCCGAAGCTCTCGCCGCCCAGGTTGGGCGCGCAGAACAGATCCACCGAGTGGTAGGCGCGGACCTTGTCCTGTTCGCTGACCAGGCCGAGCAGGCCGATCCGGTCGTGCAGCCCGGCGGGCACCCGCTGGTACACGTCGTCGGCGTCGCCTGGCCCGGCCACCAGCAGCCGCAGCCTGGGGCGTTCCTGCGCCAGCTTGGCGAACGCCTCCAGCAGCACCGGCAGGCCCTTGCGCGGCTCGTCCATCCGGCCCAGGAAGCCGATCACGTCGCCGTCCGGGCCCCAGCCGGGCAGCGGCTCGGCCTCCGCGTACCGCCCCACGGTGACCCCGTTGGGGATCAGCACGGCGTCGCCGCCCAGGTGCTCGACCAGGGTCTTGCGGGCCGCGTCCGAGACCGCGATCCGGCCGGTGATCTTCTCCAGCGCGCTCTGCAGCATCGGCGCGGCCACCGACATGGCCCTGGACCGCTGGTAGGAGGCGTGGAAGGTGGCCACGATGGGGCCGCGCGCCACCCAGCAGGCCAGCACGCCGATGGACGGCACCGCGGGCTCGTGCACGTGCAGCACGTCGAACCGGCCCTCGCGGATCCACTTGCGCACCCGGTTCGCGGACAGGAACCCGAACGTCAGCCGGGCCACCGACCCGTTGTACGGCACCGGCACCGCCCGCCCCGCCGACACCACATACCCGGGCAGCGGCGCGTCGTCGCTGGCCGGCGCGATCACCGACACCCGGTGCCCGTCCTCGATCAGCGCCTCGGCCAGGTCCCGGACGTGCGCCTGGACCCCGCCGGGCACGTCCCACATGTAGGGACAGACGATGCCGATCCTCACCGCGGTTCCAGATCGTCCAGCCAGAGCCGCTGCAGCATGTGCCAGTCCTCGGGGTGCTCGGCGATGCCCTTCTCGAAGGCGATCGCCATGCCCTGGGTCATCGCGGCGACCTTCTCCTGCCGGGTGCCCTCGGCGGGCACGGGGATCTCCTCGAACACCTGGAGCCCCCATTCTGCGCCCTCGAACGTCGGCACGGCGGGCACCAGGGCCGCGCCGGTCTGGATGGCCAGCAGGGCGGGTCCCGCCACCATCCGGGCGCGGGCCCCGAAGAAGTCCACCTCGACGCCGGTGGCGGTCAGGTCGCGCTCGGCGGGCAGCGCCACCACCTTGCCCTCCCTGAGCCGTCTGGCCAGCGTGCCGAAGGCGTGCGCGGTGCCGCCGCCCTTCGCGGTGAGCGGCAGCACCTCCATGCCGAGGCCCTCCCGGAAGGCGACGAACTTCTCGAACAGCGACTCCGGCTTGAGGCGCTCGGCGACCGTGGTGAACCGGTGCCCGCAGCCGATCATCCAGGTTCCGGCCGCGTCCCAGTTGCCGGTGTGCGGGATCGCGATCACGACGCCGCGCCCGTTCTCCAGCGGGTTGAAGATGTGCTGCCCCTCGTCGACGTGGGTGCGCTCGACGATCTTCTGGTGATCCATGGCCGGGAGGCGGAAGACCTCCATCCAGTACCGGAAGTAGGAGCGCAGGCCCGCCCTGGCCAGTTCGCGGACGTAAGGGTCGGTCTTGTCCCTGCCGGTCACCCGGGCCAGGTTGCTCTCCAGCCGGAGCACCGACTTGCCGCGCCGCAGCCACACCACGTCGGCGATGGCGCGGAACACCCGGGTGGCGACCGGCTCGGGGAGGTGTTTGACCACGGACCAGCCCGCGGCGTACGCGGCCGCGACGATCCGGTCAGTGAGCGTCATGCGCGACCGCCTGTCGGTAGACGTTGACCATGCGCTGGCCGACCGTGACCGCGCTCATCGCCGCCAGCGCCCACAGCGCCACCGCCAGCACGAACGGCGCCCCGAGCCCGTCCACGAACGCCGCCACCAGCACGATCAGCAGCCGCTCGCCGCGTTCGGCGATGCCGACGTTGGCGGTCATCCCGAGCCCTTCGGCGCGCGCCTTCGCGTACGACACCAGCGCCCCGGAGACCAGGCAGAACAGCCCGACCCCGGCGAGGATAAACTGGTCAAACAGGACAAAATAGATGATCAGCCCGGAAAAGATCCCGGCGTCGCCGAGCCGATCCAGGGTGGAGTCGAGGAACGCGCCCCAGGTCGACCCGGTGCCGGACAGCCGGGCCAGCACGCCGTCCAGCATGTCGGCGAAGACGAAGAAGGTGATGACCAGCGTGCCCAAGACCAGCTGCCCGCGCGGGTAGAAACCGAGCGCGGCGGCGACGGTCCCGGCGGTCCCGACCGCGGTGATCACGTTCGGCGAGACGCCGTGCTTGGCCAGCACCCGGCCCAGCGGGGTCATGACTCGGGCGATCACGGGGCGTAGGACGTTCAGCATCGCGGTCCGATCGTAGGGCATTCCGGGGGACCCACAATCGCAGCAAGGGTCTTGTGATCTGGGGCACATCGGTAAAGGGTGGGTTACACGCGCCTTAAGTACCGGGGGTGCGAAGGGCGCGAAGCTGCGGCCGGGGGCGGCCGCTCCGGCTGCGCACGTGTCACGGCCCGGCCGGAACGACCGCTCGCGACCTTCTCAGACCCGGGAGGCGATGTGGCGGAAAGAAATGGCGGAGGGACATCAGGGGCCGCGGGCAGGGCGCCCACGGCCGATCGGCCGGACATGGTGCGCAATGTCGTGCTGGTCGGCCACTCCGGAGCAGGCAAGACGACTCTGGTGGAGGCGTTGCTGGCGGCCACGGGAACCGTGCAGCGCGCGGGCCGGGTCGAGGACGGCACCACGGTCAGCGACTTCGACGAGGTCGAGGTGCGCCAGCAGCGTTCGGTGAACCTGTCCCTGGCTCCCGTGGTCCACAACGGAATCAAGATCAACCTGCTGGACACGCCCGGTTACGCCGACTTCGTCGGCGATCTGCGGGCGGGCTTGCGGGCGGCGGACGCGGCGCTGTTCGTGGTGTCGGCCGCCGAGGGCATCGACGGGCTGACCCGGATGCTCTGGGACGAGTGCGCGACCGTCGGCATGCCGCGCGCGGTCGTCATCACCAAGATCGACCATCAGCGGGCCAACTTCGACGAGGTGCTCGTCTCCTGCCAGGACGCCTTCGGGGACGGCGTCGCCCCGCTCTACCTCCCGGTGGACGGCACCGGATTGCTGGGGCTGCTGTCGCAGCGGCACTTCGACTATTCGGGCGGGAGCCGTACCGAAAGGGAACCCGACGCGGAGCAGCTGGAGCTGATCGAGCAGTACCGCGGCGAGCTGATCGAAGGGATCATCCAGGAGAGCGAGGACGAGTCCCTGATGGACCGTTACCTCTCCGGCGAGGAGATCGACACCAAGGTCCTCATCGACGACCTGGAGAAGGCCGTGGCGCGGGCCGGGTTCCACCCGGTGCTGGCCACCGCGCCGGGGGTGGGGCTGCCGGAGCTGCTGGAAGTGATCACGCAGGGCTTCCCGTGCCCGCCGGAGCACCGGCTGCCCGAGATCACCACATTGGACGGCAAGGCGGTCAGAGTGCAGCCCTGCGATCCGGACGGGCCGCTGGTGGCGGAGGTGGTGAAGACCACCTCCGACCCGTACGTGGGACGGATCAGCCTGGTCCGGGTCTTCTCCGGCACGCTCCGCCCGGACCAGACCGTGCACGTCTCCGGGCACGTCCCGGACCGCGAGCACGACCTGGACGAGCGGATCGGCGCGCTCACCTCGCCGCTCGGCAAAACCCAGCGGACGATCGGCAAATGCGTGGCCGGGGACGTCTGCGTGGTCGCCAAACTGGCCCACGCCGAGACCGGCGACACGCTCTCCGACAAGGAGCGCCCGCTGCTGATGACGCCCTGGGAGATGCCCGACCCGCTGCTGCCGGTGGCGATCCGGGCCAAGTCCAAGGCCGACGAGGACAAGATGTCGCAGGCGCTGGGCCGGCTGGTGGCCGAGGACCCGACGCTGCGGCTGGAGAACAACGCCGAGACCCGGCAGCTGGTGCTGTGGTGCATGGGCGAGGCCCACGCGGACGTGCTGCTGGACCGGCTGGCCAAACGGCACGGCGTCGAGGTCGAGAAGATCGAGCTGCGGGTGCCGCTGCGCGAGACGTTCGGCGGCCGGGCCCAGGGCATGGGCCGCAACGTGAAGCAGACCGGCGGCCACGGCCAGTACGCGGTCTGCCACGTCGAGGTGGAACCGCTCCCGTCCGGCGGCGGCTTCGAGTTCGTCGACAAGATCGTCGGCGGCGTGGTGCCGCGCCAGTTCATCCCGTCGGTGGAGAAGGGCGTCCGGGCCCAGATGGACCGCGGCGTGGTGGCCGGCTACCCGATGGTGGACATCCGGGTCACCCTCTACGACGGCAAGGCGCACTCGGTCGACTCCTCCGACATGGCGTTCCAGATCGCCGGGCAGCTGGCCCTGCGGGAGGCCGCCGCGAAGGTGCCCGCGCTGCTTCTGGAGCCCGTCGACGAGGTCTCGGTACTGGTGTCGGACGAGTATGTTGGCGCGGTCATGTCGGACCTGTCCTCCCGGCGCGGGCGGGTGCTGGGCACCGAGGCGGTGGGGACCGGGCGCACCCTGGTCCGGGCCGAGGTGCCGGAGCTGGAAATCACCAGATACGCAATAGATCTACGATCCATGTCGCATGGAACCGGGTCGTTCCATCGCGGTTTCCTTCGCTACGAACCGCTGCCCTCACATCTCGCGGACAAGGTCGCGACCACCGTGGATTAGGGGTTTCCGAGCGCCGGCCGTTTCATCCGGCCGGCGCTCGGGCATTTCCCATTACGTGCTTTTTGTCACACGCGCATCACGAGTCGATTTCTTTTTTCCGGCCAAAGCACCCGCGCGGCGATGCAACACTGAGAAGCCGTTCTCCCGGGAGGCTTGGTGGGCTCTGTGAAACGACAAGTGGGTCAAGTGATCGCCGTCGCGACCGTCGCCGCGTCCGTGGCCTCGGTGGCGTACGCGCTCACGCCCGGGATCGCGGCCACCGGGACCGACACGGCGAGCACCGCCCCCACGTCGAGCTGCGCCGCCGCGGGTGAGAAGCGGCAGCTGCGCGGCATGTGGATCGCCACCGTGCACAACCTGGACTGGCCGTCCAAGACCGGGCTGAGCCCGGCGCGGCAGCGCGGTGAGTACGTGAAGCTGCTCGACACCGCCGCCAGGCGCAACTTCAACGCCGTCTTCCTTCAGGTGCGGCCCGCCTCGGACGCCTTCTACCGGTCCGCGCTGGAGCCCTGGTCGCAGTACCTGACCGGGCGGGCGGGCGGCGACCCCGGGTGGGATCCGCTGCCGTTCCTGATCGACGAGGCGCACAAGCGAGGGCTGGAGTTCCACGCCTGGTTCAATCCGTACCGGGCGGCGTACGACGACCGGATCTCGACGCTGCCCGCCGGGCATCCGGCCCGGGTCCACCCGGAGTGGACGGTCAAGCACGAGGGCCGGCTGTACTACAACCCCGGCCTGCCGCAGGTCCGCAACCACGTGACCAGCGTGATCAAGGACGTGGTGTCGCGGTACGACGTGGACGGGGTCCACTTCGACGACTACTTCTACCCCTACCCCGGGGGCGGTACGGCGTTCGCCGACTCGGCCGCCTTCCGGCGGTACGGCAACGGCAAGAAGCTGGCCGGCTGGCGGCGGGAGAACGTCAACAAGCTGGTCGCCCAGGTGTCCAAGGCGGTGCACGGCACCAAGCCGTACGTGAAGTTCGGCATCAGCCCGTTCGGGATCTGGCGCAACAGGACCAACGACCCGGACGGCTCGAACACCCAAGGCATGTCCGCCTACGACATGATTTATGCGGACGCGAAGGCGTGGATCAAGGCGCGGACCGTCGACTACGTGATGCCGCAGATCTACTGGCCGCGCGGGCTGGTCATCGCGGACTACAAGGTCCTGGTGCCCTGGTGGGCGAAGACCGTGCGCGGCACGGGGGTCGACCTGTACATCGGGCAGGCGCTCTACCAGGTCGGCACCGGCGGGCCTTGGTCGAAGCCGGGCGAAATGCCGGCACATCTCACGCTGAACCGGAAATATCCGGAAGTGAAGGGGGATGTGTACTTCAGCGCCAAGCAGGTGCAGAACAACCCGCTCAAGGTGATGGACCGGCTGGCCGACGCGCACTACGCCCGTCCGGCGCTGCTGCCGCTGATCAGCAGCATGCCGAAGGGCACTCCGGCCGCGCCCACCGGCGTCAAGGCCGAGGGCGGCTCGCTGGTGTGGGCGGCCCAGCCGGGCGCGCGGGCCTACGCCGTGTACCGGACCGCCGAGCCGGACGGGTGCGCGACCGCCGACGGCCGCAACCTGGTCGCGGTGATCCCGGCCGGGGGCAGTCCCGCGTACCGGCTGCCGTCGGGCGGCGTCTTCCACGTGACCGCGCTGGACCGGCTGCACAACGAGAGCGCCCCCACGAGCGCCAGAATCACCCTTCCCTAGCCGAACAGGGCCGCCACCTGGACGGCGGGGGTGCCCAGCCCCTACGGTGCCCCTTGCCGTTCACAAGTTCGGGGAGGTCATTCGGTGAGGCGCGCGCTGTTCGGGCTGGCCGTCATCCTGTGCGGCCTGGCGTTCACCGCCACGCCGGCCGGGGCGGAGCCCATCAATCCTGGACGGGTCGCCCTGATCGGCGTCCCCGGGCTGATGTGGAGCGACGTCAACGCCACCGACACCCCCCACCTGTGGCGGCTGGCCGGGCAGAGCGCCGTCGGCTCCCTCTCGGTCCGCACGGTCGGCAGCGTCACCTGCCCGTACGACGGCTGGCTGACCGTCTCGGCGGGCCTGCGGTCGGCGGTGGGCTCCCGCTGCGGCCTGTCCCCCGCCCCCGACACCGCCCAGAGCAGGCCCGCGCTCCGCGAGTTCGGCTGGTTCGCCTCGGTCGTCGGCGTGCCCACGGCGGGCACAGTGGGCCGGATCCGCGGCTCGGACCGCTGCACGCTGGCGGTCGGCCCTGGCGCGGCCCTGGCACTCTCCGACGCGACCGGCGCGGTCGACTTCTACGAGCCGTCCGCGGACCAGGTCACCGACTGGTCCCGCTGCCCGGTCGTCGCGGTGGACGTGGACGCCTTGATCCGCCCCTACCTGGACGGCGAAAAGCTCACCAAAACCCCCGAAAAGCTCACCCCCGAAGCCCGCCGCGCCGCCGTCCACACCGCCGACACCCAGGTAGGCCTCGTCCTGGCCGGGCTCCCGCCCTCCGCCACCGTACTGCTCGCCGGCCTCGCCGACCACGGCTCCGTCCCCCACCTACGCGTCGCCATGATGCGCACCCCGGAAACCTCCGGCATTTCCGACGTGCCTGGCACCCCTGGTTCCTCCGGCACCGCTGGCTCCTCCGACGCCCCCGGCTCCTCCGGCGCTCCGGCGGGGACCCGCCTGCTGGGCGCGGCGTCGACTCACCGCGACGACATGGTCATCCTGCCCGACCTCACCACCAGCCTGTTTCTCGCCGCAGGCTGGTCCTCAGCCGACATCTCCGCGACGGTCATCGGCCAGGCCTGGACACCCGGCGAGCCCATCGCGCTGGCCGACGCGGTCGACCGGCTCCGCACCGCCGACATCGCCGGCCAGACGATCCGCGACATGGGCGGCGTCTTCTTCACCTGCCTCGCCGTCCTGCAGGTCCTGTTCTACGTCTCCGCCTTCCTGCTGCTCCGCCGCCGCAAGGGCCTCGGCGGCGTCAGAGTCGCGGCGGTCGCCCTGGCGTCCATCCCCGCCGCCACCTACCTGATCAACCTCACCCCCTGGGCGTCCACCGGAGCCCCCACCCTGACACTGGCCGCCGGAATCGTCCTGTTCGCCGCGATCCTCGCCACGCTCGCTCTCGCGTCACCAAAACTGCTCGCCCACCCCCACGAGAACATCCTGCTGCCGCTCGGCGTGGTCGCCGGAGTCACGGCGGCAGTCCTGCTCGGCGACCTGCTGACCGGCACAACCCTCCAGCTCAACAGCGTGATGGGCTACACCGGCGTAGTCGGCGCACGCTACTACGGCCTCGGCAACATCCCGTTCGCCCTCCTCGCCACCGCCGTCCTCCTGGTCGCCACCGCCGCCGCCGACACTCTGGTACGGCACGGCCGGCGACGCCCGGCCGTCATCCTGGTCGCGAGCCTCGGCATCTTCGCCATGATCCTCGACGGCTGGCCCGGCGTCGGCAGCGACTTCGGCGGCGTGATCGCCTTCGTCCCCGGCATCGCGGTAGCGACCCTGATCGTCGCCGGCAAGCGAGTCTCGATCGTCAAACTGGCGGCGTTCTGCGTCGCCGGCGGCGTAATCGTCATGGCCATCGCCTACCTGGACTACACCCGCCCCCCCGCCTCCCAGACCCACCTCGGACGCTTCGTCGGCCAGGTAATCGACGGCACCTTCCTCCCAGTAATCACCCGCAAACTGGAGGCAATGCTCCACACCCTGCTCAGCCCAAACCTGATGCCCGTCGTCATCGCCGCCTTCGCCTTCCTCATCTTCGCCCTCCTACGCCCCGGCGCGGCCACCGCCGGGGTCCTGCCAGTGGCATTCGACCGAGCACCCATGCTCAAAGCAGGCCTCCTGGGCGCCCTGGTCAGCGGCGTGGTAGGCATGCTGGTCAACGACTCCGGCGCCGCCGTACTGTCAATGGCCCTCGCCCTGGCCGTCCCCCTGGTCCTGAGCGCAGGCATCAGAGCCATCCAACTCGCCCCCGCAGAAAACCCCGACCCGGAACTGGTAACAGCCGAACCCGGCCCCCGATAAGCACACCGGGAAACCCGATCAGCAGCCGATGACAGTTGGACGCAGTGCGCGGTAGAGCAAGCCGGGAACCCGATCAGGAGCCGGTCGCTGCCGAGCGCAACGCGCGGAGGAGCAAGCCGGGAACCGCTCGCCGCCGAACAGAGCGCCCAGAAGAGCAGGACGGGGAACCCGATCAGGAGCTGGTGGCCGCAGAGCGCAGCGCGCGGTAAAGCAGGCCGGGATCGCCGAGGCGGTGGCGGAGTAGTTTTTCCAGGCCGCCGATCGGGACCAGGTTCTGGGGGGCGCGCGGGTCCTTGTAGTCGACGCCCGCCATCGATGGCAGCACCAGGGTGATCGCGTTGGCGAGAGCCACGACTTCGGGGACCGAGAGGTCGGCTCCGGCTTCGCAGCGGGCGATTCCGGCCCAAGGGGTCTGCGAGCGGACGGGGAGTTTCACGTACCAGGCGTGCCGTTGCCAGCTGGTGCCCATCCGGAAGACGGGGGTTCGCTGGCCTCGGACGAGGGCGGGCACCACGGCCGCCTGGGGTTTCGGCAGGTAGGACGTGTGGTGGGTTTTCACGTAGCCGACGGTGCTCGGCAGGTGGGTGCGACCCCGGAGGGGCCCGTCGACGAGGAGCAGGTCGTCCTCGCCAGATTCGGCGCGGTAGTTGATCGCCAGGGTGACCTCAAGCTCGGTCAGGCGGCGCTGCAGCGCCAGGGACAGGTCGTCCAAGCCGCCGTCGCCGCTCTGCTCGGCCTGATAGACAGCCAAGGGAGTGACCGCCTCCGGCGCGCTTGGGGCCGAGCTGAACAGGGACCGCCGCACCTCCACGGCGGCCAGCGCCGCGGGCGTGTCGCCGCCCGGGACACAGCGAACGATCCCGGCCGCGTACGAGGCCGCGATCCCGGCCACCGGCATCTCCTCCGGCCCGCCATGCACCCACACCCGGGCATCGATTCTGCGCACCCCATCGGCGATCAGCAGCACCTTGGGCGGCGCAGTACCCACCGGCGGCGTGATCGGCCGCCATTCCGGCGCCGGGACCTCCACCTCCAGGTCGAGTTCGGCCGAACTACCCTCCAACTCGGCCAGCGCCTCCACCGCGACGGCCGCCGCATACCCGGGGTCCCACGGGTCGACGGTGAATCCAGGCCGCTGCAGGGTAGTGCTCATCTAGTGATCCTTTGGACGGTGAATCCGGGCCAGCGCTGGGTGATGCTCATCGGGTGGCCCTTCGGACAAAGGTGAAACCGGGCCACTGCAGGCTCGCGCTCATCTGGTGGCCCTTCGGACAAAGTGAAACCAGACCGCTGCAGGGTAGTGCTCATCTGATGGTCCATTGGGCAACGGTGAAACCGGACCGCTGCAGGCACGCGCCCATCTGGTGGCCCTTTGGACAAAGGTGAAGCCGGACCGCTGCAGGGTGGCGCTCATCTGGTGGTCCTTTGGACATGGGAGCCGGTCTGGTCGCGGGTGATCTCGTAGCGGATGGGCACCCGGTCGGCCAGGGCGGGCACATGGGTGACTACGCCGATCATGCGTTCGTGGCCGGAGGCCAGGCGTTCCAGGGTGGTGGCGACGGTGTCGAGGGTGGCCGGGTCGAGTGTGCCGAAGCCCTCGTCCAGGAAGATCGAGTCCAGGCTGCGGGCGGCGGACGCGGCCAGTCCTGCGACCTGGTCGGAGAGGGCGAGCGCCAGCGCCAGCGCGGCCTGGAAGGTCTCGCCGCCGGAGAGGGTGCGCGCGTTCCGCCGCATCCCGGCCTCCGCGTAGTCGACCACCTCGATCTCGCCCTTGCCGCCCAGAACCAGCTCATACTGACCGTCAGAGAGATCCCTGAGCGTCTCGGAAGCGGCGGCCACCAGCAGCTCCAGCGCCTCCGCGCACAGCCAGCGCTCAAACTGGTTGGCACGCAACAGCAGCCCGAGCTCGTGCGCGACCCTGGCCTCCTCGTCCCAGCGGCTCACTTCCTTAGCGAGCTGCTCGGCCCGCTCCCGGGCCTCCCTGACCCGCTCCAGCCTGTTCTCCGCCTGCGCCACCGTGGTGGCCAGCGCCTGCCCGATCCGCAGAGGCGTGAAGTCCGGCGGCACAACCAACTCGTACTCCGCCAGCCTGCCCACCAGCCCCGCCCGCTGCTCATCCCGCACCCGCACCGCCATCGCGAGCCGCTCCGCCCGCTCCCGCCCCGCCACCCGCTCCGCCTCAGCCGCCTGATCCCGCCACCCCAGCAAAGCCACCCACGCCCGATGAATATCCCCACGATCGACCGGCGGCGGCCTGAACCCCGCCACCGTGTCCCGCGCCCCATCCAACTCCCGCCACGCCTGCTCAGCCCGCCCCCGCATCCCCCCAAACACCCGCTCCGCCTTACCAACCGCCTCCCGCCCCTGCCGCGACCGCTGCCGAGCCACCGTCAACGCCCCAACCGCATCATCAAACGCCCGCAACGCCCCCACGATCCACGCCAACTCACCCCGCGCCGCCTCCTCCGTAACCAAACCCTTCCCGGCATGGCCAACAACTCGCTCTCCGTCGGCCCCCAAGCCGCCAGCACCGCGCCCGGCATCATCGACCCTCAACGCGCCAGCCGCGTCGCCAACTTTCAACGCGTCGCCCGTCCGCGCGGCGTCGGCGGTCCTCATCGGGCCAACCGGGGCGGTGGTTCTCAGGGCGGCTGCGGCGCGGGTGGCGTCGGTGCAGAGGTTGCTGGCCTGGGCGATCAGGAGATCGGCTCTGGTCGTCGCTCTGGTGTGTTGGGAGCGTGCGTCGTCTGCGTGCCTTCGGGCGGTTTTGACGGCGGTTTCGGCGGTGGTCAGGGCCGCCAGGGCGGGGTGGTGTGGGAGGTCGGTGACCGGGCGGAGGCAGGCGGGGCAGGGTTCGCCGATGGTGATGGCGTGGGCTACCTCGGCGCCGGCGTGGGCGACGCGGAGGCGGTCGCGTTGTTTTTCGGCCTGGGTGAGGGCGGCTTCGGCTGAGGCGGCTCGGTCGGTGATTTCGGGGAGGGCGGCGGTGGCGGTGTCGGCCTGGGTGCGGGCTTGGGTGGCCTCGGCGGTGAGGCGTAGGTATTCCTCGAGGAGAGCCGCTCGGTCAACCAGGGCAGAGCGGTCGCCGAGGGTGCTGAGGGCGTTCTCCGCGTGTTGTTCCGCCTGCTCCAAGGTGGTCACGGTGGCGCTCGCGGCGCGGACCGACTCCTCGGCGGCGCGCAGGCCGTCGGCGAGGCCGGGGACGTCGGACGGGATGATCAGCCGGGTTAGTGTTGCCAGGCCACCGGCCGCGGTCCGTTGTTCCTCGTGGAGACGGCGGACGGTGTCGTCGTGGGTGGTCAGGGTGGTCAGTTCGTCGCCCAATCTGGCGGCGAGTTCCGTCAGAGCTTCGAACCGCTGGGTGGCGGCCTGTTCGGCGCGTTCGTCGGCGCCGGCCAGGCGGGCGAGTTCGTTGCGGGCGAACTCGGCGTGCTGTTTGGCGGCGGCTTCCTCCTGGACTGCCCGTTGCCGGATCCGCTCGTAGACGTCGGCGTCCAGGAGCTGGACCAGCAGGTCCTGGCGTTCGCGGGGCTGGGCGTGCAGGAACTCGGCGAACCGGCCCTGCGGCAGGACCACGCACTGGGTGAAGAACTTGTATTCGAGGCCGGTGATGCGCTGCACCTCGGTCGTGACGTTCTCGCCTTCGGCCACCGCGCTCCGCACCCCGGCCAGCAGCTCGGTCATCGGCGAGCCAGGCGGGATCGCGGGGTCTAGCTCGTCGAGCCGGGCTTCCTTGGTGCGCACGCTGTTCTTCGCGTCCCTGAGCAGGGTACGCACGATGCCGTGCCGACGTCCCGCCCCCTCGAAGACCAGTGCGACCCGGCCGGAGGTGGCCGAAGGCGCGAGCGCATAAGCGACCACGTTCTCCTTGCCCCAGCGCGGCACCGTGCCATAAAGGGCGAAGCAGATGGCGTCGATCACCGTGCTCTTACCGGAACCGGTCGCGCCCACCAGGGCGAAATAGTCAACCTCGGCGAAGTCGACTTCCACCGGTGCGCGGAAACTGCCGAAATTCTCCAGATACAGCCGGATCGGACGCATCAGCTCGCCACCTCATCACGGAGACGTCCAACACTCTCCAGGCACAGCCGGAACGGGCGCATCAGCTCGTCACCTCGTCGTGGAGACGGTCGAAGAGGGCGGACAGGCGGGGATCGTCGCGGCCGGTGGAGCCGAGGTAGTCGCGGAACAGGTCCCGGGGGCCGCGTGACGCAGCGCCCTGGCCGCTGTCGCGCCGCCTCGCCTGGGTGGGGCGGAATCGTTCGTCCAGGTCGACCTGGAGGGCGCCTGGCAGCAGTTCCCTGACGATGTCGGCCAAGCCCGCCCGGGGTTTCTCGGCGACGATCACCCGCAGCCAGGTGTCGGCCAGGTCGCCGGCCATCGCTTCCAGCTCGTCGAGCGTCCCGGTCACCGTGGCCAGCGCCCGCGCCGAGGTGATCGCCACCTCGCGGACCACCGCCGGGCTGCCTGGCTCGACGCTGACCAGGAGCGCCCCCGGAGTGTTGCGCTCCTCGCCGAAGTCGACGGCGAGGGGGGAACCGCTGTACCAGATCGGGCAGGGGCCGGGCATCTGCTGGCGGCGGTGCAGGTGGCCGAGGGCCGCGTACTGGGTGGTGGACGGGAACGCGGTGGCCTCGAAATAGTACGAGAAGATCGACTGGGCCTCGCGTTCGCCGCCGCCGAAACGGCCGCCCGGCAGGGTGCCGTGGGTGCTCACCAGGTTGACGGTGTCGGCCGTGAAGTCCGCGGTCAGCGCGGCGGTGAGCCGCCCGAACCGCTCCGCGTAGTTGCGGTTGTTGTCAGCGGCCGTGTCCGTCAGCGCCTCGGCGGCCCGCACCACATGCCGATGGGACAGGAACGGCAGCACCGCAAGCCGCACCGGCTCCCCCGACCGCGCCTTAAAGGTGATGACCCCACCCTGATCGGGCCGCCGGAACGTGCCGAGCACCTGAATCCCGAGCGCCCCCAACACCGGCCGATACACATCCAGCAGGTACGGATTGTCGTGGTTACCCGCCAGCACCACCACCTGCCGCCCCTCCTCCCGCAGCGCCATCAACGCCGGCATCACCAGCGCCTGCGCCTCCGGCGTGGGCGCGGACGTGTCGAACACATCCCCCGCCACGATGACCGCGTCCACATCCTCACTACGCGCGATCCCCACCAACTCCCGCAACACCGCCCGATGCTCATCCAGCCGCCCACGCCCTTTGAGCACCTTGCCCACATGCCAATCGGCGGTGTGCAGGATCTTCATCAGACTCCTCATCGGATGCAGTCGGGTCGGCTTGTCGGAGCGAACAGCTTGTCGGAGCGAAGTGGTTTGTCGGTGTTGGGGTCGGGGTGTGCAGTGCGATCTAGAAGGGTGGGATGTCGTCCTCTGGGGCAGTTGAGGTCAATCCGGCGAACGGGTCGGTGGTGATTTGTCTGGATGGGCCTTTGGTTGAGGGGGGTGGTGTGCCTGCTTCGGCCGGGCGGGTGGCCCAGGCGGGGAAGGGGAAGGAGATGGTCAGGGGGACGGGGATCTCTGGTTGGGCGACGAACATCGTGCCGGGTTTGGCGATGGTGGCACGTTCCCTGGATGTGGGGGGTAGCCAGCCGTACTCGGCTCGGGCGGCTTCGGCGGGGTCGAGGCGACCGGCGACGCGGATGGCGCAGTTGGCGACGATTCGGCGTTCGACTTCGGAGGCGGTCTGTTGGGCGCCGATCAGGATGACGCCGAGCGAGCGTCCGCGTTCGGCCACGTCGAGGAGGATTTCTTTGATTGGGGAGTCGCCTTCGCGTGGGGCGTATTTGTTGAGTTCGTCCAGGACTACGAAGAGCAGCGGGCGGGCTGAGCCTGTGCTTTCCTTGCGGCCGAACTCGCCGCGCAGGACGACGCCGACCACAAAGCGCTGAGCCCGCTCGGGCAGGTTGTGGAGGTCGACGATGGAGACCTGGGCGTCGGAGGTGGCGATCATGTGCGGCTCGCCCGGCGGGAGGTCGCCCCGGACGATCGGGGACAGGGCCCGGATGGACGTCCTCAGCCGCCGCAGAAAAGCGTTGATCGTCCCCAATGGCATCGGTGCGCCAGTCCAGGCGACCCGGGTGCTCTCATTGGTGAGCCGATCATCAATGAAGTCCACCAGATCCGTATAAGTCCGGCACACCGGAGCGTCCTCGAAGCGGATCGCGCCCGAATCCCCCGCCGGTTGCGCGGCGGCCTTCAGTCGGGCCGCGATTTGCCCGATCAGCAGGCTGTACTGCGCCCGCTCGTCGTCGGCATCCGCGAACACGAACCGGAGCAGCTCCTGCTCGCAGAAACTTGCCAGCGTCCAGTAGAACGCGCTCACCCCGCGCGTGCGTGCAGACACGTGCGGGACCGCGTTGACGTCTCCGGGCCGTGGCGGCGCGAACACGTGCACGCTCCGGAAAGGCCGCGCGGGCAGGCCCAGCCGGGCGTACTGGTCGCGGGCCACGTCGTCCAGCCGGATGTTGTCGTAGTCGAGGAACAGCAGGTCCTCACCCTTGACCGAGAAGATCAGCGCCTTCGTGTTGGCGGCCTCCGCGCCCAGCATCCCCGAATGGAAGATCGAGTAGAGCAGGAAGGTGGCGAACGAGGTCTTGGTGGCGACCCCGGAGACCCCCGAGATCGACACGTGCGCCCCCCGCGTCCCGTCCAGGAAGTCGAAGTTCACATACGTCGGCAGCCCGTCCCGCCCGAGCCCCATCGGCACCCGCCGCTCCATGACGTCGAAGTAGAGCGCCTGATCCCGCTCCGCCCCCTGCGCCCGATACGCCAGCGCCCCGGGCAGCGGCGGCACGAACACCTCCGGCTCGATGCGGGTCACCTTGACCTCGGCCACCTCCACCACGGCCGCCGGCAGGCTCCCGTCCGCGATCAGGAACACGTCCGAGTCGAACGCGGCCCCTTCGTGCCGGGCCTCGACCTTGGTGACGATCCCCGCCACCAGCACCGGCCCATGCCCCGGCACGTCCCGCCGGGTCACCACCACGTCGTCGAGCTGCACCACTTTGCCCGGCTCCAGCCCGACCCAGAAGGACAGCGGCGAAGCCGACTGCGTGCCCAGAACCCGCCCCACGACTTCAGCGGACACCTCGGCCCCGGCGGCCTCAGCCAGCTCCGGGCCGACTCCGTTGGCGGCTTCCACGGCCACGCCTTCCCCTCCCGTCGCCGCACGGCACACACGTCCGTCCAGCACGACTGCACTGTAACGGTAGCCACCGACGATCCGAGTCCGCGCTCAGCCGGGACTCACAGTTCCACCGGCCATGCGTCCACCAGCAGTTGCCTGGTGTCGCGTAGCAACTGGGGGAGCACTTTTGTTCGGCCGATCACCGGCATGAAGTTGGTGTCGCCGCCCCAGCGCGGGACGACATGCTGGTGCAGATGGGCCGCGATTCCCGCGCCGGCGACATGTCCCAGGTTCATCCCCACGTTGAAGCCCTGGGCGCCGCTGGCTTTGCGGAGCGCGTGCAACGCGCGTTTTGTGAAATCTGCCAGTTCGACGGTTTCGGCGTGGTCGAGGTCGGTGTAATCCGCCACGTGCCTGTACGGACAAACCATTAAATGTCCGGAGTTATACGGATAAAGGTTCAACAGCGCATAAACCACCGACCCCCGAGCGACGATCAACCCGTCCGCGTCG
The DNA here is from genome assembly GCF_009687845.1 of Acrocarpospora corrugata. Classification (GTDB taxonomy): domain Bacteria; phylum Actinomycetota; class Actinomycetes; order Streptosporangiales; family Streptosporangiaceae; genus Acrocarpospora; species Acrocarpospora corrugata. Next base: position 92,645 of record NZ_BLAD01000066.1, read on the forward strand.
TCCCGCTTCGGGATCTCGCAGAACGGGCAGCCGTCATCAGCACCGGTCCCGGTCGGCTTGTTCTCGCCCTTGATGTAAGCCATCCGGTGCGGAGTCCAGAGCCGTCCGAAAGCGTCGTCCTCGCCCGCCCCCGACGGCGGTCCCGGGTCGTCTGTCATGACGGCCAGCATATGACCCGCCCGGCTCCGCCCGGCGGATCCCCTGCCGGTCAGCGCCTACGGGCCTATCGCCGGACAAAGCTCCAGATCTTCCGGCAGAATTCCAGCCCTGACCCCCCGAGGAGATGATCAACATGACCGAAGTCGTGTCCTACGAGGAGACCGCCGGATCCGTCATCGACGACGAGATCAACGAGATCGACGAGACGCCGGCCGAAGAGACGCCGCACTCCGACGCCATCTCGGTGTCCGGCCTGAAAGGCAAGATCACCGTCGCCGACGAAGTGGTGGAGAAGGTCACCGCGCTGGCCGCGCTCCAGGTCCCGGGCGTGGCCGACCTGGGCGGCGACTTCGAGCGCGCCTTCGAGTCGGTCCGGGACAGGATCGGCTTCGGCTCCAAGCGCGCCAACCAGGGCGTCAAGGCCGAGATCCAGGACGGCCTGGTCGCCATCGACGTCACGATCGTGATCGTCTACGGGCATGTGGTCATGGAGGTGGCCGCCGAGGTCCAGTCGAACGTGGCCACCTCGGTCGCGCAGATGCTCGGCATGGAGGTCGTCGAGGTCAACGTCACCGTCGACGACGTACGCCTCCCGGGCGAGGAGGCCGAAGCCGAAAGCGCCTGACCGGCCGGAGCCGATACGGCTCCCGCGGGAGCCGTATCGGCCGCGGGCTCAGCTCAGCCGGCGTTCCACCGTGTCGACGATCTCGGCGATGGCGTCCTCGATCGGCACGCCGTTCTTCTGCTCGCCGCTGCGGTAGCGGAACGACACCGCGCCGGCGGCGATGTCCTCGTCGCCCGCGAGCAGCATGTAGGGCACCTTCGACTTCTGCGCGTTGCGGATCTTCTTCTGCATCCGGTCGGCCGAGGCGTCCACCTCGACCCTGATGCCCTTCGCCTTGAGCCGCTCGGCGACGTCCAGCAGGTAGGGCGCGTGCGCGTCGGCGATCGGGATGCAGATCACCTGGACGGGGGCGAGCCAGGCGGGGAACGCCCCCGCGTAGTGCTCGGTCAGCACGCCGAAGAACCGCTCGATCGAGCCGAACAGCGCCCGGTGGATCATGACGGGCCGCTGGCGGGTGCCGTCCGAGGCCGAGTACTCCAGGTCGAAGCGCTCCGGCAGGTTGAAGTCCAGCTGGATGGTGGACATCTGCCAGGTCCTGCCGATCGCGTCCCGGGCCTGGACCGAGATCTTCGGCCCGTAGAACGCGGCGCCGCCGGGGTCGAGCACGAGCTCCAGCTTCTCCGACTCGGCGACCTCGCGCAGCGTCTCGGTGGCCTCGGCCCAGTCCTCGTCGGTGCCGACGAACTTGACCGGGTCCTTGGTGGAGAGCTCCAGGTAGAAGTCGTTGAGCCCGTAGTCGCGCAGCAGGTCGAGCACGAAGCGCAGCAGCGACTTGAGCTCGTCGCGCATCTGGTCGCGGGTGCAGTAGATGTGCGCGTCGTCCTGGGTCAGGCCGCGGACCCGGGTGAGCCCGTGCACGACGCCGGACTTCTCATACCGGTAGACCGTGCCGAACTCGAAGGTACGCAGCGGCAGCTCGCGGTAGGAGCGCCCGCGGGCCCGGAAGATCAGGTTGTGCATCGGGCAGTTCATCGGCTTGAGGTAGTACTTGGCGCCTTCGAGCTCCATGGGCGGGAACATCCCGTCCGCGTACCACTCCAGGTGCCCGGAGGTCTTGTACAGGTTGTCCTTGGTGATGTGCGGCGTGTTGACGAAGGAGTAGCCGGCCTCCTCGTGCTTGCGCCGCGAGTAGTCCTCCATCACCCGCCGGATGGTGCCGCCCTTCGGGTGGAACACCGGCAGCCCGGAGCCCAGCTCGTCGGGGAAGGAGAACAGGTCCAGCTCGGCCCCCAGCTTGCGGTGGTCGCGCTTCTCCGCCTCGGCCAGGAACTCCAGGTACTCTTCCTGCTTCTCCCGCGACTCCCACGCCGTCCCGTAGATCCGCTGCAGCTGCGGGTTCTTCTCACTCCCCCGCCAGTACGCCCCGCCGGAGCGCATCAGCTTGAACGCCGGAATGACCCGGGTGGTCGGCAGGTGCGGCCCCCGGCACAGGTCCTTCCAGCACAGCTCGCCGGTCTTCGGATCCAGGTTGTCGTAGATGGTCAGCTCCCCGCCGCCCACCTCGACGTTCGCGCCGTCCTCCGCGGACGCGCCGCCCTTGAGCCCGATCAGCTCCAGCTTGTACGGCTCCGCCGCCAGCTCCGCCCGGGCGTCATCGTCCGACACCGGCCGCCGCGCGAACCGCTGCCCCTGCTTGACGATCTCCCGCATCCGCTTCTCGACCCGCTTCAGGTCGTCCGGCGTGAACGGCTCCTTGACGTCGAAGTCGTAGTAGAACCCGTTCTCGACCGGCGGCCCGATGCCCAGCTTGGCCTCGGGGAACAGCTCCTGGACGGCCTGCGCCATCACGTGCGCGGCAGAGTGCCGCAGGATCGCCCGCCCGTCGGCGCTGTCGACCGTGACCGGCTTGACGTCGACCCCCTCGGCGACGACGGCCGCGAGGTCCTTCAACTCGCCCCCGGCGCGGGCCGCGATCACGGTCCGGCCGTCGGCTTCGAGCAGTTCGCCATACGTCGTCCCCGCCGCCACCGCACGCTCGGCTCCGGCGAGGGTGAGGTGTATCTCTGGGGCGGCAGACACGATGGCTCCTTCACGGCAAGAACAGATGTCGGGCCGACTCTACCGGGATCCGCGGACCTATTTCGCTCGCTTGTCGGGCGCGCCCAGGGCCAGCAGTTCGGCCAGTGTCCCGGCGAAGAAGTCGAGGTCGATCGGGCTGCCGGCGTACTGGTGGATGGTCCAGGAGTGCCATGGCGGCGGCACCGCGGGGCGGCCCATCGGGTGACCGGGGGCGGTTATCCAGAGCGGATAGGTCTCCAGCCCCTCGCAGTGGCCTTCGGCGGCGAAGTGGGCGTGGGTCCAGACGAGCGGGCGCAGGCCGCAGCGGCGGGCCACCTCGGCGCACCAGCGGCGGCCGAACGCGGCGACCCGGTCGGCGGGTAACGCGTCGCCGCGTTTGAACTCGACGGCGGCCAGGTCGCCGGGCGCGAGCCGTACCGTGTCCAGGAAGTGCCTGGCCTGGGTGAGGGGGTCGCCGTCGGGGCGGGCCACGTGGTAGGCGCCGCGGACCAGGCCGCTGCGGCCCATCGCGGCCCAGTTCTCGGTGAAGCGGGCGTCCACGACGCCGTCGCCCTCGGTCGCCCGCGCGAACGCGAACTCCATGTCGGTCTCGGCCTGCGCGGACCAGTCGATCGCGCCCTGCCAGTCCGAGACATCGATGCCCTGGATCACCGGTATGAGGGTAATGACCGCGCTAACGCGCCGCGAGCAGTTCGGTGAAGAGCTGCTCCCAGCGCGGCATCACCGCCTCGGGCGAGTACAGCCGGGCCGTCTCCAGCGCCGCCGCGCCGAGGCGTTCCCGCAGTTCGGCGTCGTCGATCAGGCGGGCGATGGCGCGGCCGAGTCCTTCGACGTCCTCAGGCGGCACGAGCAGGCCGTTGACGCCGTCCACGATCACGTCGCCTGGGCCGGTCGGGCAGTCGAACCCGGCGACGGCCAGGCCGTGCGCCATGGCTTCGAGCATGACCATGGGCAGGCCCTCGAACCGGGAGCTCAGCGCGAAGATGGAGGCGCCGGCGAGTTCCTCGTCGAGGTGGGGGGTGCGTCCGCGGAGCCGTACCTGGCGTGGCTGGGTGACCAGTTTCTTGAGTTCCTGGAGTTTCTGGCCTTCGCCGAAGATGTCCAGGCGCCAGTCGGGGCGGCCGGGAGCGATCTGCTCGAACGCGGGGATGAGCAGGTCGAAGCCCTTCTGGACGCGCAGCCGCCCGGCCGCGATCACCGTGGGCGTGGTCAGGGCGGAGCGCCTGCGGCCGGCGCCGGAGACCGCGTTGGGGATGTGCACGGTGCGCACGCCGGGCGCGAGCCGCTCGTAGTCGGCCTGGTCGGTGCGGGTGAGCACGGCCACGACCCGCAGTCTGGGATACCAGCGGGCGATCGACTTGCGGACGGCCTCGTGGTGGGTGCGCAGGTTCATGTGCTCCTGGCCGACCGTGACCAGGCCGGGCCGCGCGTGCCGCGCGGCCATCAGGTTGAGCGCGGGCCGGGTGGTGACCAGCACGCCGTCGTCCAGGCCCGCGATGTACGCGGTGACCGCGCGTTCCACCTGCGGGGTGAAGTAGCGGGCGGCGAACTCGCCGAACGGCACGGCCTTGCCGCGCAGCCGGCGCATCACCCGGTCCTTGAAGGTGACCTCGCCGCGCCCGGCCCGTTCGTCGACCAGGGCGCTGACGGCGACCTGGGGGTCGATCCGGAACTGGGGATCGTCGCGGCGGCGGACGACGCTGACCAGCTCGACGTCGTGGCCGAGCGCGGCCATGGCGTTGGCCTGCCCGACCACCGTCCTGATCGTCCCGCCCATCCCGTACGCGTGCAGAAGGAGGTAACGGATCTTCACGAGCTCAGGTACCCCCAGCGCTCGCACATCGGGCGGAGCAGGTCGGGAACGTCGTCGTCGGCGGGCAGGTCGCGCCCCGGCTGGACCGCGCCGGAGCGGATCTTGTCCTTCCAGTCGCCGAGACCCTTGGTCAGCACGGTCTGCTCGCCGTATTTGAGCATTCCCGGCTCGTACGGAATCGCGAGGTACTCGCAGATCTTCCGGACTTCGGTCTCGGGGGCGGCGGTGAGGTCCTCGTAGCGGACGGTGAGGCCGGTCAGGCCCTTGCGGGCGCGCTGGACGGCCTTCATGTACCGCAGCGCGTCGGCGGCAGCCTCGTCCGCGGTGCGTTTGACCGGATCGGCCTCGTGCCAGGAGCGGGCGATCGACACCGGATGCCGGAGCAGGAAGACGAACCGGGCGTCCGGCCAGCAGGTCGAGATGCGCTCCCAGGCGAACGCGTTCGCGGGGGTCTTGTCCACGATGTGGCTCTTGCCGCTCCGGAGCAGTTCGCGGTGGAGTACCCGGTCCCACAGCAGGTGTTCGAGATCGGCCTGGTTGTGGCCGAGCGCGTGCATGGCGCGTTCCGCGAGCGATGTGCCGAAGTCGACCTTGAGGCGGCGGACGTGCAGCTCGTGCGGCGCGTGCAGCAGGGGGTGCGCGTTCAGCAGGGCGCGGAGCAGGGTGGACCCGGACCGGACCGGCGACATCACGAACACGGGCGCGCGGAGCAGCCGGTCGGTCCTGGCGTCGGCGGGCGGGCGGACCTCGGCAGGCTCGGGAGCCTGGGCGGGTCCGGCCTCGCCGCCGATTTTGGCGAGATGGAACCCGGTGAACTCCCCCAGCGCGGAGTTCACCTTCTGTTTCCAGTTCATGCAGGGGGACCTTAGGTGGCGTTCCTGAGAATTCTCTGGGTGCATGCCCTCAAATACGCGCCTTTATCCTGTGATCATGGCGCGTAGTTCGGCGATCGCGTGCGTTTCGGATTCGTAGATTTCGACGAGCCGTTCACTCAGTTCGGCGAAGCGGTCCAGGTCCACGACCGCCCGGTCGGCTTCGGCCCGGAGCTCCCACAGTTCCCGGGTGGCCTCCGCCGGGACGGCTCCCTCGGCGGCGAAGGACTCGCTGATCTCCGCCGTCAGCTCGCGCAGCCGCCCGTACTCCGCGTCCGGGAGCGCCACCTCGGCGAACTCGTGCCAGAGCACGTGGATTCGCCGGAACTCGGCCGCCAGCTCGTCCAGCGGCAGCCCCAGCAGCGGCGCCGCCTCGTCCAGGCCGTCGGCGAACAGGTCGCGCAGGTTGCCGCCCTCGTGGCCGACCGGCTCGATCTCCTCCCAGGCCGACAGCATCGCCCCGGCCAGCCCGCGCCCGTCCGCGAAGACCTTCGGCCACCCCTTGGCGGACTTGCCGTCCAGGATGGTACGGCTCCACTTGCGCCACGCGGGCAGCGAGAACGAGTCCGACGGCAGCGACAGATGCTCGGCGCAGTCGCGGAGCCCGGCCCGTACCGCTTCGATCGGCGCGAGCTCCCCCGGATGCGGCACGACCAGCATGTTCTTGTACGAGCCGACCCTCGCCCTGGCCGCGTCCACCTTCTCCTGGGGCACCCGCAGCGGGGCGAGGTTGCGGTCGTCCAGGTACACGCCGGTGTCGTCGCGGCGGTAGGCGACCACCGGGTGGCCGCCGTATCCGTCCAGGTGGGCGGGGGCGTGCCAGTAGCCGATGTGGTAGCGGTCCGGCATGATCACAGACGGGCGGCCCGCGTCGAGTTCGGCCGCCAGCCGCTGTGAGGCGGCCCTGGCGCCGCCGGTGGTGTGCACGTCGAACTTCACGCCCAGCCGGGTGAGCGTCTTCTCCAGCCAGCGCTGCGGGTACTGCCACTGGTTGCGGAAGCCGAGCACCAGCGCGCGGCTGTCGTTGTGCTTGAACTCCCACAGGATGTAGCCCGCGCCGATCCCGCCGCCGGCCAGGAACACCAGCGGCTCGCTGACCTCGGCCCCGCCGTTGCGCAGGATGTTGGTGATCGCGGCGCTGCCGGGGTGGCGTCCCCCGTGCAGGCGCCAGCCGCCATCGACGGCCGGGCCGTCGGCCTGGCCGATCAGGTGCCGTCGCGCCGTCGTGTAGCTCTCGCCGGTCTTGGCCATCCGGGCCCGGATCCGGGTCTTCAGCTGCTTCTTGCCGGTCATGCGTGACTCCGCTCGCGGCGCGCGCCGGAACCCGGCCCACGCCCGCTGATCCGGCTTGCCGCAAGGTCGGATGTCCTGGTTGACCCGCTTCTCCCGAGGCGCTCGAGGTCCCCTTTGCCTCCGCGTCCGGCGAGCCGCGTGGGTGCCCGCTGAGGAGGTTCGGCGCGAGAGCGCGCCGAGCCTCAGTGTAGGGGGCACCCAACCCCCGTGCCTACTGTCCCAGCAGGTCGATGGCGATCAGATAGGCCAGCCCGCCTATCATGACCAGGATCATCAAGACCCCCATGAGCCGAACCACAACGCCCCCTTGACTTGACCGGATATATACCTGTATACCCGACAAACCGGACAAAAGGCGCATAGTACTGTAAAGTTCTGTGGTCAGTTTTTGGGGATCTGTACCGCTATCTCCTCGCCCAGGTGGAATCCGGTGGCCAGTCCGAGGTCGTCGCCGCTCCAGAATCGTCCGGGGTCGTACCAGTTCGGTTTGCGGCGATCCGACAGCAGGCCCATCTCCTCGTACGTGACCGCGACCACTTCCGCGCAGTAGGCGCTCTCCAGCGCCATCTCGCGGGATCGTCGGGACGGCAGCCGTCCCCGGAGCCACCGGCCCGCCAGCCTGGCCGTCGACGGGAACGGCGTCCCGTCCAGCCTGGCCACGATCCGCAGTACCGCGTCCTCCATCTCCCGCGTCACCGCCGGCTCAAGCTGCCGCAGCCACCCCCGCTGCCCGTATCTGTTCCCCCACACGACCACGGCCTCCCGCAGGTCGTGCAACTGCACTCCTCGCTGCCGCGTCCCCGCCCACATGTCCGGCAGCGACCGCCCCAGCTCCGCGTGCCACATCAACGGCGGCAGATCCTCGATCACCACCGACATGCCCACGTGATTCACCGGACTGTTGGTCGTCATCTGAATAGCCCGATCGGGCACAGACCGCCCCCGGAACACCCAGACGTCCCCAGTCCTGGTCAGATTCAGCGCTTCATCCAAACTGATCCCACTCACACCGCTACCCTAAGCACATGCGCTGGTGGAAAATCCTCGGTTTGGCCGCCTTCGCGGGCGTAGCGGCAACCGGAGTCGTGGTAGCCCGCTCCGAACGCCGCCGCCGCGCCTACACCCCCGACGAAATCCGCACCAAACTCCGCGAACGCCACGCCACCGCGTCCTCACCACAGAACCCGCCGGACGCCTAACGGCCCGGAAGTTGGGCGGGGCTGAAGCCAGGGCTTGGTCCGGGGGTTCTCC
>NZ_BLAD01000067.1 GCF_009687845.1 Acrocarpospora corrugata
GCCCTATCCGGTGCTGCGGGGGGAGCAGGAGGACTGGGATCTGACGCGGGATCGGCGTCCTGCGGGGAGAGGTGCGGGGCGCGGGGGGTCGTTTGAGCGGTGGCGGGAGGACGAGTTTCCTGCGGAATCGTCGGGCGATGAGGGTGGTCGGGGGGCTTCGGGGTCGAGTGGGGGAGATGTCGCTCCGGTTCGGAGAGGGCGGGGTGCGGGTCAGCGGGAGCGTGAGCTGGGGCCCGGTGGGCGGCCTATCAGGGGGGTGGCTCAGGCGCGGCGGGCGCGGGGGTCGGTTGAGGGAGAGCGGTCATCGGGGGCGCAGCGACTCGCTGCGCAAGGGGGTACGGTGCGACGGCGTACGGAGCCGGTTCGGATTTCGCGGCGGCGGACGGTCGGGGATGTGTTCATCGGCTTGGCCGCGTTGGTGGCTTTGGTCGGGCTCGTGGGCGGAGTGCCGTTCGCGTTGACTCGGCTGGCGGGTCCGCCGGTGCCGGACGGGCTCTTCGATCTGGATGTGTTCACCAGCCAGGTCGGGCCGGAGACGATCATCGCGGTGCTGGTGCTGCTGGTCTGGCTCTCCTGGCTTCAGCTGGTCATCTGTGTGGTCGTCGAGGTGTACGCCGGAGTTCGGCGGATCGGCATTCCCGCCAGAGTCCCGCTCGCCGGCGGCACCCAGGCCCTGGCCAATCGGCTGGTCGGCGCGGTCCTGGTGCTGTTCACCGCGACCGCCGTGGCGGTCCCGTTCGCGAGGGTCGCGACCGCCCCGCCGATCCAGCCACACCTGACCTCCCAGACGGCCCCGGTCCTGACCCCCACCGCAGAAGAACGCCCAGCCCTTCAACCCCGAGAGGTCAAGAAGGTGTACGTCGTGCAGCCCCCGCACGGCCGTCACCACGAAAGCCTCTGGGAGATAGCCGAAAAATGCCTCGGCGACGGCCGCAGATACGCCGAGATCTACCAACTCAACCAGCACAAGGAACAGCCAGACGGCAGCCGCCTCCACATGGCCGACCTGATCCGCCCCGGCTGGGTCCTCGACATGCCCGACGACGCCAGAAACGTCCACGTCGTCTCCGCCGACGACAACCGCCGGGAAATCCTCGGCGAACACCCCGGCCCTCCCGCCGAACTCGACGGCCAGGTCCGCTACACACCGCCGAACGCGGCCGACCTCCGCGACGACCCCACCGCGACCAATCGCGACAACAGGTCAGACGCGGGCAATTTGGGTTCGGACAAATCGCAGACCAGACCGGACGCGGGCAAGTCCGGAACAGACCTGGACGGATCGCAGACCAGGCCGGACGCCGGCAAATCAGGGGCGGATCCGGATAGATCGCAGACGAGGCCGGAGGCGGGTAACCCCGATGGGTCGCGTACCGGTTCTGGAGGTAACGAGCGGTCCGGCGCCGGTGGGTCCGATTCGCGTGGCGGTACCGAACTAGACATCACGCGCCCGGACACGGGTGACGTGAGAAGCGGGCAAGCGGGGCGTACGGATGTGGACGATTCGCCGACCAGGCCCCGAATCGTCCTTCCTCAGCCTGAGCGGCCCGATCAAACGGGTGATCGGTCCGGTAGCTCTTCGGCAGGAGAGTCGGCGTCTCCCGGTAAAGCCGGGGTGCCGGACAGTTCGCCCACTCGCCCCGCAGGAATAGAGGGCCAGCTCGGAATCCCGGGAACCGACGGCAGAACCTCCGAAACCGGAGGGTTCTCCGGCGGTTCCCGGGGAGCTTCGGCCGGCGCGTCCATCGGCGTATCGATCGGTATGTCAGCCGACGACAAACTGCCCTTCTCCAGATCCAACGGCTCATCGAGTGGCGATGCGGCATCTCGCCCAGGCAGCGGCGTCCAACCGGGAACGACCCAACCAGGAACGACTCAACCCGGGAGCACGCAGCCCGGAACGACAGGGTCAGGAACGACTCAGCCCGGAACCACTCAGCCGGGGAGCATTCAGCCAGGTGGCGGGCAAGCCGGTGATTCTCCGGCGGTGTCGGCAGATGGCAGTCAGGCCGTTGCCGAGCCGGAAGAAGCCGCCGCTGGGCTGGATCTTGTCGACTACCTGGCAGGCGCCTCCCTGCTGGCGGCCGGCGTACTGGCGCTGCTCGGTCGAAGGCGCCGCGAGCAGTTGTGGCGGCGGGCGTTCGGGTATCGCGTGGTGCGGCCTCGGGGCGACGCGGCCAGCGCAGAAGTGGCCATTCGGATCGGGGCGGACGCGCCCGGGAGCCGGATGCTCGACGCGGGGCTGCGGTTGCTCGGGCGGCAACTGGCCGACGCCGATCGGCGGCCACCGGCGATCTACGGCGTGCATCTGTCCAGCCGCAGCATGGATCTCTGGATCCACCCCCCGGACCGCAATCCACCCGAACCATGGGAAGTCGTCGACGACGGCCAGGTCTGGCGGCTGGCCGCGCACGAGGGCCGCAGGATCGACGAGAACGCGATGAACGACGTGCCCGCGCCGTATCCGGGGCTGGTCTCCCTGGGCACCGCAGGCGGCGGCCGGGTCCTCGTCGACCTGGAAGCGGCCCGCGGCGTGATCTCGATGACCGGCCCGAACACCGTCGCCGCGCTCTCCGCGCTGGCGGTCGAGCTGGCCACCAACCGCTGGTCGGACCACATGCGCATCACCCTCGTCGGCTTCGGCGAGGAACTCGCGCTGCTCGCGCCCGACCGCGTCCGGGCGGCCGGCAGCCTGGCCGAGGTCCTGCCCGAGCTGGAGGAACACGCGCACGGCCAGCCGGGCGACGTCCTCACCGGCCGGATCCACGGCAGGGCCCACGACCCCGCCTGGCCGCCGCACTACCTGCTGTCCGCGATTCAGCCGACCCCGGAGGAGGCGCGCCGGCTCGCCCTCCTGAGCAAGGGTGACAGGACGGCGTCCGGATACGTCGTCGCGGGAGCCGTACCCCACGCCACCTGGACCTGGGAGATCACCGAGGACGGCCGCGCGGTCATCGAGACGCTCGGGTTCGACGTGGACGCGCAGCTGCTGCCGAGGCGGCACTATCAGGCGGTCGTGGACCTGTTCAGGACAGCCGGGCGGACCGAGGGGGAGCCGATGTCCGAGCCGTGGTCGGATCCGGCCGAGGGCCGTCGCGCCGACCTGCCGCCCGCCATCGAGGTGCGCATTCTCGGACCGATCGAGATCAGCCCGGTGCGCGTCCTGGAGGACGGCCGTGCCGCGCTGGCGCAGGAACTGGTCGTGTATCTGGCCACTCACCCGGGCGGCGTGCATCCGGTCGTGCTCGGCGGGGTGCTGTGGCCGCGCGGAGTCCAGCCGATGGTCCGGGATGCCACGATCGCCCGGGTCGCGCAGTGGCTGGGCGAGGATTCCCGGGGCCGTTCCCACCTGTACACCGACGAGTCCGGCCGATTGCGCCTCAGCCCGGAGATACGCACCGACTGGGACCTGTTCCGCGAACTGGTCCGCCGGGGCGACCCGAACTCCCTGGAACGCGCGCTCGGCCTGGTCCGGGGCCCGCTCCTGAACGCCCGCCCGGCGAACCGCTACGCCTGGCTGGCGGCCGATTCCCTCGAATACGACGTCACCGCCGCCGTGGCCGACGCCGCCCACCGGCTCTGCGAGGCCTGGCTGGGCCGGGGCGCGGCGGACGCGGCGGTCGGCGCGGCCAGGGCGGGGCTGCTGCTGGCCCCGGACGACGAGTCCCTCTGGCGTGACCTGCTCCGCGCCGCCCACGCCACCGGCGACCACGCGCGGCTCCGCGCCGTCGTCGACGCCCTGCACCGCCGCGCGGCCTCGCACCCGTACGGCGGCGGCATGGCCCCCCAGACCGAATCCCTGATCGACGAGCTACTCCCGGCCTGGCGCCGGACCACAGCCTGAGGAGGAGCCGGAATGCGCCATGCCGAAACCCGCATAACGGTGGATCCACCCCGGCGTCCGTCATTACGGTCCGATCGACGCACGGGAGGACACGTGGCGACCCTGACCCTGATAGCCGTACTGTCCGCCTGCGCGCCCCCGGCCGAGCAGGATTTCGTCCCGGGCGGCAGCGACGGCACCACCACCACCCAGGCCCGCCCGGCCGCCTCGACCGCTCCCGCCCCGGACCCCGGCGTCGAAACCGTCACCGCCTCCCCGGGCCTTCGGATCGCGATCGAATGGCCGTCCGAGCGGAACGCGATGATCAAAGCCTTCACCGACACCTACGTCCGCCAGTGGCGGGCGGTCGGCACCGGCGGCCGGGACGAGTCCTACCTCGGCGGCGTCATCGAACCGGCCAACCGAGACTCCTACCGCTGGGTGTCGAGCTTCCTGAACGAGAAGTTGTCGGCCCGCGGTACGGCGAAGCTCTACGCCCTCCGGGTCGCCTCGGTGACCGGCCGGGGCGCGGAGATCAACGCGTGTGTGGACGAGTCCGGCATCCAGGTCACGGATGCGGGGGGCGAGCCGATCGCCGATCAGCCGCCCTGGACGACGCCACCACGCTCGACCTGGTTCCAGGTTGCCGCCGTGCGGAGAGGGGACGACGGCACCTGGCGGGTCAAGCTGCTCAAACACGCCGCCTATCCAGACGAACTCGCGAAGGAGTGCCTCCGATGAGAGTGCTGCTCGCCCTGGCGCTCGTGCTCGCCCCGGTCCCCGCCAATCCGGGCGGACCGGGCGGACCGGGCGGCGAATTCTTCCAGAACGGCCGGAGCGTCGGCGTCCAGCTGGCGAATTCCACCATCGTCATCACCGGAAACGGGCTGGGCGCCAAACCAGACGGATACCGGATCAAACGCCCGTGCTGGTACGAGCCCGGACGCAGCGCCGAAGACATGCTGAAAACCCAGGAAGACCTGCGCGCGTTCTGGTTCCACACCTACCCCGGCAGCACCGAGGAGGAGTTCCAGGAGTTCCTGAAACAGTTCAAGGACAAGGTCGGCCAGCCGGGCCGCTGGTGGGCGCCCGCCTACAACGCGGCCGATCCCGCCGGCACGTCCTGCTGGACCGCCCTGGAGGGCGCGATCTGGGTGGATCAGGGCAACACGCCCCCGGCCGGGCTGACGATGACCGAACTGCTGGACATCGCCCGCGCCGCGCTGACCGTCCCCGAACCGCAGGTCCAGCTCAATCCGGACGCCAAGAGCTACGTGAACCTGCCCACCTGGGTCTGGCTGAACGGCCAGGGCCAGACGACCCGCTCGGTCACCGCGACCCTGCCGGGCCTGCTGTCGGCCACGGTGACCGCCACCCTGGGCGACATCAAGATCGACGCCGGCACGACGAGTGACCGGGCCGAAGTCAAGGAGAACTGCGGCCCGGCCGGTCGCCCGTACGTCAAGGGCGGCACTTTCACGTGCGGTGTCCGGTACCTCCGTGCGTCGGCGGACCAGCCCCGCAAGGTCTACACGCTGACCGTCACCACCGTCTGGCCGGTCACCAGCAACGCCGACCAGTCGGTGGTTCCGTTCGTCTTCGACCCCGTCGAGGGGTCCGTCACCCGGGACATCCCGGTGGGGGAGGTCCAGAGCACCGTCAAACGTTGAGCTCGTGGTTGAGCAGCCACTGCTTGACGGGTGGGCCGTAGTAGTAGCCGCCGACGCCTGCCGCCGGGAGCACCCGGTGGCAGGGGACGAACGGCGCGATCAGGTTCTGCGCGCACGCCGAACCGGCGGCCCGAGCGGCCGTCGGCGGGAGTCCCGCGCTGCGAGCCAGCTCGGCGTAGCGGACGGTCATGCCCGCGGGAACCGCGCGAAGCGCCTCGTAAAGGCGCTGCCGGGTGGGTGTCCCGGGCTGGGACACCGGGATCGCGTCCAGCGCGTCCAGCTTGCCGTCCAGGTAGTCGGCCACGGCCTGGGCGGCTTCGGGGAGGTCGCCCACGGTCAGGCCCTCGGCCTGGAGCTGGGGCGAGAGCCGTACGAACATCTCGTGCGGGTCGGCGGTGAAGCCGGCGGCGACGAGGACGTCGTCGCGGGCGAGCAGGGCGAGCGGGCCGACGGGTGTCGGAACGGTACGGGTCACGATCATTGTGGGTCTCCTTACGCATTCCAGATATGGAGGGCGGCGTAGGCGCGCCAGGGGCGCCACCGCTCTATCTCGGAGTCGGGGATGGCCAGCTGGGCCATCTTCTTGCGGAGCACGAGGTCCCCGCCCGGCCAGGCGTCGGGGTCGCGCAGGGCGCGCAGCCCGATGTAGCTGACCGTCCAGGGGCCGATGCCGGGGATTTCCAGCAGCAGCGCCGCCGTTTCCGCGGGGTCGCCGCCGTCCAGGTCGATGTCGCCGTCGGCCACCGCGCGGGCGACCGCGTGCAGGGTGTCGATGCGGCGGTTGGTCAGGCCGAGGCCGGTCAGGTCCTGCTCGGCGAGCTGTTCCGCCGTCGGGAAGCTGTCGCCGCCCGCGATCCGGCCGAGCAGGGTACGCGCTCCGGCGACCGAGATCTGCTGGCCGACGATCGCCCGGACCACCAGCTCGAAGGCGTCGAGGGCCCCGGGAACGCGCAGCCCCGGTCGTTTCGCCACCAGCGGGCCCAACGCGGTGGGTTCCAGGACGGCGGCGATGGCGTCGGGGTCGGCGTCCAGGTCGAGCATGCGTCGGCAGCGGGCGACGATCCTGGCCAGCTGGCGAATGTCGTCCGCGTTCACCGTCAGCCGGATGTGGTCGTCGGCGGGGGTCAGCGTGATCTCCCCGCCGGGGATCACCCGCTGATAGCTGGTCACCAGCTCGTCCTGAAATGTCGTGCTTTCGATGCCTGGGATCGCTCGGGAGGCCAGGAACCGCAGCAACGCCTGCGCATCATAGGGCGCGCGATACGCGAGCCGGAGCGTCACCCCCTCCAGGCCGCCCGCCGCGCGCAGCGGCCCCACCGCCCGGCGCAGGTCCCCGGGCGCGAACCCGTAGGACTCCTTCATGGCGGCGTTGAACTGCCGCACGCTGCCGAACCCGGCCGCGAACGCCACATCCGTGATCGGCAACGCCGTCTCGGTCAGCAACTGCTTGGCCAGCAGCAGCCGCCGGGTCCTGGCCACCGCCAGCGGCCCGGTGCCCAGCTCGGCCACGAACAGCCGGTGCAGATGCCGCTCGGTGACGTGCAGCCGCCGGGCCAGCCCCGCCACCCCGGCCTCGTCCGCGACCCCGTCGTCGATCAGCCGCAACCCCCGCCCGACCAGGTCGGCGCGGGCGTCCCAGCCGGGCGACCCGGGGCTCAGCTCCGGCCGGCAGCGCCGGCACGGCCGGAACCCGGCCGCCTCGGCGGAGGCCGGGTAGGGATAGAACCGCACGTTCTTCCGCGCGGGCGTCCGCGCCGGGCAGATCGGCCGGCAGTAGATCCCGGTCGAGGTCACCGCCGTGTAGAAGCGCCCGTCGAACCTGGCGTCCCGCGCCGAGATCGCCAGGTAACACCGGTCGAAGTCCAGAGTCGTGCTCATAAAGAACACGCTATGCGCCGCTCAGCCCACCCTGCTGGCGGAAATCGGACCTCAGCGTGCGGCCCTATTTGCTGGAGATGCCCACCCCCAGGTCGAACTCCCGGTACACCCTGGCCCAGAAGCCGTCCCGCAGCCAGACCCTGGCCTCGGGGTAGGGCCGCAGCGAGTGACCGAGCTCCTTCTCCGCCTCGATGAGCAGTTCGGTGTCGATGACCGTGGGCAGGATCGGGCCTGGCAGCAGGTCCCTGATGTTGTCCCGGCCGCGGGTGAGGATCCACTTCTGCGCCACATGCTCGCCGACCTCCTCCACCCGGGGACGGCTCGGGCCCAGCTTGGGGCTGCTGGGGGCGCCGTGCAGCTGTTTCGTCGGCGGCGCGACCGGTTTGGCGGCGCGGGCGGCGAACACCTGTGCGGGCGACGGCGGGGGCGTGACCGGCACCGGGATGGGGGCCCGGTTGAAGTACGGCCGGAGAAAGTCGGCGCTGAGAATCTCCACCGTGTCGGATTCCCACACCAGCCGCTCGGCTTGGTTCGTTCCGAACGGCGGTTCGACGCCCCACAGGTGCACCCGGACGCCGTACGCCTGGGCGGCCTCGACGGCGGGGACCATGTCCTCGTCGCCGGCGATCAGCACGGTGTCGCTGACCGCGTGGTGCCGGGCCAGCGCCTCCAGGTCGCTGCGGATCTGCGCGTCCACGCCTTTCTGCTGGCCGCGCGCGTTCAGGTTGCCGAGTCGTACCTTGACCCAGGGGAGCTGGGCGATGACGCGCTGGTCCACGGTCGGTACGCGGTCGCGAGCCGCGTCGTACCAGTAGACGCGCAGCAGTTCGCCGGGGATGCGTTCCAGCGCGTGCTTCTGCAGCGACTGGATCAACTCGTCGGCCGCGACGCGATACTCCTTACGCTCCTTGGCCGAGAGGAGTACCTCTCCGGCCGCCGCGTAGAGGTATCCGACATCAACGAGTACCGCATATTTGGCTGCCATGCTGTGCGCTGCGAGGTCCGGGATGGCCATCTTGTCCTCCAGGCCTCGTCTCCATGTGTTTGGCTGAGGGTAATCGCCCTTTTGTAGATACTCCCAACTCTTGGGCCACTTGACACCCGGTTCGGCGGATCTAATCCATCGCTATTCCGGCAGTCCGCTCGCCCGCCAGGCCCCCGGACCGGCCCGCCAGGCGCGACCTGCGCCGGAGACGCCACGCAGGCTTCTGCCCCGATCCCGCCATGATCCACCCCCCGGTACGGCTGCCGCCGGTGATGGCGTGGCTGCGCTGAGTGCGACGACCAGGGCCGCGATCTCCTCGGGGGAGGCGTCTCCCTTGACGATCTTCAAATGGTTCGACTGGCTCACAGCGGGATGTTCCCATGCTTCTTCGGCGGCAAAGAAGCCCGTTTGTTGCGCAGTGCGCGCAGCGCCCGGACCACCTGGGCGCGGGTGTCGGACGGGCGGATGACCGCGTCCACATACCCGCGTTCCGCGGCCAGGTAGGGGTTGGCGAGGGTGTCCTCGTAGTCGGCGATGAAGCCGGCCCTGGCCGCGTCCGGATTGTCGGCGGCGGCCAATTCCCGCCGGTAGAGGATGTTGACCGCGCCCTGCGCGCCCATCACGGCGATCTGCGCGGTCGGCCAGGCGAGGTTGACGTCGGCTCCGAGGTGTTTTGACCCCATAACGTCATACGCCCCGCCGTACGCCTTTCGGGTGATGACCGTGACGAGCGGCACGGTGGCCTCCGCGTATGCGTAGAGGAGTTTCGCGCCGCGCCGGATGATGCCGTTCCATTCCTGATCGGTCCCCGGCAGGAATCCCGGGACATCAACAAATGTCAGCACAGGGATATTGAAAGCATCGCAAGTCCGGACGAATCGTGCGGCTTTTTCCGAGGCGGAGATGTCCAGCGTGCCGGCGAAACTCATCGGCTGGTTGGCGACCACGCCCACAGAACGCCCCTCCACCCGCCCGAATCCGACCAGGATGTTCGGCGCGAACGCCGCGTGCACCTCCAGGAACTCCCCGTCGTCGAGCACGTGCCCGAGCACGGTGTGCATGTCATACGGCTGGTTCGCGGAATCCGGGATCAGCACATCCAGTTCCGGCACCGGATCGAGCGCCGCGTCCGCCGGGAAGACCGGGGCTCCGTCCAGGTTGTTCGACGGCAGATAGGACAGCAGCGCCCGCGCGAACGCCAGGCAGTCCTCCTCGTCGACGGCCTCGTAATGCGCCACACCCGACTTGGAGTTGTGCGTGTGCGCCCCGCCGAGTTCCTCGAAGGTGACCTCTTCACCGGTCACCGTTTTAATGACATCCGGCCCAGTGATGAACATATGTGACTTTTCCTGAACCATTAGGACAAAGTCGGTCAAAGCGGGCGAATAGACGGCGCCGCCCGCGCACGGCCCCATGATCAGCGAGATCTGCGGGATCACCCCGGACGCGTGCACGTTCCGCTTGAAGATCTCCGCGTACAGCCCGAGGCTGACCACGCCCTCCTGGATCCGCGCGCCGCCCGAGTCGTTGATCCCGACCATCGGGCAGCCGGTCTTGAGCGCGTGGTCCATCACTTTGACGATCTTCTCCCCGAAGACCTCCCCGAGTGACCCGCCGAACACGGTGAAGTCCTGCGCGAACACCGCCACCGGACGCCCGTCCACGGTCCCGTGCCCGGTCACCACACCGTCCCCGTAGGGCCGTTCGCGTTCCAGGCCGAAGCTGGTGGACCGGTGCCTGGCCAGTTCGTCGAACTCCACGAAGGAGCCGTCGTCCAGGAACGCGGTGAGGCGCTCCCTGGCCGTCATCTTGCCCTTGGCGTGCTGCTTCTCCACCGCCCGCGAAGAACCGGCATGCTCCGCCTCGTGCAGCCGCCGGTCCAGCTCGGCGAGCTTGCCCGCGGTGGTGTGTATGTCGATCTCGGAGGCCCGTTCTGCCGTCATTCCGTCAGGGTAACCATTCGCTCACGGCCGTGGCCGCGCGGGCTCCGGCGTTATTGTCGGTGACTCTGGGTAGTGTCCCGGTCATGGAAGCGCAAACATCGCTCAAGCGAGTCATCGGTCGGCGGGTCCTGCTGCTGTTCGTGGTGGGCGACATCCTGGGCGCGGGCATCTACGCGCTGGCCGGGAAGGTCTCCGGGCACGTCGGGGGCGCGCTCTGGCTGCCGTTCCTGGTCGCTTTCGTGCTGGCCGCCCTCACCGCGACCGCCTACGCGGAGCTGGTCGGCAAATATCCCCAGGCCGCCGGGGCCGCCCTCTACGCGAACAAGGCGTTCGGCATCCCCTTCGTCACGTTCATCGTCGCGTTCGCGGTGATGATGAGCGGCATCACCTCGGCCAGCGCCGCCGCCCGCGCCTTCGGCGGGCAGTATCTGGCCGAGTTCGTCAGCCTGCCCACCGTCGTGGGGGCGCTGATCTTCCTGGCCCTGGTGACCCTGGTCAACTTCGCCGGCATCTCGGAATCGATCAGGGTCAACGTGGTGCTCACCCTGATCGAGGCGTTCGGCCTGCTGGTCATCATCGCCATCGGGGTCTACGCGCTGATCGCCGGCGAAGGGAACCCCGGCCGGGCGCTGGAGTTCCACCCTGTCAACGGCGCGTTCCTCGGTGTGCTCGGCGGCACCGCGCTGGCCTTCTACGCTCTGCTCGGCTTCGAGGACTCGGTCAACCTGGCCGAGGAGGCCAAGGATCCGCAGCGCGACTTCCCGCGCGCCCTGTTCGGCGGCCTGGCCATCGCCGCCCTGATCTACCTGGCGGTCGCGTTCACCGCCACCATGCTGGTGGACACCGAGACGCTCAGAACCTCCACCGGGCCGCTGCTCGAAGTGGTCAAGGTGGCCGGGCTGAGCTTCCCGCCCAAGCTGTTCGCGCTGATCGCCCTGCTCGCGGTGGGGAACACCGCGCTCATCAACATGCTGATGGCCTCCCGCCTGGTCTACGGCATGGGCCGGGAGAAGATCGTGCCCGCCGTGTTCGCCGCCGTGCACCCGTCCCGGGCCACCCCGTGGGTGGCGATCCTGTTCACCGTCGGCATCGCGGTCGCGCTGGTCAGCACCGGGGACGTGGGCGGTCTCGCCGACACCACCGTGCTCCTGCTGCTGTGCGTGTTCGCGCTGGTCAACGTCTCGGTCCTGGTGCTGCGGCGGGAACAGGTCGAGCACTGGCACTACCAGGCGCCGTCCTGGGCCCCCGCCGTCGGCGCGGTGGTCTGCGTGCTGCTGGCGCTCCCGATCACCGGCCGGGACGGCTCGGTCTACCTGCGCGCCGCCGTGCTGATCGCGGTCGGCGTGCTGCTCTGGTTCGTGAACCGGCGGTTCGTCGGCGGCCCCCGCGACCTCGACACGACGAAGAACACAACGAAGATCAGCCCGTGACCGCCGAAGCCCTGACCGCGGAAAGCTCTGACCGCCACAGCCGCGTGACCGCCGAAACTTTTGACCGCGAAAGCTCATAACCGATAAACGGTTTGCAACTTCGGTCTGGCTATGTTCGTTATTTCAGAGACGGGGGCACCGTCACGTAGAGATGGGTTGACGCATGGATGAGGCGGTCCGCACACGGGGGCTGGTCAAGCGGTTCGGGCAGCAGACCGCGGTGGCAGGGGTCGATCTGATGGTGCCGAAAGGCAGCTTCGCCGGCCTGGTCGGCCCCAACGGCGCCGGCAAGACCACCACGCTGTCCATGTGCACGGGCCTGCTCCGCCCGGACTACGGGTCGATCGCCATCGACGGGTTCGACGTGTGGACCGACCCGCTGAGCGTGAAGTCCAGGATCGGCGTGCTGCCCGAGGGCCTGCGCCTGTTCGAACGCCTCTCCGGGCGGGAACTCCTGCTCTACAACGGGCAACTGCGCGGCATCCCGCGCGCCCAGGTCCAGCAGCGGGCCGAGGAACTGCTCCGGGTGATGGACCTGGTCGACGCGCAGGACAAGCTGGTCGTCGACTACTCCACCGGCATGCGCAAGAAGATCGGCCTGGCCGCCGCGCTGCTGCACAACCCCGAGGTGCTCTTCCTGGACGAGCCGTTCGAGGGCGTCGACCCGGTGAGCGCGAACACCCTGGTCGAGGTCCTCCAGCGATATACCGGCTCCGGCTCCACGGTGATCTTCTCCAGCCATGTCATGGACCTGGTCGAACGCCTCTGCGACTGGGTCTCGGTGATGAGCCAGGGCCACATCGTCGCCCAGGGCCCGGTGGCCGAGGTCCGGCAGGGCCGCACGCTCAACGAGGCCTTCCTCGATCTGGTCGGCGCGCGCGGGCACGGTGACGGCGAGGGCCTGTCCTGGCTGGGGTCCCGATGATCGGCACCTTCGTCCGGCTCAAGCTGCGCCTGATCGCCGGCAGCCTGCGCGGCGAGCTGATCCGCCAGCTCGGCTTCGGGTTCTCCATCTTCGCGGCCGTGATCTGCGCCTCGCTCGGCTTCCTGCTCTTCAGCCTGGCCCGGTTCGGTGCCGCGGACCTCGCCGTCCAGGTCGGCGCCGTGGTCTTCACCGGGGCCGTGCTCTCCTGGATGATCGTGCCGCTGCTCGCCTTCGGGCTGGACGAGACACTGGACCCGTCCCGGCTGGCCCTGTTCCCGCTCACCACCCGGCAGCTGGCGACCGGCCTGTTCGCCGCCTCCGCCACCGGCGCCTGGCCGATCGCGTCGCTGGTCGCCCTGTTCGGCGGCGTGGTCGGCCTGTCCCGCGGGCTCGGTGGCGTGCTGATCGGCCTGGTCGCGGTGCCGCTGGTGTTCGCGCTCTGCCTGGTCGCCTCCCGGCTGGTCACCACCGCGCTGTCCGGCGCGCTGCGCAGCCGCCGCGGCCGGGACCTGCTCGCGGTCGCCGTGGTGTTCGTGGTGCTGCTCACCCAGCTGCCGAACCTGGTGCTCAACCGCGGCCTGCCGGGCGACGGGATGGGGATGTTCCGGGCCGCGGCCGACGCGCTGCGCTGGACTCCGCCCGGCCTGGCCGCCCACGCCATCGCCGACGGCGGCCTGATCGGCGTGCTGGACCTGCTGATCCTGGCCGCCGTGGTGCTGCTGCTCGGCTGGCTCTGGATCCTCGCGCTGCGGGCCGCGCTGGTCCGCCCGGACGCCTCCAACCAGGGCGGCTCGGTCCGCCGCTCCCGCCGGACCGGCCTGCTCCCGGACAGCAGGCTCGGCGCGATCATCGCCAAGGAGCTCAAATACGCCCGCCGCGAGCCGCGCGGCCGGGTCGCCTGGTTCTCCGCCGCCGCGATCGGCGGCATCATGCTGTTCTCGCTGAACGGCACGCAGAATGCGCAGGATGCGGTGAACGCGCCCGGCTTCGGCCTGGCCGTCGGCCCCGCGCTGATCGCCGCGCTCATGATCGGCGTGCAGTCGGCCAACACGTTCGGCATCGACGGCCGGTCGCTCTGGATGAACGCGGTCGCCTTCGGCTCCGACCGCGACGTGCGCACCGACTTCGCCGGGCGGCAGCTCGCCAACTTCCTGATCTCGGGGCCGCTGCTGGCCGTGATCTCGGTGATCGGGGCCGTGCTGGGCGGGAATCTGCTCTGGGCGGTGCCGGCCACGCTGCTGGCCTGGTGCATGCTCGGGCTCGCGATGGGGACGGGCGCGTTGATGAGCGTGCTCTCGCCGTACACCTATCCGGAGCGGATGAACGCGTTCAGCGGGGCCGCGCCAGGTCAGGGCGGGCAGGCGTTCGTCGCCGGGTTCGGCGCGCTGTTCGGGGCCGGCCTGCTGATCCTGCCGGTGCTGATCCCCACCGTGTTCTTCGCGCCCTGGGTGAGCGTGATCGGGGCGGTCTACGGCGCGGCGGTGGCCTGGGGCGGGCGGCGGATCGCCGCCAAGATCGGCTTCCGGCGTTTCCCCGAGCTGCTGGCGGCCGTCTCCCGGCCCACCT
This sequence comes from Acrocarpospora corrugata, assembly GCF_009687845.1. Classification (GTDB taxonomy): domain Bacteria; phylum Actinomycetota; class Actinomycetes; order Streptosporangiales; family Streptosporangiaceae; genus Acrocarpospora; species Acrocarpospora corrugata. The sequence goes on from NZ_BLAD01000067.1 coordinate 14,221, forward strand.
GAGTGGTCTAGTCCAATGGGTGAGACCGGTATCGGGCGGATCACGGCCACTCGCTACTCTTCGAATCATGGCCTCGATCGAACGCCACAGCGCTGTCACTGAGATGCCCGACGAGCTCCGCGCAGACGTCCGCCTGCTGGGCGAACTGCTGGGTCAGGTGATCGCCGAACACGGCGGGCCCGACCTGCTGGCGGACGTGGAAAGGCTGCGCAAAGCGGTGATCGCCGCGCGCCGCCGGGAGACCACCGTGGATGAGGTGGCCGCGCTGGTGAACGCCTGGCCGGTGGAGCGCGCGGTGGAGATCGCCCGCGCCTTCACCTGCTACTTCCACCTGGCCAACCTGGCCGAGGAGCACTACCGGATCCGGATCCTGCGCCGCCGCGACAGCGACGACGTGCCGGTGCCCGAGTCGCTGGCCCAGGCCGTCCGGGAGCTCAAGGACGATCTCGGGGTGGAGGAGCTCAACCGGCTCATCGCCGGCCTGGAGTTCCGCCCGGTGCTCACCGCGCACCCGACCGAGGCCAGGCGGCGGGCCGTGGTCACCGCCATCCAGCGGGTCAGCGCCCAGCTGGACCTGTACAACACGCCGGGGCGGGGCGCGGCCGAGCGGGAGGAGGCGCACCGGCGGATGCTGGAGGAGATCGACCTGCTCTGGCGGACATCCCAGCTCAGAAGCACCAAACTTGACCCGCTCGACGAGGTCCGCACCGCGATGGCCGCCTTCGACGAGACGCTGTTCCGGGCCGTCCCGCACATCTACCGTTCGCTGGACGCCGCGCTCGAACCCGGCACCGGCACCCGCGCCCCCCGCTCCCGCGCCTACATCCGGTACGGCAGCTGGATCGGCGGCGACCGGGACGGCAACCCGAACGTCACCGCCAAGGTCACCAGGGAGGCCGTGCTCATCCACGCCGAGCACGTGCTGACCGCGCTGGAGACCGCCGCCACCCGGATCGCCCGCACGCTGACCGTCTCCGCCGCCTACACGCCCCCGTCCGACCAGATGCTGGCCGCGCTGGCCCAGGCCGAGGGCGACTTTCCCGACCTGGTCTCGGAGATGGCCACCCGGTCGCCGCAGGAGCCGCACCGGCAGTGGCTGCTGTTCACCGCCGCCAGGATCGCCGCCACCCGCCGCCGCGACCTGGACCTGGCGTACCTGTCGCCGGCCGATCTGCTGTCCGACCTGCGGCTGGCTCAGGACTCGCTGAGCGGGGGAGGCGCGGTCCGGCAGGCGTACGGGGAGGTGCAGAACCTGATCTGGCAGGTGGAGACCTTCGGCTTCCACCTGGCCGAGCTGGAGGTGCGGCAGCACTCGCAAGTGCACGCGGAGGCGCTGGCCGAACTGCGGGCGGGCGGCCGCCGCTCGGAGCGCACCGAGGAGGTGCTGGCCACCATCCGGACCATCGCCTGGATCCAGGAGCGGTTCGGGGTCAAGGCCTGCTCCCGCTATGTGGTGTCCTTCACCCGTTCGTCCGACGACGTGATCGCCGTCTACGAGCTGGCCAGGCACGCGCTCGGGGACCGGGCGCCGGTGCTGGACGTGGTGCCGCTGTTCGAGTCGGGCGCCGACCTCGACAATTCGGTGTCCGTGCTGGCCGGCATGGTGGAGTCCGAGCCGGTCCAGCGTCGGCTCGCCGCCAACGGCCGCAGGATCGAGGTCATGCTCGGCTACTCCGACTCGGCCAAGGAACTCGGCCCGGCCGCCGCCACGATGCGCCTCTACGACGCGCAGGCCGCGCTGGCCGCCTGGGCGACCGCCAGCGACGTGCGCCTCACGCTCTTCCACGGCCGCGGCGGCGCGCTCGGCCGGGGCGGCGGCCCCGCCAACCGGGCCGTGCTGGCGCAGGCCCCCGGCTCGGTGGCCGGCCGCTTCAAGGTCACCGAACAGGGCGAGGTCATCTTCGCCAGGTACGGCCACCAGGCCATCGCCCGCCGCCACATCGAGCAGGTCACCAACGCCGTCCTGCTGGCGTCGACCTCCACGGTCGAGTCCCGCACCGCAGAGGCCGCCGCCAAGTTCCGCGACCTGGCCGGTCAGGTCGCCTCGGCGTCCGAGCAGGCCTACCGTGGGCTGACCGAGGCGCCCGGCTTCCCCGAGTGGTTCGCGCTGGTCAGCCCGCTGGAGGAGATCGGCTCGCTGCGCCTCGGCTCGCGCCCGGCCCGGCGGGGACTGGGCGCGCCCAAGTCGCTGGACGACCTGCGGGCCATCCCGTGGGTGTTCGCCTGGGCGCAGACCCGGGTCAACCTGCCCGGCTGGTACGGCCTGGGCAGCGGCCTGTCCGCCGTGCTGGACGCGGGCGGCCGGGCGGAACTCCAGTCCGCGTACAAGGAGTGGCCGCTGTTCGCCTCGCTGCTGGACAACGTGGAGATGTCGCTGGCCAAGACCGACAAGGCCATCGCGTCCCGCTATCTGGCGCTGGGCGGGCGGGACGACTTCGCCAAGCAGGTGCTGGTCGAGTACGACCTGACCCGCAAGCTGGTGCTGGAGATCACCGGGCACTCCCGGCTGCTGGAGAGCCGCCGGGTGCTGTCCCGCGCGGTGCAGCTGCGCGACCCGTACGTGGACGCGCTCTCGCATCTGCAGTTGCGCGCCCTGTCGGCGCTGCGCTCGGAGGAGGCGCTGACCGAGGAGGAGCGGGACCGGCTGTCGACGCTGCTGCTGCTCAGCGTGAACGGGGTCGCCGCCGGGCTGCAGAACACCGGCTGACGGTTCAGAGGATGCGTTCGGGGCCCGCGTACACGTTGAAGCGCTCGTTCCGGAGGAAGCCGACCAAGGTCATGCCGAACTCCCTGGCCAGGTCCACGGCCAGGGAGGACGGCGCGGAGACGGCGCAGAGCAGTTCGAGGCCGGCGGCCAGGGCCTTCTGGCCGATCTCGTAGCTGGCCCGGCCGCTGACCAGGAGCAGCTGGCCGGTGAGCGGGAGACGGTCGTGCAGCAGGGCCCAGCCGACGAGTTTGTCGACCGCGTTGTGGCGGCCGACGTCCTCGCGGGACTGGATCAGGACGCCGTCGGGGGTGAAGAGTCCGGCCGCGTGCAGGCCGCCGGTACGGGCGAACACGCCCTGGGCGTCGTGCAGGGTGGCGGGCAGGCCGTACAGGATCTCGGGGTGGACTTTCACGGCGCTGGTGACAAGCGGGACACAGCGGTCCTTCAACGCGTCGAGGCTGGCGCTGCCACAGACGCCGCAGGCGCTCGAAGTCATGAAATGTCGTTCCAAATGGGGGACTTCGGGGAGGTGGGGGAGGCGGACGGAGACCGTGTTGTAGCGGGCCTCCGGCGGGACGTCGTCGTCGGTGCAGTAACCGATCGCCTGGATCTCGCCGGGCCGGACCAGGCCCTCGCCGTGCAGGAAGCCCGCCGCCAGCTCGAAGTCCGCCCCCGGGGTGCGCATGGTGATCGCGACCGTGCGGCTCACCCCGCCGGCCAGGACCCGGATCTCCAGCGGCTCCTCGGTCGCGAGATCATCCCGCCGATCTTTCGCGATATTTCCGGAAACCTGGCGGACGCGGTAGCGGGTCACCGGGCCTGGGCGGATCATGACGGGTCGAGCGTCGCGTAGGCGTTGTAGTCCGGGATGCGCGCGTCGGGGGAGCGGCGCGCCTTGTCCAGCAGCACGTTGCCCTCCGGCCAGTGGATCTGCAGGTTGCCCGGCATCAGCGGCGCCCGCAGCACATTCCCGGTGAAACTGCCGGTCGGGCTGGTCAGAGTGACCTCGGCGCCGTCGGCCAGGCCGAGCCGGTCCGCGTCGTACCCGCTGATCAGCACGGCCTGCCGGGTCGCGCCGTTGAAGCCGTCCCTGCGCTCGTGGACCATGCTGTTGAACTGCTTGCCGCGCCGGGTGGCGACCAGGAAGGAGCCGTCCGGGCGCTGGAGCTCCGGCAGGTCCACGGCGGCGAAGTGGCCGCGATGGTCCGGGGTCGGGAACAGGCCGTCGGCGCAGAGGTGCCGGCCGCCGTACTGCACGTTGTCCCCGAACTTGGACAGGCCCGCGATGCCCGCGTAGAAGGGCACAGAGCGCTCGATGTCCTCGCGGATCGCCGCCGTGCCGCCGGGGTAGCGGATCAGGTCGGCCAGGTCCGGGCGGGTCCGCGCGGCCAGTTCGGTGAAGATCTTCCACTCGGGCCAGGCTTCTCCGATTCGGCGGCCCTGGACCTCGGGGGAGTAGATGATCCGGCGTTCGGTGGAGGTCTCGGTCACGCCGCCGGCCATCTCGTAGCGGGTCTGGGCGGGCAGCAGCAGCACGTCGCCGGCGCCCGGGACCAGCATCTGGGAGGAGAGCACGATGTCGATGTGCACCCGCAGCCCCGGCCGGGACAGCGCCTCACGGCAGTAGCCGGGGTCGGGCAGGACCTCCAGGAAGTTGCCGCCGGAGGAGATCAGCACGTCCAGGTCGCCCGCGTGCGCGGCGTCGATCATGTCCGTGGCTGTCAAGCCCGGGGTTGTGGGAATCTCGAATCCCCACAACTCCTCGAATTTGGCCGCGTTCTCGGGGGTGACCGGGAGGCCGCCGGGCAGGCCGGTGGCGTACGCGCCCATCTCCGCGCCGCCCTGCACGCCGCTGTGGCCCCGGATCGGCATCAGGCCGCAGTTGTCCCGGCCGACGAAGCCCCTGGCCAGCGCCAGGTTGACGATGGCGCGGACGTTCTCCTCGCCGTACGCGTGCTGGGTGATCCCCATCGACCAGACCAGCACCGCCGACTTCGCCTCGCCGAGCAGCTTGGCCAGTTCGAACATGTCCTGCCGGGTGGCGCCCGACAGGGCTTCCAGCGATTCCCACGACTGCGCGGCGACCGAGTCCCTGACGGCGTCGAATCCGGCCGTGTGGGTGTCGATGAACGTCTTGTCCAGCCAGTCGTTCTCGGCCAGATGCTTGAGCACGCCGTTCAGGAAGCCGATGTCGCCGCCGATGTTCACCCCGAAGAAGTGATCGGTGATCTTCGTGCCGAACAGCGCGGACTCGGCGTTGGACGGCACCCAGTACCGCTCCATCCCCGGCTCGCGATAGGCGTTGAGCATCGCGATCTTCGTACCGGCCTTCTTCGCGTGGTACAGGTACTTCATCGCGACCGGCTGGTTGTTCGACGGGTTCGACCCGATGAACACGATCAGGTCGGACCCGATCCAGTCCTGGTAGGAGCAGGTCGTCGCCGCGGCCCCGATCGCCTGCTTGAGCGCCACCGTCGACGGCGAATGGCAGATCCGCGCCGCGTTGTCGATCGAGTTCACCCCGATCGCCCGCACCGCCTTCTGCGCCGCGAAGTAGTTCTCGTTGGGCACTCCCCGGCTGGTGAGATAGACCCCGACCTTCCCGCCCAGCCGCGCCGCGGCCAGATCCAGCGCCTCATCCCACCCGATCCGGGCGAACCCGGCCTCACCCTGCCGCCTGATCATCGGGTACGGCAGCCGCCCCAGCGCCCGAAGCTCCCCGCTCCGCTTCGGCAACGCGGACACGTCCCGCAGCAGCGCCACATCCAGCGCCGGCATCGTGTTCAGCTCCAGCAGCCGCAGCCGGATGTTGCACAGATGGATCTCGCCCATCGTCCAGTCGCGCATGCCCTTGGTCCCCAGCGCGCACCCGTCGCACGTCCCCTGGGTGAGGATCCGCCAGGCATACCGCCGGTTGCCCTTCACCGACCGGAACGCCTTCCAGAGCTCCAGATAGTTGTTGGGCTTCTGCTCGCCGATCCCGAATGGTTTCCAGCTCGCCCAGTTCTTCGGGTCCGGCCGCTTGCTCATCTTTGACTCCTCTACCAGCGCTTTCCACACCTTATGCCGGAACTTGACTACCTGTCGTAGTCGATCAACAGCAATCCGTAGTTATTCCAGGTCATTGCGGCAATCCGGTCACAGAGCGCCGCTCGGGAGGTGAAAATAGCCGGGTGCCAGACTCACCGTTCCTGGATCTTGACCGTCCGCCGTTGTCGCAGGCAGCGCTGCAGAGCGCGCTCGTGCGACCCGGCTCGCTCTGGTCGGCCGTCAAGGTCGTCGAGCGCACCGGCTCCACCAACGCCGACCTCGCCAACGCGGCCAGGGAGAACATCCGGGAAGGGGCGATCCTGGTGGCCGAGTCGCAGTTCGCCGGGCGCGGGCGGCTGGGCAGGAGCTGGACCGCTCCGCCCCGGTCGGGGCTGACCTTCTCGGTGCTGCTGCGGCCCGACGTCCCGACGGCCCGGCAGGGCTGGCTGCCGCTGCTGTTCGGGTTGGCCGCCGCGACCGGGGTGCGCGCGCACACCGGCGTGGACGTGCGGCTCAAGTGGCCCAACGACCTGCTGGTCGGGGAGCGCAAACTGGCCGGGGTGCTGGCCGAGCGGGTCGATTCCGCGGTCGTGGTGGGCATGGGGCTCAACGTGACGATGCGGCAGGAGGAACTGCCGGTGGACCGGGCCACCTCGCTGCTGCTGGCCGGCGCGCCTTCCCTGAACCGGGGGGAACTGCTGATCGCCGTGCTGCGCGAGCTGGAGGCGCGGTATCGGGAGTGGGTGGACGCCAACGGGGACGTGGAAGCCTGCGGGTCGCGGGCGGCGTACCTGGCGGGGAGCGCGACGGTGGGGCGGGAGGTGCGGGTGGAGTTGCCCGGGGAGCGGGTACTGATCGGGGAGGCGACCGGGATCGACCGAGCCGGCTACCTCGTCGTGCGGTCCGAAGGGACCGACCATAAGCTGAGCGTGGGGGATGTGGTGCATGTCCGGCCAGCCAATCCGTGACGACCGAGTGCCGGACAAAACACGACACGCGCCCGGTGAACGTGCCACGATTCGCTCCATGGGTCTGCCCGATCACCACCTTACGCAGGGGGAGCGAGTCGTCCACTCGTTCCACCCGCACTGGAAGCGGCTCATCGTGCCCTTCCTCGCGCTCCTTCTGGTCGTCGTCGCCTCCAGCGCCGCGATCTACTTCATCCCCGGCGATTTCGAGTACGCCTGGCTGGCCAGGATCACCGTCGCCGTGGTCGCCGTCGTCGCTCTCACGCTGTTCTCCTTCGTGCCGTACCTGCGCTGGAAGACCACGTCGTACACGCTGACGACGCACCGGTTCAACATCAGCACCGGCATCCTGAACAAGTCCGACGACGACATCCCGCTCGCCAAGGTCAACTCGGTCAGCTCCGACCAGACCCTGCTGGAGCGCCTGTTCGGCTGCGGCACCCTGAAGGTCGAGTCGGCCTCAGAACGCGGCGAGATCCTCTACCGGGACATCCCCAAGATCCAGACCGTCAGGACCGAGCTGTTCCGGCTGGTCGAGGACGCCTCGGACGGGAACATCGACGGCAAGTGACGCCCGACGGCAGCGCCCAGGACGCCCAGGACTTCGCCGGTCGGCCGACGGCGGCCGACATCCAGCGGCTGTTCCTCCCTCTGCCGCCGCGCTACACCCGGCACGAGATCGCCTCGGCCGCCGAGATCCCGCAGGAACTGGCCGAGCGGATCTGGCGGGCGCTCGGCTTCGCCACCCTGGCCGACGACGCGGTCGCCTTCACCGACGCCGACCTGCGGGCGCTGACGCGGATCAAGGCGATCCTGGACGCCGGGCTGCTGGACGAGATCACCCTGATCCGGATGACCCGGGCGCTCGGCCGGACCACCGCGCGGCTGGCCCAGTGGCAGGCCGAGATCATGATCGGCGCCATGCTGAATCCGCACGGCACCCCCACCGACGCCGACCTGGCCCGGGTGATGCGCGCCGCCCACCTGCTGCTGCCCGACTTCGAGCGCACCCTGGTGCACGTCTGGCGGGCCCAGCTGGCCGCCTCGGCCGGCCGCCAGCTGGCGCTGACCGAGGTCGGGGAGCACCGGACCACGCTGGCCGTCGGCTTCGCCGACCTGGTCGCCTTCACCCGGGTCTCCCGAGAACTGGACGAACCGGCCCTGGCCGACCTGGTCGAGGGCTTCGAGTCGCGCGCCTCCGACGTGGTCGCCCAGCACGGCGGCCGGCTGGTCAAGACGCTGGGCGACGAGGTCCTGTTCACCGCCACCGAACCGGAGTCGGCCGCCCGGATGACCCTCGACCTGGTGGACGCGCTCGGCCAGGGCGACCCGGGGGTCAGGATCGGCCTGGCCTACGGTCAGGTGCTGCCCGTGATGGGCGACGTCTTCGGCACCACCGTCAACCTGGCCGCCAGGCTGACCGCGATCGCCCGGCCGGGCAGCGTGGTCGCCGACAGCGCGCTGGCCGAGCACGTCACCGGCCTGCCGGGCATCGAGGTAGTCAAGATCCGCCGCCGCCCGGCCAGGGGGCTCGGGCTGATCCAGCCGTACGTGCTCCGGCGGGGGCCCGGCCCTGCTTGACGGCGGGGCCGCTCATGGAAATCCTGATCAAACACACGGAGGTGCGGAATGTCGTATGAAGTCCAGGGCGTGATCGCTAAGGGTAAGGGTGCGCCGGTCACCTTGGAGACGGTGCTGGTTCCCGACCCCGGCCCCGGCGAGGCGGTTGTCACGGTCCAGGCGTGCGGGGTCTGCCACACCGACCTGCACTACCGCGAAGGCGGCATCAGCGACGACTTCCCGTTCCTGCTCGGCCACGAGGCCGCCGGCGTGGTCGAGGCCGTCGGCGACGGCGTGACCGACCTGGCGCCCGGCGACTACGTGATCCTCAACTGGCGGGCCGTCTGCGGCGCCTGCCGGGCCTGCCTGCGCGGCCGGCCCTGGTACTGCTTCGCCACCCACAACGCCAAGCAGAAGATGACCCTGACCGACGGAACCGTGCTCAGCCCCGCGCTCGGCATCGGCGCCTTCCTGGAGAAGACGCTGGTCGCGGCCGGTCAGTGCACGAAGGTCGACCCGCGGGCCAAGCCGGCCGTGGCCGGTCTGCTCGGTTGCGGCGTGATGGCCGGGCTCGGCGCGGCGATCAACACCGGCGGGGTGACCCGGGGCGACTCGGTGGCCGTGATCGGCTGCGGCGGCGTGGGCAACGCGGCCATCCTCGGCTCCCAGCTGGCCGGGGCGGGCACGATCATCGCCGTCGACGTGGACGACCGCAAGCTCGAATGGGCCCGCGGCTTCGGCGCCACCCACACCGTGAACTCGCGCGAGAGCGACGCCGTCGAGGCGATCCGGGATCTCACCGGCGGCCACGGCGCCGACGTGGTGATCGAGGCGGTCGGCCGCCCGGAGACCTACGAGCAGGCGTTCTACGCCCGCGACCTGGCCGGGACCGTCGTCCTGGTCGGCGTGCCCACCCCCGAGATGCGCCTGGACCTGCCGCTCCTGGACGTGTTCGGCCGCGGCGGCTCCCTCAAGTCCTCCTGGTACGGCGACTGCCTGCCCAGCCGCGACTTCCCCATGCTGATCGACCTCTACCTGCAGGGCCGCCTCAACCTGGACGGCTTCGTGTCCGAGACCATCGGCCTGGGCGACGTCGAGGGGGCCTTCGCCAAGATGCACCGCGGCGAGGTGCTGCGCTCGGCGGTGATCCTGTGAGCGTCGACCGCCTGATCACCTCGGGCACCTTCGCGCTGGACGGCGGCAGCTGGCAGGTCGACAACAACGTCTGGCTGGTCGGCTCCGACGAGGAGGTCGTGGTCATCGACGCGGCCCACGACGCCGCGGCCATCCTGGCGGCGGCGGGCGGGCGGCGGATCACCGCGATCGTCTGCACGCACGCGCACAACGACCACATCAACGCCGCCGCCGAGGTCGCGGCCGCGGCCGGGGCGCCCATCCTGCTCCATCCGGCCGATCAGGTGCTCTGGGCGATGCAGTATGGGCCGGAGGTTCCGTACCTGCCGCTGAAGGACGGGCAGGTGATCGACGCCGGGGACGTGGCGCTCACCGTGCTGCACACGCCGGGGCACTCGCCCGGCGCGGTCTGCCTGCACGCGCGGGAGCTGGGCGTGGTCTTCAGCGGCGACACCCTGTTCCAGGGCGGGCCGGGGGCGACCGGGCGGTCGCACTCCTCGTTCGAGACGATCATCGAGTCGATCGAGGACCGGCTGCTCACGCTGCCGGGCGAGACGATCGTGCACACCGGGCACGGCGACTCCACCACCATCGGCGTGGAGGCCCCGCATCTGGCGGATTGGCTGGCCAGAGGGCACTAGCCTGTGTCGAGCCTCACATAGGCAAGCCTTACCAAAGTGGGTTATCTTAGGTGTGCCTAACCTACTTTGAGAGGCTTCCCCCGTCATGTATGTCTGCATTTGCCGCGCTGTAACCGATTCGGAGGTGCACGCGTGTATTGCCGCGGGCGCCACCAGCGCCAGGCAGGTGCGCGACACCACCGGTGCGGGAGGCGACTGCGGCTCTTGTGTCCGGAAGATCTGTGCAATCCTGAAACGGTCCGAAGACCTGATCACGACCGCGTAGATGCAAGGGGCCCGTCATGCAGGGCGACAGGGAGATCATCGCGCTGCTCAACGAGCAGCTGACCTCTGAACTCACCGCCATCAACCAGTACTTCCTGCACGCCAAGATGCAGGAGAACTGGGGTTTCACCAAGCTGGCGAGCTTCACCCGGGCCGAGTCCATCGACGAGATGAAGCACGCGGAGAAGCTCACCGACCGCATCCTCTTCCTGGAGGGGCTGCCGAACTACCAGAAACTGTTCACCCTGCACGTCGGCCAGACCGTGCGGGAACAGATCCAGGCCGACCTCGACCTGGAGCTGGGCGTGGTGCAGCGGCTTCGCCCCGGGATCGCGCTCATGCGCGAGCGCGGCGACATCGTCTCCGCCCTGCTCTTCGAGGAGATCCTCGAGGACGAGGAGCATCACATCGACTACCTGGAGACCGAACTCGGGCTGATGGACACGCTCGGCGACCAGCTGTACCTCCAGCGTTACGCCGAGCCGCCGTCCGCCTCCTGACCAGTTTCCGGTCGGCCCGTCGGGTGCGCCCGGCGGGCTTTCTTTTTTCCCCGGCGTACGTCCAGCGGAGCTTTCCCGACCCGCTACCCCCGCCGGGCGGGTTGAACTACCGCGATAAACCGACCTTTAAGAGTGTTTGCCCAGGTCAATTGATAAGTCAACGACGAGTCAAACCGCGCGCTGCTGCCGGGAAACGATCGCTTAAGGTCCTACGATCGCTTCATGACCTGCGTACTTCTCGCCGAGGATGACACCTCGATCTCCGAGCCGCTTGCGCGCGCCCTGCGCCGGGAGGGCTATCAGGTGGAGGTGAGTCCGGACGGCCCGCAGGCCCTGGAAAGGGCTCTTTCGGGGGGCGTCGACCTCATCGTTCTCGACCTTGGCCTGCCCGAGATGGATGGGCTGGAGGTCGCCCGCCGAATCAGGGCCGAAGGCCACGGCACGCCCGTGCTCATTCTCACCGCCCGTGTCGACGAGGTCGACACGGTGGTCGGCCTCGACGCCGGGGCCGACGACTACGTCACCAAACCGTTCCGGCTGGCCGAGCTGCTGGCCCGGGTCCGGGCCCTGCTCCGCCGTGGCACTTCGGAGACACCCGTGGTCCAGGGCGTTCGGATCGACGCCGACTCCCGCCGCGCCTGGATGGGGGAGAAGGAACTGCACCTGACCACCAAGGAGTTCGACCTGCTCCGGGTGCTCGTCCGGGACGCGGGGAAGGTGGTCACCCGCGAGCAGATCATGCGCGAAGTGTGGGACACCAACTGGTGGGGCTCCACCAAGACCCTGGACATGCACATCTCCTGGCTGCGCCGAAAGCTCGGAGACGACGCCGCCAAGCCCCGGTACATCACCACCGTGCGAGGAGTCGGCTTCCGCTTCGAACGCGAGTAAGGGGCCATGCGGAGGCGTTTGCTCTCCTCGATGCTGCTGGTGGCGGTCATCGCGGTTCTGCTGCTCGGTGTGCCCCTGGGCGTGGTCGTCGTACGGCTCATCAACGACGAGGCCGCCCAGGAGCTCAACGCCGAGGCGACCCGCGTGCTGATCAGCGTGGAGTACGCGATCAGTCAGGAGCAGCCGGTCGACCCCAAGCAGCTGGCGAGCAACTACCCCAACCGCTACATCCAGGTCGCGTTCCGCGGCATCGCGCCGATCGCCGTGGGCACCGAACCCCCGGCGAACCGCTCACTCACCGAGGACGCGCGCTCCGAGAACGGCGTGGTGCGGGTCACCCGGGACACCGCCCAGATCGATCACGAGATCCGGGCCCGGCTGCTGCTCACCATCGCGCTCGCGGTCGCCGCGCTCGGCGTGGCCATCGGGCTCGCCGTGGTGACCTCACGCCGGCTGTCGCTGCCCCTCCTGGACCTGGCGAAGATCGCGGAGCGACTGGGCTCCGGCGACGCCCGGCCCAGCAGGCACCGCTACGGCATCCCCGAACTCGACCGGGTCGCCGAGGTGCTGGACCGCAGCGCCATCCGGATCTCCGAACTCCTCGGCCGCGAGCGCGAGTTCGCCACCGACGCCTCACATCAGCTCAGGACCCCGCTGACCGGCCTCACCATGCGCCTGGAGGAGATCGTCGCCGCCGCCGCTGAGCCCGCCATCGTGCGGGAGGAGGGCGAGGCCGCCATCCTGCAGGCCGAACGCCTCACCGCCGTCATCGACGAACTGCTGGCCGCGGCCCGGCGGCAGCGCCACTCCCAGGCCGAGCCGATCGACATCGACGAGGTCCTGATCCAGCAGATCGGTGAGTGGGAGCCCGCGTTCCGGCGGTCGCAGCGCAGCATCGAACTGGTCGGCACCCGGGGCCTGCTCGCGCTGGCCACCACCGGCGGGCTCAGCCAGGTGGTCGCGACGCTGCTGGACAACTCGCTCCAGCACGGCGGCGGCGCGGTCCGGATATCCACCACCAGCTCGGACAAGTCCATCGTCATCGAAGTCTCCGACCAGGGGCCGGGCGTGCCGGAGAAGATCCGCAACCGGGTGTTCGAGCGGAACGTGACCGGCGGCCGGGGGACCGGGCTCGGCCTCACGCTGGCGCGGTCACTCGTGGTGGCCGACGGGGGACGGCTGGAACTGGTCAAACCGCGCCCGGCGACCTTCGCCGTCTTCCTCCGCCAGGTGGGCGAGAACGGCCGCCGTCACCGGGTGGTCAGCGGGCCCGCCTGATCGACGGCCTCGGCCGGCAGCTCCGGGGCCAGGAAGACCCAGCGTTTGTACGACCAGAAACGGAACAGGGTGCCCAGACCGGTGCCGATCAGCGTGGCGATGTTGTTGGCGATCAGGCTGTCCAGGCCGAGGGTGTAGCGGCTGAAGCTCAGGCAGAGCAGCTCGATCAGCAGGCCGACCCCGTTGAGGACGAAGAACAGCACGTACTCCCGGGCCAGGCCGCTCTGCTCGCGGTGGCGGAAGGTCCAGAAGCGGTTCCCGAAGTAGGCGAAGGTGGCGGCGATCACGGTCGCGATCACCTTCGCGGTCAGGGTGCCCTCCGACCCCCACATGGCCCAGAGAATGTTGACCACGCCAAAGTTGATCACGAAGGCCATGGCGCCCACGGTGCCGAACTTCAGCAGTTCGTGGACGAGTGCGGCGAACCGCTCGTATGCGCGACGGATGAGCTGCACGAGCCGTACGGTCCTTCCTGCTTGGGGGTTCGACCCAGGCTACCGGCCCTGGCTCGGCGCAGGCGTACTGTTCCACCCACACCCAGGTTCTTCCCAGGTCACCAAAGAACATTTCAATAAATTTCCGACTATAAGGTTAAAAGGCAGCGTTGAGGCATTACGCTCGCGCCGACATCGGGCGTTCGCATGGGTGAGGGGACTGCGGGGATCATGGGCCGCATGGGTCGGCGCCTTCGCGGGGGCAGCGTCCGCCGGGGAGCTTGCGTGCTCGGCCTGGTGGGGTTGGTGGCGTGTGGCGGGCAGTCCGTCGCCGGGCCTGTGCTGGAGGGAAGCGAGTCCCCGTCGCCGGTGCTGTCGCTGGACGTCGCCGAGGGCGCGTTGCAGGCGCTGCCGGAGCTGCGGGAAGCCTGGAAGACGTCGGACTGCGAGACGGTGCAGTCGCTGACCGCGGGTCCGGAGCGTGAACTCGGGACGACGGTCTGCTCGGCGAAGAAGCAGGGGCTGGGCGGGGTCGATTTCTCGGATTATTCGGATACCGAGGTGTTTCTGCCGGGCGAGGCGGATGACGGGGCCTGGTTCACGGCGCTCGCGCGCAAGCCCGATCCGGCTTACTTCGTGTTCGTGCACGAGGATGGTGTCTGGCAGTTGGAGCTGGGGCCGATTCCGCTGACCGGGAAGGTTCCGCCGCAGGACTCGGTTCCGGAGGGGGCGGCCGAGATGGTGGTCAAGTCCCGGTTGGTGCCGCAGCAGTATCTGAGTTATCTGACCGATCCGGCGGGTGTGAGCGGAATCACCTTCCCGGCTGGGGATCCGGTGCGGAGCGTGCTGGCGGAGTTGCTCCGTACTCCGCGAAAGGCCAGGCCCGACCGGGTTTCGGTGGATGTGCGGCTGGCGACGGATTCGTCCCGGGCGCTGCTGCTCGACGATGGTGGCGCGCTGGTCTTTCACGCGATCAAACTGGTCTTCACCCAGAAGCCCGGCGCCGGCCGCCATGCTCTTCGCCATCCCCGGTACGACACCGCCGAAGTGAAGGCGTTCACCGGCAAAGCCAAGTCGGGTCACCTGACCGGGAGCGAGATCCTCTTTCTGATCACGAAGGTCAGTAAGGCGGGCAAGATGTCCACTATCGGGCTTCGGCGGGAGCTCGCGCATATCACGGCGAGCTAAGCTAGCCCCTTGTGAACAGCCCTAACGTTGCTCCTGTGGTTGGCATGGTCGGTGCCGGGCAGCTCGCCCGGATGACCCAGCAGGCCGCCATCGCGCTCGGCATCGAGTTGCGGGTTCTGGCGAACTCGCCGGACGAGAGCGCGGCCCGGGTGATCACTCAGACGGTGCTCGGGGATTATCGGGACCTGGATGATCTGCGCGCGTTCGCGGCTGGGTGCGACGCTGTGACGTTTGATCATGAGCATGTGCCGGGTGAGCATATTCGGGCGTTGACTGAGGCGGGGGTCGTGGTGCATCCCGGGGCGGATGCGCTCATCTACGCCCAGGACAAGGCGGTTATGCGGGGGCGGCTTACCGATATCGGGGTGCCGTGTCCGGCGTGGGCTCCTGTCGACTCTTTGTCTGATGTTGAGGGGTTCGCCAAGGAGAATGGGTGGCCTGTCGTCCTGAAGGCCGTTCGCGGGGGCTACGACGGTCGTGGAGTGTGGGTGGTCGGATCCCCGGACGCCGCAGCCGAGGTCCTGAAAAATGGCGTTGAGCTGCTTGCTGAGGCTTTCGTCCCGTTCGAGCGGGAGTTGGCTGTGCTCGTCGCGCGGTCGCCGCACGGTCAGGGGGTCAGCTATCCGGTCGTGGAGACCGTTCAGGAGGACAGTATCTGCGTGGAGGTCATCGCGCCCGCCCCCGACCTGGACGCGGAGGACGCCGCCCAGGCGCAGAAGATCGCGCTGACCATCGCCAACGAGCTCGGCGTCACCGGCCTGCTCGCGGTCGAAATGTTCCAGACCAAGACCGGCCTGATGGTCAACGAACTGGCCATGCGCCCCCACAACAGCGGCCACTGGACCATCGAAGGCGCCAGAACCTCCCAGTTCGAACAGCACCTCCGCGCCGTGCTCAACCTGCCGCTCGGTTCCCCCACCATGACCGCGCCCGTCGTCGTCATGGCCAACCTGCTCGGCGGCCCGGATCCCGACATCTTCCGGCGGTACGAACACGTCCTCGCTCATGACCCGGGCATCAAGCTGCACTTCTACGGGAAGGAAGTCCGTCCGGGCCGGAAAATCGGCCACGTCACCGCACTCGGGACTGACCTCGCCGAAGTACGGGCGCGCGCCCAGCATGCGGTGACGTGCCTGCGGGGGCCGGTCTGAGCTGCGCTTTCTTTGAAGGGATCATGACATGACGCAAACCCAACCCGAGGCTGTACCGCAGGTCGGCATCGTGATGGGCAGCGATTCCGACTGGCCGGTCATGAAAGCCGCCGCGGAAGCGCTTGCCGAGTTCGGGGTCCCGTTCGAGGCTGATGTGGTCTCGGCTCATCGCATGCCGGCTGAAATGATCGAATA
This sequence comes from Acrocarpospora corrugata, assembly GCF_009687845.1. Taxonomy (GTDB): domain Bacteria; phylum Actinomycetota; class Actinomycetes; order Streptosporangiales; family Streptosporangiaceae; genus Acrocarpospora; species Acrocarpospora corrugata. The sequence goes on from NZ_BLAD01000067.1 coordinate 30,162, forward strand.
TGGTCGGCACGCTGATTCCCGAGGCCTGAAGGTGATCATTGCCGGTGCCGGGGGTGCAGCTCATTTGCCCGGCATGCTGGCCTCCGTGACGCCTCTTCCGGTCATTGGCGTTCCCGTTCCGCTGAAATATCTGGACGGAATGGACTCACTGTTGTCCATCGTGCAGATGCCCGCCGGCGTTCCCGTAGCCACGGTGGCCATTGGCGGTGCCAGGAACGCCGGTCTCCTCGCCGTCCGCATCCTCGCGGCCAGCGACTCCGCCCTGCAGGGGCGCATGGTCACCTTCCAGATCGGGCTTCGGGAGCAAGCCCATGCGAAGGGCGCGAAACTGCGGGCGGAGGTGTCCGAGCTTCAGCCGTAGGCCGTACCGGAAAAGGGGGTTATGGGCGGCCGAGGGCGCGGTAGTTCCAGCCTGCGGCGCGCCAGACTTCGGCGTCCAGGGCGTTGCGGCCGTCGACGATGTTGCGGGTGTTGACGACCGCGCCGACGGCCTCTGGGTCGAGGTCGACGAACTCCTGCCATTCGGTCAGGAGGAGGACCACGTCGGCGTCGTTGGTCGCGTCGAGGACCGAATCGGCGGTGCCGAGGTCCGGGTGGGCCTTGCGGACGTTGTTCAGGGCGACCGGGTCGTACACGGTGACCGCGCCGCCCTGCTGACCGATCGTCAGCGCCACGTCCAGGGCGGGGGAGTCCCGGATGTCGTCCGAATTCGGCTTGAAAGCCGCGCCGAGCACGCCTACGATCCGCCGCCGGAATGAGCCGCCGACCAGGTCACGGGCCAGATCGACCATCCGGGCCCGACGCCGCATGTTGATCGCGTCCACTTCGCGCAGGAACGAGAGCGCCTGATCAGCGCCCAGCTCGCCAGCCCGCGCCATGAACGCCCGGATGTCCTTGGGCAGGCACCCGCCGCCGAAACCCAGCCCCGGGTTGAGGAACCGCCCGCCGATCCGCTCGTCGAAGGACAGCGCGAGCGAGAGCTGTTTCACATCGGCGTGCGCCGCCTCGCAGACCTCCGCCATGGCGTTGATGAACGAGATCTTGGTCGCCAGGAACGCGTTCGCGGCCGACTTGACCAGCTCGGCGGTCGGGAAATCGGCGACCACGGTCGGCACCTCGCCCAGCGGCGCGTACACATCGCGGAGAATCTTCTCCGCCCGGTCCGACGCCACCCCGAACACGAGCCGATCCGGCTTCAAGGTGTCCTGAACCGCGAACCCCTCACGCAGGAACTCCGGATTCCAGGCCAGCTCGGCCTGCGGCCCCGCCAGATGCATGAGCTTGTCGGACAGACGCTGAGCCGTACCGACCGGAACCGTCGACTTCCCCACGACCAGGCATTCCCGCTTCAGATGCGGGGCCAGCGACTCGATGACGGCGTCCAGATAGGACACGTCCGCCGCGTACTCGCCCTTCTTCTGCGGCGTCCCCACGCAGATGAAATGTACATCCCCGAACTCACCCACCTCCTGATAGGACGTGGTGAACCGCAACCGCCCGTTCGCGAGGTTCCGCCGCAGCATCTCCTCCAGCTCCGGCTCATGAATGGGCAGCTCGCCGCGCTGCAGACTCGCGATCTTCTCTGGATCGACGTCCAGCCCGAGCACCTCGAACCCGAGCTCGGCCATACACGCCGCGTGCGTGGCCCCCAGATATCCAGTCCCCAACACCGTCAGACGGTACGGCACGGCCACGCTCCCTCCATTTGCCCACCTTTTGCGTGCCGGAATGTTATCCCAGGCTAGGCGACCCTTCTCCCTGCCCCCGGCGCGAGCCCGGCGACCCCCAACAGACGGCAAAGCCGCTCTCTGACGTCGGGGCGCCGCCCTTCCGCGTAGCGCGGCCCCCTGCCGATCCGATACTTGGACGTCCTAGAATCTCGTTATGAGCGTTCCTCTGTACTCGCCCAGCGAAGAGCACGAGATGCTGCGGGAAGCCGTCCGCGCCCTCGCCGACGAAAAGGTCGCCCCGCGTGCCGCCTTCGCCGACGAGAACGAGGAGTTCCCCGCCGACGTCTACAAGGATCTGGTCGCGGCCGACTTCCACGCCGTCCACATCCCCGAGGAATACGGCGGCGCCGGAGCCGACGCCCTCGCCACGGTCATCGTGATCGAGGAGATCGCCCGCGCCTGCGCGTCCTCCTCCCTGATCCCCGCCGTCAACAAACTCGGCACTGTCCCGCTCCTCCTGTCCGGCTCCGAAGAACTCAAAGCCCAATACCTCACCCCCGTCGCCCGCGGCGACGGCATGTTCTCCTACGCCCTCTCCGAAGCCGAGGCCGGCTCCGACGCCGCCGCCATGAAAACCAGGGCCGTAGCCGACGGCGACGACTACATCCTCAACGGCACCAAATCCTGGATCACCAACGCCGGAATCTCCGAGTACTACACAGTCATGGCCGTCACTGACCCCTCCGCCGGCCCCCGGGGCATCTCCGCCTTCGTCGTCGAGAAATCCGACGAGGGCGTCTCCTTCGGCCCCAAGGAAAAGAAACTCGGCATCAAGGGATCCCCCACCCGCCAGGTCATCCTGGAAAACGTCCGAATCCCCGCCAGCCGCATGATCGGCGCCCCCGGCACCGGCTTCAAAACGGCCCTGGCCACCTTGGACCACACCCGAATCACCATCGCCGCCCAGGCCCTCGGCATCGCCCAAGGCGCCCTCGACTACGCGATCGGCTACGTCAAACAACGCAAACAGTTCGGCCGCCCGATCGCCGACTTCCAGGGCCTCCAATTCATGATCGCCGACATGGCCATGAAACTCGAAGCCGCCCGCCAACTCACCTACGCGGCCGCCACCAAATCCGAACTCGCCATGCACGGCACCCCGGTCAAGGACCTCACGTTCTTCTCCAGCGCCGCCAAATGCGCGGCCAGCGACGCCGCCATGGACATCACCACCGACGCCGTCCAACTCCTCGGCGGCTACGGCTACACCCGCGACTACCCGGTAGAACGCATGATGCGCGACGCCAAAATCACCCAGATCTACGAGGGCACCAACCAGATCCAGCGCATGGTCATGGCCCGCCAACTCCTGAAGTAGCCCCTGAGGCAGGGCCCCGGCGTTCCCGTCCTGGGAACCCCGCCATCTCATGTGGCATGCCGGACGTGGAGATGAACCTCGATCATCTGCGATCGGGTGACGGCTCGATGGACGAGGCCCGCCGCGGCTTGGCCGAGGCGTTCGACCCCTCCTGATCGCCGGTCCACTCGGCGGTCTGCGGGAACGGGGCGCGGCGCGCCCGCCAGAGTGCGAGGCCGAGCCAGACGCCGCCCACCGCGATCAGTGCGCCGTGCGCCATGCGCAGCGCGGGCGTGCCGAAGAACTGCGGTAGGAACAGGACGAAGCCGGCCGCGAGCGGGACCGAGCTCCAGCGCGGAAGCGCGCCCGACCTCCAGACCGCCACCGCCGCCATGACCGCGCCGACGGCGAGCAGCACGAGCCCGGCCCCGAACATGGTGATCGCGGCCGGGCCGTACCGGAACTGGTCGGCCAGTTGCAGCAGCGAGGCGTCCCGGTCGCGCACGGCGCGCCCGGCGATGACGTTCAGGCCGAACATCTCGGCGCCGTAATAGGGCAGCGTGAGCCCCACGCCGATCCAGGCTGTGATGGCGGCGCGCAGCGCGAGGCGTTGGCCGAGCACGAGGTACAGGCCCAGCAGGCCCAGCGTCAGCAGGATGAACCCGGCCACGGCGAACAGGTGGGCGGCCATCCAGGCGGACGAGGCCATCGCCTGCGCCCCGGCCGCCGACGTTTCGTCCGAGTAGGGCCGGACCACCGGATACAGCAGGAACAGGATTCCGGCCCCGACGAGGGACAGGGCGGTCGGGCGTGCGGGGGGAACGGCGGTCATGTCAGGCCTCCCATAATGGCGAATCATCGCTCTGTTTCGAGAGCAATGCTCTCTCTTAGGAGCGATGATGTCAATATGGACGGCTGCTTCCGAGAAGTTGTCGCAAGCGGAAGGAGGCCAGGTGTCCATCGTCAATGAAGTCGATGAAATGGCGGCGCGCCGTACTAGAGAGAGCAACCTGCGACGTCGAGACTTGGCCTGCTAGAAATCACGCGCGGCTGGAACACGCGGTCGTTGATGGCCTTCCGGGCGCGGTCGTGGGAGCCGGGCATCATGTGGGCGTACACACGGAGGACAGCCGGTCCACGATCGCCGACCGGCTGGCCTGGGACCATCGCCGCATGCGTGGGGAGCACACTGCCTGACCTGCAGGATTATCGGCCACAGGTGTGGAATTCAGGCACTTTCAAGAAATCGGACATATCGGCCAAATCTTCTCGATGGGCGTATCGCGTGCTGCACACAGCCATCCCTTGAGCGCAGCATATGCCGCACGATCACAGGCGCGCGGCACGCCCGGCAGTTCTCGGCCGAGCTAGGCCAAGAGGCGGGCCGTGAGGGTTGCGGCGCCTGGGCCGGATAGTTGGGGTAGGGCGGTGAGGCGTCCGCAGCACACCAGGAGGAGTGCGGACATCGGAGCTTGGACCTCCAGGCCGTCGCCGGTGGACCAGGATGTGTCGGTTGCGACGAGGCGGAATCCGGCCAGCTTTCGGGCCGAGGGCAGCGGGGGCGGCCAGCGCATCGACAGCAGTCGGGTGGCCGCGACGGACGCGGCGTCGGCCGGCATGTCGAGATGGCGGCCGAGGGGGATGGCGATGTCCTGGCTGTGGACGAGGATGTCGGAGAGTGTTTCCAGGTAGGTGACGCCGAAGTTGTGTCGGCGCGAGCCGATCGTGTCGCGGATCTGGGCGATGATCTGTTCGGTGGTCAGCGCGGCGGCGCGCTGGCGGGCGGCGTGTTGGATCGTCCGGTCCATGCTGCCGCGCCACTTGAAGATCATTCCCATCGCGCCACCGGGACCGACCTGCTGGAGGGTCAGGTGGGCCGCGACGTCCCGTACGGTCCAGCCCGCGCACAACGACGGCTGCCGCCACTCGTCGGCGGAGAGGTCTTCGAGCAGGCCGGTCACGTTCGTCCGCTGTACGTCGATCGCCTTCCAGATGTGGTCGCGGTCGAGGACGAGTGAATTGCTGGTCATGACGGCACCTCCGTGGCTCGCGGGCGGATGACGCTGGCGACCAGCGTCGCGATCTGCGGATAGGGGTCGAACGCGGGGTCCGGAATGGCCAGTTCGTGCAGGACGATCCCGGTCCAGTGGTTCATGATGATCGGCCCGTCGCGTTCGGGATCGGTGGAGCCGGCGAAGCGCAGCCAGTTCAGCACCCAGGTGTTGACCCGAGCGCCGGTGGCGAGGAGCTGTGGCCGCAGCGACGGGTGGATGCCGGCCTCGATCAGGATCGCGTACCGAGCCAGGGTGAGTGTCCGGTTTGGGCCGGTGGCCTCCTGGGCGAACACGGCCAGCGCCTGGGCCAGTTCCTGGGGCGTGCGCGGGTACGTCTTCGCCGCGAGTTCCTCCCAGTTGGCCCGCTCTCGCGCGGAGAACCGCTCCACCACCGCATCGAGCAGGGCATCCCGCGTGGGGAAGTGGTTGGAGGCGGAGCCGGCCGGTAGTCCGGCGGCGGTGTCCACAGCCCGATGGGTGAGCGCGTGGATACCGCGCTCACCCAGGACGGATATCGAGGTGTCGAGCAGGACCTCGCGTCGGGTCGCCATGCTGCGATACTACGATAGTAGTCAGAAAGACTACAATAGTTGTTATGGCTTGAGGTGTCGGTGGAGGAAGTCGGCGGACGTCTGAGCGGCCTGCGTGACGTACGGTTCCACGTCGTAGAGGTCGATGTGCTGGGTGGCGTCCAGCCAGAGGATCTCCTTCTCGCCGGGCGCGCGCTCGTGCAGTTCCCGAGCCAGTTCCGGGGAGCAGTACGCGTCGGTTCTGCCGTGGACGATCAATAGCGGGGTGGCGCCCAGGAGCTCCGCCGCGCCGAGTGCGTCGAAGGTCATCAGCGAGTGGAGTGATCCTCTGGTGACTTCGTTGCGCCAGTGCGGCGAGGCGGACCGTGCGGTGCCGTAATAGGCGTACGGCTCGTCGCCTGGCATGGCGGCATCGCCGATGCCGGGCGTCACCGCGGGCAGGTACTCGTTGTACCGGTCGAGGAAGCTGGCGAGCGCGGACCGGTAGGAGTCGACGTCCTTCGCCATGTGCGCCGGGCTGTTGTACGCGCCCGCGATGCCTGCCACCGCCTTAACGCGGGGATCCCCGGCGGCAGCCCGTACCGCGTAGCCGCCGCCGAGGCAGACGCCGACCACGCCGACTCTGGCCGGATCCACCTCCGGCCGGTTGGCCAGCGCCCCGACCGCGGCCCTCAGATCGGCCAGTTTGCCCTGGCTGTCCTCGTGCTGGCGGCGCCCGCCGCTTTCCCCGAAACCCCGGTGGTCGAAGGCGAGGGTGACGAATCCGGACTGGGCGAGCAACTCGGCGTACGTGCCGACGACCTGCTCTTTCACCCCCGTGAACGGCCCGGTGAGCACCACGGCGGGGTGCGGACCGTCCCCATCCGGGACCCGAAGTTCGCCCACCAGCGTGATGCCTTCGCTCTCGAAGACGATGCGTGTCATGAAATATCCCCAGAAACCGTTAGTTCGGTGGCGACGGCGTCCGCGCCCAGGCTGACCAGCCAGCCCAGGGGCGCGTCGGGCAGGAAGCGGGTCATGGCGCTCTCCAGCTCCTGCTTCCGCGCGTCACTCAGCTCCGCCGCACCCGCGGCCAGCCGCCCGACCGCCTCGCGATACATCAGCAGGTACTGCCGCTGCCGGGTGAGCAGCCCGACATCACCGGACGCGCCGTGCCCCGGATACAACCGCATCCCGGCCAGCTCGCCCACCAGGCGATCGAGCACATCCAGCCACGCGCCCGAATGACCATCCGCGGTGTAGGAATGTACGCCGTCGAAGGCGATGTCCCCGATAAAGGCGACCCGCTCCCCGCCGGCTTCGACGAGCAGATAAGAGTCGGCGTGACTCTCGGCGGGCCCGAGATCGTGCACCTGAATCCGCAGCCCGGCGACGTCCACGACGCCACCACCGTCCAGCTGGCGATCCGGCACCCGGAACCGATCCGGCCATTCCGCGCCGTACGTCGGCTGCCACTGTTCCCGCTTGGCGACCGCGGTCTGCTCGATCGTCTTGGCGACCGCCGTCGTCGCGTACACCGGCACGTCATCGCCGACCACGTACGGCAGCCCGTTGAAGTGGTCCGGATGCGGATGCGTCACAAACGCCGCCACCAGCGGCGCGCGCAACGCCGCGACCCGGGCGGCCAACGCCTTCGCGTCCGACACCAGCAGCCCGGCGTCAACTAGCACCACGCCGTCCGCCGTTTCCAGCAGATAACTGTTTACGAAGATCCCGGGCTCTGCCGCGGTGTACGTGTGGACCTTAAGCTCTGTCATGAACCGGACATTAGGAGCCCTGATCTTGATCCGGCCAGAAGGCACTTCGAAGTGCCCTTCCGTACGGGGGAACCCATGGCACTGGTGATACCCGACGTCATGGAAGAAAGCTGTGCGACCCGGCAGGCGCTGGAGCGGCTGGCCGCCAAATGGCGCGTCCTGCTCATCTACGGACTGCTCGCCGGCCCGCAACGCCACGCCGACCTACGCCGAAGGCTGCCCGGCATCACACAAAAGGTCCTGACCGAGACCCTGCGCGGCATGGAAGACGACGGCCTGGTCGAACGCCGAGTCCTCAAGGACACCGCTCCCCAGCATGTCGAATACGCCCTTACTCCCCTCGGCAAAACGTTGCAGGAACCGCTCTCAGCGATCTGCGCGTGGGCGGTGGAACACGCTTAGCCCCACTAAGCGGGCCGACCTGGACGGAGTGCGGTGCGATTTCGACGGCGTACCACGAATGAATTGCGCGTATCCGTTACCACGCGCATCCAGCAGGCCGTGGCGGCCGATGACGGTTCCCGGGTCCTGTCGGAACAAGCCATGGCCGAGGTACGGACGCTGTGGTCGGCGGCGGCCACCGCCCGGGGAATGGACGTCGACACGGTCACGGTCGTCGCGCTTTTCCACTGGGTCAGATACGCGATGTTCCACTCCGGGGACGCCAGCGACCTGGCCATCGCCTTGGAGCTGTACGCCGAAATCCAGAAGGTCGCGCCTGAACTGGTCCCACCCGAAGTGGCCGAGGCACTGGAACCTGAGTACGACCCGGACGTGTTCGCCGACGTGGGCGTCACCCTCTTCCAGGAATTCCAGCGCACCGGCGACGCATCCCACCTGGACAACGCGCTCCTGGCCTTCCGGAGGGCCGTATCGGACAGTCCATCGGGCGACCCGATGTTGCCCGTGCGCAAGTGGAAGCTGAGCACCGTGCTCCGCACCCGGCTCGACCTTCAGGGCCGGCAGGGCGATCCCGCGGACCTGGAGGAGGCCGTGCGGCTGGGGCGAGCGGCCGCGGCGGAGATCCCGGCCGGTGACCCCGACCGGGCCCCCTGCCTGTCCAGCCTGGCGCTCACGCTGCGCAGCCGCTTCGAGCGCCACGAAGCCGCCGGCGACATCGAGGAGGCGGTGCGCACGGCCCGGGCCTCGGTCGCCGAGGCCGCGCCGGGGCACCCGGCCAGGGGCGTCGTCCTGTTCACTCTGGTTCTGACCCTCCGCAGCCGGGCCGACGCGGGCGACGACGACGAGATCATCGCCGCCTGCCGGGAATCGGCGGACCTGTTCGAACCTGGCTCCCCGGACCAGCTGAAGGCCCGACTGATTCTCGGCCAGAGCCTGTACGACAGGTTCACCCGCCTGGCCCGGGACGACGATCTGGACGAGGCCATCCGGGAACTCACCCCCGCGCTCGGGCCTGACCCCGTCGATCGGCCCGTCCGGGTGGTAGCGCTGCTCGCGCTCGGTCTGGCCCGGAGCGCCCGGTTCAAAAGGACCGCAGAGCCGGGCGAGGAGAGCGCCGCGATCGAGGCGCTCCGGGCGGCCGAGCAGGCCCTGCCGCCAGGGGACGAATCGCGCGGCCTCGTGCTGTCCACCCTGGGAAGTCTGCTGTTCAGCCGGTTCCGGCAGGCCGGGGACCCCGCCGACCGCCAGGCGGCGCTCACCGCGTTCCGCGACACGGTCCAGGCCACCCCGGCCGGTGACGCGCGGCTCGCGGACCGCCTCGCCGAACTCGGCTCCCACCTGCAGATGAGCTACGAGGAGACCGGCAGCCTCGCGCACCTCGACGAGTCGATCCACGCGTACCAGGACGCGCTGGCGCGGCCAGGAGATCACGACCGGGTGCGAAGCCTGGGCATGCTGAGCACCTCGCTGCGGCTGCGGTACGAACTCGCCGGTGACGCGGCCGATCTGGACGCGGCGGTGAGCCTCGGCCGGGCGGCCCTGACGGAAGAGGCCACCGATCCGCTTTCCCGGCTGACAGCACTGAACAGCCTCGGAAACGCGCTCATGACGTCCGCGGACACCGATTCCGGCGGCCGGAGCCTGGATGAGGCCATCGCGGTCCACCGGGTCATGCTCGCGGAATCACAGGCCGGCCAGCCGCTGCGCGCGTACCCACTGATGAATCTGGCCAACGGACTGCGCGCCCGGTACGAACGGGACGGAAACCCAGCGGATTTGGACGAGGCGATCCTGCTCGGGAGGCAAGGGCTGGCCTTGGAGACGCCACTGCCTGATCGTCCCGCCGCCATCGCCGGTCTCGGTTTCGCGCTGCTCCAACGCCACTCGCACACCGGCGATGAGGGCGACCTGGCGGAGTCGATCGATCTGCTGCGTGCGGCGCTGCGCGTCTGCCCGCCCGAACATCCGGTGCGAGCCCGCCTCCACCTCATGAGCGGGCTGGCCCTGCACGCCCGTTTCACCGTCACCCGCGCCCCGCACGACCTGCGCGAGGCGGTGTCGGCGTGGCGGCAGGCGGCCGGCATCGCGACCGGTGACGTCACCACGCGCCTGCGCGCCGCCAGGACCTGGGCCTTCGCCGCGACCGAGGAGGCGGACGCGGAACTCGCGGTCGACGCCTACGCGGCGGCGGTCGGCCTGCTGCCGCTGCTGGCCTGGCCCGGCCTGGATCGCGGCATCCGGGAGGAAAGGCTCAGCCAGGGGCACGGCCTGGCGAGCGAGGCCGCCGCGTGGGCCATCATGGCGGGCCGGCCCGATCGGGCGTTGGAACTGCTTGAGCAGGGGCGTACCGTGCTGTGGGCCCAGGATCTGCGGGTGCGCGCCGATCTGAGCGCGCTGCGGGAGGCTGAACCCGACCTGGCCGCCCGGCTTGATCATGTTCGGGCGCGACTCGATGGGGGATCGGCGGAGCGGCAGGCCGCCACCACGCGCAGGCGGCTGGTCGAGGAGTGGGACGAACTCGCCCGGCAGGTGTCGGAGTTGCCGGGGTTCGAGCGGTTCCTGCGGCCGTACTCCGCCGCCGAACTCTGTGCCGGGGCGAGCGGGGGGCCGGTGGTGGTGGTGAACGTCAGCCGGTTCCGATGTGACGCCCTGGTCGTCACCACCGGTGGCGTCGAGGTCGTGCCGCTGCCCCGGCTCACCGAGGAGGACGTCGTCGAACGGGCGAATCTCCTGCTCTACGGACTGGAATGGGCCAGCGCCCGGTTCGTGTTGCGTGACACGTTCACCGCGATGCTCGCCTGGCTGTGGGAGGCGGTCGCCGAGCCGGTGCTGTCCTTTCCGGCTATCGCCGAAGCCCCGGCGGCCCGGTTGTGGTGGTGCCCGACCGGCGCCCTGACCTTCCTCCCGCTGCACGCGGCTGGCCTGCGCGCGCCCGACTCGGTTCCCGACCGGGTCGTCTCCTCCTATACGCCGTCGCTCGCCGCGCTGGTGCGCGCCGGGAACAGGCCACCCGCCCCGCCGGTACGGCGTTGCGTGGTCGGCGTCTCCGAGTACCGCGCAGACGCCTATCCGGAGGGTCGGCCGTCCCGGCTTCCCGGTGTCGCGGCGGAGGTGGCGCAGGTCAGCGCGCTCCCTGGCGGCGCGACCGTGCTGCGGGACGGTGAGGCCACCCGGGAGGCGGTGCTCAGGCTGCTCGCCCGGCACGAGTGGTCGCACTTCGCCTGCCACGGCCGCCAGGACCTGCGCGACCCCGCGAAAGGCGCGCTGTGCCTGTACGACGGGCCGCTGCCCGTACTGGAGATCGCGGAGCAGCGGTTGCCCCACGCCGAACTGGCCTACCTGTCGGCTTGCAGTACCGCGATCGGCGGCGGCGGGGTACCGGATGAGGCCGTGCATCCGGCGGCGGCCCTGCAGGTCGCCGGGTACCGGCATGTCATCGCCACCCTGTGGCCGATCGCCGACCACACGGCACGGGCGGTCGCGGGCGACTTCTACACGCGCCTCGGCGGCTCGGCCCCGGGTTCAGCGGAGGTGGCCCATGCCTTGCACGGAGCCGTGAACGCCTTACGCGCGGCCCATCCGGACATGCCGGAAATCTGGGCCCCGTACCTCCATATTGGTCCCTGAACGCCCCAGGGCTAGCCGACGGGAAATAGAGGCCAGCCGGCCGTGAGGCCGCCGTCCAGGACGATGGTCTGGCCGGTGAGGTAGGAGGCTTTGTCGGAGCCCATGTAGAGGACGGCCGCGGCCACCTCCTCCGGCTTGCCGGGGCGGTGCATGGGCAGGACGGAGTTGACGGCGTCGCGGGTGTCGTCGCCGCCGGTGAAGTTCTCGTACAAGGCGGTCTGGGTGAAGCCGGGCGCGATGGCGTTGACGCGGATGCCGTGGGCGGCGCCTTCGAGCGCGGCCGCCTTGGTGATGCCGACGACGGCGTGCTTGCTGCCGACATAGAGAGTTGCGTCGGGAAAGCCCATCACCCCGTACGTGGAGCTGACGTTGACGATGCTGCCACCGCCCTGCGGCAGCATGGCGCGGAACTCGTGTTTCATGCTCAGCAGCGTGCCCAGGACGTTGGTGTCGAAGACGGCCGCGTAGCTTTCGTCGGTGATGTCCGTGACCGGTCCCGGGGTGCCCGCGGTGCCGGCGTTGTTGACCGCGATGTCCAGTTGCCCGAAACGTTCGACGGTGCGATCGATGAGTTGGCTCATGTCCTTGTCGCGGCGTACGTCGGCCTGGACGAACTCGGCCTGCGCACCGAGCTTGCCCAACTCGTCGGCGAGTTCGACGCCGGCGTCCTCGTGCCGTCCGGAGACGACGAGGTTCGCGCTCTCGCGAGCGTAGGCGACGGCCACGGCACGACCGATGCCGGTGAGCGCGCCGGTGACGAGAACCACAGGAGTGGCCATGATCAGCTCCCTTCGGATGTGGGCGAACGGTCGGATGCGGGCGGGCAGTCGGTCGCGGCGCGCATGATCGCGCGCCGGATGGGTTCGTAGCCGGTGCACCGGCAGATGTTGGACTCGACCAGGCGATCTACGAGTTCTGGATCGTCGCCGATGGATTCCAGGGCCCCGGCGGCGATCATCAGGAACCCGGGAGTGCAGAAACCGCATTGCAGGGCATGCTCGGCGGAAAAGGCCCTCTGCAGCGGATGCGGTTCCCCGTCCGGCCCCGCCAGCCCTTCCACTGTCCGCACCGCCGCGCCGTCGCACTGTACGGCCAGCATCAGGCAAGCCCGGACTGCTTCACCGTCGACCAGCACCGTGCACGCGCCGCAGACCCCGTGCTCGCAGCCAAGATGCGTGCCGGTGAGCCCGCAGTCCTCGCGCAGCGCGTCAGCCAGGACCCGGCGCGGTTCCACGTCGAGCGGATAGTCGTCCCCATTGACCGTGAGCGTGATGTTCATCGCAGACCTCCTTCGGGTTCGGCATGCGACCGCCAGTCCGCCACCGCCTGGCGGAGCGTCCGGCCGACCAGAACCGCGATGACCTGGCGCCGGTATTCCGGGTCCGCATAAGGCTCGTCGACCGGCGCGGCGTCCTCGTCGGCGGCGGCGCGACCCGCACGGGCGAACGGATGGTCGGCGGGTAGGCGGTTGCCCGCGAGGTCTGCGTCGCCGAATGGATGGTCGACGGGCTGGTGGTCCCCCGCTAGGGCCGCGTCGGCAAACGGATGGTCGTTGGCCGCCGACACATCGGCGCCGATCAACACCCGCTCGGCGGCGCGGGCGCGCACCGGCCGGTCGGCGCAGTTGGCCAGCCCGATCCGCGCGTCGACGATCAGCCCGTCGTGTACGGTGACCGCCGCCGCCACGGCCACTTGAGCGAAGCAGAAATGCGTCCGCCGATGTTCGACGAAACCCACCCCCGTGGAGCCCCCCAGCAGCGGAAACCGTACCGAGGTGATGATCTCGTCAGGCGCGCGTGCCGTCTGGAGTGGGCCGAGGAAGAAGTCACGGGCCGCGATCTCGCGTACCCCACCGGAGCTTCGCACTTCGATCACGGCGTCCAGCGCCACGGCGATGGCGCACCATTCCGACGCGGGATGCGCCCACGCGATGCTGCCCACCAAGGTTCCCCGGGTACGGATGGGCGGATGGGCGATGTTGACGACGGCATTCGCGCAGAGTCGGCCGAGCGGCCCCGGCACTGCCTGCGGCGACTCGAAGACCTGGTGTCGGACGAGAGCGCCGACCCGCACAGTGCCGTCGTCCAGACCGATACGGTCGAGCCCGGCGACGTGGTTGATATCGACCACCAAATCCGGACAAATCCGCCGCATGTGCATCTCAAGGATCAGGCTCTGGCCGCCGGCGAGAACCCGGACGTCGCGCCAAGTGTCCCCGAGGGCGTCCACGGCTTCTCGCACTGTGTGCGGCGCGACGTAGTCGAAGGCGGCGGGCTTCATCAGGCCTCCTCGTACTTCGGCGCGCGCGCCGCCCGCCAGACGACATCGGGCGTGAGCGGCATCTGCAGCAGATCCGGATCGGCGATCTGGAGCGCGTCGGCGACGGCGTTGACGATCGCCGCCGGACTGCCGATACAGCCCGACTCGCCCGCCCCTTTCGCGCCCAGCGGCGTGCTGGGACTCGGCGTGCAGGTGTCCTTGATCTCGATGGGCGGGATCTCGCTGGCGGTGGGGACCAAGTAGTCCAGCAGGCCGTTGGCCATCAGGGGCACCCCATCCTCGCCGTACGGGATGCCTTCGTACAAAGCCTGACCGATCCCCTGCACGGCCGACCCGAACGCCTGCCCACGCACCACCGCAGGATCGAGCACGACTCCGGAATCGTCGACGGCGACCAGCCGCAGAACCCGGACGACGCCAAGTTCCGTATCGATCTCGGCGACGGCGGCGTGAGCGCCGAACGGGAACCCCATGCCCGACTCGAATCGCTCGTGCACCCGAAGCGGGCCAGTCGCCTTCACAAGCTCGGTCAGATCCATGCCAGCCGAGCCATCCCGGACGGGGTAAAGCGTGCCGCCGGACCATTCGACCTCCTCGACCGGCACCCCCCACAGCTCCGCCGCCCGCTCGCGCGCCCGCTCCGCGAACAGCAAGGCGGCGTTTTGCAGGGCAGCCCCATCCACCTGCGCCGACCGGCTCGCGAACGAGCCCAGCCCTTCGGGCTGCGCGTCAGTGTCACCTTCGACCAGCCGGACCCGGTACTCATCGACGCCGAGGGTCCTGGCCACCAGCGCCGGAAATGTCGTCTCATGGCTCTGCCCGCTGGAGGCCGCACCGCAGTGCGCGATGATCGCGCCATCCTCATCCGCTTCGACACCGGCGAAATCATGCAACCCGCCCGGTTCTCCGCCGGAACGCTCGACGTAACAGGCCAGGCCGATACCCAGCGGCAGCGCGTCCGGCCGCGCCCGCCGCCGCGCCTGTTCGGCCCGCCAGGCGTCATACCCGATGGTCTCCAGGGCGAGTTCGAGCGCGGCGGCATAGTTCCCGCTGTCGTAGCGCCTCCCCGTCGGAGTCTGGTATGGAAAGCTCTCCGGCGGAATGAGATTGCGCCGCCGCAACTCCGCCGGATCAAGCCCCAACCGCCGCGCCAGCACGTCCATCGACCGCTCCAGGGCCGCCGTCGCCTCCGGCCGCCCAGCACCACGGTACGGATAAGTCACCATCGTGTTGGTCAGCACCGACCGCACAGTGGCATGCACCCGCGGCGTCATGTACGGCCCGGTCGCCATCCAGGCCGTCTGCATCGGCAAACCCACCCCGAGATGGGGATAAGCGCCCACATCCGCATCGATCTCCAGCTCGTACGCGAGCAACCGCCCATCCTCGTCGGCCGCGAGCCGAACCCGCTGATCCTGCCCCCGCCCCCGAGTGGCGACACTCATGGACTCCATCCGATCCTCGATCCACCGCACCGGCCGCCCAAGTTTCACCGCCAGAAAGACCACCGCGACATACTCGGGAAAGGTCGCACTCTTCGACCCGAACGCACCCCCGGTATCGGGCACCACCACCCGCACCCGCTCGGCCGGCCAGCCCAGCGACTTGGCCAGTTCGAGCCGCAACCGATGCGGCATCTGATGCCCCGACCACACCGTCAACCGCCCGTCCTCCGGCACGGCCAGGATGGTCCTGCACTCCATCGGCGTGGGCAACAGCAACTGCTGGCGATACCGCGCCTCCACCACGGCCGCCGCCCGCCGCCACACCACCTCCTCGATCGGCTCACCCGCCGTCCCACGAAACGCGACGTTGCTCAGCCCGTCGAACAGCGAAACCGAGTCGGCCGCACCGGCGGCGGGCGTGACCACGGCAGGCAGCGGATCGATCCGATAGGTGACCTCAGCCGCCCCGTCCTCGGCCCGATAGCGGTCCTCCCCGAGGACGACCGCGACGGCCTCTCCCGCGTACCGCACCCGGTCCTTCGCCAGCGACGGCCACTCACGCCCGTTGACCGCGTCCTCGGTGGACAACTTCGCGAGCATCGTGCGCGGCACCGGCGGCAGATCCTGAAGATGCGCGGCCTCGTTCGCGCACACGGGCAACTCCGACAGATCCGCTGCCGACCAGGCCCCCACCACTCCCGGCACCTCCCGGGCGGCCGAGCAGTCCACCTCGCGTATGAGGCCGTGCGCGACCCGGCTTCTGACGAACGCCGCGTCCAGACAGCCCGGCACCACCAGGTCGGCGACATACCGGCCGTGGCCGGTGAGCAGTCGCGCGTCCTCGCGTCTGGTCCATAGCTTCACAGCGGACCCCCAGAGCCGGACCCGACCTATTGCCGCGATAGCGCTCGTCCGACGTTAAATAGTTCGGAGCGGAGTTATGCGCACAGCCTACCATCTGACCTGCGAAAACTCCGTTGACGCGAATTTTGGAGAGGCTCGGTTCACGTTAGAGAAATCCTTTGTTCCGGCGGAATTCTCTTTACCGTGCCGGTCGTTTAGGGTCGCTTCAGTCGGAGGTCTTCTGGCGTCAGTAAGTTCAGGCTCGCTGACTTGATCCTGAATGCACGAAAGGCACGCCGATGCTCCGTCCCGCCCTCGCCTGCCTCGCCCTGGCCGCCGCGACCCTAGCCATCCCCGGTACGGCAACGGCCCACCCCGCCCAGAAGCCGGTCGTCATCAAGGACGTGACCTTCCCGACCATGCCGCTGGGCGAACTCCAGAGTTCGATCCAGGACGACCGCGGGATCAACCTGGGCGGCGTCGGCAGCGGCCTCTACCCTGCCTCGCGCCGGGGCGACTTCTGGATGGTCACCGACCGCGGCCCCAACGGCCAGCCCACGGTCAACGGCGAGAAGCGCCGCACCTTCCCGATCCCCGAGTTCACGCCCGCGATCGTCCAGGTGGCGACCCGGTTCGGTGTGGAGATCAAGAAGTACATCCCGCTGGTCGGCCGCTCCGGCAAGCAGATCACCGGCGTCTCGAACCAGCCCGGCCACGACGAGCTTCCGTACACGTGGGATGGTCTGACCGCGCTGCCGTACAACCCGAGCGGGGTGGACGCCGAGGACATCGTCCGGGCGCGGAACGGGGACTTCTGGCTGGTCGAGGAGTACAGCCCGTCCCTCCTGCACGTCTCCGCCAGAGGCATGGTGATCGCGCGGTACGTCCCCGCCGGGCTCAACCTGACCGGCGCCGACTACCCGGTCAAGCCCGTGCTCCCCGCCATCCTCGCCACCCGCCCGCAGAACCGCGGCTTCGAGGGCCTGACGATCAACGGCAACACGCTCTACCTCGCCGTCCAGAGCCCGCTGCAGAACCCCACCAAGGCCGTCGGCGACAAATCCCGGATCGCCCGTATCCTCACCTTCGACATCCGGCGCGGCCGGGTCACCGGCGAGTACGCCTACCAGTTCGAGGACGTCACCACCTTCGATCCGAAGGTCAACGGCGACCAGAGCCAGATGAAGATCTCCGGCCTCGCCCACATCGGCGGCGACCGCCTCCTCGTCGACGAGCGCACCGACAACGTCGCCCGGATCTACCAGATCAACCTCGCCAAGGCCAAGAACCTCCTCGGCGGCCGCTACGACAACGCCGCCACCACCCCCTCGCTGGAAGCCCTCACCGACCTGACCACCGTCAAGCCCGCCCCCAAGTCCCTCATCGTCGACCTCTCCGTGGTCGCCCCCACCCTCCCCGGCAAGGTCGAGGGCATCGCCCTGCTCGACCCCCGCACCCTGGTCGTCGCCAACGACAACGACTTCGGCCTGGGCGACTTCGGCACAGACGGCCGCCTGATCGACTCCGGGGTAAAGAGCCGCATCGTCACCATCCGCCTCCCCAAGCCCCTCCGCTGAACTTGTACGGAGATACCCTGCCTTCCAGCCCGGGAGGCAGGGTTTCGCTGTCTCAGCCGTGAATCGCGATCCTGTGGCCGGGACGTCGGGTCCACGTTCCGGCACCATGGTCGGATCTGTCAGGTCACGTCGCATCGCCGCCGGTCCTGCGCGTGTTCTTGGGGAAGTGCGGACCGAGTCCGTAGCGGATTCCGATGCCCCCGCGAGCGTCGCTGAGCTTCACCAGCACCTGACGTTTCTTCAGTTTGTCGAGGAGATCGCGAGCGGCGTACATGTGAATATCGAAGAGGCGTTGCAGCGTGCGATTGGTCACGTAGCCGTACTCGTTGACATGGTCGATGACCTTCTGGTCGATCTCATCGATGTCCCTCCGCGCATACGTGATCGCGCGGGACATGGCGGCCACTGTCGCGGACAGCAGGCGATACGAAGGGAACGGCTTGCTCGCCGTGCGCCTTGTCGGCTCGATGAGGTGGTATTCCTCTGACATCGCCGAGAGAACTTCCTGGGCTTCGGGCGCGGGGCGCTGAATGAGCGTGCCGAGGTGTATGGCGTCGATGCTGTTGCTCGACCGGAGTCGGGACAGTGCCAGCAAGACGTTGACGTCACGTGCGGCCCTGACGGGAAGCTCGTTGATGAACCGTACGAATGCGTCGTTGCCGATCCCGCCGGGGAGGGCCGCGCGGACCATGGTGCCGGTGTCCTCAAAGGTCGGCGGCTCCTTGCCGATGCGGAGCATCTCCCGATAGGCCCGATCAATACCCTGACCGGTACGCTCAGCGAGTTGAAGAATGGAGATGGTCTCCGTGAGGAGCCGGTTCCGCGGGGTGGAGGGATGAGTCAAGATGTTCTGCGGGGTGACCCCGGCAACCAAGCCCCCAGGACTGGTGATGATCAGGCGCTCCGGGGCATGCTCGATGTCCACCGTTCCCGTGGTTTCGTAAGAACGATGGATGAAGGCGTTGACGATGAGTTCGCGTACGGCGTCGTGCGGATAATCCGTCAGCTGTAGTTGAACCCCTCCCGCGATGTTGAGCGGGTGGATCTCCTGGCGTGCGGCCACCGCGTCGGCGACGGTCTCGATGGCTGCCAGCAGCGGTCGTGTCCCGCGGAGCCGGCCAGTGGCCTCGCTGCCCGAGGTGGGGCGGAATTGGTAGGAATATCCATACCCGGGGACCTTCTTCCGCAGCACCGCTTCGTCGCCCAGGAGAACAACGCCCGCGTTGGTGACCGCCCCGTCCGGCGTGAGCAGGCGGAGTGCGCCCATCAGAGCGAGGTCGTCGAGTTCGACGAGATGGTCGCGCCCGCTGGTGGCGAGCAGTCGGCGCAGTCTCCCCATTTCGACCGGGCTCAGATCGCTGACCTGGGCCCCGGAAGGTTCAGCCGACCAGTCGACCTGACCACGTGCGATCATCACTTCGCGTTGCTGATCCGGGGGGAAGGGCAGACATTCCTTCCCCAGTCGCCGGGTCGCCAGCCCTGCGCCGTTGCAATGGGGGAGGACTCCCTGGGGTACGGACACGGCGATCAATCGCACATCGTCCACGATCTTCTCAGTCACGAACGGCGTTATGGGCGGACGGGTCCGATCGAAGATCTCCTTACGGATCTGATCGAGGCCGTAGGTCGCGGGTACGCCCCGCAGTGCCGACGCCCGCGTGGTGGCCTTGTCGTCAACACCCAGCACCACTGTGCCTCCACCGGCGTTGACGAAGCAGACCAGCGCGTCCGCCAGCAGCGTGTAGGTGGTCTTCGGCGAGTCGGCGACCAACTTGAAGTCGAGGGTCTCAGACTCCAGCGAGTCGGCGGTGACCCCGTTGCCCACTACTTGCAGTGCCGCGTCCACCTCTGATCGCTCCATGGCGTGACGATAACTGAGAAGTGGTCGATTCTGCACGCTTCTCAGTTGGGTTCTCAGTCGGGCAGCTTTCAGAGCCAGAAGATCGCTAGCGCGGTGAGGCCGAGGCTTAGGGCCACAAGACGGAGTGTTCTGGGGTGCTCGGCTGCTTCCCGTCGTGAGGAGATGATCAGCGCGGTGCCCACGGCCAGGGCCGTCAGCAGGTGCAGGCCGTACCACCAGGGGGTGGGCAGTCTGCCCAGGGCGGTGCCGGAGAGGAGATCGTCGGCGGTCCGTAGCCGGCGAGTACGGCGGGCAGGGCCAGGCACAGGACCGCCAAGGCCCAGCGGAACCGGCCGAGGAAGGCCCAGACGATCACGCCGAGGACGAGGAGGATCGCGGAGTTATGGTGGAGTTGCCGGATGAGCAGGCCGCCGCGGACCTCGAAGCTGATATGCAGGATCGAGTTGTGGGCGACGCTCATGGGGATGCCCCGGAGCGGCGTGTAGGAGCCGTTGTAGGCCACCATCTGGTTGCCGGGTGTGTAGAAGAAGGCCAGGAACCCACCGGTGAGCAGGACGACTGCGAAGCAGTAGACCAACATCTCGCCCACCAACTGCCTCACACGCTGCATTCGGCATATTTCACCACAACAGCAGCGGTTGCCGTACGCCGATGATCTCGTGAACGGGCTCGGATGAGAGATCATTAGAAATCCGGCCATGGGCTTCGGTATTCTTGGCGGCAGGTCGAGAGGCGCTGCAACGGGCGGGAGCCCGCCACGCTCGGCTGGAACCAACTCCCAAGGTCGCCTCCGCCATTTTTTGGAGGAGGAGCCTGTGGATCGGACGAGTGCGCTGCGGACCCTGCTGAGCCAGCGGATCGCTGTTCTGGACGGCGCGTGGGGCACGATGCTCCAGGACGCGAAGCTCGCGCCAGAGGACTACCGCGGCGAGCGCTTCGCCGACTACCCCCGGGACCTCACCGGCGACCCGGACATCCTCAACCTCACCCGGCCGGACCTCGTTCTCGACGTGCACCGGCAGTACCTCGCGGCCGGCGCCGACATCACCACCACGAACACCTTCACCGCGACCTCCGTCGGCCAGGCCGACTACGGCGCCGAGGCGTACGTGCGGGAGATGAACGTGCGTGGCGCGCAGCTCGCGCGGCAGGCGGCCGACGAGTTCGGCGGCAGGTACGTGGCCGGCTCCATCGGACCGCTCAATGTCACGCTCTCGCTGTCGCCGAAGGTGGAGGACCCGGCCTATCGGGCGGTCACCTTCGACCAGGTGCGCGCGGCCTACGCCGAGCAGATCGAGGCGCTGGCCGAGGGCGGCGTGGACCTGCTGCTGGTCGAGACGATCTTCGACACGCTCAACGCCAAGGCGGCGATCGCGGCCGCCAGGGAGGTCGCGCCCGACCTGCCGCTGTGGATCTCGGTGACCATCGTGGACCTGAGCGGGCGCACGCTGTCGGGGCAGACCGTCGAGGCGTTCTGGCGCTCCATCGAGCGGGCCGAGCCGATGGTGGTCGGCGTGAACTGCTCGCTCGGCGCGGTCGAGATGCGGCCTCACGTGGCCGAACTTGCACGTTTCGCCAACACCTACGTGGCCAGCCACCCCAACGCGGGGCTGCCCAACGCCTTCGGCGGCTATGACGAGACCCCGGTGGAGACCGCCGGCCTGCTGGCCGAGTTCGCGGGGGCCGGCCTGGTCAACATCGTCGGCGGCTGCTGCGGCACGACCCCGGCCCACATCGAGCGCATCGCGGCCGCGGTCGCCGGGCTCCCCCCGCGCGAGATCGCGGCACCGGCCCCCGCCACCCGGTTCAGCGGCCTGGAGCCGTTCGCGATCGGCCCCGACACCGGCTTCGTCATGATCGGCGAGCGGACCAACGTGACCGGTTCCGCCAGGTTCCGGCGGCTGATCGAGGGCGGCGACCATCAGGGCGCGGTCGACGTGGCGCTGGAGCAGGTACGCGGCGGGGCGAACGTGCTCGACGTCAACATGGACGCCGACCTGCTCGACAGCGAGGAGGCGATGACCACCTTCCTCAACCTCATCGCCACCGAGCCGGAGGTGGCCCGGGTCCCGATCATGGTGGACAGCTCGAAGTGGAGCGTCCTGGAGGCCGGGCTCAAGTGCGTCCAGGGCAAGGGCGTGGTCAACTCGATCAGCCTCAAGGAAGGCGAGGAGCCGTTCCTGGCCCAGGCCAGGCGGATCCGCGACTTCGGCGCGGGCGTCGTGGTGATGGCCTTCGACGAGCAGGGCCAGGCCGACACGACCGAGCGCAAGGTGTCCATCTGCGGGCGCGCCTACGACCTGCTCACGCAGCAGGCCGGTTTCGCCCCCGAGGACATCATCTTCGACCCGAACGTGCTGGCCGTGGCCACCGGCATCGCCGAGCACAACGGGTACGCCAAGGCGTTCATCGACGCACTGCCGCTCATCAAGGAGCGCTGCCCAGGGGCCAGGACCAGCGGCGGCATCTCCAACCTGTCCTTCTCCTTCCGCGGCAACGACGTCGTCCGCGAGGCGATGCACTCCGCGTTCCTGCTGTACGCGGTACGGGCCGGGCTCGACATGGGCATCGTCAACGCCGGTCAGCTCGCCGTTTACGAGAACATCCCGGCCGACCTGCTTGAGCTGGTCGAAGACGTACTGTTCGACCGGAGGGCCGACGCGACCGACCGGCTGGTCGCCTTCGCCGAGACGGTGAGCGGGAGCGGCACCGCCCGCGTCGTCGACCTGGCCTGGCGCGACGCGCCGGTCGGGCAGCGGCTCGCGCACGCGCTGGTGCACGGCATCGTGGACTTCATCGAAGCCGACACCGAGGAGGCCCGCCAGCAGGCGGTCCGGCCGCTCGACGTGATCGAGGGCCCGCTCATGGACGGCATGAAGGTGGTGGGCGACCTCTTCGGCTCGGGCAAGATGTTCCTGCCGCAGGTGGTGAAGAGCGCGCGGGTGATGAAGCGGTCGGTCGCCTACCTTGAGCCGTACATGGAGGCCGAAAAGGAGCAGGCCCGGCTGGAAGGGCGCCTGGACACCGGGCGCGGGCAGGGCACCGTCGTGCTCGCCACCGTCAAGGGCGACGTGCACGACATCGGCAAGAACATCGTCGGGGTCGTGCTGGGCTGCAACAACTACAAGGTGATCGACCTCGGGGTGATGGTGCCCGCGTCGGTCATCCTGGACACGGCGGTCGCCGAGAACGCCGACGTGATCGGCCTGTCCGGGCTGATCACGCCGTCGCTCGACGAGATGGTCTCGGTGGCCGCGGAGATGCAGCGGCGCGGCCTCAAGACACCACTGCTCATCGGCGGCGCGACGACTTCGCGCCAGCACACCGCCGTCCGGATCGCCCCCGCGTACAACTCGGTCACGCTGCACGTTCTGGACGCGTCCCGGGTGGTCGGGGTCGTCTCGGACCTGCTCGACGACGACCGCGCGGCGACCCTCGCCGTCGACAACCGGGTCGAGCAGAAGCGCCTGCGCGAACAGCATGAGGCGCGGATCCGCCAGCCGCTGCTCCCGCTCGCCCAGATCCGGGCCAACCGGTCACCGGTCACCTTCGACGACCTGCCCGTGCCGGCCTTCACCGGCGTCCGCACCGTGACGCCGTCCCTCACCGAACTGCGCGAGTTCATCGACTGGCAGTTCCTCTTCCTGGCCTGGGAACTCAAGGGCAAATACCCGGCCATCCTCGACCTGCCCGAAGCCCGCGAACTCTTCGACGACGCGACCACGATGCTCGAACAGATCATCGCCGACGGCTCACTCCGGCCCGTCGGCGTGTACGGCTTCTGGCCGGCCCACGCCGAAGGCGACGACATCGTCGTCAACGGCGTCCGCCTGCCGATGCTCCGCCAGCAGACCGCCAAGCCCACCGGCCGCTCCAACCGCTGCCTGGCCGACTACCTCGCCCCCGCCGACGATCACCTCGGCGGCTTCGCCGTCGCCATCCACGGCGCCGACGAACTCGCCGCACGGTACGAGGCCGAACACGACGACTACCGCGCCATCATGGTGAAGGCCCTGGCCGACCGCCTGGCTGAGGCGTTCGCCGAGTACATCCACCTGCGCGCCCGCCGCGACTGGTTCGAGCCCGACGCCGCCCCGGCGATGGAAGACCTCCACGCCGAACGCTTCCGCGGCATCCGTCCCGCCCTCGGCTACCCCGCCACCCCCGACCACAGCGAGAAGCGCGAACTCTTCGACCTGCTCGGCGCCGAGGACCTGGGAATCTGCCTCACCGAGTCGTACGCGATGACTCCGGCCGCCGCGGTGAGCGGCCTGATACTGGCCCACCCCGACTCCCGCTACTTCACCGTCGGCCGAATCAACCGCGACCAGGTGGAGGACTACGCCACCCGGCGCGGCGTTCCCGTGGCCGAGGCGGAACGCTGGCTCCGCCCCAACCTGGCATACGACCCGAAGTAACGGAACGACCTTCTGACCTGCCGCGCGGCCTCTGCTATCGAGCCGCGCGGCTGGTGAAATTGGCTGCTCTGGGCCGGTTGGCCGACACCGAGGTAGACCGGGCGCCTCGTGGGCCGAAGGGCCGGCGGCCGCTCTTGAGGCCGTCGACGATGGTCTTCGCTCGAATACGTATCGTGGTCAGGGGGACATGATCTCTCTGCGGGCTACTTCGCCGATGGCGACACCCTGGTCGTTTTCACTGATTGACACGGAAAGTCCTCCGCGCCCATTGGAAGTGATGTGGGCCGGGCCTCTGCCCCGTGGGCAGTTGGCCGGTTCCGCCTGCCGGAGGGC
This sequence comes from Acrocarpospora corrugata, assembly GCF_009687845.1. Taxonomy (GTDB): domain Bacteria; phylum Actinomycetota; class Actinomycetes; order Streptosporangiales; family Streptosporangiaceae; genus Acrocarpospora; species Acrocarpospora corrugata. The sequence continues at coordinate 54,316 of NZ_BLAD01000067.1, forward strand.
CATGACGAATTGGTGGCTTCCGGTGGGCTGCTCGTTCAGCCGGTACAAGCACGATCCGTTGATATGAGCGATGGTGAGCCAGCCGGTTCTCGCGTCGTCGCCCATCGGAGGGTCTATGACCATCGAAATCTCGTTCGTCAGCTGTCCCTTGTAGACCAGATCCCCGGACCACTCGCCCGTGATCTTGGTGTCCTGGCTCAGTTTGAAGGCGACGAGGAACGCCACGACGCCGGCGACCAGTGTGAGAAACAGCCCAATGACGACCGATATGAGCAACCTGGCCAGCCGGTAAATCCGGGGAATGCGCGGACGGCGGCTCCAGCTGATCGCGAAGCCCACCATCATGAGGAACCCGATGCCGATCATCGCCAGGCGTATGCCGAGCGAGGTCGGTTCCAGAGTCGTCGCGTCGCCGATCCTGACCACGGTCTGGAAGATCCCGGCCAGGAATACGGCGGCGCCTATTCCGGCCAGGAAGAGGCGGATTTCCACTAGGGGATCCGAGCCGCGGGGGGCCTGCCGGGCCGAATGGTGGTGTGCCCGAGCCACTGACTGGAGGATTCGGTGAACGCCGGGTTGCGCATGGTCGCGGCCACCGCCTGGAGGTATGTGGCGTAGCAGACCTCGTAGACGTGGCCGCGAGCGGCGATCTGGGCCTGCCATCGTTCCTCGTGGCGGTCGTTCAGGGTCTTCTCCATGGTGGCGAGGTGTTCATCCCTGTCTCGCAGACCGGTGGCCTTGGCCAGCGCTTTCTCCACCTCGCTGCGCCTGCGCTGGATGTCGGCCAGCTTGGCGGCGTAGGGGTTCTCGCCGAGGTAGCCGTAGGTGAACGCCACGAGGCCGCTCAGCGTGAGCAGCCCGCCGAACAGCAGCGTCACCGTGGGTTGGCTCAGGTCAAGCGCGCTGACCGTGGATGCGATCGGCTGGAGGGTGGCGTCGTCGAAGCCGGGGGCGAACAGCACACTGGCTCGGAGCAGCGCGAGCAGGCCGACGCCCACCGCCCAGGCGGCCATGACGACTAGCGTGGTCACCGTCAGCGCGGACGCCCAGCCTTCGACGGTCAGCCGACGTGTCCAGCCACCCGCTTGGTGCGGTGCGATCAACATTGCTCCGGCGGTTCCCAGGACGAACGCCCAGGTGAGTACCGGACTCTCGCCGAAGAAAATGAATGAGGCATACTGTATGGGAAGTTCGACGGCGATGAGCAGAGCCATGACGGCGACGCGGGCGACCGCCGCGCTGCGGCGCCGGGTGAGGCTGCGGGTGGCCTCCCCCCACCCGCTCGCCGGATGATCGCTCTCGCGGTCGGCTAGCGCGTCCTGCAGTTCTTTCTCCTCCGCCATCAGCTCCGTCCGCTGTTGCTCCTTCTGCGCGGCGAGTTCCTGGTGCTGCTTGAGATCCTGTTTGGCGGCGGCGATGCGCTCGTCAAGACGCTGCGCGTCCCGCAGATGGCGGACCCGCTCGTGGGCCTGCGCCTCGTTGCACTTGGCGTCGATCATGGCCAGGTAAGGCGGCTTGCCGCCGGTGGACAGGCTCCACTCGTCGTACATGCCGGAACTGCCGTCGCGGACGCCGTTCTCGTAGGCTTCTTTGCGGAGCGCCTCCATCTCTTTCTTCGAGGCGGGTTCCTCAGGAAGGGGACCGCCGCGCGGATCCGAGTCCATTTCGAGTTCGAGGCCTGACGCGACCGGTCGGCTGCCGCCGCTGTTGATGATCTGCTGGATCCGCCACCACATAGCCTTCCGCTGAGTTCGACTCATCAGAAGCTCCTTGTCGATATATCAGAGGAAAGTCGGTTGACGGCACCCGGCCGCTGCGAAGAACTCCTGCCAGAACTCCAGCAACTGCTGCTGCCGCACCTTTTCAGGCGTCACCTTGATGCCGAATCCAATGATTTGGACAGTAGACTCCGCGAGGTTGGGCAGGCGATTGCTCGCCTTGATAGCGGATATAATGTTATTTCTGACGTTTAGGCTTGATATATCCGCTTTGTAGAGGTCGAGTTCCTCGGTGCGGTTGGCCATGTCGCTGATGATCATTAGGTGGGCGGGCTCTCCGACGCTGGACGCCTTGAGCCGCGCGTCGAGGATTGCCCCGATGACGTCCGAGCCTGGGGGCTTCGTTTCGGTCTTGGCGCACGTCATCAGCTCGTCCATCACGCTCATCGCCTCGACCTTGCGGGCTTGGTTGATCTGCTTGGCGCGCACCGGGTTGTCGTTCTGGCTGTCCCGGGAAGTGGCGACCAGGTTCATGGGGCTGTGCCGGCAGTTGGACTGGGCCACCGAGCCGGTGATGACGGCGAACGAGACCAAGGCGCAGTCGCTCAGGAACAGCGGGACGCTCTTCTTCACCTTCTCCGGCACGTCGGTGTTCCGCGCGAACGAGGTCGCGTCGACCACCAGGCCGCACCTGCGGCCAGGGATCTCCTCCCCCTGGCAGCCGGTGAGCGCGAAGGTGAGCACGAGCAGGCCGGTCGCTGCCAGGAACCGGAAATTCACACGGTTGATCACTCGGACCCCCTTCGGGTGTCGTCGGGGGCGCTGATGTGGCCCAGAGCCTCTTCGACCACGTTCCTGATGACCGGAGGCAGAAGGTTGAGCAGGTCAGCGGAGAGCAGGACCGCTTCCTCGCCCTCCTCGGAGCGGATGCGCGGCGGATCCCAGTGGGGGATGCGAACCTGGTCGTACGTGGCGCGGCGCCGGTTGGCCAGGTAGCGGCGATCGAGCGCGTTCCGGTAGTGCGCCACCACTTCGTTGGCCCATTCCATTACCTCGTTCACGTCGGTACGCATCTGCCGTACAGCGGCCTCGTAGACGGAGAGGCGGAGGGCGAGCGCCTGACTGGCGGCGGACAGGGCGGCGGCGGTCGCCTGATGTTCCCGGCGGAGCCGTTCGTCGCGTCGTTCGGCGGCCACTTCAGTGAAGGCCACCGGGTAGTGCGGGTTCGCGTGAGCAGGCGGCGCCGGGAGCGGTGGCAGTCGGTCCAGCGTGCGGTGTCCTTCGATGACTTGGCTGGATGCCTGGAGGAGAGCGCCGCGCTCGCGCTCGGCCGCGCCGATGAACCGTCGCACGACTCGTGCGCGCCGCCGCCCGGCCCGGGCCGTGACACTGCGGATGAAGTTGGTGATCTGCTTTTCGTCCCAGCCGTAGGAGTCGTACTCGCCGCCGACTGGGACGTTGTCGTATGGAATTCCGCGTCGGCCGTCGCGACGCCCCATGCGCGCGGCCCAGAGAAGTTCGAGGTTCCGCCCCATAAACTTCGGAATACCGGAAGGTTGAGCCGTGCTCACTTTCACCGCTCCCGTGGGTCAATGTCCGCAGTTCGTGCCCCCACACGCTTCTGCAGGCACTAACGAGGGAGGTGAGGCAAATGTTCCGGGGCAATTCGGTAAGTTTTTGACCGTTCTGTGCGGATAATGACGCCGTGCATGATGTCGGGAGCAATTGGTCGAGACTATTGGATGGGTTTCTGGCCTTTTGTCCAGTCCATTCCCGTGATGGTGAGCAATCACGGCCTCGGAACCGGCGGATTTCCCGTGGTTGGAGCCCCTACTGTGTTCGTCTAGTTTGCTCTGGCCGAAAGGCTGGATTGATGGTTTTGCGATATTCCGCGATCCCCTTGGTAGCGGCGACGAGGCCTTGGTGAGCTACGAGTAGCAGGAGATCCGCGTGCCGTTGTCACGCCGGGGTCGGCTTCGCGAGGCCGAGCTGGAGCCCGGACGAGTACGAGACCTGGGCGTTGTGCCATTCACTGCGGCCGGTTCGACTTTGGCTGTGGCCTTGTGCCGGATCTGCCAGTGCTACCGACAGTGATGAGACGAGAGCGCTTCTTTGACGGTACCGCAGAGGTATTCGGGTACTGATCGCGTCTCCGCACGTAGCTGGCTTGCAGTCGTGTGACGCAGGTCACAGAACTGTAGTTCCCGGGAACTATAGTTCTGTAACTTTGCGTGATCCTGGCCCTCGGGTGGATCAATGGCCGTAGAGGCGATTGAGGTTGATTAGTTCGACGTCGGGGCGTTGGGTGGCGGTGGATTCCAGGTCGGGGGTGAAGCCGGTGGTGGAGAAGAGGGTGAGGATTGTTTCCTCGGTGTTGTGGCCTTCTCGGGTGAGGAGGGTGCGGATGGTGTCCAGGCGGGTGAGGTCGGGGATGCCTCGGCGGGTGAGGGTGGCTTTGGCTTCGCCGATGATGGTGATTCGGTCGGCGTCTTTGGCGAGGACGTCTATTTCGTGTTTGGCGCGGCCGGTGTGGTCCTGGATGGTGGCGTAGCCGACCTGGCCGAAGCCGGTGGGGTGGTCGAGTTCGTCGGGGGCGAAGCGGTGGGTCCAGTCTCGGGCGAGTTCCTCGAAGTGGGGGCCGAGGATCGAGGAACGGAACGTGGGGGCGGCGGCGCGCCATACCTGTTCGGCGCGGCCTAGTTCCAGTTGGCCCAGGTGGGGGGCGGTGATCAGGCGGTCGAAGCGGATGACGGGGTCGGAGACGGTGATGGTGGGTCTGCGGCCGCGGAGGAGGTCTTGGGATCGGGTCAGGTAACCGGCTGATTCGAGGACCGAGAGGGGGTATCGGACGGCGTTGTCGTCTCGGCCCAGGGCTGAGCCGATCTTGGAGGGTGTGTTCGCGCCGTTCGCGACCGCGGTGAGGATGTCGTAGTAGATCGTGCGGTTGGTGATTCTGGGGTCTTCGCGGAGCAGGTAGTCGACCTCGGTGCGGGTGAAGACGCTTCGGTCTGGTTCGAGCAGGTTCTCGGCCAGCCAGCGGTCGAAGTCTTCGACGTTCGCGGGCGGGCCGGTCATCAGGGCGTGGTAGCCGGGGATGCCGCCGACGCAGGCGTGCACTCGGAGCGCGGTCTCCGGGTTGTCGATGTTCCAGAGTTGGGCTGATTCGCGGTAGTCGAGGGCGTTGAGGCGCATGTCCATGATCGCGCGGCCGCGAAGGGGTTTGGTGCCGGAGAGGAGGGTCTGCATGACGCTGAGGGCGGAGCCGCAGAGGATCAGGCGGCCGCCTGGGCCGCGCTTGTTCTGGGAGTCGTCGTAGAGGTGCTGGATGAGTGACGGCAGTTGGGGTGCGTCGGCCATCGCGTAGGGGAACTCATCGATCACGACCAGGGCGGGTGCGCCTGGTGGGGCAGTGCGTGCCGCCGTGTCCAGGGCTGCGCGGAGCAGGACTTCCCACGATTCCGGTGCGCCGAGGAGGGAGGCGCTCAGGCCGGCGTGCTCGGCGATCGCGGCACCGAATCGAGACCGGGCGGCTCGGTCGCCCTCATCCTGGACTGAAGGGATGTAGAGGCCGCCCAGCGCTTCGCAGGCGGCCACGAGCAGCTGTGTTTTCCCTGTTCTCCTGCGGCCGGACACGAGGCCCAGGCGCAGCGGTCCGCTCATGTCGCCCTCGAACAGGAACCGGTCGAGCGTGTGCCACTGCCGCGCCCTGCCCACGATGCTGTCTGGCTTGTCCATCAGATCGCCCTCCCGAATTCAGTAAATCAGTTTCACCTTAGAAGGTGAAATCCATTTACCCTTCTGCCGGGAGGTGGGGTTAGTGCAGGTGGTGGGCGAAGAAGTTGGTGATTCGGTGCCAGGCGTCTGGGGCGGCGGTGGGGTCGGGGGAGATGCCAGCTACGCGGAGGAGGGGGCGGAGGAGGGTGGGGCCGGAGAGGTCCTCGTTGAGGAAGGCGTGGCCGGCGGTGGGGTATTCCTTGACGTCGTGGGGGACGTTTGCCTTGGTTAGGGCGGCTTCTAGTTTGGGGGCGGCGTTTTTGAGGGTGCGGTCGCGGGCGCCGTAGCTGGCGACGATGGGGCAGGAGTTGGCGAGGGTGGTGTCGAGGTCGCGGGGCAGGGGGCCGTAGTTGGCGGAGGCGGCGGCGAAGCCGGTGGTGGTGAGGAGGGCGAAGGCGCCGCCCATGCAGAAGCCGATTACGCCTACTTTGCCGGTGCAGTCGGGGGAGGCGGTCAGCCAGGTTCTGGCGGTTTCGATGTCGGCGAAGGGGCGGCCTTGGCGTTTGCGGAGGGCGCGCATGGTGGAGACGAGGCAGCGGCGGAGGCCGCCCGCGCTGAAGAGGTCGACGGCCAGGGTGAGGTAGCCGGCCTGGGCCATGCGGTCGGCGTGGCGGAGCATCATCGGTTCCAGGCCCATGATCTCGTGGATCATCACCAGGCCGGGCCAAGGGCCGTCGCCGGGAGGTGTGGCGAGATATCCGCGTAGGGGCTGGGATCCGCCGTGCTGGGCGGCTTGCTGGGTTAGGTCGATCTCGGTCATCTGGGCTCCCGCGCTTGGCCCCCGTGCTTGAGCGTCTGACATTACGGGCGGCGGTGAGCGGGTGGTGGGATTTCGTGCGGAAGGCCTGGCGGCCGGACAGGACCACCAGGCATTCGTGTTCCGCTGAGGGGTTCTCGGGCGGGATGGCATCCGAGGTGGAAGGCGCGAACTAGAGCGTTCTCACGCCCAGTCCCAAAGCGCGATGGTTAGTCGCGGTCGATTTTGAGTTTGATGACCTTGCCGGTCTTGATGGAGACGTAGACGTCGTACTCGTAGCGGCCCTTGTGGAGTTCGATTTTCCAGGTGCGGTGGCCGTGTTCGTATTCGCGTTCGACGTCGGTGACGCGGGCGCCGGGGATGGCCTTCTTGGCGATTTTGATGGCCTTGGCGCGGGTGATGTCGGCGGTGGTCGTGGTGGTGGCCGTGGGGGTGGTGGCCGTGGGGGTGGTGGCCGTGGGGGCGGTGGCCGTGGGCGCGGTGGCCGTGGTGGTGGCGGCGGAGGCTGCGGCGGTGCCGGTGAGGAGGAGGGCGGCGGTGGTCAGGGCGCCGGTGACGGCGGTTCGGATTCTCATGGCTTTACGGTGGCTTGGGGAGGGATATAGGCGCGCTTTGCCAGGGTTAAGGGGTGGCAAAGGTGAGCGTGACCGTGGTTCCGCCGTTGGGTGGGGTGGTGAGGGTCATGGTGCCGCCGGCGGATTGGGCGGTGCGGCGGGCGATGTCGAGGCCGAGGCCGGTGGAGTCGCCGCCGCTTCGGCCGCGTTCCAGTGCCTCGGTGCGCATGCCGGGGCCGGAGTCGGTGACGGCGAGTTCGGCGCCGGAGGGGGTGGGCGTCAGCCGTACCGACATGGGGACGCCTTCGGGGGTGTGGGCGAACACGTTCTCCAGGAGGGCGTCCACGGTGGCGGCCAGGTCGTCGGCGGAGGTGGCCACCGGGAGGGGGGTGTCGGGGAGGGTCAGGGTGAGGGGGCGGTTCTGTTCTTCGGCGAGTACGGACCAGAAGGTGACGCGGGCGGCGACGACGGTGGTCGCGTCGCAGGAGCCGCGTTCGCGGGTGCGGCGGCGGACGTCGACGATCACGGAGGTGACGGCGCGGTCGAGGGCGTCGACGCGGCCGCCGAGGCGTTCGGCCTCTTCGGGGTCGGTGAGGGATTCGGCTTCGAGGCGGAGGCCGGTGAGGGGGGTACGGAGGCGGTGCGAGATGTCGGCGACCGATTCACGTTCCTCGTGCAGGAGGTCGTCGATGCGGGTGGCGAGGTGGTTGAGGGCCAGGGCGGCGGCGCGGATCTCCGGGGGGCCGGTGGGGGCGGCTCTGGCGGCCAGGTCGCCGCCGGCGAGGCGGTGCGAGACGTGGGCGAGGCCGGTCATCGGGCGGGTGAGCGCGACGGCGAGGCGGTCGGCGATGAGCATGCCGACGCCGATCAGGGTCAGGCCGAGCAGGAGCAGGCCGAGCCAGGCGGCCTGGACGCCCCGGCTCAGGTCGTCGGCGGTGAGCAGCACCCGGACGACGCTGGTGCCGGTTTCGCCCTGGACGGCGACGAGGATCTCCCGGCCGCCGCCGGGGGCTTCGGCGGACAGGCTACGGCCGCGGGCGGCGAGTTCGACGGCGGGGGATCGGGCGGTTGAAGCGCCTACGACCGTTCCGTCGGGGAGGAAGACGGAGATCTGGTGGCCGTTCGCGGCTGATGAGCGGTTCGCGGTCAGGGCGAGGGCGGCGAGGTCGACGGTGCCGATCAGTGCGGCGACGGATTGGGCCTCGGTGGTGGCCTGGGCGACGGCGCCGTTCTCGGCGGCGGAACGGACCAGCAGGGCCATCGGCACCAGCATCGCGATCAGGACGAGCGAGGTGGTGGCCGTGACCAGGAGGGCCAGCCTCCGTCTCACGTGGGGTCGACCAGTTTGACGCCGACTCCTCGTACGGTGTGAAGGAAGCGCGGTTCCTGGGCGGTTTCGCCTAGTTTGCGGCGGAGCCAGGAGAGGTGGACGTCGACCGTTTTGTCGGTGCCGCCGTAGGGGACCTGCCAGACCTCGGTGAGGAGTTCGCGCTTGGTGACCACCCGGCCGGGGCGGGACGCCAGGTAGAGCAGCAGATCGAACTCGCGCGGAGTCAGCTCGATCGGAACGCCGTTGAGTATGGTCTCGCGCCCGCGGATGTCCATGTGCAGGCCGCCGACCGTGACTGACGTGTCGGTGTCCTCCTGGCCGGTACGGCGGAGCACCGCCCTAATCCGGGCATCCAGATGGGTGGCCGTGAACGGTTTGACCACATAGTCGTCGGCGCCCGCGTCCAGCAGCCGGACGGTTTCCGGTTCGCTGTCCCGGGCGGTGGCCACGATGACGGGCATCCGGCTGACGGCGCGGAGCATGCGCAGCAGTTCGGTGCCGTCCAGGTCGGGCAGGCCGAGGTCGAGCACGACGAGATCGGGCCGGGTGTCGAGGGCCAGGCGCAGGCCGTCGAGCGCGGTGGCGGCCGAGGACACGGCGTGCCCACGATCCCGCAACCCTCGCACCAGGGCGGTACGGATGGTGACGTCATCCTCAACGAGCAGCACGTTTGCCATTTGCGGCCACGTTAGCCGGTTGTCGTTAAGCGCATAAGTCCGTTATCGCCGTCTTAACTCGGGCTTAGCGTTGGATCAGGGAAGGTAATGGGGTGAATCGGCGTACATTGCTTGCGGTTGGTGGATGGGTGGCGGCCGTCGTGATGGCCATGGTCGCGGGCGTCGCGGTGACGAACTCCCTCAGTTCGGTCATCACCGGCCCAAGCGTGCGGCCACTCTCGGCGGAGGAAGTCCGCCAGGAACTGGACATCCCGATCACCGCCACCCCCAGCCCGAGCGCGATCCCGACGTCGACGCGGACAGCGTCGCCCCCCGTTCGCGCCCCCCGCGAGATCCGCGTCATCGCCACGAGCGGCGGCTCCGCCGTGGCCGCCTGCGTGGGCGGCGAGGCTTCCCTTCTCTCCTGGACCCCCGCCCAGGGCTACCACGTCGATGATGTCGACCCAGGCCCCCACAATCACGCCAAAGTGAAGTTCGAAGCCAACGACACCGAGGTCGAACTCGAAGTCCACTGCGAGGCCGGTCGCCCGGTCTCCCGCGAGAAGCACGACTGAGCCGCGGATGCCGATGGATGTCCGGTCAGTTCACCAGCACGATCTTTCCGCGGGCGTGGCGGGTTTCGCTTAGTTCGTGGGCGGACGCGGCCTCGGTGAGTGGGAACGCTGCCGCGACCGGGACCCGCAGTCGGCCCTCGTTGGCGAGTGTGACCGCGGTCGCGAGGCCGTGCACTGCCAGGCGGTCGGCGTGGGTTCCTACGGCTGTGCCGGTGTCGTCGGCCGGTGCTCCGTGTGACAGGCGGACGCCGTGGGCCGCCGCCGTGAGGTCGGCGATTGTCACCACGCGCGCGGTGTCGCCGGTGATGGCGATGAGGTCGGGCAGGGCGCCTCCGGCGCAGTCGAACACCGCGTGTACTCCGGACGGTGCCAGCGCGCGGATTCGTTCGATGAGCCCTGTCCCGTACGTCGTCGGCTCGGCGCCGAGAGAGCGCAGGAAGGCGTGGTTGTGTTCGCTCGCGGTGCCGATGACGGTTGCGCCGCGGGCGACCGCGAGTTGGACGGCGATGGTGCCCACGCCACCGGCCGCGCCCTGCACGAGGACGGTGTGCCCGGTGCCGACCGCGAGTCGGTCGAGGACCCGGGTGGCCGTCTCGACGCTGCCGGCGGCGCCGCCGGCTTCCTCCCAGCTCCATGCGGCCGGTTTGGGCGCCCAGGCGGTCAGGACCGCGAAGTCGGCGTTGGCGCCGCGTGTGGCCGAATTGGTCATGCCGAACACCTCGTCGCCGATGTTCACGCCCGTGACGCCGTCGCCGACTTCGTCCACCACGCCGGCGGCGTCGAATCCGGTCCGATACGGGAATGCCGCGGGCACCACGTCGCGCAGCGACCCGGAGCGGATGCGCATCTCTCCTGGCGACACTCCGGAGGCCCTTACGGCGACGCGGATCTCGCCCGGTCCGGCGTGTGGTGCTGGTACATCGGCGACGTGCACGACGCCGGCCGGACCGTACTCGGTGAATTGGATTGCTCTCATTTCGGCGACCGTAACGGAGCACCCCGTCCGTTTGCCTAAAGTGAGAGCCGTGGCAGCGCAAGTGGTAACGACTCTCCGTTCGGACGCCCGGGACAATCGCGGGCGTATCCTCGCGGTCGCCCGGCTGGCCTTCGCCGCCGAAGGGCTCGACGTGCCGATCCGGGAGATCGCCCGGCGTGCCGAGGTCGGTGTCGCGACCGTCTACCGGCACTTCCAGACCAAGGAAGCGCTGCTGACCGAGGCTTTCGCCGAGCAGATGGCCTCGTGTTCGGCGATCGTGGAGGAGGGCCTGGCGGCGGATGACCCGTGGCAGGGGTTCTGTCTGGTGATCGAGAGGCTGATGGAGATGCACGCCCTCGACCGGGGCTTCGCCCGCGCGTTCACCTCGCAGCTTCCCCAAACGCCCGACTTCGCCGCCGAGCGCGATCGCACGCTGCGCCAGCTGCTCGAACTGGTCCGGCGCGCGAGAGAAGCGGGCTCCCTGCGGGAGGATTTCGTGCTGGAGGACATCAGCCTGGCGCTGATGGCGAACGAAGGCATCCGCGCCGAGGCACCCGAGATGAGGGTGGCGGCGTCGCGTCGCTTCGCGGCCCTGATGATCCAGTCGTTCCAGGCGAACCCCGTCCCGACGCCACTGCCGCCGGCCGTCCGGCTGCCGCTATCCAGAGGCTGATTTGCAGATGTTCTGGGTGGCAGTCTTGGTGGTGGGCGTCGCCGCGGCGGTCGGGGTGGGTTTGGGGGTCGGAGTCGGAGGCTTCTGGACCGTGTGGTTGTCGGCCCCGAGGATCACCTCGATGGCGTCGAGGGTGGGGATCTCGCGGAGTTCGGCACCCGGGAAGGCGGCGGCGACCGTGCGGGCGGAGTCGAGACGGTCGGGCGCGTACCGAATGATCGTGTTCTTGTAGTTGCGGGTGGCCGTGTCGCCGGGGGCGGCCGGGACGAGGAAACCCGCCGCGAGCAGCGCGGATTTGGTACGAGCCCCAAGCCCGGTGATCATAGTGCCGTTGCGGACACGGACCGCGATCCGGCTGGCGGGGATCGTCGTGGCGGTCGGCGACGGCGACGCCGTGGGCGATTTGCTGGGCTTGACCGGCGGGACCAGCGGCTGGTCCGTGTTTATGCGGTGGAACAAGTCCTTCGCGGAAGGCTTGTCCCAGAGGACGGCGGATTCGCCGGTCGCCGTCCGGTAGTTGACGTTGGTCAGGGGGACGGTGGCGAACGAGACGTCGTCGGTGGAGACGTCCTTGAGCTGGGTGGCCAGGCCGAGGAAGTTCTCGGCGAGGGCGTCGTCCACGGTGAGAGTGCGCAGCGTGGAGTTGACCAGCGCGCCCAGTTTGGCGGGATTGGTCAGGGTGTCGCCGCTGAGGGCTTTGGCCAGCAGGGCGGAGATGACCTGCTGCTGGCGGTCGATCCGGTCCAGGTCCGCTCGGCCGGTGGCACGGGTGCGGGCGTAGTGCAGGGCGTTGACGCCGTTGAGCTCGTGCGTGCCGGCGGCCAGCTGCAGCTTGGTCTTGGTGTCGTCGATGGCGACGGGAGTGCAGACGGTGACCCCGCCGAGCGCCTCGACGACATCGATGAAGCCGAGCACGTTGACCGCGACGTAGTGGTTGATCCGCAGCCCGGTCGCCTGCTGCACGGTGCGCACCGCGAGTTTGGCCCCACCGAACTGGTACGCCGAGTTGATCTTACGTTCGCCGAACCCCGGCACATCCAGCCAGCTGTCCCTTGGCAACGAGACGACGGTCACCTTGCGATGGTCCGCGGACAGGTGGATCACCATCATCGTGTCGGTGCGTTCACCCGCCTGCCGCCCGAGGTGCAGCTGGTTCTGCTCTTTCCTGGTGAGGTCGTCGCGCTTGTCCACCCCGACGAGCAGGATGTTCATCGCCCCCTGCGAGGAGGAACCGGCCGTCCCCGCGTCCACGGACTCGATCTGCGCGCTCAGATACCCGGGGATCGCCCACGCGAATCCGGACCCGACCAGGACCAGGCTGGACAGCGATCCGGTGATCACCAGCGAGCGCAGACTGGCCCGCACGCGGCGGGTGCGGGGTGCGGCTACTCGGACCCCGCCGTAGGCGTCGCCGCCCACGTGAACACCCGAGTCCTCCACCCGGTCCCCCCTTGAGGTTGCCGTCTACGCCCGTTCGTACAGTAGCGTGAGCGCAGCCATTAACCCCGTCCCCGACGCGCCCCTAACGAGTCTGATGAACCCCTCGATCTCCGTCATCATGCCCGTCCTCAATGAGGAGCGGCACCTGCGCGAAGCCGTGCAGCAGGTTCTCGATCAGGACTACGACGGCGCGATCGAGGTCGTGCTGGCCGTCGGCCCGTCGCGTGATCGGACCCAGGAGGTGGCGGACGCGATCGCGGCGGCCGAACCCCGGGTCTCGGTGGTGGCCAATCCGACCGGGCGGACGCCGAACGCGCTGAACGCGGCGATCGCCAAGTCGTCGAACGAGATCATCGCGCGGGTCGACGGGCACGCGATGCTGCCCAAGGACTATCTGCGCACGGCGGTCGAGACGCTGCGGGAGACCGGCGCGGACAACGTGGGCGGGATCATGGCCGCCGAGGGGGTCACGCCGTTCGAGCAGGCGGTGGCGTGCGCGATGACCTCGAAGATCGGGGTCGGGAACGCGGCCTTCCACGTCGGCGGCGAGGGCGGTCCCGCGGACACCGTGTATCTGGGGGTGTTCCGGCGGGAGGCGCTGGAGCGTGTCGGCGGATATGACGAGCATTTCGAGCGGGCCCAGGACTGGGAGATGAACCACCGCATCCGCGAGACGGGTGGCCTGGTGTGGTTCCAGCCGAAGATGCGGGTCTCCTATCGGCCGCGGCCGAACGCGCGGGCGCTGGGCAAGCAGTACTTCCACTACGGCCGCTGGCGGCGGGTGGTGGCGCGCACGCACGAGGGCACGATCAACCTCCGGTATCTGGCGCCTCCGGTGGCGGTGCTGGGGATCGTGCTCGGGCTGGTGATCTCCCCGTTCTTCTGGCCGGCCGCGCTGATCCCGGCCGCCTATCTGCTCGCCATCCTGGTGGGCGCGGTGCTGACCGGCCGCGCGCTGTCCGGCGCCGCGCTGGCGAGGCTGCCGCTGGTGTACGCGACCATGCATTTATCGTGGGGCACCGGGTTCCTGACCAGTCCGTCCCGGCTCAGCAAGCCGCGCCCGGCCGGCACTGATCTGCACGATCTCTTCCACTAGCCCGGCAGGCGTTCTCCACCGCCTGGTTGAAGCGCGCCATCGGATCGCCGTCCCCGAGCAGGTAGCTGCGCAGGTCCCGGCGTGCTCCGGCGAGGGCGTCCTCGTCCTTGTCGAGTTGGGCGAGGATCTCCGGGAGTTCGTTCAGGTCCTGGCTGAGCAGGTAGGCGGCCCGCGCGGTCGGGTAGCGCTCGCGGAAGTCGGGCCGCCCGGCGACGTTGGTCACCACATATGGTTTGCCGCTGGCGATGAAGTCGGCGACGACGCTGGAGATGTCGCTGACCAGCAGGTCGGCCTCGTTGAAGCAGGCGTACAGGTCGTCGGTGGCGACTCTGGCCAGCGGTCCGGCTTTGGCGATGATGGCAAGGATGCGCTGGTGGGCCCCGCGGGTGGCGGGGCAGCGGTGGCCGGTGAGCGGGTGCGGTTTGTAGATGAGGTGCAACGCGTTGTCGATCAGGGCCTGGGCGAGTTGGGGGCCCATGGTGGTCACCGAGGTGTGGAACAGGTCCTCGGTCCAGCCTTCCCAGGTCGGCGCGTACAGGACGGTCTGGTACGGCAGCCCGGGGCCTGCGGTCTGGATTCCGGCCAGTTGCGGGCGGCCGACCTCGACGATCGAGGAGTCGCGGACGCCGACCGCCGCCCGCCGGTAACGGTCGCGGCCGCCCTGCCCGGCCACCCAGACTTGGTCGTACACCTTCGTGAACGGGTTGAAGGAGGCTTCCTTGTCGCTGTCGCCGTGGCCGACGAAGACGCTGACCAGGCCGGGGGTGCGGAGCATGTGAATGTTGTTGCCGACGTTGGAGGCGAACAGAGCGACCCTGGCGGTGTCCAGGCCGCGGAAGTTCATCATGTCGACGGCGGACGGGATGCAGAGCACGGGCAGCGTGGTCGGGCCGAGCACGCCGATCAGCGGGCGCTCCCGCAGGACGATCATGGCTCGCCGGTCGACGCGCTCCAGCACGGGCAGCCACATGGACGCCTGGTAGATCGAGCTGGCGGGGCCGGAGAAGTAGAGGAGCACTTCGGGGCGGTAGGCGCGGACCTGCTCGTCCACCGCCCAGATCACGTTGCGCCGGTCGGCGATCGGCGCGGCCCGCCGGACGTGCCAGGCCAGGGCGAGGACGGCGGCCGCCATCAATGTCAGGGCGGCGGCGACGCCGAGGGAACCCAGCCAGGCCACTCCGGTCAGCGCGCCCACGGCGGTCAGCCCGACCGGCAGCACATCGGCGTACAGCAGCCGGACGCCATGCCAGTTGACCAGCGTCTCCGGCGGCGAGGGCGGAAACCGCACGGCCAGGTTCCGGGTTTCGACCGGCTTCAGCCCGTGGCAGCGCCGGAGATAAAGCGCCAGCCCGGTCTGTACGGCCCGCATCCCATGAAACAGGAACAGCCCCCCGGCGAGCAGCGCGAACCACCGCGACTCCGGCCCCACCGTGCGAGCCAGCAGCAACACCGCCGCCATCTCCCGGGACAGAAACCTGACACTCGCCCCCAGATGCACCCGGCCCAGCTGATCCGCCACCTCCTTCGGCAGCTTCACCTCCGCCGCGTACGACACCGCCCCGAACACCGCGAACACCCACGGAAGCGGGCACAGCGCAGCTACCACCAAAACCGGATACGACCCCAACAAAACCGCCGTGACCAGGGCATTTCCGCCCCGGAATGATCCCCCCATGAGGGGTGCTTACCCATTGAGCCGCACATCGACCACTTGTCCGGTCAGGTGGGAGATCAGCACTTCCACGCTGCTCCGCGCCACATCCTTGGCCGCCAGCAGACTCCTCGGCGGCTCCTCGCCGAAGGCGCGCAACCGCATCGGCGTGGCCGTCCGCTCCGGGTTGAGGCAGTTGACCCGGATGCCGTGCTCGGCCCACTCGTCGGCCAGCGCCTGGGTCAGATTCACGACGGCGGCCTTGGTCGAGGAGTAGAGGCTGTAGTCGGCCCGGCCCCGCGTGTACGAACTGGAGGTATAGAGGAGCAGGTGGCCGCGCGTCTTCGCCAGATACTTGAAGGACGCCTTCGCGATGTTGACCGGCCCCAGGTAGTTGACGCCGATCGCCTCCTCGATCGTGCTCTGCTCGGCGTCGCCGAGCTTGCCCATGTGCAGCACGGCGGCGGTGTTGACCACGTAGTCGATCCTGCCGGTCTCCGCGTACACCCGGGCCAGCGCCTCGGCCACCGCGACCTCGTCCTGGACCCGGGTGCCGGTCTCGGAGCGGGAGAAGGAGTAGACGGTGGCGCCGTGCTCCTTGGCCAGGTCCACGATGTCGGCGCCGATGCCGTAGGAGCCGCCGAACACCACCAGGGTGCGGCCGTCCAGGCCGTCGCCGTAGGAGAAGGGGACGGGCGCGGTCGAGGCGGCGAGCTGGAAGAGCTTGTCGGCGATGAAGACGTCGACGGGGTGGGTGACCTTCATGTTGTGCTCGCTGCCCGCCACGATGAAGATCGGCACGTCCGGGCGGTACCGCAGCATCACCCCGCAGTCGTCGGTGGCGGGCTGCTTGTCGAAGTCGGGATCGGCCAGCGCTCGCGCGTACGCGTCCCTGATCACCGACAGCCGGAAACACTGCGGCGTCTGCCCGCGCCGCAGCCGCGCCCGATCCGGGATGTCCCTGATGATCTCCCCGTTCGGCCCCGGCGCCGCGACCACCACCGTGTCCGAGGACGGAATGGCCACGTCCACCGCCTGGTACTCGCCCAGCGCCGTCACACAGTCCGCGATGATGCGCGGCTCGACCAGCGGGCGCACCGCGTCGTGCAGCAGCACGTCGCACTCCCGGTCCCCGAGCGCCCGCAACGCGATCCAGGTGGATTCGGTACGGCTCGCGCCCCCGTCCAGGATCCGGCTCACCTTCGTGAACCGGTTCTTCTCGATCAGGGCGGCGACCTCGTCGGTGAAGCCGGGGGTCATCAGCACGACGACTTCGTCGATGTCCGGATGGCTGTCGAAGGCCGCGATGGTGTGCTCCAGGATGCTCTTCCCGGCGATCTTCAACAGCTGCTTGGGCGTGTTCAGACCGATGCGCTGGCCGATGCCGCCGGCCAGCACCACACCAACGGTTGGCAAACGTGAATCCATCATCATGATCCTCCCCGACGAGCACCATACCCTTGCGGGTGATTGCTCATCAGTGATCACTCAGTTACTTTGCGAGGTACGTGGTCGGGTAGGTGCTATGGACGTCGTCTCTGAGCGAAGGCGGTCTGACATGGGGGAGAACCGGCCGGACACCGTCGCGGTGGTCCTGGCGGCCACCCACGCGGCCCTGGTCGACCGCCTCAGCGAGCAAATGGAAAGCCTGCCCATCGCCGACCTGTGTTTCGTGTCGGACGAGCAGGGCCTGGCCGAGCAACTCCGCCGGGTGGCGAAGGTCGCCAGAGGCGCCGCCGCACCTGTGGCCGTGCTCACCGGCGACCTGGTGGCGCACACCGAAGCCCTGGCAGTCCTGCTGGAACACCCGTCCCGGAGCACCGGCGCTTTGATCGGCCCCGGCGAGGCCATCCCGCCCCGCACCCCGGTCCGGGTCGAGCACGGCAGGGTCGCCGCCGCCGGCAACTCCTTCCACCAGGTCGACGCGCCCAACGCCACCTTCCGCGGCGTCCTCCAGGTCGGCACCGACCACCTGAAAGGCTTCGCCCTGGTCGCCGAGGAGCTCGCCGACCTGGCCCAGGGCGGCAAACTCGGCGCGGCCACCACCGACCAGACGGCCGACCTGCTGCTGGCCGGCCTGGTCAGGTCGGGGGTGCCGGTCAGGGCGGCCAGATTCGGCCGCCTGCACTGCGACCGGGTGCCCGCCGGGGGCGCCACCGCCGCCCTGCTGCGCCTCACCGAGGTCGACGAGGACCAGGTCCGCCTGGACGCGGCGGTCAAACAGGACGACGGCCTCTTCACCACCTACCTGGTCAGCTCCTGGTCCCGGCATCTGATCAAACTCGCGGACCGGCTCGGCCTGACCCCCAACGCCGTCACCGGCATCTCGGTCGGTCTGGCCGGCATCGCCGCGATCTGGTTCTCCGCCGGGGACCGGCAGGCCCAGCTGGTCGGCGCGGCGGCGCTCTACCTGTCGTTCGTGCTCGACTGCGTGGACGGCCAGCTGGCCCGCTACACCCGGCGCTTCTCCCCCCTCGGCGCCTGGCTGGACGCCACCTTCGACCGGGTCAAGGAGTATGTGGTCTACGTCGGCCTGGCGCTCGGCTACGCGGCGGGCGCGCCGATGACCGGGACCGGGCCGGACCAGATCTGGGTGCTCGCGGTCGGCGCGATGATGCTCCAGGCGATCCGGCACATGATCGACTTCTCGTACGCGGGAGCGGTCACCGACGCCGCCAAGGTGGGCGTCTCCTGGGCCCGGCCGCACCGGTCGCTGGCCGTGGCCGTGGACGCGGCCAGGAGCACCGACGCCGCCGCCGTCCAGCGCGAGAACGCGATCGTGCAGCTGGCCGGCCGGCTGGAGGGCGACCGCGCGTCCCGCTGGCTGAAGAAGGTCATCGTGCTCCCGATCGGCGAGCGGATGGCGCTGATCGCGGTCACCGCCGCCCTGTTCAACGCCCGCGTCACCTTCCTGGCCCTGCTCGGCTGGGGGACGGTCGCGGCGCTCTACACCCTCACCGGAAGAATCGCGAGGTCGCTGTCATGACCAGCGTGCACATGACCCGCGTCCCGCCGAGCTCGGTGACGGCCTTCCGGGACGACGGCCCCCTCTCCCGTGGCATGGGCGCGATGGTGGCCGGCCAGCTGCCCCCCCTCCCACCCGCCATCGCCGCCTTCTTCGTCACCGGCGTGCTCCTGCTGGTCGGCATCGCCGGCAGCGAGGGCCTGGCCGTCTTCGCCCCCATCGTGGCCCTGCTGCTGGCCGGCCCCGGCTCCTCACACCGCCACGACGGCCGCCTGGACTGGCTGGTCCCGGTCATCCTGAAGATCACCGAATACGGCTTCATCGCCGCCGTCGGCTTCGCCCACGGGGTGCCCGCGATCATCATCATGATCCTGCTGGGCGCGATCGTCTTCCACCACTACGACACCGTCTACCGGATCCGCCAGCACGTGTACCCGCCGCCGTGGCTGGCCAACGCCGGACTCGGCTGGGAAGGCCGGATGATCGTGGTCGCCGCCGGCGGTCTGCTGGGCGCGAGCACGGCGATGTTCGTCCTATTGGCCCTGTATCTTTGGGCGTTGTTCGGCTGGGAGAGCCTCACCTGCTGGCTGGCCGCCCCCCGGTCCGGGGTGGAGGCGGCTGATCTGGGCGCGCACGACTGAGCCCGATACACGATCAGGGCGCTCTGGCAACTAACCTGTGGGGTTATTGACTTTGCCATCGCGCGACCGTGCGATGAACGGATCGTGAGGAGTGCACGTTGCTGGGAATGGTGCTGGCCGCCGGGGCCGGAAGACGTCTGCGGCCCTACACCGACACGCTGCCCAAGGCGCTCGTGCCGGTGGACGGGGACACCACGATCCTCGACATCGCGTTGCGCAACCTGGCGGCCGTCGAGCTGCGGGATGTCGTGGTGATCGTGGGTTACCAGGCGCAGGCCGTACACGAGCGGAAGGCCGCGCTGGAGGACCGGCACGGGGTGAAGCTGACGCTGGTGCACAACGACAAGGCGGAGGAGTGGAACAACGCCTACTCGCTGTGGTGCGCGCGGGACTACTTCGCGCGGGGCGCGCTGCTGGTCAACGGGGACACCGTGCACCCGGTCTCGGTCGAGCGCACCCTGCTGGACGCGCCGCACACCAGTGACATCCTGCTCGCCGTGGACGACGTGAAGGCGCTGGCCGACGAGGAGATGAAGGTCACTCTCGACGACGGCGCGCTCAAGCGCATCACCAAGCTGATGGACCCGGCGCAGGCGTATGGGGAGTACATCGGCGCCACCCTGATCCGCCCCGGCGCGGCCGCCAAGCTGGCCGACGCGCTCCAGGCCACCTTCGAGCGCGACCCGCAGCTCTACTACGAGGACGGCTACCAGGAGCTGGTCGAGCGCGGCGAGACCATCCGGGTCGCCCCCATCGGCAAGGTCGACTGGGTCGAGGTCGACAACCACGACGACCTGGCCAAGGCCCGCACGATCGCCGGCACCTACATCTAGGGAGGTCAAGTGCCAATTCTGGCAAGGATGCTCCCCGCGCCTCTCTACATGGAGGTGCGGCGCGGCGCGATCGCCCAGCTCGGCCCGCTGCTGGCCGACAGCCGGGTGGCGACGTCCGGGCGGGTGGCGGTGGCGGTGGGCGTCGGCCAGGGAGACCGGATCGCCCAGACGATCGCGCCCTCGCTGGGCGAGGCGCAGGTGCTGCGGGTGCCGGACGGTTCGGTCGACGCGGCCATCTCGCTCGGCGCGGACCTGCGCAAGGGCGCCTACGAGGCGGTCGTCGGCATCGGCGGCGGCAAGACCATCGACTGCACCAAGTACGCGGCGTCGCTGGCCGGGATCCCGATGGTGGCGGTGGCCACCAACCTGTCCCACGACGGGATCTGCTCACCGGTGGCGTCGCTGTCGCACGACGGCGGCAAGGGCTCGTTCGGGGTGCCGATGCCGCTGGCCATCATGGTCGACCTGGACTTCGTGCACGACGCGCCCCCGGCGCTGGTCCGCTCCGGCGTCGGCGACGTGGTCAGCAACCTGTCCGCGATCGAGGACTGGCAGCTCGGCAACAGCGAGCGCGGCGAGCCGATCGACGGGGTGGCGGTGTCGATGGCGCGGACCGCGGCCGAGGCGGTGCTGGGCCAGAAGGTGTCCATCGAATCCGACCATTTCCTGACCATGCTGGCCGAAGCTTTGATCCTGTCCGGCATGTCGATGGTCATCGCGGGCTCAAGTCGTCCGACGAGTGGCGGAGACCATGAGATCCTGCATGCCGTGGATCAGCTTTTCCCCGGGACCTCCAACCATGGCGAGCTGGCCGGGATCGGCGCCGCGTTCTGTTACTTCCTCAGGGAAGACGAAGCGCGCCTGACCCAGGTCATCGACTGCCTGCGGCAGCACCGGCTGCCCATCACCCACGCCGACATCGGCCTGACCGCGGCGCAGTTCACCGAGGCCGTCATGCTGGCCCCCGCCACCCGGCCGGGCCGGTACACCATTCTGGAACACCTGCGGCTGTCCGAGGCCGAGGTTCGCGATCGGGTTGAGGGTTATGTCGACGCCGTCGGTAGCTGAACTGCGCGCCAAGGCGCAGCCCGAGATGACCATGGAGCGGCGCAACGGCGAGCACTGGGCCGGGCTGCTTTACATGCGCAGACTGTCCATCTATGTGACCTGGGCGCTGGCCAAGACCTCGATCTCGCCGAACCAGGTGACCGGGCTGATGATGCTCACCGGTGTGCTGGCCGGTGTGGTGCTGGCCGTGCCCGGCCTGGCAACGGCCATCGCGGCGGCGCTGCTGATCCAGCTGTACCTGCTGCTGGACTGCTCCGACGGCGAGCTGGCCCGGTGGAGCGGCCGGACCTCGCTCACCGGGGTCTACCTGGACCGGGTCGGGCACTACTTCGCCGAGGCGGCGCTGCTGATCGGGCTCGGCTTCCGGGCGTCGGAGACCCTGCCGGACTGGTATACCGTGCTCGGTTTCGTGGCGGCGCTCGGGGCGATCCTGATCAAGGCGGAGACCGACCTGGTGGACGTGGCCAGGGCCAGGTCCGGGCTGCTCGCGGCGACCGAGGTGTCGGCGACGCAGTTCCAGTCCGCCAAGATCCGGCTGGCCCGGCGGGCGGCGGCCGCGCTGCGCTTCCACCGGGTGATCCAGGCGGTGGAGTTGTCGCTCATCGTGGTGGTGGCGGCGGTGCTGGACCTGTGGTTCCCGGCCACCCGGATCCTGACGGTGGCCTGCGCGATCATCGCGGGCGTGCAGCTGGTTCTGCACCTGGTGAGCATCCTGGCGTCCCGGCGGCTGGCTTGAAACCAGGTCTGCCGGACACTCCGTGTTTGGTGGGTGTTCGCCGACGGTTCCGATACCCTTATTCCGCAGCAAGCAGGCATAGATCCGGATTTGACCGCCCATACAGACTCGGTGATCATGAAATCGTGTGTTACCCGCCATGCGTTGGGGCGATGACGCGATGAAGATATCGTGTGTCATCCTCACCATGGGCAACCGGGTCACCGAGCTGGACCGGGCGGTCGAGTCCGCGCTCACGCAGGTAGACGGCGATGTCGAAGTAGTGATCATCGGAAACGGCGCGGACGTGCCCGAGCTGGCGACCACCCCGCCGCCGGGCTCCGCCGCCACCGTCAAGACCGTCCGGCTCACCCACAACGCGGGCATCCCCGAGGGCCGGAACCGGGGCGTGCAGGAGTGCTCCGGCGACGTCGTGCTCTTCCTCGACGACGACGGATGGTATGCCACCGACAAGGTCGCCTCGCACGTCCGGGACCGGTTCGCGGCCGAACCGGACCTGGCGGTGATCTCGTTCCGGGTGATGGACCCCGACGGCAAGGTGGTGCAGCGGCGGCACGTGCCCCGGCTGCGCGCCGGCGACCCCGAACGCTCCTCGCCGGTGACCACCTTCCTGGGCGGCGCGTGCGCGATCAGGCGCTCGGCCTATTTGCAGGTCGGCGGCCTGCCGGAGAAGTTCTTCTACGCGCACGAGGAGACCGACCTGGCCTGGCGGCTGCTCGGCGAGGGCTACCGGATCGAGTACGACGCCGAACCCGTCATGTACCACCCGCTGGTGCTGCCCAGCCGGCACGCCGACTTCTACCGGCTCAACGCCAGGAACCGGGTCTGGCTGGCCCGCCGCAACCTGCCCTGGCCGCTGGCCGCCCTCTACCTGCTCGACTGGGTGGTGCTCACGCTCGTCCGCGAGCGCTCGTCGATGGCGCTCAAGGCGTGGTTCCGCGGCTTCGCCGAGGGCCTGCGCGAACCCGCGGGCGAACGCCGCCCGATGACGTGGCGGACCGCCTGGCGGATGTTCCGCCTCGGCCGCCCGCCGATCGTCTAGATCGCCGGCCCGAAGCTCATCTTCAGGTTGCTGATGGTCGAGGTCAGCAGCGCGTGTTTGGGCAGGCCGAGCTCGCTCAGCTCCTTGGCGATCGGATGGTTGCCCAGCCGGATCAGCGCCCCGCCGGGCCGCGCCCGCACCCCGCTCGGCTTCATCGTCCAGGCCGTCCGCCGGGTCACCCCGTCCAGCTGCGTGTACGCGTGCAGCGTCGGCACCCTGCGCACCGGCACCGGCATCCCCGGCCGGATCAGGATGTCCAGCACCAGCCGCCCGTCCCGCCGCAGCACACACCGCTTGTACGGCGTGCTCAACCGCAGATCGATCTCGGCCAGCTCCTTCGGGAACCCCCAGATCTCCCGCCCCGCCGCCATCGTGAACGCCTGGTCGACCGGCAGCCAGTGCACGAACAGCCCGGACCCGGCCGTCCGCAGATCGGTCAGCCCGGCCCGGAGCGAGCGCCGCGGCGGCGGCCCCGCCTCCGGCGGGCGGACCAGGAAGCCCACCCCGAACTCGTGGTAGGAGTCCAGGTCCGACTCCCGGTACTGGACGAACACCAGCGAGCACACGGCCTTGCCCGGCAGCACCTCGGTCACGTCCAGGCCCGAGTAGGCGATCACCGCGCGGGCGGCGTCGGCGCGCACCAGGTACATCGCGGTGCACGCCGTAGCGTCCCGGATCTCGACCGGGAGGTCGATCCGGCGGCCCTGGATCAGATGACTTGCCATAACGTCCAGTACACCAATGTCCGGCGTGGCCCGTACAGGCCTCAGGCCGGAACGGCGCGCCGGTGGCTGCGGCTGGCGACCAGGCTGGGCGCGCCCGCCCAGGTCTCCAGGTGCGCCACGAACGCGCCGGCCCGGTCCGGCCAGTGATAGCGCGCCCGCGCTTCCGCGTGGCCCTGAGCGCTGATCGTGGCGCGGCGGGCGGGATCGGCCTTCAGGTCCAGGACGGCCTGCGCGGCGGCTTCGGGGTCGCCGAAGGGGACGATCACGCCGTTGCCGTTCAGGGTCTCGACCGCGCGGGGGAGCGGCGTGGAGATGACGGGCACGCCGCGGGCCAGGTATTCGATCACTTTTGTCGGCAGTGAGTCCTGGTGGGCGGGCACGTCGTGCAGCAGCGACAGCCCGGCCAGGGCGCCTTCGGCCATGCGGAGCGCGTGCCGGTTGGGGACGTAGCCGAACCAGTCCAGCAGGCCCGAGCGCTGGGCGTCCCGGAGCAGCGGGCGGATGTGCGGGTCGGCCGGGCCGATCAGGTCCAGCCGGATGCCGTACGGGCGGAGCAGCCGGGCCACCTCGATCAGGTCGGCCGCGCCCCGGGTCTCGCCGAGGCGGCCGATGGCCACGATCCGGTTCTCGTCCGGCCGCTTGGCCAGCGTGTCCGGCACGTACGTGTGGTTGGGGACCACCGGGTGGTCCAGCCCGAAACGGGAGGACTCCTCCGCCAGGATCAGGTGCAGCCGGCGCTCAGCGCGGGCCTCAAGCCGCCGGACCAGCCGAGGCAGGGTTCTGCCGTCCAGCCGGGCCGCCATGTCCTCGTGCACGTCCCAGACGGTCGGCGGGCGGCGCCGGGGCAGGGCCAGCAGCAGGTCCAGGTCGTGCACCAGCAGCAGGTCGGCGTCCTTGGCGCCGCGGCGCAGCGCCGTACGGGCCGCCCTGAGGGCGCGGGCGCGGTGCAGGCCGACGGCGCGGGGCACGTCGATGGCGCGCAGCTCGGGCGCCGGGGTCACGTTGCAGTGGGTGAACGGGGCCACGTAGGTGACCTCGTGCCCGGCGTCGAGCAGCGCGCGGATCTGCCGGTGCATGATCCGCGCGTCCTCGGGATGGCGGGTGACCGTGCCGACGCATACCTTCATAGAGCGAGGCTGACCCTCGGTTCCGAAGTATCCGGATGCGTCGCGTTAATCTCCGCCGAACTACCGCTGAACTTCCGGCTTCTGATCGTCCGGAACGGCCACCGCGGGGGCCGGCTTGCGGTAGAGCCAGGTGAACCTCGGCTCCAGCAGCCACTTGAACAGGGTCCTGGTGATGGGCAGGCACAGGATGATCGCGAACACGAAGGCGCTGGCCACGATCGTCAGGGTGCCGAGCGGGCCGTTCAGCCAGGGCAGCTTGAGCAGGCCCAGGTCCTTGGCGATCAGCACCGGGATGCCGTGCAGCAGGTAGCAGTAGAGCGTGCGGGTGCCCAGGTCGGAGAACCAGGTCTCGCCGCGCGGGATCAGCGCCAGCACCGCGAAGCAGAGGGCCAGCACTCCGGCCAGGAAGGCCAGGCGGAAGCCCATCCCGTACCACCAGGTCATGTTCAGGTCGTGGTAGCTGAACCTGAAGTAGAACGGCGCGAGCTTGAGGCGCGGCGCGAGCACGATGGCCAGGCCCGCCCAGACGGCCAGCAGGGCCGCGCCGAGGATCTTGACCCAGGTGCGCTTGAGGAACTCGAAGTGCTCGGGCTTGAGCACCATGCCGAGCACGAAGAACGGCATCAGGCCGAAGAACCTGTCCATGCTGAAGTCCTGCTCCAGCTGGGAGAAGCCTGAGAACAGGTAGACCGCAATCGCCACCACCAGCGGGTAGCGCATGCGTTTCCACACCGGCGTGGTGAGCCGCCACAGCAGCAGCGCCACCAGATACCAGTTCAGCCAGGCCGGGTCGGTGATGGTGAGGGTCCACTTGCCGCCCAGCGCGAACCTGAGCAGCGCGTAGCCGAACTCCACCACCACGTACGGCACCAGGATGGTGTCGACCAGCTTGTTGACCTTGGCCTTGGAGTCCCAGAAAGAGCGGGACAGGTAGCCGCTGATGATCACGAACAGCGGCATGTGGAACGCGTGGATGAAGATGTACGCGGCCCGGTTGATGTCGTCGGAGCCGACCGTGTCCCGCAGCGAGTGCCCGGACACCACCAGCGCGATGAGCAGGAACTTGACGTTGTCGAGGTACGGCTCGCGCTTTTTCTTCGGCGGCGCGGGCTGCTCGGGTTCATCCCATTCGTCCGACTCGCGCCCGTGCGGGGTCCAGGGGGTGCCCCGGGTGGGGATCTGGGCCTGGGTGCCCTGCGCCCAGGCGGGCAGCGGGATCGGCTCGGACGGGGGACGCTGGAAGTCGGTGCCGGGCTCGTACGCGGCGGGCGCGGCCGGCGGGGGCGCGCTCGGCGCGTCGTAGGGGTTGCGGCGGCGCCACGGGCTCCACTCGTCCGGCGCGTTGATCGGGCCGTTCGGGTCGGGCCACTGCTGGCCGGGGTGCCCGGGGTGGTGTTGTGGCGGGGCCGCCGGCTGGCCTTGGGCGCGCGCGGGCGGGTAGCCCGGGTCCTGCGCGAAGGGGTCCTGCGGGGGATACCCCGGCTGCGGGGCCCCCGCCAGGGGATCGCGGAGGTCGTAGGGGTCCATCAGCGGCGGTCGGGCCGCTCCGGCGGGACCAGTCGGACCAGTCGGACCAGTCGGACCGGTGGGGCCGGTTGGACCAGGCGGGCCGGTCGGGCCATTTGGGCTGGTCGGACCGTTCGGGCCGGTTGGCCCGTTGGGCCCGCCGCCGAAGTAGTCGAACGACGGAGGGCCGCTGTCGGGCTCCTGCCCGCGCGCGCCCCGATGGCGCGGGCGGCGGACCGGGAGCGGGTCGCCAGGACCCTGCAACGGAGGCGGCAGCTGCCGCTCGGGCTCGCCGCCACCCGCGGTGGGGTCGGCCATGTCGTCGGTGATCCTGCTGATCACGCCGGTCGGTTCGTCCTCGACGATCCGCCCCATCACGCCCGTTGGCGCGTCTTCGGCGTCGGGGCCGACGCCAGGGCGCGAAGCCGGAACCGGTGGACGGTGTCGGAGCTCACTCACGGGGAAACGCTCAGCTATCTGTCGGAGACCGGGGGGCCGGCCGTGAACCGGGTAAACCGAGTCACGCCCTAGTCGGACATTAGCGAAGGCGCCCCAGGGGATCAGGTGAACCGGTGAAGCGGGACGCGTCCACAAGGGCTCTTACTTTACCGTCCCCCACCCTCGAATGTCCCCTCAGGTAGCGAACGTGATCAATGAGACATCGGGCCGGAGAGGGATTTCGGTCCCCTCCGGCCCCGATATCAGGTCTGGCAAATATCGGTCTCCGAGTCGACTGTCGACTCGTCCTCGGTGGCCGACAGCGGGATCTTGACGCCCTTCCAGTCCTGGCCGATCACCAGCTGGATGACCGGGCCGACCGCCTTCTTGACCGTCGTCGGCGGTGAGGCCGCCGTGTACGGGCCGGGGTTGGTCGGCTTGAGCGGCTTGGTGTCCGGCTTCACCTC
This sequence comes from Acrocarpospora corrugata, assembly GCF_009687845.1. GTDB lineage: Bacteria > Actinomycetota > Actinomycetes > Streptosporangiales > Streptosporangiaceae > Acrocarpospora > Acrocarpospora corrugata. Next base: position 81,064 of record NZ_BLAD01000067.1, read on the forward strand.
GGCCAGCAGCACATCGGCGAGGATCTTGGAGCCGTCCCAGCCCGCGCCCTTGTAGCTGACCGTCGTCTTGGCCAGGTCGATGCCGTCGGCGCCGACGCCGTTGCCCAGCCTGACCACCTTGAAGCCCTGCGCGCTCAGCTGGTCGGCGACCTCTTTGGCCTTGCCCGAGGTGTTGGTCCCGTTGACGACCTCGACCCGCACCTGAGCGGCCTCGGTCGGCTTGGGGGTGTTGTCGGCGGGCGCCGACGCGCTCGCGGTGGCGGCCGGCTTGTCCTGCACGACCTCGGTGTCGTTCTTGATCGCGGCGAACAGGTTGTTGGCGGCCGGCTGCTTCCACTGCACCCGGTTGCTGTCCCCGACGTACGCCTCCCAGGGCACCGTGGTCGCCTTGAAGCCCTTGGCGGTCAGCCGCTGGGCGCTCCTGGCGATCTCGATCAGCCGTTCGGTGTTGAGGCGGTCGTCCATCTGGACCGACTTGGTGGCGGCGTCGATGAAACCGCCCAGCCGGCCCAGGTCGGTCAGCAACTCGCTGCTGGTGGCCTTCTTCACCACCTGCGAGATGAAGATCTGCTGGCGCTTGATCCGGCCGATGTCGCTGCCGTCGCCGAGCTCGTAGCGGGCCCGCACGTAGGCCAGGGCGGTCTCGCCCTTGACCGTCTGGGTGCCCGCTTTCAGGTTCAGCTTGGCCTTCGGGTCGACCACGGCCTTCGGCACGCAGATGTCGATGCCGTCCAGCGCGTCCACGATGTTCTTGAAGCCGGTGAAGTCCACCTTGATGTAGTGGTCGACCGGGATCTGGGTGAGGGTCTCGATGGTGCGCCGGGTGCAGATCATGCCGCCGTTGTTGAACGCCTCGTTGATCTGGGCGAGGTGGCTGGGCTTGACCGTGCCGGTCTTGCTGTCCTTGCACTCCGGGATCTGCACCATCGAGTCACGCGGGAAGCTGATCAGGCGGGCGCCGTCCCGGTTGGGCGTGACGTGCAGCAGCATGATCGTGTCGGTGCGCTCGGTGGTGTCCTCGCGGGACGCCTTCTGGCCGTACTTGCTGTTGTCGCCGGCCCGGGTGTCTGAGCCGACCAGCAGCACGTTGATCGCGCCGGTCTGGTTCTCCGGGCGGTTGGTGTCCAGCTCGTCGGTGGAGCTGCCGAAGTCGATGTTGGAGAGGGTGCGGCGATAGAGCGTGTACGCGGTGAGGGTGCCGAGCACCAGCACCGAGGTGAGCACCACGCTGGTCCAGCCGAGCGCGCCCAGGCCCTTGCCGCCACCGCCGCCGCCTTTCTTGGCGGGGGGTTTCGCGGGAGGCGGGCCCGGGGGGTGTCCGACGGAGGCGGCCACGGGCGCCGCCGCGGCGGGGACGGGGACGGGGACCGGGTCGTACCCGTCCTCCTCCTTCTTCCGCCTGCCCCAGCGGAGTCGGCGCGGCTCCTCGTCGTCATCGTCGTCGAACCGGTCGCCGACGCCCCAGCGATGCTCGTCGAAGTCCGGGTCGCCGCCGGGCCGACGGCCTGGCGGGGCCGCCTCCTCGTACGGTTCCGGCTGGTACTCCTGGTACATCTCCGAACCGAACGGCTGCTGCGGTGGCGGCGGGTACGCGTCGTAGCCCGGCTGCTGCGGGTACTGCTGCCCCTGCGGATAGGGGCCCGGCGGGTACGGCTGCTGCTGCGGCGGGTAGCCGGGCGGCGGCGGCTGCTCGTACTGCTCGTGCTCGGGCTCCTGCCGGGGGCGGCGGCGGCGCGCGCCATGGCCGTACGTGGTCGGCTCGCCGTGGCCGCCGTAGACGGGCTGGTCGCCCGCGCCGTACGCGTGCGGGCCGGTTTCCGACTGCCCCCAGACCGGCTGGTCCGGCTCGTGCGAGGGTCGGTGCCGATGGTCGCTCATACCGTCTCCTCGCCTGACATCGCTTCGAGGGCACGGGCGAGGCGGAGGCTCGGGTTACAGGTTCGCTCGCTCATTGCGCTCTGAGAGTAGGTCACCGAGCCGGGTCACGGCGCGGTGATCTCGGTTTTCGCGGGGGTTCCACCCGGCAGCCCGCCCGGGTGATCTAGCCGCAAAGCATACTTAAACACGGACATTTCACGGTATGCGAATGGGGTCGCCTTTACGTGGTGTTCACGAAATTCGCAGGTAGATGGGCGGATGGTTGGCTCATGTCCCGATCTTGTGACGTGGGGTGAGGGACAGCGCGGCGGCCATGCAGGCGAGGGGGACCGCGGGCAGCACGTACCGGTAATCGAAGACGGCGGTGGCGACGGGGACGACGAGCAGGGTCCAGGAGAGCGCCCACGGGAGTCCCCAGCGGTCGCCGCCGCGCCGGGCGCGGGCCGCGATCGGCGGGGCCAGCGCCAGGAGCAGGACCAGGGGTCCCGGCAGGGCGGCCACGCCCTGGTAGGCGCGGAGCCAGGTCGCGTAGGGGTCGGCGAGCCGGGTCGCGATGGGGCCGCGCTCGTACTGTTCGGCGTACGTCGCGCCGACGGTGGCGACATAGCGTTCCGGCGGGGGTGGGGTGCGGGCCGGGAACTCGTAGTAGGCGTATACCTCTGGGTCTGGATATATCGGGCGGCCGGGGGTGAAGGTCCTGGCCAGCTCGGTCAGGAGTGAGGCCGCGTAGTCGACCGGCTGGCTCCTGATCGCCAGCAGCGCGAATCGCTGCGCGAGCGCGTCGGTCTCGCTGGTGAAGGTGATTCCGGGGAGCTTCACCAGCGGGGACTCCGGGTCCCAGGCGTAGAACTGCGGGGGTGGCCGCTCGCCGGGCGGTCTCGGGTCGCAGAGCGCGGCGACGTCCGGTGGCGGGCGCATCACGGCGCAGTCCGCGAAGGTCATCGTGCGGACGTACAGGAAGACGCCGTTGGAGCCGACCAGGCCGGCTCGCTGGTAGGTGGCGTAGAACCAGCCCGCGTAGGCCGCGACGGGCAGCAGAGCCCCCGCCAGCATGATCGCGACCGCCCTGAGCCCGCCGTACCGGAACAGGAAGAAGCCGAAGACGGCGATCAGCGGGAGCCCGATCGTGCGGGTGAGCGTCGCGGCGGCCAGCACCAGGCCGATGGCCAGCGCCCGCCGCCGGTCCAGCCGGCCGATTCCGAGCCACCCGGCCAGCGTGATCAGGAACATGAACAGCGTGTCCGAGACGAGCAGATGCTCCAGTTCGACCTGGTACGCGTCCAGGAGCACGGGGGCGGCGGCCAGCGCGCCCACCCACGGCTTCCAGCGCCGGACCGCCAGGTAGACCAGCACGCCGGTGGCCACCCCGAGCGCGTGCTGGACGAACGTCACCGCCGCGAAGCTGTGCAGCGGTTCGAGCAGGCGCAGGAACATCGAATATCCGGCCGGCCGCACCAGATCCGGGCGCGGCCGCATCGCCGTCACGACATAGCTGTAGGAATCCGGAAACCACAGCGCCGGGCGGTACCCCAGCATCGCCCCCAGCCGCAGCAGCACCCCGACCGCGGCCACTCCGACGAACCACTGATGCCGCCGAAACCATGGCAGAACCTCCCGGACCTCGATTCCGGGGCTGGTTTCCGCCTGGGTTGTCACACTCGCGCCTTTCGGTGGATGGCCCGATCACGGTACCCGTGCGCGCGCTGTCCGCGGCTGTCGGAGGCTGCCGTTACGCTCTCGCTATTCCGATGCTCAAGGTTGATCGTTCGCACTGGCCGTCGGCGGGCAGGGTGCTCGCCGTCGGGTCGGCCCTGCCCGCGCTCGTGCTGGTCGGCTGGCTGCTGGCGGGCCTGCCGCTGGCCCTGGCGGGGTGGTTCGCGCCGGTGCCGATGCTGCTCGCGGGGGCCGCCCTCGCCACCCTGGTCGGCTGGTACGGCTTGCGCGGCCTCCCCGAGACCGTCGCCGCCACGGCCGCCCAGGTCGCCGCGATCTTCACGATCGCTCTCGGGTCCGGCGTGTTCAACGCGATCTTCCACAGTGAGCAGCTGATCGTCCGGCGGGATCCGGCCAGCTACGCGCAGTACACGATCTGGCTGGCCACGCACGGGCGGGTGCCGATCCCCGAAGACGTGGCCGCGTTCGGCGGGGCGGATCCGGCGCTGCGCTTCGACAGCATGGGGTTCTTCGCGGCCGACGGCGTGGTGGTGCCGCAGTTCATGCCCGGCACGCCGATGCTGCACGCCGCCGGGGAGTGGCTCGGCGGGGTGGGCGGGCTGCTGCTGATGCCGGCGCTGCTGGGCGCGTTCGCGGTGCTGGTCTTCGCCGGGACGGTCGCCCGGCTGGTGGGGGCGCGGTGGGCGCCGCTGGCCGCGCTGACGTTCGCGGTGTGCCTGCCGATCCTCTACACCTCGCGGACGACGTTCAGCGAGATCCCGTCGCTGATCCTGCTGTTCGGCGGGATGACCCTGCTGCTGGACGCGCGGTTCCGGGCGCGGAGCGGGGCCACGGGGGTGGGGTATCTGCCGGCCAGCCGGGCCGAGCAGCCGGTGGGGTCGTTGTGGAGCGCGCTGCTGGCGGGGTTGTCGTTCGGGCTGGCGCTGCTGGTGCGGATCGACGGGCTTCGCGATGTGCTGCCGGTGCTGGCGTACGGGGGGGTGCTGGTCGCGCTCGACCGGGTGTCGCGGGCATCGGATAAGCGGATATATCCGGATGGGCGGTTGGGGGTTCCGCTGCTGGTCGGGCTCGGGGTCGGCAGCGGGTGCGGGTTCGTGGCGGCGTATGTGCTGGCCCGGCCTTATCTGGAGTATCTGTCCGGGTCGTTGCTGCCGTTGCTGGCGATCTGCGCGGTCGTCGTCGTGCTGACCGTCGCCGGTGCGGCCGTCGCGCCCAAGATCCGGTGGCGGCCGGTGCGGCGGGTGCCCGAACTCGCGGCGGCGCTGGTCGGGCTGACCCTGCTCGCGTTCGCGGTCCGGCCCTGGGTGCAGACCGTGCGGCGCACCCCGACGACGCCCGAGGACGAGCTCACCGCGCAGTTCATCGAAGCCACCCAGCTCGCCAACGGCCTGCCGATCGACCGGACCCGGCTCTACTACGAGGACTCGCTGTACTGGGTGATTTGGTACGTCGGGGTGCCCGTGGTGGTGCTGGCGACGCTGGCGGCAGCCGTACACGCCCAGCGGCTGGCCCGGGGGCGGGGCTTCGCCTGGCTGCTGCCGCTGGCCGTCATCGGCTGGACCACGGTGACCACGCTCTACCGGCCCGCGATCACCCCCGACCACCCGTTCGCGTCCCGCCGCCTGGTGCCGATCGTCCTGCCCGGCCTGATCCTGCTCGCCGTCTGGGGGCTGCGCTGGGCCCGCGACCGAGCGCGCCGCTCCGGCTACGACTCCCGGCTGCTGCTCGCCGCCGGGATGGCCCTGGTCGTGGCCCCCGCCGCGGTCACCTCGTTCGGCACCGCGTTCACCTCCATCGAACGCGGCGAGGCCGCCGCCGTCGCCGGCCTCTGCGAGGCGATCCCCGCCAACGCCGCCGTCCTGATCGTGGAACGCGTGACCGGCGACCGCTTCACCCAGCTCGTGCGCGGCCAGTGTGGCCACCCCACCGCCCGGGTCGCCACCCCCGACGGACTGGACGTCCCCTTCGGAACCGACGTGCGCCGCCTGATCGCCGCCGTCCGCGCCACCGGCCGCGTCCCCGTCCTGCTGGCCGCCGACCCCGAGCAGCTCACCTCGTACGGCCCGCCCGCCCATGTCCTGACTCTCAGGACGCGTCAGGACGAACGCTCCTTGATCAGCCCTCCTGACGGCACCTGGACCCTCATCGTGAACGTCTGGATGTCCATTCCGGATCGCTGATGTGGGATCGCCGATCGGCTGGGCAGAGTACCCTCGACCGTCGTGAGCATGCCCCTTGAGAGCGGAAGCGCTGTGGAAGCCAACCCCTACGTGACGATCGTGCTGCCGTGCTACAACGAGCAGGATCACGTCATCGACGAGGTCGAGCGTATCTGCGCGGCCATGGACGCGAGTGGCTACAGCTACGAGCTGCTCGCGGTGGACGACTGCTCGGCGGACGAGACGTTGCTGCGGCTGCGTGAGGCCGCGCCGCGCTTCCCCCACATGCGGATCAAGGCGTTCCACCGGAACGGCGGGTCGGGGACGGTCCGGCGGATCGGGTCGCAGGAGGCGCGCGGCGAGATCGTCGTGTGGACCGACGCGGACATGACCTATCCGAACGAGCGCATTCCCGAGCTGGTCCAGATCCTGGAGAAGGATCAGACGATCGACCAGGTGGTGGGGGCGCGGACCTCGGAGGAGGGGTCGCACAAGCTGCTGCGGGTGCCGGCCAAGTGGGTCATCAGGAAGGTGGCCGAGCGGCTGGCGGGGCAGAAGATCCCGGATCTGAACTCGGGGCTGCGGGCGTTCCGTAAGTCGGTGGCCCGGCCGTATCTGCGGCTGCTGCCGCCGGGGTTCTCGTGCGTGACGACGATCACGCTGGCCTTCCTTTCGAACCAGCACGATGTGTACTACCTGCCGATCGACTACGCGAAGCGGGCGGGGAAGTCCAAGTTCAGCTTCTTCTCCGACGCGTATCGGTACATTCTGCAGGTGCTGCGGATGATCATGTATTTCAATCCGCTCAAGGTGCTGATGCCGCCCGCGCTGTGGCTGGTCGGGATCGGGGTGGTCAAGGGCGGGTACGACGTGGTCAGGCACGGGTTCTACCTGACCAGCAACACGATCGTGATCTTCCTGTCCGGCATGCTGATCGGGTCGGTGGCGTTGCTGGCGGACCTGATCGTGAGGTCCAGGGCCGAATGAGGGTGGTGATCGTCGGGCCCACCTATCCGTACAAGGGGGGTGGGGCGCAGCACACCACCGAGCTGGCCCGGCGGCTGAGCGCGGCGGGGCACGAGGTGGTGCTGGAGTCGTGGAAGGCGCAGTATCCGGCGTTTCTGTATCCGGGGCAGCAGACGATCGACGTGCCGGAGGGTGAGCCGTTCCCGGCCACCAACCGCGTCCTGGACTGGCGGCGGCCGGATGGCTGGGTGCGGAGGGGGCGGCGGTTCCGGGATGCCGACCTGGTCGTTCTCGTGCTGCTGAGTCCGGTGCAGGTTCCGCCTTATCTCGGCATTCTGTCCGGGTTGCGGCGTCGCGCGCGGGTTGTCGCGCTGTGTCACAACGTGCTGCCGCATGAGGGCAAGCCCTACGATCGGCCGCTGGTCCGGGCGTTGCTGCGGCGGGTGGATTCGGTGCTGGTGCACTCCGAGCAGCAGGCGGAGCTCGCCCGGGGGCTGACCGATCGGCCGGTCCGGGTGGCCGTGATGGCGCCGCATCTGCCGGTCGGCGTGGCGGCGAAGGCCGTCGCGGGGGAGCCGTTCCGGCGGTTGTTGTTCTTCGGGATCGTCCGGCCGTACAAGGGGCTGGATCTGCTGCTGCGGGCGCTGGCCCGGACGCCGGACGTCGCGCTCACGGTGGCGGGGGAGTTCTGGGGCGGGCAGGACGCGACCCGGGCGCTGATCGACGAGCTGGGGCTGGCGGAGCGGGTGGAGCTGCGGCCGGGGTACGTGGCCGAGGCGGAGGTGCCGGAGTTGTTCGGGCGGGCGGACGCGCTGGTGCTGCCCTATCGTTCGGCCACCGCGTCGCAGAATGTGTGGCTTGGGCACGAGCATGGTGTTCCGGTCATCGCCACCCGGGTAGGGGCGTTGCCCGACAATGTCACCGACGACGTGGACGGGCTGCTGGTCGAGCCGGGTTCGGTGGACGCGCTGGCGGAGGCGCTGCGGCGGTTCTACCAGCCGGGGACGCCGGAGCGGCTGCGGGCCGGGGTGAAGGCCGTGGATCCCGAGCCGTACTGGGCGGGGTACTTGAGCCCGCTGCTGGCTGAGTAGTGTTGATCCGTCGATCGGCGAGGAGTGGGGGACGGCCCGTGGGCAGGGAACGCGCCGCGCAGCTGGAGTACTCCGAGTTCCAGTCGGCGATGCTGGACGAGGCGAAGCGGCGGCGGAAAGCCGCCAAGATCATCGCGGTGCTCGGGCACTTTCTCGGGCGGTCCGGGGCCGAGCCGCTGGCCGGGCTGACCGTGGGCGACGTCGGGTGTTCCGCCGGGTTCATCGCGGATGAGCTGGCCGAGGCCGGCGCGCGGCGGACGTTCGGGATCGACATCGACGTGCCGGGGCTGCGGAAGGCGTCCGAGCGGTTCGGGAAGCGGGTCACGTTCGTGTGCGCGGACGGCGGGGCGCTGCCGTTCCCGGACGGATCCGTGGACGTGCTGGTCTTCAACCATATTTACGAACATGTCGTGGATCCGGATGCGGTGATCCGGGACATGCACCGGGTGCTGGCCGACGACGGGGTGCTCTATCTCGGGCTGGGCAACCGGCTGGGGATCATGGAACCGCACTACAAGCTGCCGTTCCTGTCCTATCTGCCGCCCGGACCGGCGGATCGGTATGTCCGGGCGTTCGGCCGGGCCGACCATTACTACGAGCGGTTCAGGACCAGGGGCGGTCTGCGGCGGATGCTGCGCGACTTCCACGTCTGGGACTACACGTTCCCGGTGCTCGCCTCGCCGGAGCGGTTCGCCGGCGGCGAGCTGTTCCCCGGCGCGGTCGGGCGGGTCGCCAAGGCCACGCTGGAGAAGACGCCGCGTCCGGTGCTGACGGGACTCCTCCCGGTCGTGCCGACCTATCTGTGGGTGGCCACCAAGACGCCGCGGCGACCGCTGGGACCGGTTCTGCCGCAGCCGCCGGAGGCGGTCCGGCCCCGGTGAGCCTGAAAGGTCTGCTCCGGGTCGGGTTCCTGCTGGTCGCGCTCGGGTTCGGGATCTGGGCCGTGGCCGGGCAGTGGGACCAGGTGTCGGCCGGGCTGGCCCGGCTGTCCTGGGCGGCGCTGGCCGGGTCGTTCGTGGCGGTGCTCGGGGCGCTGTTCGCGGGCATGCTGATGTGGCGGGCGCTCCTGGCCGACCTCGGCTCACCCCTGCGGATCACCGACGCGGCGAAGATCCTCTTCGTCGGGCAGCTGGGCAAGTACATCCCCGGATCGGTCTGGCCGATGATCGCCCAGATGGAGATGGGCCGCGACCACGGCATCCCCCGGGAACGCAGCGCCGCCGCCTTCTTCCTGACCTATCCGATCTATCTGGCCAGCGGGCTCTTCCTGGCGGCCGGCACACTCCCCGTCTTCGCCGGCGAGTCCGTCGCCGAGTACGCCTGGCTGCTGCTCCTGCTCCCCGTGCTGATCGCCGGACTCCACCCCGCGGTCGTCAACGGCGCGCTCAACCTCGGCCTGCGGCTGCTCCGCAGGCCGCCGCTGGAACGGCCGCTCAGCCGCCGCGGCGTGCTCACCTCGGTCGGCTGGGCCTTCGCCGGCTGGGCCGCGTACGGCGTGCACCTGGCCCTGATCGTCCACGGCCTGGGCGCCCAAGGACCACGCGCGGTCGTCCTCAGCTTCGGCGCGTTCGCGCTCGCCTGGAGCCTCGGCTTTCTGTTCGTCATCGCCCCGGCCGGAGCCGGCGTCCGCGAGATCGCCATGATCGCCGCCCTCGCCCCCGTGCTGGACCGGGGTTCGGCCATCGCCGCCGCCCTGGTCTCCCGGGTGGTCGTCTCGCTGGGAGATCTGGTGTGCGCCGCCGCCGGATGGACCGCCCGAAATCGCCGCCCCGCCAGCGCAAATGTCGATAAATCCGTGGAATAGCCACGGAATCCGTATCTGAGCGGTATCTGGCCATGTGATTTCGCTCACGTTCCGTCGATCCGCGTCTTAGAGTTGCGATGGAAGGGCGAGGGGGATCGGGGATTGCGCTCACAAGGCGCCGCCACCCGGCTGTCGCGGGGGATCTCCCACGCAAAGCGACAAAGCGCGCTTCGTCCGGTTCGAGGGTCCGGGCGGGTCGCGGTGAGGGGAGCGATCCTTCGTGAAACCCCGTGTGCTCGTCGACGCGGCGGCTGTCCCCGCCGACCGAGGCGCCCTGATCAGATACGTTGACGGACTACTCGCCGCGCTGACCCAGGCCGGCGCCGATCTCGCCGTGGTGTGCCAGCGCTCCGACGCCGAGCGATACCGGCGGATGGCCCCATCCGCGCGGATCCTCCCCGGCCCACCCGCGATCACCAACCGGGGGGCCCGGCTCGTCTGGGAGCAGACCGGGGTGCCGGTGCTCGCCCGGCAGGCCGGCGCGCAGGTGATCCACGCCCCCTCCTATTCGATCCCGATCCGGGCCGGGCTGCCGACCGTGGTCACCGTGCACGACGTGACCTGGTTCACCGAGCCGGAATGCCAGGGCACGGCGAAGGCGTCCTACTTCCGGTCCGCCACCCGTACGGCGGTGCGGGGGGCGAATCGGGTGATCGTGCCGTCGAAGGCGACCCGGGATGAGCTGATCCGGGTGCTGGGGGCGGATCCGACCCGGATCGACGTGGCGTATCACGGGGTCGATCCTGAGCTGTTCCATCGGCCGAGTGAGGCCGAGGTGCGGCGGGTGTCGGACCGGCTGGGGCTGCACGGGTATCCGTACGTGGCCTCGCTGGGGACGTTGGAGCCGCGGAAGAACGTGGCGAATCTGGTGCGGGGGTTCGCGAAAGCCGTACAGGATCTGGATTCGCCGCCCGCGCTGGTGCTGGCCGGGGGGCTGATCGAGTCCTCCGACGCGGATGTGGACGCGGCCGTGCGGGAGTTGCCGTCGGGAGTGCGGGTGGTGCGGACCGGGTATCTGCCCTTCTCCGACCTGGCCGGGTTCTACGGCGGCGCGCTGGTGGCGGCGTTTCCTTCGCTGGTGGAAGGGTTCGGGATGCCGGTGCTGGAGGCGATGGCCTGCGGCGCGGCCGTGCTGACCACGCGGCGGACCTCGCTGCCCGAGGTCGGCGGGGACGCGGTCGCCTATACCGAGCCGGACGCGACCAGCATCGCGACCGCGCTGCGCGCGCTGCTCGACTCGCCCGAGCGCAGAACGGCGCTCGGAGCGGCGGGTTCGGCCAGGTCACGCGAGTTCACCTGGGCGGCTTCCGCGGAAGCGCATCTGGTGTCATACCAACGGGCACTGGAGTGTTGAGCTAACCTCACCCCTGTGACGGACAGTTCTTTGCCCGCGCCTCTTGAGGCGATTTTGTTGGTCGGCGGGCGGGGTACCCGGCTGAGGCCGTTGACGCTGGTCACGCCGAAGCCGCTACTGCCGACGGCCGGAGTGCCGTTCCTGGCCCATCAGCTGGCCCGGGCGCGGGCGTTCGGGGTGCGGCGGATCGTGTTCGCCACCGCCTACCGGGCGGCCATGTTCGCGGACGCGTTCGGTGACGGCTCGGCCTTCGACCTGGAGATCGAGTACGTCACCGAGGACACGCCGCTCGGGACCGGGGGCGCGATCAGGAACGCGGCGCGGGCGCTGACCTGCCCGCCGGACGCGCCGGTGCTCGTGCTCAACGGCGACATCCTGTCCGGCCACGACATCCGCGCCCAGATCGACCTGCACCTGTCCGGCGACGCCGCCGTCACCTTGCACCTCACCGAGGTCGAGGACGCCTCCCGGTTCGGCTGCGTCCCCATCGACGAGGACGGCCGGGTGCTCGCCTTCCTGGAGAAGACCCCGAACCCGGTCACCAACCGGATCAACGCCGGCTGCTACGTCTTCCGCCGCTCCGTGATCGACTCCATCCCGCCGGACCAGGTCGTCTCGGTGGAACGCGAGACCTTCCCCACCCTGATCGAATCCGGTGACCGCGTCCTGGGCTTCGCCGACTCGACCTACTGGCTCGACGTCGGCACCCCCGCCGCCTTCATCCAGGGCTCCAGCGACCTGGTCCGCGGCGCACTCGCGTCCCCCGCGCTCCCCGGCTCTCCCGGCGACTCCCTCCTGCTCCCCGGCGCGATCGTCTCCCCCGAAGCCAAACTCACCGGCGGCACCGTGGTCGGCACCGGCGCCACCATCGGGGCAGGCGCTTTAATCCGCGGCAGCGTCATCGCCGACGGCGCCACCATCGCCCCCGGCGTCATCATCACCAGCTCCGTCATCGGCGCCCACGCCACCATCGCCGCAGGCAACGTCCTCCGCGACGCCATCATCGGCGACAACGCCAACATCGGCCCCAACAACGAACTCACCTCAGGCGCGCGGATCTGGCCGGGAATCACCCTCCCGGAAGCAGCCATTCGCTTCTCCAGCGACGCCTGACCCACGTGACCACGCCTTCAACCAGGGTCCACAAAGCGGCCCTTTTGGCGCCGGTGCGGCGAGAGCTGATCGCATACGTAAACGGCGCCGGATAACGGCGATGAACCTGGTTGAGCGTGCTTGAATCGACTGTGCCCGAATCGTCCTTTGCTGAGCGGGTCTGGCGGCCGGAGGGGGCGCTTGACCTGGGGCTGACGTTGTCGCCGCATCCGCATGGGGGTGGGGATCCGACGTGGCGGCGTGCGCCGGATGGGGCGACTTGGCGGGCTTGTCGGACTCCTGTGGGGGTGGGGAGTCTGCGGGTGATCTATCGCGGGGGGCAGGTGCAGGCGAGCGCCTGGGGGCCCGGGGCGGAGTGGTTGGTGGAGGGGCTTCCGGAGTTGCTGGGGGCTTCTGACGATATTTCGGGGTTTGGCGACATGCTGCGGCGGGCGGCGGGGTCGGGGGAGGCTTCGGTGCGGGCCAGGGCGGCGTTTGTGGGGGAGTTGGCCGGTCGGCATCAGGGGTTGCGGATCGGGCGGTCGGGGCGGGTGTTCGAGGCGCTGGTTCCGGCGGTGCTGGAGCAGAAGGTAGTCGGGCGAGAAGCTTGGCGGGCTTGGCGGTGGCTTGTTCGGAAATATGGGGAAATAGCGCCTGGGCCGGTGCCGGAGGGGTTGACGGTGATGCCGTCGCCGCAGGAGTGGCGGCGGGTTCCGTCGTGGGACTGGCACAAGGCGGGGGCGGAAGCCGTACGGGCCAGGACGATCATCAATGCGGCGACGCACGCGGAGAAACTGGAGAGCGGGTCGAGCGCGGAGGCCGATCGGGTGCTCCGGGCACTGCCGGGGATCGGCGTGTGGACGTCGGCTGAAGTGCGGCAACGGTCGCACGGTGATCCGGACGCGCCGAGTGTCGGGGACTATCACCTGCCGAGTGTCGTCGGGTATGCCTTCACCGGACAGAAGACCGACGACGCGGGCATGCTCGAACTGCTGGAGCCCTTCGCGGGCCACCGCCACCGCGTCATCCGGCTGATCGAACTCAGCGGGATCCGGCCGCCGGCGCGCGGTCCGCGCATGGCCGTGCGGGACTATCGGTCTTTCTAGACCCCCTGCGCACTCGCGACCAGCGGCGGGAGTCGTAGGGTGCGGCTTATGACGCCAGAACAGCCTGACGTAGCAGGGGACCGGACCAATGGGAACGCGATGCGGCGGGCGCTGGCCCGCGCACGCGACGGGAAAACGCTCGACGTCGCCGAGGCCGCCGTGCTGTTGCGGGCTCGGGGGACGGATCTGGACACGCTGCTGTCCCACGCCGGACGGGTCAGGGACGCGGGCCTGGCCGCCGCCGGCCGGAGCGGCATCGTCACCTACAGCCGCAAAGTCTTCATCCCGCTGACCCGGCTGTGCCGGGATCGCTGCGGTTACTGCACGTTCGCGACCGCGCCACACCGCCTGGAGAGCGCATTCCTCGCCCCGGACGAGGTGCTGGAGATCGCCAGACAGGGTGCCGCGCTGGGCTGCAAGGAAGCCCTGTTCACCTTGGGCGACCGCCCGGAGGACCGCTGGCAGCCGGCCCGGGACTGGCTGGACGCCCACGGATACGACGACACGCTGTCCTATGTCCGGGCGATGGCCGTCCGCGTGCTGGAGGAGACCGGTCTGCTCCCGCACCTGAACCCCGGCGTCCTGACCTGGCGCGACCTGCAACGACTCAAGCCGGTCGCCCCCTCGATGGGCATGATGCTGGAAACCACCTCACAAGCCCTCTTCCTCACCAAGGGCGCCGCCCACTACGGCTCCCCCGACAAGGACCCGGCCGTACGGCTCCGCGTCCTGGAAGACGCCGGACGATCCAACGTCCCGTTCACCACCGGCATCCTGATCGGCATCGGCGAGACCATCGACGACCGCGCCGAATCGATCTTCGCCATCCGCCGGGTGGCCCGTGAGTACGGCGGCATCCAGGAAGTCATCATCCAAAACTTCCGCGCCAAACCGGACACAGCCATGCGCGGCCTTCCTGACGCCGACCTGCACGAACTCGCCGCGACCATCGCCGTCACCCGCTTGATCCTCGGCCCCCGCATGCGCGTCCAGGCCCCGCCGAACCTGATCGGCGACGAGTACGCGCTGATGCTCCGCGCCGGAATCGACGACTGGGGCGGCGTCTCCCCGCTCACCCCCGACCACGTCAACCCCGAACGCCCGTGGCCGCACATCGACGAACTCGCCGCCCGTACGGCTGACGCCGGGTTCGCGCTGCGGGAGCGTCTGACGATATATCCGGAATATGTGGTGGCTGGGGAGCCGTGGCTCGACCCCCGGCTGCGCGAGCACGTGGCCGCGCTCGCCGATCCCGCCACCGGGCTGGCCCGTGAGGACGCCGTACTGGTCGGGCGGCCGTGGCAGGAACCGGACGGGGGATTCGCGGCGATCGGGCGTACCGATCTCTATACGACGGTGGATTCCGAAGGCCGTACCAGCGATCGGCGGGACGACTTCGACAACGTTTACGGCGATTGGGACGCGCTGCGGGAGCGGCTGCCCGCCGGTAGCGGACCTGTGCGCGGGGACGTCAGGGAGGCGTTGCGGCAGGCCGAGAGCGATCCGGCCGCGCTCACCGACGCGCAGGCTCTCGCGCTGCTCGGTCTCGCGGGTGACCAGAACGGCGTCGGCGCCGACGACGACGGCCTCGCCGAACTGGGCAGGATCGCCGACGGCCTGCGCCGCGAAACGGTGGGCGACGACGTCACCTATGTGGTGAACCGGAACATCAACTTCACCAACGTCTGCTACACCGGCTGCCGGTTCTGCGCGTTCGCCCAGCGGCGCACCGACGCCGACGCGTACACGCTCAGCCTCGACCAGGTGGCCGACCGCGCCGCCGAAGCCTGGGCCGCCGGGGCGACCGAGGTGTGCATGCAGGGGGGCATCCATCCGGATCTGCCCGGGACGGCGTACTTCGACATCGCTCGCGCGGTCAAGGAACGGGTGCCGGACATCCACATGCACGCGTACTCGCCGATGGAGGTGATCAACGGCGCGAGCCGTACGAACCTGTCCATCCGGGACTGGCTGAGCGCCGCCATCGACGCCGGCGTCGACTCACTCCCCGGCACCGCCGCCGAGATCCTCGACGACGACGTCCGCTGGGTCCTCACCAAGGGCAAACTCCCCACCCGCGAGTGGGTCGACGTCATCACCACCGCCCACCGCCTCGGCGTCCCCACCACCTCGACGATGATGTACGGCCACGTCGACAACCACACCCACTGGGTCAGCCACATCCGCCTGATCCGCAAGATCCAGGAGGAAACCGGAGGCTTCACGGAGTTCGTCCTCCTCCCGTTCGTCCACCACAGCGCCCCCATCTACCTGGCCGGCATCGCCCGCCCCGGCCCCACCCCCCGCGAGAACATCGCCGTCCACGCCCTGTCCCGCATCCTCCTGCACGGCGCGATCGCCAACATCCAGTGCTCCTGGGTCAAACTCCGCGACGACCTCTGCCGCTCCGTCCTCCAGGCCGGCGTCAACGATCTCGGCGGCACCCTCATGGAGGAAACCATCAGCCGCATGGCCGGCTCAGAAAACGGCTCCTACAAAACCATCACCGACATCGCCGCCATGGTCGCCCCCACCGGCCGCCCCCTCCGCCAACGCACCACCTCCTACGGCACCCCCACCCCCGAAAGACAATCCACCGCCCAGGCCAGCGACGGCGTCACCCCCAGCGTCCGAAAAATCCTCCCCCTGGTGTAACCACCGGACGGCAGGACGGTCCGCCTTCACGGGCATGCGTGGTGGGTACGGCCGTCTCTGCCGTCTGGCGGTGCCATCATCCGGTGAATCGGGGTGTCGTAAGTTATTCTGTGCAGGATTCCTGCATGAAGCTCTAGATGACCGGGCGGACAGCCTGGTAATCGTGGGAGGTCGACCGTGCTGATCCGGTTCCGGGTGGCCAACCACCGGTCTATTCGGGCTGAACATGAGCTGTCGCTGATCGCCACCGAGTTCGACGAAAGCACTGCGCGGAAGACCGGTCTCCAGCACAAAGGCCGGGATGTTCTCGCTCAGCCCGTGCTGGGGGTGTTCGGGGCGAACGCTTCCGGGAAATCCAATCTGCTCAGCGCCTTCGCGTTCATGCAGGACGCGGTGCGGGACTCGTTCGCCGATTGGGCGAAGACGCCGGACGCTGTTCCTCGCGAGCCCTTCAAACTCGATCGCGAGTCGCGCGCGGCGACGAGCCTGTTCGAAGTCGACCTGGTGCTGGGCGAGGAGCCGGTCCGCTACACCTATGGCTTTGAGTTCTCTGATGAGCGGGTCGAGGCCGAGTGGCTGCACGCGTATCCGCGTGGCCGGCGCAACGTTTGGTTCGATCGCGAGGCGGGCCGTCCGGATTCGGAGGGCGGAGAGTTGATTTTCAAGGGCGAAGGCTTCAAGGGCGAACGTGAATCCTTGGTGAAACTGACCCGCCCGAACGCCTTGTTCCTGTCCGTTGGCGCGGCCTTGAACGATCCTCAGCTATCCCTGATCCATCGGTGGTTTCTCAACGGGCTTTGGCTGGTTCGGCCTGGGGCCCTTCTTGGCGCACGGGTAGAACTGACCAAAGGACTCGCGACCGTGCCAACGCTGGCCGAGCACTACTACGAGCGCATCGTGCGCCTGCTGCGATCAGCTGACCTTGGTGTCACCCGTCTGGATACCGACCCCGAGACCGGGGAGATCAGGCTGTGGCACGGCACGTCGGACGGAGGAGAGGCATCGCTGGATTTCCACGGTGAGGAATCGCTGGGAACGCACGCCTGGATCGCCTTTCTCGGGCTCATGGTCGTGACGCTGGATACAGGATCGCTGCTGATGGTGGACGAGTTGGACGCAAGCCTGCATCCCGCCCTGGCGGCTGAGGTGGTCCGGGTCTTCCAGTCGCCTGAAGCGAATCCGCGGGGCGCGCAACTGGTCTTCACCACACATGACGCGACCTTGCTGGGCAACGCCGTGCTCGATCGTCCGCTTGGCCGGGACCAAGCGTGGATCACTACGAAGAACCGCTCCGGCGAAACCGAGTGGTATCCGTTGGCCGAGGCGAAACCACGCCGGGAGGAGAACCTCGAACGCGGCTACCTTCGCGGTAGATACGGCGGCGTCCCGCGCGTCACCGCAGGAGAGATCGCCCACGAGGTCGCCCGGCACGACCCGTCCGCTCATGACCCGAAGACACCAGCGTGAACAGGCGCACCGAGTCGGGCAACCGGAAACGGCGTGGCCGACTGGACGACGAACGGCCGCTGGTCCCCCGATCGGGCGTACGATCGCGCGAAGTCCGCGTGCTGTACGTCGCCTGTGAGGGCGAATCCACGGAACCCGACTACCTGCGATACCTAAACGAGCGATTCGGAGACGCTGACGGCGGCCCGTGGCGCCCGTTCCGTATTCAGCCGGTTTATCGGAAGAACGGGATGACTCCGTCCGCCGTGGTCGCGGCCGTCAAGGACATGGCCGCCGAGGACGAGGCCTGGGCGCTCTTCGATCGGGACCAGCGGGACGACATCCCGAATGCGATCAAGGTCGCGGCCGAATCCGGCATCGAGGTCGCGTTCTCCCATCCATCCTTCGACCTCTGGCTCCTCCTGTACTTCCAGCCGTTCTGCGGAAAACAGAGCGGCAGCAGCAAGATCGTGATCGAGAAGCTCCGCCAGGCCGGAGGCGCCTTCAAGGACTACGACAAACGCGGCGACAAGAGCATCCGAGACGCCCGTCGGGACGCCTTGAACGGGCGGGAGCGCAGCGCGATCACGAATGCTCGGACCTTGATCGCCTCGTGCCCTCACGGCTCATGCACCCACAAACAATCGGAAACAATCGGAAACAGACCCCGTCAACCGCTCCGCCGAACCCTTGC
Source organism: Acrocarpospora corrugata (assembly GCF_009687845.1). Lineage (GTDB taxonomy): Bacteria > Actinomycetota > Actinomycetes > Streptosporangiales > Streptosporangiaceae > Acrocarpospora > Acrocarpospora corrugata. Next base: position 98,983 of record NZ_BLAD01000067.1, read on the forward strand.
CGCCAGAGCACTGGTCGGCTCGCTCCGGCCACGCCCCGGACTGTCCGGTTCTCCAGCGTGATCCGTCAACCGACGTCTGGCGCCTCCTGGTCGCTTTGGGAATCGGCGTGGCTAGCGGTTGAAAGGTTGCCCTGGCGTCAGCCCATAAGGGCTGCTCCGACGGCGGCACACAAGGGCGGCCCTTAGCGTCGGCGGATGCGGGGTCACACCGGCGGCGGGGAGTGAGGGCTGCCCCGGCATCGGCGGATGAAGGTTGCTCCGGCATCGGCGGACAAAGGCGGACCTGGCGTCAGTGGATGCGGGCTGCTTGGCGTCGGCGGATGAGGGCGGCGGCCCTGGCGTCGGCGGGTGCGGATTGCCCCGGTGTCAGCCGATGAGGGCTGCTCGGGTGTCGGTGGATGAAGGTTGGGCTGGGGTCAGCGGATGAGGGTGTAGTCGGTGGGGTTTCTTGGGGGG
>NZ_BLAD01000068.1 GCF_009687845.1 Acrocarpospora corrugata
CCGTCCGTCAGCCCAAAGGCGCGGTGGCGAACTCCTTCATGCCTTGGGCGAAGGGGATCTCCGCCACGAAACCGAGCTGCCTGCGGGCCAGCTCCGGTGAGGCGACGATGTGCCGCACGTCCCCCAGCCGGTACTCGCCGGTCGTGACCGGTTCGGGACCGCCATGAGCCGCCGCCAGTTCCGCCGCCATCTCGCCCACCGAGTGCGGCACGCCGCTGGCGATGTTGTACGCGGTCAGGCAGCCGGGTCTGCCGCCGCCGAGCGCGGCCAGGTTGGCCCTGGCGACGTCGCGGACCTCGACGAAATCGCGCATCTGGCCGCCGTCCTCGAACACCCGGGGCGGCCGGCCCGCCGCCAGCGCCGACCTGAAGATCGCCGCGACCCCCGAGTACGGCGTGTCCCGGGGCATCCGGGGGCCGTACACGTTGTGGTAGCGCAGCGCGACAGCCGAACCGCCGCTCTCCCGTGCCCAGTTGGCGGCCAGGTGCTCCTGGGCGAGCTTGGTGGTGGCGTAGGCGTTGCGCGGATCCAGAGGAGCGCCTTCGTCGATCGTGGCCCGCGCCAGTTCCGACCCGCACCGGGGGCAGCGCGGCTCGAAGCGTCCCCGCTCCAGGTCGGCCGTCAGGCGCGGGCCGGGCCGTACCCCGCCGTGTTCTGCGCAGTCGTAGGCGCCCTCGCCGTAGACGACCATGGAGGAGGCCAGCACCAGGCGTGCGACGCCGTGCTCGGCCATCGCGGCCAGCAGGACGGCCGTGCCGTACACGTTGACCGAGGCGTAGTCGGGCAGGTCGGCGACGTTCACGCCGAGACCCACCTTGGCCGCCTGGTGCACGACCGCGTCCGCGCCCGCCAGCACCCGGCCGAGCCCGTCCCGGTCCCGCACGTCGAGCCCGGTCCGGACATCCACCCCGGTCACCTCATGCCCGGCCTCGGCCAGGATCTCGGCCACATGACTTCCGATAAAGCCGGCCGCGCCGGTCAGCACCACTTTCACCCCGCGACGGTAAGCCATCCGGCCGCCGACCGGCCGCGATCTGGCCCGCTCATCCGCGATCCGTAATATCTCTTTCGCAAAACACCATCGAGCGATGCACTTTAGATGGCGGTACCCCCCGGCCGATCTTCAACCACGCTCCAACGTTAGGTCTGAACAGGGGCTATCCCGAGCGCACATCACCGTTTCGTAAGAGTTGACGAGGGCCCGTCGGCCTAGGGTCGGCCCCATGGAGATCGATGTGGTGCTGCCGTGCCTGGACGAGGAGGCCGCGCTGCCCTGGGTGCTCACCCGCATGCCGCCGGGCTACCGGCCCATCGTGGTGGACAACGGTTCGACCGACGACTCGGTCCGGATCGCCACCGGACTCGGCGCGCGGGTGGTCGTCGAACCACGGCGCGGGTTCGGCGCCGCCTGCCACGCGGGCCTGCTGGCCGCGACGTCGGAGGTGGTCTGCTTCATGGACGCCGACGCCTCCCTGGACCCGTCGCGGCTGCCCGAAGTGACAGGGCCGGTTCTGGCCGGCCGGAGCGACCTGGTGCTCGGCCGCCGGGTGCCGGAGGCGGGTGCGTGGCCCGCGCACGCCAGGATCGCCAACGCCGTGCTGGCGCGGCAGCTGCGGCGGCGGACCGGTGCCCGATTGCGGGATCTCGGCCCGATGCGCGCCGCCCGGCGTGCCGAACTGACGGGCCTCGGGCTGCGTGACCGCAGGTTCGGCTACCCCCTGGAGATGGTGCTGCGCGCCGCGGCGGCCGGGTGGCGGATCACCGAGGTGGACATCGACTACCTGCGCCGGGCGGGACGGTCCAAGGTGACCGGCACGGTGCGGGGCACCGTGCGGACGATCGGCGACATGCGGCGGATCATGGCCGAGACCGCGAGGGAGACGGCGTGACACAGATCCTGGTCATCGCCAAGGAGCCGGTGGCCGGCCGGGTCAAGACGCGGCTCACCCCGCCGTTCACCCCCGGCCAGGGCGCCCATCTGGCGGCGGCAGCCCTGGAGGACACGCTGCGCGCCGTCGCCGCCACCCGGGTGAAGCACCGGGTGCTAGCCCTGGACGGGCTGCCCGGCAGTTGGCTGCCGGACGGCTTCGCCGTGATCCCGCAACGCGGGGACGGCCTGGACGAGCGGCTGGCCGCGGCCTTCGCCGACGCCCACCGGCTGCACCCGGTGCCGACGGTGCTCATCGGCATGGACACCCCGCAGGTCACCCCGGACCTGCTCCACACTGCCGCGACCGCGCTGGCCGGGCACGACGCGGTGTTCGGCCCGGCCGCCGACGGCGGCTTCTGGCTGCTCGGCCTGCGCCGCCCTGACCCGGCTCTGCTGCTCGGCGTACCCATGTCACAGGCCGGGACCGGAGCCGCCCAGCTGAAGAGGCTGGCCGCGGCCGGGCTGAGCGTGGCGCTCCTGCCCAGCCTGACCGACGTCGACACGGCCGAGGACGCCTTCCAGGTCGCCGCGCAGGCGCCCGGATCCCGGTTCGCGGCGGCGCTGTCCGCCATGCGCGTGACCGTCGGCCGGGCCCGCGCTTCCCGGACGACCTTTGCCGGACGGACATCGTATTCAGCGGAAAGCGTGGCACGGTCCGGCATTTGAGATCGGTGTTCGCGGTAAGGACAACCAGCGGAACAGCGTCCGTATGGACACGCGATTCGGGGGTAAATCAGTGTCAAACGCGTCACGCGAGCGCCGGAAAGCACAGGGCGCACGCGTACGAGGATGGCTACGCGGGCAGGGGCAGCCGCCGGGCCCGTTCCGGCCCGAGTTCTGGCGCAGCCCGCTCCGCGGCCCGTGGCTGACCTCCGTGTTCGGGCTGGTGCTGCTGGTGGGCCTGCCGATCGTGGCCCTCACCGGGCTGGTGTCGTACGCCGCCTACAACCCCGGCTTGCCGGGCAACGACATGACCCCGGAGAAGGGACTGCTGGGCTTCTACCTGTTCGACTGGCCCACCAGCCCGGTCTGGCTCTACCGCCTCACCCAGGGAACGCATGTCATCCTCGGGCTGACGCTGGTGCCGATCCTGCTGGCCAAGCTGTGGTCGGTGATCCCCAAACTGTTCGCCTGGCCGCCGTCCCGATCCCCGGCCCAGCTGCTGGAGCGGGCCAGCCTGCTGCTCCTGGTCGGCGGCGCGGTGTTCGAGTTCGTCACCGGCATCCTCAACATCCAGCTCTTCTACGTCTTCCCCTTCTCCTTCTATCCGGCGCATCTGTACGGCGCCTGGATCTTCATGGCCGCGCTGGTGGTCCACGTCGCCCTCAAGCTTCCCCGGCTGGTCACCGCCCTGCGGTCGCGTGGCTTCCGCCGGGAGATGCGTACCAATCTGCGTGACACGCGCCCGGAGCCGCCCGATCCCGACGGCCTGGTCGCCGCCACACCCGCGCCGCCGTCGATGTCGCGACGCGGGCTGCTCGCCTTCGTCGGCGGCGGCTCGCTGACCATGTTCGGCCTGTCGGTCGGCCAGACCTTGGACGGCCCGCTCCGCTCCACGGCGCTGCTGGCCCCGCACGGCCGCGACTACGGCCCCGGCCCCAACGACTTCCAGGTGAACAAGACGGCCGCGAGCGTCGGCGTCACCGACGCCCAGACCGGCCCGGACTGGCGGCTGACGTTGCTGGGAGCCCAGCAGGTTCTGCTCACGCGCCAGGAACTGCTGGCCCTGCCGCTGCACACCTACCGGTTGCCGATCGCCTGCGTGGAGGGCTGGTCGACCGAACAGGAGTGGACCGGCGTACGGCTGGCCGATCTGGCCCGGTTGTGCGGAGTCGCGGAGCCCGGCGGCGTACACGCCCGCTCCCTGCAACAAGGCGGGGTGTTCAACCGGGTGTCGCTGAGCGCCGGGCAGGTGGCCGATCACCGTTCCCTGCTGGCCCTGCGGGTCAACGGGGCCGACCTGTCGCTGGACCACGGGTTCCCGGCCCGGATCATGGTGCCCAACGCCCCCGGCGTACACAACACCAAATGGGTCCGCGAGCTCGACTTCCGGACTCTGCCGTGAACCGCTACGGCGCGCCCGCCTGGCATCTGATCGCCCTGATCGCCTGCTACGCGGTGGCGCTCTACGTCTTCACCCGGGTCATCTCCGCCGGCATCGTGCTGGGATTCCTGCTGTGGTTCGTCGGAGCCGTGATCCTGCACGACTTCATCGTCCTGCCGCTCTACTCCCTGGCCGACACCGGGCTTCAGCGCGGACCGCGACGGCCGCCGGTGAACTACGTGCGGGTGCCGGCCGCGCTGTCCGGGCTGCTGCTGCTCATCTGGTTCCCGCTCATCCTGCGCTCCTCCGAGTACTACTACCGGGCGTCGACCGGGCTGAGCACCGAGCCCTACCTGCTCCGCTGGCTGCTGATCACGTGCGCCCTCTTCGCCGGATCGGCGATCGTGTACGCCATCCGCCGGTTGCGTCGATGAGTCGCCGCCCGATCGGCGACCACGCCCTGCTGTCGGACTGCCGCTCGGCCGCCCTGGTCACCTCGGAAGGTTCGATCGACTGGCTGTGCCTGCCTCGGTTCGACAGCCCGGCGATCTTCGCCCGCCTGCTCGACGAGAACGCGGGCCACTGGTCCATCGGCCCGGACGCCGCCGCCGAGGTCACCCGCCGCTACCTCGACCAGACCCTGGTGCTGGAGACCACCTTCCACACCCGGGACGGCACCCTGAGCCTGCTCGACGCGCTCGCCCTGGGCACGCGCGAACGAGTCCACAAGCTGGGCAGGTCATCCCCGGGGCTGCTGTTGCGGCAGGTGACCTGCGTCGCGGGCCGCGTACCCGTGACCATGATCTACTCGCCCCGGCCGGAGTATGGTCTGGTCCAGCCGCTCCTGCAGCCCGTACGCGGCGGGCTGATCGCACGCGGCGGCGCCACCGCGCTCACCCTGTCCTGCCCGGTCGACCTGCGGGTGGACGGCTCTACCGCGACCGCCGCCTTCACCCTGCGCGCAGGCCAGAGCATCGGCCTGGCGCTCCAGGCCGGATGGGCGTGGGCCCAGGAGCCGCCGCGCCGGAGCACCCGGCAGGTGCGGTGGCGGATCAGGGACACCCTCGCGGGCTGGCGCTCCTGGTCCCGCGCCCATACCTCCTACCAGGGCCCGTGGCGTGAACTCGTGGAGCACAGCGGCCGCGTGCTCCGAGCGATGACCTATGCCCCCACCGGGGCCATCGTGGCCGCGGCCACCACCTCGCTGCCCGAGACCGTCGGCGGCGAGCGCAACTGGGACTACCGCTACACCTGGATCCGGGACGCCAGCTTCACCCTGCAGGCCCTGTCCACCGCCGCCTGCGAGATGGAGGAAACCGCGTTCTTCACCTTCCTGGCCCGCGCGTCGGCCACCCGGCTCGACCGTGACGCCGACCTGCAGATCATGTACGGCATCGGCGGCGAACGAGACCTCAGCGAACGGCAGCTCACTCACCTGAGCGGCTGGCGGGGCAGCGCCCCGGTCCGGGCCGGCAACGACGCCTGGCGTCAGGATCAGCTCGACGTCTACGGCGAACTCCTGGACGCGGCCTACCAGACCTACCGTGACCTCGGCCCGTTCGACCCCCTCATCCGCACCATGCTGGTCACCGTCGCCGAGACCGCCGCCCGCCGCTGGCGGGAACCGGACCAGGGACTGTGGGAGGTACGCGGTTCCGGCCGCCACTTCACCCACTCCAAGCTGATGTGCTGGGTGGGCCTGGACCGGGCCATCTCCCTCGCTCCCCTGCTGGGGGCCGGGCACCGGGTCGCCGACTGGTCGCGCACCCGGGAGGAGATCCGCGCCGCGATCCTGAGCCAGGCCTGGAACGAACAGGCCGGCAGCTTCACCCAGACCTTCGGCGGCGCCGATCTCGACGCCGCCCTGCTGATGATCCCCCTCGTCGGATTCCTGAGCGCGGATGACCCCCGGGTGCGCTCCACCGTCCGCGCCGTGGCCGCCCGGCTGACCGACGCCCGCGGACTGGTGCACCGCTACCGCACCGCCGACGGGCTCCCCGGGCAGGAGGGCACGTTCCTGCTGTGCACCTTCTGGCTCGCGCACGCCCTGGCGTTGACCGGAGACGGCGCGGCGGCCCGCAACGCCTTCGAGACCGCCGCGGCCCACGCCAACGACGTCGGCCTGCTCGCGGAGGAGGTCGACTCGGCCACCGGCGAGCCCCTCGGCAACTTCCCGCAGGCCCTCAGCCACATCGGCCTGATCAACGCCGCCCGCGCCATCGGCGGCCTCAGCTGAGATAGCGCAGCCACAGATACGGCGTCACCAGAGCCACCGTGACGACGGTGACGATCAGCCCGTACTTGGTGAACTCCCAGAAGCTGATCGGATGCCGGTTCCTGGCGGCGATGCCCAATACGACCACATTGGCCGCCGCCCCGACAGCGGTCGCGTTGCCGCCCAGGTCGGCGCCGAACGCGAGCGCCCACCACAGCACCTGGCCCTGCTCACCGCCGCCGTTGGCATGTACCAGATCCGCCACGATCGGGCTCATGGTCGCCACGTACGGGATGTTGTCCACGATCGCCGACAACCCCGCCGACGCCCACAGCAGCACCATCGTGGTCAGCCCGAGCCGGCCCTCAGTGGCGTCGACGGCGAGCTGCGACACCTGCCCGATGACGCCGGTCTCCACCAGCGCGCCCACCATCACGAACAGGCCCATGAAGAAGACCAGCGTCTCCCACTCCACCTCTTCGATGGCCTGCGCGGTCGTCACCTTGGTGGCGGCCACCAGAATCCCCGCGCCCAGGATCGCCACCACCGACGGCTCGTAGTGCAGCACCGGATGGAGCACGAAGGCGGCCATCACCACCCCCAGCACGGCCAGGCTCTGCCACAGCAGCGTCCGGTCGGCGATCGCCTCCCGCTCGTCCAGCTGCATGATCTCCGCCGCACGAACCGGGTCGTACACGAACACCTTGCGGAACATCACCCGGCACAGGCCGACGAACACGATCATCAGCAGCACGACCATGGGCGCCATGTGCACCAGGAAGTCGTTGAACGACAGCCCGCCCCGGCTGGCGATGATGATGTTCGGCGGATCGCCCACCAGCGTGGCCGCACCGCCGATGTTGGAGGCCAGCGCCTCGGCGATCAGGTACGGCACCACCGGCAGCGCCAGCCGCGCGCACACCAGGAACGTCACCGGCGCCACCAGCAGCACCGTGGTCACGTTGTCGAGCATGGCCGAAGCCACCGCTGTGATCACCACGAGGAGCACCATCAGCCGATACGGTCGGCCGCGTGCCCGTTTTGCGGCCCAGATGGCCAGGTACTCGAAAACGCCGGTGCGTTTGAGGACGCCGACGATGACCATCATGCCGAGCAGCAGGAAGATGACGTTCCAGTCGACGCCGCTTTCTTTGGAGAAGAAGGCGGCCCCGGCGTCGGTGGCGTGGATCAGGAGCATGATCCCCGCGCCGCCGAGCGCGGCGGCCACGCGGTGGATGCGTTCGGTGGCGATCAGCGCGTACGCGCCGAAGAAGACCGCCACCGACAGCCAGGCGAGGACGCTCACGTGGAGGTCACCCGGTCCATCAGCACCCGCAGCGTGACCACGCCCACGAGCCGGCCGTCCTCCACCACCGCGACCAGCGGACTGCGGGTGCGCGCCATCAGGGCCGCGATCTCCAGCATCGTCGCACCCGGATCGGTGACCGGCAGCTCCCGCGGCTCGGGCGGTAACGCCTCCCGCACGGTCCGGTCCCCGACCTCCTCCAGAAAGCGGTCGGCATGCGCCTCGTCGACCACCCGGGCCAGCGCCGGGTCGTCCTGACAGTAGCCGGGGACCGCGAGCCGGAGCACCTGGGTGCCCGGCAGGATGCTTGAGGGCCTCCCGTCGGCGTCCAGGACGATCAGACCGGCCAGGTCCTGCTCGGCCATCAGCCGGGCGGCCTCGCGGACCGGGGTGTCGAGGGTGACGGTGGGGAAATCGGTGAGCAGGTCACGAGCACGCACGGCGGGATCTCCTACGGGGTCGGCGACAGAACCGCCGACCAGACTTCCCGGCTCACCTGAGACCGACCCTATCAACGCCTGAAACCAGAAACGAAGCCCGCCATCGGGAGCGCGTAGCCCACGTACCAGGCTCGCGCCGGTGCCTCCGGGTGGGACGAGAGCACCGCGTACTCTTCGTCCCGCGTCGCCAGGAAGTCGTTCAGGAGCTGCTTGCCGACGCGACTCCCCGGTACGGCTTGCGCAGGATGAGCTCGATCACGGCCACCTTCGACGCGTCCACGATTTCGGGCGGAGGGGGAGAGGTGGTCCCGCCCCACCAGTGCCGGGCGCGAAGTGCAGGCCGAAGCAGAAGCCCGCCAGCTCGCGGCTTTGGACATCGATGGCCGATAGCAGCTCGAACCCAGGCCGCCCGACCTGACTGCGGGTCCGTGCCAGGAATCGTTCGCGGTCGAACAGGGGGCCACTGCTGTACGGCGGTTCGGCGTAGATCTCGGTGTAGATGGAAGCGAGGACGCTGCGGGCCGACCGCCGGGGGCGAATTGGGCATCGACCCCTCCGGCCAGTTGCGGGAGACCACTGGCTCTGCTTTGCGATGAGCTGAGGCCGAGCGAAACATTTGGAAGACCGGGAACTTGGCGGCAGCGATCGACGACTACCGAAGAAGGGTGCTCGTGGCGACGGTCCCTCGCGTCGCCACTCACCCGCATCGCAGTTCACGAGAGGAGATTGCAATGACCCCTGGCTGTGGGAGCTGCAACTGCTACATCGAGGACCGGGTGATCTTCGGTCCGCCAGCGCGCGAATAGTCGTTCCTGCCTGACGGATGCCTTGAGGTGCCACAGGAAGATGGCCCGTTCAACACCAAGCCGAACCTGTGGCACCAGCGGGCGATAACGCCACCGCCCTGGTCGTGAACAGTCCGAACGTCTCTTGTAGACGCCGAGCGTCAGATCGGGCAGCCGGACGTGACTGTGCTCGCTCGGTGGGTGGCTGAAGGTGGATCTTCCGCAGGACCGAGAAGTCGCAGGAACCAGCTGTGATGTGTCACCGACTACTCATACGGGTGCGTTCACCGTCACCTGTATCCGTCGGCTGCCGCCCCCAGGAGATTCCGTGCCGCGACCACGTCCGTTCCTTGCCGCCCTCGCCGTGTCGATCCTGCTCACCAGTGCTTGTAGTAGTTCCGAACCCGCCAGCCCCGCCGCGTCCACGACGTTACGCATCGGGTTGAGCGCGGAGTCGGGTGCGCTGGATCCGCACGCGTTCACCGGAAACTTCCTGATGCTCGACGCCATCTACGAGCCGCTGGTCACCTATGCCGAGGACGGCAAGCTGGAGCCGGGCCTGGCGGAGTCGTGGACCGTCGCCGAGGACGGCAAGCAGGTGACCTTCGACCTGCGGGACGGCGTGCGCTTCACCGACGGTTCACCCGTGGACGCCGCCGCCGTCAAGTGGAACTTCGAGCGGTGGGTGAGCAACAAGCGCTTCTCGTTCTTCCGGGCGTCGCAGGTCATCTCCTCGGTGGAGGCTCCGGATCCGGACACCGTCCGGGTCACCTTGTCCGAGCCGTACGAGCCGCTGTTGCAGGAGATGTCGATCGTTCGGCCCGTCCGGCTGCTCAGCCCGAAGTCGGTCGCCGCCGACGACGCTTTCCAGAGCCCCGTGGGCACAGGGGCCTGGAAGCTCGCGTCCAACACCGCCACCGGCGCGGTACTGGAACGCAATGGCGACTACTGGGGCACCAAACCCGGTCTGGAACGGCTTGAGTTCAAGGTCATCCCTGATTCGCAGGCGCGTGTCGACGCGCTGGCCAACGGCGAGCTTGACCTGGTCGGTGGCGCGTATCTGGCCCCGATCACTCCCGTTGAGGCACAGTCCCTGAGCGGGCGCGACGACGTCAAACTGGTCACTGGCGCGCCAGATGTCTCGATCATGCTGGGGTTCAATCCCGACGGCCCGGCCGGTGACAAGGCGGTACGGGAGGCCGTCATCAAGGCGATCGACACCGCGTCCCTGGCCAAGGCGCTGTTCGCGGGCCATGCCGAAGCGGCGAAGCGGGTGTTCCCGCCGGACGTGCCCGACTCCGGCACCGATCTGCAGCTGGGCTTCGACCAAGCCGGTGCCGCCGGTGTGCTGGAGGCCGCCGGATACACGCTCGACGGGGAGACCCGGGTCAAGGACGGGAAGCCGCTGTCGCTGCGGCTGCTCATCCCCTCGACTCCGGCCGAGGGCCAGCTCGACCCCCGCACCATGGCCGCCGCCATCGCCGACGCCCTCAAGAAGGTGGGCATCACCGTCGAGATCACTCCGGTCGACGCCGCCGTGTACTACGACGAGCGCGCGGAAGGCACGTACGACATCACGTTCTTCGAGACGCTCGGCGCGCCCTACGACCCGTCCAGCTCGATCGTGTCGCTGTTCACCGACGAGGCGCGGGCGCCGCTCTGGGCGACACCGGCCATCGAGGACCTGGTCGACAAGGCGCTGTTCGCCCGCGACCCCGGTGCCCGGGGGCTGGCGTACCAGGCCCTCTACGACGCCGTGGCCGAGGACGCCGGGTTCGTGCCGCTCGTGTACCGGCCACGGCTGTGGGCCGTACGGGGCAACGTGAAGGGCTTCGCCGTCCCGACGACCGACGTGGATTTGGAACTGACCGGGGTCACCATCGAATGAGAGCTCCAGGGCGGCCGCGTTTCGCTGGACGCCGCGTCACGCGATGGGCCGTCGACACCGTCGGCGTGCTCCTGGCTCTCACGGCCGGCACCTTCGCGCTCGTTCTACTGGCCCGCGGCGATCCCGCCGCGATCCTGGCGGCGACCCGGGCCGGTCGCTCCGCCACGCCGGAACAGGTCGAGGCCGTCCGGGCCGAACTGGGCCTGGACGCGCCCGCCCTGGTGCGGTACGCGCGGTGGCTCGCCGACGCGGTCACCGGGGACTTCGGGCTGTCGTTGCGGACGAACACCCCCATCGGACCGGAGATCGCCGATCGGATGGGCGTGACGCTGGGATTGGTGGGCGGCTCCGCCGTGGTGGCGCTCGCGGTGGGGCTTGCCGTCGGCATCGCCGGAGCGGTGCTCGGGCCTGGCCTGCCGCGTGGAGCCCTGCGCGGCGGGGCCCTGCTGGTGACCTCGCTGCCGGTGTTCTGGCTGAGTTACCTGCTGGTGCTGGTGCTGGCTCTGCGCCTGGGCCTGGTGCCGACGTCGGGGATGGCGGGTCCGGCGACGTGGGTGATGCCGATGGCGGTGCTCGGGCTGCCGGCGGCCGGTGCCCTCAGCCGGGTGGTGGCCGTCACGCTTCGCGAGGCGCTCGACCGGCCGTACGTGCTGGCCGCGCAGGCCCGAGGGAGCGGATGGATCTCGATCGTGTTCCGTGACGGTCTGCCCAATGCCGCCGGGCCGATCCTGTCCCTGTCCGGAATCACGGTCGGCAGTCTGCTGGTGGGCACGGTCGTCGTGGAGCAGATCTTCGGCTGGCCCGGTCTGGGGGACTATTTCGTCCAGGCGGCCGCTGCCCGGGACGTCCCGGCGCTCCAGGCCAGCGCTCTCATTCTGGGCGGGGGGTTCATTCTGGCGAACCGCCTCGCCGACGTCCTGCAGGTCCTCATCGACCCCCGGTCCCGCCGAGACGGCGGCGTGCCCACGCCGTGGCTCCGGAAGGGGACGGCGTGACCCGGACCGTGCTGGTCGCCCTTCCGCTGGTCGTGTTCGCGATCGCGGGGTTGCTGGCGCCCGTCCTCGCGCCGGTCGATCCCACGGCCGTCGATCTGGCGGCCAGTCTGCTGCCGCCGTCGGCGGACCATCCGCTCGGCACCGATCAGCTCGGCCGGGATCAGCTCAGCCGGATCCTGTACGGCGCGCAAATCTCTCTCGCGGTCACGGCGGCGGTCCTGACGATCTCACTGACCGTCGGCGTCATCACCGGCACCATCGCCGGATATCTCGGCGGCCGGGCCGACCGGGTGATCTCCCGGGTGGTCGACATGGCGGTCTCACTGCCGGGGATGCTCGTGGCGCTGGCGGTCATCGGGGTGCGGGGTCCCGGTGTGGTGAACCTCATCATCGCGATGTCCCTGTGGGCGTGGGCGCCGTACGCCCGGATCGCGCGGGCCCGGGTGGCCGGTCTGCGGGGCAGTCCGCACCTCGACGCGCTGCGGCTGCTCGGCGCCTCGCCCGCGCGGGTCATCGGCAGGCATCTGCTGCCGCCCGCCCTCGCGCCGTGCCTGGTCTACGCCAGCACCGACGTCGGCTCCATCGTGCTCGGCGTGGCCACGCTGAGCTTTCTCGGCCTGGGCATCCCGCCGCCGTACGCCGAGTGGGGTCAGATGCTCATCGAGGGGCGGCCTTACCTGGCCTCCGCCTGGTGGCTGGCCTACCCGCCCGGTATCGCGATCACGGCCGTCGTGTTCGCGAGCAACCTGCTCGGGGAGCGTCTGGCGGGTGACGACGAGAGGCCCTCGATCCTGCGGTGGGTACGCCCCACGGCCCGGCGTCGGCTCGCCGACCACGTGCCCACCGCTGCCGAGGGTGACGTCGTTTTGAGCGTACAAGATCTGTCTGTCGGATATCCGCAGCGCGTCGTCGCCGAGGTCTCCTACGAGGTTCGGCGCGGACAGGTCCTGGCCATCGTCGGCGAGAGCGGCAGCGGCAAGACCACATCCGTGCTGGCGCCCTTCGGGCTGCTGGATCCCAGTGCCGTCGCCACCGGCTCGGCGACGCTGGGATCCGGCGAGCTCATGGGTCTCACCCCCCACGAGCGGCGCCTGGTCAACGGCCGTCGCGTCGGCGTGGTCTTCCAGGACAGCCTCGCCGTGCTCAACCCCTTGCGGACCATCGGCGCGCATGTCGATGAGGCCGTCCGTAACGCGGGCCGGGGCGGACGGCGGGCCGCCACCCGCCGCGTCACCGAAGAGCTGCTGCGCCTGGTCGGTCTGCCCGACCCCGCCGCGCTCGCCCGGCAGTTCCCCCACCAGCTCTCCGGTGGGATGCGCCAGCGCGTGCAGATCGCCATCGCGCTCGCCGGTGAGCCGGAGTTGCTCGTCGCCGACGAACCGACCTCCGCGCTCGACGTGACCGTGCAGGCGCAACTGCTCGACCTGCTGGGACGGCTGCGCGACGAGCTGTCCATGTCCATGATCGTGGTCAGCCACGACCTGGCGGTGGTCTCGCGGCTGGCCGACAGCGTGGCCGTCATGTACGCCGGGCGGATCGTCGAATCGGGCCCGCTCACCACCGTGATCAACGATCCGGGCCACCCCTACACCCGTGGCCTGCTCGACGCCGTGCCGCTCCCCGGTGCGGTGCCGGGCACCCGTTTCCGCACCATGCCGGGACGCCCCGGCGCCGGTCCCGACGACAGCAGCGGCTGCGCGTTCGCTCCACGGTGCCCGATCGCCGTCACGGCCTGCACGAACGACCGGCCGGTTCTGAAAGTCCTGACCTCCGCCGCCACACACCGGTCGGCCTGTTCGAGAGGAGGGGCGTGACCGTGCTGGAAGTCGAAAGGCTCAGCGCCGGATACCGGAATCGTGTGGACGTGGTGAAGGACGTCACCATCCGCGTCGACGCGGGCGAGATCGTCGGAGTCGTCGGCGAGTCGGGTTGCGGCAAGACGACGCTCGCGCGCGTCATCACCGGACTCAGTCGCCCCAGGGCGGGCGTGGTGCGCTTCGAAGGGGTGGACGTGCACGCCCTCCGGGGCCAGGCGTTGCGGGCGCATCGACGGCACATCCAGATGGTGTTCCAGGATCCGTATCTCACTCTCAGTCCCCGTCAGACGGTACGGCAGGCTCTCACCGAGCCGCTGCTCATCCACCGGATCGGCGACGCCCGCTCCCGGTCCGCGCGCGTAGATGAACTGCTGGACCTTGTCGGGCTCGATCCCGAGGTCGGCGAGCGACGGCCCCGGCAGCTGTCCGGGGGGCAGCAGCAGCGGGTGGCGATCGCCCGTGCGCTCGCCCTGGAGCCCCGCCTGCTCGTGTGCGACGAACCCGTCACCGCGCTCGACGTGTCGGTGCAGGCGAAAGTGCTCAACCTGCTGTGCGACCTACGCGACCGGCTCGGCCTGGCCTGCCTGTTCATCGCCCACGATCTCGCCGTGGTAAGGCAGCTCGCGGACCGGATCGCGGTCATGCACGATGGCCGTATCGTCGAGCAGGGCCCGACCCTGGAGGTGACCACGGACCCCCGTCACCCGTACACCCGGGCCCTTATCGCGGCGACCCCTACGATCCCGTTCGGCCGCTGACTCGCGCCACGGCGAGCACGAGCACCGGGATCAGGACGCACTGGGCGGCCACGACCAGCCAGAACCCCGGAAGGTACCCGCCGCGCTCGAACAACCCGTACACCATGCCGCCGACCACGCCGCTGAGGCAGGCGCCGACCCCGACGGCCAGCCGCTGCTGCCCGAAGACCACGGTCGTGGACCGCTTCGACCGCGCCAGCGCCTCAAGGTCGTTCTTGAGGAACAACACCGCGTTGCCGACACTGATCGCGGTGACCCCGGCCACGATCGTGAGCCCGTTCCCACCGGCGAAGGCGACCATCCCCGCCGCCAGGCAGCCGAACCCGATCGCCATCGCCACCGGGTAGCTCATGCGCTCGACCCACCGCGCCACCAGGGGCTGAATGAGTGCCAGGCCGAGGGAGTATCCCATCATGGCCACGCCGAAGGTCAGGACGGTCACCCGGTCCTGGGCGTAGCTGGACAGGTATTGGTAGAACTGCATGTGCATGTACAGGGACAGGGCGGTGACGACGAAAGGCAGCACCGCCAGGCCGTGCAGCATCCGCCGGAACGGCTCAACCGCCGGGGCGTCCTCGACGCGCGGCTTCCGCCGCAGGAAGACATGCCCGACCGCCAGGCTGACGTACACCGTGGTGACGACGGCGAACATCTCTTCTGGCCGCTGGATGAGCAGGGCCCCCACCACCGGCCCGAGAGCGATGCCGAGGTTGCCGGCGGCGTTGCCGGCCGACACCAGCCGGGACCGCTGCTCACTGCTCACCCCCTGAACGAGGTAGCTGCGGTACGCGGGCGAATACAGTGACCCGCCGCCGGAGATGAAAAGCAGGCCCGCGACGGTGAGCGCCGGGCTCACCGCTCCCGCGAGGAAGGCCACACCCCCGAGGCTGTACAGGACCAGAGCACTGAGCAGGGATCGTTTCAGCCCCACCCGCTCGGCCACCGCCGCGGTCGCCGGCGCGCTGGCGAACTGCACCAGGGTCACCAACCCGAGCACCAGGCCGACCTGCTCCATCGCCAGGCCCATACGCTCACGCAACAGCACGGCCATGTACGGATGAACCGAGAAAGAGCCGACGTTGACCAGCAATCCGCCTGCCAGCACCGCGAACTGAGCACCGGTCAAGGAGAGACCACGCAGGCGCACCGGCGAAGGTGCCGCCATCAGCCGGTCGACCGGCTGGCGTGGCGCTGATCGCGTGCCTCACACCATCCCACCAGCGACCTCCATGCCTACTCGCGTCTCCAGGCCCACAGAGATGGTCGTCCCGGGAGTTCGGGGAGTTCCCGACGTCCGTTATTCCCCGAAGCGGACTACACAACGGAACTTTGGGGCCAGCCGGCTCGGGTGCTCCAAATCGAAATATTCGTCCCATTTATTCCATTATGAGAAGTCTGGACTAGTGTGGAAGGGAAACGTCGTCTCGACGAGGAGGAATCATGCCTCGGACTCGTGAACTGTTCGACACGATGACCGTCAAAGGTGGACTGAGCAGCGACATCCTCGCCAATGCGGTGGACACCCTGCAGGAATGCGAGGAGGCGGTGACCGCCTGCGCGATGGGCATGTTGGGTGAGCAGGACGCGCTCACCATGGCGTCGGCGATCAGCCGGGACCTGGATTGCGCGGACATTGCGGGAACGACACGCCGGGTCCTGACCCGGGGAAGCGGTCCTGACAGCAGCCTGATCAGCGCACAGGTCGAAGCCTGCCTACTGGCATGCGAGCGTAGTCACGCGTTGTGTAACCAGCACGCCGCTCAACACGCCCACTGCCAGATGTGCGCGGAGGTCACGCGCCGCTCCGCCGACATGTGCCGGGGGATTCTCGCAGCACTTCACAGGTAGATACGCGCCTGGCACAGGTCCGTACGATCCTGCGACGGCCGCGCCGACGGCTTGGGCGGGACTCACGGGAGAGGACATGGCCTCTGTCTTCTACGCCGAAACAATTGTCGGCAATGGGCCTGCTGTCCGTGCGAGCCAAGCCGCGCCGGCGGCATCGGCGCGGCGTCCGGCCTCGCCCTGCACCGGTTTCTGGAGGGGGCGACCCTGGCCCTGACTCCTTCGATCATCGTGGTCTCGGCCCTGTTCGTCCACGCGGGCAGCGAAGGGCTGGCGCTGGCCGCGCTGCTGGGAGCACGACCACGTCGGTATGTGGCCCCATGGATCGGGCTGGCCTGCCTGAGTCCGGTCGCGGGTGCTCTGATCACGAGCGCCCTGCCTGTCCCGGCCGGACTCATGCCACTACTGCTGGCCTTCGTCGCAGGTGTTCTCGCCCAGGGCGCTTGGGTCGCCGTGAAGGTCGCCTACCGGCGTTCGCCCCACGACAGGCGCCTGGATCGCCTGTCGCCATGGCTTTCGCCGCCGCTCTCACCACGATTGTCGTTCTCCTCGGCTCCATGACTCGCTGAATCCGACCAGCGCCTTGCGGCGTCACGCCCCGATGTTCTCCTTGTGGTCCGCCGGGGTTTCCGACTCTTTGTCGTTCGCCGGGGTCTCCGGGAGGGACGCCGAGAGTCTGGCCGTCCGCCCTCCGGCCCGCCTGAGCCCGAGCAGGGTGTCGACGACCAGGAAGACCGCCAGGCTGACGCCGAACAACGGCACGAAGTAGCCGACGGCGAGAGCCGACACGATGACGAGCACCAGCACCCAGGGAGATAGGGCGCGAAGACCGCCGCGCGGAGCGGGGCGGCCGAAACGCGCGCCCGCGCCGGTGCGCCTGGTCGGCCTGCGCTGCCACCACATGAGGTAGCCGCGGAAGATGACGTAGCTGATCCAGACGGCCAGCGCCACCAGGACGAGCTGGTTGACCAGCCCGAACAGGATCCCCATGTGCGCGTCGATCGTCCAGTTCGCCATCTTCGCCATGAACGGCCAGTCAGCGAAGTCGAGCCGGTCGACGACCGAGCCCGTGGCTCCGTCGCCGGTGATCGCGTCGGACCGTGTCGGCCAGTCCCGCTTGCTCTCCGCCACGGTCCACGCCTTGCCGGCCTCATCCGGCGGGGTGATGAAGAGGGGGACCTGCAACCCTTGGGCGCGGGCGGCGTCCATCACGCCGTCGATCCCCACCCCGGTGCTCATCACGTCGGCCGAGGTAGTCGAGTCCGGCGAACCGTGCTGGTGCCCGGAGCCTCCGGCCGCGGTCGTCGCGGTCAGGTTGGTCTCCAGCGGCCTGCTGGTCCACTCCAGGACCGAACGGATGTCGGCGATCTTGGCCCCCGCGTGGTTGGACCAGGTCAGACCCGTGGCGGACAGCAGGAGCAGGCCGAGCGCGATCCAGATACCGGTCGAGGCGTGCCACGACAGGTTACGGGTGCGCCCCGCTTCGAGGTGTCCGGCAAGAACACGCGACGGAGCCGGCGATCGGCCCGGCGCCGCCCGAGCCACAGGGAGATCCCACCGAGGACGACGATCCACATCCAGCTCGCGGCCAGTTCGCTGTAGTTGCGATCGAACGCGCCCAGGTGCAGGTTACGGTGCAGATCATCGATCCAGGCGCGCACCCCGAGCCACTGCCCGAACGTCTGGACCTGGCCGCGGATCTCAGCGGTATAGGGATCGGCGAAGACCGCCATGGCGTAGTCGGCGGGCACGGTGCTGTCGCTGAACACCACGCGCGTGGTGCTGGTCTCGTCGATGGCGGGCATCACCGAGGTGACGTCTCCGGCGGGATGCGCCGCGCGGGCCGCCGAGACCTGCGCGGGATCGGTTGCGGGAGGCGGAGGGTCGCCGCCTGCGGGTTGTTCATCGACGCAGGACACGTGCGTGCGGCGCCGGATCGGCGCAATGGAAACCGGCTGGCCGGAACCGCTGCCCGCCCGCCCCGCGGCTGAGCTCCAGCCGAAGCCGCCCGGTATCGGTACCACATGCGTTGTCCTCACATCGTTGTTCGGTTCAGTAGTCGTTCGGCATTACTGTCTGGTTCCCGGGAGGACGCCGGTGTCCGCGCACGTGACCGGGCGCGGCGGGACGATGGCCCAACCAGCGCAACCTGGTCGCCACCGCCCAGCGCGTAAGCGGTGAAATGACCTGAGACCGGCCGAAACTTGATCGTTTAACCGCGATCCAGGAACAGGCTGTGACGGATCCGGCAGCGTCTAGTGCCGGAAGCAACGTGCCAGGACTCAGGCCGCCCAAGCTGGAAGGTCATGCTTGCGGTGAACTGACCTGCCTGGCGGCACGTACCTGCGGGCGTATTGAGACGATCGGCACGCTTTGCCGGAGCGGTCTTCTCCGCCGGCCCTTCCGCTGAAAGGATGTTGACCGTGTCCCCCCGGGAACCGAGCCTGCGCCTGACGCGAGCCGCTGTGTTCGCCACGGTGTGTGTCATCGCCTCCGCGGCTGGACACGCATTCGCGGGTGGCGGATCGGTCCCGGTCACCGTGATGGCCCTGGGGGCCTTCGGCGTGCTAGGCATGGCTTACGCCCTCAACGGTCGCGAGCGCGGCGCTGAAGTCGTGCCGGCGGTGACGATCACAGCGCAGGTCATCCTGCACCAGCTGTTCGCGTGGGCCGCTCCCGGCATGCTGCCGCACACCGAGCACGAGCATCCGTTCGGCATGCTGCTGGTCCATCTCGCGCTGGCGGTGCTGACCGGATGGTGGCTGCAGCGGGGTGAGCGGGCGGTGTGGCTGATGTTGCGCCTGTGGGCGACTGGCACCCTATTCGCGCTGAGCTGGCTTTTCGGCATGTTCCGTCAGCAGTTTCCACCCGTACGGCAAGCAGCCCCGGCGGACGAGCCCGAGCCCCACCTCGGCTGGGAGATCGCGACCGCGGTCTGGCGGCATGGGCCTCCGCTGACCGTGCGCGCCGGCTGAGGAATTCGCACAGTCGGCCTCCGGTGACCAGGCGCCCGCGATTGCGGTGACGCTGTTCCCGTTACGCCCGGCACGCCCGGGATATGCCATGGAGTTGGTATGGCACCCATATCGCGATTTATCCGTACGACAGTATCCGCGGCGGTCGCCTGCGGCTTCCTGCTGGTGTTCGCCGCGCCTGCCGCGTTCGCGCACGACAGCCTGAAGCGAAGCTCGCCGAACAAGAACGCGAAAGTCCCCGGCGTCGAAACGATCGAACTGGAATACAGCGCGCATGTGCGCTTTCCCGCCGTTGTCCTGCTCGACCCGGCGGGCAAGAACGTCGCTCTGGGCAAGCCCCGGTCTGTCGACTCCACCGTCTTCACCGACGTCGCCGCCCCACTGGCTCCCGGTGGGTACACGATCGCGTGGCGAGTGGTCTCCTCCGACGGTCATCCCATTGAGGGCGAGATCCCTTTCACCGTCACCGGATCGGGGGCATCCACAAGTAGTCCCGCGGCGGCGGCGCGGACTCCGTCCGCCACTACGGTCGCGACGGATGAACCCGAGTCGCGAATTTCGGGCTGGCTGTGGGTGTCGTTGGCGGTCCTGGTGGTGATCGGCATCGCGGTCTGGATGCGCACCTTCCAGAAGACCCGACCCCACAGCACGGAATAGCCCCGACCCATGTCGTGGCCCTCCTCCGTGCGGAGGAGGGCCACGGACGAGCGGCTACTGGCTGCGAGAGCGGCGGAATCCGGCGATGCCGACACCGGCGCCGACGAGACCGATGACGATGCCCACCCAGCCGAGAGTCCGCGCGGTGCCGTCAGCGGAGGAGGCCGCCGCCACCGGGACAGGTGTCACCGTGACTGTGGCGGAAGGCTGAGCCGACGCTGACGGTGACATCGTTTCTGTGCCGTGCCCGTGGCCCTCGCCCGTGGGGGCGACGAGCTTCAGGGTGGGGGCCGGGTGCTCGCCTTCGGAGCCGTCCGCCTTGGGCGGGTCCGCCCACTTGACGACCTCGCCGCCGGAGTAGGTCTGCTCGGTGGGGAAGGCGAGTTCGTCGACATCGGTCGGCAGCGGACCGACCGAGACTTCGAACTCCTGGAACTGGCCGGGCTCGATCTTGCCCCCCGTCCAGGTGATCTTCAGGACTGCTTCGGTGACCTCGTCGCCGTCGTCGGACACGACGGGCTTGGGGAGCTTGCCTTCGGTCAGCTTGGCGTCCCAGCCTGGGATCGGCTTGACCGAGACGAAGGGCAGCGGATGGTCGGTGGGGAAAGTGACTTCGAGCTTGGTGGTCGAAGCGTCGTCCCGCTCGTTCGGGACCCGGAAAGCGATCTTCGTGAATCCGCCCTGCTCGGCGGTGCCCGGCTGGATCGTGACGTGAGCCAGAGCCGGTACGGCCAAGGCCACGACTAGTGCGAGGGCGGCGGCGGCGATCGTACCTGTTCGACGGCCGACGGTTGAAACGGACATGGAATCTCCACTATGTACGGGAATGCCGGAAGGACGCGAGCAAAGGCTCACGCGAAGAACTCAGCAACCGGCAGGAAGCGGAGGACCACGCCGAAGCACGGCGTATCTGAGTACGCGTTCGAGCAAGGCGAAGCCGGACACATCCGCGACCTTGAAACGCGCCACCACGTCGATCTGTGCGGGGCCTGACAGCAGCACAGGGAGAAGGCGGGAGATATCGCCAACGAGGCGACACAACACCGACCACAAGGCGGCTTCTCCTCGCGCGACCCACCACCCGGCGATCAACGCCGCCACCAGGTGGCAGAGGAGCATCCCGACATCGACGCTCAGGTCGTGGCCGTGGAGGGGGTGGGCGGGTTGGGAGGTCAACGTGAACAGTTCGTGGAGGAAGAGTTGCCCGGCTCCCAGCAAGCCCGTGATCACCGCAGGAGATCGTTCCCTGCCCGCCGCGAGAATCGTCACGCCCAGAACGCCACCGGCGCCCAGCAGAGCCGTACCCGCACCTGGGGAGAGCCCGCCCGCGAACCAGTGCCCCAGAGCCGCCAGCGCAACGCAGACGGCGGTGAAGGCCGCCGACCGCACGACGCGTAAGGGGATATAGGCCCGCATGACGCCCACATGCTCCCACAAGCAGCGACGCCTGTCCCGCGCTTCTCGCGCGCGTATGATCCCCGACACTGGCGACAACGCGGATCACTGACTTCCCGTTCGCGCGCGTTGACTGACCGGTCTTCTCAGCCGGGCGTTTCGCTGAAAGGATGTCGGTCGTGACCCCCCGGGAGCCGAGCTTTCGCTTGGTGCGAGCCGCCGTCTTCGCCACGGCGTGCGTCAGCGTCTCGGTCGGCGGTCACACGTTCGCAGGTGGCGGATCGGTTCCACTGGCGGTAATCGGCCTGGGCGCAATAGGCGCTCTGGTGATGGCGTATGCGCTCAACGGTCGCGAGCGCGGAGCCGAGGTCGTTCTGACGGCCACGATCGGGGCGCAGATCGTTCTCCACCAGCTGTTCAGCTGGTCCGCGCCCAAAATGATCACGTACGCGGAGCACGATCACCCGTTTGGCATGCTGCTGGTTCATCTCGCGGTGGCGGCGCTGACCGGATGGTGGCTGTATCGGGGTGAGCGCGCGGTTTGGCTGATGTTGCGCCTGTGGGCGCGGGCATCCCTTTCGGCGCTGCGCTGGGTTTTCCTCGTGTTCTGCCAGCCACCCCCGCCCGTGCGACGACCTGTGCAGACAGCCGAGCCCGAGACTTTCGCCGGCCGTGAGATCGCGACGGTGGTCAGTCGGCGCGGCCCTCCCCTGGCGGTTCTCGCCGGCTGAGAGGTATCTTCCCGGTCGGCCCTCCGGTGACCAGGCGCTCCCGCTGCGGTGGCGCTGTTCCCGTTGTGCCCGGTACGCCCGGGAATCTGCCATGGAGTTGGTAATGGCACCCATATCGCGCTTTATCCCGCCAGCATTCGTGCCTGACCGCACGGAACGAGCCGCTGACTTATGACCGCTGGAGTGACGCTCCGTCTTGCCCGCGCCGCGGCCTTCGCCGTGGTGTGCGCCGGGCTGGGCATCCTCGCCCACCGGCTCGGCGGCGGCGTCGTTTCCGAACGGGCGGCGGCCTGCGGACTGGCGGTCGCGTTCCTCGCCGCGTTACCGGCCACGGCCCGTGAGCGCGGAACGGGCGCGATCACGCTTCTGCTCGCGGGAGTCCAGGTAGTCCTCCATCTGCTTTTCTGGTTCGCGTCGACGCTCGCGCCCCTGGCGGTGACGGGCGAGCACGTGCATTCCGGCCTGGTCCCCGGTCTCGGGATGCTGGTGACGCACGTCTGGGCCGTCGTGCTGACGGCGCTGTGGCTCGCGCGCGGTGAAGCCGCCCTGTGGGCCGTGCTGCGCCGCCTCATCGTCAGGGTGCTCCGGCTGATGATCTGCCGCACACCGGTGGCGACCCCGCCTGCGACGCTCCGCGGCGACTCCCCTGGGCCGGAAGTGCTCCGCTCCGCCCTGTTGCGGCACGTGACCAGCGGCCGGGCCCCTCCGGCGATCCCCCTTCCCACCGGCTGACCTTCAGGCAGAACCGGTTCTTCACCGGGCGGATACCTCCGTCCGGCTCTCGTCGTACGCCTTCCTCGACCCGGAGTACGCCCATGCCCCCTCCCCTCCCCAGCGCGTTGCGCCTGTCCGAGGTGATCTGCAGGTACGGAAAGCAGCTCGTGGTGGACCACGTCGCCCTCGATCTCGCCCCCGGCGAGCACCTGGCCATCACCGGCACCAACGGCTCGGGTAAGAGCACGCTGCTGCGCGCCGTCCTGGGGCTTCACCGTGCGGCGGGTGGAGTGATCGAGGTCGCCGGTCGGCGCGCGCGCAGTTCCGCCGAGTGGGCGCGGCGCCGCTCCGAGGTGGCCTGGGTGCCGCAGCGGCAGGCGGCGGGGCGCTTCCCGCTGCTGGTCCGCGAACTGCTGGCCAGCAGTCGCCACACCGGGGAGGCCACCAGGGCCGCCCAGGAGCTGGGCGTCGGCGAACTGCTTGAGCGCCCGTTGTCGGAGTTGTCCGGCGGTCAGCTCCAGCGGGCCTATCTGGCCAGGGCGCTCGGCCAGGTGGCGGCCGGAGCCGGGCTGCTATTGGCCGACGAGCCGACGGCGGCGCTCGACTTCGACGGGCAGGAACAGGTCGCGGCGGTGCTGGCGGGCCTGCCCGTGGGCGTCGTCGTGGTCACGCACGACCGGGTCGTGGCCGGGGCCTGTGACCGGGTGGCCGAGATGGCCGCCGGCCGGTTGCGGGAGGCCGGGTGAACGACATCGCCGTGCTCATGGAGCTTCCCTCGGTACGGCTGGCGGTGCTGGCCCTGCTGCTCGGGTCGGTGGGCTTGCCGATCGTCGGGGTGTTCATCGTGGGGCTCGACATCATGCCGGTCCGCTTCGCGATGATGCATGTCGCCCTGCTCGGCATCGCGATCGGCTTGCTGATCGGTCTGGATCCGCTGCTGTGCGCGCTGGTGTTGTGCGCGCTGACCGGCGGCGCGCTGACCCCGATGGCTCGGAGCACGACCGGCCTGTCGGGTGCGATGGGTCTGCTGATGACGCTGGCCATCGCCGCCGCGCTGCTGCTGCTGTCGATTTCCGGGGTTAACGCCAACGGCGCCTTCGAGCTGCTGTGGGGATCGATTCTGGCCACCCGGCCGGAAGAAGTGATCGCGCTGGCGGCGCTCGCCGTGATCGTCCCCCTGCTCTTCTGGTCGCGCCGCCGCGACTTGGCTCTCCTGCTGCACGATCGGGAGCTGGCCCTGTGCTCCGGAGTGGCCGTGGAGCGGCTCACGCTGATCCTGCTCGTGGTGATCGCCGTGGCGATCGCCTCGGCGATCAGGCTCACGGGGGCGCTGCTCGTTGACGCGCTCACCCTGCTGCCCGCACTGGCCGCCCGCCGGGTCGGCCGTTCGCTCGCCGCGATGATCCGCTGGTCGGTGATCTTCGGCCTTGCCTTCAACGTGGGCGGATTCTTCCTCGCCCTCGCCTTCGACTTCCCGCCCGGCCCGACGCTCGTCCTGGTCGGCGGCGTCTGCACGCTTCTCCTCCATGCCATCCCATCCACCGCATTCCACCCAGGAAGGGTTCTCCACTGATGCGCACCCTGAGCCGAATCGGCCTCACGGCCCTCGCCGCCGTCCTCACACTCACCTCCTGCGGGGGGACCGACGAAGCGGCGACGCCGGAATCCGGGGCCCTGAAGGTCGTGGCCGCCTCCAGCTGGGAGGCCGGATTCGCCAAAGCCGCGGGCGCCACCGACATCACGGTGATCGTGCCGCCCGGTGTGCAGCACGCGCCCGACTACGACCCCAAACCGTCCGACCTGGCCAAGGTCGCCGAGGCCGACGTCCTGCTCTACGCCGCCTTCGAAGGGTTCGCGGGCAAGCTCAAGGAGGCCGCGGGTTCGGACGCCAAGCTCATCGAGGTGGCGCTGGACAACGCCCCGGACAAGGTGAAGGCCGAGGTGGAGCGCCTGGCCGCCGAGTTCGGCACCGCGGATGCCGCCAAAGCGTGGACGGCGACCTTCGACACCGAATATGCCGCGCTCAAGCAGAAGGTCACCGAAGCCACCAAGGGCACCGCGCCGGTGATCGTCTCCCAGGCGTTCGTCGCCTGGGCCGCCGACCTGACCGGCGCTCAACCCGCGGGCGTGTACGGCCCGCAGCCGCCCACCGCCGGGGAGATCTCCACCCTGGCCGCCAAGAAACCCCACCTCATTCTGGACAACTCCGCCATGCCCGGCGGGGACGCCCTGACCAACGTGGACGCCGAGCGCGTGGTGATCAACAACTTCCCCGACCCGAGCTTCGACCTGATCACCATGTACCGGGCCAACGCCGACGCCATCGTCACCGCACTCGGCTGACCGTCCCCGGGGCGGTCTTCGGACCGCCCCTCCCCTTGGGAGATCAAACGTGGACATCCCCATTCTCATGGAGAACGGCGAGACGGCCGCTCCGCGCGCCAGGTGCTCAGCAGGCGAAGGGATCGATCGCTCCCGTGAGGATCGCCAGGCCGAGCGCCAGGAAGAAGTCCCCCCACACCAACTCGTGGCGGGTGGCGACACCGCGGTCGAAGTCGTAGCAGCCGTCGAGCAGCCGACCTGCCCGCACGTGCTCGGAGACCAATGTGCCGAGAAGCTGAGCGGCCCGGTCCCGAAGTGGGCCGGATGGATCGCTGTCGGCCAGTTTCAGCGCCGCGGCGGCTTCGATCGCGGCGGCGGAGGTATCCGGCGGGCTGGACCGCTGTGCCGAAGCGGCGGGTATCCGTTCCGAGCCAGGAGCGAATCTGGCCGCGACGGCCGGATATTCGAGGATTCGGTGCGGTGCGCCCGCGTCGGCGACCGCCAGCGCCAGCCATCCCACCGTGCGGCTCCAGCCCAGCGGAGGGTCAGGATGTGGCGCCCATGTGCCATCCGGCCGGGCCGCCCAGGCGGGATGTGCCTCCTGGCCGCCGAGCGTCAGTTCGATCTGCAGGTCGAGTTGGCGACGCGCGGCGTGCTCTCCCTCGGGGCCGCTCCGGCTCAGCAGGGGTATCAAGCCTGGCAGCGCGTCGACCCTGGCCAGCTCCCGAGGTCCACCGAACGCGCCGCCCCAGGGGACCAGCCCGAGCACCGGATCGTAGGCGTCCATACATTCGCGGGCCGCGCTGTCGCGCAACGCGGTGTCGCCGGAGAGCGCGGTGCCGTACCAGAAGATCAGGCCGCGGGTCGCGGTGTCGACGTCAGCCCAGGGAGCCAGCGACGCGGTGCGGGACGCCGCGGAAGAGGAGTCCCCGCCGGTGACGGTCGCCCGCAGCCAGAGCAGGCCCGCCCAGAAACCGGCCGTCCATGAACCGCGCCCGGTGGTCGTCCATCGTCCGGTGGCCGGGTCGGCGTACAGCGGCCAGCGGTCCCCTACTTCCTCCTCGGTCTCGCCCGCTCGTTCCAGGATCTCGGCGAGCGCCCGTTCCGCCCAGCTCATGCCCGTGTTCCGGCACGGTTGCGGGCGGCGGCCAGCAGTGCCGCGGCGGCGAATTCCGTGGCCACCAGCGCCCAGCCCCACCCATAGTCGGCGACCTCGATCAGCAGTGCGACCAAAGGTGGGCCGACGGCGAAGCCGGCGAAGAAACCGGCCGAGACGAGCGCGGAGTCGCGGCCGGCCGTTCGCGGGTCGGCGCGTTTGATCACCGCGACCATGGTGACGGCGTTGCCCGCGACGGCGAAGGCGCCGACGGCCGCCGTACCGGCCCAGACCAGGGCGGGCCACCAAGCGGCGGCGGCGATGAGCAGCGCCGCACCGCAGGCTCCGGCTGCCAGGAGTCCGAGGAGTGCGTCGGGCTGTCCGAGCCGGCCTGCCTTCCGGGACCAGCCGACTCGCCCGGCCACTCCGGTGATGCCCAGGATCGCGACCAGCCAGGCCGCCACGACCGGGCTCAGGCTCAGCCGCTGCGTGCCGTAAAGGGCGAGATAGGTGTTGATCGAGGCGATCCCGCTGCCCAGCAGGAAGGAGAAGAGCGCCAGTCGGCCTACGGCGGTGCGAGGCAGGTCCGCGTTCCGGGCGGTGCCCGGCGTCGCTGGGCGGTCAGGCGGCAGGGCGCGGATCGCCCAGGCCGCGATGACCAGGGCGATGGCCGCCGCCGTCCACACCGCGCCACGCCAGCCCGTCCAGATGGCGAGACTCGCGAGCGGCAGTCCGGCGGCGAAGGCGCCCAGCTGCACTCCCGACTGCTTCCAGCCGGTGATCGCGCCACGCCGCACGGGCTCGACCACGGCGAGGATGACCTTGTTGGTGGCGGGATTGGCCAGTGCCTGCGGGAGACCGCCCAGCGCCACCGCCGCCAGGAGCATCGGCGTGCCGGACGCGGATCCGATCAAGGCGAGTGCCGCGGCGGCCACGACCAGCAGCACGACCAGGCAACGACGAGGACCCAATCGATCGACCCACTGCCCCGCGCTGAGCGACAGAAGTGCCGCGACGCCGAATCCGGCGGTGGTGGTCAGGCCGAGCGCCGAGCGGGAGATGCCCGCCTCTTCGACCAGCCGAGGCCCGAGCGCGCCGACCAGGAACAGCTGCAGCATCGAGACGCCCATCACCGCGGTGAGCAGCGCCGTTATCGCTTGTGGTCGCGCCATCGCGCTCCCCTTCCGTCCGTGAGATCCCGGCGAACCAGACAGTCGTCGGCGAACCCGGCCCAGTTCCCCGAACCGTGTCCCGCTCTTAAGGAACGATCAACATGAGTTCTGTCGCGACCCACCACCGAACGGTTGAGGACGACCAGCGGTTGACCATGCTCGCCTTGGCCGCACGCGAGGGAACACCGGCCGAGGTCGAAGCGTTCACTCGCGCCGTGTACGGCGATGTGCGGCGATTCCTCGCCTATCTCACCGACAACCAGTCGGCCGAGGATCTCACCCAGGAGACCTTTGTTCGCGTGCTGCGCAGTCTGCCGGGGTTCGCCGGCCGGTCATCGGCCCGGACCTGGTTGTTGTCGATCGCCCGCCGGGTCGTGGTCGATCGTTTCCGGTCGGCTTCCGCGCGGCCGGTGGTCGCCGACCTCGCCGACTGGCAGTCCGCCGCCGAGCGGTGCCAGCTTCGCGATCTGCCCGACGCCGGGGACGGAGTGGCCGTGGCGGATCTCTTGGCGGCCGTGCCGAGTGAGCGGCGGGAGGCCTTCGTGCTCACCCAGCTCGTCGGCCTGCCCTACGCCGACGCCGCCGCCCTTCTCGGCTGCCCGGTGGGCACGATCCGGTCCCGCGTCGCGCGGGCGCGTGGCCAGCTCATCGCGTCACTGCTGGAGGCGGACCGGGCGGCGTGAGCAGGGTGGGGCCGGAGATCCCCCGGCCCTTGCCCTGATCACGCCGACTGGGGTTGCGGCAGCATGGCGCGCAGCGCGGCGCGGTCCGGCTTGCCCGCGGGTGTCAGCGGGAACTCGGCGACGACCAGCAGGTGTTCCGGATGCTTGACCTTGTCCAAGCCCGCGGCGGTCAGGTGCGCGCACAGGTCGGTCAGGTCGAGGCCGAAACCGGGACGCGGGACCACGCAGGCGGCCAGCCGCTCGCCCATCACCTGGTCGGGCACCCCCACACAGACCACCTCACGCACCCCCGGGTGGGTTGACACGGCGTTCTCGACTTCGGCGAGGCTGACGTTGGCCCCGCCTCTGATGACGACCTGCTTGAGGCGGCCGACCAGGCGAAGCCGCCCGGCCTCGTCGATCATGCCGAGGTCGCCGGTGCGGACCCAGCCCTCGGCGGTGCGGTAGCGCTGGTTCAGTTCCGGGGCTCCGACGTAGCACATGGGGGTCATCGGGCCACGGGCGATGATCTCCCCGAACTCCTCGGTGTCCGAATCGATGCGGATCTCGGTGACCCGGGGATCCGGCAGGCCGACCACGACACCCGGCCCGGGATCGTCGTCCGGGGTCCGCCGCAGGCCGCTGTGGCAGTTCACGCCGTCCGCCGAACCGTACAGGTTGACGACAGGGCAGCGGAAAGCCGCGCTCGCCTCGGCGGCCGTGGCGGCGTCCAGCTCCGCGCCGCCGAGGACCAGGGCGGTCATCGCGGGCAGGTCGCCGGAGCGCGGCTGGTCGAGCATTCTTCTGATCATGGTTGGTACGGCCAGCACATGGCTCGGCTGATGGTCGCGGATAGCGGCGAGCGCTCCCGCTGGCGTGAAATGGTCGAGTAACACCAGCGTGCCCCCGTGCCGGGCCAGCGTGACGGCGGTGCCGTTGCTGCCGAACGCGGAGGCCAGCGGGACCAGGAACAGGCAGCGCGGCGGGTTCTCGTCGGCGATCAGCGTGGCCATGAAGTTGCCCCGGCCGCCGGCGAGCGCGTTGTGCGAGTAGGCGACCATCTTGGGTTCGGCCTCCGAACCTGAGGAGACCAGGATGCGGGCGGCGCTGTCGGGGTCGGGGCGGGCGGGGACGAAGGTCCGGCCATTGGTCGAGAGCACGTCGATCCAGTCCACGGCACCCGCCGGAGGCTCCTCCGTGCCTGCGGCGATCACCGTGCGCAGGCCGGGGAGGCGGGCCGCGACCGCGACCAGATCTTGAGCGTGCGGCATGCCGCGATACTCGGTTGCCACGATGGCTGCCCGCGCTCCGGAGCGGCCCAGCAGCGAGACCGCCTCCGCGGCTCCTCTGCCGACCGGGAAGGGCAGCGCGACCGCGCCGAGCGCGGCCACCGCCAGATCGGCGATCACGGCGTCCCTGCCGTTCGGCAGCTGGATGCCGACTACATCGCCAGGACATACGCCGAGCTGTCTGAGCCCTGCGGCGGCCGCGCGGACCCGCAGGTCGAGGTTGGCGTAGACCAGCTCGCCCGCATCGTCCACGACGGCCACCCGACTCGGGTCCGCCAGGCGGTGGGCCCGGAACAGCGCGTACAAGTCAAGGTCGGGGCAGGTGCCATCAGCCGCCCACGCTCTGCGGAGCGTCGCGGGGACGAGATCATTCAGGTGCAAGGTCATGCGAATCTCCAAGGAGGGGGCACGGCGATCGCGCCGTGCTCGTCACGGGTCAGAACGGAGGCGAAGCGTTCGTCGCTCGGGAGTGCGTTGAGGTCGGTCGTGACCGCGGTGGCCCGCGATCCGCGCGTGCGCAGCCTCTGGACTGCCTCGGCTGTGGTCATGCCGGTGAGCGGTCCAGGATCTTCGCACCCGTCGGCCACGGCCACCCAGCCGTCGGCGGTCGGGTACGGGTGGCGGAACCCCGCGGGCATGCGCGGATCGAGGCCCTGGGCGAGCTTGCGTAACGCCGACTCGGTGAGCACCTCGGCCGCGCCGAGCAGTGAGGAGTCCACCCGGACCCCGCGCCCGTCCCGCTCGCGCAGGAGCAGCCCGGCCAGCACGGCCTCCGCGCCGAGCAGGCCGCCGAGGACGTCGAGCAAGGTCATCAGTGAGGGGGCGGAGGGTTCTCCGGCAGGTCGTACCGCCTCGCCCACGGCGGTTCTGGCCTGGACCATGAAATCGGTGCCCAGCGGAGCGCCGGGCAGCCGCCCGGCCCAGCCGCTGGTGTAGGCGTAGACCAGGCCGGGATTGACCGCCGACAGATCGCCGTCGTCCAGGCCGAGCCGTTCCGCCGTTCCCGGGGCCCAGTTGTGGACGAAGACATCCGCGTCCGCGACCAGGTCACGGAGCTCGGCCCGGCCCGCCGCCGACTTGATGTCGATCTCCACCGCGCTCTTGCCCCGGTTGAGTGCCAGCCAGCGCGCCGACAGATCTCCGCAGGTGGGCGGCATGCCGCGGAGCGGGTCTCCGCCCGGCGGTTCGATCCTGACGACGTCGGCGCCAAGCAGGCCCAGCAGGTGGGCGGTCAGCGGCGCCTGGATCCTTCGCCCGGCCTCCAGGACCGTGAACCCCGCCAACGGCCTGCTGACCTCCGCCGTGGATCGGGGCAGATCGCCTGCGGGAAGCGTGGACGACAGCTCCCAGGGCGCGTCAGGTCGTGGCTCGTTCAGGCGATCCGCGAGGGAGCGCAGGGCGCACAGGGATGCGCCGGACTCCTTCGCGGCCTGCCCCACGGCATACCAGTCGGTGGATCGCGCGCGCAGGTGCAGCTCATCGGGCAGCGGGGAACTCGCGGTGGCATAGCGGAACTGGAAGTACCGCCAGGCGGAGGCGGCGAGCCTTTCCGGCGCGCCGAGCGCCCGCCAGAACGCGACCCATACCTCCGCATCAAGGGTTTCGACCTCGAAGCGGACGCCGTCGCTCGTGGTGAAGGGAGGCCCGCCCGGCGCGTACGCCACTGCCTCGTCTTCGTCCGCGGTCGCGGCGGCCAGATACTGGCTCACGCTGAGCAACCCGGCCAGGTCGACCCCGGTCTTGAGGCTCTCCACCGCCGCACCGCGAGCACGGCCGATCAATCCGGCGAGCACGCCTTGTACGGCCAGCACGCCGCAGGTAGTGGTCAGATAGTCGGCCGCCAGCCCCCGGGGCGCGCCGCCGCTGCGCCCGTGCACATGGGTGACGCCGGTGGCTGCCTGGGCGGTGGCCTCATCGCTCACGTCTTCTTCCGGGGCGGCCATCGCCCAGGCGATCTCCGCGGTCAGTTGCCCGGTGACCGTCACGATCCCGGGGCCTTCCGTGGCCGGGCGTTCGGTGGTTTCGGCTCCCAGAAGGGCGAGATGGCGTACGGCGATGGCGGTGAGTGCGGGCGGTCCTGACGCCGTTACCTCGATATCCCGAAGTGGGCCTGTCATGGCTCTCCTCTCCCACGGCGGTAGCCGTGAGTCGTGCCTGACGCGGGCGGGAACCAGGACGCGCGTTCCTACGACCTGTTCCAAGCAGGGAGTCGTATGGAAATTTCTGTCAGTTCCCGGCATGTCTGGAGTTGGGATGAGAGAGCAGTGGGGCGCGCCCGCTTGCCCGCCGCATGTCCGCGACCTGAGGGACGAGGTAGCCGGATTCATTACCGAACGCGTCATTCCTCACGAAGCCGCCCTGGACGCCGGCGCGACGGACGCGCTGGTCCAAGAACTCCGGAGTGAGGCCCGCGCGAAAGGGCTGTGGGGCCTGTCGCTGCCGCCCGAACTCGGCGGCAACGGCCTGGCGCTGCGGGACTACGCCCACATCGCGGTGGCAGAGGGTGCGAGCGACCACGGCCCCGCCATTCTGGGATCGGCTCTGCTGCTGGACGTCCGGACCCTCGCCGGTCATGACCGATACCAGTCGCGGCTCGCCAGCGGTGAACTGACCATGTGCAACGCCATGACCGAGCCCGATTCCCCCGGCTCCGACCCCGCGCTCACCCGCACGCGCGCTTCCCGTGGGCCTGACGGCTCGTGGACGGTCCACGGCCGCAAGTGGTTCGTCAGCGGCGCCGCCCACGCCGACCTGGCCGTGGTGCTCGCGCGCACGTCAGGTGGATCGCCGGGCACGAACGGCCTGTCCACCCTGCTGGTTCCCACCTCCGCCCCCGGCTTCCGGGTGGTACGCGAACTCCCGGTCCTCGGGGCCGGAGGCCAATGGGAGATCGCCCTGGACGGCGTACGCGTGCCCGCCGACCACATATTGGGGGAGGAGGGAAAGGGCCTCCGCGTGGTGGGCGAACGAGTCCGGCTCGGTCGTCTCCTGCGCTGCCTGCGCTGGCTGGGCCAGGCTCAGCGGGCGTTCATCCTGATGCGTGAGCGGGCCCGCACGCGCTCGATCTCCACCGGACGGCTCGCGGATCTGCAGCTCGTGCAGAGCCTGGTCTTCGAGGCGTTACTGGCCATCAGAACCACCCGTGCCCTGATCTTCGAGGCAGTCGCCCTGGTGGACGCGGACCAGGACGCGCGCATCGAAACCGGCCTCGCCAAGGTGGCCGCCGCCCGGATGCTTCAACAGGTCACCGACGCCGCCATCCAGGTCCACGGCGCGGCCGGGCTCGGCCCCGACACCGCACTGCCCGCCCTGTTCCGTACGGGCAGGATGGCCCGACTGCTCGACGGCCCGGACGAACTCCACATCAGCGCCGTGGCGCGGCGCGTGCTCCGCTAGCGGAAGCGCCGCAACCGCAGGCTGTTGGTGACCACGAAGACGCTCGACAGCGCCATCGCGGCTCCGGCGATCATCGGATGGAGGAGTCCCGCCGCGGCCAGCGGAAGCGCCGCGACGTTGTAGGCGAAAGCCCAGAACAGGTTGCCCTTGATGGTCGCCAGCGTCCGCCGGGCGAGGCGGATCGCATCCGCCGCCGCGCGCAGGTCGCCGCTGACCAGGGTGAGATCGGACGCCTCGATCGCGACATCGGTGCCCGTGCCCATGGCGATGCCCAGATCAGCCTGGGCCAGCGCCGCCGCGTCGTTGACGCCGTCACCGACCATGGCGACCGAACGCCCTTGACGCTGCAGGTCACGGATGGCCTCGACCTTGCCCTCGGGCAGCACTCCGGCGATCACCTTGCCGATCCCGACCTCGGCCGCGACGGCCTCGGCCACAGCTGGATGATCTCCGGTCAACAGCACAGGCGAAAGCCCGAGGTCCTTCAGGTCCTGTACGGCCTGTGCCGAAGTCGATCGGACCACATCGGAGACCACCAGCACTCCACGGGCCGCACCATCCCAGCCCGCGACCACCGCCGTGGCACCGACCGATCCCGCTTCTGCCAGAGCCTTCTCCACCGTCGAAGGCAGATCGCCCCACCGTCCGGCGACCAGATCCGGCCGACCGGCCAGGACCGACTTCCCCGCCACCCTGCCCTCAACGCCGAGCCCCGGCAGAGCGGCGAACTCCGCTACGGGCAGGGTGGACTCCGCCGCCTCGGCGATCGCCCGCCCAATGGGATGTTCCGATCCCCCCTCCAATGCG
Source organism: Acrocarpospora corrugata (assembly GCF_009687845.1). Classification (GTDB taxonomy): domain Bacteria; phylum Actinomycetota; class Actinomycetes; order Streptosporangiales; family Streptosporangiaceae; genus Acrocarpospora; species Acrocarpospora corrugata. Next base: position 33,240 of record NZ_BLAD01000068.1, read on the forward strand.
CCGACCAATCGGAGGATCTCGTCCGAATCCTCGCCATCGGCGGCAACCACGGCGGTGAGCGTCATCCGTCCCTCGGTCACCGTGCCCGTCTTGTCCAGGACGACGGTGTCGATCCGGCGGGTGCGCTCCAACGCCTCCGGTCCTTTGATCAGGATCCCCAACTGGGCTCCGCGACCGGTTCCCACCAGCAAGGCCGTGGGCGTGGCCAAGCCGAGAGCGCAAGGACAGGCGATGATCAAGACGGTGATGGCGGCGCGGATCGCCTCGGCCGGCGGCGATTCCAGCAGCAGCCATGCCGACAGCGTGGCCAGAGCGATCACGATGACCACCGGGACGAAGACCGCCGACACCCGATCCGCGAGGCGCTGCACGTCGGCCTTGCCCGACTGTGCCGCCTCGACCAGGCGGGCGATCTGGGCCAGCCGGGTATCGCCGCCGACTTGGGTCGCCCGCACCACCAACCGTCCGCCCGCGTTGACGGTGGCACCGACGACCCGATCCCCGACGCCGACCTCCACTGGCACGGACTCGCCGGTGAGCAGGCTGGCGTCCACGGCGGAGACGCCCTCGATCACCGTTCCGTCGGTGGCGATCTTCTCTCCGGGGCGTACCACGAAGACGTCGCCCACGCTGATCTGGTCAGCGGGGACGAGGATCTCGCGGCCGTCCTGGAGCAGGGCGACCTCCTTGGCGCCGAGATCCAGCAACGCGCGCAACGCCGTACCCGCACGGCGTTTGGCCCTGGCCTCCAGATACCTGCCGACCAGGATGAACACTGTGATTCCGGCGGCGACCTCGAAATACACCATCGGATGCGTTGCGGCTGACGCGGAGGCATGCGTGGCGTGATGTCCGGTCGGCTGTGCCCGCGCCGCGAGAAGTTCCCAGAGCGACCAGCCGAACGCCACCAGAGTGCCCAGCGACACCAGCGTGTCCATCGTGGCCGAGCGCTGCCGCAGGTTGGCCCAAGCGGCCCGGTGGAACGGCCATCCGCCGTACAGGACGATCGGGAGGGTGAGCGCCAGCGAAACCCACTCCCACCCGGCGATCCACAGCGCCGGAACCATCGCGGGCACGATCACGCTGACGGCGCAGGACGCGGAGATGATCAGCCGATCCTCCAGCGTGTCACGCTCCTCGCGGGTGCGGATCGTCTGCGGCAGCTCGGCGGTGTATCCGGCGCGTTCGACCTCCGCCACCAGGACCGCCGGGTCAAGGTCCGCCGGATGCGTGACGCTCGCCTTCTCGGTCGCGTAGTTGACCGCCGCGCTCACACCTTCGAGCTTTCGCAGCTTGCGCTCGATCCGGTTCGCGCAGGCGGCGCAGGTCATGCCGCCGATGGAGAGCTCGGTGGTCGTCACCGTCAATGTCCTTGTCACGATCAGGGTCACGATCAGGCGAGGGTGTACCCGGACTCCTCAATGATCTGCCGGATGGCCGCGTCGTCGACGGGGTCCACTCCGGTCACCTCCATCCGGCCCGTGGGCAGGTCGATGTCGACCCCGCTCACGCCGGCAACGTCGCTGACCTTTCCGGTCAGCTTGGCGACACAGTTCTGGCAGTGCATCCCCTGCACCACGTACTCGTGGGTGTTCATGGCTCTCCTCGATCTGGTGTCATCAGCAGCTACGGCCTGGGACCTGAGCGGGTTCAGTCCTGACCCATGGCAGCTGTCGGATGCGCTACGCCAATAGTTCCCGCGAGTTTTGGTGTCCTGCGGCGGGTTCTAGAGCGCAGGGTTCGCATGGAATGATTGCCGAATCATGTCCGCGACCATGCCCTTCCGCCTTGCTCGCGCTGCGGCCTTCGCCGTCGTCAGCGTGGGTCTGAGTGCGCTGGCGCATGTCTTCGGCGGAGGTTCGGTGTCTGCGCCGGGCCTGATCGGCGGGCTTGGGCTCGTGTTCGTCGCCGCGCTTCCGCTGTCCGGGCGGGAACGGACGTTCGGCGTAATCCTGGGGCTGCTCGCGGGGGTGCAGGTCGGGCTGCATCTGCTGTTCTCACTGGCACACACGATGTCGGCTGCCGAACCATTCGGGCACGTCCACTCCGGGCTGGTCCCGGGGCTGGGCATGCTCGTGCTGCACGGGTGGGCGGTCGGCCTGATCGCGATGTGGCTGGCGCGCGGGGAAGCCGCCCTGTGGGGACTGCTTCGCCGCTTGGTCGTACGGCTGTGCCGGATACTCGCCGTCCATCCCGACCCGGCCTGGACGTACCGGGTCAGGCCCTGGCGCGCTGAGCCAACGATCATGCGGTCCGCGGTGCTCCGTCACGCGCTGAGCAGGCGTGGGCCACCCGGGGTTGTCATCGCCGCCTGACCTTCATGGTCCAGGTGGTACCGCTCGTTCATCGACCCGCGCTGACGCCGGTCGGTCTCCCGTACTTGTGTGACAACCCCCTGCCCGTCACGATCACCGTGCCGGGCGAGAAAGGCATGACCATGTCTGTTCGCCGTGCGGCATCCCTTTGCCTGCTCGCGCTCGCGCTCACCGGCTGCGGTTCCGAACCGATTGCCGCCGCACCAGCACCCGCCAGCCCGTCCGTCGTGGCCACCCCGGCACCCGCGCCGACCCTGTCGATCACCGATCCCTGGGTGAAGACCACCAAGGAAGGCATGACCGCCGCCTTCGGCACCCTCGTCAACAACACCGACGCCGACGTGGTCGTCGTCTCCGGCGCCTCACCCCTGTCTCCGAAGGTCGAACTGCATGAGGTGGTGGACACTGACGGAAAGATGGTCATGAGGCCGAAGGAGGGCGGGTTCACGATCCCCGCCCGTAGCAGCCACCAGCTCCAGCCCGGCGGCGACCACATCATGCTCATGGGTGTCACCGAAGAAGTGAAGCCGGGCGCCCAGATCGAGTTCACGCTCACGCTCAAGGACGGCGGGACACTCCAGTTCACCGCCGTCGGCAAGGATTTCGCCGGAGGCAAGGAGGACTACCAGCCCGGCATGGACATGGGCGAGAGCTGATGACCCAGCATCTCACTCGACGCGGGCTGTTCGCGGGAGGCGCCGCCACCATGGTCAGCGCCCTCGCGACGCGCCCTTCCGCGCAGGGCGGAGAGTCCCAGGAAGCGGGACCGGGGGTCGGTCACACGCCTGCCCCAGCGGTCGCCGAGCCGTTCGACGGAACGCATCAGGCGGGAATCGCGACACCTCCGCAGGCGCATGCCGTCTTCGCCGGGTTCGACCTGCGGGCCGGGATCGACCGGGAGGCGATCGGCCGGTTGCTGCGCCTGCTCACCGACGACGCCCGCCGGCTGACCGCCGGCCGACCGGCACTGGCCGACACCGAACCAGAATTGGCCACGGTTCCGGCCCGACTGACGGTCACCTTCGGCTTCGGCCCCGGACTGTTCGCGGCGGCCGGTCTGAAGTCACCGGTACCGGCCCTGCCGTCCTTCAAGACCGATCGCCTGCAGAAGAAGTGGAGCGGAGGCAATCTCCTGGTCCAGATCGGCTCCGACGACACCCTCACCCTGGCCCACGCCCTGCGCATGATCGTCAAGGACGCGCGGGCGTTCGCCCGGGTCCGCTGGACCCAGCGCGGGTTCCGGCGTACCTCTGCCTCCGGTGAGACCCAGCGCAACCTCATGGGCCAGCTCGACGGAACCGTCAATCCCACCGACCTGGACCGGGCTGTGTGGATCTCCGACGGCCCGGACTGGCTGCGCGGTGGCACCACGCTGGTGCTCCGCCGGATCCGGATGAAACTGGAGGAGTGGGACGCCACCGACCGGGTCGGCCGGGAGTTCACCATCGGCCGCCGCCTGGACAGCGGTGCTCCACTCACCGGCAGGAACGAACGCGACGAACCGGACTTCGACCAGGTCACCCGGATCGGCTTTCCGGTGATCTCGGAGTTCGCGCACATCCGGCGGGCGCACGTGGAGGATCCGGCACTGCGGATCCTGCGGCGGCCGTACAACTACGACGAAGGGCTCAGCCGGGAAGGCCGTTCCGATTCCGGGCTGCTGTTCGCGTCGTACCAGGCGGACATCGAGCGGCAGTTCGTTCCCGTCCAGCGCCGCCTGGCCGACGGCGATCTGCTGAACGAGTGGGTCACCCCGATCGGGTCGGCGGTCTTCGCCATCCCGCCGGGTTGCGCGCCAACCGGCTGGATCGGAGACCGCCTGCTCGCCTGACCACCGGTGATCGCGGTCCTCCCCGGCGGGCGGAGGGCCGCTACCGGGTTCGCGGGTCTTGGCAGACGGCAGGGCCGTCGGCAGGCGGGCGGCGCAATGAGCATTCGTAGACGGCTCGCGTCAGAGCCTCGCCACGGGGCCCGCCAGCCGCGGGCGACCGGTAGCCGCAGGGCGGATCCGTCCGTCGGCTGCCGGAGTCCGCCGAGGTCGGGGATGACCTCGTGGATGATGGCGCAGCCGAGCACCGGGGACCAGAGCCGGGGGGCATGTCCGAACTGGACGACGGAAGTAGGAGCCCCAATTAATATCGAGCTCGGGGCACGCCGGGCGTATTGGCGAAGGCGTCGAGCATGACGATGTAGTCAGATTCGGTGCGGACGTGCTGGGCCAGCCACCACCCGGTGGTGATGTGCAGGGGGCCGGGCGACCCTGGTCAGGCTCACCCGGTGCCGGGCGGCCAGGACGGACACGCTGCTGATGCCAGGGCTGACCGCGCTCGGCGAGACTGTCCTGCATGACGAGCGGGCCCGCCGAGTCGACCACCAAGCCCTCCGCTTCACCTGCGGCCGCTGCCAAGAACGGGGCTTGGATGAGCCGCGGCGTCGCCGGGATCGGCTCGGCCAGTTTCCTGGCCGATGTCGGCCATGAGATCCCAACCGCGCTGCTGCCCTCCTTGCTGACCTCCACCTTGGGCGCACCCGCCGCAGCCCTCGGCGCTATCGAGGGCATCTCCGACGCGCTGGCCGGGGCCGCCCGGTTCGCCGGCGGCGCGCTGGCCGATGACCCGCACCGGCGGCGCACCGTCGCGGTCGGCGGCTACACCACCACCGCCGTCCTGGGCGCCGCGACCGCGGTCGCCACCTCGGTCTGGCAGGTCGGCGTGCTGCGCGCGGCTGCCTGGACCACCCGCGGTCTTCGGGTCCCGGCCCGCAACGCGCTGCTGGCCGACATCGTCCCGGCCGCCGCCTACGGCCGGGCCTACGGGTTCGAGCGGATGATGGACAACCTCGGTGCCATCTTCGGGCCGTTGCTGGCCATCGCCCTGGTCGCCCACCATCGGCGTCCAAGGGGCGATCGGCCTGTCGGTCATTCCCGGCCTGCTCGCCGCCGCCGCGATCGTCTACGCCATCCGTCATACCCCACGCCCTCAACGCCGCGGGCCGTCGCGCCCGCCACCGCCCTGCGGGCGGGTGAGGAGGCGACCGCGTGAACGAATCGCCGACTACATTCGCGTCCCAGAGGTGATCAGCCGAACGCGAGGACCACGATGGGTCAGGGGATCACTCGATCATCGAATTACGTCGTCTCGAAAGCCGGGCTCGTGACGGATGGACGTGAGTAGCTCATTGGCTTTCGAGGTCCCGCACCCGTGCCTCCAGGCTTTTCAAGCGCTCGGCTAGCCGCTGGACTTCGCTGATGACTTGCTGCAACTCGGCGGGCGGCTCGATGCGGTCAGGAACCTGGATCACGTATGTACCGCGCGTCGATTGCGCGCCGATCACGCCCTCGCGCGCGAGTTCATCCAAGGCTCGACGGAGCGTCTCGATGGCCACGCCGTAACGAGCACTTCGGGATCCCACTGTGGGTGCCCGAGGTGGGCGGTCCGATCGATCCGAACAACGAGGCCCATGACCTGGTCATGAGCGTGTTCGGCGGTATGAGCAAGGGCGAGCGCAATCGGATCAAGGTCCGTGTGCGAAGCGCCATGTCCGCCCAAGCCCAGATGGAAGGCCGCTTCCTGGGAGGCCGGCCACCTTACGGCTACCAATTGGCTGACGCGGGCCCACACCCCAACCCCGCCAAGGCGGCCGACGGCAAGCGCGCCCACCGGCTGGAACTCGATCTCGTTGCCGCGCCTGTCGTGGAACAGATCTTCGCCGCATTCCTCAACGGCTATGGCCTGTTCGCCATCGCCGAGAGACTGACCTACAACGAGATCCTCAGCCCATGATCCGGACCGGAACCGTCACCGCTCCGGCATCGCCTGGTCCAAGAGCGCGGTGCGCGCCATCTTGACCAACCCCCGCTACACCGGCCACCAGGTATGGAACCGACAGCGCATGGACGAGGTCCTCATGGACGAGGTCCTCATCGACGTGGACGACGTCGGCCTAGGCCACACCACCAAACTCCGCTGGAACCCAAAGGACAGATGGATCTGGTCGGATGCTCCCGCTCACCCACCGATCGTGAACCGTGTCGATTTCGAGGCGGTTCAGGAGACGCTGCACAGTCGCGGTGATCGCCCCACTGATAAGACCGTCAGGAGAGCTCAGCATGTGTATCAGCTGCGTGGACGCCTGGTCTGCGGACTCTGCCACCGAAGGATGCAAGGCCACTGGTCCAATGAGATGCCCTACTACCGGTGCCGGTTCCCCGAGGAATACGCACTTGCCAACCGGGTGACCCACCCCAGAAACGTCTACCTGCGCGAGATCGACATTACGCGGAAGCTGGATCGCTGGCTGGCGCGCTTGTTCACTCCGTCAAGCATCGACCGGACCATGGATCTCCTGGTCGCGTCCCACGATGCCCCGGTCCCCGAGCTGCGCGAGACAGAGACCATCAAACGACAGATGGCAGAGTGTGACCGGAAGCTGGCCCGGCACCGCGCTGCACTAGAGGCTGGCGCAGACCCTGTGCTCATCGCCGGTTGGATGACCGAGGAACAGGGGCGGAGGACCACGCTGGAACACCGGCTCAGACGGCTTCCGATCACGCGGCCACGATCTTTGGGTCGGGATGGTCTGGCCGCGTGCCTGCGTGACCTTAGGAGCCTCGTGGATGTTCTGGAGAAAGCCGACCCAGCCCGCAAGGCCAAGATCTACGCCGAACTCGGCATGGAGCTGATCTACCACCCCGCACAGCACAAAGTCCTGGTCGCCGCTTATGGCAACCAGGACTCCATGGGGTACGGGTACGTGTCCGAGGGGGGACTTGAACCGTTCGCCTATCTCCTGAGCAGCACTGACGCTCCATGGCTGGACATCTCATGTCCGGAATAGGCGCCCAGGGAGGCGGTGCCCGCACCCACCTCAACGAGATCGGGCCCTACTTCGCGGCACACGCCCATGCCGGGGAAGTCCATCAACCGCCAGTTAAGGATCTTCAGCAGACAGCCTCAGCCGCGCCCAGGACAACGGTGGTACGGGGGCAGGGCCTAGGTGATTGCAACACCGAACCCCTCCCCGCATCCCGGCAACCTGAGCGACCCGGAAGCCGGGCCGCGCGCCACGTCTCGACACGAGCAATTGCCGGGGATGTGGTGCCGATCGAAGGGGCTTGGGTCGAGCGCACCCGGGGTGATCGGTACGGGGACCGGATCATCCTGGGCTTTGCCGTGGCTGTCCTCTTGGCGGTCGCCGGCGCGGCTGCCTACGTCTCCTACCACCACTTCTACGGTCTTGCGATCGCCCTGGGTGAGCGGCACGACATGGCCATCCTGTATCCAGCGATGTCTGACGGCGTGATCGTCATGGCTTCGCTGGTGATGGTCTATTGCTCGCGTCGTCGGCTTCGTGTGCCAGTGCTGGCGTGGGTGGCGCTCTCCCTGGGCGGCGCGGTGACGCTGGCGGCGAATGTGGCGCACGGCTGGTCCGGTGGACTCGGATCGCGGCTGGTCAGTGCCCTGGCACCGCTGGCTTTCGCGGGAGCGTACGAGCTACTGATGTGGATCGTTCGCAACAATCGGCGACCCTTGGAGGCGGTCGAGGCGCAAGAGCACGTGTGCCAGCTCATGGAGACCGTGGTCGAGGTGGAACGGGTGGTGCCGGTGCTTCCTTTCGACCGGCATGAAGCGGCACGGCTCAGCTATATCGACAGCCTTGGCGAGGGTAAGCAGCGCATCGGTCGGCGCCCACTGATGCGCCGGTGGGGATTGGAGCAGCGCGAAGCGGAGGAAATCATCGCTGAGGTGGACAAGGAAAGGGCACAGTCCACCGATGTGGAAGCGAGCCAGACGTCCGATACGGAGGACGCGGTGCCGCCGAGCCGCACGTATGGGGACGGGACGTAAGGCATCCTGATCGCCGCAATGTGCGGGTGCTGCTCTCGCCTGCGATCAGCGAACAACCGCGACGGGTAGGTCCACGTTTCCCTATCCACCGCCCTGGTGGATAGGGAAACGAACTCCTACTTATCCGTCCGTGTCAGGGTTGGGTGCCGAGCCACTCCTGGAAGTGGGGTCGGTGAGTTCAGCATCAGTCGCGTCGGGGTTGTCGGCGCCAACGACCTTGATGTTCCCGGCGGGCGCCGAGGAATTTGGCTGAATTGGGCCGGGTGGTGGCGGGCACCGCGGTCTGTGTGGCCGCACAGCCGGTGGTGGCTATGGCGAGCGCCAGCAGCGCGGGGGAGGGTTCCCGTGGGGTCTCCAGGTCGGGAGGCTCAGGCAACCATCACCCGTGCGGCCTGCCCTCGGCGCTACGACTTCCTCATGCAGTTATTTCACGGTACGGTGGCCGCTGATGCGCAGAACTACGCCCATGTAGTTTCCATATCTCATACAGTTTCTGAGCGAGGGTGTGCGATGAGCGATCCGAAGGCAGTGGTGCTGCTCAGCGGTGGTTTGGATTCCGCGACGGTACTTGCAATCGCCCGCAGCAAGGGGTTCGATCCGTACGCGTTGAGCTTCCGCTACGGCCAACGACACTCCGTTGAGTTGGAGGCAGCCACACGCGTTGCCGCAGCACTCGGTGCACGCCGCCATGTGATCGCCGACATTGACTTGCGGGTGTTCGGTGGTTCCGCTCTGACCGACCCTGCGATCGCGGTGCCCCATCACGACAGCGCCGATGAACTCAGCTCGGGGATCCCGGTGACGTACGTGCCGGCCCGCAACACGATCTTCCTGTCATTTGCCTTGGCATGGGCGGAGACGCTCGGTGCCTCGGACATATTCATTGGCGTAAACGCAATGGATTACAGCGGCTATCCGGACTGCCGGCGAGAGTACATCGAGGCATATCAGCGGATGGCGAACCTTGCCACCAAGGCGGGCGTCGAGGGGACCCAACAACTGGAGATCCATATGCCGCTGGTGGATCTGACTAAGGCGCAGACGATCTCCTACGGCCTGAAGCTAGGCGTGGACTACGGCCTGACCCACAGTTGCTACGATCCAATTGGCGACCGCGCATGCGGAACGTGTGATTCGTGCTTGCTGCGCATCCGGGGCTTCGCAGTGCTCGGGATGACGGACCCGGTGATGGCGACGGTGTGATCGTGTACCGAGTCAAGGAGATCTTCTACACGCTCCAGGGCGAGGGTAGCCATGCAGGCCGGCCATCGGTGTTCTGTCGGTTCACCAGCTGCAACCTGTGGACCGGTCGGGAACGGGACCGACATCGGGCCATATGCCAGTTCTGTGACACGGACTTCCTTGGTACGGACGGCCCCGGCGGGGGCCGTTTTCGTTCTGCGGCCGATCTCGCCGCCGCAGTCGCCAAGGCCTGGCAGGGTGGAGACCATCCACAGGCCCGCCGGTACGTGGTGTGCACGGGTGGAGAACCGCTGCTCCAACTCGATGCCGCTGCGGTAGAGGCGCTACATGCTGAAGGATTCGAAGTCGCCATTGAAACCAACGGCACCCTTCCTGTGCCGACGGGCATCGATTGGATCTGCGTGAGCCCCAAGGCCGGCACAGAGTTGGCCCTGACCGCTGGTGACGACCTGAAGTTGGTGTTCCCGCAGCCCGAGGCAATGCCTGAACGATTCGAGCACTTGGCCTTCACTAGACTGCTTCTGCAACCGATGGATGGCCCGGATCGAGAGGCGAACACGGCTGCCGCGGTGGCATACTGCCTTGAGCATCCGCAGTGGCAACTCAGCCTGCAAACGCATAAGTACCTGGGGATCTCGTGATGGAGATCTTCCGCGAGTTCACCTTTGAAGCCGCGCACCGGCTGCCCCAGGTGCCAGAGGGACACAAGTGTGCCCGGCTGCACGGCCACTCCTATCGGCTTGAGGTCCGCATCTCTGGCGCTGTTGACCCGTCCATGGGTTGGATCATGGACTTCGGTGATCTGAAAGCTGCCGTCAACCCGGTAATCGTGCAATTAGATCATTATTACCTCAATGAGGTTCCTGGCTTAGAGAATCCAACCAGTGAAAACCTGGCCCGCTGGGTGTGGGATCGGCTGGCCGATGCATTGCCGCTGTCAGCGATCGTGGTCCGCGAGACGTGCACCTCTGGTTGTGTGTATAGGGGTGAGCGATGAGTCTCATCGACGTGCAGGCCTTACCCGACCAACGGGGTATCGCTCTTGGCACAGTCGGGGTGGAAGGGCTGCGCTACCCCGTACTGGTGTGCGACGGTCAGGGCGGCAAACGCGACACGGTTGCCACCATGACCATGACCGTCGACGTAGCTGCCGAGGTTAAGGGTGCGCACCTGTCTAGGTTCGTGGAGGTGTTGCACACCTGGCGAGACCAACTTGACACCGCAAGCATGCTGCTCATGGCGGACGATCTGCGCCAACGCATGGGCTCACGCCACGCGACCGTAGCGGCTAGCTTCGTTTACTTCCTGGAACGCCAGGCACCAGTCACCGGTGTCGCCTCGTTCATGGACTATCCCTGCACCATCACTGCCGTCGTCGGCTTCGACACCAATGTGCTGCAACTGCGCACCGAAATAGCGGTCACCAGCGTCTGCCCATGCAGCAAGGCGATCAGCGACTACGGAGCGCACAACCAACGTGGCCGGGTCACCATCGACGTCAACCTCGAAGATCCAGGCGGCCTGTGGTTCGATGAACTGATCAACATTGGCGAACGCTGCGGCTCGTCGCCGCTCTACGCGCTGCTGAAGCGTCCGGACGAGCGACACGTGACCATGGCCGCATACGAACACCCAGTATTCGTTGAGGATATGGCTCGGAATGTCGTCATCGCCCTGCGTGATGACCCGCGGATCACCTGCGGCACCGTCCGGGTGGTTAACGACGAGAGTATCCACAACCACGCCGCGTTCGCCCAGGCCTCATGGCCCATACAAGATGGCCGTCTGCGATGACGGCCACCAGCGGCGGCCCGCTACACCTCGTTGTGACCTGCGCCAACCGCAAACGCCACGCCATCCCCGTAGACCTTCACCTGCGTGCGGTCACCCAGCGACGGCCGGCGGCCCGGTTCGCCGCTTGGACTGCCCGCCTCGACGATAGCGATAGCGGCCGTTACTCGGCTGTCGACCTCTATGCTGGCGAACACTGGCAGATCGCCCGCGCCCTCACCCAGACGCCAGCGGCCAAGACGGCGCAGCTGTGGATCGCTTCGGCTGGCTACGGACTCATCCCGGCCGACGCCGCGATTTGCGCCTACGCCGCTACCTTCTCTGTCCCAGCATCCGACGCGGTCGGTGTCTCCGTGAGTGAGGTCGCCGACTGGTGGCACCGCCTCAGCACCTGGGCAGGGCCCGCTCCCGACCAGCCACGCAGCTTCGCCGCGCTCGCCGCACGCGACCCCGATGCCACTGTGATCGCGGTGTTGTCCGCTGCCTATCAGCGTGCCTGTGGCGATGACCTACTCGCCGCCGCCGATCTCCTCGACTCCGACGCGCTGTCGGTGGTCGGGCCGTCTAACGGACACCCACTACTCGTCGACATGCTGGTACCGGTTACCGCGACGCTGCAACACACCGTCGGCGGCAGCCTGCAAGCCCTCAACGTCCGCACCACCCAATACCTCCTCGAGCACGGCGCCGGTACGCGCCGCACTGCCCTGCGGTACGCCGCAGCGGCTGCGGCACCCGATAACCCGCCGACGCCTCGCGCGACAGGCCAGCGCATGTCGGATGCCGAGCTCGTCGCCTACATCCACGGTCATGCTCACAACAGCGCGACCCAGTTGCTGCGGCAACTGCGGGACACCGGCCGCTCCTGCGAACAGCGCCGCTTCGCGCAACTGCACCGCGACGTATGTGGGGCGCATCGACCATGACTGAATCGGCCCCCGAATTGAAGCGGCGAGCGCTGCGTATCGAGCAGCTCGATGGCCACCCGCTGTATTTGTTCACACTGACTGCCGCCGAAGTTCTCCAGGTCGCGGACGTGTCGCGAGTCAGCCGCGACGAGGCCAGTCAATTGATCGGCTACCAGCGGCCTGAGGTCCGCAGCCACGTCCAAGACATCATCGACTACCTCAACAGCGGCCCGGTCGTTTTCCCTAACGCGATCATCCTCGCCCTGTCATCTCGGGCCACTTTCACGGGGAGCCGCGGGCCGCGCGCCAACGACGGCCTAGCCACCGCTGGTATCTTGACCCTGCCCCTAGCCGCCTACGGAGAGCCGAAACTGGCGTGGATCGTCGACGGGCAGCAACGCGCGATCGCCTTGTCCCGCTCCGAGCGCAGCAACTTTCCAGTCCCGGTCACCGCGTTTGTCGCCGACACGGTCAGCCTGCAACGCGACCAGTTCGTGCGCGTTAACAACACCCGACCGTTGCCACCGAGCCTGGTCACTGAACTGCTTCCCGAGGTCGACGCGCCGCTGCCCCAGCGACTCAGCGCGCGGAAGGCGCCGTCTCTGGTATGTGACCGGCTCAACACCGACGAGCGGTCCCCGTTCTACAAGATGATCAAGCGGGCATCTACCCGCGCTGAGGCTGCCCACACTGCTGTCATCGCGGACAATAGTATCGTGTCGATGATCAAGAAGAGCCTGGCCAACGGTTGCCTGTACCCGTTTCGGAACCTGACGAGCAACGAAATCGACATCGACGGCATCCACAAGGCGCTGTGCACGTACTGGAGCGCCGTGCGCGACGTGTTCCCCGACGCCTGGGGTAAGCCAGCCACCGAAAGCCGACTCATGCACGGTGCTGGCATCCGCGCGATGGGCCAGTTGATGGACCGCGTACTCGTCATCGTCGACCCCCGTGGTCCGGATGCTCCCATCGAGATCCGCAAGCATCTCGACCTTATTGCCCCGTACTGCCGGTGGACGTCCGGTACCTGGGACCAGATCAACTTGGCCTGGGACGCCGTGGAAAATGTCGACGGCCAAATCCAGACGCTGTCGAACTACCTCATCCGCGTTTATCGCGACGTCAGGGCGTCACAGTCGTGAGGTTCTTCTTTCCTGACAGCCAGGACCAGGTTGACCCTGGCTTCGATTTCGTCACCGAGGAACGCGACCCCCTACGGGTGCGGCAGCGTGATGACCTCTACGCCCACGAAGTCCTGGATCCGCCGCCCTTCCACGGCCTATTGGTGTCGAAATCTATCGTGGACGGCTACTCCGACGGGAGCGCCGGTAAGTACACGGGTGCTCAACGGCGCCGCCTTTATCGGGAAGGTGCGCGCGAGTTCTTCCGTCTCGACCACGCCAGCGGACCGCTACGGATCATGGGTGACTGCGGGGCGTTCTCGTACGTCAAGGAGACCTATCCGCCCTATAGCGTCGATGATGTAATCGACTTCTATGACGGGTGCGGCTTCGACTACGGCATCGCCGTTGACCACGTCATCTTCCAATACGAACCAGAGATCAGCCGCGACGACGAACGAGCCATTGAATGGGTACGTCGCCAGGACATTACTCTCACCCTGGCCAACGACTTCTGGAAACGGTGCAAAGACCGCCGCGTCCGCTTCTCCCCGCTCGGAGTCGCCCAAGGGTGGAGCCCACAGTCCTACGCAGATGCGGTGGTCGCCCTGCAACGCATCGGCTATCGGCGCATCGCTATGGGCGGCATGGTGCCGCTGAAGACCCGCGAGATCCTCGCCTGCCTGCGTGCCGTCGATGACATACGGCGATCCGACACCCAACTACATCTTCTAGGCATCAGCCGCTGTGACGACATCCCCACCTTCGCCACTCATGGAGTCACCAGTTTCGACAGTACCTCGCCGTTCCGGCAAGCGTTCAAGGACGACCGCGACAACTACTACACCTTCGATAGCACCTACATCGCTCTGCGCGTGCCACAGGTTGACGGCTACGTTAAGCTGCGCAAACGGATTGCCTCCGGTGAAGTAGACCAACGGCAGGCAATCATCCTAGAACGCTCCGCCCTGCGGCTGCTGCGCGACTACGACGCCGGCATTGCGTCTCTCGATGACACCTTGGCGGCGCTGCAGAACTACAGCCAAGTCTGGGACGGTAAGACCGACCGCAGTGCCGCCTACCGCCGGACGCTGCAAGATAGACCCTGGCGAGACTGCACCTGCACGCTGTGCCAGACCTTGGGTATCGAGATCGCCGTATTTCGCGGCACTGAACGCAACAAACGGCGCGGCTTCCACAACCTGCACATCTTCAGGAACCGGTTGCGCGCCCAACTCGGAGAGGACCTCACGTGACGCGGACACCCGCCACGCCGCCTAAGGCCAGCCGCCAACGGCGTACGTTGCGCTTGCCAGCCTTGGAGATCCAGCAAGGACCCAATCGGCGCGTCTATACCTTCGCCATCGACGGCAAACACGTCGCGGACATCGCGACTGTGTCCCGTATCCGTCGCGACGAGGCCACCGAACTGCACGGATACCAACGGCCGGAGAGCCAGGCCCACGTCGCGGCGATCCGCCGTTATCTCGACACTGACCCCAGCCCGCTGCTGCCCAACGCGATCGTGGTCGCCTTCGACGAGCGGGTCCGCTTCTATGCAGACGAGTCCACCGATGAACGGCCTGCGTTCGTACGCTCCGGAACGATCATCATTCCTGTTGTCATCGACGGGGAGGAGGCGGACAAGCCGGGGTTCATTGTGGACGGCCAGCAGCGCAGCGCCGCCATTCGTGACTCCAAGCTCGATGAATTCCCGATCTGCGTCACCGCGTTCATTACCGATACTCATGCTGACCAGCGATCCCAGTTCATCCTTGTCAACTCCACCAAGGCATTGCCGAAGGGCTTGATTCACGAGCTTCTCCCCGGGGCGGCCGGTGCGCTCCCGGCGCCGCTCATGGCACGCCAATTGCCGGCAACCCTCGTTGAACGACTGAACTTTTCAACGACGTCGCCGCTGCGTCGCATGATCCAGACGCCGACCAATCCGAATGGGCTGATCAAAGATAACTCGATACTGCGAATGTTGGAGAATAGCCTGAGTAACGGAGCTCTTTATCCCTATCGTGGCGACGGTAGAGGCCCGAACTTCGGCTGTATGATATCAATCCTGGATAACTTCTGGGGTGCGGTGGCCGAGGTGTTCCCGGACGCGTGGAACAAGTCGCCGCGGCGGTCGCGGCTTATGCACGGGGTCGGCATCATGGGCATGGGCGCGCTCATGGACGAGATTTCGCACGCGCGCGGCAGCGCTTATGAGATCGTGAGTGCGGCAGAGTTCGCCGTCGATCTTAAAGTGATCGCCGATGACTGTCACTGGACCGAAGGATCTTGGCCCTTCGCGGATGGGCCGCGCGCATGGAATGGAGTGGAGAACACCTCGCGCGACATTGCCCGCTTGCAGGACTACCTCATCTCCTGTTACGAAGTCAGGGTAGGCCGTAGGCGCGGCGGAACTCGATAACACGCCGCATACTGTAAACGTTCAGAGTGATCTGCGCGTCGGTTTATGTTCAGAGGGCGGATCAGGCATTGGCGCGGTTCGGCCCCAGTCATGGGGCCGGTGGATAGGAACGCCGCGAGGAGATGGTAGGCCTGCAGCAGCTGTTATCTGGTGATCGAGATCGTGGGAGTGTCCGTCGCCGGAGTCTCGGGTGTTTGGGGTGCCCCGGAGGGACGTGTCGAATCTGGGTGAGGAGTTGTGCCAGTTGGGCCCGCTCGCCGGGGTGTAGTTGGGCTTGCGGTGCGGATCGAGGCCGGAGTGTTGGATGGCATGGTGATGCCGGTCAGTCGGCGGCGGCACGTGGGTATCGGGGGTGGCTAGGCAGTTTCTTGAGGCGCTAGCTTGGGGCCGTTGTTCGCGATGACCTTCATTAGTGATGGAGCCGGTCCAGGATCGCGTGACCAAGACCTCGTCGACGGCCCCCTTCGCCCTGCTACGCTTCCCGCTCGGTTGACGAGAAGTCACCATGGCGACGACGACATCGAACCCGCACCGCCAATCCCACTGCCAGCGGCGATCACCTAGAGGCTGACCCCGCAGTGTGGACAGTAGCGACCATATCTAATATCTTTTGCGGCGGCGCCGAACCACCGCTCACAGTTTGAGCAATGTATTATGGCCTTATGGCACCCTGGACAGAAATGGCTATCGGGAAGAGGGCCTTCGTCATCTTCGCGCGCGTTTTGCCCGGAGTCACTGCCAATGACCGCGTTGACGAATAGGTCAAAAAATTCACCGGCCGATGGCAACGCTTGTGATTCGGTGTCGTGCTTGAGCCCACAATGCGGGCAGTGAATTTTCATATGAGACCCTATGTGGTGAACTGTGCATTACAGTAGGGACATTTATGCGGACTTCCCGCAGCTTCTCTTCCGACGCCGACCCATCGCCCGCAGGATATTTTTGGACAGCGAAAATTTAGTTCCCGACAGGTCGGGCATCGACTCATCTCGACCGAGCTTCCCGGCCTGTAATCACCCATACG
Organism: Acrocarpospora corrugata; assembly: GCF_009687845.1. Classification (GTDB taxonomy): domain Bacteria; phylum Actinomycetota; class Actinomycetes; order Streptosporangiales; family Streptosporangiaceae; genus Acrocarpospora; species Acrocarpospora corrugata. The sequence goes on from NZ_BLAD01000068.1 coordinate 49,876, forward strand.
GACATTCGTGATGGTGTTTCGGAAAAGGTGAAAGAGTTTATCCGCCTCTTCCAAAAAAGACTCTTCCTGGGATGACCGGGTGTTCCAGTATCGCCGTCCGCAGTGCCCGCATTCCACTCTCGCCGGCATGGATCAGGCCTTCCTTCGACCCCTTGGAGGTTTCTTCGCCGTGGGCAACGGTCCTCGTGGACCGCTATTGGTCAGCCCGCTCACCACCGCGGCACCGACAGATCCGATGATGACTGCGCTTTCGAGGATCTGGGGACCTTTCTCAGCGACCGCATCGACTGCCCCGCCGACCGTATCGGCAGCGCTGGAGATCGCCCCGGACAATCGATCCTTCAAGGTCGGAGGCGGTTCCGGGCTGAGTTCGTCGTAAACCGCGAGTGTGACGGTCCCCAGAATGGGGACACCGTGCGCTTCGCCGACCTTGTCGATGGCGTGGCGAACCGCGGCACGCGCCACCGTTTCTTCTAGGGATCGTTCCAAAACTCCCCCAAAGTGACTTATTGTTGATGATGATACGAACGTTCGCCAAGGTTGGCAAGTGAGCTCAGTGCTCCATTCCATTGAGAATCCGGCTATTTTGGCCCAACCATCTTACTTTTATGGACGTCCGCAAAAGACCCCCATCCAGGTCGTACTCACGCAGGCAGGCCGGGAACTCCGATCTCCGGATTCTGGCGAATTCCGACTTAGAGCAAAGCCCCCTTCTCGACGGGCAACAGCAGAAGCCGCATCGAGTTCGCCCCCTGCCTCCATCGGATCAGGGTCCGTCAGCTTTCGCGCCGCCACCGTCGCGAAAGCCTGTCCCCATTCATCTGGGGCTGAGGCCTTGTTGGGAGTCAGGATGATCGAGCCCTTGCCGTAGCGCTTGGAGGTCATTCGGGTCATATCATCGACCGGCCACCACCGGGCTGGTTACGGTGCACCACTCGTGAGGCGGTCGTCGCGGGTAGGCGTGGCTTCGTCGCGGAGCCATGCCTCCACGGCCTCGATCATGGAGGTCGACCCTTTCCCGGCGGCGTAGCGGATCGGCGCGGTCGGCCGTTCCGCCTTGAGGGCGGTCGTGGCGGCATGGGTGGCGGCACGATCCATGACGATGAACAGGTCCGCGGCACGCGCCGCGGCACGCAACGCGTCGGTCGCCACGTGGTCGGCGCAGACCAGTACGTCGAGGCCGGGGTGACGCTGACGCAGAATCCGCGCGGCGCGGTCGAGCGCGTGTTCCTGCAGCGAGTACAAGCCGATGCAGAGGCCTGGGCGCGCGGTCGCTGGTCGCTCGCCGACGGTCTCCGATGGGGGCGGGACCGCGACGATGAGCCCGAACGACGGGGCAAGGTCGACGGCGATGGCGAGTGCCGCTGACGGGACGCGTGTGGCGTTGTAGGCCCCGATGCGTGACAGCATCGGGGCGGCGAACTTGTCGAGGCTGTCACTGACGTCGGAGCGGTGGGCGAGGAGGTGTTCGAGCAGGTCCAGGCCGATCGGCAGGTCGGCGTCGGTGAGGAACGGGTCCCACCCGGCGCGGAGAAGTTCGACGACCTCGTCGAAGGTCTGCACGCCGAGACCGAGCTCGACGAGGTCACCGACGAGTTGCACGATCCGCGCCGCACGATGCCGGTCACCGCTGCTGTCGTGGTAGGCCCACAACTCCAGCACCTGGTAGCTGAGCGACCGGACGTCGTCGATCGGGGCTTCACTGGTCTTGAGGTCGCGGACCAGATCGATGCACACGTCGATTCCGGGGGAAAGTCGTCCAAGCCCGTCGCCGCCCATGACTTCCCGGATCGCCTGGCACGCGGCGTCGGTACCGCCAGGCGCCCGCAGTTCGGCCACGCCGATGCGTTCGATGGACGCGACGAGGTCAGATATCCGTTGACGGTTCGTCGAGGCGGAGAACAAGTCGATGAGCTTGACTGGCAGCGCTGCCGGTTCGATCTGACTGTCGAAGCGTTGCGCCGAGTTGAAGGCACGGCGGATGGCGTCGTCGCCGTACTCAGCGCGGTGACGCTCTAGCAGGGCAATCGCTTTGGCCGTGAAAGTGTGCGACACCGCCTCGACGACGGCTGGTAGGTCGACGAGGTCGGCGGACAACTCCGACAGCAGGTCGACGGCGGCGTCGAAGCGGCCGGCCTCGATGGCCTCCTTGGCGCGCTGGCGCAGTTGCGCGATCGAGGGCGCGGCCACGGGCGCGGTGGGGGCACGACTAGCGGCAGGTACGGTGCTCAGCACGGCGACAATGGTCGGGTCTGCGGCCCATCCCGCCTCTGTTAGTCGCTGTCGCAGCAGTTCGGGTGGCTCGCCGGCGGCGAGTGCCCACAGCGCGTAATACCGCGCGCCAGCGGCTGACCGGATCGTCGACACCGAGTCGATGAGGGCGTTGAAGCGTGTGGCGACCGGTGCGAACGTCACCAGGTCGGGCGAGTCCGGCAGGTTTGACATGGCCAGACGCGCGAGGGCGTCGGAGGCCAGGCTCGGACGGGGGAGCCTCAGCAGCATGTCCAGAGCCGGGTGCTGGTCGAGGTCGTTCCAGCGTTCGAATGCGGCGAGCAGTTGGATCTGGAGGAACAGTCGGTTCGCCTGCGACAAGCGGTGGTCGTTGGCGAGGATCGCGTAGGCAGCCTGCGCTGCCTGTTCCGCGCCAGCGGCGCAGGCGTCAGCCAGGCCGCCAATGAGGCGTCCGATGGGCAGGGAGATTCGTGCCTGTCGCCGGGGCGCCGACCCGATCGAGGTCAGCAGGGCCTGAATCGACTCGCGTACGAGGTTGCGGGCCTGGGCCTGGTCGGCAACCCTGAAGCGATAGACGTAGCGGCTGTTGCCGGCGAACGCAACTGCTGCCTCCTCCAGAGGATCGCCGTTCGTTCTGCCGTATATGCTCTGGCCGTCGAAGTCGGTCCAGGTCTTGCCGATGTGCGACTGCAGCAGTTCGCGCAGCATGCGGGACTGGTCTTCCGTGAACGCCATGGCGAAGTAATGGGTCGCGCCCCCGATGAGCGCGGGCAGCACCACCGGCTGGGGAGGTTCCTGGGCGATGAGCTCATCGGCGGTCGCGACGAGACGGTCGAGGGCGGGTATTCCGCTGCCAATGCGCAGGTTGTTGGGCGGTGCGAAGAACGCGTCTCGAAGTGACGGCCAGCGCTGTAGGACGGTCGTCGGGGCAATCTCCTGGCTCATGTGAACAGGCTCATCAGTTCGGTGGTGACCGTCGCGACGTGCGCCGGGTCGGTGGACACCGTCACCAACTCTCCGTTGATCTCGACTCCCCGATAGGTCAGGTTCATCGATCCGTGGACGATCCAGTCATCGCCTCCGATCGCCTTCTCGTGGTCGAGCACGGTGTCCGGGTCATGAGTGGACTGGCGCGGGTGAAACAGCGCCTCCGTCCCGTCGCGTCGTGCGACGTCTTGGAGCCGTTCGACGAAACGCGTTTGAGCCGCGCCGGGCCCGCAGTGCAGGTAGACGCTGGTCTGCCGGGCGAGAAGGGTGCGCAGGATCGCCGACAGGCGGATAACTCGAGTTCCCCAGGCCGTATCGAGGACGCTGAAACGTCCGCCCCGGTTATCCAAAAGCGGTACGTCGCTGATCCAGGGCGAGGCGATCAGCAGGCGGCGTCCGGGCGCGAGTAACTCACTGACGATCAGCCCCTGGAGGGCCTCGCCGATGAGGCGGTGCGGGCGGGCGGCGAGCCGGTGAATGTGGCGGGTACTCACTGCGGCGACTCCTCCAGCGACACATCTACGGCCAGGAAGCCGTCGCGGCGAGAGGCAGCCTCCACATGCGGGTGCACGTGCAGCCAGCCCAATTCGATCGGCTGCGTGACGAGGTGCTGAAGCGCCTGCTTGAGGCGGGCACGGTCATTGGTTCCCGAGACCAGCCGACACCGCCCCGAGGCGGCGATCCGCTCGGTGAGCCGGCGGGTCCACTGCGGATCGTCGATGTCGACGTTGTCGACGGGGTCAGGCAGAGCGTCTAGCACCAGCGTCCGTTCGGTCATCGGGCCCTCGTTGACGAAACGGTTCGATGCTACGAGAGACTGGGCCCGCCGCGCTTCGGCTCTGGGCCACAACAGTCCTTGCAACACCGATTGTGCCCACGTCTCGCCTTCGCTGGCGCCTTCGGGAACGGCTAGGACCAGCCTGTCCCGGATGTGGGGATCGGCGGCAAGGGCCATACAGATGCTGCGGTGATCGATCGCAAACCCGGCACGGGCTTCGATGTCCTCCCAGCGGGCCAGGCAGTCTCGCAGCAAAAGATCGGACTCAGGCCCGGACTTGGCGCGGAAGACGCGGCTGGCCAGGGTGGTGACGGTGACGTGGGCGGGGCTGACTCCGTGGGCGGTGAGCAGAGCGAGCAGATCCTGCCAGGTAGTGAGCCGGTCCCTGGTCGCAGTGCGGAATTGGTGCGCGGCGTCGGCGATCTCGGGTTCGTTGGTGAGCAGGCCTAGGGTGTTGCGGAGCGACCGGTCGACCTCCTCCAGATCGGACGGTTGCAGGGCTGCGACCACGAGGTAGTCGAACTGTCGCGGGTCGTCGCTGATTCGTGAGGTCAGTGCCTCGATCATCCCGCCTCCGCCGATGGTGGCGTCGCTGAGCACGAACGTTGCGGTCGGGCCGTCCGCGACAGGGTCGACGTCGACGATGCTGTCGAGGTCAGTGTCGAAGTCGGGGCAGAGTTGCTGTGCGGCAGCTTGCCACGCGGCGGCCATGGTGTGCACGTAACGGGTACGCAGCCAGGGCAGCCAGGCGTCGTTAGGCTCGGCGACCAGCAGGCCGATGCTCTCGGCGATCACATGCGCCACGGGGCCGTCGATCAGCACGTCGAGCAGTTGTTGATGGCGGGGGGCCAAGTCGTGGTCTTCGTCGTCGTCCTCGTCGTCGTCAAGCCCGATCACCCCTTCGCTGAGCAGATCGGCGACGAGTCGGCGCCACTGCGCGGCCGACAGCATCGACAACTGCGCCGGGTCGGTGTTGTCTCGCACTGCTACGGCGGACGCCGCGACGATGGCCTCTGCGATGTTGCGCGACAAGAACGTGTCAACCCGAAGCGCGTGCAGCCGGGCGCGGAGTTGATCGACGAAGAAGTCCCGGCGAAGTTGGTGAAGGCGTCGCGGCGAGCGGTGAAGACCGAAGGCTGCCAACGTCTGCGGTATCGCGACGGTGATGACCTGGGCATCAACGGTGGCCTCGTACCCGACGGCGGCCGGTTGGCCATGCCAGGTGAAGCTGTTGGTCATCTGTTGGCGTCCACCGCCGCGCCGGACCACGCTGGCCGACGCCTGCGTGGCGTACCGCCAGTTGCGCAGCGCGCCCCGACCGGTGTGCAGGTATGCCCGTACGGAGGTCACGTTGCCTACCAGCGGGCCGGAGCGAGGCCGAGTCACCTCGATCCCGTCGTTGGGTGCCTGTCGGCGCACCTGCCAGTGCAGGCGACCGTTCGACGAAGGTTGCACCGCCCTTTCAGGGACCTGCGGTGCGGTGATGAGCGGGCGCACCAGCGGGACCGATTCGTGATCGCTGGGAACCTCCCCGATGATCTGCCCGCTTCGGGCAAGACCCTCCTCCAGCGCGACGGCGGCGCCGTCGGATGCGGGTTCGATCCACAGGCCTTGACCGCGTTCTACGGCCCACCGCATGGTGACCTTGCCAGGCGCCAGTTCGTTGAGCGCCATGTGTACCGCGATCGACTCGCGGGCCGCTTCGTCGTAGTCGCTCGGCGGATTGATGGCCACCTCGGGCAGGCACAGGTCGCTAAATAGTGCCTTCGGGATGAACTCTGGCAGCGGCGAGTCGTTGACCCATTCCTCCCGCCCGGGATTCACCTCACCGTTTTCGTAGGCAGCCCACCTGCTCAGCAGGCGGCGGCGAGCGGTCGGCACAGCGTCAAGGAGCAGCGAGCGAGGTTGCTCCCAGCACACTGCCTCGACTTCCTCGGCTGTCAACTGCAGCGACGACCCTATGAAGGTCATCAAGTCCTGGCGTTCGGGTCCGCCGTTCAGCACCTGGGTGAGCCGGACTCCCACCTCTTGGCGCAGTTGGGCATGCGCAGAGTCGGGCTGGATGAACACCTTGCGCATGCTCCGGCCGCCCACGCGGACCGTCACGTCCAGTCGATGCGCCGCCCAGTCGATCAGGCACATCGCCGCCTGCATCTTTCGTACCGACTGGTTGCCCAGCGGCAAGCGTTTCTCGGGCAGCGCCGGGGCAAGCAGGGTTTCGTAGTCCAGGTAAGCGTTGCGGTCGCGTCCGAAGTCCGACAGCACCACGACGGTCCATGGTCGCTGGGTCTGGATGCGCCCGGCGCGTCCTCGCCGCTGTAAGAACGACGCCACATCGCGGGGGGCTTTGTGCTGCAGGACCGCCCCCACGGTTGGGTCGTCGAACCCGACCTCGAGCGAGGATGTGGTCACGACGATGTCGGCGCCCACTCGGACCCCAGTGTCTTGCGATGACGTACGACCGATCGCCAACCCCCGATCGTCGAAGCCAAGCAGTTCGGGCATCCACCACTGCTGGCCGTCGGCGTCTCGCTGGCCCCAGTCGACTACCGGGCCGAATCTTTGCCCAGCCCGACTCATCCGCAGACTGGCGAGTGCAACGCCGTTGCGCCTGGGTCGGCCCATCTCGGTGAAGCCCTCAGCGGACAACATCTGGCGGTAGAGCCGGTTGACCAGGTCAAGGTTGTCGCAGAACGCGAATACGCGGTTACCGTAGGCTGACAGGGGGGTCGGCTGCGGATCGAGAACCCGGCGCAATAACATCAAGGACTGGATCGTGGTAGACAGCAGGGCGGTCTGCTGGCCCGGATCGCCGCGCAGCACAACCTGGTACTCTCGCCCGCGCGGCTTCATGTGGTTCTGTTCCGGTTCGACGGTGACCACGGTGCCGTCAGCGAGCCCGCACAGCGTCTCGAAGAAGCGGTCCGCGTTCGCCAGCGTCGCGCTCAGGCCCACCCAGGTGGTGGGTCGGCCGAGCAGGTGCCGCCACCGCCGCAGCAGGTAGGCGACTTGGGCACCGTCGGTGCCCTCGTAGGTATGCACTTCGTCGAGCAGGACCAGCCCGGGGCGAGTGCGCGCGGTCGGCCCGACCCCGAACACGTGCATGCTCCACCCATCGCTGAGGGAGCGGTTGAGCATCTCAGTGGTGGTGAACAGAAGGTCGGGCGGGCGGTTCTGCATGGATTTGCGGGTCAGGGCGACCTCGTCGTCACCGACCACGCCGCCGCAGTGGGCACAGGTCAGTCGTTCGCGCTGTCGATCCCTCGGGGCGTCATAGTCGGAGAAGAGCCACACGAGGTCGCCCCCGCAACGGCCGTCGCCAGCCAGGGCGGGGCAAGTGAGAAACGGACAGACCCAGCCGGTGGCCGTTTTGCGCCAGGCCCGGTTGGGTGCGCTCCTCGCGTCGATCTTGTTTGGAGTATTGCCGAAGTAAGCGCCGATGCGGATCGGCCGGCCGCCTGCCTTGCGGAGCCGCCGTGTCTCGTCCAGGGCCGACGCGAGTTGGTCCTTGAGCAGTTCATTGCGCGGATAAATCGCGACGACGCCAACGCCACGCGCAGACACCGGCCGGGTGGCGAGATAGGTCAGCGCGGGCAGGTAGAAGGCTAATGTCTTACCGTTGCCGGTGCCCGCGCTGACAACCACACCACGATCGCGGCCGGCCATCGCGGCGAACACCTCAATGGTCGAGTCCAGTTGGAAAGTTGATAACTTGCGCCCGCCAAGGATCTGCCGTGCGGCCTCGACCTGGGCCGTAGAGACCTGGTGGACCGTCAACCGTGCGGCGACCGTGTCCGGGGTGAGGTCGCGTTCGGGAAACCATCGGGGTTCGTGGCGGAAGCGAAAGTCGGCCACCAGAGTGGGGGCGGCCTGCCAGGGCCGGTTGGGGAACTGTTGGCGTAGATGCGCCATGAGCCGCATGGTCTCGGCCATGCGGGTGCGGTACTCCTTCGGCCAACGTCGGTCGAGTTCGAAGACCAGATTGTGCTGCAGGAGTTGTTCGAGAAGGTCGCGAGGATCGTGTGACGGCGCCGCCGCGGCGATCGTTTCAATGAGCCGGTCTTCCGGCCAACTCTCCTCGGTCAACCCCCAAACCAAGTAGCGGGCCTCCACGTCTTCAAGGTCGTCGAGCACACGGAGGAGGAGATTCGAAAGATGGTTCACCACTTGCGGACCTCGTAACCGTCGCCGTGGTCGTCCGTGTCGAGCCACTCGCGTACCGCCGCGGTGAGCATCGACCAAGGTGCGCCACGTTCACTGGCGGCCGCTTCGACAAAAGCCTTGATTTCTGCAGGCAGTTCGGCCAGGCGCTGGCTGACCTCGTGGCGGGTGTCCTCCCACTCTTCCGCGTACTGTCTCCAGCGGTCGACAAAAGCCGGAATCTCGGCAACAGGCCCGGTGAAAGATCGTGACAGGGATGCCTGGACCTTTCGAATGCGTGCCTGCAGTGACTCGTTGCCGGGCATCGTCGCGATGGGCCGGTGGAGATCGGCAGGTGTGAGGCGGGCACGTTCCGCCTCTGCTGCGCGGATCAAGGCTTGGTCGATGAGCTTGGCGGTGGTCTCAGCCGCCTTGAGGGCGTCCTGAACTGCTCCGCTGCGCAGCCGCTCGGTCAGGTCTTGGCTCGGGTCAGCGGCCTGTGTCGCAGCCCTGCGCAGGTTCGGGATCGCCTTGGACGCCTGCGACGGCACCGATGGCCGGACATACCCCAAGCCGAGGGACGCGAGTTCGACGCCGATCCGCATACAGGAGGCAAGCCGGGCCGTTAGGGCCTCCGCGCGGGTGCAGGCCGCAGTAATGGCGCTCAATTCGGCTTCGGTCTTTTTCCGGTCGGCTCGGTCGGCGAGGGCCAGGAGAGCATGATTGGCGCGTTCGGCCAGCGAACCCTGCTCAGGGTCAGCAGCGGGACAGGACGGCTCGATCATTGCTTGGTCAGCCCTTCGAGAGTGTCCGCGAGCGCCCGCAGCGCTCGTTGGAGGCGGGCCCGATCGTAAGTGTCCGATAGGCCGCTCGGGGACGGTGCCGTGTCGCGCAGCGAGCCCAGAAGGTGGTCACATAAACGCCAGTAGTTGAGCAGGTCGGTGAGCATGGGGAGGGGATCGGATGCCAGATCCCACAACGACGCGGCGTTTGACGTGGACCGGGCGAGTCGCGTGAGTCGACGCAGCGCGCTCAGTTGCTCGCTGGTGACCCGGACCCGCAACCGATCGTAAGCGTCCTTAGCGTCCGGGCGGGCCAGCGCGGACGCTCGGTGCGCCTGCTCAACGAAGCTATCCATCATCGTCAAAGTGGCGTGAAGATCCTCGCCCTCGGCGACGTACCCGCCGATCTGTCCCAGGACGGATCGGATCGGCGTCCACAGGGCGTCGGCTGCGCTGCTTTGCCTGTCGTGGAATCCGCGTACGTTGATGCGAGCCCCCGCCTCGTCGTGGAGTTCGACGGGCAGTTGGGTGAGTCGCGCGTACGGCAGCAGATTGGTCAGGACGGCGCCAGCGTCGAAGATGGATGCAGCACCGCTGCCCTTGCGCTGGGTGAGGCTGTCTCGCACGACGGTCAGAGCTGAGGTGCGGTATCGCTCCACCCCGTCGAAGAACTTTACGATCCCCGGGTTGATGTCGTTAGGACGCCTGGGCCGAATTATGACAGCGAGGGCTTCGGCTGGTGACTCCACATTTCGACTGTCCACCGTACTCAGCACGCCCAAGACCGCAAGGGCCGACGAGACTCCGGACGTCGCCTCGTGTCTGGCGTGCTCAACGATCTCAGCTTCGAGTTTGGCCAGCCGGTGTTGCATCTCGAAGAACCAGCGGCCACTGTTCGGACCTGCCAGGTTGCCCGAGGTGGCGGCAAGAACCCCTTTGAGGAGGACGCCGTCACGATCGTTACTGGAGAACTTAATGGTGGCGCTCTCCGGTGGTGTGCTGCCGCCGCCGGCTGCGTTCTCCAAGATCACATGACTGGGTTTGATCGTTACCGGTCCCACTAAGATGTTGCTGGCCGCGCGCTTGACGTTCAGCCCCTTGGGACCGGTTTGTAGGCGGGCGGCCAGTGCGTCGAGAATCCATCGGCGGATCTTTTGGGCGGTCGATGCCCCCATTCGCCCGCCGCTGACCCACAGGTCTATCTCGGACATCGGTGCCAGTGGTATCGGTTCAGCCGCGGTGTGTGCCGTACTGTGGTCCTCGGCGAGATCGGTGAGGTGCACGCCGAGGATGTCGGCGATGCGCTGCACCTGGCCGTCGGCGGCCGGTGGTTTGGCCGCGTAGAACGCACGCAGGCTGATTTCGGCTGGCGAGGTATTTGATTGCCGGGTTATCGCGTCGCGTAGTTCGACGGGCACTGTCATCCGGGTGGGCGCGAGGCCTGCGGCGAAGCGTGCGGAAGGGAACTCGCCGGGCTTGGACAACTCGGCCTCGGCGACCTCGAGCGGTGCACGGATGACCTCCCGGAGGATGTTGCGAGGGTCAAAGTCCTCCGGGCTGGCGAGCGCTACCAGGTGATCGACGGCGGCGGCGTTGAAGGGGAACAACCCGTGTCCTTCACTGGTGACCCCGAACGCCGGGTGACATCGATCCTGGTGCACGCAATCGGTGCATTTGTTGGGCGTTGGCTCGCCCGAGTGAGCGGCTAAAGATAGTCCGTGGCGACCGACACGGCCAGCGTTGAGGTATCTGCCGACGAAGGACCGCAGGTCCCCGGTGCTGACCTGGGTGCGGTCCACATCCATGGTGTAGTGCACGCCCCGCTCGGCGAACGTGGTATACCGGTCGTCGAGATACCCGGAGGTGACGGCGATCACGGCCCGGATGGGGCACAGATCCGCGCGTGCCGGCAGTGTCAAAGCCTGGGCGAGTTGAGCGTCGATGCCGTGCAGTAGGACCAGGTCCTCGACGAACAGAACTAGCTCTTGGCCGCGCCTGGCCAACTCGCCCCGGACGTCTTCGAAGACGTGGAGAAGGTCGGTGGAGTTGCCGGTGAAGACCTCTGCTGTGGCGCGAGGAAGGTAGTAGTCCAGGATGGCCGCCGCCGCCGTGCGCACGCTCCGGTTGGACACGAAGTCCCGAATCTTGCGCTGGAAATCTGCACCGGCATCGAGAAACGCCTCAGGACTGATCTTGAGATCGGCCTCGCCGAGGTGAAGGTCTTCGGAGTTGACGTCGGCGCCGGGTTCGTGGCCGTTCTTGGCGAGTTTCGCGATCCGTTCGATCGGCCCACCAGACCGCGACAGTTGCTGCTTGAAGGTGTAGTCGCCGACCAGCCGTGCGACGCGTTGACGCATGTCGACAAGATCTGCTCCGGTCAGGTTCTGGATGACCGGTGTGTCGTCGAACGCGATTAGCCGGTGTAGGTGGTTAAGCAGCGCCAGCATCGCTTCCTGCACCGTGGTCATCCGTGACGCAGCCCGCGCCAGGCTGGCTCGCAGGTTATCCGCGGAGGGGGTGTCGATGCCGTCGAGTACGTGTTCGATGATGCGACGTAGAGACGTGTTGCGCTTTTCGATGTAGACGAAGTGCCAGTTGTCGCGACGCGGTGCGTGAACGCGCAGCCACCGGACGAAGTGGCTCTTTCCCGTGCCGGCGCGTCCGGTGATGAACCGGATATGTGGTTCGTTCGAGACGAGCGGCTGACACAGGTCCGCGAGCACCTCCGCTTCGGTAACAGGTTCGCGGGTTCCTGCTTTTGTGCGCCGAGCCAGCGGAACGGACTGGTGCACGGCATCGAACACTGCGTCGGCGGCTGGATCTCCAAACTCCAGTCCGCCGGCGTCGACCTGCGCCACCACCTGGATCTCGGGCCGCGACCAGCATGGGGGGATCGATGTCGGCGTCACGAGCCCTCCCCCGCCGCGGTCCGCGGGTGCCAGTTGATGTGGGAGATCCGGGTGGGCTCGCCGGCCACACCCAGCGTGACCACCATGGTGTCGGTGTCGCTCTCGGGCGGCGGAAGGGTAAGGTGTCCGGCCGCTTCTAACTGGCACAAAGACATCGACAGCCCCGGAGATAGTTCCTGACTGTCATCTGCCTTCCATAGCGACCGGGGTCCGCCGTCGCTGATCGGTAACCTCTCACCGCATTCCGCAACGAACTCGTCAGCCCGGAATCGCTTCTGCGGCAGGTCGACCAAGTCCTCCAGCAGAGCCCTGCTGGCGTCGGCGACGAGCGACCGGACGCTGATCGGCTGGGCTAGGCCCAGGTAGGGAGCCCACCGGCACAACGGCAGGAACTGCGTGTAGTTGGTCACCGGCCAGTCACGCTTGTGCGCCCCGAACCACTGCGTCTGTGCGTCGGCGAATCGTCGGCCAGCGCCGGTTTCGAACTCAAACGGCCGCAGCGGCTCTCGGGCGGCGAACAGGACCGCCAACGCGTTGACCAGATCCCCGACCCGGGCGTCGCCGTCGTTGCTGACGTCCGTCGCCGCGATGCGCCAGATCTGCGACCGCAGCTGCCGGCTGAATGACGCAGCCGTGACCGCCTGCGCGGTGCGCCAGTGGCCGAGCGCGACCTCGGTCGCCGTCACGTCCACGCCGTCCAGCGCGACGAACCCGAGCGAGATCAGTGCGCTCAGCGACCGCTCGGCGATCAGCTGGCCACTCGCCGCTGTGTTGTCGACATCGGGGTCCCCGTCCTTGTCGCTGTCCAGCGGCCTCATCGCTTCGGTGAGGCCCACGGGGGCCACCAACGCCAGCAACTCTGGTTTCGGGCACCGGGCCTTCCGGTGGGCCAACACGGCTCGAAGCAGGTATCGCATCGCCTCGGGCAAGATATCGGGGGGGGTGAGTAACGGCATATCAAATTTTCCTCAACAGATCTTCGATCTCGTAGCTGGGCGTCCACGCTTCGTGCAGAAGTTGTCTCGAATTCGCCGGATCACGTCGCGTTCTGGGTGTCAGCACGATTCCGAGTGGCTGGCGGGCAAGGCGTGACAACGCCCGGGCCAGTATTGTGTCGCCGAGGGATGGGTCAACCACGAGCAGCGTAGGCACTCGCCACGTTGCATTCGACCGCCCGGACCACGCGTGAACATCCTCAACCCACCAAGGCCCCGTTGCCCGGGTGCGCCAGGCGACGCCCTTACGGTCTGCGGTGACGATGACGATGACGCCTCTACGGAGAAGACGGTCAACCAGCGTCTGCAGCGCGCTGTCGTTGGAGGGTCCCAGACGTACGCTCATCCTGCCGTCGGCCGACAGGCAGCGCAGGTCGTCGATCGCTTCTGCGTGCGACTCGCCCGCCAGCAGCGTGGGGTGGCCCGGGGCTGGGGCGGGCAGTCTGCCGGTGCGGCGGCAGTGTGGGCAGCCCCCGCAGCCCACCGACACCGGAAATTGGTTCCCGACATCATCTTCCAGTCGATAGCGGCGGGCCAGGTAGTGGTTGACGCACTCGTCAATCCCTTGAATCAGGTCTGTCGCGGTGGTGAGCGCGGCGGCGGCGGCGTCGCGGGTCTCCCGCTGACCGGCGGCGAGGCGCGCACGGAACGCTTCCGCGTCGTCGAGGTCACTGTGCAGGATTTCGACGGTGGCTGCCGCCCGCTGCGCGTCGAAGAGCGCCTCCACCTCGTCGTCGTCGGCGTCGACGGGCACGTCATGCGGTACCGGCCAACTCCGCCGGATCATTCCCGCTCGGTCCATCGCCGCCAGGGTCTGCACGTTCCAGTAGATGTTGGCGCGGCTGGATGGATATGTAACTCCGGCATGCTCCGCCCGCAGATCGACGGTGAGTTCGTCTCCCGACCACTGTCCGTGTCGCATGCTCTGCCAGCGTAGCCACGCGAGGTCGGGACCAATGAGGCGCTCACGCGCGATGTCATTCGCCACTCGCATGTCCACAGGGGTCCACAGGACCAAAGCCGTCGCGGCGCGACCGTCGCGACCGGACCGCCCGACCTCCTGATATAGCCGGTCGACGGACTCGGGCATGCACACGTGGACCACGCTGCGGACGTCGTCAATGTCGATGCCGAGCCCGAAAGCGGAGGTTGCCACCACGATATCCAGGTCCTCGTCCGGTGTGCCGTCCAGGCGTAGACCACGCACGGCCGCCTGCCGGACGCTGGGCTTGGGGTTGCCGGCGATCTCGGCCACGGCGGCGAACCCTGCATCAGTCAGCCATGAACGCACCGTCCTGGTGTTGGTGGATCGTTCCGACATGTGCAGCGTGGTGTACACCAAGGCCGGCCGGGGTAGGTGCCGCAGCGCCTCGATCAACTTGTCGCGCTTGTCGGCTTCGTTCGTGCAGCGCGCCGACCACCACGCCGGCTCCGACCGGGTCGTCTGTCCGGACACGAGAACGCGGTGCCGACCACCGAACAGCCGGGTCAGCGTTGACAGGCCGTAGGTGTCTAACGTCCCTGTAAGCAGAACAGTAGCCGCCTGCCGGCCTTGTGGGGCGGTATCGAGCAGCCTTTGGCGAAGGCCGGCGAGGGCGTGGAACGCTGGGCGGAACGCGTCGCCCCACTCGGCGACGATGTGGGCCTCATCCACGACGATGAGGTCGAGTGTTCCCCGCTCAGCGGCCTGCGTCAGGGGCGCGGCGAGAACGGTGCAGGCCGCCTCGGGCGCGGCGATCGTCAGCCATTGAGAGCCCGCCGCGATGCCGTCGCGGATGCGTTCCTTGTCCGACGGGTCCGCGCTGCCGAAGTAGGCGAACGGGTCGCGGTCGTCGCCCAGCAGCCCCTGCACCCGCCGCTCGAGGTCAATCGCGAGTGAGATGGTAGGCACGACGATGACAGCCTGCCGCGGCCGGTTGCGCAGCGCCCGCGTGAGGACCACATCGCTCTTGCCAGAGCCGGTGGGCAACACGCAGATAACGGTGTCGCCAGGGCCCGCAAGGGCGGCGGCTCGCAGCGCATCGCGCTGCCCGAAACTTTTGGCAGCGGCGTGGCCCATAGTTTGCTGGTAGAAGACATCCGCCGGGACGTCGTCGTCAAACCGTCGTGGCGCGCGGCGGCTTGGGGCGTCGTCGGGTGCGGTGGTGTCATAGTGGTCCAGCCAGCCAGGCTTCCACTCGGCCAGCCGAAGCGCTGTCCCCTTGCGTAGCAGGCCGTGGCCAGCCCACACGCCTGGGTCCCAGTGCTCGAAAGGCGTACCAGGCAGCGCCAGGGAGGCGCGGCTGGCGATCAACCCCGTACGGATCAGGACCGCGAGGTCAGCAGCCGACGCCCCTCGCCTGGACAACCGGCGGTCCAGCCGCCGGTCCCGCGCGCGTAACTCGTCCAGCGTCACGCTTGCCATGCTCATGCTTCCGGCCCAGTGAGGAAGACGACCCCACATGAGTCGATCGCCAACTGGGGCGCCTCGGCAGCCGCCAATACCGCATTGAGAACATGAGGGTCACTGAATGCGTCCGCACCGACGCGGCGACGAGCCTCTACCACGGCCTCCTCGCGCGCATGCATCGCCTTCGCCTCGATCGAGGCGGAAGACACGTACTGCTGCACGCTCGGACGCCGCGCCACCAGCCGCAACGCCTCGCGGGCGGTCCGTTCACACAGATCCCGCCAGCCGGCCATCTGGGTCAAGTATTCGAATCGCTCCGGGCGGCTTCCCAGGTTGTCGCCATCGGCGGCGTCGAGGGCCTGGCATACCTCGTCGGGGAGCTCCCCCCGGTCGGGCCGCCACCACACTCGTTCAGCAAGCGGTGGGAACAGCTGGCCCAGCCGTACGGCGGCGGCCGCCGCGGCCGCGTCATCGACGGCGCGCAAATCGTCCACCGGCGCGGGGTCCGCCGTGACGATGACACTGAACATGAACACAGCGAGTATGGAGCCGGGCTCGCGGTGCGGTTGGTGTATCTCGATCGCGAAGGCTCGTCCTCGGTCGTCACGCATAGCCAAGTGGGCGAATCCGTCGACGAGCGGTTCGCCCCATCGCAGCAAGCCGATACCGTTCGCGGCGTCGGCGCGGCGGTGAGCGTAGCGGCGTCGCAGGTGACCCGGTCCGATCTTGTGGATGTCCGACTCGGTCACCCCTGGCGGGTGCTTGGTGCTCACGCCGAAGCGGATGCCGCGCTTGTCCACGTCCTCGGTGAATCTGAGCATCTTGACCGCATAGCCGCGGAATGCGCTGAGGATGGTGTCCGCGCGGTCGGCCTGGATCATGCCGTCGGCCAACTGCTCGTCCTCGGCGCGGTCCTCGATCGCGTCGAGCAGGTCCTGACCCTCGATCTGCCGCCGCTGCGTGTCGAGATCGTCGCGCCGGGCGGCCATACGTTCACTGGCGTAGTCCAGCCCTCGGTCGATCGCGTCGGCGAGGAAATCGCATTCGACGTCCGGGAGTATGTACTGCAAGGTTGCGCTAGATTCACCGAACAGGCTCAACCCCTCGTCGAGGGCGTGACGCCATCCCCCGAGATGCGCGTCGAGGATTGTGGTTTGCTCCCGAAACGCTACGGAGCGCACCGGGGCATTCGCCGAAGAGCCCCGCAGAGACCAACGGTCGAACCGTCCGAGGCGCTGTTCGAGCCGGGCAACGTTCACCGGCAAGTCCAGGTGCAAGACCTCCTCAACCACCTGCAAGTTGATGCCTTCTTCACCACCTCGATCCATGACGATCACGGCCCGGGATGGCTCGTCGGCGAAGCCGCGGGCCGCCTCGGCCCGCTCAGCCGCGCTCATGGTTGACAACAGTCGCACCACGCGGCCAGTCCCGAACTGGGCCTCCAGGCGTTGTGCGGCGGCTTCGGCCGTCGCAGGAAATGAACAAGTGACCGCGATGCGATGACGGCCGACGTGTGGCCAGGCCCACTGCACCATCGCCGCGAAACGGTCCGCGTCCGTGTCAGATTCGAGGATCGCCTCGATCTGAGCTGCAACCGTGTAGCCAAGCGCGGTACCGGAGAAGCCTGTCAGCGACGCCCTCTCCGCGTCGTCGAGGTCGTGGCAGTCCTCGCCACGCAAAGCCCTAGCGAGATCGGCAAGCGCGGTCACCGGAGCCATGGCTCGGCCGAGGACGGTGCGAAAGACATTCTGAGGTTCCGCCGACTCAAGTACGGCGAGTTCGATTCGCAAATCCTCGATCATCGTCAAGACCGCCGCACGCCGCGCGTCGGGATCTGTCAGCAGCCACTCTCGCCCCACGGTGCGTCCACGCACCGGAAACAGGCGGGCCAGCGAGGCACTCCGCCGCGTCCGGATCATCCGGCGGTGAATGCGATGTGTCTCAGCAAGTTGCATTCGCACGCGGCGGCAGACTTTGCGGACCGCGTCGATATCCCGGTCTGCAATGAGGCGATCAAGCACATCGAGTTCCTGCTGGAGCCACTGCGCGTCCGGCAGTAACTGGCGCAGCGTCGCGCTGGGCTCGTCCAAGAACATCACCGGCGTGTCATCGCCGAGCGCCGCCAGTGCCTGCGCCAGATCATCCCGGATCTCGACCCGCTGCCGGAACTGGGCCAGCCCGTCGAGGGGATAGGCCGAGGGATCGAGCAGGTGAAGCATCCGCAAGAACCCGTCCTCATTCGACCGCACCGGCGTCGCCGAGAGCAGCAACACACTCGACGCCGCGTGGCTAAAGTCGCACAGTCGCTGGTAGACCTCCTCGTGACCGGCGTCCGCGACTCTAGTCAGTCGGTGGGCCTCATCGACGACGACGATCAGCTTGCCGATCGGGGCAACTGACCGGATCTCCGAATGAGAAAGGACACGCACTCGCCCCGGAAACTGATCTACTCGGAACTTCGACGACAACTCGGCTCGCCACTGCTCGGTCAAACCGTCCGGGGCGAGAACGAGCGCATCGTCGGCGCTATCGAGCAGGAGTTGGCGCATTACCATACCGGCCTCGACCGTCTTTCCTAGACCGACCTCGTCAGCGAGCAGATATCGCTTTACAGGGTCGGCAAGGATGCGCCGTGCGGCTCCAACCTGGTGCGCGTGAATCTCAACGCCGGACGACCAGATTCCGGCCAGCCCTTGAGCGGCGACACGCTGACGGAGAACATCGCCAACGAAGGCCGCCCGACGGTCATGGAGAAACCGGCTCTCCACGGTGCCAGCCTTCAACAGGGCCACGGGATCGTGAACCGGCTGCGACCACCGGGCGTATAACCGGTCTATTTCGACATACTCCGAGTGGCCATTCGGGAAGTCGACCAGGTACGTCACACCATCCGAGTCACACGAATCGACGAACCCAGCGCGCCATGTCCCACCGTGACGGCACCACACCCGCTGGTGCTTTTCCAATCGCACCGTTTCGAGTGTGTCCTTACCTATCGGAATGGCAACCTCGTCCGTCGTCGGCCCGTCGAAGAACCGAACAACGCGCATACCCTTCCGAACCTTGCCGATGCCGTAGACCGGATGACGGATGAAGGCGTCGGCAGTTGCAGCGACAGCGTTATTCAAGGCCCGACGTCACCTGCCCAGGGGCAGTGCGTTCCCCACTAGACACGGCCACCTCCCGATCATCGCGTTCAGGAATGCCGGGCGTTGACTGGCAGGCGTCCGCGAGCACACCGACCAGCAGATCGTCTCCCCCCGCATCGTGATCGATACGGTCAGGGACGAATCCTAGCAAGGGGGACCGACACTTTCACTCGCCATTTCACACACCCTTGCTTCGGTTGGGGATTGGTGCCCTCATGGCGTAGCACCCGTGAAGCGGAACCTGTCAAATAATCTTGGGTAGTTGTCTTGGCCAAATCCATGCCTGTTTGTCTGGTTCGGTCTCCGGGATTGGATTGTATCCACCCGTTCGAAGACGGAAACGGCGACTGGCTCGGCTCCTCGCCAACATCATCATCGGCGCTGCTGGCCTTCCGCCTCTGATCATCGGTGGCCGGTGACCGCAACCGCTACCTCAACGCGCTCGCGATCAGCGACCAAGGGGGAGACCTTGCTCCGCTCTCAGGGGTCTTCATGCGCACGCTCAGGCGGTCTATCAAGGACATGCGGGACCCCAAGTGGGCGTGAAGATCTTCGAGCAGGAGATCCAGCAACGAGCTGAGACCTCGTACAACCGGTGGCGGAGGTCGTTCCTGCGGTGGCTTGACCTTCTCGCTGGAGGGTTGGCGCTGCACCGTCTACATCTGCGCACCGATCCCGAAGAGATGATCGACCGCGACGGTTACGCCCGTATTCGATCCCGAACCCGCGATGGCCTCGTCGTCGGGGGCATCGGCTCCGACTGGTATCCCAACAGCCGGGCGTACCTTCTGCTCAACCCAGCGGAAGATCTCTTCCGTTGGAGCTATGGAGAGCCGGCTCTCTCCTTCCTTAAGTACGCGCCGCAGGCGTGGTCGGAGACCGTCTATGCGCCGATGAAGAGCAGAGTTACCGAGATCATCGTGCGCGAGAACCTATCGGACGGAGTCGTCATCCGAGACCTCGGGCGGACACGCGGCATGCCTGCCGAAGAGGCGGCGGAGTTCGTGGCAGGGCGGCTTTCGCTGGACTTCCGCGACGGGCAAGCCAGGGCGCGGGCACCGTTCGCGCAAGCCAACCCCATAGGGTTCGGCCTGGGATACACGGCGACGAATAGCTACTAGCGGCTGCCCAGCCCGCCCGCCATACCTCCGCCCGTAGCTCGTCGATCCGTTCGATCACCTCGGTGGGCGTCCCCGTCGCACTTGAGGCCTGCTGGCGAGTTGAAACGCTCAGCGGCCACGCCGCTCATCTTCGAGCATGTCAAGGTACCTATCGACGGCGGCCCGCTCAAGGTCATCCTCGATCATGCCGATGAGAGACAATGCCCGCCTCTCCAACTCGTCGGGATCGATGAGGCCGAACGCGAGATCGCTTCCAGCGGAGATCACCAGCCGACCGTTCGGAAGCTTCTGCAGTGACCGGGACCTCGCGCCAGGGACAGCATCGCCATCGTCAAAGTCAGCGTCGTCGAGGTGTTCGAGCGTGTTCCGTACATTCGCCAGCACGACGTCGGGAACCGGGGCACTCCCACCTCGCACTTTCACGAGGCGACGGTTCCACCGTTCCAACTGGTAGGCAGCCCATACCAGGGTGTGCTCCTCGGCCCAGAGCTCCCGGAAATTCCTATCCAGGTCTTCCTGAGTGGGGCTCCACTCTTCCAGCCGCTCATAGTTGCGGCCATCGCGGTGGAACTTTGTGCGTATGGTCCGCAGTCGGTCGACCTGCTGGAGTACCGCTTCGCCCCATGTTCGGACGAAGTGCACGCAGTGACGCTCAAGCTCGTGCGGGTCGGTGGTCATGTGATCTTCTCTCGATGAGGACGCACGATCGCTGTTCACGCGCGCTAGCAGGTCAGACGCTGGGCCAGGCCCTGTCTCAGGGTCGAGCCCCATTATCTGGCGGGCGCGCCGTAGGAAGGCTTCCTGTTCACCGTCGGGCGGCTCGAGGTCGATGTAATGCTGGTTGTAGTCACTGCCGGCGTGGCGCCCCTCGGGGTGGAACGGGGCGTCCACGTTCCGTCGTACGAAAGCGTCGTGGAGTTCGGCGAGTTCACGCGGGCGTGCAACGCGCTCCTGCGACGGACGCCCGGCCGACCAGCCCGGTGCTGCTGGTCGTTAACATGCTGAGCGTGGTTGCTGTTCCAGGTGGGAGAGGGGCTCGGGGCGAGCGGCCTGGCCGCCGCCGCTCAGGGGCCTGGTGGCCCGCCCCGCCCGGAAGACACTGTTTGGCGAATTGATCACTGGGACAGGCTGCGGGGTCCCTTCGGAAGGAGCGGGGCGTTTCTGTGTGTCGGCAAGGCTGATGTCATCAGATATACGCACGGGATTGAGTCGCCTTTCAGGTGACCGCCGGCGTATCTGGCAATTTGATAGCTGCTCGAATCGGTCGGATAACAGCTCGAGGTACGTGTTCGGGGACTTCAAAGGATGAAATTGCGATGAAGCTCGGCGGGTACGTCCAGGCCGGCCGCTATCACCGTCTCGCTCGTCTTCGCGGCTGAGAAAAGGTCGGATATCAATGGGGCCGGGATGGTGCCAAGCCTGACGTCCAGTGTGGCGGCTTCCTTGGCCAGCACGGCCGGGTGTCGGAAGTCGTTGGCGAATACCAGGGAGCCCACGCGGAGCGTTGTCGTGACGCAGGCTGCCGCGGTCAGCGCAGCGATCGGGGAGAAGCGGGGTCCGCCGAGGTGATCGGAGATGAGGAGGGTGCTGTATCCGTCGCCCTCAAGGCGTCTGGCCTTGTCGGTCCATTCCTTTCCGGACTCGGCCATGCGGAGGACGGCACCGAAGCGAAATCTCCGTGGCATCGTTCGTCGTGCTCCGGCTGAGCAGCCGGCGTCGGACGTGGGCCCGTTCAAGACGCGGTGGGTTCGTTTAGGAACGCCAGTTCCGCGGCCAGCGCCTCCACGATGGTTGTCTGCTTTCCCAAGCCGTGGCCCTCGTCCTTGAAGATCACAAGGGGATGAGGGGTCTTTAGCTCTGCCGAGAGGCGGATGGTCTCCTCAACGGGGGTGACGGGGTCGGCCTCGCCATGAAGGAGCAGCACCGGCTTGGTGATCTCTGTTGGGTCGGCGGCGTCGCCGGTCAGGAGGTCGGAGTGGTGGGCTTGGAACTTGGGTGCCGTTCGTTGCCAGGTCGCGGGGTCGATAATCGGGCTTCTTGCGATGGCGGCGGTGAATACGTCGGTGAGCTGCAAGGCCCGGAGGGCCGTGTAGCCTCCGGCGCTGGCGCCCCAGATGACGGTTCTGGAGGAATCGGCGATGCCTTCATGTGCGAGGTGCAGCGCGATGTCGGCGCAGTCGTGTGGGTCGAGGGTTCCCCATTGGCCGAGGAGGGCTTGGCGGTAGGCGCGGCCGTAGCCGGTGCTGCCTCGGTAGTCGACCTCCGCGACGCAGTAACCGCGGCTGACGAAGAACTGGGTGTGCAGGTCGAGGCGCAGTGGGGCGCAACTGGTCGGGCCCGGGTGTGCTTTGACGATCAGCGGCAGTTCACCACCTGCGGCAGGTTGGTGGACTAGCGCGTTCAACGGGGAGCCGTCGCGCGAAATGATCGTCCAGGCTTGCGGTTCGGTCGCGTCGTCCCATCGGTGAACAGCGGTCAGGGCTTCACACATACCGGACTCGATATCGATCAGGTGGACCGCGGGCAGCTGTTTCGGGTTCGCCCCGATCACGGCGAGGCGCATGGGGTTCCCCGCGATATAGGGCTTGATCGAGGTGAACGGGATGTCGGGGCAGGGGCGGGTTCTGCCCTCCTGGAGAAGGCGCAGGACGGTGCGACCGCCCCTCTGGGCCAGTACCGCGATCGTGCCTGGATTCAGGAAAGTGTAGGTCCGGTATCCGAATTCCCAGAGGGCGACGGCGTGTTCCTCCTCGCCCTGGAGGACCGGTACAGCGGCCCCGCCTCGCCAGGAGCATAGGTTCCACCAGCCGTCTCGGTCGGTGACGAAGTGCAGGACGCCGCTGGGGCTCCACTCAGGTTGGAAGATCGACTCTTCCGTGCCTCCGGCTAGGTACTGCGGCGCTCCGAGAGTTCCGTCAGTGCGCAGGTCTGCGCGGTACAGGAAGGTGCCGTCCCAAGGCATCTGGGGTGCGTTCCAGCAGATCCATGTGAGCGTCCGGCCGTCGGGGCTGGATCTTGGGAAGGCGTAGAAGTCCCAACCGGACGCGATCACTTCCACCGGGCCTGATCCGTCCGCAGGGACGGACACCAGCTCGTTCACCGTGTCGATCCCGGCACGTCGTTCCCGGACGCAGACGACGCGGTCGCGTACCAGCTGGAGGTCGGCGTAGCGGTCCGCTGGTTCGGTCGCGGGAGTGATCGGCGTTTCGGTGCCGTCGCGGCCGAGGCAGATGACACGCTGGGTTTGCGCGTCGCAGAACCAGACTTCGCCGCTGACCGCGATATAGGCACCGCCACCGTACTCGTGAACGTAGGAGGCGACCCCGACGCGGACGACTCGCACACCTTCCTCGGGCGTCCAGTGGACGAGGACGTCGCCTTCTTGACGTCCTTCGATCCAGTACAGGTCGTCGCCGTCCTGCTGAAGGGCGTCATAAGAGACCGATCGGCGCGCCACGATCTCAGCGGGCAACGGGGTCATGCTGCTCCCCTCGTGAGCGCGCGTGCCTGTTCGTCGAGCTTCGCGACCATCGAAGCGTGCCCTGCGCCCTCAAGACGATTCCTGAGCCGGCCGACACGCCGCAGCCCCGAGGAGAAGCCGACGCGGGCGAACACCTCAAGCGCCCGTGTCGCCGCGTCCAAGCATTCCTCCGGTTCACCCGCGAGGAGCCTGGATTCGGCGAGCCCCATGGTCAGTTGCGCACCCTTCCGTTCCCTGCCCGCGCCGATGGTGGCCAGACCGTCCGTGAAGGCGGACGCCGCCCTGGCCGCGTCGCCCAGGCGCAGATAGCTCTGGCCCATGAACCCGGCAAGTGAGGTCTGGTCGAAGTCGTACATCCACGGTTCCTTACCCCGCGCGGCGTCGAGGTGGCATTGCGCGCGGTCGAGAAGGGCCGGGACTTCGGCCTGGTGGTCGGGTTCGAGCGCTT
Source organism: Acrocarpospora corrugata (assembly GCF_009687845.1). GTDB lineage: Bacteria > Actinomycetota > Actinomycetes > Streptosporangiales > Streptosporangiaceae > Acrocarpospora > Acrocarpospora corrugata. The sequence continues at coordinate 73,287 of NZ_BLAD01000068.1, forward strand.
TGGCGCTTGCCGAGACCGCGCACAACCATGATCTCGTGAGAAGCGACGTCGAGGCCGATGCCTGCGCCAATGCCTCGCTCGCGTAGCCGATCGCCTGGACGCCGAGACCGTTCGCCTCGTGGGTCAGGGCCCGATAGCCGGAGACGTAGCTCCGGAGTCCGGGATCGACCGTCGTGGAAAGCAGTTCGCTCGCGAGCCCGTACAAGTTGCTCATCTTGTGGTGGTCGCCGAGATCGAACCAGAGCCACGCGGAGAATCCCGCGGCTTCTCCCGCGAGAGCCACGAGGCGTTCTTTCCGCCCGTTCGGCTGCGGCGCCGTCAGCAACGACATGATCACGCCGAGGTGGGCTTCAACGACCACAGCCATCTGGGCGGACGGCAGGACGCCGTACAGTTTCCGCTGCCGGTCGGTGATGTCCTCCAGCTCCTGGATGGTGGTCGCGGAGACGGTCGAGGGCCGCAACGCGCCCTCACGCAGCCGGGCCCAGGGGTCCTCGGTCGCTTCCGGACGGACATCGTGCCGTCGAGCGACGATCGCGCTGTGCCGGGCGGCGGCCTGCTCGGTGACGACCGTGGGGAACAGCCCGAGCAACTGGCCGCCTGCGGCCAGCACACGATCGCACTCGGCCACCACCGGCTCTGAGGGGGCCACCTCGCCACGTTCTACCGCGCCCAGGTGCTGCCAGGAACTGCCGGTCAGCTCACCGAGCCGCATCAACGTCAGATTGCGCTCGATCCGTAGACGCCGCAGCTCAGCCCCCAAGCGCCCCCGCGCGGTGGTAGGGGGCGGCAGCGCTTTGGTGGGGCGTCCTCTACGCCGTGGGGGCGGGGCCATTTTCCGCTCGCTTTCGGGCGGCATTTACTCGTCGTTGCGAGCAAATCAGGCCGAGGGGTGTGCTGTCACCCGGATCGCTCATGCAAATTCACGGAGGTGAATATGCGCATCTCGGCCATGACGTCGTCCCCGGCACCGTGGGAGTGGGAGTTCGACTGGCACCTGACGAACCGGTGCAACTTCTTCTGCGAATACTGCCACCCGCAGATCCGGTACGTCCTCAACAAGAAGGACCTGAACGAGCCATCCCCCGAACTGGTGGTGCGGCGGTTCAACGAGACCGGGCGGACGTGCCTGGTGCACATGTCGGGAGGCGAGCCTTTCCTGTTCCCCGGGTTCGTGGAGCTGTGCGCGGGCCTCACCGAACGGCACCACATCAGCATCAACACCAACCTCGCCTCCGACGACGTCGCGGCGTTTGTCCGGAGCGTCGATCCCGGCAGGACCGTGAAGATCGTCGCGGCGCTGCACGTGCCGGAGCGGGAGCGCCTGGGCCTGGACCTGAGCTCCTTCGCCGCCAACTACCACCTGCTTCGGGAACGGGGCTTCGACGTAGACGCCCTATACGTCCTGTACCCGCCGCTGCTTTCTCGGCTCGCCGGAGACCTCGATCTGCTCCACGAGCTCGGGGTGGAGCACATCCGGGCCAAGGTGTTCAAGGGCGTCTACGAGGGCCGCCGGTATCCGGAGGCGTACACCGAAGACGAGCGAAAGATGATCCTCGCCAACTCCGGGGACTACGTGTTCAACAAGCCGTATCTGGACGGGATGCTCTCGTTCCGCGGCCGGCCCTGCACGGCTGGGATGAGCTCGTTCAAGGTCACCGTGACCGGCGAGGTCCGGCGCTGCGCGTCGGTTCCGACGAGCTACGGGAACTTCTACGACGGAACCTTCGCCCCGGCCGACAAGCCCGAGCCCTGCCCTGCTAAGCGGATCCTCGTCATGTCGCAGTGCATGGCCTACGTGATCGGCTCCGAGTCGGTGAAGGCGGGAGCATGAAGATCCTCTTCAGCGCGCTCGGCGCGGCGCAGGCCGGGTTCGACTGTGCGGAACGCAAGGGCATCGGTCACCCCGACACGCTCGCCGACCTGATCGCCGACACGTTCTCGCGCGAATACTCGCGATGGTGCCTGAAGGAGTTCGGCGTCATCCCGAACCACTGGGTCGACAAGGTCACCCTGGTCGGCGCGGCCTCCCATGTGGCATTCGGGTCGTTCACGATCGCCCGTCCTGTCCAGTGCCATCTCATCGGGAAGATCACGGAGCAGGTCGGTGACCGGCCGATTCCCCTGATGGAGTTGTTCGAGCAGGCGACGCTGCACGTCATGGCCGAGGCGCTCGGCGGGACGTCCATCTGGCCACACCTGCTGCTGTTCATCGCCAGCACCTCGGGCACCGCCGTTGACCATGACGCGCGGTTCTACGCGCCGGGCGGTCCGGAGGATCTGCGGAAGGTGCTGCGGTCGGAGACGGTGGCCAACGACACGGTGATCTGCACGGGCAGCTCGGGCCCTGGGCCGGCCGGACGGCTCGCGATCTGGCTCGAAGAGCACATCCGGCACATCGCTCCCGCTCAGATCGGGACGGACGTGAAGACGCTCGTCGTCCGCCAGGGCGACCGGTACGACGTGACGGCCGCCGTACCCGTGCACCCCGAAACCGTCCAGTCGTGGCGGGAATACGCCGATCTCATCGACGCCTTCCGCGACCGTCTGAAATCGGACCTGGCCGCGCGCTGCGACGCCGAACTCCACCTGAACACCAAGGACCGGGCAGAGCGCGGCTATCTCGCCCCGTTCGGGACGGCCCTCGGCAAGGGTGACTGCGGTGTCGTCGGACGAGGGAACAGGGCCTACGGGGTGATCGAGCCGCTGCGGCCGGCCGGATGCGAAGCGCCCGCGGGTAAAACCCGCTCCACCACGGCGGGAAGATCTACAGCGCTCTGGCTTGCCGCGCCGCACAGGCGTTGGAGGCCAAGAGCGGCAGCCCGGCCGAGGTGACCATCGTCGCCCGCAACGGTGAACCGCTGGAAGACCCGGCCTTCCTCCACATCGCGCTCCTCGACGACGCCGACCGAACCGCGGCTGAGGAGATCGTTCGCGAAATCCTCGCGGGTGCGAGTGAGTTCGTGTCCGACTTCCTGGCGGTGGACCCGGTCGACCGCTTCCGAACGGGGGCGCTGTGACGCTGTCCCAGGTACACGAGGAACACCTGGCCACGTTGCGGAGCCTGCCCGTGGAGATCGACGAGCAGGGCATGAAGGTGGGCGACACGTACGTGATGTTCTTCGCCGAGGCCGAGTTGATGAGCCTGCATGCCAACGCGCTGCTCGGGGGCATGTCCGGCGCGCACGTTCTGGAAGTCGGACTCGGGCTCGGCGTGTTCGCCCAGCAGGCCGCCGCTCACCGGCCGGCGTCCTACACAGCGATCGAGCCGCACAGCCAGGTCGCCTCCATGACCCGCCGCCGAGTGCTGCGCGAGGTGTGCGACCAGGTGACGGTCTACCTACAGCCGTGGCAGCTCGTCCCGCCGCCCCAGGCCGAGTTCGACGCCATCATGTACGACACCTGGCCGCCGGACGGCCTCGCGGATCGCGACTTCGAGACGTTCGTCCGACGCTTCGCGATCCCGGGGCTGAAGCCGGGCGGGCGGTTCAGTTTCTTCTCCTCCGGGCCGGTGCTGTCGGCGGCGAGGGCGGAGATCATGGCCAAGTGCTTCACGAGGTGGGAGCAGTACCGCTACACCATGCCCGAACACCTGAGACCTCCCGCGTGGACCAAGCCCACTCGCGAGTTCGTCGTTCCGGTGGCCATCCGATGACGCCCGATCAGGTGCGGCTCTTCCGCCTCGACGGATTCACGGTGCTGCCCACGGGCGTCCTCCCGGATGCGCTTGCCCGGATGCGGATCGACGCGCAACGGTTCCTCGACACCTCCGGCCCCGACGACCCGGCGGCGACCTGCTGGAGGCTCCCCTCCGGAGAGACCTATCTACTGAAGATCAAGTCGGTTATCCGGAGATCGCCCGCCGCACAGAAGATCGCAGGGGAGGTTCAGCCGCAGGTCGAGCGACTCCTCGGAACCCCCGCCCGGCTGATGGACGACAAGATCACCTACAAGCAGCGGGTCCCGTGGGAGCCCCCCGACCGTGTTCTTGACGAGGAGATTCGCAAGCACACCGACGCCGCCTACTACCACCAGCGCGGCTTCGGCGACCCGATCATCACGGTCGCCGTGTGCCTGGACGACTGCACCGCCGAATCGGGAGCGGTCCGAGTGTGGCCCGGTACCCACCGCCGGGACGTCCCGCACCTCCAGACACAGCTCCAGGGGCCGGTAGTCCCCGATGAGGCCGCGCCGGACGACTCCGCGATGATCCTGGAGGCACCCGCCGGATCGGTCCTGGCATGGGACGCACGCCTGGTGCACTCGAGCAGAGCCAACCGGTCGGGGCACTTGCGCCGCCTCCTCATCCTGGGATACGCCCGATGATCCCCTACACACAGCCGCCTCCGTTTCACGCCCAATGGGGTGAGGATCGCTGGCTGGCCGAACACGCGAACCTTCCCGAGCGAGGCGTCTTCGTCGATGTCGGCGCTGGAGACGGAGTCCGAGGAAGCAACACCCTGTACTGGGAACGGCGTGGCTGGACGGGGCTGTGCGTTGATGCCGACCCTCGTAACCAGCAGTCGCTCGCCGGCCGGACGTGCAGGACGGCGAGCTGTGCGGTCGCATCGCAACCCGGACCCCGGACGTTCTCGATGTACGGGCCTCGGCCCTCCCTGTCCGGCCTGGCCGTTGCCGGGCCGGACTACCGGCCGATCACCGTCGAGTGCCGTCCGCTCGCCGCGCTGCTCGCCGACGCCGGCATTGGGAAGATCGACCTGCTGAGCATCGACGTCGAAGGGACCGAACTCGATGTCTGGGACTCCTTCGATCACCACCGGCACCACTCGCGGATCGTCATCATCGAGTACAGCGAAGAGCAGCGGGGTCGTAACGCGGCCGAGATCAAGCGTCATCTCGGCCCCCGGTACGAGCAGATCCACCGAACACCCTCGAACCTGATCCTGAGGAGCCGCGAATGATCCAGATGGCTGGTGTCATCACCACGGCGTTGAGACGCCTCCTCGATCAGCGCGCGGCGATCGTGCTGTGCCCCGATGGGAGAGACGCCGCCGCCTGGCGCGCCTTGCTCACCGCTGCCGAGGCTCCGCACCTCGTCATACCCCTCGTGCGCCTGACCTCATCGGAGACCGGACGGCGACCGGCCCGACCGCCTACCTGGACCTCCACCACGACACCATCGCCACCCTGACCATCGCGCCCTCGCCCTTGGACGACTTCGACCCGCAGGAACACGCCGTCCTGCTCGTACCCGACCCTCTCCGACCCCGGCGCGTCGGCCGCCGCCCTCGTCTCGGACACCGCCAATCGGCATGGACGATGGTGGAGGACAAGATGCTGGTGGACCAACTCTGGGACCTCGCCCACATTCCGAGGGCCGAGTCCCTGATCTGCGACCTGGGCCCATCCTTCCCCGAACTGGCCGCCACGATCGGCGACGGCCGCGGAGTCGTGGCCAGCGTGCAACATCGTGGCGGCGCTCCCAGCGCGGGAGGAGAAGGCATCTGGTGGTGGCGCGACGACATCCCATCCGGGTTCCCCTTCCTCGGCGAGGGGATGAGAGTGCGTCTCATGCCGCTCCTGGAAGGGGTCCCGTGCCGGGTTCATGGCATGGTCCTCAACGGCAGAACCGCCGTGTTCCCGCCCTTGGAACTTCTGTCGCTGCCGCGTCCCGACCGAGGAACCTTCCTCTGGGCGGGCGCTGTCCCACTCGGCAGAACCGAACCAGAGTTGGAGAAGGCGGCCCGGCGAGCGGGAGCGTTCCTGGACGGCGCGTTCGCCTACAGGGGGCCCTTCGCCGCAGACGGCATTCTCACGGCCTACGGATTCCTTCCGACCGAACTCACGACCCGGCTTACCTCAGCCTTCGAGGGCTCCGACCCTTTCGTCAGGGTCATGCTCCACGCGGCCACTATCCTCGCCCGCGAGAACGCCGACCTCCCAGCCATCGAGGAACTCGCCGCGGCGGCATTGACCAGCTCCAGGATCGACATCTATGGCCTCGCTACTCGCGCCTCGGAAGACGCCTCCGAATGTTCCCTGGCATGGGCGGCGGACGGCCCGCACCTGTCCGCCCAACCCGTCCACGGACACATGACGCTACGGCCGTGGGTAAGGGGCTGGCAGCTACATGCCCGCCTGAACCTGGCCGACCTCCCAGGCCGTCCCGTCGGCATGTACGCACCGCAGCTTTTCGCCCTGGCCGACAAGACCTTCGGCACCGACTTCGGCACGGTCACGCCGCCGTTCGGGGTGACCGTGCCAGCGCCAAGACTGCCGTGAAGCCCTCAGCCCAGCCGCTCCAGAGCGGCGCGCATCCGGCCGAGCGACCGCTCGCGGCCCAGGACCTCCAGCGATTCGAACAGCGGGAGTCCCACCGTCCGGCCGGTGACTGCGACCCGGACCGGGGCCTGAACCTTCCCCAGCTTCAGGCCCCGCGCCTCGCCGACCGCCTCAAGCGCCGCTTTGAGCTCCGCAGCCGTCCACTCCGCCTTCTCATACGCGGCGATCGTGGCGGTGAGGATCTCGGCGCTGTCGTCCTTCATCGCCTTGGCCCAGGAGCCGTCATCGCGCACCAGATCGTCCAGGTAAACAAAGTCGACCATGTCGATGATCTCGCTCAGCAGCGAGACCCGGGTCTGGGCGAGCTCGGCCAGGGCCGCGAACGACGTGGGATCGAACGCCTCGGGCCGCCACGGGACGTCAGGCCCCTCGACCCACGGCCGGCACGCGGCGATGAAGCGCGGGAGCTCCATCGCTCGGATGTAGTCGCCGTTGAACGCGCGGAGCTTCTTCACGTCGAAGAAAGCAGGCGACGGATTCACGTCCGCGAGAGAGAACTCCGCGACGATCTCCTCCCAGGGGACGATCTCGCGGTTCTCGCCCGGCGCCCAGCCCAGCAGCATCAGGTAGTTGCGCATCGCCTCGGCGAGATAGCCCTCGGCCCGGAAGTCCTCCAACGCGACCCGGTCGCGCCGCTTGGACAGCTTCTGCCGCTTCTCGTTCACCAGGACCGGCGCGTGCGCCCAGACCGGAGGCTCGTGCCCGAGCGCCTCCCACAGCAACTGCTGCTTGGGGGTGTTGGGCAGATGCTCCTCGGCCCGGATGACGTGCGTGATGTTCATCAGCAGGTCATCGACGACGTTCGCGAGCAGGAACGTCGGCGTCCCGTCACCGCGGGCGATGACGAAGTCCTCCAGAAGGGCGTTCTCGAAGGTCGGCTTGCCGCGCACCAGGTCCACGACCGTGGTCACGCCCTCGTCCGGCGTCCGGAACCGTACCGCCCGCCGCTCGCCTTCCGGGAGGTTCCGATCGCGGCAGAACCCGTCATAGCCCTTGTTCGAATCGCCGGTGCGCGCGATGACATCGTCGCGGGTGCACTCACAGCGATAGGCCAGCCCCTTGCCGAACAGCTCGGTGACCGCGTCCTTGTGCGCCTGAAGGTTCGCCGACTGGAAGTACGGCCCCTCGTACTCTTCCGGGCCCATGCCGAGCCACGCCATCGCATCGAGGATGGAGTCCACCCCGGCTTGGCTGTTGCGCTCCGCGTCAGTGTCCTCGATCCGGAGTACCATCACCCCGCCTGCCTGCTTGGCTACCACCCAGTTGAACAGGGCGGATCGGGCATTCCCCACGTGGAACATGCCCGTCGGCGACGGCGCGATCCGAGTACGCACAACAGGATTCGGCATGCTCGAACCCTAACCGCGTAGCGCCCCAACCGCTGGTCATTTTCGAGCCAGGCCGACCACATCCCAAGGAACCCGTCACCCATCCATGGCCAGCAAGACCATCGTGTTCAAGGCGCTCGCCTACATCCTCAACGACGTTGGCGAACTCCTCGTCATCCGCCATGTTGACCACCCATGGACCGAGGTGGGCCTCCAGGTCCCCGGAGGCACCATTCGCTTTGGAGAGAAGCCGTCAGCCGCGGCACTACGCGAAGCGATGGAGGAGACCAACCTCCATGATCTCCAGATGGTCGGGCTCATCGGACGCACCACCTACGACGTCAGCCCTCTGCGCGCTGAGGTCCAACGGCGCTACTTCTTCCAGCTTGCCGCTCCAGGTGCCCGCCCAAGAGACTGGAACAGCAGCGAGGAACATGACGGCCTACGCCCGCCCACTCGGCTGCGATGCCTGTGGATCCCGCTACGTAATGCCCATGTCCTCGCAGCTGGCCATGGTGCCTTGATCCACAAACTCCAATGAGGCGGCGGTCTGTGGTGATCCCGCGCCACTATGGTGTGAGAGGCCAGTTCCATGGAGCGGGGCCGGTCGCGGATGCCCAGGCTGCGAGGGCGGTCTTATCGTAGGTCCGGATGTCCGCTTGGGCCGCGTAGGCGAGCGCGGCCTTGGTGAAGGTCGAGGTGGTCACCACCACGCCGAGATGCGCACCGTGGACGATCTGGAACGTGCCGCCGAAGGTCTGGAGCTCCCGGCTGCCCACCCTGAGGTCGAAGCGGTAGCGACACGAAGCATCCCGATGTAGGTGCACGGCAGGTGATTGCAGCTGCCGTCCTCGACGCTGTCTGGGCACGGCAGCAGATAGGGGTGAATTCCCGAGACCGCAGGATGGCGGGCTTGCTTGCGGGAGATCGCCCGTGCGAGCACCTCTTGATGGCCGACCGGCACCTGGTGGGCTACCTCGCTCCAAATAGGGATCAGCCGTGCTCCAGCATCGCGCATCTGACGGGATGGCCCGCGATACACCAGCACGATGGCCGCCGCCGTCACGGCCGCGCACACGGCCACCGCCACCGGCAGTGATGTCGGCGCGACAAGCCGGGCGCCAACACCTGAGCCGATGAAGATAGCGGGAATCACCAGACTCCGGATCGGCTTCGCCCATCAGGGCAACCTGGACAGGGGCGCTACCAGATCTTGAATGGGTAGGGTTTCGTAGCGTCACCGGTTAATTACATCGATGTGTTTAAGCAGTACAACCGAGGTATGCGGTACCCGGATGGTGGAGGGTTAACGGCGGAGGGCCGGGCGAAGCGGGAGCAGGTCCGGTTTGAGGCGGCGGAGTTGTTCGCGGCCGGACTCACGCCGCCGCAGGTGGCCCACCAGCTGCGGGTGACGCGCAAGTCGGCCAACCTGTGGCATCGGGCCTGGAAGAACGGCGGGAAGGCCGCGCTGGCCTCCAAAGGACCCGCAGGGATTGCCGTGCCGGCTGGACGAGCGGCAGATCGCGGTCCTGGTGTCGGAGCTGGGACGCGGTCCGACCGCGCACGGGTGGCAGGACCAGCGATGGACTCTGGCCAGGATCAGCACGCTGATCGCCGAGTTGACCGGGGTCTCCTACACGCTGCGCGGGACCTCCTACCTGCTGCATCGGATCGGATGGTCGCCACAGGTCCCGACCCGACGCGCGGTCGAGCGTGACCATGAGGAGATCACCGCCTGGCGGAAGGAGACCTGGCCCCGGGTAAAAGCACGGCCGCCGAGCGGGCGGCGTGGATCTGCTTCCAGGACGAGTCGGGGACAAGGACTGAGACCACCCAAATAAGTGGTTCCAGGAGGGTCGGAGGACTCTTCTCCTTGAATGACCTGTGGGGGCCGTTGAGTGCGGGCCAATGGCAGAATCCTCGATCTGGCCCACTATTGCCGGATATCTGATCATCACGGGGGCGAACAAAATTCTCTGCCCAGCCCGAATCAGCGCAGTTCGTCAAGGAGTGAATCTGCGACTGCTGCCATAGTCTCGGTCGTTGGTGCCGACAGGCCCGATCTTTTGAACGCCCGCGCGGTGTTGGCGCACAGCAACAGCCGGGACAGGCGTCCGGAACGTGTGGACAGGACGTCATCGAAGAGGGCAAGGACTCGCTCGGGAAGCTGAGGGACGGCCAGCGAAGCCGACCACAGACAAGCCGCATCCCAGCCGACCGGACCCATTCCCCAGCTCTCCCAGTCAAGGAGTGCCAGGCGCGGCCCGCACAGATTGGCGTAGCCGAGATCGCCGTGCGCGCAAGCCCAATCCGTGATCGTGGTGTCAACCTCCTCCCCGTAGATCTCGTGAATCCGGGATGTGAGATGGGCCTGGCTCATACAGACCCGGTCCGTGGCGTGGCCGGCCAGGGAAGCGAGCGCCGACCGCAGGTCGGTCCACCACTGTTCGGGAAGGAAGGGATCGCTGATAATCTCGCTCGTCACGGAAAGAACCGGATCATCCGCCAGCGTCATTTCATCAGCGCGCCACACAACATCCCGGACCATGTCGAACCAGATGACAGCGGACGACCATCGAGGCCGGGGCACCCCCTCGATGGCCTGCGCCCCTTCGAACCCGGTCCACGCCTGGGCGTTGATGCGCCTCGCCTTTCGCCAGGTCAGCCGTACCCAGGTGTCCGCCTCGGTGGGAAATCCAGCGCTCCCGTTGTACCTGCTGAAGTGGCCGTCCTCGTGCCGGAGCCGACACCCAAGCCGCTGCTCGATGATGTCCAGGACATCATCAATGCCAACGGTGGACAGATCATCCAAGCTGGGGCTTGCTGGCCGGCCGTTCGGGCTGGGGCTCATCGGCCTACCGTAGCCCTCCTGCTCAGCAAATCCCGATATCTCCTCACGGTGGCGATGTCGGCTTCCAGACGGCTCGCCTGGGACACCTCGTTGAGATGGTCGAGGTTGCTGGTTCCGACAGCCAGGCACGCTACTTCGGGTATCGCGAATGCCGCTGCCGTGACTGCCTGGATGGCCGTGGCCTGTTGCCCCGGTGCCAGGAACAAGGACGTGTCGATCTTCGCCCACACCGGGTCGGAGGTATCCCCGCCGAAGGGGGCCATGCCCCACACGCGGCGGGCGCGAACGTGCTCGGCGAACCGCTCTCCAGCCTCCAGCACCGCCGCGGGAACGGTCAACCCGGCACGAACCATGACCACATCCGGGCGTGGTATCGCGCCGGTGCCATCGAGCAGAGGACCGAGCAAAGGCTGTGGATCCCAGGTGGAAATGCCCCATGCGCGGCACAGCCCTTCCTGGCGTGCCTGCTCCAGCGCAGCGCACCCATCAACCAAGCCGCCAGGCGAACGCTCCGGATTGTGCAGCAAGACGGTGTCCGGTGTGCGGCCGAGGTCCTGGGCTGACTGTCGGACTGCGTGGCGAAGCCGCGTCGGGTCCAGGTCGTGGCCGCCGGGGAAGTAGCCGACCTTGGTGGAGATGGAGAAGTCCGGCAGAAGGTCGGCTGCGGTGGCGGCCAGGGCTCGATGTGAGCCGAAGTGCTGGTAGTTGTAGGCGGTATCGAGTGCGGTCACACCAAGGTCGAGCGCTCCTTTGAGTAGCTCACGGATGGGACTAGATCGGTATAGCCCGAGGACAATTCGTCGTTCAACGGTGCGCACAGCCCCTCCTTGATCAACTGCTCGGCCAGGTCCATGAGGTGGGGGCCGCCTCCCGCGAGGCGGACAGGGTGCCCGGACAGCAGGTCGCGCAGCGCTGACTCGGCCCGGCCGTGGAAGGTGAGACGTTTGCCTCCTGCGGCCACCTGAACGGTGGCGTCCGCCGAGGTGATGGTCGGTGCGAATTCGGTGACGGCTACGACCTGTTCCAGCGGGCCGAACGTCGGCAGGTACGGCATGTGCCGGGCGGGCGGGGTCGTCGCCCGCAGCTTGGCCAGGTAGCGTTCCGAGTTGTATTCGCGGGCCAGTTCGGCGAGCTTCGCAGAGAGTAGTTCACCTTTGAGTGAACCCTGTTGGCTCTCCAGATCGGTACGGAAGTCCTCGTCTGCACGCGCGGTGTCGGACAGGAAGTTGACCCAGGTCACCCCGGTTCGCTTGGTGATCCCGAAGGTCACATGGAGGGAGTGCCCCTCACTTCCGGAACCAAGTCGGGTGGCGGTATGCCAGAACCCTCTCGGAATGTGCATGACGTCGCCGGTCACCATGGTTCCCGACCACAGGATCGTCTCTGAAGGCACCAGGTTGCGCTCAGCATCGCGGTACATCGGCACCGGCCGGGAGGGGCCTCGCACCTCCCATGCCTTCTCGCCGGAAAGCTGCACAGCGATCACGTCGTGATCGTCCCAGTGGAGATGGAAGCCATCGGTCTCGCCGACTGCCAGGTAGGCGTTGGCGGAAACCAGTTCGCCTGACCACCACCCAAGCGCGCGGCAGGCCACCTCGAAGGTCGGATCGAAGGAATCGATGGCGTCGAGTATGGCGGTCCCACCGCCACCGAGAATTCTTCCGAGGGCGGCCATGTCGGCCTGAGTGACCGCCTGCCTGCGCCGGTTTACGGCGGTGGACAGGTAGGAGGAGGGGTGCAGTTCGTCCCCTTCGGCGTAACAGCGTAGTTGCGGGTTGGACAGATGGCGCCGCTTGACGATGTCCAGCAGCCGGTAGGGGGTCAGCAGGCGGATAGTAAGCGTCGGGTCCGCCAAATGCCCGCGAGTGAACGCGGTACCCATGGTGCCCGGCCCATCCCAGCCGAGCGCCTTCTCGATACCGGTGATGAGCCGGTGCTCCATGTTTTCTCCTATTCCTTGGGAAGGTTCAGGTCTCGGTTGTCGCCGTCGTCGCCAGCGCTGTTCATTGAGCTGGTGAGGTCGGAGCGCTCCGCTTGCTGGCGATCGTGCGCCGACGCCAGTTCTTCTACGGCGATCAGCAGACTGGTTTGGTCCGTCATCAACCCGGTCTCGTTCATGAGGTGCGTTCCTCTCTGGTAGAGATCTCCTCCGGGGTCCATATGGAGGGCGAATCGAATTGAACGTTGCATACCACAAGGATTGGTGTCGAGTTATCCCTCCTTATCGGCCTGTTGCTTAATATAGAGAGCGGTAAAGTAGAGAAGAAGTGAACTCACGCGCCCGTCCCCTCGTATGCTCATACAATGAACCATTTCGTGTGGGAGACGATCAATTGGGCGGCCGACTCGACGTCCTTTACGATGTGAACGCCGAAGGGGTGAACTTCCCCGTCGTCCAGGCCGAAGGGGCGGACGAGGACAGCGCGCATGCCGTTCATGACGGGCCCCAGAGCGTCGGTCCGCATGTTGTCGCCCACCCACACGATCTGATCGGCCGGAGATTGGGCGGCGGCGATGGCCATCGCGTAGAAGGTTGTGCTGGGCTTGGCCACGCCGAGTTGCGCGGACTGGAGTACCACCGAGAACAGGTCTTCCACCCCGGCGGCCCGCAATGCCAGCCGCCGATCCTGCTCGGGTTTGGTGTTGGAGGCCAGAACCATGCGCAGCCCGGCCTTGCGAAAGGCCATTAGCGCGGCTACCGCGCCCGCCGATACCGGCCGCATCCCCAGGGCAGGCTCGGGCGGGGCATCGAGTTCGGTGAGCGTACTGCCGTAGTCGAATATCACGCAGGAAATCCGATCCCGGAACGTCGTCTCCATCACGGCTCTTTCACCCATGCCATGCCCCGCCTAAGGATGAATGGAAGCTGGGAGCAGTGGGTTGAGGACGATCACAGCTGGCCCGTGGAGTGCGGCTACGAGGAGGGCAAACCGGCCAGCTGCGAGCTGGATAACGCACTAGGGCGCCGTTCCTCTTCGGATCATCTGCCGCCATGCTCCGACCATCAGATGGTCCACGTGCAACGCGACCACCAGCAGCGCCGCCACTCCCGCAAGGATCGCCGCCGAGTAAGCGAACTCGTACATCGCAGAAACTAGGTCACCCGCAGGCGTGACCATCACCGCAAGCAGGACAGTCAGACAGGAGACCAGGGCCAATCCTCGAACAATCATGAAATCCTCTTTCTCGTTTCTCGCCGCAAGCTGATGAGACGAACACCGAACCCGAGAGGGGTACTACGAGCCTGTAAGACCGGATGCGCTTCAATCAGGGGACGCGTCAGGCCCCCGGTTGATCCCGCGTACCACGAACCCGGCCGCTTCACCGGCCTCGCCGGCCATCAGCATCGGAGCCTCCCGGCCCGACCCGATGCACACCAGATACGCCATGCCCCGGCCGCCCACGGTCACCGTCACCGCGATGCCCGGCGCCTCGACCTCCAGCCGGGCCTCTACATCGGCTTTCAGGATTTTCGTGGCGATCCCACGGGCTTCCAGGAGCAGCCGAAGCTCCCTCAGCCGGTCGGCGGCCGTCACCGGCTGGCCCACCGCCGTGCCCTCCCATAAGCGGGCCAGAGCCTCGACCGTCTCCTGCTCCGTCCTTGTCGTCAGCGAGTCGGCGCCGCCATCGCTGCGCGGGACGCTCAACAGGTAGGCGCCCAGAGAACTCGCCCAGCCGATGGTTGCCGGTTTCCCGCCGCGGGGATGCACCACCACCAGCCGCCGGCCGACATCGTCCCCATCCAGGTCGCCGCGCGAGCCGGTGTCCGGCGATAGGTCGTCCTGGTCCTCCCGATAGAACGAGAGAACCTTCTGGGCTCGCAGCGTGCTCCGTACCCGGGCGAGCGGTCCGGCCTCCGTCTCCGGCAGGGGATTGCCGACCGTTTCCGCCGTCATCGCTTCGCCACCGCGCCGATGAAGGCCGCACCCGACCGTTCCACCCTGGGCGCGCCATTCCCGCCGATGAGGATCTTCTCCAGTTGGGGCCGCCACTGCGACACCTCGCACACGCCGGGCTCCAGCAACTCCCAGCCGTCGAACAGGCCGGTGATCTCCGTTTTGGTCCGCACGGTTATCGGAGCCGAGGCTTTCGCGTAAACCGCCACGGCCGCCTCACGCTCGTCCGGCTTCATCTCGTCCCCGCAGGCGTGGGAGATGGCCAGGTAGCCTCCTCCGGGAAGCATGAGGCGGAAACGGTCGATGATGGAGGCGGGGTCCTCCTGGTCGGTGATGAAGTGCAGGACGGCGATCATGAGAACCGCGACCGGCTCACCGAAGTCGATCAAGTCGCGGACCGTCTCATCCTCCATGATCGCCTCGGGGGTGCGCAGATCCGCGTGGACCATCGCCACCCCGTCCAAGCCGTAGACCAAGGCACGGCCATGGACACAGGCCAGTTCGTCGTAATCGACGTAGATCACCCGCGTCTGCTCCACCGGTCGGCCAGTGCCGGCGACCATCGCTCGCATCCTCCGCTGGAGGACTTCATGAGTGTTATCGCGAGTCGGCAACCCTGAACCGATGTCGATGAACTGCCGGACTCCCAGCCCGGCCAGTTCCGTCACTACCCGGTGAAGGAAGGACCGGTTCTCCTGCACATGAAGGGGAAGATCGGGAATCAACTGCACCAGCCGATTTGCCGCATCACGATCAGCGGCAAAGTTGTCTTTCCCGCCCAGCAGGCGATCGTAGATGCGCGCGCTGTTGGGGACCTCTGCCTGATAGGCCACCGCGCCGGGGACCAGGCCCCTGCGCTTCAGCAACTCCGGATCGGCTTCAGTAAGTACTGCCGCAACGGCGGCATCAATGGCTCTAGGCTCTCCCATGGGTCGCACCTCCGCGTGCGATCAAGGGCTCGGCTGGTCGTGTCAGCGCCAGTTCGAGCCCGTCCAGTCTCGGGCCACCCTTGACAGAAGGTGGGTTTTGAGGATCGCAGTTCCATGAGGACGGCACACCTACGGCAAGGGGTGTAGATAACCGGATCTGTGGGCGGCGCTGACCTGCGTGTTTTCAGGACTGGCATTAGATTGCCCATCCGAATGGGTAAACTAATAGAGTAACCGCCGCTACGTAGCACAGCGACGAGCACACCTGCTTCCAAGCAGTGCGGGAGAGGCCCAGTGACGTCTCAAAGGCAGACCGGCGTGAGCCCTCAAGCGCGAGGGCGCGAGCTAGCGCGCTTGGGAAGGCAGATTTGGCAGCAGTTGGGTTCTGTCAGGGCTACAGCCAGCGAATTGATGATTCGGCATCCTGATGTCTGTAGCCTGCAAGCACATCGCTACGCCTGCGGGCTCTCGCAAGATCAAGCTGCTGCTCGATACAACGAGGTAACTGGGCATCAGACTAGCCTTGGCGGTACCACTGTAAATGCATGGGAGACATGGGCGCGGAGTCACGGCGGGGGTGGATCTCCACCAACCTATTCGAGCTTGCTAATTCTCGCCACTGCCTACAGTCGCGGCCCCCATGGCATGGCAGACGAAATCATCTCTCCTGGCGACCTAGTGGCCGAGGCATATGAGCGCTTAGCCCCCGAGGATCAGCTTTCGTTGAAGCTGGCGTCCGCCAAATTGTTACCGGAAACGAAACCGCCAATCATCGACGCCAGTAAGTCTGCAAAATTGAGTTCCCGCGAATCCTCCGCAGGCGAAAATCTTATTGGCCCCGATTTCTTTCTGGACGTCCCTACAGTTGAGTATGGGAATCCAGCAATTCGGCTGTATTCGTTGCCAAACCCTCACTCGGGGCAACTACTCAATTTAACATGGACATCCTTCGGATACGGGCTCGAACGACTAATCAGTCAAATAAAGAATCTAGGGCGGCGTTTGGATGCCGATGCCTGCTTCGGTATAAACGAGGCCGGCCTGGTGATGGCAACCTTCCTAGCGTCCGCACAGTTCGGGCGCTGTCCTATCGGCTATCTTAAGTGTAACAAAAGTCATGATGGTATCACTCTTGACAATGCTTCGGCCTATCCGGACTTGCGAGACGCGCCGACGATCGTCTTATGTGACTTCGAAGTAAAACATGCAAATGTGGTCGGAATCATCACTCAAGAAATCCGGCATCGCTACCCGGGGGCTGAGATATATTTCGCCGTCTTCGGTGCGATGACAAAGGACCCTTCACTTGAAGTGAGAAATTTCGATGATCTAACGGGTGCAGAAATCATGCGGGCAGCCGATTTCGCTGCCGTATTCATCGCGGCGACCATGAGTCCACCCGGGATTGAACCGCCCCTAGAACTTCGCTGAAATGCAGGAGATGGAACACCATGACTTCGCGGGTACCCTTGCCAGATGTTGCACTTCATCTCACTGATCTGGTCAAAACCGTCATGAGTGAGATCCGCCCGCGGCTAGTAGATGCCGCCCTTTCAAGAGAACGTGCGGAGAACAAAAACATTCGACATGAGGGCAATTTTCTATCCGCCCATGATATATGGATGCATGAGCGATATAAAAAGCTGATTAGCTCAAGAATTCCATCATACATCTATGCCTCAGAGGAGGCAGATCCGCAAGTAATTGGGACCGATCGAGACCCCGACCTCTGCGTGCTGGTCGATCCCCTTGATACAAGCGAACTCGCAGTTCGAGCCCTGCATGGTTATACCCATGCCATGATCTACTCGCGTGCCCTCAGCCGCCCGATCGCAGCTGTGGTTGGTGACATTTTTCATCATCTTCAAGTCTACGTTGCGGCACGTGATCAAGACGGGCAAGACCAAGTGTTCGTAGTTACGAGAGACGGAGACCACCATCCTCTTCACCTAGGAGAGTCCCAGTCATTGCCTGAGTCACTGATCACGAATTATTTGATGAAGCCAACTGAACGCTTCCTCCCGATGGCTAAGCAAACTCATCTCTTGCAGGCGTTGGGGCAGCGATCTCAGGATGGCTTGAGGCGGGGACGCCTTGGGGTCGATTTTGGGTCGATCGGCCTCTGCCATGTGGCCGCTGGCTTTACCGATGCCATGGTCGAGTTCGCTAAAGGGTTTGCGATATGGGACCTAGCTCCAGGTCATTACATCCTCAATGCTGCTGGGGGTGCCGTTCTTGATCTCGAAGGTCGCCCTATTCCACTGGATTATCGACTCGATACTCTCGCCGATATCAACGCGGCCATGAATAAGCGTCAGAGGTTCGTTGCTGCCACTGATCTAGCATTGGCCCAGAGTATCCTCCACACGATGGTGGAAACAGGCATGTCCGGGTCAGCGTAACGTCACCACGGGAGCTGACAGGGATCGCGCATGGCCAGAGGTCAGGGGCTTCGCCTCTCAACCGCGACATCAACGGGATGGCCGCAACTTGGGCAGAGCCATCGAGGAAGGGCTTGGGCCAGCAGTTCTGGCTGCTGGTTGCGCAACCACTCTCTTATCTGATGAAGCAAGTACATCGAGAGCTGCACCTTGGCCGCCACGGCCTCATACGCTTCCGGATCTTCAGGATTCTGGATCGACGGGGCGGAGAACTTGGTGATCGCACTCGTTCAAAGCTCGGCTCCTTGGGGTTTCATCGCGCTGTTCCCAGCCACATTATGTGCAAACCCGCAGGTCAGGACACGTCTAATTGGAGCTCCAACCCTGAGGGGCCTTACCGTTCAATCCGGTCCTGGCTCAGGCAAAGGCGTCTACCCACACCCGCGCTTGGTAGGGCTGTGCGCCCCCGATAGAGCAAAGCAGACAACCCCTAGCGTGCAAGCCTCCACAGGCAGCAGGCTGGCACCTCCCAGCCAACATTTCGTCAACCGAAGGGGGTGGAACGGGCGGCATCGACGCCCACCTGTCAAGGGACAATAGGAACTCCCCATCGGCGGACAGATAACCTCCCCGCTGACGGACAGCAGTTCTCCCCGGTCGGGTAGTAGATCTCCGGGGGGACAGCTCAGCTGAGCGGGACGACTCCGTGTCCGCCGGTCGCTTCGGTGAGCCGGTGACTGTCACCGTTGGTGACCACGACGTGCGCGTGGTGCAGAAGGCGATCAACTGTCGCGGTCGCGAGGGTCTTGGGCATGATCTCGTCGAATCCCGAGGGGTGGAGGTTCGAGCTCACGGCCAGAGACCGCCGTTCGTAGGCGGCATCCACCAGGCGGTAGAAGCCCTCGGCGGCGTCGGCGGACACCGGCAGCAGGCCAATGTCATCGACGATGACCAAATCGGTGCGGGTGAGCCGGGCGAACGCCTTGGCCACCGAGTCGTCGACGCGGTGGCGGCGCACCAGCCCGCCCAGGTCCTCGATGGTGAACCAGGCGACGGTCATTCCCGCGTCGACGGCCGCTTGCCCGAGGGCTTCGGTGAAGTGGCTTTTGCCCGTGCCCGACGGGCCGACCACGCAGAGATTCTCGCGGCGGGCGACCCATTCCAGGGTGCGCAGCGCGGATTGGGTCGGGGCCGGGATGGAGGATGCCTGCTCGTTCCAGATGTGGAAGGTCTTGCCGGTGGGGAACGCGGCTCGGGCGCGGCGGGTGCGCAGGTTCGCCGTCGCTCGTCCGGCGGCTTCCTCGGCGAGCAAGACTTTCACCGTCTCGGCGGGATCCCAGCGCTGGGCCTTGGCGGTGGGGATGACCTCGGCCATGGCACGGCGGATGTGGGGGAGCTTGAGCCTGCGGGTCAGTTCGATCGCCTCCTCGTAGGCCGCGCCGGAGACGGCGGCCGCGGCGCCGGTGGGAGCGGCCAGGCGGGCCGGGGCGGGGATGTCGATGCTCATCGGGGGGTGTCCTTGGTGTCGGGGTTGACGGCTGGATCGATGTCAGGGGAGGCGGTGGGCCCGGGACATTGGGTGCTGTGTTTGTGCAGGTGCCAGCCGAGCATGCCTTCGTGGTAGGCCAGGTCGCGGGCGAGCCGGCCGCCCTCGTCGGGGTGGTCGAACGCGTGCTGGCCGGCGGCGCGCAAGACAGCGCGCAGTTCCTCAACGAACCAGATCCGTAAGGGGAGCCAGGCCCACTCGCCGGCGCCGGTGTCATAATCGCGGCCAGGGTCGGCGACGGGATCGGCGACGGGATCGGCGACGGGATCGGCGACGGGATCGGGGCCGGGATCGGGGCCGATGAGGTTCACGGGTGGCCTCCAAAGCCGGACCAGGCCCCGGTGCCCGGCTGCAGGCTGTGTTCCTCCCCGGCTCTGGCGACCGCCTCGGCGTCATGGTGGGCCTGATGGTCCAGGATCGAGCGCAGGTCGGCGGCGGCGAATCGGCCCGCCAGCGCGGCGGCACCCAGGGCGCGGTCGACCTGGCCGGTGCCGCGGAGTTTGGCCAGCGCGACCGCCTCGGCCATCCGGGTGGCGATCAGCCGGACCCCGCTGGCCGCGGCTTCGCTCAGCCACGCCTCGGCGCCCGGCCCGAGCGCGAGGAACTCCTCTTCGGCGGCAGTGGTGGGGCGGGCGGCCTGAAGGCCGCGTGCGGAGCCGGGGTAGTGCTCGTCGTGGATGCACGGGTTGCCCGGCGTGGAGCGGACATGGCGGGCAACCTCGACCGCGGTCCCGTCGACGATGCCGATGACCACCAGGTCCCGGCCGTGGTAGCGCACCCACACCCGCTGCCCGGCCAGCGTCGAGGGCACCGAGTAGCGGACCTCGTCGACCTTGATCGTGGCCTCCTTGTCGTGGACTTTGCGGGTCTGCCCGAACGCGGCGGTGTAGGGGATCTCGGGTAGCAGGTGCAGCCGCTGCCGCTCCTGGGCCAGGGCTTGGGCGGGAATCTTGCGGGTCTCGCGGTGTAGCCGGGCGTTGACCTGCGCGGTGAACGCGTCACACGCTTCCTCCAGTTCGCCCCAGGAGGCGTAGGCGGGGCGCAGGTTCACCTCGGCCGGCACCAGGTCTCGTCTGGCGATCTTCACGGTGTTCTCCACTCCGCCCTTGGATGCCGGATCGTAGGGGCGGCAGGTGCGCACCACCGTGCCGTAGTGGCGGCCGATCGCCACAATGTCGGGGTTGCGGACCGGCAGTGTCGCGATCCGTTCCGTGGTCACGGTGCGCTCGTTGTCGGTCAGGCAGTAGGTCGGCACGCCGCCCAGGATCCGGAACGTCGCATCCAGGCACGCGGCGATCGTCGGGATCGTCTTGTCCTGCACGGGGATCACCACCCGGTAGCGCGACCAGGCCAGCCACGCGCACCATAGTGAGGTGTCCCGCCCGTCCAGGCGCGGGCCGGCTCCCCAGTCCCACTGCAGCCACAGGCCCGGCTCGGGGATCCACGGCCGGTGCACCCGGCGGTGCCCGGACGCATACGAGTGCTTGGCCGCCGAGACCGCCCGCCGCGTCGTGCGGTCGGTGCCGGTGAAGCCCATCGCGGCCAGTTTCTTGTGAACCTGGTCGGCGCCGATCCGTCCGCGGGACTCCTCGACCAGTTCCTCGATCTTCGGCATGAAGACGTCGATCATCTTCACCCGCTCGGCACGGGCCGCCGGGTCGGCCCCGGTACCGCGCAAAAGCACGTAACGGCGCACGGTGTGGTGGTCACAGCCGGCCAGCTCGGCCGCTCGCCGGTAACTGCCTGTGAGGTCGTAGGCAGCCAGAATCTCCATGATCTCCTCATTCGTCTTCACGGACGACCACTTTGCGGTGTGTCTTCCGGGGCTCGTGGGGAGATCTCCTGTCCGCGACCGGGGAGGTTATCTGTCCGTCAGTGGGGAGCCCTCATGTCCGCCACTGGGGAGTCTTCCGTGTCCGCTCACACCCACCATCCTCCAAGACCTACACCGGTGACAGCCTCTCTGAGCTGGCTGAACACCAAGAGGCTGGAACGTCCCGAAGGGTTTCGACCTCCTGATGTCATAACAGTGCCTTTAGGTGTCGCTAGGACATCTCGTGAAAAGGAAGCGCCAACGAATCGGCGAGAAACGTTTCAGTTTGGCGCGAGGACCATGGCTACGGAGGACGTCGGCGGCCAGGCCCATACGGATCGCCAGCCTGTCGTCTCCAGCGCGCGCCCCCACGATGCTATGGATATGGAAGAACTACGCCGTCAACTGCTCATCGGCATCGTCGGCCTGGGAGCAACCGCCGCGTTTACCCCGTTGGACGGACTAGAACGCCTGCATACGGTCATAGACCAAGGGTTGGGCGGGCCAGACCTGGCCGATTGGGAGGAGCGCGCGTGGGAGTACGCGCACCCGGATGGTCTCTCACCCACTGCCTCAAGTGATCGGCGACCTGAGCGTGGACATCCTGACCTTGCAGGAAATCATGCCCAAGCAGAGAGCTACAGGCTGGGCACGAGTCAATGCCGAAATGATGATGTTCCTCGCCTACGCTCTCGGTTCGGCTGGTCACACCAGACAATCCCACCACTGGTGGTCCTCAGCGCGCCGAGTCGCCGCGGCGGCCGGTGACGACATGGTCGCCCTTGTGGCGTCCTTCGAGGCGATCCTGGGACTCTACGAGCCCCGGCCGCTCCCGCTGATCCTCGCCCGCGTCGATTCAGCCTTGAAGGCATCTCGCGGGATGCCTTGCCATGCGACCACCAAGGCGTTAGGCGCTCGGGCGCATGCTTTGGCCTTAATGGGGGATCGTCAGGGTTCATTCGAGGCGCTCGACGAGCAGGCGCGCGTGTACAAGCTGCTTCCCGGCTCGATCACCGACGATGAGGTGTCTGTGTGGGGTTGGCCGGTACAGAGGCTGCTTCACACTCGCTCGCTCGTTTATACCCTCGCCGACCATCCTGCTGCCGGCCAGGCGCAGCAAGATTCGATCGCCGCCTACGCTCCCGGCCGGTCGCGCCATGCCGCCCGCCAGTCGGCACAAGTGCACCTGCATGTGGCTACCTCTGCGGTGCGCTCAGGAGATGTGTCAGAAGGACTGGCCTACGCGCGGAGGACTTTGGAATTACTCGGCACGGATGATGTGACGAGCTTCGTCCTGCACGCGGCTTCGACCGTTGTCGCTGTCGTGCCTCAGAACGAGTTACGAGCCCATTTGCCCGCTGTGATCGAATACCGGGAGAAGCTGGCCCTTCCGAGAGGTTCGTGATGAGCATCGCCTTCCACCGCATGACCGGAGAGGATGCCGCCGCCGCTGTCCTCGGCGACGAATACGCCGAGGTGTACCTCCGGATCAGAGAAGAACCGCCGTACAACAATGGACCCCCTGTATCGGCGCGACAGGTTCCGCGACCGGACAAGCGCCCAGGCCCAGCGTGCGGGGTTCGCCCTCGTCGCCGCCAACGATGAGGCCGGGAAGCTGGTCGGGTTTGCATTCGGTCTTCCGATGGCCGAAGGGGCCTGGTGGGGCGGCGAGACGACACCCGGCCCGCTTGAGGCGGTGGCGCAGGCGAAATTCGCGGTCATCGAACTCAATCTGCTGCCGGAGTATCGCGGTCACGGCTACGGCAAACGCCTGCTGGATCTCCTCCTGGAGGGGCGGCCTGAGCCGTATGCGACGCTTCTGGCCAACCCTGCCGCCGCTGCTCATGCCATGTATTTGAGGTGGGGCTGGCGGATGGTCGGAACCTGCCGTCCGGCACCGGATGCGATGGTGACCGACGTCTTGATCCTGGACCGACGATAGGCCCACGTCATCGAACACCTAGGGGCACGCCTGCGGCGTCGCTCCTCATTGCCGTGAGCGCGTCGTCGAAGTGCAGCGGGTCGCTGTCGTTGCCGCCGACCTCTCGATCGCTTTTCGTGCAGGTGCTACCGCAGGTTGGCCGGGAGGTCCGGCCGCGGGGTGTGCTTGGCCTTGTAGCCGGCCAGAGCCGCCAGTCCGGTCGGCACTAGCGGCATGACGATCGCCTCCACCCAGTCGGGCAGGAGCGAGATCAGCGACGGGTCGTCCGCGACCACCTGCAGGATGGCCATACCGGCGAAAGTAGGAAGTTAGGGTCATCGTCTTGACCTTGGCTTCCACGGGCCTGGAATAGGTTACGGGCTCAGCGTGCATGTGCCTCTCCTCCGGGGAGTCCCGCCACCATGGCGGGGGTTTAACGCAGGCTGGAAGCACGGGCCGCGCTTCCAACGAATTGGGTGAGGGTTGGAAGCGGGTGATCAGCGGCCAGACATGCTGATCTTGGCTATCGAGACCTTCTCGACGACTGCCGCGGCGACGTCCTCGCGCGGGTTGAGCACGCGAAGACGCAACTGGTTGTTGGTGTTGAGCGAGAACTGACCGCCCACGGACTCCTCGACCCGGCCGTCGGCGTCGGCGTGCGCCGTCAGCGGCCAGGCATCATCCTTGAACGTCTTGCCGTCGCGGCTGTACCTCGACCAGGCGATGTCCACCTCCGCGCCCGGGGGCAGGCCACGGACCTTCGCCAGGCCGTCCGCGATACACCAGCGGGAGCCGCTGGCCAGGACC
Source organism: Acrocarpospora corrugata (assembly GCF_009687845.1). Lineage (GTDB taxonomy): Bacteria > Actinomycetota > Actinomycetes > Streptosporangiales > Streptosporangiaceae > Acrocarpospora > Acrocarpospora corrugata. Next base: position 97,062 of record NZ_BLAD01000068.1, read on the forward strand.
GCGACACCGTCCTCGCCGTGCGCGGACGGATCGTCGGTCCATTCGGTGTGCCAGCCAGCACGGTCCGCCAGTTCTTTCGCGGCAGTCCGGCATTGAGCCGGATCTCGCGGAGTTGGTCAGCGAGAGCTCGCCTGGCTTGCTGGGCGCTGGGCGATGACGAGGATGGCACGGCTCTTGATCAAGCGGCAGGAGGGCTGTAGTCCTCATGGTCAATCGCGAGGTCCCACACTGCTTCGAACGCGGCCACGCAAAGGTCCACGACGGCACGGTCCTCAGTGAACTGGTGGCCGACAACTTGGCCGTCCCCACCGAATAGGGAAAATCGCACAAGTCGCCGGTCAAATACCCAAAAGGGATTACCGGGCAGTGGTAGAGCGGACGCGAACGCTCTGGGCAGCCAACGGACCAGTTCACCTGCGGCGATGTTGTGGTCAGCCGTGAGGCTGTGCTCCCAGCGGACATAGTCGCTGACCGGCTCCGAGACGATACGAGCCCGGCGGATCGTCACACCTCGCGCTACCGCCTCACTGACCGTTTCGCGGAACGCTCTTCCACCTGGCGTCTCTGGTTGGGGTCGGCCTTCCTTCCATGCCAGGTAGCGCGGATCGGTCACGAGATGTTGATCGTGCATCTCCAGATGCACGGCTGAGGTATCGCATTCGGCTAGTAGTTCAGCGAATGTCGGCTTGCTCTCGTGTGCTCCGTACGTTCTCAGCGGGCCGGGGGTGGGTGTCGGGCGTGAACCGCCGCTTGCCCCGTTCGTACCTGCCACTGGCCGCCTCCATGATGATCTCCGCCATTGCGGCGAGTCGTACCACCGACTCTGTGTCCTTGATCCGACTGTCGGAATTGATCCAGGCGATCACGTCCGGATCTGTGACCGTGTCGCCCTGAAAGTAGAAGTCTCCGGTCTCAGGGTCGATGAACACGGCTGGACAGTCGTCATCGGTGTCCGGTGTCGTCACGTCAACCGTTGAGGAGGATCTCTAGCTTGTCGGCGACTTCCTTCACTCATGACACGACGCCGGGGGAGGTGACGCACTCGCCAAACGATCGCGCGGGTAACCCGGAACTTCATCCCGCCCGCGGACCAGGGAACCAGTGAGATCGCTACCGGGGCGACGTGCGATAAACCAGGCCAGAGTGCGGCGAAATGGCGAAGTGCTGAGCCGGAAGTGGCGTTGGTTGACCTTCGGGATGCGCTGTGCGCCCCGGCCGCTAGGACGTAGTCGGCAATCAGCGCCGATATCGATTCGCCCCCACGCAACCCGCCCGAACCCAGGAGACAGCCTCGCTGGCCGATGCGGCACCAGCAGCCGAACTCGGGCCTCTCCATTGTCAGGTGCCCCCGGCCGTAGGACTCTTTGCGCTTCTGCGGCAGGGACTCCTTCCTGAAGCCACTCGACGTTGCAAGATCATCTCGGCTCTGGGTCCATGAGAGCGTTCGCCTGACTCAATTAATGATCACGGCCATTTGAGCCTGATCGCAC
>NZ_BLAD01000069.1 GCF_009687845.1 Acrocarpospora corrugata
CGCCGATCAAGCGGTGCATATTACCGCGGCCTTCCAACTCGCCGGCTACCAACATGTCATTGGCACCCTGTGGCCCATCACCGACGCCACCGCCGCGCAAATAGCCGACGACTTCTACACTCGACTTACCGATGGCGGGAGGACACGGCCAAACACCGGACAAGCCGCCTATGCACTGCACCACGCCATCCAGGGAGTGCGCACTGACTATCCAGCCCGCCCTTCCCTCTGGGCGGCGCACATCCATACAGGGCCATAACAACCCCCCTCACCGCCCGACGACGGCGATGCCCGGCTCGGCCGCCAGCAGCACCCGCAGCACCTCCCCAACATCGGTCGTTGTCGGCGATGACCATTCTGATCATGCAGGGAGCACCGCCCGTACCCGGAAGCCGTCGCCGGTCGGGCCCGCTTCGAAGGTGCCGCGCTCGGCCTCGGCCCGGGCCCGCATGTCGCCCAGCCCGCGCCCGGGGACCGGCTCGGAGAATCGTCCCTCGTTGGTGACGTCGATGGTGACCACGCTGTCGCTCCGGCTCACAATCACTGTGATGCGACCTTCGGCGGTGTGCCGCAGGGCGTTGGTGACCGCCTCGTGGATGATGCGGTAGCGGTTGGTCGTCAGCGCGATGTCGGTGGTGTCCAGCCGCAGGTCGCGACCGGTGGCGTGGACTCGGCCGGCCAGCGTGGCCAGCTCGGCGGCCGGGTCCAGGACGCGCGGCAGACGGTCGGGGTCGGCATCAGGCGAGGTTACGAGACCTTTGCCGTCGGCTTCGGACGTCCTGTTCGCGAACATGTTCCAGCTCCGGGAGACCAACGCCAAAGGCGCTCGAAGGCGGGCGGACCGCTTCTTCATGGCCGCTTCACGGTCATCTAGCGCCGCGAGGCACCTAGTGGCTTCTGGATGTTCCTTTTCCGTCCGGATCGCGCGTTCCCAAACGTCGCGCGCGCTCGCGAACGACCTGTTCTGGGCGTGGATCTTCCCCAGTACGACCATGGCGTCGGCGCAGCCTGAATCGATTGCCATGACCTGCTGCAAGGCAAACGCGGCCGCTTTGGTGTCCCCTGACCTCGCCAGTCGGAGGCCCTCATTGTAGTACAGGATGGCCCGCTGGCGAAGATAGGCGAGAATGGCCAGGTCCTGATCGCAGCCGGGGCAAAGGGTCGACGGCGCGGTCACTGTGATACGGCAGAGCGGACACGAGACCTCGAAATCACTCATTTTACGCGCCCCCCGACTCCAGCTTGGTCGGCATCTTGGAGGAGAAGTCAAGCCCTTGAACTTCTTCCCGGATCTCAGCCCACAGCGTGAGCAGGATCCCCAACGCTGCGCGGACGTCGTCGTCCGCACCGGCGTCAAGCTTCTGGTCCACTTCTCGCAGCGCGCCCTGAACGCGATGCGTGAGCGCCGGTGTGAGCTGCCCCTGGCGCGCGAGAGTGCGGCAGAAGACGAGGATACGGACGACTTCGCCGAATCCGTCGATCAACGCATCCGCGCTGGCTGCGCTGGCCTTCGCGGACGTCCAGTCGGCTCGCTCTCGCGCCACGCCCAGTTCTTCGCTGTAGCGGGCCAGTTTGACGATGTTCTCCTGGCCGATGTACTTTCCTGCGCCGTTGATGACCGCAGTGATGAATGCGTCGGAACCTCGGATCTCCGACACCGTGCCCACCAGCTGCTCGGCCTCGGTGACCAGCATGTCCACCGATTTCGGGCCTGGTCCCTTGATGAGTACCTGGTCGAGATCGTCGAGCAACCGGTAGAACACCTGGGACTCGGCCTCGGTCAGTTCCTGCGCCCAGCGGTCGACGAAGGCGGTGACCTTCTGGCGATGCGCCTCGATACGCTGCTGGTGCTCGGGATCCAATCGCCCGAAGTGCTGCAGTTCCACGACCTTTGTTTCCGCGCCCGCGACGCGCACCTTCACGGCTATGGTCAGGATGCGATCCGCCGACAGGCCGAAGGATACGTTGACCGGTGTGGCTCTGGGTAAGCCTTCCGGCAGCGGCAGTGTCACGTAGCCGCACAGCTGGTTCCGCTGCGCGGTGTCGTGCGGGCCTTCATAAACCGGGATCTCCAGTCGGCGCTGCCCGGTCACAGCGGTTGAGAAGTCACGCCTGTTGGGTTCAAGCGTGGGGCATGGCGTGTTCTTGGGGATGATGACGGCCATTCGCCCGTCGTTGAGTTCGATGCCCAGGTTCTGCGGGGTCACCTCGGTCGGCGGGGCGACGGAGAAGTCCTCATGGCAGGTGCCGCACGACACGGCTCCTTGCAGGTTCCTGGCCCCGCATTTGTCACATTTCAAGCCGCCTTCGTCGATGAGGATCTCGTTGCAGATCGAGCAGGACGTCGCGTTGGCCTGGTTGGCCTTGCCGCAGCGTGGGCAGGCCTGGAGCGCCCCCGCTTCAGTGGCCCGCACCGCCGGGGCCTCTGGTGCCGCGCTGGGGGATACCGCGCCCGCATCGCCGGCGGAGGAGAGTTCGTGACCGCATTTCCAGCAGGCTGTCTCGCCGTTGTCGGACAGCAGATGGCACGCCGGGCAGGCGATCTTCTCGTGGCCATCGAGCGCGGTCGCGCAGTTGGCGCAGCGCAGTGACTCCACCGGGTTCCGGATACCGCAGGCAGGGCAGTCGACCTCGCCGATGAGCGCCGCCTGGACCGCAGCGCCGAGACCGACGCACTGCATGGGGTTGACGTCCTTGCGGATGCTGTCGGGTCCGAACATCTCGGTGAGTAGCCGCTCGACCAGCGGGATCGCGGTGGATCCGCCCACCAGCAGCACATGATCGATGTCGGCCACCGTGAGATCGGCCTCCTGGATGGCCTTGCGGGTCAGCTCCAGGGTCCGGTCGATGTGCGGCCGGATCATCTCCTCGAATTTCTCGCGGGACACCTCGGGGTTGAAATTGACCAGGTCCTTGCCGATCACGGGCACGTTGATCTCGGCCGTCAGCTGGCTGGACAGAGTTATCTTGAGCTCCTCCGCGCTCGCCCGAATTCGTTCCATCCCCTGGTGGTCCCCGGTCAGATCGGCACCGTGCTCCGTGCGCAGAATCTGGAGAAGGTGCCCGGCCAGGAGCCGGTCGAAGTCGTCGCCGCCCAGGAGGTTGTCGCCTTCAACGCCCAGGACGGTGAACGCGCCCTCCATGAGCAGCAGGATCGAGATGTCGAATGTTCCCCCACCCAGGTCGTACACGAGAATGGTCCGGCCATCGTTTCGATGCTCGCGGACGAGGCCGTAGGCGAGAGAGGCGGCCGTCGGCTCGTTGATGATCCGGAGCACCTGGAATCCGGCCAGCCGCCCGGCTTCCCGGGTCGCCGCCACCTGGCGCTCACCGAAGTACGCCGGAACAGTGATCACTGCCCTGGTGAACCGTTCCCGGCATCGATCCTCGGCGTCCTCCCGCAGCCGCCGGAGGACGAGCGCGGAGATCTCGATCGGTGTGTAGGCGCGCCCCCCGAACCAGACGTTGACATCCCCGTCCTGCCCCGCCGTCACCTGGTAGGGAATTCCTCGAAGGACCGCCTGGACCTCGGGGTCGGCGAACTTCCTGCCCATGAAACGTTTGATCGAATAGATGACGTTCGCGGGATCGGCCACGGACCTGCCCCGCGCGGACGCGCCGACCAGAAGTTCGCCCCTTTTGCCACGCCCCACTACAGTTGGCGTGGAATCGCCGCTCTGCCGGTTGATCACGATTTGCGGCTCTCCGCGCCGCATGTAGGCCATGACCGAGTTGGTAGTGCCTAAATCGATGCCGAGCGTACGCTGCACGTCAGTCTCCGATCTCGTCTGGTTCGGTTTCACTGGTCGGATGGCGGACAACGACGACGTGGGCTCGTCGCAAGACATCTGATCTCCACATGAAACCCTCGACCGGCTGCTCGAAGACCGTCTCATCGGGCAGATGGACATGGTCCACGTAGCCAACGATGTCGGCCAGGTCCGGAGCTGGGGACATGCCGGCGAGGCGCATGGGCGTCACGCTCGCACGGGCCAGTTTTTGCAGCAGCAGACGCCGTGTGGCGGCCACCCCGTCGCTGAGCAGCTTGAGCAGCTCTGGGGATGACGCGCCTTCGACCGTACGCCGGTGGATCCGGTCGAGCGCGTCGCTGACCTCGAGCATGCCGAGAAGGAGCTCTCGCTGGGCCACATCCGCCCGTCTCCGCTCCCCCTGGAGGCTGTTTTCCAGCATCCCGCACCTGATCAAGAGCTTGGAGAAGGAATCGATCGGATCGACGCCGGATATTTCATCCGGCACTTGGATCTCCTGCTCGGTGATGGCGAAGGCTCGTTTCATGAGTGCTCCTCGGCTACAGCGGCGGGTCAAGCGGTGGGAGAACGTCGAGGGTGACCTCGAAGCGCGGGCTCACCCGAAACGGAAGGGCCAGCGGCGGCGCCTCGAGCCAGTCCGCGCGGATCTGCTCCATCCGCAGTACGACCAGCGACGACATGGGGTATGGTGCCACCGGCTCGGCGGCCAGGAAACCGCCCTCGGGTAGATCGGCCAGGGTTCGGCGCAGTTCGTCGACCACCTCGGCCGAATCGTGGGACAGCACGTCCGCCTCCAGCCGCCGACGCGGGTTGCGGAGCTCGTTGAACGCGTGGGTGAGGAGCTGCTGCGGGTGGCGCTTCTCGCGGGCCGCGCGCTGGTAGGCTCGTTTCACATCCCCGGCGGATGCCGATGCGGAGAGCCCCAGGATCTCGTAGGGCGATGAGTCGGGCAGGGGCATTAGCGATCTCCCATCGTCATGGCATCCGGCCCAGAATCTGCCGGATCTGGGCATTGCCGGGATCGTGCCGCAGCGCCACTGTCAGGTCCTGTTTGGCCCCGTAGAAGTCACCGCGCTTACTTTTGTTCACCCCGCGCAGAGCCAGGCATTGCGCCAGCATCTTGCGCGTCGTGGCGGAGCCACTAAGCCCCAGCGCCTTTTCGAAGTGACCGATCGCCTCGTCGTAGCGGTCGCCATTGGTCAGCTGGACAGCATGGTTGTGATGGGCGGTGGCGAGTGCGCGGCGGGTGGGTGCGTCGTCGTCGTACCAGCGCGCCTCCTGGAACGATTTGATCGCCTTCGCTTGCTGGTCTTTCTTGGCGTGTTCCATGGCCTTGTTGAAGAGGATCAGCCCGATGCGCCGCTTGGCCTCGGCCTCGGTGGGCTCCGCGGTGGATTTCGGGTTGTGTTCGATCTCCTCGCGTATCAGCGCGATCGCCCGTGCACGATGGCCCGCGACCGCCTCAGCGCTCCCTCGCTTGACAAGAGCCGCGGCCAGGAGGAGCGCCGTGTCGTCGTCGGCCTCCCAGCGCAGCGCATCACGCAGCAATACGATGGCTTGATCCAGGTCCTCATCGGTTCCGGCTGAGAACAGTTGCATCCCGCGGTTGCCGGCCGCGACGCGCGCGAGGTGCCTGGTCTGGTCGTCGGTGGTGTACTTCAGCGCGATGCGCGCATGCTCCACCGCCTCCTTGAATTCGCTGTTGTTGTTGAGTTCCCTGGCGCGCCGCACATACGTCGCCCCGAGATTGCTCCGTACGTCCGGGTGGTCCGGGGCCAGCCGAAGTCCTCTTTCCAGCACGGCGAGCGCCGCCGCGTAGTCACTGTCGACGTTGGCGATCATCTTGGAATGCCGGACACTCGAGTCCGCGATCATGTCGACGTGTCCGGTGAGGTCGGCGCCCAATTCGCCGGCCCGTTCGGCGCACGAGAGCGCCTCCCCCCAGAGCTCGTCCTTGTGAAGCACGCCCGCCCTGGCGATCAAGGCTTCGATCAGCAACGGGCGGCCCGGCGGCCATGGGTCACGGTCCTCGAGTTCCTTGATCGCGTCATCCAGCCGGCGCTCGTCGATGAGATAGCGGTAGCGGCCGAGCGGCGACAACGCCGTTCTCAGTCGCTCACCCAACGGGTCGGCGAGCTTTTCCGCGACCGCCCCCAGGCTCTCGGCCATATCCTGGCCGAACGCTGTCTCGGCCAGCCGCTCAAGCAGCATCGGGCCGCAGGCGAACCCGGCCGGCCACTCGCGTGTGTGCCGCGCCGGAGCGCTTTCCGCGACCAACGCCGCGACACGCAGTTCCACTCCCCAGCGGATCTCAAGATCGCGGTAACGTGTGGCGCGTTCGACTGTGACACCCTCTGCCATAGCCCGGTCCCGCAGATCCTGAACAACGCGCTCGACCACTGCCTGGCGCACCGCCGCGACGGTCTCGTCGGTGTTCTCCCGGCCCGTCCGCGCGGCGAGTCCCATCCAGAAGGCCGGGCTGTGCAGGACCGCCGCCCAGCACGCGAGCAGCAGGTGCCATGCGTCGTCGGCGCTTTCCCTGGCGAGGACGTGGTGGTAGGCGGTAATGGCGATGCGCCGGATGAGCCGGAGGTCGGCCGGACGTCGCCGCCACTCCTCTCGCCAGATCGTCAGCGACTCCTCGTGGCGGCCGAGCCGCGCATCTTCCATCGCGCGCCAGTCCCGCAACAGCAAGCTCGCCCGCTGACCGTGGTCGGACGCCGGATCGAGCCGCAGGACCTCGGTGATGTCATCGGAGACCGCTTCCACATCGGGTTCGCGAACGCGGATCGCGGCACGATGTACATGCATCCGGGCTACCGCGCCGCGCAACGGCGCATCAAAGACCGGGAGGTTTCGCAGGGGTGTCAGTATGTGCAGCGCTCCGTCGAAATCTCCCTGTTCCGCCAGAATGAGGCCTAGATGGCGGGCGCTTCCCATGCCCGCGTTCCGGTGTTGCCTGGCCACCCATCCCTTCAGCGCGTCGGCCGCCGTGTCCAGCCTGCCGGTCTTGCCGGCCCAGCTGGCAATCGCCGTGAACGAGGCGGTCAGGCAAGGGCCGCAGCGGGCGCAACCGTGATCATCGGTCATCCCATGGGTGGCGCAGAAAGCCCGACCGCACTGACCGCAGGACCGGGCCGAGACTTCCCCGCACTCCTGGGAGTGGCAGGCGAGCCGCGATGTCCCGGCCGTGGGGGCGTTGGCTTCGAGGGAGCGGCAGTACGCGCCCAGCGCCTGCGCCCACTGCCCTCGCCGGGCGGCCAGTTCGCCACGTGCGACGTGATACGCGGGCCCGATGACGGCGGCGTGAGTCTCCAGATCATCCAAGAGCGACCCGGCCTCCGTGGTCCAGCCAAGGGCCAACTGGGCGAGCGCGAGATGATATTTCGCCCGCTGCCGAAGCGCCTCTCCCGGCAGCGGCGACAGCAAGGCGGACACGGCGTCGGCGGCACCGTCGAGAAGGGCCGCCACCGCCAGGTAGTGCCCGGGCCTGTTGTCCCCGGCGCCCAGCTCCCGTGCGCGGGCCAGCGCGCCGCGATGGCCGCCACTTGTCCGGTGCGCGCAGAGCTGGACAGTTCCATCCCGCAGGCATGCCTCGACCAGGGCGATCCGGAATGTCTCCCGATCCGGATCCATCGAATGGCACAGTTCCCAGTAGCGACGAGCCGAGCCGTAGGCTCCCGCTTCCAGATCGGCGCGCGCCTGCAGATCCCACGCTGCCACCAGGTTTCCACGCAGAACGGCATCCCGTTCGCCGCCCGAAGCGTTGGCGTGGAGCCGTGCCCACAGGGAGACGGCGGTGGCCATGTCGCCGAGACGAGCGTGTCCCAAAGCGCAGTGGAAGCGAGCACTGTCCCAGGAGCCCGCGTGCGGTCGAGCATCGGCGTCGCCGGATTCCCGGGCAAGCACCGTCTTCAGGGTGCCCACCCCTTGTTCAAGGGCGCCGGCCGCGACCTGCGCCGCCCCCAGCCGGACCCACCCCGGCACCCAGTCACCGCATTGGTCTAGCCCGGCGGCGTACTGCTCGGCCGCGCCATGCGGATCCGCGGCGCGCTCTGACAGCAGACCGAGCCCGAATCTGGCCGGAGCGAAGGACGGGTCCAGCGCCGCCGCGCGAGCGAACGCCGCCGCCGCGCCTTTCCAGTCCTGTATGCCGGCGACCAGCACTCCCAGCGCGTACTGCGCACGCGGATCGTCCGGCGCCAGGGTCACGGCCCGGCCGAGATCGGCGGCGGCACCCATGATGTCCCCAAGCCGTTGCCGCGCCTGGCCACGGAAGAGCGCGATCTCGCTCCAACGCTCCTGGCGGGTGCGCCCCTGATCCGTGCCCGTGGCCTCCGCCTGGTCGAACGCGTCGACCGCTCCCGCCCAGTCGGCAAGCCGGGATCGCACAGAGCCGAGACAGAACGCCGCGTCGGGATGATCGCCCTTGCCGAGGCAGCGTTCGAAATCGCTCGCGGCCCGCTCCAGATAGCCGGCACGTCCCTCGGCGAGGCCGAGAAAGTAGAGGTCGGCGCCGGTGGGCTGGGCGATGGCGGACAGGACCGCGATCGCCTCCGGGTAGCGGTGCTGCTGGTACAGGCTCTGCCCCAGCCCGGATCGGGCCGTGATGTCGTCAGGGTCGAGCTGCAGCACCCCACGGCTGAACGTCTCGGCCTGGCCCCAGTCCTCCTCTTCCAGAAGCAGTTCCACCAGACGCCGATTCGCCGGCAGGTGCCGGGAGCCGGTGGTGGCCGCCCGTCGCAGGGAGCCGATGCCAGATGATCGTCGGCCGCGTTCGAGTTCGGCCAGGCCGCGGGTGTACCAGTAGTCAGCCCGCCCAGGTTGCAGTTCGCAGGCACGGGCCAGGCAGGCCAGCGCATCGTCGAGTTCGTCCAGCCGAGCCGCCGGTTCGCCGTCCCGCCCTCTGGCGAGGTGGATCTCGGCGAGTTCATACAGTACGGGTGCCTGGTCGGCATCGATCGCGAGCGAGCGTTCGAAGGCCGCGGCGGCGCGGTCGTCGGAACCTGCGGCTCTATATAGCAGCCCCAGGAAGTACGGTGTGGCCGCCCGTGCTGGGCCGAGTTGCTCGGCGCGAAGGAACGCGTCGATGGCGTCGCCCCTGCGGCCGAGGCCCCGCAGCGCGCAGCCCTGCGCGAACGCCGCCCATTCCAGGTGCGGCGCGACCCGCAGCACATTCGTGGCCAGGGACCGAACTGCCCGGAGTCCGGGGACGCTTATGTCCGGGGCCACCTGGCAGCGCTTGCGCAGGAGATCGATCACGAGGTCGTCATCAGGAAGTCTCCCCGCGTACTCGAGGTGCTTGATGGCGATGTCGAGCCCGGTCGGCGATGAGTCCGCCCGCGCGGCGACATCGGCCGCGAGCAGCGCGACCGGTTCAGGCGGCAATGTGATCAGCGGAAATGCGTCGCGATATGCCACGCGGGCGTCCGGCAATTTGCCTTGCCGGACGGCGATGTCGCCAATCGCCAACAGCGCCTGGCCACGCATTTCCCGTAGTTCTTTGGACGGGGCGCGCAGGAACTTTATCTTTGACGCGATCTTGGTGAAGAGGCGGTTGGCTCTGGCCAGCCTGTCACGCTCACGTAACTGGTTGCCACGCTCGATGAGCCGAGCGTACACAGCCGGATCACTGGTGCGCCGGTTGTCGCTCACCGCCAGGATGACCCCGAAGATGACAACCGTCACAACGACCAGGGTCGCCGTGGCCAATACCAACGTCACCGTGCTCATCGCCGACCGTCCCCGAACTCATACCTGCCGGGGAATTCCGCGGGCGACGTCCAATATCGCTCCCGGCGGATGCGCGCGAGTTGCTCCGGAGTGAACTCGGACATGATCGTCTCTCGCTCAGGGACCGAGGTGGACATAGGGGGCCCACACGTGCGGGTGACTGGGATACCTCTCGCGGAGTCTGGCGATGGCACCGTGGAGCGCTTCCGCGGCGTGCGCGGATGGGACGTCCGCGTTGGGGGAGAGCTTCTCGTACACCCAGTCGGTCACCTTGGGCGCAAAATAGTCGCTGATCCCCCAAAGGGTCGCTATGACGTGTCGATATCCGGCGAATTGGAATGCCGACGCGAGATGGATGGCCTCGTCTGGGAGACCGGGATCTCCGGTGAACGTCTCGCATGCGGAGAGATACGCCAGGTCCGCGCGGGCGAGACGGAGTTCGGCGATCTCCGAGATCGAGAGCGGGCCGTCGTGCAGCATGATGTGCCCGGAGCCTGGGTCGCTGCTGTCCTGGCTGCCGTGACAGGCGAAATGCACCCAATCGTAGGAGCCCAGTGCCTGGGGTACGTCCGCCCGGGTGGCCTTCTCCTGCAGCATGGTGCTGACGGTCATGTGCTTGTGGGCCAGGTGCCGCTTGATGTGGTCGAGTTCCTCGCCGACCGACGGTAGGGGGGGTTGCCCGGGCGTTTCGGGGATGCCGACCACCAAAGCCCGCTCGGCCCGGTGCTCTGGCTTTGCCTCTGATGGGACCAGCGCGCCGAGGGTGGTCGTGTAGGACGAGATCAGGTGCGGGGGGACCGCCGCGTGGAGGGGGAGCAGCGCGAGCTTTCCCGTCGGGCACCACCAGATGCGCGGGCTCTCAGACTCCAGTCGATCGAGCACCGGGTTCACTACGGTTTCGCGCAGCCAGTCTGTGATCTCCGTGAGGATCTTGTCCATGGCGCGCGTCGGGGTGTCCTGGTCGGGGTCCAGGGCGGTGAGCATGGCACGGGCTCGTTCGCCCACCTCATCGTGCGCGAGTCTCGGCAATGGCACCGCTCGCACCTTCAGCCGGTCGATCAGGAGCGCGTCGCAGCCGTAGGCGCTGACGTTCACGATCACGACCGGACCGTTCACGGACGCCCCGCGCAGTTCCTCGAACGGGGCCGGGCGAAGGAAGTTCGCGAAGCCTTCCAGCTGGCGTGCCATGGCCACCAGGCGGTCCCACTCCTCGGCGAGCCTGCGCGCCCGCTCCTGGTCGCCAACCGTGAATGCGGTGCCGGCGGTCAATTCGGGGAAGGCACGGGGGGCGTCGAGCGCGTTCCGTACGCGGTCGAGTTCGCCGGCCAGGTCGCGGTCGCGCTCGGCAAGCCGGGTCAGGTCGGTCCGGATGTGCAGCTTCTGCGCCCAGAGAATGGAACGACCCTGTTCGAGGAGTTCCACCGCGAGTTCGGGCCGTTGGTCGCGGATCGCCCAGACCGCCGCGTCGCTCGCGAGCCCGCTCCACATCCCGAGTAGTCTCTCCTGGGCCGATCGGTGGAGGCCGCGCCAGGCCACGATGGGCAGCAGCGCCACGGCGGCCTGGTAGCCCTCAGCGGCGAGGTGCGGGTCGTTCTGAGCCGCCGCGAGTTCGCCCCATTTGATGGCGGAGGCGATGCGTGCCGGCGCGGAGCCGGCCGCGGATGTGGCGGCCTCCCGCCACACGGTGAAGGCTTCCCGGAGATCCGCGCGGTTCTGGGTGCTGCGGAATCGTGCTTCGAGTGCGCTGCCCAGATTGGATAGATGAGGTGCCATGTTCTGATGACCTGACGGGGTCAGCTCGACCGCCGCACGACCGTCGCGGACCGCGTCGTCCAGATCCCCCGGCCAGCCGCGCCTCCTGAGTACGAGCCCGAGGTTGTTCAGAAAACCGGCTCTGTCCGGATGCGTGGCGGGGGTGGCCTTCAGGGCCGCGCGAAGTGCCGTTATCGCCTCGGTGATGTCGGACTCGTGGTGAACGGGATCCGGATTCGGGCCTGACGACAGCACGAAGATCTGTGTCTGCAGCATCACTGCGAGGCTGCCTAGGCACAGTGCTCGGGTTGGATGCTGCTCGTCCGTACAGGAGACCGCCCGCCTCGCGACGGTGACCGAGTCGGCGATGTCCGTCAGCATCTCGTTGCGGGTCCTCGCGCCCCGGGATCCCCTGCTCTGCAAGGCGACGCTCAGGTTCAGCAGGCGTCCCGCGAGCTGGGGATGGTTCTCCGGCACGAGTGCGACGGTCTCCCGGCCGATTCGGATCGCCTCGTCGATGTCGTCCAGCTCATGGACGTGCTCGAAACGCAGCATGAGGCTGCCGACCAGATTGCTGCGAATCAGCGCCTTCGATTCCGGATCTGCTTCCAGGGCGTCCGCCTGGCGACAGAGCTGCACGGACTCGTCCAGCTGGGTGAGTTCAGTGGTGCGCTGGTAACTCAGTCTCAGGGTCAGCGCGAGGCTCGCGAGGAATTTCGATCGTCCGGGGTGGGCCGTGTGTTCGCCGGCGATCGACGCTCTGCCGTACCGGATCGCCTCCTCGAGATCGGCGAGGTCGTCGCGCAGGCCGAAACGATGCTGAAGCGCGACCCCGAGGTGGGCCATGGCGACCGCACGATCGCTGTTACCCGGTGGGATGACGCGGACGGCGGCCCGGCCCGCGGTCACGGCCTCGTCGGCCGCGTCGAGGTCCTTGCGGTCTTCGGCGTACGTCGCGAGCGCACCGCAGAGGTTGCTGAGCATGACGGCGCGGGCGCCGGTTTGCGCGCAGTCGGCGACGTCGAGTCCGCGCCGCAACAGGGCGATCGCGTGTTCGAGGGAACCGTGATCTCCGGTCCGCTCGAAGCGAATCGAATGCTCCACGGCCGTGACGTTGAGCGTCATCAGGTCGACGTCGTCGTCCCGGGGATTCGGCAACGCGGAGAACGGCGGTGGCAGCATCCCGGGGTTGATCCGGTTGATGACGCCCATCCATGTCGTCACCTGCTGGTGGTCCCAGGCGTCCTCGCCTTCCGGGAGCCTGCGGTAGCGGTGCATGTGGAAGGTGGCCAGGAGCATCGCCGCCGGTAGGTCGCAGCTGTACCGCCCGCCTACCAGTTCGGCCAGTTTCTCGGCCTCCCGCCGGGCATCCGCTTCGAGAATCACCTGCGAGCCCCGCCATGCGGCCGTTTCGTGGCGGGTGGCGAGCGTTTCCATCAGCGCGTGGCGTTCCAGGTCCTCGTCGTGGCCCGTGTCCTGATGAGCCGAGACTGCCGCGAAGCTCGCGAGCAGGACGGCATGGATGTCGTGCCACGTTCCGCCGAGTAACGCCACCTGGGCCAGTTCGATCAGTCCGGAGTAGGTGGCCGGGGCGTTTCCCGTGAGAGCTCGGGCGGCCGCGGTGTCCGGCTCGCCCAGGACGCACAGCGCCAGCGCGCCGGTCGGCGCCGGGACCATCTCGGCCTCTGTCGCAAGCGCCACCGCGGCTTTGATGGCCCTCGTACAGGTCCGGGTCACCGGTGCGCCGGCCCACAGGCCCGCGGCGGATGGGTCGGGGTCGGGAATATCGGCGGCCACGACGGTGTCGATGCCCCCGAAGTCCAAGGCGAGCCGCTCCCACTCCCCGGCGGTGTCCACCCGCATCAGCGCGATCAGGACGTCCCGCGTGTCCATGGGCAGACCGGGATCACGTCGTCGCGCCGCCTCGTCTAGCGCGTCCTGCGCCTTCATCGTGAAGGCGGGCCTCAGGCGGTCGAGGTTCTCACTCACGGGCTACCGGCCTTCCAGTTCGGCGAAGGCGCGGCCGACGCCGACCTCCCGGCAGCGGCGCAGCAGCCCCAGGTGCTCCCGCAGCAGCGGGTCCCGCTTGGCCTGGGACAAGCCCGGATAGACCATGGCGGTGGTCTGCGGATCCTGGATCATGATCGCGAGCATGTCCGACGCGGCGGAGTAGAGCAGCTCCGGGTGCTCGTCGAGGATGCGACGTGAATCGTTCCACGACCTTGCGCGCAGGAAGGACACGAGGTTCCGCAGCATCTCGGCAGCCTTGTCTTGGGCCAATGTCAGCTCCTAAGGGGTGTGACCCGTTGAGACCACGGCGCGGGGCATGGGGGCGAAGCCCCCGGCGAAGGCCGGGATGGCGACGGCCCATGTCAGCACCGGAGCGGCCGGGAGGCCGGAGAGACCTTCAGCCACCAGGGTGATGATCAGCCAGGCGGTGGCCGCGCTGAGTAGTCCGGCCGATATCGCGCGGCTCTCAGCTGTCATCACGCTCTCCTCGCGCCGCCTCCAGCTCATCGCCGCTCAACCAGCTCCGCAACGTATTGATGCGATCCCGAACGGGTGCGGGCGCCCTTTCCGGCAATTCAAGCGGATTTGTCCGGACCTGACGGCGAGGCGTCAGCAACATCAGCCTGGTCGTCGCCGCCGAGAGCCGCACCATTGGGCCGGCAGCGCACGATTCGATCATTTCGTCCAGGCAGCGTTCCACGTCATTCCATCCCGCTGGGAAAAGCCGCCAATTCAGGACCGCGTCGAGAACGGCCGACACTTCCACCCGCAGCTCGGCCGTTACGATGTTGTCACTCATAGTCGGCGCTCCCCGCGCTAGGATCGCGTTTCGTACATATCCGTATTCGCCGCGATGAACTTCATCGTCGAGTAGACACGCGATCCTGCTTCCGCCAACAGAGATTTTCCGCAACCCCGTTGCTTCCACGCTGCTTCCGCCGGGGCCCGGGTTGCGCTCAGGAGGTGACGTGAGTCGGCCCTACGTGAGACTGCTCGGCCCAGCTCGCGTCGAGATCGGCGGTGCGGAAACCCTGCTCCGGCCGATCACGGCCGCGGTGCTCGCCCGGCTGATCATCGCGGAGAACGAACCGGTCACCGTGCACGAGATCTCCCATGACGTCTGGGGTCGGATTGGCACGATCCAACGCGAAGACCGGACTAGCGTCCAGAAGCGCATCCTCGAACTGCGGCGGATACTTGACCCGCACGGCCCGGGCGAGAGCTCCCAGGTACTGCGCACGGAGCGGGGACGGGTCTCTGCGTACCGGCTTGCCCTGCAGCGCGATCAGGTCGATCTCCTGCAGTTCCAGGATCTGACTCTGAGAGCCCACCAGGCCGTGCCCGCTTCCGCGGTCAAGTTGCTCACTCAGGCGCTGGGACTGTGGCGCGGCCGTCCCCTGGGCGACGTCGATGACCGTCCGTTCGCGGCCCAGATCGTACGTAGGCTGACCGACTATCATCATGCGGCCCGGCGGACGCTGATGTACGCGTACTCGGACCTGGAGCTGCCCGACCGGGCGTTGAAGGTCGGGGAAGGGCTGCTGCGTGATCTCCCCGACGACCAGGAGTTGGTCAGCTTCCTCGCGGAACTCCGGCGGCAGTTGCGCACCAAATTCGGCGGCGAGGTGTTCCGGCAGGACTTCGCCGATCTGAGCACCTCTCTGGTCGTTTCTCGCGGCGACCTGTTCGCGCAGGACGACGCCCATCTGGTGGTCGGCTTCACCGACACCTTCGACACCGCCACCGATCAGGATCTGGTTATCAGCGAGCACAGTGTGCAGGGCCAACTGCTGCGGCGAATTTACGGAGGCGACCGCGCGAAACTCGACCGTGAGTTGAAAGCGGCGCTGCGCAGCGTCACACCCGCGGCCGCCGAGAGCCGATCGGTCAAGCGGCACGGGAGACTGATCCGGTATCCCGTGGGAACGGTGGTCGCCCTCCGCCATTCGGGGCGTCGCGTCTTCGCGCTCGCGTACAGTCGGATGGGCAACAACCTCGTGGCCGAGTCGAGCATGGAGCATCTTCGGCTCAGCCTGGAACGTCTCTGGGACGCCGTCTATCTCCACGGGCAGCGGAAGCCGGTGGCGCTGCCCTTGCTCGGTGCCGGTCTGGCGCGAATCGACGTAGGCCGGGAAGAGCTTCTTTCGGTCATCCTGAATTCCTTCCTGACCCGATCACGCGTCCAATTCGTTTGCCCGGAACTGCGTGTCGTCATTCTGCCCGCGGAACTCGGCAAGGTCGACATATTGTTCCTCGGCAAACTGGCGGGCGAGCTGGATTCCGGGATCGGATAATCGAGTGAAACGGGGACGTCGAATCACCAGAATGGCACCCGGCCCGTGGCCCCGCCGCCGCGATGAAGGGAATACATGGACGTCATCGGAATGATCGACAAGGTTCGCGACTCCTGTGGTGTGCCAGTATGTGTGTACGGCGGTTGACCTGCGGTTATTCGTCCGGGTTCTGGCTGGCTGATGCTGCTGGTCCGCAGCGACGCCTCCAAAGAAGTGGAAATTCTCATACTGCGGCATGATGTGGTGGTACTGCGCCGCCAGGTCGCTCATCCGCGGCCGGACTGGGCCGACCGGGGCGATCCTTGCCGCGCTCACCCGGCACCTTCCGCGTTGGCTTAGCCGCATCCGATCGTTACGCCGGGCACCCTGCTGGCCTGGCACCGCAGACTGGTCAAGCGGCACTGGACCTACCCGGCGCCCCGGCTGATGAGCAGCGCCAGCAACTGCTCCTCCGCCGGGAGGCGAGCGGCAGCACTCGTCCCGCGGTGAGGACGGTCAGATCGCCAAACACCCGGAACTTCATCGACGCTCCCGTGCATGGTGGAATACACATTCGATGCTACGTCGCGACCGCCGGAGCCGAAGATCCTTTCGACGCTGTCCGGGTCAATGGGTTTCCGCGTCGCTGTCGTGTGGCAGGCCGAGTTGGTTCTGATTCTGGCGATCAGTGTGGAGATGGCCGGTAAGTCGGCACATGCCTGTACGAGCTTGGCGCCTCGGCGGCCGGCCAGTGTTTCGCGCAGCCGCGCCGGAGCGGTGATCAGCAGCGCGTGTAACCCCTTGGTGTAGGCGGTGCGCGACTTGACCGCACCCGCGCGGACCGTGTGCAGCGCACGGATCGACTCGGTGATCTTATCTTCGGCCTTGGGCAGGTTGTTTATGGTCTTTGCAGGTGTCAGTGGTTTCGGCAGGTCGGAGCCAAGCCGGTGGTGGGGGCTTCACACCTACAAGGTCGGGCGCCACCCTGAAGTTCCGGCAGCGGCAGGCCGAAGACCGGCTGAAGGACCGGGAGGGGTGAACCGCGGTGGCGACTTTCTCAAGTATTGCGATTGCCCCGAGGGGGGCCCGGTGCTGACTTGGTGCTGACTCCCGGCCGATGATTCGATCATGCTGGTCCGTCATGGTCGTGCCGTAGAGCTGCCGCCTGCGCCCAATATCGGCGGCTGTTTGCGCTTGTGGCGGGCGGATTCAGATGCGATCGTGGCCGACCGGGTACAGCGGCCTGACCTTGCCTGAACCTATGGGTCAGTGGGAGCATCCGAGACGGTATCCCGGAACTGGTCGGCCGACCCCGCAAGAAACAGATCCGCCCGCGCACCGCCCAGACGATCAGCCGCCAACCTGCGGACGAGCCAGGTTTCCTCATGGTTCTCCACTGCTCCCAAGAGCACTACCGGTGACTACTACCGATTCGGATAGCGGTCTCGATCATGGCGGAGCCGTGCATTCCAGCCCCTCTAACCGACGATCTAGGGCGTGTTTGAGCGGTAGATCACTCGTGTGATCTTCTGCTCAGAAAGAGGCCCTAAGGTCGGTTCATGTCCGAGATGCCCTCACGGGTCGAACTGTGCCCGCTCACCCTCGCCGACCAGGACGAGTTCTGCACGCTCGTTAAGGTCAGCATCGAGCTCCACATGCCGTGGGTGCAGTTGCCCGCGACTGCGGAGGAGTTCCAGGCTTGGATGCGCCGCTTTGCCGACGGCACCAACCGGGGCTATGTGATTCGCGCTCAGGAGACCGGTATCGCCGTCGGCGTGGTCAACATCAACTCGATCATCCGGGGCCGCTACCAGGGCGCGTCCCTCGGCTATGCGGCTTTCGCCCCGTCCGCAGGGCGGGGTTACATGACTGAAGGGCTTACCGTCGCTCTGCAGCATGCCTTCAACGACCTGCGGCTCCACCGGCTGGAGGCGAACATTCAGCCAGCGAACAGGGCGTCTTTGGCATTGGTCCAGCGCTTGGGCTTCCGTTACGAAGGCCTGTCGCCCGCCTATCTCTATATCGACGGGGCCTGGTGCGACCACGAACGCTGGTCCATTACCGCACCGTCACCCTGGACGCCCGATCCTTCTCTTCCCGAGATCTAGGCATTTCTTCAGTGGTCACCGCCATTCGTTGAATGGCGGCGGTCGCGACGGCGCGGTGGCGTTTCAGCCGGTTGATCCCGCACTTGACGGCGTGCCGTTCGCAGTAGTCGATCTTGGGCGGCCGCCCGCCTCTACAACCGGCACCGGGCCCACCAGAGCCTCGCACAGGCCGCTCCACTGCGCGCCGTCTCAGCTCCGATCCTGGACAGCTTCGCGCCCTCACCGTACGCCGAGAGACCGGCTCGGCGGAATCCTCCACGAGTACCTGCATGCCGCTTGAACTGCGCAGATGAGTTTTCGGCAGGTGCAGAGGCGTAACCGCGCCTTGCAGGGCTCTTGGATGGGCTCACGCACTGGCTGCCAAAGTTCCGGCTCACACCCCAAGTTCGAGTTCAGGGTTGGGCGTAGGCTGACTGCCGTGCCTCGTCTGTCATGAGGCGGCGCACGCCCACCACGCCGAAGAAGGCGGAGCCCCGGCGCCGCCGACGGTCACGACACGGCCCGCGGCCCCGTCAAGACGTTTCCACCCAGTGCGGCGCCCGGACGTTCGCTTGACACGAGAAACAGCAGGTCACAGACTTGATGGAGGGCGCAACAACGACCAGTCAAGATCACGGCTCGCCATGGGAAGCCCTGGGAGCCGCATCCGACACGGGGGTCGCTGATGAGTTTGCTCACAACTTCTGCGGCATCCATCCACCAACTGGGCGCCGCCGCTGCTCTCGTCGACGGTCCACAACCACCGCGAACCAGCGCAACAGATCGTGCTGGAGCCAGACGGCTGTGGAGCAGGTACGACGTCGCGGCGAACACGATGCTTGCCGGGGGGCTGGCTGATCGAGCAGCACACCCTGAGGACGCAACGCCACCTCGATCAAGCGACCGACGACGCGGTCAGGCTGAAAGATCTCGCCGTCATCGGGTCCGCGTTCACGAACATCGCCACCATCGCCGCGGGTCAACTTCTCAAGCGTGAGTTCCCACAGGGGCTGCCGCTGGATGCGGAGGGCAACCTCGCATCCGACGCTTCCCTGCGCGGGAAACGTTACTACCGTTGCTTCACGATGATGAGGATGCTGAATCGCGTCTTCGCGGCCGGTTCGATCGGGTTCACTCCTCGCGTGAACTTCAACATCTTGCGCTCTTACCGGCCCGGAACGATCTTTCGGTTGTTCACCTGACGAAACCGGCGGTGACGATTATGACGATTGTGCAGACCACGGCCGCTTCGATCGGCCGCCTCGGCTTGGCCGCTGCCGTGTTCGGCAGACCTGTGTTCGCCCGTGCCGACGAGCCGCCCGGAGCTACCGTTACGCCCGCGGAGACGGCTACCGGCGCTCGGCTCAGCATGAGCGCCTCCTTGTACGAACTGCTCGTCAACGCCGCCATCGCGACCGGATGGCTGAGTGAGCGGAGAACTCTGCTCGGCCGGTCCCTCGACAAGGACGCGAAGGTCATGGTGACCGTCAAGGACGTGCTTGTCGCCGGTACGGTTCTCACCGGCGCCGCGGCCTTGGTCGGCAAGGCGGTCACGCGACGCGAACCTCCAGCCGACGGGTCCGCCTCCGGCGAGGAGCCATCGCCTGACGCAGCCGTCGACGCCGACAGCAGCCATCGTTACCTGCAGAAGGTGACCAAGCTCAATCGTACCTTCGCCCTGCTCGGAGTTGCCTCTGCCTTTATCAATTTGCGCTGTTCGACTCCTACCATCCCCACCCGCTACGGAGCTTCTTCTCGCTCTGGTGAGAGGGACGACGCGTACGCATTTCGACGTTCAAGACAACACGCTGGTCGTCACGCAGCAGCGGGAAGGTTCTGTGGCTGTGTGCGCGGCGGCGGGGCAGTCCCTGACGCGCGCGGAATAGGACCGGTATCTGCCCCATCGCGACCTCAGGCATCTGCGGTGCGCTCCCCTTGGCCGCCTGCGCCGTGACTACTGGCCGAAGACGGAATCTAGCCCTCGGGGTCTCTGATCTCGATGATGTGAAGGGGCTCGTCAAGACGGGTTGAGGCGTCGATCCACCGGCTGGCGTCCATAGTGAGGATGGGGCAGACCGAGATGTCGGCGATGGCGGCGGTGTGTGCCTCGTACACCTCCAGCCCTGTGGTCACCACGACCTCGGCCAGGAGTTCGGCTTGTTCGGTGTCCCGCAGGGGTGCGACGGTCACATACTCCAGCGAGGTCAGTCCGTGCATGGCGTCGGTGGCTTCTTCTGTGTGAGTGTCCACCAGTGCCCGAGTGATCGCCAGCGCGGAGACCACCATTGGCTGGCCATCGGCGTCGTAGCCCTGGATGAGGCTGATCGTGCCAAATTCGCCGCGCGCGAGTTCGTGCAGCACGGTCGAGTCGAGGATCAGGGGGACGGGGGTGAAGTCGGTCACTGCTGCCCGCGTTCCTGGAAGGCGCGCAGTTGCTCGTCGATATGGGCGCGGGTCCTGGCCACTCGTGCGGCGGTGGGAGGATCGGCCGCGGCCGCGGCCGCCTTGGCCTGCCACCAGCGCCGGGCCCGCCGGCTGCGGTGGGCGTGCTCGGCCAGGGCGTCGTTGAACGCGGCGGATACTGAGGCCGCTTTCCCGGCTTCGACGAGCTGCTCGGCGTAGGCGGCCAGATACGGGTCCACGGTGATGGTGATCCGCGCCTTCTTCTCGCTCATACCCTGATCATACTCATTTTGCTTCGCCGGAGGGACAGTTGGTGGACACGAACAGACAGACGCCTAAGGACGTGCTGGCCCAACAAGGAGTTCCGCTCCATGGTGCGGTCGGCGGCCTCCACCCTCGGCCGGGAGATCATCAGATCCATCTTCGGCACCGCCCGCCGCGGGCGCCGCTGAGCAGAGCACGCGGAGCCGGCGGCCGGACGCGAGGTGGAATTGCCGCCGAGCGTCTCCCTCGCCGCCGCGGGCGGTCCGGTCGGCCCACGGCGGCCGTGCGGCCGGAGGCCGATCGGCGGCTCAGCTCCCGGCGCCGTCCAGGGCCAGGTTGAGCCGCAGGACGTTGACCGCGGGCTCATGATTTGGACCACCGAAGGTCACGCGATGGGCTGTTCTCAATTCAATGACGCCATGCCTGCTACCAGCGGAGACTCGTACACCACCTCCGTGGAGGCAACCCTGCATCTGTTGCCGGGGGTGCTCGGGCTTAGCTGAGGCGCATCCGCTGGAGCGCCAACTTCGCGAAAGCGGTTCATTCGTAGGCCACAATCAGGTCAGCGATGCGTCCTGATGGTTACCGGCGCGCACGACCAGGTTTCACGAAGCCCTGGGCGTGCGGGCCGGGCGATCGCGGCGCGGCGGCTGTTATCGCCGAGACCCGGGAGGATGGGCATGGGTGTTGCCGGTCCGAAGGCCGGAGGGCCTGCCCGGCGGCTGCTCGTAGGGCGTGATCAGGAACTGGACCGCCTCTTCGGAATGGTCGATCAGATCGCGACGCGTGGGGGCGCCCTCGTCGTCCGGGGCGAGGCGGGTATCGGCAAATCGGCGTTGCTCGCGGCGGCCGGGGAGCGAGCGCGCGAGCGCGGCGCGGCGGTGGTGACGACGACGGGTACGCAGTCCGAGGCACGGCTGGCCTTCGGCGGGCTTCATCAGCTGTTGCTTCCCTTCCTTGACCGGGTGGGTCACCGTCCTGATCCACAGCGCAAGGCCCTCGACGTGGCGTTCGGGGCCACCGAGGGTGACGCGCCCGATCTCTTCCTGATCGGCCTGGCCACGCTCGGCGTGATCACTGAGCGGGAGGCGCAGGCACCGCTGCTGCTCGTGGTCGAGGACGCGCACTGGCTCGATCGGTCGTCGGCCGAGGTGCTGGCGTTCGTGGCGCGGCGGCTCGAGATGGAGCCGGTGATCCTGCTCTTCGCGGTTCGCGACGGTGTGCCCAGTGCTCTCGACGAGGCCGGCCTCCCCGATCTCACCCTCGTCGGGCTGGACGCCGACGCGTCGCGCACGCTCATCGACGTGAACGAGACCGGGCTGTCCGAGGACCTGAAACGGCGGATCCTCGCGGAGGCGGCCGGCAATCCGCTGGCCCTGATCGAACTGCCCGCCGCGGCGGTCGATCTCGACCTGACCCGGGGCTGGGAGCCGCTGCCGCTGACGGCCCGGCTTGAGGCGACGTTCGCGACGAGGCTCGCCGGTCTCGACGCCGACGTGCGGGCGCTGGTGCTGCTGGCGGCCCTCCATGACGGCAATCTCGCCGAGCTGAATCAAGCGGCTGAAGAACTCCTCGGCGGCCGGTTGGGCGCCGGCTACTGGGCTGTGGTCGCCGCGGCCGGCCTCGGAACGCTCGATGACGGCGAGTTCCGGTTCCGGCACCCGTTGATCAGGTCGGCTGTCTATCAGGCGGCGACGGGCGAGCAGCGCCGGTCGGCGCACAGGGCGCTCGCCCGGACGCTGGCCGGCAACCCGGATCGGGCGGTCTGGCACCGGGCGGCGGCCGCACCAGGCCCGGTCGAGGAGATCGCCTCGGCCCTCGTCGCCGCGGCGGATCGGGCGACCGACCGCGGCGGCCTCGACATCGCGTTCGCCGCGCTGGAGCGGGCGGCCGGGCTGTCCGCCGATCCGAGGCTTCGCGCGCTGCGGCTCGCGCGGGCGGGCAATCTCGCGAACCAGCTCGGCCGCTCGGCGGAGGCGGTGCGGCTCCTTCGCGCGGCGCTCCAGATCGGACGGCTTCCGGCCCACGAGGCCGCGATGGCCGCGTTCGATCTCGAGACCCTGACGAGGGCCTGGTCCGGGGCGTCCACGATCCGGCGCTTCGCCCGGATCGCCGAAGACTTCGCCGACCGGGGGGACGGCCGGCGAGCCCTCGAAGCCCTGGGCGCGGTGTCGGTCCGGGCCTACTGGGACCAGCTGGACGACAAGACGAGGCGGCACGTGTCGGTGTTCGTCGAGCGGCTCGCCGTCCCGGCCGACGACCCGCAGCGTCTGGCGGCGCTCGGACTCATCGATCCGATCCGGCGCGGCCCGGAGGTCATCGCCCGGGTCGCGCGGATGTCGCAGGCCGGTTTGCCCGGTCCGGACGAGTCGATGGCCGTCGGCCGGGCCGCGATGGCTGTATGGGCCGACAACCTCGCTCTTCCGTTCCTTCGTTCCGCGGTGGCGGGATATCGGGCCGACGGCCGGTTGGCGCGGCTCGCCCAGTGCCTCATGTACGAGGCCTGGGCCGACGTCAACTGCGGCGCGGTTCGCAACGCGATCACCAGCGCGGACGAAGCGGCGAGGCTGGCCGGGGAGGTGGGCCAGGTCCGTTTCGGGCGCGCCGCCAGCCTGGCGCACGCCATCGCCGTCGCCGAACTCCGCGAGGAGGAAACGGCGGATCATTTGATCACCGACGCCGAGGGGGCGCTTGTGCCGATGGGCGCCAGCCCGCAGCTCTCGCTGATCTCGTTCGCTCGCGGCAGGGCGGCGCTCGCAGCCGATCGCCCGGCCGAGGCGTACCATCATCTCGCCCGCATTTACGATCCCGCGGATGCTTCCCACCAGCCCTACGTCTGCGGCTGGGCGCTGGCCGATCTCGTGGATGCGGCTGTACGCGGCGACGGCGACCTCGATTTGGTTCGCGGTCTGCTGACCGAGTGGGAGGGGATCGCGGTGGCCACGGGCGCTCCGCACCTTGAGGTTCAGGTCGCCTACGCCGGTGCGCTGCTGGCCGACGACGAGACCGCTGAGCGGCGATTCCAGGCCGCGATGACGTCGAGGACCGCGGGCTGGCCTTTCTACACCGCCCGTACGCAGCTCGCGTACGGTGGCTGGCTGCGCCGGCGACGGCGAGGCGCGGAATCGCGTACACCGCTGCGCGAGGCGGCGCGGGTCTTCGACGCGCTCGGCTTGCTGTGTTTCGCCGACCGGGCGCGTCGCGAGTTGCGCGCGTCCGGAGAGCGTGCGCGCCGGCGGGTTCCCGCGGCGTGGGCGGAGCTGAGCCCTCAGGAGCTCCAGATCGCGCAGCTGGCGGCCGAGGGCCTTTCGAACCGGGACATCGGCGAACGGCTCTATCTCTCCCACCGGACGGTGAGCACGCACTTGCATCGGCTCTTCCCGAAGCTCGGCATCACCTCGCGCGCACAGCTCCGGGACGCCCTCCGGCCGCCGGACGGTTCGTAACGAACCACCGTCGTGTGACGTACACGACGGTGCGGGCGGATGGCTAGGTTCGGGTCCATTCCCGTGACCTGGAGGGGACCTCGTGCTGTACCGCTCGATCGTCAAGATGAGAATCCGGCAGTCCTTCGACCACGTCAACAACCGTCGCTGGGATGAGCTGATGACCTCGATCAGCCCGACAGTGCACCACCGCTTCGGCGGCGTCCACGCGATCGGCGGTGAGCGGCACGACCGGGAGGCGCTGCGCCGGTGGTTCGAGCGCCTGGCCCGGGTCCTGCCCAGCCTCCATCTGAAGATCAACGACATCTGGGTGCAGGGCTGGCCGTGGCACACCATGGTGTTCGTGCGATGGGACGGCACCGCGACGCTGCTGAACGGTGACGGCTACTCCCAGCATGCCGTGCACGTGATCACCCTGCGGTGGGGCAAGATCACCGCGCTCGACGTCTTCGAGGATTCGCAAGCCGTCGACCGTGCGCTGGCCGCCCAGGCGGCCGCTGGCCTCGATGAGGCGGTCGCCGAACCGATCCTGAGCTAGAGCCTCGTCAACAAGACCTCGCGATAGGAGAGTGACAGTGCCGCGGATCATCGTCGGAACGGAGAACGACGTACCCATCGAGATCCACTACGAGGACCACGGCAGTGGAATGCCCGTGGTGATGGTGCACGGGTATCCGCTGGACGGGAACTCGTGGGAGCGCCAGGAGCGGGTGCTGCTGGCCCAGGGTTTCCGCGTCATCACCTACGACCGCCGGGGGTTCGGACGGTCGAGCCGGCCCTCGGTCGGTTACGACTACAACACCTTCGCGGCCGATCTGAACGACCTGCTCGAGCAGCTTGATCTCCGGGAGGTCGTTCTGGTCGGCTTCTCGATGGGGTCGGGCGAGGTGACGCGCTACCTCGGGACGTACGGCTCCAGCCGGGTGCGGAGGGCCGCGCTGCTCGGCGCGATCCCGCCGTTCCTGCTGAAGACCGACGACAATCCCGAAGGCGTCGGCCGTCAGGTGTTCGAGGACATCAAGGCGGCGATCGTGAAGGACCGCTACGCGTACTTCAAGGAATTCTTCGATAACTTCTACAACGTGGACAAGTTCATGCCCGACCGGATCAGCGAGCCCGCCTGGCAGGCGAGTTTCGCTGTCGCCGCCGGAAGCTCGCCGTTCGCGACGTACGCGTGCGTGGACGCCTGGCTCACCGACTTCCGGCGCGATCTGCCGAAGATCGACGTGCCGGTGCTCGTCGTTCATGGCACGGAGGACAGGATCCTTCCCTTCGAGGCGACCGCGGCGCGTCTGCCGGCGCTGCTCGACGACATCAAGCTGGTCGCGATCGAGGGAGGCCCGCACAACATCGCCTGGACGCATCCGGACGAGGTGAACCGGGCTCTGCTCGAGTTCGTCCACGCGGTCGCCGGCCATGCCCGCTGAGCCGTACATCTCCGGCGAAGGCCGGGGCGAGCCGCACGAGCTCATCCGCCGGGACGGGATGCCGGAAACGGTCGAAGGATGGAAGGCGGTGGCCGACGATCTGCTGACCGGTAAGTGCTGCGCGTTCCATCGTAACGTCGAGATCTCGTCACGCTATGCCTGGCTCTACACGCTCCAGCCCGCATCCTTGAAGTGGGCCGGCATGGCCGCGATCGCGTCGCACCACGTCCGGCTCGCCCTCTTTCCGCTGAGGCTGGACGCCAACCGCACCGGCTACGTGGACATCCCGCACAGCCTGGGCCGCCAGAGACTGCTCCTGACGCAGGACGTGAACACCATCCGGGAGACGAACAACGCCATCTTCAACGACATCTTCTGGGTCCATCTCGCCTACGTCACCGCCGACGACGGGATCGCCTGCCTGCGAACGCTGCTGGGAGCGGAGCGCCACTACGCGCCCGTTCTCGCGGGCTTCGAGGCGATCGACCGAGGACGCCGAATCCTGGAGGACGGGGCCTCGTCCGCGGACGCCCGGCGCTCGGCCGAGAATCTCATCTGGGACGGCAACATCCAGCTCCTGGAGCACGAGCAGCGCACCTTGGTGCAACCCAACTTCGATAGCCTTTCCTGCGCGTTCGCCAGGCTCGTCTCGATTGGCGCGGCGACGAGCTTCGAGGTGCACGGCCTGCGGCGGGAAGTCGTGTACTTCACGTCCTTCTACCTCTACTCGGTCACCCGAGCCCTACGCGCGCGGCCGTGGCCGAGGATCACCCGCTACGACGACCGCTGGGGTTGGCTCGTGGCGAGCGTCGTGCCCCGCTTCCGGAGATTCGATGCCGACCCGTCCCTGAGTGACGCCAGCATGCGACGCATTCTGGCTGCGGCTCGTGTCCTCGCGTCGACGCCCTGCGTGCCACCGCGAACGGAGATTCCGCGCCGGACGCCTGGCGCCCAAGGCACCCGGCGTCCGTTCCAACTCCTGCCCTCCCGGCGTCGCCACCGCTAGCCTTGCCACGCTCATCCGCCGTCAGGGTGGCACGAAGATCGTCTGTGGGGGAACGATCAGTTCGCCAGAGCCGGTCCGAGCCCAGACCTGAACTCCTGTCAGCCGCCCATTCTTGAACCTCGGCTGGATGTCGAAGGCCACCGACTGGCCTTTTGCCAGGGCATTCTCCACGGGGATCTCGAACTGGGTCCGGTACCGGGACTTGTTGAAGGCCTCGTCCATCCAGGCGAGGTTGCCCCGGTCGCTGCCCGAGCCGCCGGATGCCTTTCCCAGCAGGTGGCCGCGGTGGTCGCCCGCCGCGTACACGCCCGTCGGGTCGTTGCTCGCGCTGGTGCCCGTCCTGATGTCGGACGGGTGGAGTTCCCCGACGATGCCGGTCGGATGGCCATGCTCGTCCAGGTCGCCCACCAGCACCCGCTCCTCGAACGGCTTGACCCCCTTGGGCGGCGGCTGCGGCTTTCCGCCGCCCCGGCTCACCGGGCGCTCGTCGACGACGGTCAGTCTCTTGCCCGCGACCTGCGATCGAATGTTCTCCGGCATCTCCCCGTGCAGTTCCCGATGCACCTCCGCACGCCGGACCTCATCCCGGCTGGGGCCTTTCCCCGCCGCCTTCTTCGTTCCACCTGTAGCCGCGGCGGACACGGGATTCTTCGCCGCGGACGCCGCCTTGGCCGCACCGGACTGCGGTGACGCGGAGGTGGCGGCGCCGGGCTTGACGGCCGTCGGCGGCGCGGTCGCCGTGACGGTCGGCGCGTGCCCGGCCGATGCCCCCGTGGGTTGCGGCGGGGCGGCTGCCGGTGGCGGGCTCGTGGCCGCGGCCGGATTCGCCCCCGGCGCGGGGCGGGACTTCGCGGAGGCGGCGGCGATCTTGCGGTTGATGCCGAGATGGGCGCCGCTCATGACGACGGCCATGAAGAGGCCCACCGGGTCGAGGAGCCGGCCGATGAGGTCGTCGCGGAAGCCGTCCCAGGAGAAGCGGCCGCGCCAGGCCGCCAGGGTGTGTTCGACGGCGACGGTGAAAGCCTGGGAGAGCTCGTGCGTGGCCACCCCGCTGAGCAGGGCGGCGACGGCCTGACGGGTCAGGGCCTGGACTTCCGGCCTGCCCGCGATCTTCGCGAACATCGCGGAGCCGGCCTTGCCGCCGAAGCGGGCCAGGATCACCTGGACGGCGGCGTCCGTGGTGATCTTGGCCCAGTCGACCTGCTCGCCGTGGGCGGCCTTGATCGCCCCGGTGCCGACGTTGGCGACGATGGGCGCCCCGACGCTGACGACGGTCGCCGTGCCGGCCGCGCTGAGGCCGCCGATCCCGGCGCCGATCACCTCGGGGGCGAGTCCGAGAGCCGCGCCGCCGCTGACCGCCACCGCCAGCGCCCCGAGGGTGATGAAGGCCGCCGTGGCGGTGTACCCCAGGGCCTTGGCGGTCGTCTCACCACCCGAGATGAGGTGGTCGCGGTACTGGGCGACCATGGTGCTCATCTCGCGGGTCGTGGCCTCGGCCGCGGCGACGTGCTGGGCGGCCTCGGCGAACCTTCCCGCGGCGATCGCCGCGCGGGCCTCGGCGATCTCCCGCTCGGCTTTCGCCGTCGGCGCGACGAGCTTCTCGCCCGGATTCTCGTAGTCGCCCCACGTCGTGACGTACCGAACGCCCTTGACGACGCCCGAGGTGATCGGGCTCTCGGCGTTGACCCGCTCGGTCTCCTGGTACAGGCCCGTCGCCCGTCCGGCCCGCCCGGCGCAGTACGCGAGCGCGTTGGACAGCGACTCCCGCGCGGTGGCCCTGACCCGCGCCGCCTGCTCGAACGTGAGGCTGAGCCGCTCTCCCCGGTACACCGTGTGGAACCGGCCATCGATCCCCGGCGCCATCGCGTCGACCGCCGCCATGACCGCGCCGATCGCCTCCCGGGTGCCGCCCGGCGGCAGCGTCAGCCGCGCAGCCGATGTTTCCTGCCGATCCGGCGGCGCGATCGCCGGGCCGGCGAGGCCGGGTGCTTTCGCCGGTATGTGGAGCGCCAGCTCTGTCATCGGCGGTTCACGGAAGTTTCAGGGCGTCGTCGGGCGCGGAGCGGGTGCCGTTGGGCGGGACGTCGGTGGTGAGCTCCTCAAGGACCTGAATGGCGCCGCTGATCCGCAGCAGCGTTTCGCGCACGGTCCCCTCTTCGCGGATCAGCTCGCGGAGGCGTTCTTCGCCGATGGCGAACTCTCGGCGCAGGTCGGTGAGGCGGGCGGCGATCTGGTCATGCATCGGGGTGGCCTCCTTCGAGGGCGGCGAACAGGCTGAGCTCGGCGGACTCGCCGTGTTGCTCTGGATGGAGGTAGCGGCCCCGTAGTGTCGCGGCCTTTTCCTCCTCGACCACGAGCCGGTTCTGCTCGGCGAGGTCGTCCTGGCGGACGCCGGTGACCTGCCAGCAGACCTTCACACCGGGGCGGTCGGTCCGGATCGTGAAGGAGTTGCCCTCGACCTCCGTGTCGATCGCCGTCAGCGCCAGTGTGCCGACCGGGGTGAGCTGGAAGTGGTGGTCGCGGTTGAGAGCCCCGAAGTAGCCGGGCAGCTCGACGGTCGCCCGTCCGTGCTCGTCGGTGACGGCGGTGCCGACATAGACGTTGAGCATGTCAGGCGACTCGACGAACGAATGGTTCAGGTAGCGGTTGGCGGGGTCGAGCGGATGGTCGATGCGGAAGCCTCCGCCGCTCTTGTTGATGAAGCCGCGGCAGTGGACGTTGCCGCTGATGACGAGGTCGCCGTTGACCCTGGTGAAGCCCTGGAGGTAGCTGGTCCCCACGACGTGGAGGGCCGTCCCCGCGGCCGGGACCGAGGAACCGATGACGACGCCGTCACCGCCGTCGAAGGCGACGATGCTGCCGCCGCTGCGGATGCTGAGAGTGCCCTCGCCGACGTCGCTGAGCTGTGAGCCCCACAGGTTCAGGGTGGCCGCGCCCCACCGCCTGCCGAACGAGGAGCCGAGGGTCACCTCGCCGGTCTTGACATCGAGGAGCATGCCCCAGCCGCAGTTGATCCCGTAGAACCCGATGAGATCGTCGGATGCCATGCCCATGAAGCCCCGGTCGGATGCCGCGACGTCCTGGTGGAGCCAGACTCCCGCCGAAGAGCTGCCGGCCTGCCTGATCCGCATCCGGCCGTGCGTTTCGAGGCCGACGCCGTCGGGGCTGGAGGCGGAGAAGGTCAACCGGTCCCAGCCGGACCAGAGCCGGGCGGCGCCGCCGACGCTGTACCAGACCCAGCGCTCCCCGGTTCCCGGAGTCTCCATGAAGGAGCTCACGTTCCGGTCGGCGAAGGAGAACCCGCCGCCGTTCCCGCCGGTGTGGATCTCCGTGCCCTCGACGTGGAGCTGGCGGCGGGCAGTCCCGGCCGGGACACCCATGGTCAGGTTGCCCGCCCTGTCGAGGATCACCTGGTCGGTGCCCGCCGTGGGAGTACCGATCCGCAGCGTGCCATCGGCGGGGGTGTAGATCTCGTACGGCTGGTCGGAGGACGGGAACCGCAGCCCGCCGGTCGCCGCGGAGATCCGGAGCGGGGGAGTGCCGGCGCCCACCGTGAAGGCGAGGTCGCCGTTGGGCTCCGGGGCCAGTACGGCGGCGAGCCGCTGGCCGATCGTCCCGGCGGTCGGCACCCGGAGCTCCAGCCGTCCCGCGGTCACGCCCGACATCCGCCGCGGCCCCGGGGACAGCGCGGTGACCTGGCCGTCGTCCTGCGCGTGGAACCCGGCCAGTACCACCTGCTCGCCGTCGTCGGTGAAGCCCGCGAGCTTGACGATCCGCAGCCACGGAGCGTGCATCAGGACCGGACCGGCCGCGGGCGCGCTCGGGTCGAGAACCTCACGCCAGCTCAACGTCAGCAGGTAGGAGTCGTCCGGCCCGGTGGTCGGGATCGTCACGCCGTCGGCGCCGACCACGACGGTCGGGATGTTCTCCAGGTCGTCCGCGTCGACGGTCTGGTCGACGATCACGGTGCCGCCCTCCGACAGCACGGCCAGCCGGCCGGACGCGTCGAGCGTGCTGCCGGTCATGACGGTCAGGCCCGGCGTCCCGGCGGCCACGGTCACCTCCAGGCCCTCGGTGACACCCCAGGAGTGCAGCGCGGATCCGCGGATCCGCTCCAGCGGGAGCAGGTAGTGCTCGATGTCGGTGTAGCTCTCGCCGTGGCCCGTGGCGCCGGTACGCACGCTGCCGGTGTTGACGTTCCAGTACTGCGTGCGCTTGATCGCACCTGCGCTCATCGGGGCTCCTAGACTGCGGTGATCAGGTTCCAGATGGTGTGGGCGGGCTTCTGTGCGTCGACGATGCCGCGGATGTCGCCGACCACCTGGACCAGGGCTCGGTGCCGCTCGTCCGGATCCTCGGGCAGCCGGTCGGCGGTGAAGTGCAGGACGACGTTGAACAGATGCGGCTGGACTCGGCACCAGTAGGGCTCGTGGCCCGCCACGTCGGTGGGGGTGGTCGGCTGGCCGGGGTCGCAGACGATCAGCCGGTCGCCGACGGCCACCATCCCGGTCGGGTAGACGAACTGGCCCCGCTCGGTGATCTGGACCGCCTTGCCGGCGGCCGGATCGACCCGCAGCACGCAGGCGTCGCGGGAGACCGGTCCGATGAACGGGTCGGTGGTCGACGGCGCGAACGGCTTCAGCCCCACGTCCAGGACGTACAGCTCTCCGTCGCGGCCACGGGCGATGCCGGTCGGCGCGGTGAGCGGCGCGGACAGGACCGGGGTGACCGTCCACGGTGTCGCGGCGCGGACCACCCGCAGCAGGCCGCCGGGCAGGTCGGCGGGGCCGGTCGGCTCCTGCGGCCCGCCGTCCCCGATGAGCAGGCTGCCGTCCCGTTCGGCGAACAGCGACAGCGGCTCCTGGACGGCAGGTAGGGCCGTCCGGGTGGTCGCGACCGGGTCGAACCTGACGGTGATGATCTTCGGTCCGTTGGCGGTGCCCGCTCCGCTGCCCCGGTCGAGCACCAGCAGGTCGCCGTTGCCGGGGTCGACGGTCATCGCCACCGGGTCGAAGGCGGTGCCGGCGGCCGACAGGGTGGCCACCTCAGTGGCCGTCGCCCGGAACGGGGCGGGCAGCGCGTACAGCTTCCCCGGCCGGTCGAGCACGTACAGGGTCTCGGGACGCGCGCCTCTGGCCGGGACCACCGCCACCGCGACGATCCTGGTCGGCTGGACGGGCAGCGCCACCGGGGCCGGCAGCGGTGGCCGTCCGGCCTGGTCGGGCCCGCCGCCCGCGTCCAGACGCCAGACCCGGCCGCGCACGCCGACCGGGCTGGCGGCGGGGAGTCCGAGGTCTCCGGCGAAGAGCGTGCCGTCCGAGGCGGTGGCGATCGTCCACGGCCGGGTCACCCCCTCGGCGTGGACCTTCGTCCCGATCACGACGGGCCCTTGGGTGACCAGCCCGGACACCAGGGCGGGTACGCCGGGCCGGGGCACGGTCAGGGCCAGCAGCCGGGCGCCGGTGTCGAGGGCGACCCTCGGCCGGATCCGGCCCGCGGCGTACAGGTCGAGGTAGCGGGTGAGCCCGCCATGGCGTCCCCGCCACCGGTAGACGCCGGCGATCTGCCCGGTCACCCGGCGCCGCTGCGCGACGTCCCAGTGGTATTCGCCCTGCAACGTGGGGAAGCGCAGCGCGACCCAGGACGCCAGCCACGGCAGCATCTCCTCGGGCGTGGTGCGCGGGTCGAACAGCCGGGGGACCGCGGCCACCTGGCGGGCGAGCGCCTCCTTGGGCAGCGGCACCCCGTCGTCGATCCCGGTCAGCACCTTCTCGAAGATCCGCAGCATGGCGCCGAGCGAGAACTCCGGGGGTTCGGGCTCGTCCTGCCACAGGACCGGGGGCAGATGGCGCAGGTAGCCGCTCTTGTCGCTCATCGCGGCGACCTGATGGTCGTGATCTGCTGGGTCGCGGCCGCGCAGATCAACTCGTAGTCGGCCACCCGGACCGACGCCCCGTTGGGGGACAGGTCGAACGGCCGCTCCTTGAGCATGTCGAGGGCCTGGCCGGGGGCGGGCGGATCGACGTAGGCGGGCAGATCGGGCCGGATCAGCAGCTCGGCCAGGTAGCCGACGTCGGGCGGCGGCGCGATCGCCCGGAACAGGTCGGAGCTGAACACCGCCTGGCCGACCTGCCAGCCGCGCCCGGCGGGGCCGCCCCGGGTGGGGTGCAGGAACTCCTGGATCCGGCGCAGCGTCTCGGCCTTCACCTGCGCCTCGACGACACCGGCGTCGATCGCCTGCTGCCAGATCGTCACGGTGACCGTGGTGATGACGGGCAGATAGCGCGGGCCGACGACGTTCAGCTTGGCCGTCAGTTCGCGCCGCGGCTCCAGGTAGGCGCTGACCCGCTGGATCTGCTCGGCGGTCGGGACCGGCCGGGCTACCTGGTCCTGGTCCGAGACGATTATCAGGAACACCGACCCGGGCGCCCGGGTCAGCCCGCCGTACGACCACGGATCGCCCTTGGCCCAGCGTCCGGCGCTGGGCTCCTCATGGATCCGGGGGCCGAGGCAGCGCCGGATGACGTGGCCGCCCGCTTCCTCGGCGAGGAACTCGTAGTCCTCGGCTGTCACGGCGCGGTCCCGTGACTTCAGCTCCTGCGGTGCGCGGGCCAGCGCCTGCTCGATCGGCTCCTCGTCGGCGCCGTCCTCGCCGGGGCCGAGATTGGTGACCGTCGCGATGCCGAGCGGCATGGAGCCGTCGGGGGTGGATCCACGCACCGTCACCTGGCCCGCCGCGACGTTCCCCGCCGCGCCGGTCCCGACGTACCGGTAGCGCAGCGCCCTGATCTCGCTGCCCGCCGGGGGGATCGTGCCGTGCCCCAGCCGGCCCGACCCGGTCTGCGCGTCGAAGGAGCCGAAGTGGATCTCACCGGTCGCCGGGTCGGCCCGGTAGAGGTTCCCGGGGCCGGGCGGCAGTTCCTCGACCCGGTTCCAGTCCTGCCACACCGCCGGGGTGCCGGTGCCCACCTGCACGGCCAGGTCCGGGTACGGATCGTCGAGGTCGGGCCGGCGGGCCAGCGGGCGATGGGGCAGCGCGAACACCTGGCCGGGCAGTCCGGTGCTGGTGCCGAGCCGCGCGGGGGCGCGGATGGTCAGCGCCGTCGTGGCCGGGGCGGCGTTGAACAGCAGCCGGTTCAGTCCCACTCCTGCGGCCACCGTGCCCTTGTTGGTGACCGTCACCCCCAGCCAGAACAACGCGTCGGGGACGGCGTCCTGCGGGGTCCTCGGGGTGACGCTCGGCCAGCCGGACTGGGCGGACCAGTCAGCCGGCGGGGTCAGCCGGAGCATGCCGTCGTGAGTGAGGCCGCCGGTGCCGTCGGCCGCGCCGGGCACCGCGGTCCAGCCGAGCGGCGGGGTGGTCGAGCGGGAGCAGACGAGCGTCACGGCGAGCGGGGCGTCCGCACCCTGGAACAGGCGCAGGCCCAGCGTCATCGGGTCGGCCACCTTGCGGTCGAACCCCAGGCAGAGCAGGAGGCTCTGCCCGGCGGGGACGTTCAGCGTCTCGGGCGCCGAGGGCTGGCCCGTCAGCGGGGCCGACAGATTGACGTACGTGGCCGAGACGGCGTCCTTCGGATACGGCCCGGCCAGCACCGCCGCCTTGAGCATCGTCGGCAGGACGGTGACCGCCTCGTCGGTCTCGAAGACCACCGGTTCTGTCCCGCCCTGGGTCTGCGCCTGCGTCCCGGCCGGGACGATCACGGGTGCCCCCGCGCCCGCGGAGAAGGTGAGGTAGGTACGGGCGGGCACGGCGGGCCGCAGGGTGATGCCCAGCAGCCCGAGGAAGGCGAGATAGTTCTTGTCCGGCACCTGGTTGAGCCGGTAGATGATGCCCTCGGCCAGCCAGGCGAACAGCTCGATGAGCGAGATGCCGAGATCGCTGGGGTTGTGGTCGGTCCACTGCGGCGCATACGTCGGGATGAGCGCGCGCATCTGGTCGACGAGGTCCTGCCAGGTCCGGTCGTCCAGATTCGGCGGCAGGATCCTCCCGCGTTCTGAGTCGAAGCTCATCGACCGCCCTCCAGGTAGAACGGATAGACGAGGTTGTGCGTCTCCCGGGTGGCGCGCAGCTCGTAGCGGATCGCGATGTCCAGCCGGCCACCGGAGTTGTCGCTGGTGACCGTGACGTCGAGAAGCTCGATGCGCGGCTCCCAGCGGGCCAGCGCCTCGGTGACGTAGTAACGGGCCAGGTCGGCGGTGGCGCCGTTGTTGGGCGCGAAGGCGAGGCTGCGCAGGTTCGTGCCGAAGGTCGGGCGCATCACCCGCTCGCCGTGCTGGGTGCCGAGGATGATCCGGATCGACTCGGCGACCTTGGCGGCCCCGGCGGACTGGCCGATTCCGGCGTTGTCGAGCCGCAGCGGGTGGGCCGCGCCCCGGCCGTGGAACTGCTCGGTCACCGCGCCCCCAGCTTCGTCTGGTTCGCCTGGGCCGTCAGCGTGCCCATGACGGTGAGGATGACGCCGCTGGTGGAACCCTTGAGGCCGGCAAGGAGCACCGACAGGCCGGAAGCCTTCAGTTTCAGCGCCTTGCCCGTGATCGGCGGGACGATCGAGGAGCAGGGGATGTCGTTCTGCGGGTCCTTCTTCAGGCAGCCGGTGATCGAACCCAGGCCCGGCTCGACCAGGACCGGCTTGCCGGAGACCTTGAGTTTCGCGGTGCTGGACAGGGTCACGGTGCCGGCGGGCACGGCCGGTGGCGGGTGCGTGCAGTTGACGGCCGAGCCGGTGGTGAGCACCTTCACGAGACGTTCACCTCCGTCGCGGTCATCTCGATCTTCGTGGTCCCCGCGGCGGCCTCCAGCGTGAGCTTGCCCAGCGCCTTGATCGTGAGGTCGCCGAGGGAGCTGATGGTGATCGCACCGGTGGCCGAGTCGAATTCGATCGAGCTGCCCATGGCGTCCTTGACGGTGAGCTTCCCGACGCCCGGGGTGTCGTCGAAGGTGATGGTGTGCCCGGCCTTGCTCTTGAGCACCCGTCTGCTGTTGGTGCCGTCGAGGTTCGAGGCGGGCGGGAGGGCGTTGGCGTTCCACAGGCTGCCCAGCACGTACGGCTGGGACAGGTCGCCGTGCTCGAAACCCACCAGCACCTGGTCGCCGGGTTCCGGCAGCGCGTAGAAGCCCATGTCGCCGCCGGTCATGGCGGCGGCGACCGGCGCCCAGGTGGTGGTGAAGGAGTCCGACAGCCCGGGAAAGGACACCTTCACCTTGCCGGTCGGGATCTCGGGCGGCACCGACCGCAGCTCGTCGTTGTTCTCGACCGTGCCGACGACCACCCCGTAGAACTTGGTCGCCTCGTTGGGCGACGGCTCCTCGACGATCTTCTTGCGCAGCATCCCGAGGAGGCTGGAATGCCCGCGCTGGCTGATCGAGAACTCGGTGCTGAGCCCGCTGCCGCTCAGCCGGTGGGTGACCTTGCGGACCCGGTAGGCGCCGGAGAACCGCCGGCCCACCCCGCGGATCTCCAGATAGTCGCCGGCCCGCAGGGACGGCAGCCCGGCGCACGACCCCGACCCCTCGTACAGGCCCTCCAGGAGGTTGGCCAGCAGCGATCGGGCCAGCACCATCGCGTCCAGCGGGTTGTCGACGGTCTGCTGCCTGATCCCCTTGCGGGCCAGCGACGTCAGCAGGTCGAGCGCCGTGTCGCCCAGCCGTTCGACCAGGTCGGCGGGGTCGAACTCGGTGGCGACGACGGTCGCCGTGATGGCCTGGGCGAGTTCCTGGTTGTAGCCGCGGATCTCCTGCAGCCCGGCGAGCCCGGCCGCCGAGATCCTCGGCTCGAACGACCTGAGGTTGACGCCCCACTCCAGGACGTGCGCGGCGGTCTTCGGCCGGGGGAACTGGAAGTGCAGCCGGTCCCACTCCACATAGACGTCGAAGTGGTAGCGGGCGGCCAGCGTCTTCAGGAACGCGAAGTCGCTCTCCACCTGGATGACCTTCGGTTTCAGGCCGGGGGTCGGGTCCACGACCGGGATCAGTCCGTTCATCACCGCGATCCGCGCGGCGATGAGGCTGTCGTTGAGGAAGTTGTACTCGGTCGGCGCGGGCTGGCCGCGGCGCATCTTGTAGGACTTGTCGTAGCCGGTGACGCGGATCGTGGGCGGGCCGTCCGAGGGGAAGGACGGCTCGATGGCGGCGATCTCGCCGAGGAAGGCGGGGGACAGCTCGGTGCCGTAGCCGAGATGGATCTCCACGGTCTTGCCCGGGTCCAGCAGCGCGGAGTCCAGCAGGGTGTTGTCGGCGTTGTATAGCAGCAGGCTGAAGGAGCCCGCCAGATCCAGATCGGTCTCGACGGTGACGGACAGGACCTGGGCGGCCAGGTCGGCGGCCATCGTGAGCCCGGAGATGCGGACCTCGCACCGCGGCGCGAACGTGTTCACGGGCGTCCCCCAGGGATGACGAGCCGGGTGCCGGGCGGAACGTCGAACGGGTCGAGGACGCGGTTGGCGTCGGCGATCCGCCGCCACTGACCGGGATCGCCGAGATAGGCGGCGGCGATCGAGCTCAGGGTCTCGCCGAGCACGGTCAGATGGACGGTGGCGTCCCGGCCGGTGACCGCCGCGGCCGCGAGATCGGCGACCGCGGTGACGGTCGGCGAGCCGGC
Organism: Acrocarpospora corrugata; assembly: GCF_009687845.1. Classification (GTDB taxonomy): domain Bacteria; phylum Actinomycetota; class Actinomycetes; order Streptosporangiales; family Streptosporangiaceae; genus Acrocarpospora; species Acrocarpospora corrugata. The sequence goes on from NZ_BLAD01000069.1 coordinate 36,770, forward strand.
GAACAGACCGTGCCGGATCTCCACCGCGACCTCGGCGTACTCCTGCAGGCGCACCGACATCGTCGAACGCACCGGGGTGCCGTCCCGCAGGAACATCGTGTACCGCTGGCCCGCCTCCACCAGCACGCACCGGAGCTGCACCTGGCCGAGGGAGAACAGCAGGACGGGCGGGGCCATAGTCTGCCGCCTGCGGTCCAGGAGGGCGACGATCGGCCCGGTGAAGGCGCGCACGTCCTGGCCGGACTCGTAGGTGTCGAAGAACAGTTCCATCGACAGGGTCCGCGCCTTGCCCCGGATGTACTGGATCGGCGGGGTGTCGAGCCCGGGGATCCCGACCTCGGCGAAAGTGTTGCCCTGCTCGAACTTCAGCTCGTCGGGGTTGTACATCACCCGGTGGGCGGTCCCGGTGGTCGTGTCGATCAGCGTGGCCTTGGCCAGCTCGCTTCCGGCCCGACGGGTGGCCGGGCGGTCGGATCCGGGCAGCGCCATCTCACCCTCCTCGTTCGAACTCGGACCTGAGCTGCCGCATCAGGTCGGAGACCAGGTCATGGCGGAGCTGCTCCAGGTCGACCGGCGGCGGGGGCGTCGCGAGGTCGCGGCCGACGCCGGCGGCCATCGGCGCCGGACCGGCCTGCGGCCCGGGCGGCCGGGGAACCGGACCGGCGGGGACATCGGGAACGGCCGGGCCGATCACGAAGCCCGGCCCGGCCGTTCCGGCCAGCCTGGTCGCGTTCTCCACCGCGAGCGCGTGGTCGTCCGCGCCGTGCGAGGCGGTCGCCGGGGGTCCCGGAGTGTACGGCGGCTGCCCGGCCTCGCTCGGACCGTCCTGCCGGGCGCCGGGCGGTGGCCACCCGGGGGGCGCGGGGCCGGGCCAGGAGGTGAAGGCGCGTTCGGCCGGGCTTTCGGGGGACGCGATCTCGGGTGGCGCCGCGCGGCCGGAGGGGCCGGTTCCGTACGGTGCCGGGCGGGGCGAGGAGAGCCAGTCGGTGACGTGTGCCGCCTCGTGGGCGATCAGGCCGAGGCCCGCCGGTTCCTCGGGGTGGAAGCGGTCGTCGCGGAAGTAGACGTCGGCCCCGAGCGTGACCGCGTCCGCGCGGTGCCGCCGCGCCAGCGCATCGGCGGCCCCTCCGACATGGGGCCGCAGCGTGTCGGCCCCCGGTCCCGCCAGGTCGCGGATCCGGCCGCGCACCTCGGGGGAGAGCGGCGCGGCGTCCCTGGCGTCGGCATGGTCCTGGTGGGCGAGGTCGGGTTCGACCCGGTCGAACCGGCCGGCCAGCGGCGCGTCCAGCGCGGCGGCCCGGTTCAGGGCGGGCAGCAGCGCGCTCTCCCAGGGGAAGCTCGTGACATGCCGCGCGGCCAGCCGCCGTCCGGCCAGGTCGAGCCGCTCGCCGAGCGTCTTCATCGCGCCTCCCGCGTCTGGTCGAGCACCTCACGCACCCACCGGCGGCGGGAGGCGTGGTCGAGGTCGAGCACTTCGCTGAGGGTCCAGTGCACATGCCGTCCGAGAAAGGCCACCTCCTGGCGGACCCGGTCCAGGGGGTAGCCGGTCATCCCCCCAGCAGCGGCACCTCCGCCTCGTGCGATCGCTCGCAGTGCGGGCACGTCACGGTGACGGTGTGCGGTGTCAGGCCGTTGACCCGGTTGTAGAGGTCCTGAAGGTAGGCCAGATCCTCGGAGAACAGGCCCTCGATCACCCCGGCGTTGACCTCGGGCAGCCCGCCGAGCTTGACCACGACCCTGGCCAGCAGGATGACGATCAGATAGGCGGGCCAGTTGCGGACCCGAGGGTCCTTCAGCGGGTACAGCTCGTCGGCGGCCGTCGCCAGCCGCATCACCCCGACCCGGTGCAGGGTGCCCTCGGCGTCGACATAGCCCTTGGGCAGTTCGAACTCGATCTCGGTGACCAGCACGCTCACACCCGGCTGAGCTTCTCGAGGGTGAGCACCAGGGTCTCGATCGCGATGTCGTTGCCCTTGGCCGAGTACGCCGCGCCCTCCCACTTCGACGGCCACGCGCCGGTGAAGTTCCACCGCGCGACCTCCCTGCTCCCGGCCAGGTCGAAGACGACGACGGAGCCGCTCTTACGGACCACGTTCCCGTCGATGATCTGCTGCCGCCACTCCCACAGCACCTGCGAGTCGGTGAGCCCCCACTTGAGCGTGATGTCGGAGTAGCTGGTACGGCCGGGCATCTTGAGGATGGTCGTGACGCCGCCCTCGGGGTTCTCGATGACCTCGGTCGTCGAGCCGAGGCCGCTGCACTCGACGAAGCTGCCGACGGCGAGCCCCTCGATCTCGACGAGGAAGTTGAAGTTGCGGTACGGATCGACCCGCTGTCCTGGGGGCATGGCTCCTACCCTTCGCTGACGGTCGTGCCGCCGTCCCAGAGGCCGATCTGCAGCACGATGAACTCGGCGGGCCGGGTCGGCGCCACCCCGATCTCGATGACGACCTGGCCCTTCGCCTGGATGTCAGGCGGGTTCAGCTCTTCGGTGATCTTGACGTAGAAGGCCTCCTTGGCGCTGGCGCCGAACAGCGCCCCCGCCTCCCAGACCCGGGTGAGGAAGTCGGTGATCGACCGTTCCAGGCCCTTCCAGAGGGCGATGTTGTTGGGGGCGAACACCGCCCAGCGCACGCCTTCGCGGATCGAGTCCTCGATGTAGCAGACCAGCCGCCGGACGTTGACGTACTGCCAGGGCACGCTGTCGGTCAGCGTCCGCGCGCCCCAGACCAGCGGGGGACCGCCGGGGAAGCGGCGGATGGCGTTGATCTTGTTGTGGTTGAGCACGCCCTGCTCGACATCGTTGAGCAGGTAGTCCAGGTCGACCGCGCCGCGGATCATCTCGTTGGCGGGGGCCCGGTGCACCCCGACCTTGTCGTCGCAGCGGACCATGATCCCCGCGACATGGCCGGACGGCGGGACCGAGATCTTGCTCGCGGGGTCGTCCGGGTCGAGGATCACGATCCACGGCCAGTACAGCGCGCCGAACCCGTTCGCGGACTTGAGGGCGCTCCGCTGTTTCTGCAGCGCGCCCGTAGGAGTGATCGGGGTCTTGTCGGGCGCGCCGTCGAGGATCGCGATGCGGTCGCCCATCGTGTCGCAGTGCGTGAGGACCTTGGCCTGGACCGCCGGGTCGATGACCCCGGGCAGGCACACCAGGCTGATGTCGGGGAGCCGGGTGAGCTGGTCGAGCGCGCCGTCGAGCCCGGCGACCGGATCCTTGACCGGCACGATGTAGGCCAGGCCGCCGCCGTTGTCGTAGAACCCGCGCACCGCGTAGGGCAGCTGGAGCCCGCTCTTGTAGTCGTCGAAGGCCGAGGTGTAGGCGGTCCACGTGGTGACCGGGACGGGCAGGCCGAGCTGGGCGTCGGCGGGGAGCCTGGTGGTGGTGCCGATGAACGCCGCGACGGAGGTTCCGGCCCCGGTGATCGGCCCGGCCGGCGTGACCTCCTCGACGTAGACCCCGGGGGCCTTGGTCTCGTAGTCGACCATGGTCTGCTCCTTAGCGCTCAGGGGTGTTCGAGAACGGTCTTGACGATGACGCCGGTGTGCGTCCGGAACTGCTCGGTCTGGTCGAAGGGATCGGCCGCTACGGTGACGGTCAGCGAGAAGGCCGGCCTCGGCGCGATGCCGAGCGCGCTCCAGAAGTGCCCCATCTGCTGGCCCTCCCGGGTCTGCGCGACCGTGGCAGGGACGGGGTAGGGCTGGTTCTGCAGCACGCCCCTGAGGAAGCGGGTCTCCAGGGTCGGGAACCGGGCCAGCCAGACCAGCGCGGCGCCGAGCAACTGGTGCTCCTCGGCGGTCTTCAGCGCGGCCGACTGGGTGGACCAGGCGGTGAGCAGGTAGACGCAGTCGATCCGGATCGACGGCAACCGGCTGGTGTAGGTGGTGCCGGACAGCTCCATGACCCGGGCGTCGTCGCGGAGCTCCCGGTTCTCGCTGAGTTCGTGCAGGAACAGGTTCAGCGTCGCGTGCGCGGGCTGGAAGTTCCGGTCGGGCGTGTCGAAGGCGATCTGGGCGCCGCGCAGCTGCTGGGGCGCGGCGGGGTCCTGGAGCATGGCGCCGATCGTGGCGTCGAGGTCCTGGAACATCAGCCCGTCCCGCCGGGAAGAACCAGGCCCATCTTCTGGTGCTCGCGAGCGGCGGCGGCCCGCAGGTCCCCGGCCCCGACCGGACGGCCCGCGGCCGCGGCGAGGAACGCCGCCCGGAGGGCGATGTTCCGGATGCCGCCACCGGACAGCTGGTAGGCGCGGGCGAACTCGCTCAGGTCGAGCCCCTCCTCGCGTGGAGTACGCGGCGGCAGCGCCCGCTCCCAGAGTCCGCGCCGTTCCTCCTCCCCGGGCAGCGGGAAGTCGATGAGGAAGGTCAGCCTGCGGGTGAAGGCGGGATCGAGATGCTGCCGCAGGTTGGTGGCGAGCAGGGCCACCCCCTCGTACCGTTCCATCCGCTGCAGAAGGTAGGAGATCTGGATGTTGGCGTAGCGATCGTGTGCGTCCCGGACCTCGGAACGTTTGCCGAACAGCGCGTCGGCCTCGTCGAACAGCAGAACGGCGTCGGTGCCGGCCGCCTCGGTGAAGATCCGCTCCAGGTTCTTCTCGGTCTCCCCGACGTACTTGGAGAGCATCCGGGACAGTTCGACGGTGTAGAGATCGAGTCCCAGCCGTGCCGCGACCACCTCGGCGGCGAGGGTCTTCCCCGTTCCCGGCGGCCCGCTGAACAGCGCGGTGGTGCCGCGTCCGTAGCCGATCCGCTCAGCGAACCCCCATTCCTGCCAGACCTTCCGCTGATGGATCACGTGATCGCACAGCTCTTCCAGCTGTGCCAGCGCGTCATCGGGCAGCACCAGGTCGTCCCAGGTCCGGGTCGGCTCCGTCCGCCGCGCCAGTGCGCCCAACCCGTGCCCGGTCTGTGCCCGGGCGGCGGCGAACAGCCCGTCCCGGACCACGACGCCCGGGTCGGACGCGGCGACGGCGGCGACGGCCGCGGCGATCTGGCCGGGGCCGAAGGTGAAGCGGGCGGCCAGTTCCCGGGCGTGGGCCGGGTCAAGGCCCGCCTCGGAGAGGCGGGCGGTCCAGACGCGGTGACGGACCTCGTAGCCGGGACGGGTGAAGGAGACCTCGTGGACGCCGAGCGTGGGCGCTCCGGGCGGGGCCGTCCACGGGACGGCGCCGCTGAGGATCACGATGCCCGGATGGGCCGGGAGTCCGGTCAACGGCGGGCCGGGGGCGGTGACGTAGAGGAGCGCGCCCTGAAGGGTGGCCTCGCGGAGGGCGCGGGCCATCGTGTCGGGGGTCGGGAGGTCGTACAGAGTGAGCAGGGGTGCGCCAAGCTCGGCCGCCAGAGCCCTGGCGGTGGTGCCACGGCCCGAGTCGGCCGGGCCGTGGAAGTGCAGGACGAGCGGCCGGTACGGCCAGGCGGCGCGGACGGTGTCCAGCAGGGCGACGCGGCGCGCCTCGGCGAGCGGAACGGCGTCCCAGGATCTCGGGGACGCCGCGGTGAGCGTGCAGCAGCCGGACAGCCGCCGGTCGAGACCGCTTTCGCCGAGGAGGACGTCGACGATCTGGTCGTCGAGCGCGAGGCGATGGGCGACGAGTGGCGGCCGGATCGCCCCGGGATCCTGGACGAGCACGAGAAGGCGCTCGGCCAGCAGCGGGCCTTGGACGCGGAAATCTGACCGGGTGGCGCCGGGGATTCGGGTGAGAGCGTCGCCGACGGTCGGTCGCTCGCCTCCGAACTCGGCTTCGAGCGCCAGCGCGATGATTCCGAGTTCGGTGTCGGACAGGCCGTAGGTGTCACGCAGCCAGCTGCGGCCTTCGGCGGTGGCCGTACCTAATACGGCCCTACCGGCAAGAGGAAATCGAACAGCTGGTGCGGTATCCGACACGTGTGCCCCCGTGTTCAACATCCCCGTGCCCGCCATCGTAAGAATCGGGTCAGGAACCGTCAATGGGCCGCTTGTCCAGCGCTGGTAAGGAGATATCAAGCTCTTCAAGAACTTCTCGAATATTTGTCGCTAACGTCCTATTCCCTTAATTAAGCAAGCAAGGGAAATATCTACGACTTTTAGTCACGCATGCCGAACAGGAACCGGGTCGGCCGGGTGCGGCGCACCAGCAGGTCGTACGCGGCGACGGTCAGGGCGAGCGAGGCGCCGGCGATCGCGAGGTACTTGACGACCATCGGCGCGTCCCAGCCGACCACGCCGTACGCGACGCCGACGACGATCGGCTGGTGCAGGATGTACAGCGGCAGCACGGCGGGGGCTAGGTAGCCGTACAGCCGTTTCCCCAGGCCGCCCTGCGGATCCGGTGTTCGGGTCCGTGCCGCTCGGCGGTCCAGCAGGCCCAGGATCGCGACCACGCAGCACCATCCCGCCGCGCCGTACAGGACGCGGACGCCGATCGCGAGCGCGGTCATGTCGGTGAAGGGATCCGCGCCCGGCGTCCCGCTCATGGCCAGGGCGGTCGGCATGCCGATGGCCAGGAGGAGCACGGCGGTGGCGAGGGCGAGGGTCGCGTCGCGGCGCATCGCCGTCCGGAATCGTTCGTCGGCGGCGAGGACGAATCCGTACAGGAAGAAGAGCAGGTACGCCCAGCGGCTCCAGCCCGCGTAGGCCTCCTCCATGCCGTGAAGCGCGGTGACCAGCGCGATCGGGAGGGCAGGCAGCAGCAGCACCGCCCCGCGCCGCTGGACGGCGACGGCCAGCCGGTCGCGGATCCGGCGACCGCGGTCGCGGGGCAGCCAGCGGAGCACCAGGGCGAGCAGCAGCGCGTACGCGAGCAGCATCACCACGAACCACAGGTGGCCGCTCTCGAAGTGCTTGCCCTGCACGATGAACGGGAAGCTGGACAGCTCCAGGCGAACGTCGAAGAATCGCGGCAGGAACCGCAGGTACGACTCGTGGTAGGCGGGGTCGGCCCGCAGCCGGAGCCACTGCGGCACCGGGATGATCGTGACTGTCGCGAAGAGCAGCGGGACGCCGAGCCGCAGCAGCCGCTCCGTCGCGAATCCGGCCGCGCCACGCCTGCGCAGCGAGTGCCACGCGCCGAGGCCGGCGATGAGGAAGAGCGTCGGCATCGCCCACACCGCGCCCAGCCCGGCCGCGATCATGGTCGCGTCGGTGGTCTCGGCGTTCTTCACGTAGTAGTCGTCGTGCGCGTCGAACACCAGCGCCGAATGGAAGAGCACCAGCCCGACCACCACGAGCGCACGAATCGCGTCCAGTTCGGTCCGCCGCTCCGGGCGGCCCACGTGAGCCGACTCGACGTGCGCGTCTGTCATCTGGCCTCCGCCATGGTGTGTGACAAGCCCAGTCTGAGCTTTCCCGGCGCTGTCGGCCAGATCTTGCTACCAGCGCATGTCACCGCCCGTAGGCGGTGGCCACGGCGGTGAGCGCCCAGCGCATGCGGCTGGCGAAAGACTCGGGATGGTCACCGGCCTCCTGGGCGACGAAGGCGGCACACCCCGCGGCGTCGCCGTCGCAGGAGCACAGCCTGTCGTCGATGGCCGTCCGGATCTTGTCGGGCGAGAGGTCGTCTGAGGGCTGCAGCGGGGATGTGAACAACACCTGGGCCAGGTCTGATGTGGTCAACATGCCTTCACTGTGCGCCCGACACCGGGCTGAGGACATCCGGGACGACCACTGATTCGCCACGGTAAGAACCACGTAACCACCGGGCGGGCCGTAGGGGTACGGACCGTCAGGGTAGACGCATCCGATACGCCCGGCGTCTGCCCGTCCGGACTGAAGGGCGAGGTCTATCGTCTTCTCGCCGCTTAGCGATCATCCTCCGCCTGCCGCCCGTCCGCTCCTGAGCCGCCCGGAGGGCCGGTTGTTCCACCAGAGGGAGAGCGCGACCGCGGCCGCGATGAGGAGCCCGCCGGCGCCGGCGAACCAGGCGGCGATGTCGGCCTGCTCGTTCACGAAGGTGAAGGTGCCTGACAGCTTGCCCAGGGCCTCCTGGAGCTGGTCGGCGTTCTGCGCGCGGTAGTACGACCCGCCGGTGGTGTCGGCGACCTGCCGGAGCGCGTTCTCGTCGATGGCCAGCCGGCCGCGCCCCCGGTCGAAGCCGCCGCGGCCGGGAGGGCCGAAGCCGCCGTCGAACTGCGTGCTGTCGCACACCCTGGGCACGGGCGTGGTGGTGCCGAACCCGATGGTGAAGACCCGTACGCGGCGGAGAGCGGCTTCCTGGGCGGCGGTCTGCGGGTCGACGCCTTGGGTGTTCGCGCCGTCGGTGAGCACGACGATCACACTGCTCGCAAAACCCTGGCCACGGTCCGCGGGCTCGGCGCCGGTCGGGGCGACCGAGGGATCGACCTCCGCGATGGCGTCGAGCGAGGTGAGGATGGCCTGGCCGATCACGGTGCCACGGGAGGTGACCAGGCCCTCCAGCGCGTCGAGCAGCGCCTGCGTGTCATCGGTCGGGGGGACGATGAGGCCGGCGGTGCCCGCGAAGGTGACCAGGCCGATGCGCGGCCCGCCCTGCTGGGAGCGGATGAAGTCCGCGGCGGCTTCCGTGGCGGCGGTGATGCGGTTCGGGTCCACGTCGGTGGAGCACATGGAGCCCGAGATGTCGAGCGCGAGCAGGATCGTCGCCGAGGCCATCGGGACCGGTACGGTCGCCTGCGGGCGCGCGGCGCCGAGACCGAGCACGACGAGCCCCGCCGCCAGCAGCGCCGCGGGGATCCAGCGCCGCCAGCGGACCCGTCCGGGCAGCGCCAGCCGTACCAGCGCGACGGAGGTGACCCGGATCGCGGCGCGCCGGCGTCGCCGCCGCGTCAGCCACCAGATCGCGAACACCAGCGGGGCGGCCAGGAGGGCGGCGAGCGCCCAGGGCCAGGTGAAGGACATTCAGACCACCCGTCCGGTCCGGAAGACGGTGAGCGCCGACCCCGCGGTGAGCAGGGCGAGGGCGACCGCGATGAACGCGCCCGCGAGGGGAAGCGGCTCGTCGCTGACGGTGAGCCGCAGGTCGATCGTCGAGGCGATCCCGTCGAGCCGGTCCGCGTCGGAGCCGGGATAGTACGTGCCGCGGGTGGCCTCCGCGATCGATGCGAGCGCGTCCTCGTCGAGCGCGGTCTGCAGGCTGTATCCGTCCACCTTCACCGCCGTCCCCGCAGTGGTGCCGATGCCGACGGTGTGGACGCGCACACCCGCCTGCCCGGCCACCGCCACGGCGCTTTCGGTGTTCTCACCCAGGTCCTGGCCGTCGGAGAACATCACGATGGTCGCCGAAGGCCAGTACCCGACGTCGGGGGCGGCGCCGTCGCGTCCGAGGGCGACCTTCTCGCCGGTGATCGCGGAGAGCGAGGCGAGGATGGCGGTCCCCAGCGAGGTGCCGCCGGTGACCCTCAGCCGATCGATCGCCGCCAGGGCGGCGGAGTGGTCGGCGTCCGGCCGCGCGGTGGTGAGGGCGCCCCGCTCGAACGCGACGACGCCGATGTCGACGCTGTCCGGCTGCGCCCGGATGAACGACCGTGCCGCCTGCTGCGCGGCCGCGAGCCGGCTGGGAGCGATGTCGTCGGCGCCCATGCTCGCGGAGACGTCCATGGCCAGGATGACCGTACCCGAGGCGCGTGGCACGGGCACGGACGCGGTCGGACCGGCGATGGCCACCGCGAGAACCGCGAGGCCGCCGATGGTGAACCCGGTGCCGAGCTGGGTACGGCGGCGGTTCGGCGCGGTGATCCCGGCGGCGGCCCATTCGGCCGACCGGCGGCGCGCGAAGACGACGGCCACGGCGGCGAGCGCCGCGGTGACGAGCAGGCCGAGGGCGAGAAGATAGAGGTTCACGTGCGCCGGTCCCGGGTCCGGGCGACGACCTCGACGAGCGCCTCGGCGAGATCGCGATCGGTGTCGACGCGGTGGACCGGCACCCCCGCCTCGCGCATGCCGTTCGTCAGCCGGGCGTCGCGCGCGTCGACGGCCGCACGGAAGCGGACCCGGAACAGCGGATCGCCGGAATCGACGATGAGCTGCTCGCCGGTCTCCGCGTCCTCCACCACGATGAGCCCGGCCTCCGGCAACTCGTCGTCCGTGGTGTCCACTACGCGGAGGGCGACGACCTCGTGCCGTCGCGCCAGGCCCAGCAGCGAGCGTTCCCAGTCGCCTTCGCCGATGAAGTCGGAGACGACGACGATCAGGCTGCGGCGCCGGGCCAGGCGCGCGACCGCGTCGAGCATCGCGGCCAGGTCGGTCGTCTGGCCGCTGACCGCGGCGGCGGTGCGGTCCAGCTCGGCGCCGATGCGCAGCACGTGCCTGCGGGTCGCGCCGGGCGGCACGACCCGCGGCACGCCCATGTCGAAGAGCAGCGCGCCGACGCGGTTCCCGCCACGGCAGAACAGCCGGGCGAGTACGAGCGCGAGCTCCGCGAGGACCTCGTGCTTACCGCGTCCCGGCCGGCCCGCCGCCATCGACGCCGACCGGTCGAGCACGAGCCAGACCGTCATCTCGCGATCCTCGTTGAACTGCCTGAGGTGCGGCTCGTTCAGCCGGGCGGTGACGTTCCAGTCGATGTGGCGCGCGTCGTCGCCCTCCACGTAGGCGCGCAGCCCGGCGAAGTCGGTCCCCGCCCCTCGGTGCACGGTACGGTGGCCGCCCTGAAGCCGCCCGTCGAGACGGCGGACGACCCGCCATTCCAGGCGGAGCAGGAGTTTCTCGGGGGCTCGCATCGGATCAGCGGTCCTGAAGGACGGCAGCCGGTACGCGTACGGCCCCGAGCACGCTCGTCACGATCGTGTCGGCGTCGACGTCGTCGGCGAGAGCCTCGTAGGAGAGCATGATCCGATGGCGCAGCACGTCGAGGGCGAGTTCGGTGACGTCGTGGGGGAGCACGTAGCCACGGCCGCGCAGGAACGCGAGGGCGCGTGCGCCGATCACGAGCGCGATCGAGGCGCGGGGACTGGCGCCGTAGTTGACGTATCGTTCGAGCTGGCCGAGCCCGGCGTTGCCCAGGGCGCGGGTCACGGTGACCAGGCGCACGGCGTAGTCGACGATGGACGGGTCGACGTACACCTCCCGCACTCGGGCCTGCATCCCGATCAGATCGTCGGTGCTGAGTATCGCCTGCGTCGGATCCGGCGGCCTGAGCGCACGGTCGACGATGGCGTGCTCCTCGGCGCCGCCGGGGTAGTCGACGACGACTTTCATCATGAACCGGTCCACCTGCGCTTCGGGCAGCGGGTAGGTGCCCTCCGACTCGATCGGGTTCTCGGTCGCCATGACCAGGAACGGCTCAGGCACCCGGAACGTCTCGCGGCCGATGGTGACCTGGTGCTCCTGCATCACTTCGAGCAGCGCGCTCTGCACCTTGGCCGGAGCGCGGTTGATCTCGTCGGCCAGCAGCAGGTTCGCGAAGACCGGCCCCAGCTCGGTCCGGAACTCGCCGGAGTGCTGATGGTAGATCCGGGTGCCGATGAGGTCGGCGGGGACGAGGTCGGGAGTGAACTGGATCCGCTGGAACTGCCCCGCTATCGCGGCGGCGAGCGACTTGACGGCGAGCGTCTTGGCCAGGCCGGGTACGCCCTCGACGAGCAGATGGCCGCCGGACAGCAGGGCGACGGCCATGCGTTCCAGCAGCACATCCTGGCCGACGATCGTGCGCTTGACCTCGAACAGCACCCGTTCGAGCGGGTTGGTGGACTTCGCGGGAAAGGTCATCGGGGGGGTTCCTTCTTCGCTCAGATCTGTGGTCCGTTTCCGTCTCCGTCTCCGTCTCCTCCGGACAGAGCCGTGCCGATGGGCACCGCGAAGGCGATTCCGGCGAAGGCCTCGTCTTTGCCCGGGTCGGCGATCGAGACGACGATGCCGATGACGAGCCCTCGCGCGTCGAGAAGCGGGCCGCCGGAGCTGCCCGGGTTGACGGACGCGTCGAACTGGATGAGTCCCTCCAGGTCGCCGCCGTCGGATTTCGATGCCCGGTTCAGGCCCGAGACGACGCCGGAGGAGACGCTGAAGGTCAGCCCCAGCGGATTGCCGATGGCGACGACCGGGGCGCCCACTTCCGCGCCGCCGCCGAGAACCGCGGGAACGAGGATTTCGGGCAGCGACGCCGGGGTGAGCAGTGCGATGTCCTGGTCCGGATCGGCTGATGCGACCCGTGCCTGCGCCTTGGTGCCGTCCGCGAAGATCACGGTGATGGCCTTGGCGCCGGCGATGACGTGGTTCGCGGTCAGGATGGTTCCGTTATCCGCTGCGATCACGCCGGTGCCGATCGCGTCGTCGGTGCGTATGACGACGACGGAGGGCCCGACCTGCTGGAAGATCTCCGACACGGTGGGACTGGTGGTCGCCGTCGGGGTGGGACTCCGGGTGGGAGACGGTGCGCTCTGCGTGCTGGTCGTCCGGCCGAGCAGGAATGCGAGCGCCGCCATCAGGGCGACCGCACCTACGATCAGCAGGCGACCTGGGACTCCGGCCATGACCCGCCGCGACCCATCAGCGTTCGCCCTCTCGGGCTCGCGTTCCACGGCTTCACCGTACAAGGCTTGGGTGAAAAGAGGATTAAATAGTCACGCTTGTCCGCTTGGGCCTGTGGAGTACGGAAAGTCATCGTGTGGCGGCGCTGTGGAGGTACGGTGCGGGTAGCGTGCAAACCGCCGTACGGGTGGGGTATCGCCTCTACCGTCGCAGAGTATGCAGACAGTGGACGTACTGGTCGTGGGTGCGGGCCTGGCTGGCCTGCACACCGCCCGCCTGCTGGCGCAACGGGACCTGAGTGTGATGGTCGTCGACCGCCGCAGGTCGTTGTCGGCGGGCATCCGCACGACGGGGATCTTCGTTCGCCGCACCCTCGATGACTTCGACCTGCCGGACCACCTGCTCGGGCCCGGCGTCCGGGACGTGCTGTTGTATCCGCCGTCGCGGCGGGCGCCGATCCGGCTCACCAGTGACCGGGACGAGTACCGCGTGGCCGACATGGCGGCTGTGTACGAGCACGCGCGCCGCGCCGCGGAGTCGGCCGGGGCACGGGTCCTCTTGGGCGTGCGGTATGTCGACGTGTCGATGGGTTTCGTGCGGTTCGATGGTGCGGAGCCGGTGACGGCCCGGTTCATCGTCGGCGCGGACGGAGCCCGCTCCCGGGTGGCTCGTGATCTCGGCCTTGATGTCAACCGGCGTTTTCTCGTCGGCGCCGAGATCGTTCACCCGATCGTGCCGGGCACGACCGCCCCGGAGTTCCACTGCGTGCTGGACCCTCGGATCGCTCCGGGGTACCTGGGGTGGGTCATCAACGACGGCCGGCATGCGCATGTGGGCGTCGCGGGTTATCCGGACGCGATGCGCACGGGCGTCCGCCACCTGCTGGACGCCTTCGCCGCGGACGCGCCCGGTCGGGCGGCGCCGGCCGGTCCGGTCGAGCGTCGAGGCGGTCCGATCCCGGTCGGCGGTGTGCTGCGGAGGTTGGCGTGTCCTGCCGGGCTGCTGGTCGGGGACGCGGCCGGCGCGGTGTCGCCGCTGACGGCCGGCGGTTTGGACCCCTGTTTGCGCATGTCCGAGCTGGCCGCGGCGGTCGTCGCCGGGTACCTGTGTACCGGCGACCAGCGCGTGCTCCGCCAGTACGACGGGAGCGCGTTGCGGACCCGGTTCCGCGGCCGGCTGTTGCTGCGCCGCGCGTTCGCCGGCATCCGGTCCCCCGCCGCGGTAGAGGCGGCGGTGACCTTGCTACGCGCTCGTGCCGGTCGTGCCTTGGCGGCGCGGATCCTGTTCGGCGACGGCTCGTTTCCCGATGTCAACCCACGTCTCGAGCGCTTCTCCAGCTACAGATAACCGCTGGCGTCGGGTGCAGTGTGTGATCGTCGCATCGTAAGACTCACGAGCAGGGTAAGCATTCATCAGCTCTGTGACGCCGTGTGATGTCTGCTGGTCAGTCGGCCAGGGCGACCGGAGGCATCCAGAGATTGCCGGTGAAGGCACGGCGGATCGCGTCCAGGGCGTTCAGGCCGTGTTTGCGGGCCGAGTCGAGATAGGAGCGAACGGCCAGCCAGGCAGCGGCCCCGGTCTCGGACTGGTGGCAGCCGGAGATCTTCACCTGGGTCTTGACCGGGCGCAGCGCACGCTCCCCGGTGTTGTTGGTGAAGGGCACCGGGCCGGGACCGTCGGCAAAGCGCAGCACGTCGCCACTGCGGTCGCGTAAACGCTCCAGCAGGTTACGGGCCGGGCTCTGCTTGCGGCCCGGGGCACGAGGGTGCAGCGACAATCCGACCGCCACGCCGTGGTGGAAGGACTCCAGGTAGACCAGCGCCCGCTCCGGCGGGATGTCGCTCAGCCCTTGGCCGGCGGCCTTCTTGGCCTGCTTGTTCAACTCCGCCAACGCCCAGCGCACCTGGATCGGCCAGCGCTGGGTGGGATGGTCTTCGACGGCGGCGGTCAACTCCCTGATCAAGTGCGCCCCACACAGTTGGTGCCGAGCCTGCGGGTAGCCGTCATACGAGGCGAGGGAATGGACCACCACACCACGAAAGTCCGGCAGCACGCCCAGCGCGTTGGCGCCCCGGCGTGAACGCGGCCCCAGCCCGAGCAGGGTCAACCGCTCGGTGCAGGCCACATGCAGCCACCGCCGCCCGCTCCCGATCCGGGTAGTGGTCTCATCGGCGTGCAGCACATGCCCCAGCGTCAACAGGGCACGGATCAGCTTCAGGCTGTCGCTCACCGCGCCGGCGGCCTGGCCGAGCACGCCTGAGACCCAGCCGGTCGAGACGTTCGCGCCGGTCAGGTCGGCGATCAACCGAGCCGTCCGCTCAACCGGGATGTGCTGGAAGACCAGCAGATAGACCGCCAGCGCGCGCAGGTCCGGCCCATAGGAGGACGCGGAACCGGCCACCGTGGCGGGCATCGCCGCCCGGGTCGTCGCCCCGCACGCGCACCGGCACCGGTGCGCGCGGTGCTCAATCACCGACACGGTGACCAGGGGAATGTCCCACACCTGGCGGCGCTCGTAGCCGGCGCTGTCGATCAGTCCCAACCCGGCCCCGCACCCAGCGCAGGACTCGGGCAGGTGAGCCTCGACCGAGTCCGGCTGCTCGACCAGGGCCAGCCCGCCACCCGCCGATCCCGGCTGGCCTCCCCGCCGCCGTCCGCTCTTGGGCGTGGCCTTCTTCTCCGGCCGGGTGAAGGTATCGGCCGACGGCGGCAGTGAGGAGTTCCCCGAGTTGCGGCCCAGTCGCCGCTCCAACTCGGCCACCCGGGCCTCCAAGCGCACCACTTCGCCGTGAAGTCTCTCGTTCTCGGCCCGCAACTCGGCGATGACCCGCGCCTGCTCCACGACCAGGGCGGCAAGCTCGTCATACGACGGACGCCCATCCCCAGCCTGCACCCGAAGATCATCCCACGAGCGGCGGGCTGCTCACGCCGTACCTGATCTCGACCCCTGATGAATGCTTACCATCCCAAGGCGTACGCCGCACTACGCCACGCTGACGTCGCGGTCCTGGCGACCGGCGGTCGCCAGGCCGCGAACGCCGTCCGCGACGCGGACGTGGTGGTGTGCGCCACCAGCTTCCGCGCGCCCGTTTTCGATTCGGCGCTGGTACGCGATGACGCGATCGTGATCGCCGTGGGCTCCCACGAGCCCACCGTCCGGGAGGTCGACGCGGCCCTGTTCCAGCGTGCGCAGATCATCGTCGAAGACGTGACGACGGCGCTGCGCGAATGCGGCGACGTGGTGATGGCCATCGAAGAGAACGCCATCGAAGAGAACGCCATCACCCCGGACCAGCTGATCCCGATGCGTTCGGTCGTCTCCGGCGAGGTGAGGCTCACGCCGGACCGGCCCGTCCTGTTCAAGAGCGCGGGCATGTCCTGGCAGGACCTCGTCATCGCCGAAGCCATCGTCTCCCGCCTGGAAGAGAACTCCCATCAAGCGGGAGGTTTCTCCACGGCCGTGTAGCGGTGCAGATCGTCGGCGGTGTACGGGGCGCCGGGAAGGGGGGACCCAGAACCCGCGCGCAGGCCGTTCAGCATGATCTCCACCACCCGGGCCCTGGCCTGCTCGTCGGGCATGCTCGGCGGCGTGTAGACGTGCAGGGTCATCAGCAAAGCCACGTCACCGGGGCCGATGTCGCCGCGCAACGCGCCTTCCGCGTGCGCCGTCTCGGTCATCCGGAGGACGGCGGCGATCACCCGCTGCCGTATCTCGTGCAAGTCGGGGCCCGCCCGGAGTCGCTGGTGCAGGTGCGGTTCGAGCTTGGCCGGGAGCACGCCCAGGCGTAGTTCGGTGCAGGCGCGCAGGAATCGGCACAGCGCGTGCCAGGCGTCGGGCTCTTCGCGCTCGGCGGTCTCCGCCATGTCGGCCAGGCGTCGCAGGCTCTCCTCGCCGACGGCGCGGAGCAGCGCGTCCCGATCGGGGAAGCGGCGGTACAGGGTGCCGATACCGACGCCCGCCCGGCGTGCCACGTCCTCCAGGGGCACGTCGATGCCCTGTTCCAGGAACAGCTTCTGGGCGGCCGCCACGATCAGGTCCCGGTTGCGGCGCGCGTCGGCCCGCAGCCCCGCCGTCTCCTGGTCCACGGCCACCCCCAAAGAAATTGGACGATTTTCCTCCACTTAGGGTACCGTGCAATAAGTGGAGGAAATTCGTCCGGTTAGTGAGGTGTCATGAGCAAGCAGACAGTGCTGATCTCCGGAGCCGGTGTCGGCGGTCCGACCCTGGCCTACTGGCTGGCCCGGCACGGCTTCGAGGTGACGGTCGTCGAGCGCGCCGAGACGCCGCGCTCCAGCGGGAACCCGGTGGACGTCAGGGGAAGCGCCGTGAACGTCGCCGAGCGAATGGGGGTCCTGCCCCGGTTGCGCGAGGCCGCCACCGGCAACACGGGGCTCAGCTTCGTCGACGCGGCGGGACGGCGGGTCGCCCGGATGGACATGCGCGCCGCGCAGCGGCAGGGCGAGGTCGAACTGCCGCGCGGCGACCTGGCCTCGATTCTGTACCAGGCCGGCCGCGACCACGCCGAGTACCTCTTCGACGACTCCATCGTGACCCTCGGCCAGGACGAGCGCGGGGTCGAGGTCACCTTCCTCAACGCCGCGCCCCGCCGCTTCGACCTGGTGATCGGGGCGGACGGCCTGCACTCGGTGACGCGGAAGCTGGCCTTCGGGACGGAAGCCGGGCTCGTCAGCCACATGGGCCTCTACGTCGCCACCACACCGCTCGGCGTCCCGTCCCGGCCCGGCAGAGACGTCGTCATGCACAACACGCCGGGCAAAGCGGTCGCCGTCAGCCCCACACCCAGCGGCGACCTGGCGTTCTTCCTCTACCGCAGCCAGGCAGAGCCCGGCTTCGACCACCGCGACACCGGGCAGCACAAGCGCATGCTGACCCGCGCGTTCGCGGACGTGTCCTGGCGGGCCCCCGAACTGCTGGCCCACGTACGCGCCGCCGACGACCTCTACTTCGACTCGGTGAGCCAGGTGCGCCTGCCCCGCTGGTGGAACGGCCGCGTCGCGCTCCTCGGCGACGCCGCGTCCTGCGTGTCCCTGTTCGGGGACGGCTCCACCCTGGCCATGGCGGGCGCCTTCACCCTCGCCGAGGAACTGGCCGCCAGCCCGCACGACCCCCAAGCGGCCTTCCACCGGTACGAGATCGCGCACCGGCGCCTGGTGGACCCCAAGCAGCGCAACATCGGACAGGCCGCCTCGCTCATCGTCCCCGCGACCCGACGGGGCATCCTGGCGCGGAACCTGGCCACCCGCCTGTGGCCTGCCGTATCCGCCGTCGCACGATTGAGGCGCGCGGTCGGCAAGCCGGTCATGGCCCTGCAATGATGGTGACCGTGTTGCCGTGCGGAGTAGGGGGTAGCTGTGCCGCTGACCTCGCAACCTTTGCGAAAGCTGGGCTTCTTGACCATCGGCCTGTTCGACGGGGCCGATCCTCGCCGGGGTCACGAGTCAACGCTTGAAACCATCGAGCTGGGCGAACGACTGGGTTTCGACAGCGCCTGGGTGCGGCACCGTCATCTGCAGTACGGCATCTCCTCCCCGGTCGCCGTCCTGGCGGCAGCCTCCCAGCGGACCAGCCGTATCGAGCTGGGCACCGCCGTCATCCCCCTGGGGTGGGAGAACCCGCTGCGCCTGGCCGAAGACCTGGCGACCCTGGACATCCTGACCGGAGGACGCCTCAACCCAGGTGTCAGCATCGGCCCCCCGCTCCACTACGACCAGGTCAAAGACGCGCTCTACCCCACCAGCTCGGACACGGAAGACTTCAGCTACGAGCGGGTACGGCGCCTGCTGGATTTCGTACGCGGCGAAACAGCCACCGATTTCAGCGGCGTCGAGGGTTTCGAGGTGTTCTCCGACCGGGTCCAGCCGCATTCACCCGGTCTGGGCAGCCGCCTCTGGTACGGCGGCGCCAGCCTGCGTTCGGCCGAGTGGGCGGGCGAGCACTCCATGAACTTCCTCACCAGCAGCGTCGTCAAGGCCGAGGAATCAGAGGACTTCGCCGAGATCCAGCTCTCGCACGTCCGCGCCTTCCGCGCCCACCACCCGGACGGCGACCGCGCCCGCGTCTCCCAGGGACTCGTCGTCATCCCCACCGACACCGCCACTCCGGAGCAACGCGCCAAATACCAGGAGTACGCGGAGAAGCGCACGCCGCGTACCGCGACGCCTCAGGGCCCGGCGCGACTGATGTTCGCGCTCGATCTCGTCGGAACCTCCGATGAGATCGCCGAACGGCTCTACGCCCACGCCGCTTTCCGGGAGATCGACGAGGTCGCGTTCGCGCTGCCGTTCACCTTCGACCACGACGACTACGTGCAGATCCTCACCGACATCGCCACCAAACTCGGCCCGGCACTCGGTTGGCGCCCCGGCGTCCTGTAGACCCGCCGGCACTCGGTTGGCATCCCGGCGTTCTGTAGACCCGCTCGGCCTCAGCTGGCCAGCGCCTGCGTTACCGTGTCGCGGCCGACGGACTCAGGTCCTGGGACGCTGTTTAACCCCCGCCTCCAGCAGCGCGACCACTTCGGCGATCCGCTGCACCCGCCTCTCGGGGCGGCCTTTGGTGGCATCGATCCAGCGCAGATAGGCCCGCTGGTAGAACTGGGCGAGCGAGTCGAAGAAATCGCCCCCCACCGGGCTGGCCGCCAGCGCCGCGGCCATATCCTCGGCGAGGTCCGCCCGCTGCGGTCCTTCCGGCGCCAGCACCACGGTCACCCGCGCACCCGGCTCCGGCCCGCACCGCAGCCAGGCGGGACCGAGCAGGAAACCACGCTGCCCTTCGTGTTCGGTGATCACCGCGCGGATACCCAGCCCGTTCAGCGTGCCCGTCACCCGATGCACAGGCTTGGGCGCCCAGACCGCATCCGGATCGAACGGCACCGGGACGAACATGCGTCCCCGCCCGCCCGACCGGCTGTCGACGGTGTATTCCTGCTCCCGCACTCCCCGATACTGTCACGGCGTCACGCGGCGATCGAGCAGGCCTGCCGCGAGTTCGGTAGCTGGCCGCAGCACGGGTCAGCGGGCGGCGGCGACATCGGCGCGGACGCCGGGGATGACCTCCTCGGCGAAACGGTGCAGGTGTTCGACAGTGGTCTGGCGGTCGCCAAAGACGAAGGTGTCGAAGCCGAACTCGAGGGCGACGTGGGTGAGCTGGTCGATCCACTGGTCGGCGGGGCCGATGAGTAAACCGTCGGATTCGGGTTGCAGCTTCTCGGCGATCGTGTTGTAGATACGGCGTACCGAACCTGGCGGCCGTCCGGCGGCCCGTATTTCGGCGTCGAGATGATCGACTTCCGGCTTGATCACGTCGGGGTCGATGGAGAGCATGCCGGGCAGCCAGCCGTCGGCGGCGTGCGCGGTGAGGCGGCGCAGGCGTGGCTTGATGGCGCCGATCCAGATGTCGAGGCCGGGGGAGGGCGCGGGGGGCAGGCTCGCCTCAGTCAGCTGGTAGTAGGCGCCCCGGTAGTTGCCGGTGGATTGGCCGGACCAGAACACTCGGGTCAATTCGATGGCCTCACGGATCCGGTCCACCGATTCCCCGGGCGTCCACTGCGGCCCCCCGATGGAGGCGATGCCAGGTTCGGCGCCGACGCCGAGGCCGAGATGGAAGCGTCCGGGCGCCAGCGCGTCCAGGGTGAGCGCCGCCTTGGCCAAGACGGCCGGGGGCTGGCGCAGCGCCAGCGACGACACCGCGGAGAACACCTCGATGCGGGAGGTGTGCCCGATGATCGCGGACATCAGGCTCCACTGGTCGAGGTAGTGACCCCAGTTGGGGTGGTCGGGCACGCCGATCAGGTCGTAGCCGAGTTCCTCCGCCACTCGGGCCTGGGAGAGGAGGGCGGGGCCTTCGCTTGACTTGGGGAACAGGAAGGTGCCGAAGGTCAGGTCGCGGTGTGGTGCGGGCAGGAGGGTTCCTACCGGGTCGATGAGGTGGTGGGGTGGCACACGCCGAGCAGCCCGAGAAGGTGGGCGCGGGCACGCCAGAAGCGGGGGTCCTGGCGGTCATGGGCGATCTCGCGGGTCTCCAGGTGCTCGTCGAGGCGGCCATCGCGAAGCACGACCACCCGGTCGGCCAGTTCGAGGGCCTCGTCGACGTCGTGGGTGACCAGCAGGACCGCCGGATGGTGGCGGCGGTGCAGTTCGCGTACCAGTTCGTGCATGTGGATGCGGGTGAGGGCGTCCAGAGCTCCGAACGGCTCGTCGAGCAGGAGTAGTTCGGGTTCGCGGACGAGGGCACGGGCGAGGGCGACGCGCTGGGCCTCGCCGCCGGAGAGGGTCAGCGGCCAGGCGTCCGCGTGGCCGGCCAGCTTGACCTCGCCGAGGATGGCGAGCGCTTGGGCGTGGCGCTGCCGGCGTGGCAGCCCGACCGAGACGTTCTGCCAGACTCGGCGCCAGGGCAGCAGGCGCGGTTCCTGGAAGACGATGGAGCGCCGTTCCGGCACTTCGACCGAGCCTTCGGTCACGGAGTCCAGGCCGGAGAGTGTGCGCAGCAGGGTGGTCTTGCCGCCGCCGCCGCGCCCGACGAGGGCCACGAACTCGGCGTCGCCGATGGTGAGCCAGGTTGTCCAGGACCAGGTGGGAGTCGAAGGCGCGGCTCAGCCCGCGCACGCCCACCGCCGTCATCGCGGCACCTTCCGCCAGGCCAGGAGGCGGGATTCGGTGAGCCGGACGACCACGTCGGTGAGGAGCCCGAGCGTGGCGTACACCACCACGACCACCATGATCGTGTCGGTCTGGAAGAGCGCCTGCGCGTTGCTGATCAGGTGGCCGAGACCTTCTTGGGCGTTGATCTGCTCGGCGACGATGAGCGCCAGCCAGCCGATGCCGAGCGAGTAGCGCAGCCCGGTCAGGACGGCGGGCATCGCGCCGGGCAGGATCACGGTGCCGATCAGCCGCGCCCGGCTCAGCCCGAACTGTTCGCCCATCTCGATCAGTCTTGGGTCGACGGAGCGTACGCCCGACATGGTGTTGAGATACATGGGCAGTGCCGTGCCGATCGTGATGATCAGGATCTTGGGTAGTTCGTCGACTCCGAACCAGAGCACGAACAGCGGCAGGGTGATCAGGAAGGGAATCGTCCGGATCATCTGGAGGGTGGCGTCGATGGCCTCCTCGACCAGCCGGGACAGCCCGACGGCGACGCCGAGCAGGAGGCCGGTGCCGAGGCCGAGGCGGCTCCGGTCACCACCCGCCGTAGCGAGACGCCGAGGTTCGAGGCCAGTTGTCCGTTCGAGGTCAGGTTCCGGAACTGCTTGGCGACCGAGAGCGGAGAGGGCAGGACATCGGTGGACCACCAGCCGGCTGAGCCGCCGGACTGCCAAAGAATGAGGAGCAGCAGCGGCACGGCAGACCGCCGGAGCACGCCGGGGACTCGGACCGGGAACCGCCGGCGCGGCCCGCCGGCCGCCGCGCTGAACGTGATCCGTCGTCGCTTTCGCGGGGCCGCCGTGGAGATGTTGAAGGAAGCGACGAGCGCGCCTTTCAGGATGGGGCCCCGTCGGCCAGGACCGGGAAACCCTTCGACTCGGCGACCTGCACGGTCGTCCCGAAGCCGGCGAGCGCGTCGACGCTGCCGCCGATGAGGGCGGTCAGGCCCTCCGCGGGCGCCAGCGGCACCGGCTCGATGTCCCGGAACGTCAGACCGGTGCTCTCCAGCTGCTTGAGCAGGAAGTACTGCGAGGTGGTGTTCGGGGTGAAGGCGACCTTCCGCCCTCGCAACTGCGCCACCGAGGTGAGGCCGGGCTTCGCGACCGTACGCTGCGGGCCGGGAGAGATTTTGAGCGTGCGCTGACAGGAAGTTCTGCTTGGCGCCGCCGCCGGCCAGCAACGCGTTCCCGACGCCGCTGCCCCGGCTGAGGTCGGCCGCGCCCGAGTTGACGGCGGAGGTCTGCGAACCGGCGTCCGGGTAGCTCTGGAAGCTCAGCTGGTACGGCGGATTGTCCAGCCCGGCCGCTTTGAGCAGGGTCTCGTCACTGCCGATGGCGGCCGGATAGGTGGCCACCCTCAGCGTCACGCTTGAGAGGTCCGCCGCCCCAGAGGAAGGGCCGGGGACTCCTCACCGACTGAGCCGCACGCGGCGAGTCCGACGACAAGGGCGGCCAGCATGGCAAGCCCACGGACGACCGAACGTCCGCACACGGTGCGAAGCATGAGAACTCCTTGAACTATACGGTCATGCCATCATCTATTGACTTAATATTCTAGTCAACAGGTAGGAAAAATGGGTTCTGGGATAAACTTCACATGTGTGAGCCCAGATAGCCCGGTGCATGGCCCGGCAGAGTAGCCTGAGGCCATGACGACGAGTCAGGGGTAAAGATCATGACGTGGCAACGAAGCACGAACAGTTCAGGCTCCCCGGAGGGCGGTACGGACCTCGCCGCAGGCCCTCGCCCGCTGCGGCGCATGCGAACCCCGGACCTCGCCGACGGGCCGGCCGGCGAGAACAAGCCCCACACCGGCGCCGGCTCGCTCTGCCTCGATTTCGTGGCTGTTCACGCAGAAGACGACGCGCTGGACTCACCGGACCTGCTCGGCGCGTGGCTCGCCGCCACCGGCCTCCCCACTCCGGCCGGTGGGCTGACGAGCGAGGACCTCCAGGCGGCCCGTCGGCTGCGAGCCTCGGTGGAGGCGGCGAGCCGCGCCCGCGTCGCCGGCGAGGACGCCGACGCCGACGACGTCCGATGCGTCAACACCTTCGCGGGTCACCGCACGCCGGTGTTCCTGCTTCGCCCCGGCGGTCGCCAGCGCGCGCTGGTCGAAGAGGCCGACCTCCTCGGCACCCTCTCGGTGATCGCCCGCGACACCATCCAACTGCTCACCGGCGCGAACCCGACAAGGCTGCGCGAATGCGCCCGCGCCGGATGCGGCCGGCTCTTCTACGACCGTTCACCCGCCGGGCGGCGGCGATGGTGCGCCATGAAGGGCTGCGGCGAGATGGTCGCCGCCGCCAGTTATCGGCAGCGACGCGCCGAGAAAGTGACCCCACCGACCACCGGCTGAGACGGCCGCCACCGTCCCGGCACCACCAAGGCCACCACCACCCAAGGCCACCACCCAAGGCCACCACCCAAGGCGACCACCCAAGGCGACCAAGAGGAGCGTCCATGACCACTCCAGACGATGGATTCCATCGGCGGCTGCACCACATCGTCCCCGCCGGCCTCTCCGGTCACACGGCCCAGACCGAGGGCATGCGCCGGGTGGAGGCGATCGCCGGCCGCACGGTCGGCTCGACGAACCTGTGGATGGGCCAGACCCATGTCGAGGCGGCGACGGGCTCCGCCAACCACCACCACGGCGTCTCCGAGACCGGGATCTACGTGGTCAGCGGCCACCCGGAGTTCGTCTTCCTCGACGAGACCGAGCAGGGAGCGGTCGAGCGACGCCTGCGCACCGGCCCCGGCGACTACATCTACGTGCCTCCGTGGGTGCCTCACCGCGAGGAGAATCCCGACCCCGACGAGGAGGCGGTTGTCGTGATCGCCCGTACCACCCAGGAAGCCATCGTGGTGAACCTGCCCGACCTGCGGTGGATCGGCCCCGTCGCCACCAGCGCCCGGCCGGACCCGCACGGTGGCTGACACACTTACTGACCGAGGGCTACGAACGACCTTCGGCCGCGGCGCGCATTCGACGGCTCTGACGCCATCGTGGCAGCTCGATCTCCTCCCGCGAAGGACTCGGCACCAATCCCTTAAATATGCAAATATGTCATCAAATGACGATTAATCCGCTCTTCTTGTTATTTATCGGGGTGCCGCTAGAATTAGGGGCAAATCGAAGGGGGAGTTGTCGTGGGAAATCACGTGGACTTTGTCTCGGCGGAGTCGCTGGACAGGCGGACGCAACGCCTGACCCGGGCCGAGCTCGAGCGACTGAATGAACTGTTGTTCATGCAGACCGACGATGGCGCGCGGTAGACCGCATCGGGATGATAGAGGCCCGGAATCTCGGTCGTGGGCTTGGGGGGGTGCCTCGAGCACCCATGGGCAGGGCTCTCGTGCTCGGGACTCCAGCGCTGGCAGGTCTGATGATTCGGGCTCCAATGCCGAGGGTGCCGATGCTCACCATCCTCATCCTCATCCTCATGCGCAGGGCGTGCCGCGCCGGGTGGAGGAGGTCCGCGCGTTCTGTGAAGTGGAGCGGACGGTGCCGGTGGGCGAGGCCCGGAGGCGGGCGGAGACGGCTGTGGCCGCGCTGGGCCTGCGGGCGGAGCTCGTGGACGTCGGCGGGGGTCGCGATCCGACCGCCTGGTGGTGCGGGCTGCACGACGGAGCGGGGGACGCCTCGCCGGTCGCGTGCGGGATGGGGAAGGGGCGCCCGGAGGAGGCCCGCGTGGGCGCCCTGTTCGAGGCCCTCGAGCACCACCTCACCGGCCCGGCCGGGTTCGACCCCGCCGCCGTGGAGCATGCCCCGCCCGCCGGGATCGCCGCTGGGCCGCTGAGCGAGGACGCCTACGCGCTGCTGCTGGCCCGGATGCCCGGCCGACGGATGGCCTGCCTGCGCTATCGCGCCCTCGGCGGGGGACGGGAGGTGCTGGTTCCGCTGTTCTTGTCCGCCCCTTGGTACGTCGAGACCGGCGCCGCGCGGCTGCGTGACCTGGCTGGGGACGACTGCGACTACGCCCATCTGATGCGCTACAGCTGCAACAGCGGCTCGGCCGCCGGGGTCACCGCCGCAGAGGCGCTGCTGCATGCTCTCAACGAGGCGATCGAGCGCGACGCACTGTCCCTGCTCCTGATACGAGCCTTCCTGGGCGACGGAGGAGGTCGGCTCAGGCTGACCGATCCCGATCCGGGCGGGGATGGAGGTCAGCCCAGGCTGATCGATCCGGGCCTGGGCAGGGGTGGAGGTCAGCCCAGGCTGACCGAGCCGGACCTGGGGGGAGGCGGGTTCCAGCTTAGGCTGGTCGACCCGGACACGCTTCCGCCCGGCCTCGCGCGGGCGTACACGACGGCGGAAGAGCTGACCGGATCATCGGTGCACCTGCTGGATATCACCAGTGGCATCGGGGTGCCGACCATGCTCGCGTACACGGCCCCCACATCGCGTCATCCGCATCGGCGCGGTGCGGGGACCTCGCTGAGCCCGGCCTACGCCGCCTGGCGCGCTCTCACCGAGCTCGTCCAGGTCACTCACGGCGAGAGCCTGCCGCCCTCCGGAGCTCCGGCGCACCGTGATCTGACCGGGCTGGCGGCGCATCCCGCGCTGCTCGCCTGCGGACGGTTCGACCTCACGGATCGCCTGCGCGAGGCGTGTGTGATCCCCTTCCCGCACACGACCAAGACGGCCGGGCGCCCGGGCGCTCAGTTGCGGAAGGTGGTCGCGATGCTGGCCGCGCGGGGGCACACGGCCTATGGCCGGACAGTGCGCGCCCTCCCCGGGGGAATCACCGCCGTGCATGTGATCGTGCCGGCCCTGGAGCGGTTCATCCTGATCACCGACGGCAACCTTGTGGTCCCCGGTCGCAGAGGGCAGGCCGCCGCGGCCAGGCGGGCACGCGCCTTGCCCGCGCCCGGGAGAGTTTCCGAATAGATGCCACCCAATTGGCGGCCCCTTCAATAAGGCGGCCAGTTTTCCGATTTACCGACCTTGCATTTAGAATTCTCTGCCCTGTTTTGATATGAAATATGCGCACAATGGGCTCATGTCTTCACGATATTGGCGGCAGAATCGCAAGGCCAAGGCGTCGGTGGCGCTGGGGGTTTTGCTCCTCGGCCTGTCCACCGTGTTCCTGATCGTGGCTCCGCAATTGCAGCAGGGCCTGGGAAAAACGGTCGGAACCGCCACGTTCGTAGCGGCGGCGGGCAGCGCGATGGCGCTGGGGAACAGCCTGATCCAGTTTCTGTCCTGGTGGCGCAAGCGCGGCGCGCCCGCGCCCGCGCCGACATCCGCCGATATCGGCAAAGCGAAGGACATTCTCGCGGGCATGGTGACCCAGCAGTGGCGCGACGAGACGATCCTGCGCTCGCTGTGCGATCCCGAGCCCATGCCGCTGCCCTGGCGCTCGACCGAGCGCCGCGAGCTCGTCGATCATCCCGAGATCATCGCCAAGGGCACGGTGGCCTTCCCGGGCCTGGACGTGCACATCGCGGACATGGCGCACAACTTCCGCGCGCTCCGCTGCCGCCGGCTGGTCGTGCTGGGCGGGCCGGGCACCGGGAAGACGACCCTGGCCGTGCAGCTGGTGCTCGAACTGCTGCGGACGCGGCAGCCGGAGGAGCCCGTCCCGGTGCTGGTGTCGGCCGCGCGCTGGGACGACCGTACCTGTCCGCAGTTGCAGGACTGGCTGGCGGCGAGCCTGGCGATGGACTATCCCGCGCTGCGCGCGGAGGGGCTCGGCCCCGACATCCCGGAGACGCTGGTGGCCCGCGGCGAGGTGCTGCCCGTCATCGACGGGCTGGACGAGCTGCCCGCCCACGCCCGCGCGGACATGCTCGCCGGGCTGAACCGGTCGATGTACGACACCGACCAGCTCATCCTCACCTGCCGTACGGCGCAGTTCGCCGAGTCCGTCCGGGAGATCAGCGACGTCCTGACGGCGACGGCGGTCATCGAACCGCAGCCCATGACTCCCGCCGCGGCGGCCGACTACCTGACGGCGTGCCTGCCTCCCGTGCCCCACGCCCGCTGGCCCCGCGTCCTGGAGGCGCTGCGCGCGGGCACCGTCCCGGCCCTGTCCGAGGTCACTTCGACATCCCTGGGGCTCTGGCTGGTTCGCGCCACCTATATCGCGCCGCGGGCGAATCCGACGCCGCTGCTGGAGCTGGGGCGCGGCAGCGCGGCCGAGCTGCACGACCATCTGTGCGACCAGCTCATCCCCGCCCTGATCAGCGCGCGCCCGCCCGCCGAGGCCCACCCCTTCCGGCCGCAGCACGCCTGGAGCGCGGAACAGGTCGGCCGCTGGCTCACGTACCTGTCCCAACAGCTCACGCGCAGCGTGGAGGACCCCCGGGACATGGCGTGGTGGCATCTGGCCCGGCACACGCCCTGCCGCCCGGTCCGGCTGTGGGCCAGCGTCGCGATCGGGGTCGTGGTCGGGCTGGCCTTCACGCTGCTGACCGGGATGCCGCTCGCCGGCGTGTGGACCGGCCTGCTGTCCGCGCTCGTGGTCATGATCATGATTGGATCCTGGTTCACCGAGTCGCCGGGGCACGCCGACTTCCAGCTTCGCGGCAGGCTCACCGAGCTCCTCCCCGTCCTCAGGGACGGGCTGATCGTCGGAGCCCTGGGTGCGATCGTCGGCTGGCTCATGGCGAGCCCGCTGGGAGGCACGAAGGTCGGCCTGGAGGCCGCGAGGGACATCGGCCTGCTGTCCGGCGTCGGGTTCGTCGTCGTGCTCAGCCTGATCCGCTGGGTCGAGCGCCCCACCACCGCCGCGACCGCGAGATCCCCGCGCTCGACCTGGCAGGCCGACCGGAACCTGACCGTCATCCGGATCGTCAGCGGGCTCGTGGTCGGGCTCATGGGGGGAGCCATCGGGCTGAAGGCACAGCTCAGCCCGAGCCTGGCGATCGTGGGCGGACTGCTGCTGGGACTGCTGTTCGGGCTGATGCTGGGGCGCCACCACGCCTGGCTGGCCTACACGCTGACGATCCCCCGCCTGGCCACCAGGGGGAGGATGCCGCTGCGGGCGATGGACTTCCTGGACGACGCACACCGCCTGGGCTTGCTGCGCACCGAGGGGCCGTACTACCAGTTCCGGCACATCGAGTTGCAGCACCATCTCGCGCGCGGGCGCTATGAGACGCACGGGGAGGAGCCACGGCCGCCGTCATGAGATCAGCCTGAAAGCAGTTGGAGCGGCTGACGCTTTCCCGCTGCCGGCGTCAGCCGCTCGGACTATCCGGAAACTAGGCGACCTTCGCCGAAGCCGCCGTCCAGGTGTTGCAGGCGCCGGGCTTGCTGGCCTGGTAGCCCTTCTTGGTCCAGTACAGGCGGTTGGCGGGTTTGCCGTTCCACTTGAACCTGGAGTACTCGCGTGGCTCCATGCCGGCGATCAGCGGCGTGAAGTCCTTGATTTTCCGTCCCAGGCTTTTGGCGGAGACTCCGGCCAGGCAGTCGGCCTGCAGGTAGAAGCGGCGCGTCTGCTCCTCCGTGTCGTTGCCGGTTCTGTCGTTGGGCAGTGCCCACCAGGCTTGGCCGATGCCCGTCTGGCCCTGGACGAGGCCGCTCCACGCCCGCGTGACAGCCGCGAACGCCTTCAGGTCGGTCTTGGACTTGATCCAGTCGGCGGCCAGCCGTACTTCGATGGTCCGGCCGCAGATCTCGGCGAAGGAGCCGGCGATCTCCTCTCCGGTGGCACAGGACTCCTTGTCCGTTTTGAACTTGACCGCCACTGGCTGGAAGTCGTCGATCGTGCCCTTCCAGGCCGAATTCAGGCAGGAGATGAGCTTCTTGACGTATTTCTCGGCCGAGGACTTGGTGGGTTCTTGACGGCGTCGCACCGGACCTTGGGTAGCACGCCCTTCTTGTAGAGCTTGTTGTGGGTCAGTTCGGGCGCGCCTTTGACGGGAGAGGCGTGGGCCGCGCCGGAGACCAGGACGAGGCCTGCCACAGCGGTGCCCAGTAATCGCGTGATCATGAGATCGGAGAATAGCGTGACGGTCGTGCCGCCGGCAGGCAACGGTATGTCCGTCTGTGGTGTGATCGTCTTTATCGCGCGTTGGAAATCTCAGCTCATTCAGCTTGGTGTGAGAATTGCAGGAACGGTTTCCGGATTTGGCGCGTTTGAGTGGTGAGTCGTGTGCAGGGAGGGTGGCGTATGAGACGGGATTCGCCGCGCAGGAAGAGGCGAACCAGGTTATCCGAACAGGCCACCGTCGTACTTCATCTGGAAGGATTGGCGGGTGGCTCTGGAAATGGCCGCAAAAACCCTTCTCTGTCTCCCGTAGATCTTGAAACCCTGCGGCCAGCCCCGCCTTCCCAAAAGGAGGATTGGCGGTGGCGCCGGTCGAAAGGGATCCTCGTGGTCGTGCTTGGGCTCGCGGTCATCGCGGGCCTCGGCGTGGTCGTAGGGAACGACGGGGGTGGCGATTCCACGAATGACGTCTCCGCGAACGGCCTTGGGCCGGCTGCCTCGGTGGGCGGCTTGGTGGCGGTTCCCACGGAACGCCGGAGGATAATCATCGACCTGGGGGAGGCCACCAAGCACGCGGCCAAAATCATGGTCGGCGGTGTGGTCGAGGATCTGTCCACCGAACCTGCCGCCGGAACGTCGGGGCATCCGTGGGCTGACATCGACATCGCCCAGAACACCGGGGGCCTCGCGGTAATCCTCACCCAGTCCGGTAATCCGTTCGCCACCGTACCGGTCTGGTCGCTGCCGGGTCTCACCCCGCAGAGTTTCGTCGCGGACTGTGGTGCGGCCAGTATCGGTCAGACGCTGCTGAGTCCCTGGGCGGCCAGGCCGGACGCGCTGTCGGTCAGTTTCATCAACACGCTGGCCCGTAGTGAGCCCACGTCGTCGGTGCTGCTCGACCATGCCGAACGGTTGTGTACGCGCATCGCCCTGAACCCAGACGCCGACGGCACGCCGCCACCCCCCGCCGAACTCAGAGCCCAGGCCAAACTCCTCTGCGCGCTGGATGGGCGGATGGCGGACATCAGGGCCGCGATCGACTCCGGGGAGCGACCGGCGACGACCGGGACCAGCACCGAGTGCCCGGCGATCCAGTCGCGCGGAGGCGCCCTGAGCGAGCCGAACCGCGACGCCGCGACGCACTCCGTGACGAGGGAACCGGATATCGAAGCGTGTGATCTCCCCATGTGGCGGTTCAATGACACGAACCCGGCGGGGACCTCACCGTTCATTGTGTGTTCCGACGGCGTCACCAACAGGGTCGTCAATCGAAGTCCCGCAGTGGCGTTCTTCTACGAAAGCGGAAAACCTCCGGCCAAGCCGCTCGGTGCGGTGCCGGGGGAGGTCATTTCTGTGCCGAATCTCGAAAAGATCGCCTTGGCCATCCTCGTCGATGTCGGCCGGTTGGTGGTGCGCGGCGTGAAGGCGGTGGGTTGCACAGTGCTCGGCTGGTTCGGCATATCTTTCGCGCCGTGCCAGAATCCCGACGCGCTCACCGAAAGTCAGGTCGCGAAGCTGTTTGAGATCATCCGCCCAGGCGGTGCGAAGTTCACCGGACCACCGCGCTACTACTCGGTCGCCTGGGGCGATGCGGCGGGTGTCCCGGCGGGACTCGATATCAGGAGACCTGAGGCGTACAGTCACGCGCTGACGTTTCTCAATTACGCCGTTCTGCCGGTCCTCGGCATGGTCCTGAATCGTGACGTCGTTCTCGACCTGTCCTCGATCGACAGCCCGGAAAAGCAGGTGCTGCTCGACCAGCTCGCGGGGCATGTCTCGGCCGCGGAGGGCAACGATCTGGAGTTCGTCGTGAACATGGCGAAAACGATTCTGACGAACCCGGAGTTGCTGGCCAAGTTCGTCGTCGTCTTCTTGCCGTCCTTGGTGACCGGAGGGACGGACGCGGTCAGGTGGCTGCGCAGGACCTTCGGCTATCTCAAGAAACTGCCCGTTCTCGGGTACATAGACCTGGCGGCGCAGGTGGTGGGCTTGGTGTCGAACTCGGTCGAAATGGTCATCAGCCTTGTCCGCCTGTCGAAGGTCGGCTCGTATCCGGCATATGTCTCGTGGCCGAGTTATATGACGGGGGAGGAGGCGTCGGCGCTTCCGGTGGGGACTTGCGTTCCGCCGGCGTCTGGTGCCGCGCTTCCCGTGAACGCGGTGAGGCTCCCCGCCTGCCTGCTGCCCGTGGACGCTGATCTAGACGGTGATCGTGTCCCTGAGCGGCTGGTCCTGTGGAGTGACGCCGGCGCTCCGATGGGCGGAGCCGCGTACCTGGCCGACGGGCGCATCCGCGCCTGGGCTCTGGCGTCGCCTTCCCTGCCGGGGGCGGGCCGGCTCTCGGCGGCCGTCAGACGGTTGGACGATTCGCCGCGACAGCAGGTCAGCGTCGACATGGGCGGCGCGGCGGTGCTGGTGGGCCTCACTCGCGAGGGCGCCCTGCAGGCGATCCGTTACGGCGACGGCCACAACCAGGGCAGGGTCTTCGGGATTCCGCCCGCGCACGACGCGCATCACACCGGGTGTGTCTCGGATGGAACGAGGCGGCTGCTCGTGACGACGATCACCAATCCCGCGAAACCATCCGGAGCGCGTGTGGCGTCCTTCTACTATGCCCTCGATTCGGGTGACCTGACGCTGCGGATGGTCAACTACAACGGCGCCTACACCGGCCAGCCGGGACGGTTCCAGGGGGTGGACTGCGCTCAGGAACAGGTACCCCACGTCAGGCTGCCCATCGCGATGGCTCCTGACAGCGGCGGGCCGCTCCACCATGAACTGCAGGCCGCCCGCGCGGTCGAGATGCTCATCGACGCGGCGTACGCGGGTGACGCCGGTCAAGCGGCCGCCCTTCTCGGCGGGATCCTGCCGGTGCCCGGATTCGACGCGTACAGCCTTGGCGTGTGGACCGTACTGCACCAGAACGCCTCGGCTCTCGCCGAGGCATCGGAGACCCCAGCCGCCTGCGCGCAGCGGATCCGGCGGGTCGAACAGCCGTTCCTGTACTGCGTGGTCCAGAACGCCGGGGGAGCCTGGG
This sequence comes from Acrocarpospora corrugata, assembly GCF_009687845.1. Classification (GTDB taxonomy): domain Bacteria; phylum Actinomycetota; class Actinomycetes; order Streptosporangiales; family Streptosporangiaceae; genus Acrocarpospora; species Acrocarpospora corrugata. The sequence goes on from NZ_BLAD01000069.1 coordinate 68,825, forward strand.
ACTTTCGGGTGGCCAGCACCGGCGACAACTACGTGGTCGTGGCGGCTTCGCATCGGACATGGCCACCCGTCGAGCACGCGTAAAGGGCGTCCAGTCACGCCTCCAGCGTGGGAAAGGCGAACAGCCTGATCAGGCGCGGCAGCCCGGAGGCGTCGCCATCGAGGGTGACCGCGCCGGTCGTGACCGCCTCGGCGGGGGTGAGGCGGCGCGTCAGGAGCTGGTGCAGGGTTTCGTCGTCGGTGGTGAGGACGAGGTCGGCGTGGTCGGGTGCGCCGGCGGTGATGGCGAGGCTTGTGCCCTCGGCCCGGACCGTGAAAGGGCCGTCGCTCAGGCGTAGTTCCCATGTCGTCGGCCGGGCGACCCGCTGGGTGTCGTCGTGGAAGGCGAGCATCCCGGAGACGAGCCAGCGCGAGCGGGAGGCGACGTCGGGGGGCAGGCTGCCCATGCTCTTGGTCCCCCACCGGCCCAACGCCAGCAGGATCGGCTCAAGCTCGCGGCCGTACGCGGTGAGTTCGTACACCGTAGCTCGGTCCGGCAGGGGCAGCAGCCGCCGATGGAGGACGCCCAACGCCTCCAGATGCTTGAGGCGGGCCGTCAGCGTGTTGGTGCCGATGCCCGGCAGCCCCTCGGCGAGGTGGCCGAACCGCAGCGGGCCGAGCAGCAGGTCGCGCAGGACCAGCAGCGTCCAGCGGTCACCGACCACGTCGAGGGCGGTGGCGATGCCGCACAGCTGGGCGTAGCTGCGCGCCATCGTGACGTGCGAAGACATGCTGCGATCATAACATTGCGCTTAACAAAGGCAATTTCCCTTGCGAAACGCAAGTCTACTGCTAGATTTTGTGTGAACCTCTGACTGGGATGTGAGATCGCATATGAACGTGGTCGTCCGCTACCGAACCCGGCCCGACGCGGCCGAGGAGAACGCTCGCCTGATCGAGGAGGTCTTCACCGCGCTCGCCAAGATCGCGCCGAGTGACTTCCGGTACACGGCCTACCGCCTCGCCGACGACGTCACCTTCGTGCACGTCGCGCATCATGAGGGAGGCGACAACCCGCTCGCGGCGCTGCCCGAGTTCGCCGAGTTCCAGCGCGACCTGGCCCAGCGGTGCGTCGAACCGCCGGCGCCCAGTCCGGCGACTATCGTCGGTTCGTACGGGTGGACCTCCTGAGCCGGTCCGGTCGGGACGTAGGAATCGACATGCGCTCGTACGAAGCGAGCTCCCTCATCGGAGCGACGCCTGAGAAAGTCTGGACCCTGCTCACCGACATCGCCGCCTGGCCCGGCTGGGACTCGGGTGTCACGAAGGTCGACGGCCGACTCGCGCTGGGGGAGAAACTGTCCATCGCGGTTGAGGCCAACCCCGGCCGTGCGTTTCCCGTCAAAGTGGTGGAACTGACCGCGCCCGAGCGGATGGTGTTCGCCGGCGGCATGCCATTCGGCCTGTTCACGGGGCGGCGCACGTACACGCTCGTGCCCGAGGGCGCGGGAACCCGGTTCACCATGCGCGAGGAATACACCGGACCACTGGCCGGCCTGATCTTCAAATCGATTCCCGACCTGGGCCCGTCATTCCGCCAGTTCGCCGAAGGGCTCAAGCGGCAAGCCGAATAGACGCGGTGGCGGGCCAGCCCCATTGATGTCCTCGGGCTTGGGTGGGAGGCTCGGGCGGTCTCATATTCTCGGCACGCAGGGGGATCCTGATGGCGGCCGTCGCGTGGACCGGACTCGGCAGTCCTGGTGAGGTCCGGTGGGCGGGGGCGACCCGCGACGCCACCGTCATCGCCGTCGGCACCGCCGGCGGCCACCTTTATCTTCGCCGGCGTACGGACGGAGGGTGGCGGTGGGAGCGTGTCGGCGCGACGCCGACCGCCGAGGAGGTGCTCGACGCGGCCCTGATCACCACCGCTGAGGGTCTCTTTCCGGTGGTGCTCGGCGGCGACCTGAAAGCCTGGCTGTACCGGACGGGGGAGTGGATCGGCCTGGCCGGCCCGGCCCCGGAGCCGGGTGCGCCCCCCATCGTGGCGGGTGGCGAGATCGTCGCGAGCACCAACGGCCAACTCCGGCACACGCTCGTGGTCGGCAGCGCGGCCGGGCGGCCGTGGATGCGCCAGGGCGTGGACCCCGACGGCATCTGGTTCCGGATCACGTCCGACGACGACTGGATCGCGCTGGAACTGGACACGGCGTTCGCGTCCGTCGCGCCAGGGGCGGCGGCGCTGCAGCACATCTTCGCCCGGGTCCAGGACCGGGAGACCTTCCAGAACCTGCTCCGGATCGGCGTGCTGGAGAACTCGGTCTGGACCTGGGTCGATCCGGGCGGGCCGGCGCCCAACGGCCAGAACATCGTCGTCGTCTCGGCGGGCGGCTTCCGCGACGGCGGCGGGCGGCTTCAGGCGTGCGCCATCCTGGGCACGGGAGATCCGACCACCATCAGCATGGTCATCGGCTCGGGGCGTGACTGGCGGTGGGCCGAACTCGGGGCGCCGCCCGGCTCTGGCGGAGTCGGCGCCGCCGTACTCGCGGCCAAGAGCCCCGACCCTCAGCCCGGTGACGAGCCCGTCGTCGTGGCCCGCAGTGGCCACAACATCTGGACGCGTGCGCTGACCGGCGCCTGGAGGGATCTCGGCACGACGCCGGGCGACGCGGCGGTGGTCAGCCCGACCGCCGCGTACGAGATCGCCGTGGACGGCCAGCGACGGGTGTGGAGCACCGGCGTGTCGTGGGACTCCGACCTGTGGACCTTCGAATCCGACAGCGGCGGCGTGCGGTGGGAAGCTCACGGCTGCCCCGGCGCAGTGGTCTCGGTGGTCGGCTCCTACACGGACGCGCCCGAGCCTGAGACCTGGGACCTCCCGATCGCGGCGCACGTCATCGACGAGCACGGCGGGCTGTGGCACTGCCGGGTGTGGGGAAACCCGGCCGAGGGCTTCTACGACACCTCCAGTTCCTGGATTTATCACGGCATACCCGCCCCGGGCGTCACCTGCGCCAAAGGTGTCGGGGTGCACACCATTCGCGGGGGAAGCCGGCAGCCCGCCTGGGCGTTCGTGGTCGGCAGCGACGGGCGGTTATGGGCGAGTACGGCTGCCGCGGGCGGCTGGACCTGGGTCGACCACGGCGCTCCGGCCGGCCGGTCGATCAAGACCGGCGTGCCGCCGGTCGCGGCCCGGGGGGAGGAGCCGATCGTGCACGTGCTGGCCGACGACGGGCGGCTCTGGATGCGCTCCCGGGTCGGAGGCGAGTGGCGCTGGACCGACCGGGAGACCCCGGCGGGCCAGCTGATCTTCGCGGTTCTGGGCGCGGCCGTACTGCCGACGGGCCGGCTGCCGGTGGCAGCCGCCGTCACCGGAGACGGCCACCTCTGGGTCAACGTCCCCGACGGCGACCTGTTCCGGTGGACCGACCTGGGCACCCCGACCGCCAACGAGAGGATCGCCGCCGGGATCGGCGTCGACGTCCTCCCCGGCTCTTCCGCGCTGGACATCGTGGCCGTCGGCTCGCCCAGCGGGCAGGCGTGGAGCCTGCGGTGGACACCCGGGGCGGCGCCGCGGTGGACGGCGCTCGGCCGTCCCGCCGACGCCCGCATCCGCGACGCCGTCGGCACCATGCCCGACCCCGCCGGTTGCCTGGTCGCGGTCATCGGCTACGACCAGCAGGTCTGGGTGACGTCCTCGGCGGGCGGGGGGTGGACTCGCTGGGACCCGCGGTCCGACGAGGACACGGTGGCCAGCGGGAAGGCGGCGATCCTGCTGGGGGCACTGCCTTGCGCGACGGTCCTGAACAAGGAAAGGCGCGTGCACGTCGTGACGCCGAAGCGCTAGCCGCGTGCGGGCCTGATGGATAGGCTCCTCCTTCGCTTGTTGATCACTACGGCACCGTGGGGCGCTCTGTCGCCTTGTCGGTAAGGAGATTTGGCCATGCGATGGCTCGTCCCTCTGGTCACGGCCATGTCGGTCGTATTGACACCGGCAGCCGCCTCGGCGACGGAGCGACGGCCGGATCCCGTTGCGGCGCTCAAGAAACAATTGGTCAGCGGGCATGGCGTCAAAGTCGTGGAGCGGCGGTGGACGTACATCGACCACAAGTTGTCCCGGCACATTGACTGGATCGAGGGTGTGCTCCAGTTCAACCGTGGCGGCGTCGCCGGATATGAGGTCAGGGTCAAGTCGGGGCCGCAGGCAGGGCGGATCCGTACGATCGCCATCGGGCCTTACGCTTATCAGTCCGGGGGAGCTGTCACCAAAGGTAAGACTTGGCGTCGAACCGCCAGTAAGCCGGGCCGCCGCAGTCCATTCCTCACCCAGATGATGATTGTCGAACCCGCCACGCTCAAGGCTGTGCTCGCGACGACCACGCATTTCCAGAGCGGCGTCTACCGGGGCACCATCTCTCTCGGCAAGTTGTACGCCGTGTCGCCGTCCTATCGAGGCGACACCGCCAACCGGCCCGACGCGCGAGAAGCCGAGTTGACCGTCAACTGGATGATGCACACGAACAAAGTCGGCCTGCCGACCCTCCTGGTCACCAAACTGGCCGACCCCGAGAACGACCTGGGCTATACCAATAGAAACAGCGAGATCGTCTTCACGTTCTGGGGAAAGCAGGTCAACCTGGTTCCCCCGCCCCCCGGCAAGATAGAGAAATGAGGGGCCCGAACCTGCGCGCGGACGTGCCCGCCACCGGCCTCTACTTCCCGGCGGAAGGCTGCTGGGAGGTCACCGGCCGAATTGGCACGACCCGCCTAATCTTCGTCACCTACGTGACCAAGACCGCCGTTTAGACCGTCAGGCCCCCGCCCGGCCGTGATCGTGTGCAGCGCCTGGACGAGGTCCTGGGCGGAAGGGGCGTTTTCCGGATCGACCAGCCACTGGGTTGCCAGCCCGCCCAGTAGCGCCTGGTAGAACGCGCCGACGGCCATCGCCTTCTTCTCGTCGGCGGCCGGGTCCAGGTTCTCCAAGAGCGCCGCCAGCCCCAGCCGGGCCTGCCGGTTCGCGCCCGCGAAGGACTCGCGCAGTTCCGGCAGGCGGTCCATCTGCGCGATGAGCTCGAACTGGATCGCCCAGAGGGGTCTGAGCGTGATGTAGGACTCGATGATCCGCGCCCAGGTCGCCTCGAACCGCTGCAGGGGGGTCGCGCCGGGTGGCGCCTCGGCGACGAGGGCGCGCTCGATCTCCGTGCCCCATTCCTCCATCGCCTCGATGAGGGCCGCGTTGAGCAGCGCCTTCGTCGATCTGAAGTGGTAGCCGATGGAGGCGAGGCTGGTGCCCGACGCGGCGGCGATATCGCGAGCGGTGGTTCCCGCGTATCCCTTCTCCATCAGGCAGCGCTTCGCTCCGGCGAGCAGATCTTCCCGATTTCCCATGCTCACAAGCCTAGCGGATAGCAGTACAAATGTCTTGGACAAACGTCCTAGACAAACGATTGAGACGTTTGTACAGTCGGTGGCATGGCAGACATCCTGATCTCCGGTGGGAGCGTCGCCGGGCCGGCGCTGGCCTTCTGGTTGCGGAAGTACGGGTTCAACCCGACCGTCGTGGAGCGCGCGCCCGCACTGAGGGACGGCGGCTACAAGATCGACATTCGAGGGGCTGCCCTTGAGGTCGTCGAACGCATGGGGCTTCGGGACGAGGTGGAGCGGTGCGGCACCGACATGCGGATCGCGCGGTTCGTCGACGTGAACGGCAAGCAGGTGGGGACCATGAGCGCCCAGCTGTTCGGCGGCCGTGAGGGTGACGACGTCGAGATCATGCGCGGGGACCTGGCCCGGATCCTGTATGACGCGACCAAGAACGACGTCGAGTACGTCTTCGACGACTCCATCACCGCGCTGGAGGAGACGGCCGACGGGGTACGGGTCACCTTCGAGAACAGTCCCCCGCGGATGTTCGACCTCGTGGTGGGCGCCGACGGGCTGCACTCCAATGTCCGGGCGCTGGCCTTCGGTGAGGAGTCCCCGTTCATTCATGACCTGGGGCACTACATCTCGATTTTCACGGTTCCGAACCATCTCGGTCTCGACCGTACCGAGATGATGCACCCGGCCCCGGGCAAGAGCATGGGGATGTACAGCACCCGGCAGAGCGCCGACGCCAAGGCGATGTTCCTCTTCTCTTCGGCTCCGCTCGCTTACGACCGCCGGGACGTCGCCCAGCAGAAGAAGCTGCTCGCCGAGGTGTTCGCCGGCCAGGGCTGGGAGGTCCCGAGGCTCCTCGACGCCATGGCGGACGCGCCGGACTTCTATCTCGACTCGATCAGCCAGGTGCGCATGGATGGCTGGTCCTCCGGCCGGGTGGTCCTCGTCGGTGACGCCGCGTACGGGCCCTCACCCGCCTCCGGCCAGGGCACCAGCCTGGCTCTGGTCGGCGCCTACGTCCTGGCGGGCTCCCTCGCCGCCGCGGGGGGCGACCATCGGGCCGGGTTCGCCGCGTACGAGAGCGACCTGCGCCACTTCGTCGAGGAGAACCAGAAGCTCGCCGCGAACAACCTCAAGGGCATGGTGCTGAAAACGGCGGGACAGATCCGGTTCCAGATGTTCATGCTGCGACTGATGCCGCATCTGCCGGGGAAGAACAGAATGATCAAGCAGATCACCGAGCCGATCCGCAAGGCCGCGACCGCGATCACGCTCAAGGACTACTAGGAAGCTCCGGCAAGAATCGGCCTCAGGGCTGGCGGGCTCGGAGATACGCGTCCAGGTCGGCGGCGCCCTTGAGCATGGCGCGGCCCCGGCCGGACAGGCGGGTCTGCCAGTCGCGCAGGGTCGACTCCAGCGGGGCGACGCCTCCGGCGGAGCGGACCTGAGCGATCAGCGGGGCGATCTGCTCCAGCAGGTAGCCGCCCCGCCTGAGCTGATGGGCCAGCCGGACATCCCGTACGTCGGCCGAACTGTAGATCCGGTAGCCCGTCTGCGGATCGCGGCGCGGCCGGACCAGCCCGGCGTTCTCCCATTTGCGCAGGGTGGCAGGGCGGAGGCCGAGCCTCCTGGCCAGGGGGCCGATGAACGTGTCGCCGCGCTCCTGCGGCACGGGCGCCAGATCGCGGAGCGCGGCTTCGACGGCCTGGAGGATGCGGCGGTCGTCGAGGAGCTGGCCGTGGCTCTCGTCGATGAGCAGCAGCGCGTCCTCGGTGGCACCCCGGTTGACCGCCTGCATGATCGAGGTGGCCGTCTGGTGGCCGTGCCCGGGCAGGAGGGCGAGGAACGCGCGCAGGGCTTGCGCGTGCAGCGGCGTGTAGGTGCGATAGCCGTGGACGGTGCGTTCGGCGGCGGGCAGGATGCCGGCCTCCTCGTAGTTCCTGATCGCCTGAGTGGACAGGCCGTGCTCGCGCGCCAGGTCCACCGGCCTCATGGATGCACCACCGATTGAAGGTCTGTCGCGAGAAAAGCAGGGATTTCACGGCAAAGTTTACATCGAAAGTTCAACGATACCGTTGAAGGTATGGAAATCAAGAACACGGCCCGGCAGCTCGATGGCGCGGGAGTCTCGGCGTTCCTCCGGTCGCTTCCCGCCAAGCCTCTGCTGCTCGGCCTGGGCGAGGCCAGGCACTTCGTGGGGGAGCTGGGCGAGTTGCGCAACGAGATCTTCCGGCATCTGGTCGAGCACGAGGGCTACCGGTCGTTCGCCGTCGAGAGCGACTGTCTGCGGGGCGTCGTGGTGGACGACTACGTCACGATGGGCGCGGGCACGCTCGATGACGTCATGGAACGCGGCTTCAGCCACGGCTTCGGCGCGTCGCCGGGCAACCGCGAGCTTGTGCGCTGGATGCGCGCGTACAACGAGGAACATGACGAAAAGCTCCGGTTCTACGGCTTCGACGGCCCGCTGGAGTACTGGGCCGAGAGCCCGCGCCAGGCGCTCACCGCCCTCTGCACCTTCCTCGACGGCCCGCTCCCCTGCACCGGGGAAACCCTCGACGAACTGCTCGGCCCGGACGACCGGTGGGCGAACGAGGCCACGGCCATGGATCCGTCCCAGTCGATCGGCCAGTCCGCCGACGCCCAGCGGCTGCGGCTGCTCGCCGACGACCTGGTGGCGCTGCTCGACACTCAGGCGCCGCGGCTGAGCGCGAAAGACCGTGAGCGGGCGGCACTGTACGGGCGTACCGCCGTCGGCCTGCTCCGCTACCACTCCTGGATGGCCGACACGTCGCCGGCACGGTGGACCCGGCTGTCGGCCCAGCGGGACGCGATGATGGCCGCCAACCTGCGCGCCGTCGCCGAGCAGGGCCCCGCCCTGGTCTTCGCCCACAACCTCCACCTGCAGCGGAACCAGAGCTTCATGCGGTTCGGCGACCAGACGCTGGAGTGGTGGAGCGCGGGGGCGATCACCGGAACGCATTTGGGTGACCGGTACGCCTTCCTGGCCTCGGCCCTCGGCACGGTCGGCGCCGACGTCCCGCCCCCGGACACCGTCGAGGGCATTCTGTCGGCACTCCCGTGGGACCACTCGCTCATCGACGCCCGCCGCCTGGCCGAGGCCATCACGAAGCCCGCCCCGCGCGTCTCCCAGGATTTCCGCTATTTCCCGCTGGACCCGGCCCAGCTCGACCTGATCGATGGCGTCGTCTTCCTCAAGCAGGCTGTCAGGCTGGATTGACAGCCGACACGCGCACGCATCAATCCTCAGAACTGCCTGGAGACCCCTCGGGTAACATCTGCCGTGCGAGTCAGCGACATTCCTCCTGGTCATGAGGGGCTAACGAGTGAACAGCGCCAGTGATCCTGAAGCCGATACCCGGGCTCGGCTCCAGCGTCACTGGGAAGCCTCCGAACGCGGGGACGTCGACGCTGAGCACGCGATCTACGCTGCGCACGCGATCCTGGACTACCCGCAGTCGGGCGAGCGCTTCAAAGGCCGCTCAAGGATCCAGGCGCAACGCGGCGGGCACCCCGCCGAACGCCACTTCACCATCCGCCGGATCCTGGGCGGCGGCGACCTCTGGGTGAGCGAGTGCGTGATGACCTATGACGGCGTCCCCACCTACTCGCTCAGCGTCATGGAGTTCACCGATGGCCTCGTAACCCACGAGACCCAGTACTTCGCCGACCCCTTCCCCGCGCCTCCCGGCCGCGCTGCCCTGGCCGAGCCGATTCCGGTCCGCGACCAGTAGGCCCTTCCGATCCCGGTGGGTGAGTCCGCGACATCTCGGTGCGGAGCGGTGTCAGGCCAGGGCCCCTTCTCCGACGGACAGTGCTCCCAGATCGGCGGCGAGTGCGCCCAGCGGCTCGCGGACCAGTGAATAACAGATGGTGGTGCCCCGCCGTTTCGTGGTGACCAGGCCCGCTTCGCGCAGCACCTTGAGATGCGCCGAGATCGTCGGCTGGCTCACCTCGAACTCGTCGGTGAAGTCGCATGCGCAGATGTCGGGCACGACGGCCAGTTTGCGCACGATGCCGAGCCGTACCGGATGGGCGAGCGCCCGCAGAACCTCGATCTCCACACTGGACATCATATCGCCTCTTCGCTATATAGTGAGTCTTCTATATAGCGAAGAGGCGATATGGATCACTTGGACGAAGCACTCGTACGACTGGCAGAAACCGGTCCCGAGTTCGACGGCGGACTGTCCAACCACGGCCCCATGGTGGCCGAGGCCCTGGTGCGGCTGGGCGCACCGGAGATGGTGCCAGGGTGGATCTCCGCGTACCTGCCCAAGCTTGACGACCAACCGGGCACCCGGGATCGGATCACCGACTGGCGGGACGCGCTCGGTGACAAGCGCAGGATCGGCGACTGGACCGCGTACTTCACGGCCGCGCTGACCGAATCCTCCTGGCGTGACGTGCTGGCCCTGTGGTGGCCCCGGCTCAGCCCCGGGCTGGCGGCCGGCGCCACCCACGGCGTGATCCGTACGGCACACGCGGTACGAGCCGTCGCCGACCAGGAGACCGACCCGAGACAGGCGGAGCTGGCCCATGCCCTGGCCTACTGGGCCGCCGCCTATGCCGAGCTTCCCGGCAGGCCGCTCACCACTGGAGTGCGGACGATGGAACAGGCGGCCGCCGTACTGCCCATCCTGGAACTGGCCCCCAAGGGCCGCATCGTTGCCCATCTCGGCAACCTGAAAGACCTGCCGGAGTTCGCGAACGCCGTCTCCGCGTTACGTCCGCCCTCAGACGTCCAGGCCGACCTGTCCGAACTGTCGCGGGTGTTTTCCGGGGTGTTCCTCGCGCATGCCCGGCACGCGCCGATCGCCTTCACCCACGCGGTGACCATGCCCGTAGCCGTCTCCTCGATCCTCCACCTTCTCCCGCAGGAGACATGGCGCCCCACCTACGACCGGGTCTGGCAGATGTCGGCCGCCCTGTACAGCGGCTACGCCTACCAGGGCGCCGTGGAGCCCCCACCCTCGGCCGACCCACCCGCCCCCGACGAACTCGCCGGGCGGGCCGCGGAGACGGGAGAGGAACACGCGATCAAGCTGACCGAGGCGGCACTCCGCCGGCACGCCATCACCGAAGACCCGGTCTTCCTTCACGTCGCGGCCCGCGCGATCGAAGTCCTGGGCACGTAAACGCGTACCGGGGTTGAGGAACACCTGGAACGCCCGCCGGGCGTAGCCCGAATTCACAGCGCGTGCTCTTCCAATGACGGATGATGGAACCATGTCAGGACGTGCTGTGAAATGGCTGGGCGTCGGCATTCTCGTCGTCGCCGTAGTCGGGATGGCGCTCTACCTCACCCAAGTCGATCTGGCCGAGGCTGACCAGTGGGCCAGCGTGCTGAGCGCGTTCCTCGGCCTGGTCGGGCTGGCATTGACGTGTTACGGGACAATCGTCTCCCGTACCAGCCGGGAACAGGCGCAGACGCCTGGCGCGGCGGAACCCGAGCAGCGGGACGGGGTACACAACGAGATCAGCGGCGGCACCTTTCACGGCCCGGTGATCCAGGGCCGCGAATTCGGCCAGGTCCGCCATGACCTGGGCGGCGACGTGTGATGGCCGAGCAGGTCCGCAACCAGATCCAGGGCGGGGTGTTCCTGGCCTCGGTGGTGCAGGGCCGTGACATCACCGTGCAGTTGCCTGCCGAGGTGCCGCCGGCGCTGAGCGGGTTGCCGCCCGAGGCGCCCGGATTCGTCGGCCGGCAGGAGGGCATGCGGGCCTTGCTGGGGTTGTGGGACCCGGGCGCGGCGTCGGCGACCCGGGTCCCGGGCTGTCCACGGCCGCGGCGGCCGCCCTGGTGGGCCTGCCGGAGCCCCAGGTTCGCCGCACTCTGCAGTCGCTTGCCCGCGCGCACCTGGTCGAGCCGGGCAGCGCCTACGGCCGCTGGCGCATGCATGACCTGATCCGCCATCTCCGAAGGCCCGGACAAAGAGGCCGCGCCCACCCACATCCTGGACCACTACCTGGAGGCAACCTCGGGTGCGAACCAGCACCTGGACCCGACGGTCGCCGACCCCGCCGCCGGGGGATTCCCCGACCTGGCTGCTGCGCTGGCGTGGCTGAACCTCGAATATCCCAACCTGTACGCCGCCGTGCGCGGCGGCAAGCGGCTGCCGGTCACCCGGGATCTGGCCCGCAAGCTGGTCAACTACCTGGTGATCCGCCGCCGCTACACCGCGCTGGCCACACTCTGCGCCGACGCGGTCGACGCCTCCCGACGACTGGCGGACCGGGTCGGCGAGGGCCGCGCCCTGACCAACCTGGGGCCTGGCCCTGCAGATGCTGCGCCGGGGCGAGGAGTCGGTCGAAGTCTGTGGTCAGGCGATCCAGGTCAGCGGGAACGCGGGGGACCTGCCCACCCAGGCCCGCGCGTACAACAATCTCGGTTTTGCCCTGAGGGACCTGGGACGCTTCGTGGAGAGCGCCGCCGCCCACCGCGACGACCTGGAGATCCGGGAGCGGCTGGGCGACGTTCACGGGCAGGCCGTGGCGCTCATCGGGCTCGGCAACGTCATGGACAACCTGGGCCACCTCAAGGACAGCCTGAAGTATTTGCGCCGGGCGGAGGCGATGTTTGGTGACATGGGCGACCGCCAGGGCCGGTCCTTCGCCTTACACAACATGGGCTACACGCTGTGCAGCCTGGGACGCTTCGAACAGGCCCGCGACGCGTACGGGACCGCCGTCCGGCTGCGGCGCGAGCTCGGCCGCCGCTACGACGAGGGCGACAGCCTGCGCAACCTCGCCTACGTCTACAAGAAGCTCGGCGCGCCCCGTGAGGCGGCCGGCTGCCTGCAAGCCGCCGTGGAGGCGTTCCATACCTGCGGGGAGGAGGCGGAAGAGGCGTCGGCCGCCTTGGAGGCGGGCGTGCTGCTGATGACGGTGGAGGACCACGCCCAAGCGGCGGCCGTCCTCGCCCACGCCGTAGAGCTTCTGCGCGGTGCCGAAGATGAGGGCTACGCCCTAAATCACCTGGGCCTGTCCCTCGCGCGGCTGGGCCGGGCCGAGGAGGCGGTGCCGCGTTCCGGGCGGCGGACGTGATCTTCAAGCAGGCCGGCGACAGCGACAGCGAGGCCGCCAACCTCCGCTCACTGGCTCAGGCACTGCCTCCCGAGGTCGAGTCTTAGCTTTCAGGGGGCTACCTGGGAAGACGCTGGGATTGGCCGCCCGCCTCGGAGCTCGCGCGAAACGGAAGGGGATGCCTCGGTCCCGCAGGTATTGCACCCTGGTGCGGTGGATGACGTAGCGGAACTGCTGGACCGGATCTGGCGGACGGACGCGGCCGGCATGCTCGGCGCGCTCAGCCGGCGGCTCGGCGACTTCGGCTGGGCCGAGGAGGCGCTGTCGGACGCGCTGGCCGAGGCGCTCAAGCGCTGGCCCGATGAGGGCGTGCCGGAGAGCCCCACCGGTTGGCTGGTCACCACGGGCTGGCGCAAGGCGCTGGACCGGCTGCGCCGCGACGCCGTCGGCCGCAAGAAGGTGGCACAGGTGGCCGCGGAACCGCCGCAGGAACCGGGCGTGGACGATCGGCTGGCCATGGTTTTCGCGTGCTGCCATCCAGACCTCGCCGAGCCGGCCCTGGTCGCGCTCACGCTGTACGCCGCCAGCGGCCTGCGCACGGCCGAGATCGCCGCCGCGTTCCTGGTGCCGCTGCCGACGATGGCGCAGCGGCTTTCCCGGGCCAAGCGCCGGCTGCGGGAGCGCGGCATCCGGTTCGAGGCGCCACAGCCGCATGAGTACGCCGACCGGCTACCGGCCGTGCTCGCGGTGATCTACCTCGTGTTCAACGAGGGGTACCTGTCCAGCGGCCGGTCCGCCCAGCGGCGCGAACTGGCCCGCGAGGGGGTCGAGCTGGCACGCCAGCTCGCCGCGCTGCTGCCCCATGAGCCGGAGGCCGCCGGCCTGGCCGCGTTGCTCGAACTGCACCACGCCCGCGCCGCCGCGCGGTTCGACTCGTGGGGCCGCATCGTCCTGCTCGAACAGCAGGACCGGCGGCTGTGGGACAAGGCGGCGATCGAACAGGCGGCGCTGCGGCTGCGGGCGGCGGTGCGCCAGGGCCGGCCCGGGCCGTACCAGCTGCAGGCCGGCATCGCCGCGCTACACGCCCTGGCCGCCTCGTACCAGGCCACGAACTGGGCCGACGTGCGGGCTCTGTACGACCGGCTGTACGCGTTGGACCCGTCGCCGGTAGTGCTGCTGAACCGGGCAGTGGCCACGCGGTTCGCGGTGGGCCCGGCCCCGGCGCTGGATGAGGTGGACGCGCTCGGGGACCGGCTTGCCGGCTACCACCTGTGGCACGCCGCCCAGGCCGACCTGCTGGCCACGCTCGACCGTCCGGCCGAGGCGCTGACGGCGGCGGAGCGCGCTCTGGAGCTGGCGACGAACCCGGCCGAACGGGAGCTGATGTCGCGTCGGGTGGGTGAGCTCAGGCGCCGGCTGTGAGACCGGCGCCCAGCGTCACCGCTATTCGTGGCTCATCACCGGACGGACCTCCAGCGCGCTCATCCCGGCGGCGAGCGGCCAGGTGGCCGCGATCCGCGCGGCCTCGTCGATGTCGTCGCACTCCAGCATGACGATCGCGCCGATGACCTCCTTCAGCTCCAGGTACGGCCCGTCGGTGATCACCGGCTCTCCGTTCGCGCCGGCGCGCACCGTCTTCGCCGTGTCCCGGGGCTGCAACTCGGCCCCGCCGTCGGCGATCTTGCCAGTCGGCTGCCACCGCTCGAACCACGCGTAGACCTGCTTCATCACGTCCTGCTCGTCGGCCGGGGACAGCGCGGCCCACTCACGGTCGTCGCCGCAGATCAGCATCGCGTACTTCATCGTTGCTCCTCGTGGTTGGAAGGGATACGTCATCCGTGTGACGAACGGCCGCCACCGATCCTCGACAGGTCCCGCCGAGTTTCTCGCCGAATTTCCGGCGGCCAACGGACTACCAGGCGGCGGGGGATCCGGGGCGTCCCTCTGTTGCGGCAGCCCCTGGCCGACCGCGTGACTCAAGCGCGGATCGGTGGCTACCGTTCGTTCCGAAGATGGGTACGGGTCGGAGTTTCGGTAGGCAGCAGCGATGGTAGCGAGTGACTCGTGGATGGCGTCGTCGGGAAGCTTCGGCCCCTGATCGCGTGAAGTGGTGGGGAGCATGTCCGAGGCCGCACAGCATCGCCGCGATTGCCCGTGGTTCCCCGGCGTTGATCGCCCTTACCGGCACGCCATCGGGACACCGCCAGAAGATCACGTTGGGCCGATATCTGGCATCGCCATTACATATCCAGCCGCTTATCCTGTCCGCATGAAGATCGGCAAGCTTGGTGTTGTCGGCGGTGTGCTGTTTCTGGCGAACGTTCTGCCGGGGTGCTCGGCTGAGGGCGGCGCGGCCACGGATGCTCTGAAGGTGAGCAGTCCGGCGTTCGCCGAAGGCGCCGCGATCCCGCAGAAGTACGTGTGTGCCAAGCAGGAGGGTCAGGACGTCTCGCCCCCGCTGACCTGGAGCGGTGTGCCGGACTCCGCGAGTGAGCTGGCGATCGTGGTGAACGATTCCGACGCGCGCGGCGGGTCGTACATTCACTGGATGGTTACCGGCATCCCGGTCTCCGCGACGAGTGCGAGCGAGGGCCAGCCCCCTGGCCAGGTGCTGCCGGGCACCAACAGCAAGGCCGCCTATGCGGGCCCTTGCCCGTCCGGCGACGCGCACCGCTATCAATTCATCGTGTACGCCCTGCGGAGCCCGATCACGCCGAATGGCAGCGCGAAAGCGGTACACGAGCAGCTCAAGGAGGCGGCGATCACCTCGGGCGAGACCGTCGGCACCTGGAAGAACTGACTCGCGGGCCGGGCGAACGCCCAGGACCGGGCCCGGGGTTCCGCCTTGATCAGTTCTGGTGCAGAATTCCGGCGGGGGAGACGGGACCGCGGAAGGGAATGGCTCGTTGAAGTGCAGTGTGGTGATTCCGACGTACAACCGGGTGGAATTGCTCCGGCACACGCTCAACTCGCTCGTCTGGCAGAGCCTGCCGAAGGAGCAGTTCGAGGTGCTGGTCGCCGATGACGGTTCCGACGACGCCACCGCCGAGATGGTGGAGACGTTCCGGGGGAGTCTCAACCTGCGCTACTTCTTCCAGGAGCGTGACGGTTTCCAGGTCGCGAAGGCCCGCAACCTGGGCATCGCCAACGCCGAGGGTGAGGTGTGCGTCCTGCTGGACTGCGGGGTGCTCGCCCACTCCGACCTGCTGCGGGCGCATCTCGGCAGCCACGAGAGCTCCGACGTCCCGCTCGCCGTCTGCGGGTACGTCTACTGCTTCCACGTGAACAACGACTTCGCCAGGCTGATGAACCAGGTGATCGACTACGACGATCCCGACGTCACCATCGCGAAGCTGAAGGCCAGGAAGCTGTGGCTGGACGTGCGCGAGACCTTCTACGGCAAGTACGGCGACGACATCGACGCACTGCCCGCCCCCTGGCTGAACTTCTGGACCTGCAACGTGTCGGCCCGCACCGAGCAGCTGCGCGCGGTCGGGATGTTCGACGAGGAGTTCCGGCGCTGGGGGGCCGAGGACATCGACCTCGGCTACCGCCTGCACCGGGACGGCGCCCGCTTCGTGCTGAACCGGCAGGCCGCGGCCGTGCACTGCCCGCACGAGAAGGACTTCGACGACAATCTCGTCCAGGTGACGGAGAACTACAAGTACATGGCGGAGAAGTACAAGACGCCGATCATCGAGCTGCTGCTGTCGGTGGGGGACGCCGACGGGAATCTCGACTTTTTCACGCTCAACGACGTGATCCGGGAGCGCGGGCTGCCGCGGTGCGCCGACTATCTGGCGGCGCAGTCGGCGCCACGGTGATGAAACTTTCAGCCACGGACGGCGAATTCAGGATTTTTCAGAAGAATTATTAGGGCGGTTGAGGAGGCGTTCGGCCTCCTCTTCGGACAGTTCCGATAGTTCCGACATCAGCCGCTCCTCCAGTTCCGCGGCGAGTCCGGCCACCGTGCGACGGGTGAATATGGTGAGGATCGGGATCTCCACCCCCGTCGTCGCCCACAGCCGGGCGCCGACCCGCACGGCGAGCAGGGAGTGCCCGCCGAGCCGGAAGAAGTCGTCCGCCGCGCTGACCCGCTCCAGGCCGAGCAGCTCGCACCAGATGTGGGCGACCAGTTCCTCGGCGTCCCCGCTCGGGGCGACGAACCTCGTCTCGGGGGCGTGCGGGGCCGGGAGCGCCCGCCGGTCGAGTTTGCCGTTGGGGGTCAGCGGCAGCGCGGGAAGCCGGATGAACCAGGCGGGCACCAGGTAGGCGGGCAGGCGCCCGGCCAGCTCCGCGCGCACGTCGTCCGGGTCCGCGTCCCCCACGAGGTAGGCGACCAGATTCTCCTCGTGTACGGCGGCGACCGCCGCTACCACGCCGGGCACGGACTCGCAGGCCGACTCCACCTCGCCCAGCTCGATCCGGTGGCCGCGCAGCTTGATCTGGCCGTCGCCGCGGCCGAGGAACTCCAGGCCGTCCTCCCGCCAGCGCACCCGGTCTCCGGTGCGGTACAGGCGGCCACCGGGCGGGCCGTACGGATCGGGGACGAATCGCTCGGCCGTCAGGGCGGGCCGCGCCAGGTAGCCGTGCGCCACTCCCGCGCCGCCGATGACCAGTTCGCCGGGCACGCCCTGGCGGACCAGTTCGAGGTGATCGCCGACGACGTACACCTGGGTTCCCCTGATCGGACCGCCGATGCGCACCTCGCCAGGGACGGCAGGGACCGGCCAGGCGGTCGACCAGATCGTGGTCTCGGTCGGGCCGTACACGTTGAACAGCCGGCCGACGGCGGCCCGCAGCCGGCCCGCCAGTTCGCCGCCGAGGGCCTCTCCGCCGACCAGGGCGGTCAGCGCCGGATCGCCGATCCCGCCCTCCAGCAGCACACGCCAGCCGGACGGGGTGGCCTGGACGTGCGTGACCCCGGCCTCCCGGATCAGCCGGACCTGCCGGAACGCGTCGGCGGCGGTGCCGGCGTCGGCGATCTCCACCCGGCCGCCGGTGGCCAGCGGCAGGTAGAGCTCCAGGGCGGAGATGTCGAACGACAGGGAGGTGAGCGCCAGCCAAACGTCCTGCGGTGTCGCACCGACCAGGTCGGCCATCGCGGCGAGCAGGTTGCCGAGCGCGGAATGCGGCACCGCGACGCCCTTGGGGCGGCCGGTCGATCCGGACGTGTAGAGCACGTACGCGGTGTCCTCGCCGCGCACCCGGACCCGGCGGAACTCCGGCGCGCTCGCCGGTTCGTCCACCAGTACAGTTCGCACGTTATGGGCGGGCAGGACGGCGGCGGTCTCGCGGCTCGCGAGCACCAGGGTGGCCCCGCAGTCGGCCAGCACGAACTCCAGCCGCGCGGCCGGGTAGGCCGGATCGAGCGGCACGTACGCGGCGCCGGTCCGCTGCACGGCCAGCAGCGCCACCAGCGCCTCCACCGACCGGGGGAGACACACCGCCACACACTCCCCGGGCCGTACGTCCAGGCGGGCGGCCAGTTCGTCGGCGCGGCGGTCGAGGGCGGCGTAGCTCAGCCGCTCCGGCCCGCAGCTCACCGCGATCGCGTCCGGCCGGAGCCCGACCTGTTCCAGGAAGAGGTCGGGGAACAAGGCTCGCGCGGGTGGTGCCACCCGATTCCAGTCGTGGATCAACCGGTCGCGTTCGCCGCCGGACGGTGCCGTGAGCTGCGACAGCCGTACCAGCGGATCGTCGGCGACGCGGGACAGCAGGGCTTCGTAGTCGCGGGCGAAGCGCTCGATGGTGTCCGCGTCGAACAGGTCGCGGTTGTAGACGAGCATCATCAGCCACTCGCCGCCGTGCTCGAACAGGTCGAGCTTCACCTCGTACGGCGAGTGGGTGAAGCCGACTTCGAGCCAGTCGGTCTGCAGCCCGGCCAGCCGGATGGCCTGGTCGCTCGCGTCGTAGGTCATCCCGAACGTGGTCTGGAACAACGGCGGGCGGCTGAGGTCGCGTTCGATGTCCAGCGCGGTGAGCAGCCCTTCGAGGGGCAGCTTCCGGTGCCGGCGGCCGGCCAGCAGCCGGGCCCTGGTCCGGTGCATCAGCTCCCGGAACGTCGGGTCGCCGGACAGATCCGCGCGCAGCGCCGAGACGCTGGCGAAGTAGCCGATCAGCTCGTCGTCTTCCCCGCCGTCCCTGCCCGCCGTCGGGAAGCCGACGCAGAAGTCGTGCTGGCCGCTCTTCGCGGCCAGCAGTGCCTGGTAGGCGGTCATGAGCGCCATGAACGGCGTGCACCGCGCCGCGGCGGCGACCGCCGAGAAGCGCGCCACGAGCGGCCCGCGCAGGATGCGCCGGACGAGGGCGCTGTCGGCGCTCGCGACGGCCGGCCGGGGACGGTCGGTCGGCAACCGCAGCGGCGGGGCGCCGGCCAGCTGGTCCCGCCAGTACGCCAGCGCCTCCGCGTCGGCGGCTTCCGCGCTTTCCGCGCGGACGAAATCCGACCACCGCGCCGGCAACGGCGGCAGCGGTCCTGGCTCGCCCTTGCAGAACGCGGAGTACAGGGCGGCCAGTTCGCCCAGGAGGATGCCGATCGAGCGCCCGTCAGCGACGATGTGATGCACGACCACCGACAGGACGTGCTCCTCCGGGCCGGTCCTGATCAGGGTGACCCGGAGCAGCCGGTCCCCAGCCAGGTCGAACGGCCGCGCGGCCAGCGCGTGCACCGGTTCCTCGCCGCTGAGCACCTCCAGCTCGAAGCTCCCGGGCGGGTCGATGACCTGCACCGGAGCGCCGTCCACGACCGGGAACCTGGCGCGCAGCGCTTCGTGCCGGGCGACGATCTCCGCCACCGCTCGGGCCAGCGCCGGCTCGTCGAGCTGGCCGATGAGCCTGGCGGTGTGGGAGAGATGGAAGGTCGGGTCGGCGGGGTCGACCTGGTGCAGGAACCAGAGGCGTTCCTGGTCGGCGGAGAGCGGGAGCCGATTGACCTCGGCGGGCGCGTCCGTGGACATCGGCGGATCTCCTTCTTGAACGTACGTCTAGCCGGCTGCCGCGCCCGCCACGACGAGCGACTCCATCTCGCGGAGCAGGGTCTCCAGATCACCGGCCCCGAGGTAGTGGGTGTCGGCGGTGGCCATGACCCTGAGCTCTCCCGGATTCCCGGTCACGTGCACGCAGAACCGGCAGTTGAGCTCATCCAGGCCGCTCTCCTTCTCCACCACGGTCTCGCCCGGCTCGGCCCCGCCCGGCACCGGCACCCCGGTGGTCTCCGCCGCCCGCTGATCGTTGAAGCAGCACAGCGGGTCGGCTCCGGCGAGCCGCGCGTTGAGCGCCGCCTGGTCGTAGTAGGCATGCCGGTACGCGCGCAGCGTGGCGGCCCTCGCCCCCGCCATCACCTCGTTGAAGCCGGTCAGGCCGGAGTCGACCACGAGCAGGCCCAGCTGGGCGAGCGAGGTCACCACCTCGCTGTGCCTGGCCAGGAAACGATTGTTGACCAGCGGCGTCATCGCCGACCTCGGCCGCCCGGCGGCCCGGCCCGCCAGCACGCAGGCGGCCACCAGCAGGATGGTGGACCCGTTGACGCCGTAACGCTGCGCCAGCACCCGCGAGGCCCGGTCCATGGCGGGGGAGAAGAGCACCGCCCGCTGGTAGCGCGGTCCTTCCGAGGGTTCGCGCCGCCGGTCGAGCAGCGGCCCGCCGAGGGACTGCGCCGCCCAGAACTCCATGGCGCGTTCGCTGCGGGACACGTCCTGCCCCGACTGCGCGCCGACCAGCTCGCGAAGCTGCTCAGGCTCACCGGGCGGGGCGCCGCGCAGCAGGGTCAGGCGCAGGTCCCTGACGACCAGATCGGCCGCGTACCCGTCCGCGGCGACGTGGCCGAAGACCAGCACCACTTCGCGCACCCGGCCGTCCGACACCACCAGGGCCACCCGGAGCGGCCAGTCCGAGCTGAACTCGAACCGCACCCCGACCAGGCGCTCCTCCTCGGCGGCCGATTCGACGATCTCGATCGGTATCGCGCCGTCACCCGCCACGACCTGGTACGGCGTGCCGTCCGCGCCCTGCCGTACCCGCGTGCGTAGCGAGTCATGCCGGGCCACCACGACGCCGAGCGCCGCCACCACCGTGGCCACGTCCGCGGCCGGAGCACCGCGCGGAACCGGCACCACCCTGCTGAAGTTGAAGTACCGGTCCCCGGCCGGGCCGACCTGCCGGATCGCCTCCCAGATGGAGCGCTGGCCCCAGGCGAGCGGGCCGGTCCACTCGCCCTGGCCGGTGTCGAACGTGGCGTGCATACGGGTCAGGCCACCGAGTGAATCGAGGCTTGGGCGACGGCGACGGCGTCGGCCACGCCCACTACGGTCGGGTTGTCGAAGAACACGTCCATGGGCACCTCCACGTCATACTGCTTGCTGATCCTGGCGATGATGCTGATGATCGAGATCGAGTGGCCGCCCAGGTCGAACAGATCCTCGTCCGGGCCGACGTGCTTGAGGCGGAGCACGTCGCACCAGATCCTGGTCACGGCTTCGACGATCTCCGGGGGCGCGGTCGCGGCGACGGCGGCGGGCCCCGCCTGCTGCACCTGACTGGTGCGGGCCGTCGAGGACGGCAGGATGAGCTCCGACACGGGGGTGTCCGGCGGCTGGCCGAGCACCGCCCGCAGGTCGGCCGCGACCAGCGCCGCGTCCTCGCCGGTGAGCACCCTCGGGTCGTAGCGGAGCCAGGCGTCGAGCGTGCCCGGCCCTTCGACGGCCTGCAGGTGCAGCGCGCCGCGCGCGCCGCCGTTGAACATCGCGTAGTCCACGTCGACCGTCAGGCCGGGGAAGCCGGGGTCGGGCCCGCGCCGCCGGTAACTCACCGAGACCGGGGTGAGCGCGCCGCGCGGCGACAGGCCGCCGACCGCCCGCGCCAGCGGCACCTCGCGGAAGGCGTAGACGGCGCGCAGCTCCTCGCGGACCTGGTGGGCGAGCTCGCGGAAGGTGCCGCCCGGCACGGGTCGCACGACCACGGGCAGCTCGTTGACCAGCAGGCCCACCGTCTCCGCGGTGTCCGGGCCGCGGGTGGACAGGTCCACCGAGACGATCGGCTCGGCGGCGCCGTACCGGTGCAGAACCGCGTGCAGCGCGGCCAGGACCTGCTCGAACGTGGTCACGCCCAGGTCGCCGGGGTCGGGGAGGCCGGTCAGCGCCGGCACGCTCGCGCCCGGCCCGGGACGCCGGGACGCGATGGTCTCCCCGCCCGGCGTGAAGACCTCGAACCGGTCGTGCCAGCGGGCCTTCCAGAAGGTCTCGGCCGCGCCGAGCGCCTGCTCGACCCGCTCGCGTTCCGCGCTGATCACTTCGCCGTA
Source organism: Acrocarpospora corrugata (assembly GCF_009687845.1). Lineage (GTDB taxonomy): Bacteria > Actinomycetota > Actinomycetes > Streptosporangiales > Streptosporangiaceae > Acrocarpospora > Acrocarpospora corrugata. The sequence continues at coordinate 90,524 of NZ_BLAD01000069.1, forward strand.
CGGCGGGGCGGCGGGAGACGACGGGCGTCCGGCGTACAGATCGGCGAGATCCCGGACCAGGATGTCCTTCGACATGCCGTCGAAGACCAGGTGGTGGGCGACGAACAGCAGGCGGTGCCGGTCCGGCCCGGTCTCCGTCAGGGTGAACCGGGCGAGCGGCCCCCAGCGGACGTCGAACTCCAGCGGCTGCTCCGGGCCGTGCGTCACGGTCGGCGGGACGTCCGCCCGGACGATCAGCAGCTCGCCGTCGTCCTCCTGGAACGCGGCGCCGAGCAGCTCATGCCGGTCCAGTACGGCCCTGCATGCGGCGAGCAGCGCGGGAACATCGAGCGGTCCCTCGAAAGTGATCGCCAGCGGCATCTGGTAGGCGGTGCCGGATCCGGCCAGCTCGTTGATCCACATGCCCCGCTGTAAAGGTGAGGCGGGGTTCCGGGGCATCCATAACCTCCATCGGGACGGGAGGGGATCGCCCGAACCAGAGCTTCGAGAACACCTGCGCCCTCGTGCCGTGGGAACGCTCCCACGGCAAGAGGTTAGGATCCGGGATCTCCATCGTCAAGGTTGTCTCAGGGTCGAGTGAGGTTGCCGGATCGAGAAAGGGGACGATGGCGACAAATGTCGTTCATTAGGGTGGCCACCGCCGCGCGTAGCGGTGGCCACCAGGTGGCGATCAGTTGGACACGGTGGCCAGGCGGGTCTTCAGGCCCTGGCCGAAGGCCGTGGCCGTGCCGTTGTAGTCGGTGATCAGGGCCGGGCCGCTGGTGCACGGCCAGGTGTTCCAGGTCCAGCCGAGGTAGCCGACGCCGTGGGCGTCCGCCCAGGTCATCAGGGTGTCGATGAAGCCGTGGGCGCAGTCGTTCTGACCGATCTCGGTGAGGGCCAGCGGCACCTGGGCGGCGACCGGGGCGAGCTGGCTGTCGTAGCAGGCCGTGCTGGCGCAGCTGTTGAAGTTGTAGATGTGCGCGAACGCCGCCAGATTGTTCAGCGGGTCGGCCGGCTTGTTGGCCAGCCACTGGGTCAGGTCGTTGGAGTACGCCAGGCCGCCGATCATGATGATGTTGGTCGCGCCGGTCGCCCGTACCGTGCTGACCAGCGACTGGAAGCCGGCCACCTGGTAGGAGATGCCCGGGCAGGTGCCGCCGTTCTTCCAGCAGGCCCAGCCGGTGGCCGCGCTGCCGGTGGCCCGCTCCGGGTACGGCTCGTTGAACAGGTCCAGGATCACCGCGTCGTTGCCCTTGAAGGCGTTGGCCACGCCGGTCCAGAACGACGGGGCGTACTGGGCGTCCGGCATGGGCTTCTGGCAGGTCGCGTTGACGTCGGAGCAGGCGGAGGAGTTGCCGGTGTACTGGCCGTAACTCCAGTGCATCTCCAGGATCGGGGTGATGCCGTTGGCGATCAGCAGGTTCACGTACGCCTTGACCGCGTTCTGGTACGTGGTCCCGCCGAACTGCGCCTGCACGGGCGCGACGCCCAGCCAGCACTGCTCGTTCAGCGGCACCCGGACGACCCGGATCTTCCAGGTCCGCATCGCGGTGATGGAGGCCTGGTCCATCGGGCCGTCCCAGATGCCGTTGCCCTGGATGCAGGCGAACTCGCCGCCGGACCGGTTGACGCCGAGCAGGCGGTACGTCGCGCCGCCGCTGGTCACGATGCGGTTGCCGGAGACGTGCAGGGCCGGGGCGGCGCCGGTGGCGCCGTCGTTGTCGAGTTCGGTCGCGGTGAATGTGCCCGGCAGGTAGTTGGGCGAGACCGAGCCGAAGGTCGCCGTGCCGTTGGTGGTGTCGGCGTCCTCGGCGGCGGCGATCGTGACGTTCTGCGGCGCGTTCCAGCTGGCGGCGGTGAAGGTGAGCGTGCCGCCGGAGGTGACCGTGAGGTCGGTGTCGCCGCTGACCCGTGTGGTGGTCACGGTGGTGTTGGCGGTTGGGGCCAGCGAGAGCCGTACGGACATGGTCGCGGTGCCGCCTTCCGGCACGTTGACGGTCGCCGGGCTGACCAGCACGAGCGGGTCGGCGACGATGGTGCCCACGGTGACGCCGACCGCCGCGGAGGTCGTGGTCGCGCCCGCGTTGTCGGTCGCCCTGGCGGTCAGCGAGTAGCTGCCGGCGGGGACATTGGCCCAGCTGAAGGTGTACGGCGAGGTGGTGTCGGTGCCGAGCACGGTGCCGCCGTTGAGGAACGCGACGCTGGTGACGGAACCGTTGGAGTCGCTCGCGGTCGCCGCCAGGCCGATGGTCGCGGGGGCGGTGAAGGTCTGCCCGCTGGCGGGCGCGGTGAGGGAGACCGTGGGCGGCGTGTTGGGGGGTGGGGAGCTGCCGGTGCAGGCCACGTTGTTGATCGAGAAGCTGGCGGGGCTGGTGTTCGTCCCGCTGTAGGTGCCGTTGAACCCGATGGTGGTCGACGCTCCGGTGCCCAGGCTGGGGGCGTACGAGGGGGCGGTCACGGTGACGTTCTGACCGGACTGCGACCAGGTGCCGCCCCAGCCGTTGCTGACCTGCTGGTTGCCGGGGAACGCGTAGCGCAGCGTCCACGGGCTGACCGGGTCGCCGAGGTTGGTGATCGCGACGTTGGCGCCGAATCCGCTGCCGTTGTCCCAGGCCTTGGTGTAGGTCACGGAGCAGGCCACCGCGGCCTCGGCCGCCGTGGAGGTGGCCATGAGACCGGCCGCGGCGAGTAACACCGCCGCGGTCCCGACCGCTGTGCGCCGCCATTGGCGGAGCCGTTTCATCGTCCTCATCAGGGGTTCCTCTGCGAGCTCGAAAGTGGGAGCGCTCCCAGGGTTCGCCTGTGCCGGGGGGATGTATAGGCGGTCACACCGATCGAAGGATTTTCGTCGGCAAACGCTCCTCGTCCCGTGAATCGTTCATCGCCCTCGGCTACCCGAAGAGTGAATGGCGCGCTAGGTCGGAGGCCAGCCCTCAGTGCTCACTGTGCGTCCGGACGCCAATCCGTCAAAGAGCGCAGTACATGATGTGCAGTCCGACGTAGCCCTTCACCGGGTGCCGGAAGCCCTCCGGCACGGTGCCGAGCACCTTGAATCCGAGCCGCCGGTACAACCGCACCGCCGTCTCGTTCGTCTCCACGACCGCGTTGAACTGCATCGAGCGGAAACCCGCCGCGCGGGCCCACTCGATCGTGTACTCGCACAGCGCGCGGCCCACACCGCGTCCGGAATGCGCAGGATCGACCATGTAACTGGCGCTCGCGACGTGCGAGCCGTTGCCCATCTGATTGTTGTTCATCTTCGCGGTGCCGAGGATCACACCGTCGTCGTCGACCGCGACGACCGTACGGTTCGGGGCCGACAGCAGCCACCAGCCGCGACCCTCCTCCTGTCCGAGATCGAGCGGATAGGTGAAGGTCTCACCAGCGGCGACGATCTCGCGGAAGAACGGCCAGATGGCCGGCCAGTCGTCCACGGCGGCTTCCCTGATCAGCATCCGCTCAGTATGCCGAGGCGGCCGCCGGGGACGCGAACGATTTCCCGGCGTCTGCGTCCTGCCGTCGTCCTCGTTCACCAAAGCGAGGGTCAGCCGCTCCCGAACCCGCTCACCAGCCACCGGTCCTTCACATACCGCACCCCGAAACTCTGAGCGAAGGCACCGTCGGGGTACGACCCGTTGTCGACCGCACAGAGATCCATGACGACCGTCATCCGCTGGCACCTCACCCCATCCGGGCAGTCAATCGTCGATGTGCGCGGCTCGCCGATACTGAGGCCGCTCGCCGAGATCCAGCCCTGGAACGGATAGATCGAATTAGTGAACTCGTTGTCGAAATCGGTCTCCGGTACCAAGACGGCACGCACGGTTCTCTCGTCCTTGCCGAGTACGGCCTCGATGTAGCCGCCCACCACCTCCCGCGGCCCGGCCGAGGCGGGCGGCACCGGCACCTCCCGCCTGACGACCTGACCGAACAAGCACCTGGGGACCAGGACGTGTGCCAGCAGCGCGAAACCGGCGAGCGTGCTGCAAAGGACCACGACCGCGTACAAGGCGATTCGCACGCGTGCCCGGGAAGAAGGTTCGGCCCTCGCTGTCGATCTCCTCGCGCGGGACATGAAATGATCTTAACCGGCATGGCTCGGGCGAGAGAGCCTAGATCTGCCAGCTGGGCGGCCCCGGTTCGCGGAGCCATATATTGGAAGTCCACGGACGCATGGGGATGACGTGAACGACGAAGTGACGCAATATATAAACGGCAAGAAGCCCTGGCAGATCGCCGTTTGCGAGAAGCTGCGTGCGATGATCATGGAAACCGTTCCCACCGTCGAGGAACGCTTTCAGTACGGCAAGCCGCACTATCTCAAGAACGGGCACTACGCGGCGGTGGTCGCGGTCGCCAAGGCCAAGGTCTCGTTCATGGTGTTCAATGCGACGGACATTCCCGCGGTGCCCGGATTCATCCGGGCGATGGGCAACGGCGATCGCAAAACCGTCGACATCAAAGAAGAGCAGGAAGTCGACTACAGGGAGCTCGCAGTCATCCTGGAAAAGACCTCGGCCACTCTGTGATCGCGGCTGGGTGAAGCACGGGCACGATCTGAGCGGGTGATGCGCCGGCACCGGGTTCAGTTCGTCGGGGCGTTCCATGCTGGGGAGGCGCTGTTGGCGTAGTCGTACATGTATCAACCGGTGCGTTCCCGGCGCCCCGGGGTTAATCAACCGTGATGACGAGCTTTCCGGGCGCGTTGCCCGCCGCCAGGTCACCCACCGCGGTGGAGGCCTCCGCCAGGGAGTACGTGCGCCCGACGGCCGGTCGCACGGCCCCGGCCTCGATGAGGTCGCGCAGCGCGTCCAGGTCGGCGGTGCGGGTCAGCGAGAGCAGCGCGTCCAGGCGCTGGCGCGTGAACGGGGTGATCAGCCGGACGGCCAGCAGGCGGCCGAGCCCGCCGAACCACCGACCGCCGCCCTCGCCGCCGACGATGACGAGCCGGCCGCGCTCGGCGAGCAGCCCGCGCAGCAGGGCCAGCGGCCGGATGCCCGCGATGTCGACGATCAGGTCGTACGTCCCGGTGAGCGGCTCGCGCGTGTAGTCGATGACGGCCTGGGCGCCCAGCGACCGGACGAGGTCGGCCTTGGCTGTGCTGCACACGGCGGTGACGTGCGCGCCGCCGGCGACCGCGCGTTGCGTCGCGAAGCTGCCCACTCCGCCGCCGGCGCCGATGACCAGCACCTTCTCGCCGGCGGTGACCTGGCCGACGGCCCGTAACGCGGTCACCCCTGACACGGGTACGGCCGCCGCTTCGGTGAAGCTCAGGTTGGCGGGCTTGCGGGCGAGCTTGCCCGGGCGGGCGAGCGCGAACTGCGCGTACGCGCCGGTCGCCTCGCCGTACACCTCGTCGCCGGGGCGAAACGCGGTCACGTTGGCGCCGACGGACTCCACGACGCCGGCCACGTCCATGCCCGGCACGCGGTTGCGGGGCCGGCGCAGGCCGAAGCCGAGGCGGGCGATGAGCGGCAGCCCGGTCATGACGTGCCACACGCCGTAGTCGACGCCGGCTGCGTGCACCCGGATCAGCACATCGTCGGCGCCGGGCGTCGGGATCGGGACCTCGCCGAGGCTCAGCACGTGCGGCGGGCCGTACTCGTCCTGGACGATCGCCCTCATAAGGGGTCTCCTTCGGTGCCGGGGTACTGGAAGACGTCGTCGAGTCCGACCCTGAACACCCGGGCGATGCGGAACGCCATCTCCAGCGAGGGGGAGTAGCGACCCTGTTCGATCGCGATGATGGTCTGGCGGGTGACGCCGATCCGGTCGGCCAGCTCGGCCTGGGTCATCTCGTCGTGCGCGAACCGCAGAGCCCGGATCGCGTTGGTGACCTGTGTCGGCTTCACCACGTCTGGAAGCCGCCCCTGCGGTACGCCACGATCTTGGCAAACGAGCTGAGCACCGAGGACAGCACGAACGCCAGGTAGACGGCGTTGGCGATCCAGAAGTGGCGCAGCTCGGCGATGGCCATGACCAGTGCGGCGAGCGCGCCGATGACGACGAACGACTGCCCGATGCGCTCAGTGACCTGGTTGATCTCACGGTCGCGCTCGTCAGTGCGGTCGGCGCCGTGGCCGCCCGCGATGGCCATCGCGATGTGGGCCACGATCGCGGCGACGATGGCGCCACCGATGGTCCACAGCAGAGCTCCCGCGTAGGCGACGTCGGCGAGCGGGCCGTCACCGGCCCGGCCCAGGATGGTCACCACGTAGATCGTGTATGCGCCGAGGGAGACCACGATCAGCACCCAGGCGCGCTTTTCCTCTAAGGCCATGCCCGCTCCCCATGTAAAATAAAGCTGACATCAACCAATGTAAAGCACCCTAGACACTGTGTCAAAGTTTATTTACATACATGGTCGGCGACGCCATGGCGGACGTTCGGGCGATGTCTTGACGGCCGACGGTTGAGGCGGAGGTTCGGGTGCTGTCTCGGCACCGCCACAGCCGACGAGCCCGAGAATCGACAACGCAAGCCCGTAGAGGAGAAGGTTCGTGTTCCGCACGAAAGGTAACGAGTACACGTTGCCCTACCCTCCGAAACCGAATGGCTCGCTTCGGTATCTCCTGGCGAGGGCTAGTGCAGCGCCGCGGAGATCCTTGAAGGGTTCAGTGCGTCACTAAACGTGATCGGCTGGGTCTGCGAGATGAACGGTGCAGGCGCAATCGAGCGCGTCGGCGGGTG
>NZ_BLAD01000070.1 GCF_009687845.1 Acrocarpospora corrugata
AGGGAACTGCACCCAAATCCCTCGGCACACGACCCTGACACTGGAAGACATCGCTCGGCAGGCAAATCCGGTCCTCCGGGGCTGGTTGGCCTACTTCACCGTGTTCTATCCGAGCGTGGTGATCCCGCTATGCAGGCGCGTTGACCGTATCTTGATGCACTGGGCACGGAACAAGTACAAGCGACTGAAATGTAGCAACAGGCGTGCGTATAAATGGCTGCAACGGGTGAGGGAAAGTGCCCCGAAGCTGTTCGCGCATTGGGCGCTGCGGTATTGACCTGAAAGTAGAGACGGCACGAGCCGGATGACGGGAGACTGTCACGTCCGGATCTGTGAGGGCCGGGGGCTGCGATGCCCCCGGCTACTCGGCCAGGCACACTGGCTCCACCGGATTTCGTCCTGGCGATCTTTGGTCATGAGCAAGATCGGCAGGTGCTCGTCGGCGAGTATCACCGAGCCGCATAGAACGTGCAGCTCAAATGCTAGGCGATGGGTTTGACGCGGTTGCGCCATAACCCTTCGTGAGGAGTCGACGCTTCCTGTAGCCGCCGAGGTCGCGGCAACTACTCCCGCGGGCCTCGGCGAGGTGACAGGTGCGGGTTAAATGGCGGTGGTCACCATGATGCCGACCTCCACGGGGCTGTCCAGCGGAAGCCGGGCCGCGCCGACGTTGGTGCGGACGTGGCGGCCGGTCTCGCCGAAGAGGTCCACCATGAGGGTGCTGGCGCCGTCGAGCACGGCCGGGTGCCCGGTGAAGCCGGGGCCGCAGGCGATGTGCCCGGTCACGCTGAGCACCCGGGCGATGCGGTCGATCCCGCCCAGGATCGCCGCGGCCGCGGCGACGGCGTTCAGGGCCGCCTGGCGGGTCAGGGCCGCCGCCTGCGCCACGGTGACGTCCACGCCGACCAGCCCGGTCAGCGGCAGCGCGCCGTCGACGAAGGGGAGCTGGCCGGTGGTGATCACCAGGTCGCCGTGCCGGACCGCGGGGACGTAGGCCCCCACGGCCGCGGGCACGGCGGGCAGCGTCAGGCCCAGGGCGGCGAGCCGCTCGGACGGCGGCATCAGCGAGTCGCCTCCAACGCCTCGCGCAGCCTGGCGGCCCTGGCCTGATCGTCGGCGCGAGCCCGCAACGCCTCGTCGAGGGTCACCGGCACGAACCGGGTGCGCGTTCCCGGCGAGCACTGCGCGACCCTGTTCAGGTCGGCGCTGATCACCGTCGCGACCATGGCGTAGCCGCCGCCGGAGACCGCGTCGCGGTGCAGGATGATCGGCTCGACTCCGCCGGGCACCTGGATCGAACCGATCGGGTAGCCGGCGTCCACGATGTTGGAGGGGTCGGATCCGGCGCCGAACGGCTGGATCCGCTCCTCCCACTCCAGGACGGGACCGGAATACCGGAAACCGGTGCGGTCCGCGACCGGGGTCAGCGTCCACTCCGACTCCAGCAGGCAGTTGCGGCCCGCCTCGGTCAGCCGGTAGTCGTACAGGCCGAGGACGACCCGGAGTTCGATCTCGCGGCGGTAGGCGGGGCGCAGTTCCTCGGGGACGGCCCTGCCGGGGCCGCCGTTCGCCCGGCCGACCGGGATCACGTCACCTTTTCGCAGGTTCCTGCCGCCGAAGCCGCCGAAGCCGCCCAGCGCGTACGTGGACCTGCTGCCCAGCACCACGGGCACGTCGAACCCGCCGGCGACGGCGATGTAGATCCGCGCGCCCGCCCGCAGGAATCCGAAGGTCAGCTGGTCTCCGGCCGCGACCGGGAAGGACTCCCACTGCGGTGCGGGCGCGCCGTTGAGCAGCGTCGGCATGGTGGCGCCGGTGACGGCCACCACCGCGGGCGCGTCGAACATCAGCGCGGGCCCCATGTACGGCGCCTCGATGACGGCGGCGTCGGGGGGATTGCCGACGAGCAGGTTGGCCGTGACGGCGGCGCGCAGGTCGGCCGCGCCCGACGGCGGGATGCCGACGCTGTAGTAGCCCGGCCGCCCCCGGTCCTGGATGCTGGCGGCCAGCCCGGGCTCGATGATCTCAACTGCCATAGAGGGCTCCCAGAAGTTCGGCGTTGTAACCGTCGGGGTCGGCCAGCAGACGGTCCAGGTCGAAGGTGACCGGCCGCTGCCGGTACCGGTAGGCGCCGGCCTCGACCTCCGCGCGGATGGCGTCGTACTCGGCGTTGTCGATGCTGCGGAACTTCACGATGTCGCCGGGGCGGAAGAACACCATGAAGTCGTTGAAGTCGGCGAGCCGCTGCTCCGGGTCGAAGATCGGCACCGGGGTCACGCCGAACATCTGGTAGCCGCCCGCGCCGCGTACCGAGTAGATGCAGGCGAAGCAGCCGCCGTGGCCGATGGTCAGCGCCGGGGTGTCGGTGCGCGGCCGCAGGTACTTCGGGAGCTCCAGCTGCCGTTCCTGCGGGACCATCTGGAACATGAACGGCAGGCCGGCCACGAAGCCGACCATGGACGTGATCCAGGGCGAACCGGAGTGGGCGTCGATGAACGCCTGGACCGAGTCCATGTCGTTCTCGACGGCGGCGAACTCCAGGTCGTTGCCCTCAGGCCGCTGGTGCCGGTCCCGGAACCTGGACCCGGTCTCGTTGGTGAACGGGTCGTCGTACCAGACCGGGACCTCGAAGATCCGGGTCTCGACGCTCCGGGCGGGTGCTCCGGCGACCTGCTCCTCCGCCGCCCGTACCCTCGCCTCGACAGCGGCGGGCGCCGCCACGTCGGGGTCGAACCTGATCAGCAGAGACGCGTTCGCGGGGCAGATGTCCACGATCCCGGGCAGCCGGTCGTCGTTCAGGATCTTCGACACCGCCATCGCGGTGAAGTTGACCTCAAGGCTCATGGCCTCGGCGAACTGGACGACCAGATGCTCGTCGCCGCCCCAGGAGTATCGACTCTCGCCTGATCTACGCAAGATGTGCTCCTTCACTTGCCGGCGCCGCCGGCGATCCAGTCTTCGAGGAAGGTCGTGTGGTACAGGCCCTCGCGGAACTCCGCGACGCCGATCACCCTGCGCAGGAAGCTCGCGGTGGTGGCGACGCCCTCGACCTCGACCTCGTCCAGGGCCCTGGCCATCCGGGCGACCGCCGCCGCTCTGCTGTCCGCCCAGACGACGATCTTGGCGAGCAGGGAGTCGTAGAACGGGCTGACCTCGCTGCCCGGCCCGAAGCCCGAGTCGATCCGGACGAACGGGCCGCCCGGCATCCGCATGGAGGTGATGACGCCGGGACTGGGCATGAACCCGAAGTCCGGGCTCTCGGCGTTGAGCCGGATCTCGATGGCGTGGCCGCGGAACTCCACGTCCGACTGGGCGAACGACAGGGGAGCGCCGGAGGCCACGGTGAGCTGCTCGCGGACCAGGTCGCGGCCGGTGACCATCTCGGTGACCGCGTGCTCCACCTGGATCCTGGTGTTCATCTCGATGAAGTAGAACTCCCCGCGCGCGGAGTCGTAGAGGAATTCGACGGTGCCCGCGCCCGAGTAGCCGGAGACCTTGGCCAGCGCGACGGCCGCCTCGGTCATCGCGGTGCGCACGTGCTCGGGCAGGCCGGGCGCGCCGGCCTCCTCGATCACCTTCTGCCGCCGCCGCTGCATCGAGCATTCGCGTTCGCCCAGGTGGACGAAGTTCTGCCCGTCGCCGAACACCTGCACCTCGATGTGCCTGGCGTTCGGGACGAACCTTTCGATGTAGACCAGTCCGCTGCCGAAGGCCGCCTGGGCCTCCGCCCTGGCGACGGGCAGCGCCTCGGTGAGCTCGGCGGCGTCGGCCACCACGCGGATGCCGCGCCCGCCGCCGCCGGCCGCGGCCTTCACCGCGACCGGGTATCCGGCCTGCTCCGCCTCGGCCAGCGCTTCGGCCAGGCCGTCGACGGGACCGGTGGAGCCGGGTACGGTCGGCACGCCCGCCGCCTCGGCGGCGGACCTGGCCCTGGCCTTGTCGCCCATCAGCCGGATCGTCTCCGCGGACGGCCCGACGAAGGCGAGCCTGGCCGCGGTGACCTTCTCGGCGAACTCGGCGCGCTCGGACAGGAAGCCGTAGCCGGGGTGCACCGCGTCCGCGCCGAGGTCCACCGCCGCGGTGACGATGACGTCCATGTTCAGGTAGCTGCGGGACGCGGCCGGCGGGCCGATCAGCACCCGCTCGTCGGCCAGCTTGACGTGCAGGGCGTCCTGGTCGGCCTCGCTGTACACGGCCACGGTGCCGATCCCGAGCTCCCGCGCGGCCCGGATGACGCGCACCGCGATCTCACCGCGGTTGGCGACAAGCAGCTTGCGCACCGCGATCAGCCCTTCTCGACGGTGAGGATGCCGTCCCCGGGGCCGATGATGCTCTCGTTCTCCGCGTGGATCTCCGTCACCGTGCCGTTCACCCCGGCCTTGACCTCGGCGAACTGCTTCATGACCTCGACCAGGCCGACGGTGGTGTCCGCGGTGACCACGGAGCCGACCTCGACGAAGGGCGGCTGGTCGGGCGACGGCTTGGTGTAGAAGATGCCGGGAAGCGGAGACTGCACGACGTGTTCAGACATGGTGGGCCTTTCCGGATACGGAATCCTGCGAGTCGATGACGGTTCTGATGGCGGTGGCCACCTCGACGGCGTTCGGCGTGTCCGAGTGCACACAGACCGTGTCGAATTTCATGGGGACCCGCTCGCCGGTGACGGCGATGGCCACGCCCTCGGTGAGGGCGACGGTCATCCGCTCCACGGCGCGCTCGACCGGGGTGGCGTGCGGCCGGCGGGCGATGATCAGCCCACCGTCGGCCGCGTACTCGAGATCCACGTAGAACTCGGCGAGGAACGGGATGCCCCGGGCGGCGGACACCCGCTCGTGGGCCGTGCCCGCCATTCCGTAGATCGGGACCTCGTACTGCGCGGCGACGTCGCAGACCGCGTCCATCAGCGCCTCGTCCCGCGACACCATGCCGTACAGCGAGCCGTGCGGCTTGATGTGGTCGAGCTGGACACCCGCCGCGTCGAGGAAACCCTTCAACGCGCCGACCTGGTACTGCACGATGTCGCGTACCTCCTCGGGGAAGAGCTTCATCTCCCGCCGTCCGAAGCCGACCAGGTCGGGCAGCCCCGGGTGGGCGCCGATGGTGATCCCGGCGGCGGCCGCGCCGGTGACGGTCTCCCGGATTCCGCTCGGGTCGCCGGCGTGGAAACCGCAGGCCACGTTCGCCGTGTCGATGAGGCCCAGCAGCGCCCGGTCGTTCCCGAAGGAGTGGATCCCGAAGGATTCCCCCATGTCAGAGTTGAGGGTGATCTTCATGTTCATACCTTTCCGGCGTACACGGCCACCGCGAGCCGGCTGCGCAGGCGATCGGCGACGACGGCCAGCGCCAGGACGGCCCCGGTGACGATCATTTGGTAGTAGGAGTTGATCTGCGCCAGGTTCATGCCGTTGGCGACGATCCCGATGAACACGGCGCCCAGCACCGCGTCGATGACCCGGCCGGAACCGCCGCGCAGGCTGACCCCGCCGATGACGGCCGCGGCGATCGTCTGGAGCGGCAGGGACGCGCCGAGGTTCGCCTCCCCGGTCTCGATGCGCGCGGTGAGCAGCACCGAGCCGATGGCCGCGAGCCCGCCGGCCGCCACGTAGGCCAGGAGCAGGGTGCGGAACTCGCTGATCCCGGAGAGCCTGGCCGCCTTGGGGCTGGAACCGACCGAGTAGATGTGGCGGCCAGGACGGGTCAGCGTCAGCAGGACCCAGAGGCCGGCGGCGGCCAGGGCGGCGATCCAGATCGGGACGCCGATCCCGAAGATCTTGTTGAAGCCCAGCCAGTCGCTGAACTCCACCGGCAGCCCGGCGACCGGCACGCCCGAGGTGAGCATCAGCGCCAGTCCGGAGAACGCCGAGGCCGTGGCCAGCGTCATGATGAACGGGTTGATGTTCAGGCTCGCGATGCCCAGGGCGTTGACCAGCCCGCAGCCCATGCCGACCAGCATGCCGACGGCGATGCCGACCAGGACCGCGGTCAGCGGCGAGGACGACTCCGCCTGCGCGACCATGGCCATCGCGGTGCTCACCGAGACCAGCGCGGTCACCGCGCCGATCGACAGGTCGAACCCGCCGGTCAGCAGCACGATGAACTGGCCCAGGGTGGCGATGACGATGTAGGAGTTCTGCCGCAGCGCCGAGTGGATGTTCTCCACGGTCAGGAAGTTGTCCGACATGCTGGCGAACACCACCAGCGCGACCAGGACCAGGACGGGCAGCACGCCGATCTTGACGAACCCCCGGGCGGCGAGCGAGACCATCAGGTTGCGCGGTCGCGCGACGGCGGGACTGCTGGCGGTCATGCGATGTCCTTTGCTGCTGGTTCGCCCCAATGCATCATGTGGCGCAAGATCATTTCCTCGTTGATGTCGGCCCCGGTCAGCTCCGCGGTGATCTGCCCGTGCGAGAACACGTACACGCGGTGGCACAGGTGCAGGATCTCCGGCAGCTCGGACGAGACGACCAGCACGGCGCTGCCCGCCCGGGCGAGCGCCACGATCCGCTCGTAGATCGTCACCCGGGCGCCGACGTCCACGCCGACGGTCGGCTCGTCCAGCAGGTACGTGGTGCACTCCCCGAGCAGGGCCCGCCCGAGCAGGCCCTTCTGCTGGTTGCCGCCGGAGTAGCTGGCCGCGGGGCGCTCCGGGTCGGCCGGGCTCAGCTGCATCCGGCGCAGCATGTCACCCGCCACCGCGCGCTCCCGCCCCGGTCGCAGCAGCGGGCCGGTGGACATGGGCGCCCGGCGCAGCCACGGCAGGGTGACGGTCTCCCGCAGCGGCCGTTCCAGGAACAGCCCTTCCTGCTTGCGGTCACTGGGCAGGTAGACCACGCCGGACTTCATGACCGCGGCGGGTTTGGCGCCGGTCAGGTCCTGCCCGGCGATGGTGACCGTGCCGGAGTCCACCCGCTCCAGGCCGAAACAGGCGCGGGCCGCGGCGGACTTGCCCGAGCCCATCAGCCCGGCGAAACCGACGATCTCCCCGGCGCGCAGCTCGAAACTCGCGTTCCGTACCGAGCCGTCGAAGGTGGTGAGGCCGCGCGCGGCGAGCACCACATCGGTGCCGGGGACGGGCAGTTCGGGGTAGAGGTCCTCCACCACCCGGCCGGTCATCAGGTTGATCAGCTGCTCGTCCGGGGTGTCGCCGGGGACCGTGGTGACCAGGCGGCCGTCCCGCAGCACGGTCACCCGGTCCGCGAGCCGCCGGATCTCGGCCATCCGGTGGGTGATGTAGATGATCCCGATGCCGCGCCCGCGCGCCTCCTCGACCAGGGCGAACAGCCGCTCGGCCTCCTCATCGGTGAGCGAGGCGGTCGGCTCGTCCAGGATCAGCACGCTGAGCTCGGGCCGGAACGCCTTGGCGATCTCCACCATCTGCTGTTCGGCCCGGCTCAGCGTCTCCACCAGCCGGTCGGGTGCGATGCGGAAGCCGAACTCGTCCAGGCGCTCCCGCGCCAGCCTCCTGATCCGGCGCCGGTCGACGAAACCGAACCTGCCGGGCTCGCTGCCCATCACCAGGTTCTCCGCCACGGTCATCGTGGGCATCAGCGAGAACTCCTGGAACACCGCGCTGATGCCCAGCGCGCGTGCGGCCGCGACGCCGGACAGTTCGACGGCCCGGCCGCCGGCCTCGATGGTCCCGCCGTCCGGGCGCTGCGCCCCCGAGACGATGGAGATGAGGGTGGACTTCCCGGCGCCGTTCTCGCCGAAGAGCACATGCACCTCACCGCGGCGGAGGTCGAAGTCCACCTGGTCGAGCGCGGTGACGCCCGGGTACTTCTTGGTCAGCCCGCGGACCCGAAGCACAGGTTCGGTCATCGGAGACAACTCAGCTGCCGGCCTTGACCTGGAACGTGGGGGACCAGCCGTCGGGGGCCAGCGTGGTGGACACGTCGAAGTCCTTCAGCGTGTCCTTGGTGACCATGACGAGCTCGGGCCCGACATGCTGCTGGAAGTCCTTCTTCTCCAGCGCGCGGATGGCCTGGTCGATGGCGATCCGGCCCTGGATGGCGGTGCTGTCGCTGGGCGCGGCCTGCACGGTCCCGCGCTCGATGCCGGTGTACGTGCCCGGCGTGAAGTAGTAACCGGCGACGCGGATCTTGTCGGTCAGGCCGCGGTCCCGCAGGATCGGCCCGGCCGCCTCGGCGGTGACCGCGGTGCCGACGATGTAGTCGATGTCGGGGTGCGCGGCGAGCACGTCCTCGATCAGCTGGCTCTGCGCGTCCTTGCCGGTGTCGCCCCACTTGGTGTCGACGATCTCCACCGGGCTGCCGGCCAGGGCGCCCTTGAAGCCGCGCTCGCCGTCCTCGGACCAGCCGGCGCCCTTCGGGCCGGGGAACCAGGCGACCTTGACCGGCTGACCGGCCGAGTCCTTGACCACCCATTCGGCGGCGATCTGGGCGAGGTCGTGGAAGGAGACGAGCGACTTGGCGGTGACCTTGGGGCTGGACATGCCGTTGATGACGTCGATGACCGGCTTGCCGGCGGCGGCCAGCCGTTCCACCGTGCTGTTCAGCCCGTCGAAGGAGATGGCGCCGATGACCACGGCGTCCGCGCTCTGCGCGCAGTCCTCGACCTGCTGGATCTGCTTGTCGATGTTCTCGTAGCCGCCCGCCTCGACCATCGTCATGTTGACGCCGGCCTCGCGCGCCTGCTCGGCCACGCCGTAGTTCAGGCCGAGCCAGTAGGCGTCCTTCATGTGAGGTACGGACACACAGATGTTCCACGGCTTCTCGGCTTTGCCGACGGGGGCGTACTCGGCCTTGCTGCGCGCGCTGTCCATGGACAGGTCGGCCCAGACGTCGACTTTGGCCGGGGCCCAGCTCTTCGCGGCCGCCGTGGTTTCCGCGGCAGGGCCGGCCGCGGAGCCGGAGTCGGTGGGGGTGGACGAGCCGCAGGCCGACAGCGCCAGAGTGGCGGCGGCCGCGGTCGCGAGGACGGCGGAATAGCGTGTGAACTGCACGAATATCTCCCCTTAGGGGGTTCCGCATGCCGGAACTACGCAGGTCGGTGGGATGGGAGCAGTCAACAGCGAGGCTCTTCGCAGCGTCTACGTGCGGCGTGGCCAAGCTCAAACGCCATGTACTGTGCAATTGCCTAACACGGGTGATTTATCGGGAGGAATGCCCCCATGGCGTTGAGCTTGGATCAGCTCATGGCCGAGACCGTCCTGGAGCTCAGCCTGGTCACGCCCACCAGCCCTGACCTGCTGAAACGCGCGGTCCGCTGGGTGGCGTCCACCGAACTCGTGGACCCCGCGCCGTTCCTGCGGGGCGGTGAGCTGCTGCTCACCACCGGTGCCTTCATCCAGGCGAACGATCAAGAGGGATGGCGGACCTTCGCGGATCGGCTTAAGCACAAAAGGGTCACGGCCATCGGCTTCGGATGCGGGCTGACCCACGCCGACGTGCCCCGGGCCCTGGTGGAGAGCGCCACCGCGGTGGGGCTGCCGGTGCTCCTGGTGCCGTACAGCGTGCCGTTCGTACGGATCAGCGAGTTCGTGGCCGACATGATCGTCGCGGACCGGTTCAAGGACATGGGCCGGGCGTCCAACCTCGCCGCGGAGCTGGCGCAGCTCATCTCCAACGAAGCGCCGCTGATGACCCTGCTCGGGCGGATCGCCGAGGAGATCGGCGGCGAGGCGGCCATCCTCGACATCGACGGCAGGGTGGTGGCGAGCTGGCCGCTGCACCGGGAATGGCGGATGGACCTGGTGCTGCAGGGACTGGCCACCAGCGGGACGACCGGATACCACGCGGTGCCGCTCGACCAGGCGGGCGCGCACGACCACATCCTGGTCGGCCGCTCCGGGATGGCCGTGGAGAGCGTCCGGATGGCGATGAGCTCGGCCGCGACACTGGTCGCCATCGACCTGACCCGCAGGTTGCAGGAGGAGCCGTCGAACGCGACGCGGATGGCCGCGGTGCTCACTGGCCTGACCGACTGGACCACGCCCACCCCGACCCTGGTCCGGGCGCTGCGCGTGGCCGGCTTCGAGAGCGACGTGCCCACCGTCGTCCTGCTGGCCGCGCCGAAACCCGCGTTCTCGGCCGGCTACTCGCTGCGCCTGCGCCTGGCCGTGGAGCAGGTGCTGCCCGTGGTGCGCTCGGTGCGCAGCGGCGAGCTTCTGGTGCTGTTCGCCCAGGGCGGCACCGGCGACACGACCGGCGAGGTCCTCGAAGTCCTGCGCCGGGAGATGCCCGGCCGGGCGATCGTGGTGGCCGGGCCCGCCAGGGACGCCGAGGAGATCCGCCTGGTGCTCGCCTCGGCCCGGGCGATGGTCACAGAAGAGCTGGCCAGACCGCAGCGCTCCCGCGCGTTCGACCTGACCTCGATCGTGGCGGCGGCCGCCGGGCGGGGCGGCCAGCACGCCGCGCGGGAGGTGCTGCAACCGCTGATCGACCACGACGCCAAGGCCGACGGTCAGCTGACGCACACCCTCCGGACCTACCTGCGGCTGGACGCCAGGCAGCACGCGACGGCCGAAGCCCTGCACGTGCACCGCAACACGCTGCGGTACCGGCTGACTCAGATCGGCAGGCTGCTCGAAGCGGACCTGGACAGCCTGGAGACGCTGGTGATCTGTAACCTGGCCTTCCGGTTGTACGACGCGGCCGGCGGCTGACGGAACGCTCAGCCGTCGCCTTCGCCACGGGCGGCGAGCGCCTCGCCCAGCTCGTCGGCGTGCCGCAACGTCCTGACCAGGAAGGGCACCGCGAACGCGGGGATCGAACGCTCCGCGCCGCGGGCCTTGGCGGCCTCCCGCACCTCGGCGGAGATCATGGACAGGGCGGCCACCGCCTGCAGGGTGAGCCCGATCAGCAGGCCGACCCGGTCCGGTCTGACCCCCAGCCGGGTGAACGGCCGGAGCCCGCGCTCCACCGCGAACACCAGGTCCTCGACCCGGGTGGTGACGGTGAACAGGTTGGCGGCGGCCAGCGCCGCCACGATCCGCAGGCACACCACCAGGGCCTGGCCGGCGCCGAGCAGCCACCACTGCATCGCGAACACCAGCAGCACGAGCATCCCGAGCATCCGGGCGAGCTGCAGGCACCGCCGGGGCGTGACCCGCGCCACCGCGTACCCGAGGAGCACGGCCGCGCAGACGCCGCCCAGCCAGACCGGCGACCGCAGCGCGAACACCAGTGCCGCGAGCGCGAGCACGGCCAGGAACTTCCACCCGGCGGGGATCCGGTGCAGCGGGCTGGTCCCCGGTTCGTACCAGCCGGTCATGTGACGAGCGTCCGGTAGTGCCGCAGCGCGTGCTCCGGCCGGTCGTCGGCCACCACGCGGCCCTCGTCGAGCACGATGACGCGGTCGAACGATTCGAGCAGGTCGAGGTCGTGCGTGACCAGGACGATCTGCTGCCGCAACCCGGTGAGCCGCTCGACGAACCGCCGTTTGTTGCGCAGGTCCAGCAGCGTCGTCGGCTCGTCACAGACCAGCACGTCGGGATCGAGCACGAGCATCGCGCACAGCGCGAGCAACTGCTTCTGCCCGCCGGAGAGCTGGTGCGCCGGATGGTCGGCGTAGCCGTCCAGCCCGTATTCGGCCAGCGCCTGGGCCGCCCGTTCTGCGCGCTCCCGCTTGGACAGTCCGCTGCGCCGCAGCGAGAACGCCACGTCCTCGCCCGCGGTCGGCATCACGATCTGGCTGTCCGGGTTGGCGAAGACGAACCCGACCCGGCGGCGGACCTCGCGGCCGTCGCGGCTCGGGTCGAGGCCGTCCACCCGGACCCGGCCGCTGGTCGGAGGCACCAGGCCGTTGATCATGCGGGCCAGGGTGGACTTGCCGGAACCGTTCGCGCCGACGAAGGCCACCCGCTGCTCGGCCAGCCGCAGGTCCACGCCGGACAGGACGACCCGGTCGCCGTACCGGTGCCCCACATCCGCGAACTCGATCACGACACGGCCTCCCAGGTCGTCGCCACGCCGACGCCGCCGCCCGCGGACAGGGCGGCGAGGCCGAAGCCCGAACCGCGCCGCCGGACCAGGGTCGCGAACAGCCGGACCACCAGCACGGCACCGGAAGCCCCCCACGGGTGCCCCAGCGCGATCGCGCCGCCGTCCGGACTGACCGTGTGCTCGTCGATGCCGGCGCTGTCCAGGCAGGCCAGAGTCTGGCCTGCGAACGCCTCGTTGAATTCGACCACGTCAGGCGTGCGGTCGAGTACGGACTTGATCGCGGGCACCGCGCCGAGGCCGAGCCGGTTCGGATCCACGGCCGAAGTGGCCGAGGCGACCAGCCGCAGGCCGGGCAGCCCGTGGCGGCGCCGATAGGCCTCGCTCACCAGCAGCACAGCCGCCGCGCCGTCATTGACCCCGCAGGAATTGGCCGCGGTGGCGGTGCCGTCCGGCGTGAAGGCGGGCCGGAACCTGGCCAGGCGTTCCACCGTGAAGCCGGCGCGTGGCCGTTCGTCCCGATCGACACCGCCGATCGGGACAAGCTCGGCGGTGAACCGGCCCGCCCGCTGGGCGCGTACCGCCCTGGCATGGCTGCGAACGGCGAAGGCGTCCTGACGCTCCCGCGAGATCCCGGCCTCGGCGGCCACCAGGTCGGCGGCGGGGCCCATGTCGGGGTCGCCGATCTCGGCCGGCGCGAACGGCGCCCGAGTGTAGAAGTCCGGCGGTTCGTCGCCCGCTCGCGCGGGCCAGGCGCGCAGCGGGGCGGTGGAGGCGCTCTCCACGCCCCCGGCCAGGTACGCCTCACCCGCGCCCGCACGGATCATCGCCGCCGCGAGCACGATCGCCGCGAGGCCGCTGGCACACTGCCGATCCACGGTCAGCCCCGGCACCTCATGACCGAGGCCGGCGCGCAGGGCCGCGACCCTGGCCGGGTTGCCGCCCGGCCCGAAGACGTTGCCGAGCAGCACGTCGTCCACCGTGTCCAGGCCCGCGTCGGCCAGCACGGCCCGCAGCACCGGCGCGGCCAGCTCGTCGGCGGCGAAACGGCGCAGCGCGCCACCCGCGCTGCCGATCGGGGTGCGCCTGGCCGCCACGACGACCGGTGTCAGGTCGCCGGTCACCGCAGCGGCTCCGCGGCCAGCGTGCCGTCGAGCAGCTGCTGCGCGACGACGGCGCGGGCGGGCTTGCCCGACGCCGTTCTGGGCAGCGCCGTGGTCGCCAGCCAGCGCCGTGGCCGCTTGCCGGGTTCCAGACCGGCCCGCGCCGCCGCGCGGAGCTCGCGCAGCGTGGGCCGCCCATCGGCGGCGGTCTCGACCACGGCGGTCACGATCGCGCCGAGCGTCGGATGCGGGGTGCCGGCGACCAGCACGTCCGCCACCGCGGGCACGGCGCGTAGCACCGCCTCGACCTCCGCCGCGGCGACCAGCCTGCCGCCGCTGGACACGACGGCGCCGGCCCGGCCCCGCACGGTCAGCAGGCCGCCATCGTCGATGTCGACCTGATCGCCCACCGTGGACCACTCCCGCGCGGGCGACAGCGCGCCCTGATCCAGCCGGCCGCCGTACGCCAGCGGCGATTTCACCCACAGCAGGCCGTCCCTGACCTCCAGCCGCACGCCCGGGACCGGGCGCAGGCCGCCGTCGCCACGCCGCACCGCGATCAGGGAATGCTCCGCCGAGCCGTAGTACTCGACCAGCTCCGCCCCGGGCAGCAGCCGGGCGAACCGCTCCCGCGTCCGGTCGCCCAGATGCGCGCCACCGCAGACCACGCTGCGCAGAGCGCAGCCGCGCCGCAGTCCGGGGTCGTGCTCCAGCACGTCGAGCAGTCCCGCCAGCATGGCGGGGACCAGGTGGACGGTGGCGCACCGCCGCGCGGCCAGCGCGGCGGCCTCCGGTTCCCAGCGGGTCAGCGGCAGGATCGGCCGGCCGCACCAGAGCGCGTGCAGGGCGCCGAACAGGAACAGCGACGAGCTGAGCGGGCCCGGGATCAGCACCGGGCCGGGCAGCGGGCCGAGCGCGGCGAAGCTGCCCAGCCACGACCCGCGGTCCCGGATCAGCACCTTCGGCCGGGCACTGCTGCCCGAGGTCGTCGGCAGGTAGAAGAACGTGCCGTCGTCGCCCGCCGGCGCCATGCCGTCCGCGCTCGGTTCCGCGACGCCGGTGGCTACCAGGACCGGGCGCGCGTCGGCGAGCACCGCGTCCCGCTCGCGCGGCGTCCAGGCCGGCTCGACCACCAGGCAGGCCGCGCCGAGCAGGTCCGCCCCGAGGAACCAGGGCAGCGGGTCAGGCGAATCCACCGCCACCCGCGAACCTTCGGCGACCCCGCGATCGGCCAGCCACCGCGCGGCTCCGTGCGCCCGCGCGAGCGGCTCGGCGGGAACCGCGCCCGAGCCGACGATCGGCGGCGTGGCGAGCCTCACGCGGACCGTTTCGCCGATCCCGCCAGCTGTCCCGGCAGAGCACGGTAGAGCAGGGCGGCGATCAGCGAGACCACCACGACCTTGGCCACGTCACCCGGCAGGAAGGTCAGCGACTGGACCGCCGCGGCCGGCAGGTCGCCGGTGTAGAAGCCAAGCCACGGCACGCCGATGAGGTAGTCGGCGGCCAGCCCCGCCGCGTTGGCGGCCAGCAGCACGGGCAGCCCCGGGCGCTTCGCGCGCGCCACGATGAGACCGGCGACCAGGGCGGACAGGATCCAGCCCAGCAGGAAGCCGCCGCTCGGGCCGAGGAACGGGCCGATCCCGGCCCGGCCGCCGGACAGCAGCGGCAGGCCGAGCGCGGTCAGCGCCAGGAACAGCGCGACGGACATGGCCCCGCGGCGGGCGCCCAGAAGGCTGCCGGCCAGCAGCGGGCCGGCGTTCTGCAGCACGATGGGGATGCCGGAGGTGCCGACGTAGACGCCGGGGAAGATGCCGAGCACCGCGATGAAGGCGGCGAAGACCACGGTCCTGGCAAGGTCGGCGGCGGGGAGGGGAGCACGGGAACCTGACACGTCGACACCATATCCCCAGGTGGGGACCGGCTTACGAGCCAGCCTCGCAAGAGACTGTCAAGCGCTTTGAAAGCGGCCCCGGGTAGAACTCCAATCGCCAGAAATTGGTGATCATCGGACCAGGAGCGGCCCAGGGTTGAAGGAGTTCTCACATCGTCAGACCCAGAGCGATCAGCGGGTTGCGGAAGTCGTCGCGTGCCCATCGGGTGCCATCGGCGACGTTGGTGAAGCCGAGCAGGCCTAGCCGACCTGGGCGAGTGTGCGGCACACCGTGTCGGGGTGTGGGGCGTGGTAGCGGCCGGTCCGCCGGTCATGCCGGGCTCCGATCCGCTGGAGGACTTCTTGCGGGGCGCGGGCGATCCAGTGCCGGATCGCCGCGTACGACACGGCGCCGGACACGAGCGCCGCTTGGACCAGCGCGAACATCACGGCCAGCGGGTGCCGCCGACCGCGCCGGTCGCGGGGATCTGCGCCCACACCTGGCGGAGATCGGTCATGTCCGGGGTCATGCCGCTGGGCGTCAGGTGTTCGCGCTGGTCAGCACCCGGCGGCCCGGAGCGACGGGCCTCTGTTGTCTTTCAGCCTGGCCATGTTCGAACACGTCGCCGAGCAAGGCCCGCTGGTCAAGGCGCTGCTCGGACGCAAGGGCGGCGGTGTGGTCATGGCCCAGGGCGAGCTGATGCTGGCCGCGGTCGTCCGGGATGAGCTCCAAGCCCGGGGGGCGATCGCCTCGGCCCGGCTCGAACTCCTCGTCGCCGGAGTCGTGGGCGCCTTCCTGGTGATGTTGCGCAGGTGGGTCGACGCCGAGCTCACCGCGACACCTGGCCGAACTGGACGCCGCCTTCCGCACGCTTGTCACGCCCGGTGTGGAGTCCTTCCTGGCTCTGGGAGCGATGGTCGAGGAACGGGCCGGGACGGCGATGCCGTAATCGGCGCCCCAGCACCATCGGCAAGAACAAACGCGACCGCCGTAGCCAGCCCTGCCAACGGGCCATGCCGCGTAAGCGTCCGCTTGGCTGCGGTGGCGTGTCCAGGCTGCCGTACCGCCCTTGGCCTCGGGTGCGTGCGGTTGACGGCTGCCTCTCGGGCGGGAACGCCTGTGGGGTGGTGATCGTTGAGCGAGGTGATCGGCTCTCCGCCCCCGGCTGCTGCAGGTCGGCGGCCATCTCGCGGGAGTGTGCTGCACGGAGTCGCCGACACCGGGGAAGCGACTTGATCGAGCTGGTGATCCAGATCGTGCTGGCCGCGGGGGGCGGATATCGGCGCTGACCAGGCAGGCCGAACCGATACCCGAACGCTGATCTCGAAGAGAACAGTCTTGGCGGGGTCGGCAATCCTGGCGGAGAAGGCCGACTGCTGGGATGAGCGTGACCAACTGCCGGAGGTGACCGAGGCGGAGATCCTCGAACTGTGCCGGTGGCTGCTGCTTCAGCCACCCCCAAGAGGCCGAACATGTCGTGTGGCTGACCATTGCAACGCCGTCTCTCCGCACGTCAAGGAACGGATCGGCCCCGCCAGCCTGTACGACGGCCGGTGGGACGAGCGCGACAGGGACGCGGCGGTCCAGGAAACTGGGCCCAGCGGGCGCGGAGAATGTCCGTCGGGTCGGTTCGGCGGATCGGGTTCGGGGCGGATTTCGCGCTCGGCTTGGTCGTGGGCTCACGACCGGCAGCCTTGTGCGGCCCAGGCCAGGTAGGCCGGGGTCTGGTCGGTGACGATCCGGTGGTGCGGATACCGATAGCAGGCCCTTGCGGGCCGGGGCGGAGCGCACGGTGCGCAGGGCCGAGGGGAAGAACGAGGTCAGGCTGGCCCACGCCGAGGCCGACAACCGCCGGTAGAGCTCTTGCAGGGAGTGCAGGTCAGCAGAGTCGGGACCTGCTTCAGTTCCACCAGGGTCTCCTTGGTTTGCCCCGCAACAGTTGCAGGGCCTGGTCGAGGGTCGGTGGTCGCGGGCCGTCGGGCGGTGCGCAGCGTGCGGAATTGTGCCAGCGTCATGTCGGAGACCCGTCCGGTGGCTGTGGTGGCGCGGTCGACCGTGGCGTCGTGCATCAGCACCGGCCGGTGATCCTTGGTGAATCGCACATCCGGTTCGACGCGGTCGGAATCCGCCGTCAGGGCGCGCCGGAACGCCGACAGGGTGTTCTCCGTTCCCGCGGCGGCTGGTTGCGGAGTTGGTTGCCCGCCCGCACGCCGGTGACCTGGTACGTGCAGGCCGGGACAGAGCTGCTGGCAGGGTTGTCGGCGGTACGGGCGGCGGCCTGGGCCGGCAGGCCGGTGGCCAGGAGCCAGGAGCCAGCCGACGGTGGCGCACGCGGGTGAGTGCGGAGGCGATCCGCTCGGCGAGGGTCATGATACTCGCTGCGTTGTGGTGTGCTAAGCAGTCAGGCGTCAGGGCTGACCAGCCCTGTTCGGTAGGCGATGACAACCAGTTGCGCGCGGTCACGCGCACCCAGTTTTGCCATCGCGTGGCTGACATGGGTGCGCGCGGTGGCCGGGCTGAGGAACAGTTCGGCGCCGATCTCGTCGTTGCTGAAACCCCGTCCCACCAGCGCCAGCACTTCTCGTTCGCGCCCGGTGAGCACCGCGAGCCGGTCCTCCGCGGCACTGGCTGCCGTTCGCCGCGCGGTGAACTGACTGATGAGACGCCTGGTGATCCGCGGCGCGAGCAGGGCGTCTCCGGCGGCGACCACCCGGATGGCATGCAGGAGTTCGGCCGGTCCGGCGTCCTTGAGCAGAAAGCCGCTGGCACCGGCTTGCAGTCCTTCGAAAACGTAGGCGTCGGTGTCGTAGGTGGTGAGGATGAGAATCCGGACGCGCTCCAGCCCGCGCATCCCGGTGATCTGGGTGGTGGCCTGGATTCCGTCGACCTTCGGCATGCGGATGTCCATGAGGACGACGTCGGGGCGGGTGGCGCGGGCGCCCTCGACGGCTTCGGCGCCGTTGGTCGCTTCTCCGACCACGGTGATGTCGTCTTCGAGGTCGAGCAGCAATTTGAATCCGGATCGCACGAGTTTCTCGTCGTCGGCGAGCAGCACCTTGATCGGAGCGGTGGTCGACAGTGACCCGGATGCGGTGTTCATCGGAGCGACCCGGTCGGTGCGAGCGGCAGCCGGGCCGTGACCTGGAAACCTCCGCCCGGAGTCGGCTCGGCGTCGAGCTCTCCGCCGAGCAGCTGACAGCGCTCGCGCATGCCCAGGATCCCGCGGCCCGCCTTGGCCGACGTGTCCGTGCCATTGCCGGACGGTCGATCCGCGGAGGCGTCACCGGTGCGGCGGCCTTCGTCGGTCACGCGGATCTCCAGGACGTCGGTCCCCGGGTTCAGCGCGACCGTCACCCGGGTCGGGCCGACGTGACAGATCACATTGGTGATCGACTCCTGAAGGATCCGGTAGGCGGCACTGTCCACCGCGCTTGGCAACGGCGTCGCGGGCGCGGTCGATTCGAGCGTGATGTCCAGTCCGGCCTCGCGTGCCTTGGCGGTGAGTTCGTCGATCTGTTCCAGGCCGGGGTGTGGCACGCGGCCGTCGTTGTCGTCACGGAGCACGCCGAGGATGGTTCGCATCTCCCGCAGCGCCCGGGAACTGGTCTGCTCGATGGCTTGCAACGCTTCGCGGGCCCGGTCCGGTCTCTTGTCGAGCACGTGCGCGGTGACCCCGGACTGCACGTTGATGATCGCGATGGCGTGCGCGACGGTGTCGTGGACTTCGCGCGCGATCCGGAGCCGTTCGGCATCGACCCGCGCTCGCGCTTCTTCCTCGCGGGTCCGTTCAGCCAGTTCCGCACGCTCCTGGGCTTCGGCCGCGATGACCCGACGGGACCGGACGGACTCGCCAAGGGCCGCGCTCATGATCGACACACCGATGCGGAAGAACACCCAGCCGATGGCGGCGCGCGGCTCGATGTCGGCCGCCGCGAACAACCACCCGATGGCGAGCGCCGCCGTACCCGCACCGGCGATCACCAATGACCGGCGCCCGTCACCGTAGGCGGCGAGGGTGTACAGGGCGACGAAGAGCGCGAGCCAGCCGGGCCCGTCCGGGAAGTCGAGACCGTAGTACACCAAGCTGGCGAGTGCGGCGATGACGAACACCGGCACCGGCCACCGTCGGCGGACGGTCAGGACCAGGCCACTCACCACCAGCAGCGCCAATCCGAGGTTTCCGAAGTCGGTGAGCGGACGCGGTGCCCCCTCGGCGGCAACGCGGGCGAGCGTGCCCTGCACCTGCATCACGGTGACGAAGAGCGCGATCACCACGTCTTGCGTCCCGACACGCAGGCGGAACGGCACTGCGCGGCGTTTCATGCCGTGATCCTACTGTTCTCGGGTACGGACAGCGCTCCGCCCAGACGCGCGACCTACTACGGCGACAGGCGTAGCGAGACACGAATCGGCTACGCCCAATTGCGTAGACGCTGTCATCCGCTGGCAGAGGCCACGGCAGCCTCACCGGCGCGACGATCTCCGTCATGAACGCTCACCCTCACCCACCTCAAGGAGCGCGCCATGCGTAGATCCTTCGCCGGGCTGGCGACCCTGCAGGTGCTGGCCGTCGTCGCACAGTTCTTCCTGGCCGCCAGCAGTGCGTTCGACACGGCGCCCAACGACGAGTCCTTCCAGACGCACCGCATGCTGGGCGCCGGAATCATCCTGCTCGCGGTCCTGGTAACCATCGTCGCCGCGATAGCCCGGATGCCCGGGCGGCTCATCGGGATGAGCGGCCTGGTCGCCGGGCTCGCGGTCGTCCAGTTCGTGATCGGGGCGATCGCCAAAGCGCTCGACGGCGCCGCCGGCGAGCTCGTCTTCGGTCTGCACGCGGTCAACGGTCTCGCCATCCTGGCAGTGGCCGGGATGATCGCCCGCCAGGCCGGACAGCTGTCCAGGCCGGCCACCCCCGCGCGACAGGCGCCATGACCACCGGGCAGTGGATCATCCTGGATCACGTCGTCGCGCTGCTGGGCATCGCCACCTGGTTCGCGGCCGGCGTCGCACTGGCGCTCCGGCGGACCCGGCTGGCGTTCGCCGCCCTGGTCGCGGCGGTGCTCGTGACGCTTGTCCGGATGGTCACCGTGGTGATGCTGGCCGCCCGGGGCTGGTGGTTCGTCCAGGAGAAGGTGCTGCTGGGGTTGCCGATGCTGGGGGTCGCCGGAGCCGGGGCCGTGCTGCTCGCGGCGCGGCGGGGGCGCGGCGACGGTGGGTCGGCAGGCGGCGTGGTCTCGGTGCTCACCACGGCTTACGCGGCGCTGGCCGGTCTTGTGGTGACCGTCCTGGCCGGGTACCCACTCACCCTGAGCACGGCCTTGATCACGATCTCGCTGGTGTGCGCCGGCGCGTTGCTGACCGCGCGCGTGGTCGCGCCTCCCATCGAGAACACCGCTGATTCGGAGGGTCGGCGCGGGATCTCGCGCCGCCGGTTCATCGGCTGGACCGGCGGCGCGGTCGCGGTGACCGCGGCCGGCGCCGGCGCCGGGCTGTCGTTCCTCCCCGCCGAATCGGAGGCCATCGGAGGCGGCCCCGGACGGTCGTCCCGAGCGGCCGTGTCAGTGGCCGACCTACGGGGCCCCGGCTCACCGGCACCGGGTGGCACGGTGCGGCGAGCCGTACTCACCGCGAAGAAGGCCACCGTACGGCTCCCGTCCGGACGAGAGATCCACGCGTGGACCTACAACGGCGAGGTCCCGGGTCCGGCGATCACCGCGACCCGGGGCGACCTGATCGAAGTGCGGCTGCGCAACGCCGACATCGACGACGGCGTGACCCTGCACTGGCACGGCTACGACGTACCGTGCGGTGAGGACGGCGCGCCGGGTGTGACCCAGCTGGCCGTGCGACCCGGTGCGGACTTCGTCTACCGGTTCCGCGCCGACCAGGCGGGCACCTACTGGTACCACACCCATCACGCGTCTCACCTCGGCGTACGCAACGGGCTGTACGGAACCCTCGTCGTAACACCGCGCGACCGGCAGCCGGCCGACGGGCAGGTGGACCTGACCCTGCCCGTGCACACCTTCGGCGGCACCGTCGTGATCGCGGGCAGAGACGGCCGAACCGAACACCTCGCACCACCAGGCACACCCGTCCGGCTGCGATTGATCAACACCGACTCGGATCCGCACCGGTTCGTCCTCGCCGGAACCCCGTTCCGGATGGCAGCCGTCGACGGCCGAGACCTCAACCAGCCCGGCGAGGTCAGCGGCGTCGCACTGCACCTGCCCGCAGGCGGGCGATACGACCTGGTGTTCCTCATGCCGGACACGTCCGTGGCACTCGTTGTCGACGACGATCGTGACGGCGGACTGCGCCTGCATGGCGATGACCCCGGTGAAGCGCGCATCGAGGACACCTCCGGCTTGCCGGAGCTCGACCTGCTGCGGTACGGAACTCCGGCCGCCGTACCCTTCGACGCCCGCGATGCCGACCGGCATTTCACCATGGTCCTCGACCGCGGAGCGGCCA
This sequence comes from Acrocarpospora corrugata, assembly GCF_009687845.1. Taxonomy (GTDB): domain Bacteria; phylum Actinomycetota; class Actinomycetes; order Streptosporangiales; family Streptosporangiaceae; genus Acrocarpospora; species Acrocarpospora corrugata. Next base: position 21,352 of record NZ_BLAD01000070.1, read on the forward strand.
TGGTCGACGGCCAACCGGCGTACGCGCACACCGTCAACGGCCGGGGCCACCCCTCCATCCCCGGCCAGCTCGTCGCCAAAGGCGACATCGTCCGGTTCACCGTCGTCAACCGGAGCCTGGAAACGCACCCCTGGCACCTGCACGGCCATCCCGTGCTGATCCTGTCCAGGGACGGGACGCCGTCGACGGGCAGCCCGCTGTGGGTGGACACATTCGACGTCCGGCCAGGCGAGACATGGGAGGTCGCGTTCCGCGCTGCGAATCCCGGAATCTGGATGAACCATTGTCACAATTTGCCCCACGCGCACCAGGGCATGATGCTGCGACTCCACTATGACGGCGTCACGACGCCATTCGGCGGAAGCCCAGGCCATGGCCACTGATCCCGCCTGCGTCGCTCGCCGAGTCGGCGATTCTCGCCCTGCTGCGAAATGCACCGTGATGACTCTTGATCCGTTCTATGCGGCAACGAGAGAAAGGACTTGAGGAAGATGATGACAATCGAAACCCCTCGTACTAGTGGAGCTCTGGCGGGGTTAGCCCGATTCTGTTATCGGCGCCGTCGCCTGGTCCTTCTGACCTGGATCGTCGGCGTCATCGCGGTGGCGTTCGTCGGCTTCGGCTACGGCGCCGCCTCCGACAACGAATACTCCGGTGGAGACTCCGATTCCGCCAAGGCACAGGTTCTGATCGAGAAGCATTTTCCCGAGCGGCAAGGGGACACGCTGACTCTCGCGATCAAGGCGGCGCAGGGGATCGACGACCTCGCCGCCCGGCAAAAGGTCGAGAAGGTCATCGCCGATTTGCACGCCTCACCCATTACGGGGCCGGTGACCTCGCCGTATCAGGACGAGGATCTGGTGACGGAGGATCGTCGTATCGCCCGTACGACCATCCCGCTGACCGACAAGGATGTGGAGAAGACCGAGGTCAAGCGCCTGGTGGACACAGTCAAGGCCGCCTCGGGTGACGGTGTGACACTGGGGCTGGGCGGGGAGGCGGCGGAAAAGGCCGAGACGCCCCCGCAGGGTCCGGCCGAGAGCGTGGGCGTCCTGGCGGCAGCGGTGATCTTGTTCATCGCCTTCGGGTCGCTGGTGGCCATGGGCCTGCCGATCGTGACCGGACTGATGGCGGTCCTCGGCGGCGTCGCCCTGATGAAGCTCGTGGGGCACGTGGTCCCGTCACCGGACTTCACTGTGCTCGTCGCCGCGTTGATCGGGCTCGGTGTCGGCATCGACTACGCGCTGTTCATCCTGACCCGCTACAAGGACGGCCTGCTGGACGGCGACGAGCCCGAGAGCGCCACGGTCACGGCCATCACGACCGCAGGTCACGCGGTGCTGTTCGCCGGCACGACCGTCGTGATCGCGCTGCTGGGCCTGATCGCCATGGGGCAGGAGATGATGACCGGCGTGGCCATCGGCGCGTCGGTGGCCGTGCTGGTGACGATGATCGCCGCGGTGACCCTGGTGCCGGCGTTCCTGGGCTTCGCCGGCCACAAGATCAACTCGCTGCGCCTGCCCCGTCGCACGTCCCACCGGCACAGGGCCGACGGTGTCCCGGCCCGGGAGCGGACCCCCGCCGAGCGCTGGGCCGGTGTGGTGCAGCGCAGGCCGCTGGTCGCCGCGATATTGGCCGGCGCGGGCCTGCTGGTGATGGCCGCCCCCGCGCTGTCGATGCGGCTGAGCCTGCCCGACGCCAGTGTCCAGCCCCACGACAGGAGCAGCTACACCTCATACGAGATCATCTCCGAGGGCTTCGGTCCCGGCTACGGCGCACCCCTGATCTTCGCCGCCGAGGTCGACGCCAAGGACGCCGATCTGCGTCCCATCGTCGAAGCGGTCGGGAAGACCGAGGGCATCGCCCACGTCACGCAGCCTCGGGTCAGCGATGACGGGCAGGCCGCCACCTTCATGGCCTTCCCCAAGACCGGATACCAGGAGGAGGCGACCGCGGACCTGGTGCACGAACTCCGTGACGACGTGCTGCCCCAGGCGCCCGGCGGCGAAGAGGTCTACGTCGGTGGCCCGAACGCCGGCGCGATCGACCTCGCCGAGGACACCGGCTCGCGCCTGCCTCTGATGATCGCGGTCGTCATCGTGCTGTCCCTGGTACTGCTGATCGTGCTGGTCCGGTCGGTCACGATCGCGCTGCAGGCCGCCGTGATGAACCTGCTGTCGATCGGCGCCGCCTACGGCGTGCTGGTCGCGGTCGTGCAGTGGGGATGGCTCGGCTCGGCCCTCGGTTTCCCCACCGCCATGCCGATCACGACCTGGGTGCCGATGATGATGTTCCCGCTCCTGTTCGGCTTGTCGATGGATTACGAGGTCTTCCTGATCTCGCGGATCCGTGAGGAGTACGAGCGCACCGGCGACACCCGGAGGGCCGTCACGCACGGGCTGGCGCGCACCGCCAAGGTCATCACGGCCGCGGCCGCCATCATGATCGCCATCTTCACGACCGCCCTGCTCGGCCCCGACGTCTCGGTCAAGCAGATCGGCCTGGGCATGGCCGTCGCCGTGCTCGTCGACGCCACCATCATCCGGATGATCCTCGTCCCCGCGGTGATGGAACTGTGCGGCAAGGCCAACTGGTGGATGCCCGGACGCCGGGCACCGAAGGCGACCTTGGCTTCACCGGCCAGGCTCGGGGAACAGACCAGAGTCTGACCTCGACAGGAGACGAGCAGCTCAGGGGGATATTCGGCGCTGGTGACGCGGCGCCGAGACCTCGGCGCCGCTTGGCCACAGCGCGCTCCGCCCGGCTCGATTGGACCACGCTCACCAGTGGCCGGAATCCCCTACCACGAACGGTGATTGAGCACGACGGACCCAGCCGCCGAACGGTTCGTCGGCAGCGGTGCTCAGCTGGCAGTACGGCAGGCGGGCGCGTCGCTCATCAAGAATCCTCCGATCCCGTGCAGGCGTTGGTCTGGGCGCCGCCGGGGCCCGCAGCGCGGGTGGTCGTCCGGCGTCAGGCCAGAAGGGTGTGGGCCAGTCCGATGGCGGCGCCGCCGGCGATATACCAGGCGTTGTTGAGCTTGGTCTTCCACAGCAGCGCCAGGGTGACCAGCGCGATCGCGGCGGTGAGGGGATCGATGACGGCGGTCTGCCCGAGTTGGAAGGACACCCCGGCCATGAGGGCCAGCGCGGCGACGTTGAGGCCGTCCAGCAGAGCGGAGGTCCACGCGCTGGAGCGGAGCTTGTCGGTGAGTTTGGTGAGCAGTCCGACGAAGACGAAGGACGGCAGGAAGATGGCGACGGTGGCCAGGAACGCGCCGAGGGGGCCGGCGACGAGGTAGCCGATGAAGGTGGCCGTGGTGAACACCGGGCCCGGGGTGACCTGGCCGATGGACACGGCGTCGATGAGCTGCTGATTGGTGATCCAGCCGAGCCGGTGGACGAAGTCGCCGCGCAGGAAGGCCAGCAGTACATAGCCGCTGCCGTACAGGACGGACCCGATCTTCAGCATGGTGAGGAACAGCTGCGCCAGCTGACCGCCGGTTGGATCGGGGAAGACGGGCAGAGCCGGCGTGCCCAGGCCGCCGAGCAGCGCCACCAGGCCATGTGCGGTGTCCTGGCGGTGCTGCCGTACCAGAAGGGCTGCCGCCGCCAGCAGCGCGCCCGCGGCCAGCACGAGCAGCTCGTTGATGCCCAGCAGGTAGGCGGCGAGGGAGGCGAGGGCCAGCACGGCGAGCCACATGTTCTTGATCACTGTGCGAAGCAGGCTGACGAGCGCGTGCGCGATGATCGCAATCACCGCTGGGACGATCCCGTACAAGATGCCCGCGACGGCGGGCGTCGTCCCGTAGGTGAGGTAAGCCCAGGCCAGCGCGGTGACGATCAGCGCCGCAGGGAGGATGAAGCAGACGCCGGCGGCCAGCAGGCCGCGCCAGCGGGCGCGGTCATAGCCCAGGTGGATGGCCAGCTCGGTGGAGTTGGGGCCGGGAATGAGGTTGGTCGCGCCCATCAGGTCGACGAAACGTTCGTCGCTGACCCAGCCGCGGCGGCGTACCAGCTCATCGCGCATCATCGCGGTGTGCGCGGCCGGGCCGCCGAAGGCGATGGCGCCGAGCTTGAGGAACAGCAGCGCCACCTCCCATGACGCCCGCCAGGACGTCCCCGTCCCGCCTGCCCGATCGCCGGCGGGATCTCCAGCCTGATCGCCGGTGAAGTGCTCGTCTGCCACTGTCGCCCTTCCGTTGCCTAGTGCGCGGCCCGCCAGGAGGCGGACAAGACCGGGCACTCGAAAGCCCGGGCGTGGTTCGGCCGCCGCCCAGCCGTGAGCAGCACGAGCGGACGGCGTCAGCTGTCGCCATGCTCATCGGACCGAAACTCCTCGCAAGCGCAGATGCATCAAGTCTGCTTGATGTATTATCGGGTGATGGTGCCCTCGGCTCAAGCCGCCCCGGCCTTCCTGCGATTGGCCGCCCATCCGCTGCGGTGGCAACTGCTGAGCGAGCTGGCCGCAACCGACTACCGGGTACGCGAACTGGTAGAACTCATCGGCCAGCCGCAGAACCTCATCTCCTACCACCTGCGGCTGCTGCGCGGCGGCGGGCTGGTCACCGCGCGGCGCAGCACCTTCGACGCCCGCGACAGCTACTACCACCTGGACCTGGAACGCTGCGCTCAGGCCCTGGCCGACACCGGCGCCGCTCTGCACCCAGCGCTGCGACCGGGCCCGGCGCCACTGTCACCGCCCGCGTCCGCGCACCGGGCCGAGGTGCTGTTCGCCTGTACCGGCAACAGCGCTCGCTCACCGATCGCCGAAGCCCTGCTCCGCCGTCGCGCCGGCAACCACGTTGCGGTGACCAGCGCGGGCAGCCATCCCCGGCCGCAGCTCCATCCCGATGCCGTACGGGCCCTGCGCGAGGGCTACGGCATCGATCTGAAGGATCAGCGCCCTCGGCATCTGGAGGCCATGGCGGGCCGCCGGTTCGACTACGTGATCAGCCTGTGCGACAAGGTCCGCGAGGTCTGTCCTGATTTCGGCGATCACCCCCGGCGTATCCACTGGAGTATCCCCGACCCCGCCACAGCCGCCGCCGAGCAGGCCGGCTACCCCGCCTTCGCCCGCACCGCGGCGGAGATCGACACTCGCATCCAGTACCTGCTGCCTGTCCTCACCCCATCGGAGGCCCAGTCATGACCACCCCCGACCAGTTCGCCGGTGTCCGTTACCTCGTCGACGACGTGAGCGCCGCCATCGACTTCTACACCACCCACCTCGGCTTCACCCTGCACACCGACGCCGCGCCCGCCTTCGCCGACGTGGTACGCGGACCGCTGCGGCTCCTGCTGTCCGGACCGGCCAGCTCCGGAGCCCGCGCCACCCCCCAGCAGACGCCCGCCGGCCGCAACCGCATCCACCTCATCGTCAACGACCTCGACACCGAGATCGACCGGCTCCGCAGCGCCGGAGTGTCCTTCCACAGCGACATGGTCGCCGGCCCCGGCGGACGCCAGATCCTGCTCACCGACCCCGCCGGCAACCTCATCGAACTTTTCCAGCCCGCCCGCACTCCAGCCGCCATCACACCGGCACGAGCCTGACCCACCCGGGCCGTGGCCGCATTGGTCATCTGGCTCCGTACCTGATCCAAGAAACAGCTCCTGGCGGGAAGCGGTGAATCGGCCCGCGTAGCCAGCCGTCCTGTCCTTATCGGATGACCTGCCAAGGGCGCATCATCTCGTTGTCCTCGTGTTCCAGCATGTGGCAGTGCTGGATGTACTCAGCAGGAAATTCGCTGCGGGTGCCGGGGACCGCGGCGATGGGTTCGGGGAGATCGAATCTCAAGACGATCCTGCTCACCATTCCCGGGTAGGCGATGACAATGTCCTTCCAGCCCATCTCCTCGGGCATGGGTGCGATCGGATCGCCTTGCAGGTAGCGGGTAAGAATCGGCTTGTCAGCCGGGTCACGGCCTCCGGACACCCACGTCTTGTAGGCGGCCTGGTAGGAGGCGGCGTCGAACTTCTGCCGGTTGAGGATCTGGAACTGGACGAGATGGACGTGCATCGGGTGGGCGTCTCCGGAGGTGTTGACGTACTCCCAGATCTCGCTCGTTCCCACCTTGGGGAAATCCTCTACCGGATCGTTGAAGAGGCGCTGGTTGATGGCCAAGTGCGTTGATTCGCCGACGGCGTCCTTGTTGGCGATCAAGACGAACTCCCGCCGGGGCAGGCCGGGTGTCGGCGCCAGCGGCGTGATCGGCCGCAGGGCCAGCTGCTGCGCCGGCGTCGTGCGGTCCGGGCTGGAGAGGGTCTTGGTCATCTGGAACTGCATGATCTCCGGCATTGGGACGTCTTTGCCTCCTTGCGGGTAGGGGGTGGTGGCGTCGTTCATCAAGGTGATCCGGCTGCCTTGGGGTACCTGAGTGAGGTCGAGGATCAGATCCAGGCGCGAGGCCGGGGCCAGCAGGACGCTGGTCAGCCGCAGCGGCGCGGCACGGAAGCCGCCGTCGGTGCCGATCAGCCAAAACGGCCGCCGCGTGTCGCCGTCTTGGAACCAGAAGTGGAAGAAGCGCTGGTTGGAGCCGTTGAGAAAGCGCAGCCGGTAGCGTCGGGGCTCAACGGCCAGGAAGGGGTAGGCTTTACCGTTCACCACCGGTGTGTCACCGAAGAAGTTGGGATTCCACTTGGGGTGGTACGGACTGGGCCCCTTGGCGGGATAAGACAGCGCGCCGTCAGGAGTGAAGTTGCGGTCCTGCAGGACCAGGGGCACCTCGAAGTCGCCTCGTGGCAGGGCCAGGCCCTCTTCGAAGGGGTCACGGATCAGGTAGAGGCCCGCCAATCCGGCGTAGTTGTTCAGCCGGGTGATCGCCATCGCGTGGTCGTGGTACCACAACATGGCCGCCTGCTGGTGGCTGGTGTAGGCGTAGACGGCCTCATTGGATCGGGCCCCGTCCAAGGTGGCGTAGTCCGGGCCGTGTATGCCGTCCGGGGTGAACCACGCCTCCGGGGCGCCGTCAGACGCTGAGTAATTGAATCCGCCGTGCAGATGGGTACGACCCGCACGTTCATCCCGGCGGGAAAGTCCTGCGGCATCCGCCCACCAGGCGGATCAGGCGGTATGCCCGGGACGTTCTTCCACAGCGTGACATCGATGGCCGACTGCAGCAGGTGAGTGGTGGGCAAACGGTTGCGGTACCGGACCACTACGGGCCGATCGCGGTGCGCGATCAGCGTCGGACCGAGATAGCCGAGGCCAGTCGGCCGGGCCGCGCCCGACGGATTCGAGGCCCAAAACCCCCACGCCTGGGTGGCCGGTAGATCCCGGTGGAACCGCCACGGTCGCTGCCGCATCGTCAGCTCGTAGAAGTCCACATCCGGACGCACCGACTCTCGCGGCATGGCGATCGGCAGCCTGGGCACCGAGTCGACATATCTGGCCAGCCCCACACCGGCCTCGCTTGACCCGGTTTCCTTCCCCAGCGGGGAGACGGCGATACCCGCCCCCACCATCAAACGCTCGAACTCTCTCCTGGTCAGATCCATCGCCGCGCCCCCGAAAATCACCACGAATGGCCGTCAGTTCCATCTCCTGCGAAAGGTGAAACGAAAGTGCTGCCCACGTCGGCAGAGCCGATCTCCCTCTGGCCCCTTCCTTTATCGGGCCCGCACGTCTGCGGAATCGACCGGCAGATCCCCGGCCGCAACAGCCACCCCTTGCTAACCTGCCCCCGGTACACCCGGCCGCTATCGTCTGGCGATATCGCATTTCGTAAATTTCGGTGATCGGCTGGCGAGGCGTAGTAGGGCGCCGGATGTCGATGCTCACCGCGCACGCCGAGGTGTCCCGTCAGCGGGGTTTACCGAGACGGGCTGGCACCCCTCACCCGCGACCGTCCTGCGCATGCTGCGCGAACACGACGAAAGCAAATGCCGCTGCACGGCGCTCCCGACATGACCGCCCACCGGCAGGAGCCTGTCCCAGAGAGCGACACTGACGCCATCGCCGAGGTCCTGGACCTCAAGGGCGTCCCGCACGCCCGCGCCCGACTACGCGACGCCGGCGCCCTCATCTTCCACCGCCTGGAGCCCGCCGAAGACCAGCGCCGGCAAGCTTGCGGCCTCGCCGGCGTGCCTCGGACCGATTGCCTCCACCTACTGATGGACCTGCCCGCCGATCTCCCGACCGTGTGGGGTGCGGAAACTCATCCGTAGTGGTTGACCTGGGAATGCGTGGCTCGAGCATGATGAGGTCTCGGGCATCCTGCTGACGGTGTCATGGTCCTCCCTCTACCTCATCCTCGGGCGCGTTTTTCAACTCCTGGTCCTCCTGGGCCGCGGTGATCGGCCAAGACGGCCGAGATCGTGGTGCTTCGCCATCAAATCGCCGTGTTGCGCCGTCAGGTGAAGCGGTCCGATCTCCAGCCGGAGGATCGGGTCGTGCTCGCAGCCCTGTCGCGGCTGCTTCCCCGCTCGTCGTGGGATGTCTTCTCGTCACCCCCGCGACGTCGCTGCGCTGGCACCGCGCCCTGGTGACACGCCGCTGGACCTACCCGTCCAGACGCCCGGGCCGTCCCTGTACCCGCGCGGACGTCCGAGAAGCTGTTTTGCGCCTGGCCCGGGAGAATCCCACGTGGGGCTATCAGCGCATCAGCCGCGAACTGCCCGGCGTCGGCCTTCGGGTACCTCCCAGCACCGTACGCGACATCCTCAAAAGAGCCGGACTCGGTCCGGTACCACGCCGCGCCGGCCCGCGTTGGAGTCGGTTCCTCAAAGCGCAGGCCGAGGGCATCTGGGCGTGCGATCTGTTCCACGTCGACACGGTGTATCTGAAGCGGTTCTACGTTCTGTTCTTCATCGAGCACGCCACCCGCGTGATCCACATCGCGGGCGTCACGACGCATCCAACCGGCGCCTGGGTCGCTCAACAGGCCCGCAACCTGGTCATGGACCTGGGAGAGCAGGCTGAGGGGATCAGATTCCTCATTCGCGACCGCGACGCCAAATTCACCGCGGTGCGCCGGTGCCGTGCTGTTCGAGGCGGAACACGAGGCCGAGCTGCTGGTAGTAGAAGTCGCGACATTCGTCGGGCTTGGCGCTGTAGATGACAGAAGCGTGGTTCTGACCATCGCGGCAACCGTGGCCAGTGCTTGCACGAGGCGTTCGGCGTCGCGCAGGTCAGGCAGGACAGCGTGGGCTCCGGCGCTGGCAAGCTCTTTCCTCACCCACTCCCTCAACGACCATGCGACCCCACGAGATGTGGGTGACGAGCGGAGACGGCTTCATAGCCGGGACACTAATCCGGCGAGTACCCCCATGACCACCGCCCGGTACATCTTCGCGAGTGACCATGAAAGTAGGCCCATGACCAGTTTGTACGCCCACGCAGGCGGCGACGAGGCCCTACACAGGCTCGAAGAGATCTTCTACACGAAGGTCCTCGACGACCCCCTGCTGCGAACCCTGTTTCCGGAACGTCTCCCGACCCATGTCGACCACCTGACCTGGTTCACGGCCGAATCCTTCGGCGGTCCCGACCGCTTCACCCAAAACCTTGGCTTCGACTACCTCATACAAGTCCACCGCCACCTCGAAATCACCGATGAGCAGCGCGAACGTTTCGTCCAGCTGTACCTGGAAGCCATCGACGAGGCGGGCCTACCTGACGACGAACCATTCCGCGAGGCCGTACGGGAACATCTGGAATTCGGCTCCCGGGTGGCCCAGCAGAACTCCCACGCCACCACCGACGCCGAACTCCACCCGCTCCGCGACGTACCCCTGTGGACATGGAAGGAGTCCGACTAGCGGGAGCTCAAGGCAGCGCCCACCGCACGGTCGCTGAATGATAGGGGCATGAATCTCGATGAAGCACACCAGTTCGCCGACGAGTGGTTGGCGGACTGGAACTCCCACGACCTTGACCGAATCACCCGCCACTACGCCCCCGACGTCGTCTTCACCTCCCCGATCGCCGCACGGATCGTGGCAGGCAGCGATGGCGTCGTCCGTGGCATCGAGGCGCTCCGCGCGTACTGGGCAGAAGGGCTGCGCCGCAATCCCCAGCTCCGATTCGAGGTCATCGGGGTGTACGCCGGAGTCGACACCATCGTGATCCATTTCCGGAACCAGACCGGCCAGCTCTCCGCCGAGGTCCTCACCTTCCACGACGGCAAGGTCGTCACCGGCACGGCCAATCACGGCCCTCTCCCAACCTGACCGAATGCTGGGCCTCTAGAAAATACTTTTCTACGACCTAGTCATGACTCAGGATGACTCCACCCCACCGAGCAGCGCCCCGGCGCGGGAGAGCCTCGCCGCCGCCCGTGAACTCGCAACCACCACCGCCCGCCGTGGAGCCGCCGTGGGCGCGGTCACCACCGCCGCAGTGGGTGTTCTCGTGGCGGGCGCCCTCGCCGCGGCGTCCTTGTTCACGCCGGAGCGCCCGGTCGTCTTCGTCGTGCTACTCGCGATCTACGGAATCGCGATGACGCTGCTGATGGTGTGGCATCACCGCAAGCAGGTGGTCGCCCACTCGAATCTCGCCGAATCCGAAGGGACGTGTGGGCGCGTGTTCGGGTCAGCATTGAAAATCACGATATGACAGGACAGTCAGATACCCCCGATCCCGACGAGCTTGAACGGCGACGCCACTGGTTCAGGTGGTATACCGACACCGCATCGCACAACAGCACCCTTCGCCCTCCCCGCGACCGGGCGTACGCCTGCCCTTGCTGCGGTTACCGCACTCTCCTCGAGCGGGGAGGCTATGAGATCTGTTCGGTTTGTTTTTGGGAGGACGACGGCCAGGACGACCACGACGCACATATCGTCCGCGGCGGCCCCAACGGCACCCTGAGCCTCAGCCAGGCCCGCCGGAACTTCGCCGCATTCGGTGCCAATCGTGAACGCGACTTACCCCACGTACGTGATCCACGCCCAGAGGAACATCCACTCCAGGAAGAGCCGCGATCGGGCGATCACAGCTGATATGCACAGCGGCTCGTTCGACACAGAGCCCCGGCGCGACAAGAGGTCAGGCACTCGCGTACCCCACACGGAAAGGTTCTCTGCCGCACTGCGAAGACACATACGAACGTCCGGCGGCCATGCTGGAAGATGGCGATCAAGACAACCTTCGCCGGCTCGGGCTGGTATCCCGCCTGAAGGACTGATCGCGCGTCGGAAGATGTTCGGTGGATTGAGCCGGGGAGCGCACCTTCACCAACATCGCGCGCGCCGCCGGCGGCATCGCCCACACCACTCTCACTCGAGCTACGGATGTCCTGACCGAGAAACAGGCGGTGGCAGCCGAGTTGCCATTCTCACTGCGGCCGTCGAAGGAACGCCGCGACCGAGTGGCCGATCCTTACCTTCGGTTCTGGCTCGTGTTTCTGGATCCGCACATGGCGGAGATCGAGCGGATGCGGGGAGATCTCACCCTGAGCCGGATCAAGGAGCAGTGGACGAGCTGGCGGGGCCGCGCGATCGAGCCCCTCGTCCGGGAATCCCTCGCCCGTCTCCTGCCGGACGGGCTCCTGCCCGCCACTCCGGCGATCGGCGGGTATTGGACCCGGAGTAATGACGTCGAATTCGACTTGGTGGGTGTCGACCGGCAACCGGTGGCCAAGCAGTTGCTCTTCCTCGGCTCGATCAAGTGGCTGGAGAATTCCGCGTTCGACAGCCACGACCTGGCCGCGCTGCAGAAGCACCGGGCGGCGATCACCGACGAGCCGGTACCGCTCGTCGCGGTCTCCCGCAACGGGACCAGCTGCTCCGGGCTCCAGGCGGCGTACGGCCCCGAGGAACTGCTCAGCGGCTGGCGCAGGGCGTGAGCGGGGGCTGGGCTCCTGTGGCGGCGTGACAGTTTTGGCACCCGCACGACGGTGAACCATGATCCGGAACCTGCACGAAATCGTGGGTAAGCATTGGGTGGGAGGCACCCGCGAACGGTCAGTCCCAGCCGTTGACAGCCGGGCACGTGAAGCCCCCGCACACCTGCATCAGTGCAGGTCAGGCGGGGGTTTCCGCTGATGGTGACTGGTAGGGCGGGTGGGACTTGAACCCACGACCCACGGATTATGAGTCCGATGCTCTGACCGGCTGAGCTACCGCCCCGCAATGGTGGAGTCTCTCATAACTTTGGCGGTGGGGGGATGTATGGGCGGTAGGTGAGATCAACTTTTGTCATGGGACAGGGGTATAAGGACGCCGCCGCCCGGGCTCCGGGCGGCGGCGGGGGCTACGAAGGGGCTACGGGCGGGTCGAACCCACCGAGTACGCTCCGGAGCCGCTGTAGGCGTGGACACGGATCCGGTAGGAGCCTGCGGTGCCGTTGTAGGTGACGGCCTCGTCGGGGCCCGCGCTGGTGCCGCTGGCGACGGTGACCCAGCTGCTGCCGTTGTAGCGCTGCAGGTACAGGTCGAAGTCGACGCCGTTCGGGCCGTCGAGGCAGGCGCGGTGGGTGCCGGAGACGGTCGAGGTGTAGGAGGAGTTGTTCGGCAGGTAGACGTTGGCGCCGCTGGTCAGTGAGCCGGTGTAGGTGTTGGCGTAGCCGGAGCAGGTGGTGCCGCCTCCTCCGCCGCCCTGGGTGACCAGGGTCAGTCCGTACGTGGAGAGGATCTCGTTGACCGGCTGGAAGTAGGTGGTGCCGCCGGAGGAGCAGTTGCCTGAGCCGCCGGAGGTGACGCCCTGGGCCTGGTTGCCGGAGATCCAGGAGCCGCCGGAGTCGCCGGGTTCGGCGCAGACGTTGGTGCGGGTCAGGCCGGTGACGGTGCCCTGCGGGTAGGTGACGGTGGCGTTGAGCTGCTGGACGACGCCGCAGTGCCAGCCGGTGGTGGAGCCGGAGCGGCAGATGGAGCCGCCGACGACCTGGGCGCTGGAGCCGGCCACGGTCACGGTGCCGCCGCCGGAGCCTACGACGACGGGCTGGGGGGTCCAGTTGGCGTTGACGGCGACCCAGGCGTAGTCGTTGCCGGGGAAGGAGGAGGCCTGGAAGGTGCCCTGGGCGACTCGGTTGAAGCCTTGGGTGGAGGCGCCGGCGGTGCCGCAGTGGCCGGCGGTGACGAAGCCGTTGGTGCTGCCGCGGGTGATCGAGAAGCCGATCGAGCAGCGGCCGCTGTTGTTGATGTAGTACGCGTCGCCGCCGCGTAAGTCGTAGTAGGGCTGCGGCTGCTCGGTGGTGGCCTCGATCCGTACGGCTCTCGCGTCGACGCCGGTGGCCGCGACGAACGCTTCGGTGGCGGCCTGGTCGCGGGAGAGGACGACGACGGCGTTGGTGCGGACGTCGACGTACCAGCCGGAGACGGTGGCGGGGGCGGTGGACTGGTCGAGGCGGGCCTTCACGCCGTCCAGGTCGGCGAGGGTGCGGGTGACGACCTGGGCTTTGGCGCCGGAGGCGGTGATGCCGGCGGCGGCGGTGGCGTCGGTGACGGCGACGGTGAGGGTGGCGGCGTCGCCGCTGAGCCAGGAGCCGGCGAACCGGTTCCCGAGGGTGGTGCGGATCTTGCCTTCCACCTTGCCGAGCCGCTTCTCGTTCAGCAGCCGGGTTTCGGCCTGCTCAACGGTCAGGTTCAGGTCCCGCTGGAGGGCCTGGACCATGGTCGGCGCGGGTTTGGTGTCCGCGGCGGCCACACCGGGGGTGGTGGTGAGAACGAGGGCGATACCGAGGGTGACGGTGGTCGCCGCGCTCAGGAGGTGCCTGCTGCGCATCGGGTCTCCTTGGGGGGTGGGAGTGCCGTCAACGTAACGGCGGGAGTGCCCGGCGAGGACCTACCAGTTGCCCCCCACCATGGTGTTATGGCACGGTTCCATAACCCTGGTTTCGGGCCAGCCAATTTGAGTAGGCGGGGCTCTGGAGGGCGGCGTCCTGATGGGCGGCCTTGGCGTGGCCGACGATCTGGGCGGCGTTCTCGGCGGCGGGGGTCTCCGGGTGCCAGCCGAGCAGCTGCCGCCAGCGCAGCGGCGTGCCGGTGATGGGGAGCGCGACCAGGCCCTCGCTCAGCCGGAAGGTGCCCTGGCAGAGTGCGACCGCGCGGCCGACCCTGACCAGATGCACGCAGGTCGCCACATCGGTCTCGTAGATGGTCGCGGGGGTGAAACCGGCCCGTGAGGCCGCCACCGCGAAGCATTCGCCGAAGCAGCCGTCGCCGGGCGTGACCGCCCACTGCTCCTCGGCGAGCGCGCCCAGTTCGACCTCGTGCTCGCCGGCCAGCGGATGCCCGGCGGACACCAGCACGAAGACCGGGTCCATCGCCACCACGGCCCAGGCCACGGCTTCGTCGCCGGGGGCCCGGGTGTCGCCGCAGACGCCGATCAGGGCGTAGTCGAGGCGGCCGAGCATGACCTTGGTGGCCAGTTCGCCGGTGGACCATGAGGTGGCCGTGGTGATGACGGCGTCGGGCTCGGCCTGGGCCAGCCGGTCGACCAGGCCGCCCAGGATCGGGCCGTTGGCCGCGCCGATCCGGTAGCGCCGCCCTGGCTCGCCGCCGTTGGCCAGCCGCGCCGCCTCCTCCTGTAGTTGCCGTACGGCGGGCAGCAGCACCTGCGCCCGGGACAGCACCAGTTCGCCCAGCGGGGTCGGCCGGGAGCCGGTGTGGTCACGCTGGAAGAGGGTGCCGCCGAGGGCCCTTTCGATTCGTTTGAGCTGCGCGGTCAGCGCGGGCTGCGCCAGCCCGAGCACGGTGGCCGCTTTGCTGACGCTGCCGGTCTCGGCGACCGTGCGCACAATGCGGAGATGGCGGAGCTCCAAGTCCATAGGCCGACCGTATGGGTATGTAATAACTCCAGCAATGATGATTTGTCACACATTCTGACTAGTCAAGTCGGAAACGGGGCATCAAGACTCGGCCAAAGGGGGTACGGCCTGGGAATTCTTCGGGTATGGGCGCTGTACGGGACCGCGCTGTTTGAGGGGGGGACCGTGGTGACGAGATGGCGATTGGCGAGTGCCGCCCTGCTGGTCGCGGGCGCGGTCGGATGCGCGGTGATGCCCGGTTCCGGCGGGGGGACGGACACCGCGGGGGACACGCCTCCGCTCGTCGACGAGGGGTTCAAGATCGGGCTGCTGCTGCCCGAGAGCGAGACGACCAGATACGAGAAGTTCGACCGTCCTTACATCACCAGGTCGATCAAGGAGCTCTGCCCGGACTGCACGGTGCTCCATCACAACGCGGGGGGTGACTCCGGTCAGCAACAGCAGCAGATCGACAAGATGATCACCCACGGGGTGAAGGTCCTCATCCTGGACGCCGTGGACGCCGAGACGATCGCGCCCTCCGTCACGAAGGCCAAGCAGCAGGGGGTCAAGGTCATCGCGTACGACCGGCTGGCCGAGGGGCCGATCGACTCCTATACCTCCTTCGACAATGTCGAGGTCGGCAGGATGCAGGGTCAGGCGCTGCTGGAGGCGCTGGAGAAGGGCGGGAATCCGACGCGCGGGCCGATCGTCATGATCAACGGAGCGCCGGCCGATCCCAACGCGGGGGAGTTCAAGGAGGGGGCCCACGCGGTGCTGGACGGGAACGTGCGGGTCGGCCGGGAGTTCGACACGCCCGACTGGAGCCCGGAGCAGGCGGGGATCGAGGCGACCGCCGCGTTCGCCGCGCTGGGCGTCGACCAGGTGATCGGGGTGTATTCCGCCAATGACGGGATGGCCGGGGGGATCGCCGAGGCCATCCGGCTGTCCGGGGCCAAGCCGGGGACTCCGCTGACCGGTCAGGACGCGGAGCTCGCCGCGATTCAGCGGATCCTGCTCGGCACCCAGACCATGACGATCTACAAGCCGATCATGCCGCAGGCGCAGAGCGCCGCCCATATGGCCATCGACCTCGCGGCCGGCCGCAGGCTCCGGGCTCCGACGACGGTGAGCAACTCGACGGTGAAGGGAATTCCTTCGATGGTCATCGCGCCGATGGTGGTGACCAGGGACAACATCAAGGGGACCGTGGTTCAGGACGGCTTCTGGTCGGTCAAGGAGATCTGTGCCCCGGAGCAATTGAAGGCGGCGTGCAAGTCCACGGGACTGATCTGAGGCGTTCTAGTCGCGGAGGGTTTCGGCGAGTTGTTCTGGGGTCAGGCGGTGGGAACCGACGTAGTACAGCACGGCTCCGGCCGGGAGGCTGGCCTGCCAGCTGGGGTTGACCAGGAGTTGTTCGCCGGTTCTGGCGGCCAGGAGGGTCGCGCCGTGGCGGCGGCCGAGGGAGGTCTGGCATTTGTCCACCGAGACCGGGCCGAGTGACTCCGGGAGGCGTACCGAATAGGTGTCGGCGCCGCCGTGGGTCATCAGCTGGGTGTAGATCTCGGTGATGCCGGGGTCCTTCAGCTCTTCGGTGATCATGTGCGGGCTGTGCCACTGCACGCAGCGGAGTTTCTCGTCCACGTAGCGCAGGTGCTGGACGCGCGCGATGTCGCGGAGCGCCACGACCAGATGGGCGCCGGTGGCGACGTGGTCGGCGGTGACGGCGACGGCCAGGGCCTCGTTGTCGTCCCGGGCGTCCACCAGGACGCTGTGGGCGCGGTGCACGCCGGCCCGCCGGAGCACGCCCGCGTCGGTCAGCTCGCCCCGGACGAACTCGACGTCGCGGTCGGCCATCGGGTGCGCGCCGACCTCGTCCCAGGCGCAGAGCACGACCCGGGTGGCGCCGTCGGCCGTCAGTTCGTCCACGATGTGCTCGGTCCGGCCGGGCGTGTAGCCCAGCAGGACGATATGACCGGACAGATCCACCGTGATGGCTCCTTGCATCCTGCGTCCCTTCGCCTGCTCCAGGCGGGTCGCCAGCCTGGTGAAGACCGTGGTCAGGGTGGCGATGCCACCCACGATCACGTACGCCCCGACCACATGTCCGGCCGCCGATTCCGGAAACAGGTCTCCGTAGCCGACCGTGGCCGAGGTCACCACGAAATACCACCAGAAGTTCCCCGGCTCGGCGATCGGGCTCCCGGCCGGCTCCGCCAGCGCCATCAGCGGCCAGCTGGTCAGGAACACCACGCCGAGCACGAGCACGGGCGTCCACCAGCCGCCGAGCAGCGCGATCCGGCTGAACAGCCGCGCGACGAAGACCGGCACAGTTCCTCCCACGTTCGTGCAGGTCACACTAACGGGACAAACAGCCAGAAAACAGCCCGGTTACTCCAGTGGATTCAGCGAGACGACCGGGATCGCGCGCCCGGCCTTCTCCTCGTGCTCCAGGAAGAACGGGTAGTGCTCGGTGATCGACTGCCAGAGCCCGTCGCGCTCCGCGCCCTCGGTCGGCTCGGCGACGGCGATGTAGACCTCGGGGCCGACCTCGACGGTGACCTTCGGTTCGGCCAGCAGGTTCAGATACCACTCGGGGGCTTCGGGCGCGCCCGCGTTGGAGGCCATGACGAGGAGGCGGTCGCCCTCTTCGACGTACATCATCGGGGTGGTGTGCGGGCGGCCGGTGACGCGGCCCCGGGTGGTGAGGATGAGCAGGGGGCGGCCCTCGAACGCGGCGCCGCCCTTGGCGGCGCGGAAGTCCTCGATGGTCTTCGCGTTGATCTCTCGTATGTCTTCCATGGCCGAGATACTGACCAGAAAGGCTGCCATCATGTGTCAGTTACGGGGTGTCCCAGGTAAAGCGATTCGTGTGTACGGCAAAATACGGGAACGTCTCGCATGCTGACACGCCGTCGAGGGGCTTGATCCGATCTTCGACCAGGTCGAGGAGGGCGCGGGCGGAGGCGCAGGCGATCTCGGCGAAGAGCTGGTAGGAACCCGCGGTGAGGACCACGTGGCCGACCTCGGGGAGGGCGCCGACGGCGTCCGCGACCGGGCGGGGGTCGCCGCTGGTCCTGATGCCGAGCATGGCCATGGCGGGGCGGCCGAGGGCGATCGGGTCGACGAGGCCGGCGACGCGGAGCACGCCGCCGGAGGTGAGGCGCTGGACGCGCTGGCGGACGGCGGGCGCGGAGAGGCCGACGAGCGCGCCGAGGGCGGCGTAGGAGCGGCGGCCGTCGCGCTGGAGTTCGCGCAGGATGGCCCGGTCGGTGCGATCGATGTCGGTTTTGTCCGGATCGTTCGTGATTTTGGATCGCTCGCGGGTAGGCACGAATCGAAAGTATAGGCGGCTCAGCACCTTCGATCCGGTGTTGAGGACGAGTGATTCGGCGGCAACCAATCCACCCCGCCAGGAACAGAAGTTCGTTTGCAGTTCAAACTATTGACGAGGGGTTCGCGGCTGTGTGAACCTCTCGGCAGTTCCATGCACGCGCTGGGCGGACGGTCAGGGTCCCCACCTGATCGTGCATGGCGGTTAACCATTCACGAGGGAGACCGTCCATGCGAAGAAAGCTCCTCAGCATGCTCGCACTCGTCGCCGTGGCACTGGTCACGGTCGTGGTGCGCAACGCGCCGGCGGGTGCCGCGGCGTCAGACCCGTACAACTTCAAGAACGTGCGGATCGACGGTGGCGGCTTCGTGCCGGGCATCGTCTTCAACCAGACCGAACAGAACTTGATCTACGCGCGTACCGACATCGGCGGCATGTACCGCTGGGACCAGGCCGGCCAGAGCTGGAAGCCGCTGCTCGACTGGGTCGGCTTCACCAACTGGGGCTACAACGGCGTCGACAGCATCGCCACCGATCCGGTGCAGACGAACCGGGTGTACGCCGCCGTCGGCATGTACACCAACAGCTGGGACCCGAACAACGGCGCGATCCTGCGCTCCACCAACAAGGGCGACTCCTGGTCGGTCACCACGCTGCCGTTCAAGATGGGCGGCAACATGCCGGGCCGCGGCATGGGCGAGCGGCTGGCCGTCGACCCGAACCGGAACAGCACGCTGTACCTGGGCGCGCCCAACGGCAACGGCCTGTGGCGCAGCCTCGACTTCGGCGCGACCTGGGCGAAGGTGACCGCGTTCCCGAACGCCGGCAACTACGCCTCCGACCCGAGCGACCCGAACGGCTACGGCACCCACCAGCCGGGCGTCGTCTGGGTGACCTTCGACAAGCGGACCGGCACCAGCGGCAACGCCACCCAGACCATCTACGTGGGCGTCGCCGACAAGCAGAACACGGTCTACCGCACCACCAACGGCGGCACCAGCTGGGAGCGGCTCGCCGGTCAGCCGACCGGGTACATCGCGCACAAGGGCGTGCTCGACACCGTCAACGGCTACCTCTACCTCGCGACCAGCGACACCGGCGGCCCCTACGACGGCGCGAAGGGCGACGTGTGGCGGTACGCCACCGCCACCGGCGCCTGGACGCAGATCAGCCCGATCCCGTCCAGCAGCGCCGACGACTACTTCGGCTACAGCGGCCTGACCATCGACCGGCAGAACCCGGGCACCATCATGGTGTCCACCCAGATGTCCTGGTGGCCGGACGTGATCTTCTTCAGGTCCACCGACAGCGGCGCGACCTGGACCCGGGTGTGGGACTTCACCTCCTACCCGAACCGCAGTTTCCGCTACAAGATGGACGTCACCTCCTCGCCGTGGCTGAGCTTCGGCGCGAACCCGCAGCCGCCCGAGGTGACGCCCAAGCTGGGCTGGATGGTCGAGTCGATGGAGATCGACCCGTTCAACGGCAACCGGTTCATGTACGGCACCGGCGCGACCCTCTACGGCAGTACCGACCTCAAGCTCTGGGACACCGGCGGGCAGTTCACCATCAAGCCGATGGTGAAGGGCCTGGAGGAGACCGCCGTACTCGACCTGGTCAGCCCGCCGACCGGCGCGCCGCTGGTCAGCGGCCTGGGTGACATCGGCGGCTTCCGGCACACCAACCTGGACGCGGTCCCGCCGATGATGTTCACGGCGCCCAACTTCACCTCCACCACCTCGCTCGACTACGCCGAGACCAACCCGAGCGTGATGGTCAGGTCGGGCAACTTCACCGACTCCGACCGGCCGAACGACAGCCACGTGTCCTTCTCCACCGACGGCGGCGCGAACTGGTTCCAGGGCGGCGAGCCGGGCGGCGTCAACAACGGCGGCACTGTGGCGGCCTCGGCGGACGGCAGCAGGTTCGTCTGGGCTCCGGGCGACAGCGGCATCCAGGTCGTCTACTCGGTCGGGTTCGGCAACTCGTGGCAGACCTCGACGGGTGCGCCGGCGAACGCGCGGATCGAGTCCGACCGGGTGAACTCGCAGAAGTTCTACGCCTTCGCCAACGGCCGGTTCTACGTCAGCACCAACGGCGGCGCGGCCTTCACGGCGACCGCGGCGACCGGGCTGCCGACCGTCGGCAAGTTCAAGGCGGTGGCCGGGCGCGAGGGCGACATCTGGCTGGCGGGCGGCACGTCCACGACGTCCTACGGCCTGTGGCACTCCACCAACTCCGGCGCGTCGTTCACGAAGCTGGCGAATGTGCAGGAGGCCGACAACATCGGCTTCGGGCGGGCGGCTCCCGGGCAGAGCTACCCGGCGCTGTTCACCGTCGCCAAGATCGACAACGTGCGCGGGGTGTACCGGTCGGACAACACGGGCGGCACCTGGGTGCGGATCAACGACGACGCGCACCAGTACGGCAACATCGGCGAGGCGATCACCGGTGACCCGCGCACCTATGGGCGGGTTTACCTGGGCACCAACGGCCGGGGCATCATCTACGGCGACCGCACGGGCGCGAACCCGTCGCCTTCGCCCAGCCCAAGCCCCAGCCCCAGCCCGTCTCCGTCTCCGTCTCCGTCCCCTTCGCCGTCGCCGAGCCCGTCTCCGTCGCCCAGCCCGAGTCCGAGTCCGAGTCCGGGCGTCGGCAAGGCGTGCACCGCGACCTACGTGATCACCAACACCTGGCCGGGCAACTTCAGCGCCACGGTGACCGTCCGCAGTAGCGGCACGGCGGCGATCACCGGCTGGCAGGTCCGCTGGACCTACCCGAACGGCCAGACGATCCAGTCGCTGTGGAACGGCGCCCACACCCAGAGCGGGGCGAACGTCACAGTGAACAACATGGGTTACAACGGCAACCTGACTCCGAACGCCACGACATCATTCGGCTTCAACGCGGCCGCGCCGGGCACCAACAACGTCCCCACCCCGGTGACCTGCACGGCTTCCTGATTCTGGGGGTTCCTCCGGCCTCCAGTCCGGTACGGCTTCCGCCGCCCGCCCAGCGGCGGGAGCCGTACCATAACCCGCATGGCGATCGGGGTCTACGTCGCGGCGAGCGACGCCAGAAGCAACAAGGGCGCGGTCGCCCTGGGGCTGATCGAACTGCTCTCCCGGCAGGTGGGCGCGGTCGGCGTCTACCGGCCGGTGGTCCGGGCCGGGGTGGAGGACAATCTCATCAACACGGCCAGGATCCGCTTCAAGATGGATCTGCCGTACCAGGTCTGCGCGGGCGTCACCTATGAGGACGTGCACGCCGATCCTGAGCAGGCGATCGACGACATCGTGGCCGGCTACCGGGCGGTCGCGGCGCGCTGCGCGGCGGTCGTGGTGATCGGGACGGACTACACCGATGTGGGCGCGCCCACCGAGTTCGAGTTCAACGCCCAGGTCGCCGCCAACCTGGGCACTCCCGTGCTCAACGTGGTCACCGGCCTGCAGCGGAGCCCGGCGGAGATCGCGTCCGCCGTCGAGCTCTCGGCCAAGGAGCTCGCCGAGGAGCACGCCTTCGGCATCGCGGTCGTGATCACCCGGGTCGATCCGGAGCGGCTGGGCGAGGTGGCGGAGGCCGTAGCGGACTGCCCGACGCCCGTGTGGATCCTGCCGGAGGTGGCGCGACTGTCGGCGCCCACGGTCGCGGACCTGCTGGCCGGCTGCGGCGGCACCCTCTATCTGGGCGAGGAGCAGCAGCTCGGCCGCGAGGTCGACGGCCTGATGGTCGGCGCCATGTCGCTCCCCAACATCCTGGACCGGCTCACCGAGGGCGTCGCCGTGATCGCCCCCGCCGACAGGGCGGCCGACCTGCTGCCCGGCCTGCTCGCCGCGCACCACGCCGACACCTTCCCGGCCCTGTCCGCGATCATCCTCAACGGCGGCATGGACCTCCCCGAGCCGGTACGGCGGCTGCTCACCGGCATGGACATCCGCCTCCCGGTGATCACCACCCCCGGCGACACCTTCGCCACCGCCACCCGCCTGTCCCGGGTCGAGGGCCGCTTCACCCCCGACGCCGACGGCAAGATCGACACCGCGCTCGGCCTGTTCGCCGCGCACGTGGACGGCCCCGCCCTGCTCGCCCGCCTGCACGTCACCCCCGCCACCGCCGTCACCCCGCTCATGTTCGAGTACGACCTGCTCGAACGCGCCCGCGCCGACCGCCGCCACATCGTGCTCCCCGAGGGCGCCGAACCCCGCATCCTGCGCGCCGCCGACATCCTGCTCCGGCGCGGCGTCGCCGACCTGACCCTGCTCGGCGACGAACGTGAGATCCGCGCCCAGGCCGCCCGGCTCGGTCTCGACCTGGGCGAGGCCCGGGTGCTCAGCACCTTCGACCCCGAACTCCGCGAACGTTTCGCCGTCGAGTACGCCCGCCTGCGCGCCCACAAGGGCGTCACCGTGCAGCTCGCCCGCGACACCGTGACCGACGTGTCCTACTTCGGCACGCTGATGGTCGGGCTCGGCCTGGCCGACGGCATGGTCTCCGGCTCGATCCACACCACCGCGCACACCATCCGCCCCTCCTTCGAGATCATCAAAACCCGGCCGGGCGTCGGCGTGGTCTCCAGCGTCTTCTTCATGTGCCTGGCCGACCGGGTCCTGGTGTACGGCGACTGCGCCGTGGTCCCCGACCCGACCGCCGAGCAGCTGGCCGACATCGCGATCTCCTCGGCGGCCACGGCGGCCAGGTTCGGGGTGGAGCCGAGGGTGGCGCTGCTGTCGTACTCGACGGGGGAGTCCGGCGCCGGGCCCGAGGTGGAGAAGGTGCGCGCGGCCACCGCGCTGGTCCGGGAGCAGCGGCCGGACCTGCCGGTGGAGGGCCCGATCCAGTACGACGCGGCCGCCGAGCCGAGCGTGGCCAGAACCAAGATGCCCGACAGCCCGGTCGCCGGGCGGGCGACGGTGTTCGTGGTGCCGGATCTGAACACGGGCAACAACCTGTACAAGGCGGTGCAGCGGAGTGCGGGGGCAGTCGCGGTGGGGCCGGTGCTGCAAGGGTTACGCAAACCGGTCAACGACCTGTCGCGGGGGGCCACCGTGCACGACATCGTGAACACGGTGGCGATCACCGCGATTCAGGCGCAGGGGGAATGATGCACGTCCTGGTGCTGAACAGCGGCTCGTCGTCGATCAAGTACCAGTTGCTGGACATGAGCGCGCGGCGGCGGCTGGCGACCGGGCTGGTGGATCGGATCGGGGAGTCCGCTGGGCGGCTGATCCACAACGGCGAGGCCGTCGGGGGCGACGGGTTCGCCGATCACGAGGCCGGGTTGCGGGCGGTGCTGGAGGTGTTCGCCACGCGCGGGCCTTCGTTGGAGCAGGTGGTCGCGGTCGGGCATCGGGTGGTGCACGGCGGCAGCCGGTTCGCGCGGCCGGCGTTGATCGACGACGAGGTGGAGGCGGCGATCCAGGAGCTGATTCCGCTGGCGCCGCTGCACAATCCGGCGAACCTGGAGGGGATCAGGGTGGCGCGGCGGGCGTTCCCGCTGCTGCCGCATGTGGCGGTGTTCGACACGGCTTTCCATCAGACGCTGCCGCCGGCGGCGTACACGTACGCGGTGCCGGCCGAGTGGGGGGTCCGCAAGTACGGATTTCATGGGACTTCTCATGCTTTCGTGTCGCGGCGGGCGGCGGAGTTGCTTGAGCGGCCGTATGGGGAGGTCAACACGATCGTGCTGCATCTGGGGAACGGCGCGAGCGTTACGGCCGTGCGGGGTGGGCGGTCCGTGGAAACCTCGATGGGGCTGACGCCGCTGGCCGGGCTGGTCATGGGCACCAGATCCGGCGACGTCGACCCCGGAGTCCTGCCCTACGTCGCCCGGCAGCTCGGCCTCAACATCGACGAGATCGACTCCGCCCTCAACCGGGACAGCGGCCTCCGCGGCCTCGCCGGCGACAACGACCTACGCGAGGTCTGGCGCAAAGTCGACCAAGGCGACCCCGATGCCCGGCTGGCCATGGACGTCTACACCCACCGAATACGCGGATATATCGGCAACTATTACGCCGTCCTCGGACATGTTGATGCGATCGTGTTCACGGCGGGGGTGGGGGAGAACGACCCGCGAACCCGCGAACTGTCCCTCGCCGGCCTCGGCCGCCTCGGCATCACCATCGACCAGGCCCGGAACGCCGGCGCCTCCCGGGACGCCCGCACCATTTCGGCGGACGACTCGCCGGTGACCGTCCTGGTGATCCCGACCGACGAGGAGTTGGAGATCGCCGAACAGACAATCGATACTGACGGCGTAGCGCGAAATCCTCCGAACTGATGAGAGGCCCGGAAGATCTCGCTCGCTATCGTGGGGTGATGGGGGTGAGTCGTGTCGACTACCGAAAACACTGAAAGAGCAGGTCAGACCGTGCCGGAAGGGGATGAGAAACATTCGGAATACACGGCACGCGGGGAGGCCAGAGGGCCGATGAAATGGCTCGACCGGGTGCGCTCCACGAAAGCCGGCCGGTTGACCCTGAAGATCGTCGTCGGCATCGTCGGCGGCGCCATGGTGATCGGAGGCCTGATCATGGTCCCGTTCCCCGGCCCCGGCTGGCTGATCGTCTTCGGCGGCCTCGCGCTGCTGGCCACCGAGTTCCACTGGGCCAGCAACGTCCTCGTCTTCGCCAGACGCATGGTCGGCGCGGCGACCGGCTGGCTCAAGCGGCAGAACTGGTTCGTCCGCATCTTCGCGGGTGTGCTCACCTTCGTGCTGGCCGCCGCCATCGTCTGGTTCTGCCTGAAGCTCACCCTGAAGATCGACCTGATCCAGGAAGCGCGGGCGTTCTTCAGCCGCTGAGCTCGCTCAGCTCGCCGATCCCCCCGGCGGGCACGGCAGCCGCCAGCCGGCGGGTCGCCAGCGCGGTCAGCAGCGTGGCCCCATCGGCCAGCACGCCGTCATCGAACTCCGCCTCGGGCGAGTGGTTCGTCGGAGCGCCCACCGGATCCCGTCCATCCGGGCAGGCCCCCAGCACCAGGAACGCCCCCGGCACCTCGTTCAGCACGAACGAGAAGTCCTCGGAGCCGGCCGCGGGCTGCGGCATCGGGAAATAGCGCTCCTCGCCCAGAATCTCCCGTACCGTCTCGGCGGCGAACTCCGCCTCCGCGTCGTCGTTGACGGTCACCGGGTAGCCGATGCCGAACGAGCAATCGGCGGTGAGGCCGTGGGCTTCGGCGATGTGCTGCGCGAGCCGTACCACGCCTTCCTTTAGCCTGGCCCGGGTGTCGGCCGAGAACGAGCGGAGGGTGGCGTCGAAATGGGCGTCATCCGGGATGACATTGTCGGCGGTCCCGCCGTGGAACTGCCCGATCGTCACCACGACCGGGTCGAACACGTCGAAACTCCTGGTCACGTACGTCTGGAGCTGCGTCACGATCTCGCAGCCGACCTGGATCGGATCCAGCGCCCGATGCGGCGTGGAACCGTGGCCGCCCCGCCCGCGCACGGTCACCCGGAAGGTGTCGGCCGCCGCCAGAATCGGCCCGCCCTTGGTGAGGAACAGGCCGGTCGGCACCATGGTCGCGAAGACGTGCATCCCGTACGCGGCGACCGCCCTGGATCCCGAGGCGTCCAGCACGCCTTCCTCGATCATCAGCTTGGCGCCCTCGTACCCTTCCTCGCCCGGCTGGAACATGAACACCACGTCCCCCGCCAGGTCCCCCCGGCGCGCGCTGAGCTGGTGCGCCGCACCGACCAGCATGGCCATGTGCAGGTCATGCCCGCAGGCGTGCATCCGCCCGTCGATCCTCGACCGGTACGGCACCGCGACCCGCTCCCGCACCGGCAGCGCGTCCATGTCAGCCCTGAGCAGCACCGTCGGACCAGGCACCCCACCCCGCAGGACGGCGGTGACCGACGACAGCCCGTCACCCGTGGAGATCTCCAGCGGCAGCCCGTCCAGCGCCGCCAGCACCTTCTCCTGGGTGCGGGGGAGGTTCAGCCCCAGCTCGGGTTCCTGGTGGAGGGCATGGCGAAGGCGTACCAACTCGTCCTGAATGTCCATGCCTCATCCTGCGGGACTTGCCCCCGTCCCGGCAATGCGCCGCGCCATTGACCCCTCCCGCCTGCGATCCTGGGTCGCCGGGGGGAAACGATGATCGCGATTCTTGGCGCCATCCTGCTGACCACGCCGCAGGTCACCATCGGTCTGACCAACGGCATCACCGAAATCGACCAGCGAACGACCTACACCATCAGAGCCGTCAACCACGAGCCCACACCACTGGCGGCCAACGTCCGCATCACCCTCCCGCCCGGCCTCCAAAAGATCAAGGCCCCGGGCGCGTCGGTAGGCGAGACCCACGCCTCCTGGACGATCATGATGCCACCGGGCGAGAACATCTACCACCTGACCGGAACCCTGCGCGGCGACCCCGGCTCCGCGGTGGCTGCCACCGCCTGCGTCTACGCCGGCGACCTGAGCAGGCCCCTGGTCTGCTCCACCGACATCGACGAACTCCCCGACCCACCGGTCACCCCCGGCGGCGGGGTGCTGAGCGCGTTCCTGGTGCTCCTGGTCCTGGCCGGCGGAGCGGGCACCGGCTACCTGACGACCCGCACCCGGCGCGAACGCCACCGCGCGACCATCTGACGCTAACAACTTTCCGCCTTATCTCCAGTCTTTGCGTGATGTCGTCGCCCTGTTACGTTGACGCCGTCGGCCATTTTCGCCCACCAGCAAGAAAGGAAACGCTCTTGTTACGCAAGCGCATCGCCGCCGCCGCGGGAATCGTCACAATCGCCGTGTCCGGCCCCCTGGTCATGACCGGCCCGGCCCAGGCCAGCACCCCCTACAGCTGCCCGTACCTCTCCAACGCCCCCCAGTCCAGCCTCTACGCCTCGGCAGCGGGCCAGGGTCAAATCGTCTGCTGGTACTACGGCAAACCCGCCCCCTGCCGCTACAACGCCTGGCTCAACGGCGACGACTGGTACTACTACCAGCCAAGCTACGGCCCCAACCCCTCCTACTGCCCAACCCGGGCCATCCCGACGGCCTGAACGAACCCACCGATCAAACAGGCCCCCGGCGAGCGGGCCGCGAACGGCGGCTTCGCGGTCCCCTCTCCCCGTTCGGGAGACCCGCCAGTGGGTATAGCGTTTGCTATACTCGCGCTGTGGCCGGGGAAGAGCTGTGGCCGGGGAAGATACGTCGTGACCGAGGTGCGTGAGTGGATCGAGCAGCTCGACGATCTCGCCCGTGCCGGGGTCGTGCAAGCTATCGACGCACTCGCTGAAGGCGGCCCGGGGCTGGGCCGCCCCCTGGTCGACACGATCACTGGATCGGCTATCACCAACCTGAAGGAACTCCGGCCGGGCACTGTTCGCATCCTGTTCGTCTTCGATCCGTGGCGATCCAGCATTCTGCTGGTTGCCGGTGACAAGGCCGGGCGGTGGAAGAGCTGGTACGAGGAGGCGATTCCGTTGGCGGAGCACCGATATGAGGTCTATCTGAAGGAACGCGCGCAGCAGGAGGACGGGAAATGACCGGATACGCGCGCTGGCAGGACATTCGGGCCGAGCATGTCGAGCGTGCCGGCGGTGAAGAAGCGGTCCGGGTCGGGAAGAACGAACTTCTGGCTGAGGTTCAAGGGCATCGGCTGGCGGAGATTCGCCGGAGGCGCGGCCTGACGCAGCAGCAGGTGGCCGAGCGGATGGGAGTCACCAAGGGACGGGTCTCCCAGATCGAGCAGGGCAAGATCTCCGGTCAGGAGATCCTCGCTCGCTATGCCGCGGCCCTCGGGGGTCGGCTGCACCAGGCGATCTACTTTGACGATGGCGACATAGCGGCGATCGCCTGACAGACACTGGTCCATCGCACCGCGTGTGACGGATCGCCAGAGCCTTCGCTAAGGCGTTGATTCGTGGATGGCGGTGGCGGCGCGTAGGCCGGATTCGAGGGCGCCTTCGATCCAGGCGTGCCAGAGGGAGCAGTGTTCGCCGGCGAAGTGGATTCGGCCTTCGGGTTTGAGGATGTCGTCGTGGAGGTTGGATTGTTGCTGGGGTTCGAAGAGGGCGAAGGCGCCGGCGGCCCAGGGGTCGGCGTACCAGGAGTGGCTGATGCCGAATTCGAAGGCGTCGGTGATTTCGGGGTGGACTTTGGCGACGTCTTCTACGGCCTGGTGGATGCGGCGCTGGTGGGACATGGCGCCCCAGCGGAGTGCGTCCTGGCCCCAGGTGTAGCTGGCCAGCAGGATTGAGCGGTCTTCGTGGGGGTCGGAGTAGGAGGGGTAGCAGATCCGGCGGATGGGGAGGTCGGTGACGGTGGTTCCGCCGATGATGCGGTCGGTCTGCTCCCAGAAGCGGGTGCGGACCTGGAACAGGATTTTGGTGGAGGCGTTGTAGTGGAGTTCGCGGATGGCGCGCTGCTTGCCCCGGGAGAAGGCGGGGTGGACTTCGATGTCGCGCAGGACTGAGAACGGGATCGTGCAGATGGCGTAGTCGGCGGTGAGGGTGGTCTGGCCGGTCGTGGTGCGGACGTGGAGGTGGACTCCGTCGCTGTCCTGTTCGATGGCGTGCACCTCGTGGCCGAATCTGACGTGGTCCTTGATCTCGCGGTAGAAGGCGGTGGGGAGCAGGTCGGAGCCGCCGGCGATCTCCTGCATGTCCTCGAAGGCGCGGCCGATGATCTCGCGGAACTGTTCGATGACGGCCGCGTTCAGGTTGGCCTCGCGGAAGCTCATGATGCCGTAGAGCTCGATCGCGCCGGTGGAGAAGCCGCGTTCGCGGAGGAAGGCGCGGATGGAGTAGCGGTCGTATTCGGCGCAGAGGCGGTCGAGGGCGTTCTCGCCCTCCTGGGCGTACAGGTCGTGGATTTCGGCGGTGGCCTCGCGCCAGAGGTCGGTGTAGGTGCGGCCCTGCTCGTGGGGGGCGAGGTCGAAGTCGAGGAGGTCGGGTTCGGCGTTGAGCTGGCCCATGGTGAGGCGTTTGCCCTGGATGTAGGCGAGGGTCTGGGGGTTGTCCATCACGAAGGGGCGGAGTTCCAGGCCGAAGCGGTGGCAGTAGCCCAGGGTCAGGTCGTGGACCCGGGGGATGCGCATGGCGCCGGCTTCGGCGTACAGACCGGGTGCGAAGCCCCGCAGGGTGTGGACCCGGCCGCCGACCCGGTGCTGCGCCTCCAGCACGGTCACGTCGTGGCCTTGGGCGATCAGCTCGTACGCCGCCACCAGTCCGGCCATCCCGGCGCCGATCACCAGCACCCGTTTGGGCTCGGAACCGGCGGGGAGCCCGTGGGTGGCGGTGGCGACCAGGTCGGCGGAGACCCGCACACCGGGGTCAGGTTGGGGGGCGCCCGCCGCGACCAGGTCGGCGGAGGCGGGAGCGGGGAGATCCCTCATACGCGCAGCGTCCTTCCTCAGAAGAGCCTGACTACAGCTCATTGTACGCGGACGCTCACGTTCTGTAACTATGGAGCCTGGGTGGGCGTCGGCTTCACCTCGCTGATCGTGGGCAGGGGCGCGATGGCGTTGTTGACGAACGCGGTCGTCACGGCGGTTCCGGCGGCGATCAGTACGGCGGTGAGGGGGGCGGCGATGGCGCGGGCGCTGCGCACGCTGCGGACCCGGACCCACGGCTCGGCCGCCAGGTTCAGCAGCCGCCACTCCCAGAAGAGCCCGAGCCCGAGGCAGACCACGGCCAGGTTGCCCATCGCGAGCAGGGCGCCGATGATCGCTTCGGCCGGCGTGGGCAGCGGCGTGCTGAAGGCGGCCGGATCGGCGGTCAGCGTGACGGCGAGCGCGAACAGGTGCGCGGGGATGGTGATGACCACGGCGGCGAGCAGCAGGAACATCGACTTGGTGAGCGGCTGGTCGCCCCGGACCCTGGGGTAGAAGAAGCCGAAGACCGCGCACAGCAGGGGCGCGATCGACGCGGTCGCCAGCACACCCGGCAGCTCGTCCGGGGCGGTCGACTGGACCAGCCTCGCGGTGGTGAACGGAATCGACAGCACCAGCCCCACCCCGAAGGCGGTGACCGCTCCCTGCCAGGGCGTGCGGCCGCCGGCGGTGGACAGCGCCAGGTCCGAGTCGATCGGCCCGGTGGCGTCGTCGCTCGCCCTGAGCAGGGTCCGCCGCTGCTTCTCGAAGATCGCCATGGACATCTCGCCGGCGGCGATCCTGCTGCGGCCCTGGCGGAGCAGGTCGGTGAGGGCGGCGCGGGCGAAGCGGCGGTTCACCAGGGCTCTGATCAGGGTCTGGTGCCGCTCGGGGGTGATCTCCGGGCTGGTCTTCGCCCGCTGGGCGGACGGCCCGGACAGCAGCCACAGCACGGCCAGCCACATGATCACGACGGTGGCCGGGGCCGCGATGTCATTGGCGACCTGGGGCAGGAAGAGCCCCAGCAGCATCGTGGAGTACGCCTCGCCCTGGAAGACGGCGGCAGCGGACTGCCCCAGTCGTCTGAGCCGGATCAGCAGCAATACGGCGAGGAGGATGAGGTAGATCAGCGCGATGATGCCGACTGATCCGGAGTAGAGGTAGAACTCCGCCGGGACGGTGTAGCCGGAAAAGAAGTGCGATGAGGCCGTAGCCAGGCCGACGCCGATGATCAGAGTCAGGGCCGCTCCCGACCATAAGATCGCGCGCCCCGGCCACCGGCCGGTGGCCACCGCCAAACCCGCCACCAGGAGCACCATCAGTTCCAGGCCCATGATCAGGGTCATCGCCTCGTACCCGGGCGCCAGCCCCTCCAGGCCGACCCGGATGGTGAGCAGAATCCCAGTCCCCAGCAGGATGGCCGCGAGCACCGGCGCGTACGGGCGCGCCCGCCGGAACGCGGTCACCCCGACCGCGGCCGCCGGCAGAACGGCCCACCACCAGGGAGCGATCGACAGGAGCAGCAGACCGGATCCGATCAGGACGGCCCCGATCAGCCCACCCGCGATCGACAGCAGGCCGATCGTCGAACCGGGCCAGGGCGGGGGACCGACCCGCCGGGCGGCCATGATGAGGGCGAGAACGGGCAGGCCGGTCAGAAGCAGCCCGATCAGCGGCAACTCCAGCGGCGGCGGCGGGCTGAAGCCAAGACCGACCAGATAGAAGACCAGGAACCAGAGCACGAGGAACCGGTTGTCCCAGCGTCTCCACCAGGCCGCCCCGAACGACCGCGCGAACGTCCAGACCAGCACGGCGATCACCAGCACCGCGAGAGCGTTGAACGCGGCTGTGGTCACCCACCATGGGCCGTCCGTGGCTTCCGTGGGATTGGAGAAGACGTAGCCGGACGCATCTCCCGCGAGGTAGGCGGCCGCGGCCCCCGACCCGGGCGTGCCCGTGCCGAAGGCGACTCGGGTGACCTGGGTTCCGTCGAACCGGAGGTTTTCGCGGTCCTGCGCCGAAGGCGCCGCGCCCGTCACCCCCCACAGCGTCAGGCCGGGCGCGGCCACGATGATCTCGTGGGTGGCCGGGCGGGAGACCGAGCCATCGGGTGCGGGGGGCCAGAACGCGACTCGGCAGATCCGGGCGCCGATCCCGCCGGACAGGCCGTAACCGACCCCGGTCGCCGTGACGACGAACTGGCCGGAGTCGGGGTCGACCCGGAGCACCGGCATCTCGTACTCCACCGGGAGGTCCTGGCCGCCGGTGTACGTGTCCACTTCGCCGAGTCTTATCGTCAGGAAGTCGGTCGGCGTGTCCAGGGCCGCGCCGGCGCGCAGCAGGGCCGCGTCCGGGTCGTCGGCGCGCAGCCGCCATTCGTGGGTGACGGCGACCTTGACGTAGGTCTCGTTCTCGAGCTCCAAAGAATAGGCCCGATACGCCGCTTCGACCTCGTCCCTGGCCGGGGTGGTCAGGGTCACTCGCGTGACGGCGGCCAGCCCGCGGCCGGGTGTGATCCCGCCCGGCGGCGGGATCACCTGGAACATGGCGCTGCCGGAGTCGCCAGTCTCGTCGCAGGTCGCGCGCATCTCATAGATGCCGGGCGGGATCCGGGAGTCCACGTCGACGAGTCCGGTCGCCGGGCCGTCACCGGTCGAGGTATCCAGGCTGGGCGTGTAGGTGAGGATCGGCGACACCGCCGTCGCCGTCTGCCCCCGGCAGGGCGCGGTCACCGTAATCTGGGAACCGGGCTGGACCTTCGCGGGACTCAGGACGATTTTCAGTGGTTCTACGGAGACTTCGGGCTCCGCGAGCTCTTCGGATTCGGCCGCCGGTGGGGGCGAGGGGAGCCGGAAGACCGCCACCGCCTCGGCGGTCACGATCAGGGCGATGGCCGCGGCGACGATCAGAAGCCGGGCAGGCGGTTTCCGCACCTGTCGATCATGATGTCACCCCGGTCGCCGCGTCCAGGCCTGCTGTCAACCGTTACCGGTGGGGAGCCCGAGGAAAGCGCGGGCGGTGGCGGTGTCCATTGGCGGGCGCTGGGCGAGGGTCGCCGCCGCGGCGGCCCTGGTCACCAGTTCGGCGTTGTCCCGTACCGGCCGCCCCTTGGCGAAGGTGAGGGTGTCCTCCATGCCGACGCGCAGGTGGCCGCCCGCCGCGAGGGCCGCCAGCAGCACCGGCACCGAGGTCCTGCCGATCCCGGTGGCGGACCAGGTCGCGCCCTCCGGGAGGGCTCGCAGGGCGGCGGCGACGGTGGGGAGGTCGCCGCCGAAGCCGCCGGGGACGCCCATCACCAGGTCGCAGTGGATCCGGCCGCCGCGTGGAGGGCCGTACGTCGCGAGCAGGCGGTTCAGCGCGGCGATGTGGCCGAGGTCGAAGAGTTCGAATTCGGGCACGACGCCCTTCTCCTGGGTGGCCTGGTAGAGGTCGGTCATGAAGCCCCACGGGTTCATGAAGACGTCGTCGCCGAAGTTGACCGTGCCGCAGGTGAGGGAGCACGCGTCGGGGGCGGCGTCGAGCACGCGCAGCCGGGCCTCGTACGGATCAGTGACCGCGCCGCCGGTCGAGAGCTGCACGATCAAGGACGTGTGGGCGCGCAGAGCGGCCACCGTGTCCTTCAACCGGCCCAGATCCAGGGTGGGCCGGGCGTCGTCGTCGCGGATGTGCACATGGATGACCGCCGCGCCGGCCGCCTCGCAGGCGACGGCGGCAGCCACCAGCTCGTCCAGGGTGACGGGGAGGGCGGGGGTGCTGGCCTTGTCCGCCTCCGCTCCGGTGGGAGCGACGGTGATGAGGGTCGCGGCAGTCATGTGCCAGATATTGCCTGCTGGGGATGGGGTGGGACAAGATGTTTCCCTGAGTCGAGACTCAGGAATGGCGGATCGGCGTGAGGACGGTGAGTGATGCGAGAAGCCCGCGTTTCCCGTGAAGATGGCGGGTGGACCGCCTCACCGGTGGGCCTGCACCGGGTGCTGGCCCCGACCGGCGTGCTGCCGCAGGCGGCGGAACGCCTGGACGCCTCGCCCGAGTTGTGGCCGGGCGAGGTGCGGATCCGGGTCGAACGCCTCAACCTGGACGCGGCTTCGTTCCGCCAGCTGTCCGACCAGTACGGCGACGCCATCAAAGCCGAGGTCCTCGCGATCATCGAGTCGCGCGGCAAGATGCACAACCCGGTCACCGGCTCCGGCGGCATGCTGGTCGGCGTCGTCGACGAGGTCACCCCGGACTCGCCGCTCGGGCTGAAGCCGGGGGACCGGGTGGCCACCCTGGTGTCGCTGACGCTCACCCCGCTGCGGATCACCGACGGGCTCGCCCGGTGGGACGGCAGATCCGAGCAGGTGCCCGCCGAAGGGCACGCGATCCTGTTCGCCCGCTCGATCGCCGCCGTACTCCCCGGCGACCTGCCGGTCCCGCTGGCGCTGTCGGTCATGGACGTCTGCGGCGCGCCCGCGCTCACCCGCCGGGTGGTGAAACCGGGGTCGGCGGTCGCGGTGATCGGGGCGGCCGGGAAGAGCGGTTCGCTGTCGCTGGCCGCCGCCCGCCGGGCCGGGGCCGCCCGGCTGGTCGGCGTGGTGCCGCACGCGCGCGAGGCCGAGGCGCTGACCTCGGCCGGGCTGGCCGACGAGGTGGTCATCGCCGACGCGCGCGATCCGGTCGCGCTCGCGGCGGCCGTCGGCGCGCCCGTGGACGTGACCGTGGTCTGCGTGGACGTGCCCGGCTGCGAGCACGGCTCGATCCTGGCCACCCGGGACGGCGGGACGGTGATCTTCTTCTCGATGGCGACCTCGTTCAGCGCGGCGGCGCTCGGCGCGGAAGGGCTCGCCGCCGACGTGACCATGCTGGTCGGCAACGGCTACACGCCCGGCCACGCGGCGCTCGCCCTGGACCTGTTCCGCACGTCCGCGGGCGTGCGCGCCCTGTTCGAGGGGAGGCACGCGTGAGCAAGCTGGGCCTGGACCAGGAGGTCGTGGCGAAGGCCCGGCGGCTGGCGGCGCGGGCGGCCGAGCCGATCATCGAGATGGCGCGGACGCACACGACCGTGTCGGTGGAGCGCGCGGTGCTCCGGCTGGCCGGGGTGACGGGGGCGGACGCGGACGGCACGCCGTGGGTGAACCGGATCGTGGACGCGGTGCGGGCGCAGGTCGGCCTGGAGCGGGGGATCGCGCTGCCGGTGTTCCACGCGTTGCGGGAGCACCAGGATCCGCGGGAGCTGGTGCGGGCGCGGTTCGAGGTGCCGGCGGGGGCGCAAGCCGTACGGGCCGGGAAGCGGGCGCGGGAGGCGGTGGCGCGCGGGATCGCGCGGATCGACGCGAACCGGGCGGACCGGGATCGGCTCCTGGGTAAGCATGGGAATCCGGACATGCCGTGGATCTATCTGATCGTGGCCACCGGGGACATCTACGAGGACATTCCGCAGGCGCAGGCCGCCGCCCGGGAGGGGGCCGACGTGATCGCGGTGATCCGGTCGACCGGGCAGTCGCTGCTGGACTTCGTGCCCGAGGGCGCGACCCGCCAGGGGTACGCCGGGACGTACGCCACGCAGGAGAACTTCCGGCTGATGCGGGCCGCGCTGGACGAGGTGTCCGGGGAACTGGGGCGGTACGTCCGGCTGACCAACTACGCGAGCGGGCTGTGCATGCCCGAGATCGCCACGCTGGCGGGGCTGGAACGCCTCGACATGATGCTCAACGACTGCATGTACGGCATCATCTTCCGCGACATCAACCCCAAGCGGACCTTCATCGACCAGCGCTTCTCCCGGCAGATCCACGCCCGCGCCGGGATCGTCATCAACACCGGCGAGGACAACTACCTGACCACGGCGGACGCGGTCGACGCCGCGCACACCGTGATCGCCTCCCAGCTGCTCAACGAACGTTTCGGCCACGAGGCGGGGCTGTCGGACGCGCAGCTCGGCCTCGGCCACGCTTTCGAGATAAATCCGGACCTGCCGGACTCGTTCAGGCTGGAGCTCGCGCACGCCCAGCTGGTCAGGGAACTCTTCCCGGACGCGCCGCTCAAGTACATGCCGCCCACCAAGCACATGACCGGCAACATCTTCGCCGGCTACCTGCTGGACGCCTTCTTCAACCTGGCCGGCGTGCTGACCGGCCAGTCGATCATCCTGATCGGCATGATGACCGAGGGCATCCACACCCCCTGGCTCTCCGACCGCGACCTGGCCCTGGAGAACGTCCGGTATGTCCGCCGGGCCGCGGGCGCGCTCGCCGAGGACTTCCATCCCGCCCCCGGCGGCTTCACCGTCGAACGCGCCAGGCAAGTGCTCTCCGAAACCGTCGACCTGCTCGGCCGGGTCGCGGACGACGGCCTGCTCACCGCCATCGCCGACGGCACCTTCGGCGTCACCCGCCGCCCCGCCGACCGCGGCAAGGGCCTGGACGGCGTGATCGAACAGGCCGACGGCTACTACAACCCGGCCACCGAGATCCTTGAGGAGCGCCCGTGACCATCTCGGTCGACACGATCAAACAGATCATCCGCCCATACGGCGACACGACCGGCGACGCCATGGTGCAGGTGTCCTTCACCCTGCCCGTCCCGCAGGGCCCCCGTGCGGAGTCGGCCGCTCTGCAGCTGGCGGGAAAGATGGGTCTAGAACCGGCCAGCGTCGTCCATACCAAGGCGATGGGCCCGGACTTCACGTTCTTCATCGTGTACGGGAAAGTCACCCACCTCATCGACTACGCCGGCATCGTCGTCCCCGAAGGCCGCGAGTACGAGTTGCTCACGCCCCAGCAGGTCAACCTGGCCATCAGGAGTGTGCTGGGCCGCAAGCTCGTGGTGGTGGGGGCGTGTATCGGCACGGACGCGCACACGGTCGGCATCGACGCGATCCTCAACGTGAAAGGGTTCGCGGGGGAGAAGGGCCTGGAGTACTACCGCGAGATCGAAGTGCACAACCTAGGCGCCCAGGTCGAAGTGGACGAACTGGTCGCGCACGCCAAGGACGCGAACGCGGACGCCGTGCTGGTCTCCCAGGTGGTGACGCAGAAGAGCGCGCACATCCACAACACCAAGCAGATGGCCGGGGCGTTCACGGACGCCTACCCGACCTCGCTGACCGGCGGGCTCGGCCGCCCGCTGCTGGTCGTCGGCGGCCCGAGGTTCGACACGGTGTCCCCGTCCGACCTGGGCGTGGACCGCATCTTCGGGAAGGGAACCACACCGGGCGAAGTGGCCAGTTACCTGGTGGCCGCGCTGATCCCCACCTGGAGCCCGGCATGAAGGTCACCCATCGGCGGTATGTCCCGTATTCGCACGCGCACTACGGCGGGTCACTGGTGGACGGCGCGTACGTGCTCGGCCTGTTCGGGGACGTCGCCACCGAAGTGTGCGTGCGGCTGGACGGCGACGAGGGACTGTTCGCCTCGTACTCGGACGTGCGGTTCCTCGCGCCCGTCCGGGCCGGGGACGTGATCGAGGTGAGCGCCGAGGTGACCAGGGTCGGCAACCGGAGCCGGACGCTGGCCTTCGAGGCGCTGGTGGTCTGCCGGGCCAGGCCCGACCGGTCCGAGTCGGCGGCGGAGGTCCTGGAACCCCCGATCGTGGCGACGACGGCGACCGGGGTGGTGGTCGTCCCGGTCAGTCCTCCTCCATCGCCTCGGCCTTGAGGCGGTCGAACTCCGCCGCCGAGATCGCGCCGGAGCCGCGGAGCGCGTCCAGTTGCGTCAGCCGCTGGATCCGGGCGTCGGACGCGGTCCGCGGATAGGACATGCTCGCCGCGACGGTACGGAGGTCGTCGAGGATGACCGGGTCGCCGGGCCGCGCCGGGTCGTACGCGACGGTGACCGTGGCGCCCTGCGGGACCCGGCTGAGCGTGCGATGCCGGAACTCCAGGCCGGGCACGTCCGGCACCCGCAACGTGAGACGCCACAGCGGCTGCCCGTTGACCCGGGTCCCCGTCGCCTGAGCCGTCACCACGATCGCCTGCGCCGGGATGCCGTGCTCACGCAGGTAGTCCTCCCGCCGGCCGCGCCTGATCCAGCGGACCGCCAGCCAGAGCGCGACCGCCAGCGCGACGCAGCCGATGACCAGGAACACGATCCCGACGATCATGTTCGTGGTCTCGCCCTCCAGGCAGGTGCTCGTCCGGCCGCGGCTGTCCACGCAGGCGTGACTCGTGTCCGGGTCGTCGAACGCCAGCCACCGGTAGGTGAAGTACGCGCCCACCGGCAGGCTCCACGCGACCTGCACGAGGATGGCGACCACGATCCAGAAGCGGGCTTTCCTTGGCATGCGGGCAGCCTAGTTCGCCCGAATATCGGAGCGGAAGTCGCGTCGTGTTCCGGTCGTGTATACGGAGGGTGGTGTAGTGGAGGTCCCACAAGAACCCTCGCGGATCTCTGTGAGTTCGCTCGGGGTGTGGCGGGCCAAGTTACGGTAGCGTAGGTTACGAATTCGTAGGTTAGGGGTAAAAATGTCGCGTGCGCTGACGCAGACCGAGCTCTTGGTGGAGCTGGAACATGTGGTCGAGGAGAATCTGAACCGGCACATCGACGTGGCCAAAGAGTGGTTTCCGCACGAATACGTGCCGTACAGCGACGGCCGGACCTTCGACGGCGTCCTCGGTGGTGAGGCGTGGCGTCCCGAGGATTCCACCATCCCGGAGGCGGCCCGCGTCTCGCTCGTGGTGAACCTGCTGACCGAGGACAACCTCCCCAGCTACCACCACGAGATCGCCACCACCTTCGGGCGGGACGGCGCGTGGGGCACCTGGGTGCACCGCTGGACCGCGGAGGAGGGCCGGCACGCCATCGTCATCCGCGACTATCTGATGGCCAGCCGCGCCGTGGACCCGACCGCGCTTGAGCGGGCCCGGATGGCCCACATGGAGAACGGCTTCGCCACCGAGTACGGCACGATGCTCCAGCAGCTCGCCTACGTCTCCTTCCAGGAGCTGGCCACCCGGATCTCGCACCGCAACACCGGCCGGGTCTCCGGCGACCCCGTCTGCGAGCGCATCCTGGCCCGCGTCGCCGCCGACGAGAACCTGCACATGCTCTTCTACCGCAACCTGCTGGGCGCGGCCTTCGAACTCTCGCCGTCGCAGACCATGCGCGCGGTCACCGACGTGGTCACCTCGTTCCAGATGCCCGGCGCCGGCATGCAGGGCTTCGCCCGCAAGTCGGTGACCATCGCGATGGCGGGCATCTACGACCTGCGCCTGCACTGCGACGAGGTCCTGGCCCCCGTGCTGCGCCAGTGGAAGGTCAACGAGCTGGAGGGCCTGGACGCCGAGGGCGAGAAGGCCCGCGAGGAGCTCAACACCTTCATGTCCCAGCTGGACCTGATGGCCACCAAGTTCGAGGAGCGCCGCGAGGCCCGCCACGCCCGCGAGGCCGCCAGGGCCTGACCCCGCTACGGACGGTTAGAGGTAGAGCCCGGTGCCGTGGTCGGTCTGCGGAGTGGCCACGGCGTGCAGGTCGCGTTCGCGCATGACCAGGTAGGTCTGGCCGTGGACCTCTACCTCAAGCTGGTCTTCCGGGCTGAACAGCACCTTGTCGCCCACCTTGACGGCGCGGGCGTTGGCGCCGACGCCCGCGACCTCACCCCAGATGAGACGGTTGTCCATCTTGACGGTGGCCGGGATGAC
Source organism: Acrocarpospora corrugata (assembly GCF_009687845.1). Taxonomy (GTDB): domain Bacteria; phylum Actinomycetota; class Actinomycetes; order Streptosporangiales; family Streptosporangiaceae; genus Acrocarpospora; species Acrocarpospora corrugata. The sequence continues at coordinate 60,303 of NZ_BLAD01000070.1, forward strand.
GATGCCCGCGGTGCTGCGTCGCTCCTCGGTCTCCTGCTCGGCCTTGACCATGACTCGGTCGTGCAGCATCTGGATCTCGAACTTCGGGTCGGCCACATTCGGCAGTTTACTGGGCGTTCGACCCGCGGTAGCCAGTTGCGGCAAGTCCGCTAAATCCGGACGCCGCCCGCGTACGCGGCCTGGCGCCCCCACCCGACCCCGCCATATATCCGGATTTTTCGCGTTGAATCGATTATCGCTCCGCCCCTTCTGGAGTTCCAGGGTAAATCGCCGGGATATGCCCATAATGCCGAACTCGATCGGCCGTTCGGGCATTTTGTTGTCGTGTCAACATTGGTTGAATTCTCTGAGGCCCCCCGTCAATGCGGAATTCGCCGCTATAACTATGCCTTGCGATCTCACCAGATAGTCATTTCGCGCCTTCATTAGGAAAAGGCCGTAAATATGGCACATGTCTGGATCCCCCCATTAGGAGGCATGGTGGCGCTCGTCCGCAGATTCGGTCCGGCCGTCCTCGGTCTGACCTCGGCCTTCGTCCTGGTCCCCGCGACCGCGGCGCACGCCGTGGAACCGATGATCAACATGAAGATCCTGCTCGTCAGCGACGGTTCCCCGTCCACCGACGCGATCGCGCAGGCGATGGACTCAGAAGGCGTGCCGTACCAGAAAGTGGATCTCAGCAGTCCCGGGCGGCCGATCATCACGCCCGGATTCCTGGCCGACACGGTCGGCGCGGCCGACCGGGCGAAGTTCCAGGGCGTGATCCTGCCGAACGCGAATCCGTTTACCGACCAGGCGGAAATGACGGCCCTGGTGAACTTCGAGAAACGCTTCGGAATCCGTCAACTCAGCGCTTACGTGTACGCGTACCCAGATGTCGGTCTTAATTATCCGGAATATCTGGGGCCGCTGGACGGGATGACCGCGAGCATCGCGCCCGGCGCGCCGTTCCCGTACCTGCGCGGGCAGGTGCCGTTCGAGGACGAGTCGCCCGTCGTCGGGGAGAGCTACGGCTACCTCGCGACGCCGCTGCCGAACGACCCCGCCAACGGCAAGAGCTTCCAGCCGTTCCTCACCATGCCGGTGCCGAACAGCGCGACCCAGGGCGTGCTGGCCGGCGTCTACACCCACGACGGGCGCAGCGAGATGGTGGTCACCGCCGCGTTCAACCAGAACCAGAAGCAGTTCCGGATGATCTCGCACGGGATCATCAGCTGGCTCACCAAGGGCGTGCACTTCGGCTACGACCGCAACTACTTCGCCATGCACGTCGACGACGTGTTCGGCGACGACACCAAGTGGGACCCGGTCCACAACTGCACCCCGGCCAGCGACTGCCCGCCCGAGGCGCCGGAGACCGGCATCCGGATGACGCCCGCCGACGTCACCGCCGCCGTCCAATGGCAGAACGCCAACGGCTTCACCCTGGACTTCTACTACAACGGCGGCGGCAGCGCGCTCTACGCGGCCGAGCACGGCGGCTCCGACCCGCTGCTGACCAGTCTCAAGGCCAACAAGGCCAAGTTCAGGTGGGCCAACCACACCTACACCCACCCGTTCCTCGGCTGCGCCCAGGACTTCTCGGTCCTGCCGTGGCGGTGCGCCACCAACGCCCAGGGCCAGACCGTGTGGACCACCCGGGCCACCATCGAGGACGAGATCAACCGCAACAAGCAGTTCGCCAACCAGCACGGCTTCGCCGACGACACCACCGAGCTGGTCACCGGCGAGCACTCGGGCCTGTTCCTGCAGCCACGCCAGCCGGTCGACAACCCCAACCTGGCCCCGGCGCTGAACAGCACCGGCGTCAAGTGGATCGGCAGCGACGCCTCCCGCGACCCGGCGCAGCGCCCGGTCGGCGGCGCGTTCACGGTGCCGCGCTACCCGATGAACGTCTTCTACAACGTCGCCACCTTCGCCGACGAGGTGGACGAGTACAACTGGATCTACAACAGCCGCGCCGACGGCGGCTCCGGCATCTGCGAGGACAACCCGCTCACCACCACCTGCATCCCGCCGCTGGACCCGGCCACCGGCTGGCCCCAGCACATCCTGCCCGCCGAGGTGCGCACCGCGATGCGGCACGTGCTCGGCGGCCTGCCCTGGCCGCACTACGCGCACCAGTCCAACCTGACCGGCGACCGGCTGCTCTACTCGGTGCTGGGCGAGCTGTTCACCCAGTACAACACCCTGTACGCGGCCAGCGCCCCGATCGTCAACCTGCGCACCTCGGCGATCGGCGCCGAGCTCAGGCGGACCCAGCTCTGGAAGCAGGCCGTCCAGGCCGGCCAGGTCACCGGCTACATCCAGAACGGCGCCGTGTACGTGGACGCCCCCGACACCCTGGACGTGCCGCTGACCGCCCCCGCCGGGACCCGGGTGCCCAACCTGCTCAACCTCGGCAGCAGCCCGTTCGGCTCCGCCTACGCCGGCGAGCTCTCGGCCTACCAGCGCGAGGCGCTGCTCACGCCGATCAAGCTGCTGCTGCCGTAGCGCCCGATGCGCATCGCGATGGTCACCGAGGGGAGCTACCCCCACCACTACGGCGGCGTCAGCGTCTGGTGCGACCAGCTGGTGCGCGGCATGCCCGAGTACCGCTTCGACCTGCACGCCATCACCGGCACCGGGCGGGAGAGCCTCGCCTGGGAGCTGCCGGGCAACGCCACCGTCACGCCGATCCCGCTGTGGGGCGCCGCCACCCGGCGCCCGCCCAGGGGCCGGGCCAGAAGACGCTTCGAGGAGCTGTTCCGCGAGATGCTCGACCTGATGCTCGACCCCTGGGAGGGGTCGGCGGCCCGCTTCGGCGGGGTGCTGCGCGAGCTGCTCCGGCTCGGCGCCCCGCTGTGCGGCGACACCTCGGTGCGCTGCGTGCTGGACGTGTGGGACGCCAGGCGGGCCGAGTTCGAGCGGATCGGGGTGACGCCGACCGTGCACGACGCGGTCACGGCGGTGGACCTGATCGAGCATTCGCTCCGGCCGCTGCTGCGGCCCGCGCCGGGGGCCGACGTCACGCACGTGGTGGCCAACGGGCTGGCGGTGCTGCCCGCGTTCGCGGCGAAGTGGACGGCGGGCACGCCGTTCGTGCTGACCGAGCACGGGGTGTACCTGCGGGAGCGGTATCTGGGGTTCCGGAACTCGCCGTACCGGTGGCCGGTGAAGGAGCTGATGCTGAGTTTCCTGCGGCTGCTGTGCGCGGCGGCCTACCTGGAGGCGAGCCTGATCACGCCGGGCAACAAGTACAACATCCGGTGGGAGGTGCGGTGCGGGGCCGATCCGGCCCGGCTGCGCACGGTCTACAACGGCGTGGATCCGGACCAGTTCGAGCCGGCCGGGACCGAGCCGGAGGCGCCGACGCTCAGCTGGGCCGGGCGGATCGACCCGATCAAGGATCTGGAGACGCTGATCCGGGCGTTCGCCCTGGTGCACGCGCGGCTGCCGGCGGCGCGGCTGCGGATCTTCGGGGGGACGCCGGCCGGGCGGGAGAAGTACCTGGCCGGGTGCAAGGAGCTGGCGGGGGAGCTGCCGGTCGTGTTCGAGGGCCGGGTGGACAACATCCGGGACGCCTACGCGGCCGGGCATGTCGTGGTGCTGTCCAGCATCTCGGAGGGGTTCCCCTACACGCTGATCGAGGCGATGGCGACCGGGCGGGCGACGGTCTCCACCGACGTCGGCGGGGTGCGGGAGGCCGTCGCGGGGACCGGTCTCGTGGTGCCGCCGCGCGACCCCGAGGCCATGGCGGAAGCCTGCCTGACCCTGCTCGGCGACCACGAGCTGCGGGCCAGGATGGGCGCCGAGGCGCGGGAGCGCGCGCTCGGGCTGTTCACCGTGGACCGGGCCGTGGACAGTTTCCGTACGCTCTATCCGCGGCTGGTGGCGGCGTGAGCGCGCCCACGGTGCTGCCGGAGGCCATCGACGACCAGGTGCGCGAACTGTGCGCCAACGCGGTCGACGCGCTGGAGATCGCGGCGGGGCTGGAGTTCGGCGGGCTCACCGACGAGGCCGCCGCGCTGCGGCACGGGCACGCGGACGTGTTCGCCTACGCGGAGGCGCTCTATCGGAGCGTGCCGCGCAAACCGGTCGAACCGGTGGTGGACGGGCCCGTTCCGTGGGCCGGGAATCAGGGGCGGCACGCCGTCAGGGGGATCCTGTTCGGGCTGCCTGGGCTGTGTTACGTGACGGCGGCGCAGGCGGTGACGGGGTCCACGGTCGTGCTGGTGGTGTCGCTGCTGCTGGCCTGGGCGTACGGGCAGGGGGCGGCCTACCTGGCCTATGTGGCGATCGGGCACGGGGACCGGGACGCCGGGCTCGCGGTCGCGCGGTGGGGGCTCAGGGCCGGGCTCGCGGTGCTGGCGCCCGTCATCGCCGGGGTCGGCGTGCTGACCTCGGCCGGCCCGGCCGGGATCGCGCTGGCGCTGGGGCAGGCCGCCTACCTGCTGGCGGCCGGGGTGATCCTGGTCGCCGACGGGGAGCTGGTGCTGCTCGCCGTGCTGATCCCGGGGTGTGTGGTCAGCGCGGTGTACCTGGTCAGCGGGTGGCCGCAGCCGTGGGCGGTGTGGGCCGCCGGCGCGCTCTCGGTGGCGGAGGCCGTCGTGCTGGCCGAGATCGTCAGCCGCACCCCCGCCAGGGCTTCGGTCCGGGGGCGGCTGCTCGGCGCGCTGGCCCCGGCCCTGTTCGGCGCGCTCTGCGGCGGGCTGCTGGCCGCGGGCACGCCGCTCAAGAACGGCGCGCTGGTCATGGTGCCGCTGTCGCTGAGCATGGGGGCCGCCGAGTGGGCGGTGTTCCGGTTCCGGCGCGGCGGGCACCTGCTGCTCGGCCGGACCGCCACCGCGCGGCGGTTCGCCCGCGCGGTCCGGGGCGAACTGTTCGGGGCGCTCGGCCGCTACCTGGCCGTGCTGCTCGCCCTCACCGCGCTGGCCTGGCTCGCGGGCCGGCCCGGGTACGGCGAGACGCTCCGGCTGGCGGCCAACCTGGCGCTCGGCGGCGCGGTCCTGGTCGCGCTCATCCTGCAGTCCTGCGGGATCAACGCTCCGGTGCTCGGTCTCTTCGGGGTCGCCCTGGCGGCTGAGCTGGCCGCGCCGCAGACGCCGGAGCTCCAGCTCGGCGCGTATCTCGCGCTGCTTTTCGCGATCACCTGCCTGGCCTGGGCGGCGGTCGCGCGCACACCACTGCACAGATAACTTCCGACTAGAGAACGGGTGACCCCTTCGATGGGAACGCACGCAGTCACAGGAGCCGATGGCTTCATCGGCTCCCACCTCGTCGAACTGCTCGTCGAGCGCGGGCATCGGGTCCGCGCCATGACCCAGTACAACTCCTTTGGCACCTGGGGGTGGCTGGACACGCTCGATTCCGGCGTGCTGGCCTCGGTCGACGTAGTGCCCGGCGATGTCCGCGACCCCGGCAGCGTCCGGCAGGTGGTGGACGGGGCCGACGTGGTCTACCACCTGGCCGCGCTGATCGCGATCCCATACTCCTACCAGGCGCCCCGGTCGTATGTGGAGACCAACGTGCTGGGCACGCTCAACGTGCTGGAGGCGGTCAGGGACGGCCAGGCCGGGCGGCTGGTGCACACCTCGACCAGCGAGACGTACGGGACCGCGCGGTCGGTGCCGATCTCGGAGACGCATCCGCTGCAGGCGCAGTCGCCGTACGCGGCGTCCAAGCTGGCGGCGGACAAAATGGTGGAGAGCTACCATCTCAGCTTCGGCCTGCCCGCCGTGACGCTGCGGCCGTTCAACACCTTCGGGCCCCGGCAGTCGGCCAGGGCCGTCATCCCGACGATCATCAGCCAGATCGCGGCCGGCGCCCGCTCGGTACGGCTCGGCGCGCTGAGCCCCACCCGGGACTTCATGTACGTCAAGGACACCGCCGCCGCCTTCGCCTTCCTCGGCGCGGCCGACGGCGTCGAGGGCGAGCTGTACAACGCCGGCACCGGGGAGGAGATCTCGGTCGGCGGCGTGGCCGCGAAGATCGCCGAGATCATGGGCGCCACCGTGGAGTTCAGCTGCGAAGCGGAACGGCTGCGCCCCGCCAGCTCCGAGGTGCTGCGGCTGGTCTGCGACAGCACCCGGCTGCGGGCCCTCGGCTGGGCGCCGGACCACACCCTGGAGGACGGGCTCAAGGCGTGCGCCGCCTGGTTCCCGGAACACATCGACCGGTACAAAACCACCATCTACAACGTGTGAGGCCGCTGTGCACGCAGTCATCCTGGCGGGCGGCAAAGGCGTCCGCCTCCGTCCGTACACCACCACGCTCCCCAAACCGCTGGTGCCGATCGGCGAGCGGTACTCCATCCTGGAGATCATCATGCGCCAGCTCGGCGAGCGCGGCTTCACCTCCGCGACGCTGGCCATCGGCCACCTCGGCCACCTCATCCGGGCCTACGTCGGGGACGGCGCGCAGTGGGGCGTGCGCGTCGACTACGCCCTGGAGACCTCGCCGCTCGGCACCATCGGCCCGCTGCTGACCATGCTGGACGCGCTGCCCGCCCAGTTCCTGGTGATGAACGGCGACATCCTCACCGACCTCGACTTCGGCGACCTGCTCAACGGCCACAACCGGGGGCACGCCCCGCTGACCATCGCCACCTACCGCCGCGAGGTCAAAATCGACTTCGGCGTGCTCACCGCCGACGACGGGCGCATCGTCGAGTTCACCGAGAAGCCGACCATCGACTACCGGGTCAGCATGGGGGTCTACGCCATCACCAAACAGTGCCTGTACGACTACCCGGCCGGGCTGCCCCTCGGCTTCGACGAGCTGGTCCTGGACCTGCTCGGGAAGGGGAGACACCCGGCCCAGTACGACTTCGACGGGCACTGGCTGGACATCGGCAGGCCGGACGACTACGACCGGGCCAACGCCGAGTTCGACGTGCTGCGCCCGGCACTGCTGCGGGGCGCCTGAGATGGACCGAGTGCTGCTGGTGGGCGCGTCCGGGTTCGTCGGGCGGCACGTGCGGGAACGGTTGCGGGCCGTGCCCGGGGTCGAGCTGGTCGTCTCCGGGCGCTCGCTCGGCCCGGCCCGGCTCGACCTGGCGGCGACGGCGCTGCCGGAACTGTCTGGGCTGCTGGCGGACGTGCGGCCGACGGCGGTGGTCAACTGCGCCGGGGTGATCCACGGGCCGGCCGCCGAGCTGGTGGCGGGCAACGTGACCGGGGTGGCGCGGCTGGTCCGGGCGATGGGGGACGCGGTTCCCGGCGCCCGGCTGGTGCAGGTGGGGTCGGCGGCCGAGTACGGGGCGCATGCCGTACCGGTGCGGGAGGACGCGGAGTGCCGGCCGCTCGGCGAGTACGGCCTGACCAAGCTGGCCGGGACCGAGCTCGTCCGGGCGGCGGCCCGGGACGGGCAGGACGCGGTGGTGCTGCGCCTGTTCAACCCGATCGGTCCGGGCGCGCCCGTCACCAGCGTCACCGGACGGCTGATCGCCGGGCTGCGCGCGGGCGGCGAGCTGCGCCTGGGCGGCACCGGCGACGTGCGCGACTTCGTGGACGTCAGGGACGCCGCCGACGCGATCGTGGCCGCCGCGCTCGCGCCGGGACGGCTGCCCCCGGTCCTGAACCTGGGCACCGGGCGCGGGGTGACCGTCCGCGAGCTGGTCACCGTCATGATCGAGGTGGCGGACTGGCGGGGGCACGTCGTCCTGGACGACGACGGCGGCTCCGCGCTGCCGTGGTCGTGCGCCGACGTCGCGGCCATCCGCGCGGTGCTCGGCTGGCAGGCGGGAACCGGGCTGCGCGACTCGCTCGCGGACGCCTGGGGGGTGGCCGGATGAGCGTGCTCGTGCCCGCGTACTTCCATCCGGTCGCGCAGGATCGCGCCTGGCGGCGGCTGGCCGCCCGGCCGCCGCGGACCATCGTGCTGAACGTGGACAGCGGGCCGGGAACCGTGCGGGATCCCGCCTTCTGCCAGGTCCTGAAGCCGTTGCTGGCGGCGGGCGTCGAGGTCCTGGGCTACCTCGACACCGCCTACGGCGACCGGCCGATCCGGGAGCTGGTGGTGGACGCGCGCCACTACCGCTCCTGGTACGGCGTCGGCGGCGTCTTCCTGGATCAGGTCGCGGCGGAGGCCGGCCTCCTGTCCCACTACCGCGTCAGCGCCGCCGCGCTCCGCGGCGAGGGCCGCCTGGTCCTCAACCCCGGCGTCTACCCCGACCCCGGCTACGCCGCCATCGCCGACCTGCTGGTCACCTTCGAGGGCCCGTGGGCCGCCTACCGCGCGGTCGGCGTCCCCGCCTGGGCGGAACGCCCCGGACAGTTCTGCCATCTGGTGTACGGCGTGCCCGGCTGGGCCCGCCGTTTCGTGCAGCGCGGCGCGGCCCGGCTGGCCAGAACCCTGTTCGTGACGAACGGGTCCTGCCCCAACCCCTGGCAGGACCTGCCCGGGTACTACGAACGTCTGGATCACAGTTCCCGCTGAGAGCGCTCTCATGGGACAATTCGGACTATGGACTGGATCAATGAACCTGAGACGTGGACGGCCGGGGACGAGACGCTGACGCTCACCGTTCCGGCCAAGACCGACCTGTGGCAGGAGACGCACTACGGGTACTCCTTCGACAACGCGCCCATGTACGGCCGGGTCATCGAGGGGGATCTCCGGGTCACGGTGACCTTCGACGCGGACTACGCCGAGCAGTACGACCAGGCCGGCGCGATCCTGCGGATCGACGAGAAGAACTGGATCAAGGCCGGGACCGAGTACGTGGACGGAGCCCTGCAGATCAGCGTCGTGGTGACCCGGGGGTTCTCGGACTGGTCGGTGCAGCCCGCGCCGGGGTCGCCGTCATCGGTGACGATCGACCTGCACCGGGAGGGGGACGCGGTGACGGTCAAGTACGGGGTCGACGGGGCCGAGCCGACGACCCTGATCCGGCTGGCCTACTTCCCGCCGGGGACGCCCGCGCTGGCGGGGGCGATGGCGGCGGCGCCGGTGGGTAGTGGCTTCGCGGCGCGTTTCACGAAGGTGTCGCTCAGCTGAGCCTGCCCGCCTCTGAGTGACGGTAGGTAAAGTCACATTAAAGGGGGCGTTGCGGGTGGCGGTGAAATATGAAGACCGAATTCCCGGCGACGGAATGTTCGTCGTCGGGATAGATGTCGCGCCAGGGCAATACGTCTGCCAGACCCCGGGTGACGGTTATTGGGTGCGTTATCCGGCGAGCATGGTCGGACCGGTGACCGGCCGTCATCCGGGCGCGGGCGTGGTGGCGGTCGTCATCGAACCGGATGACACCGCATTCGACAGCCATATGCCCGCGGACTGGGTCAAAGTTCCGGCCCGGCGGCCCCGGAGCCCGGTCCCGCCGCCCGCGCGTACCGCGAAGCGGGTCCGTACCATCCTGGACCCGGACATCCCCGCCGACACCCGTAAGGCGCTCCAGGCCGACCTGGCGCTGGTCCGGCACGTCAGGACCGGCAGCCCGTGGTCGCGTTACCGGTCGGGGCAGGACGGCTGGCGTCCGCAGGCGCGGTTCATCGTCTGCGTGCTGGCCTTCATCTGGCTCTCGCCCAGCATCGGGTTCGCGCGGGCCGCCCTGCTGATCGGGGTGCTGTTCGGGGTGCTGTCGGTGTTCCGGCGGATGGGCGCCTCGGGCCGGCAGCGGCTCGCGGAGCTGGCCCGCGCCAACCCGGGCTGGTTCCTGATCGACGAGGACTTCGACGACGCGAGCCGGGCTCTGGTGGCCCGCGCGCAGAAGGCGGCCCGCCGGGTCAGGAAGGCGTCGGTCTACCGGGACGGCCTGCTGGACGTGGCCGACCACGAAGTGCTGCTGCCCTGGGAGGAATGGGAGATCGCCAGAGCGCTGAGCAAGGTGAGCAGGCTCAGGGCCGAGCAGGACAAGCTGGTCGCGGGCGGGCTGGCCGAGCCGGTCGAGCAGGTGCTGACGCCGATGCGGGAGACCCTGGACACGGTGGTCGCCTCGGTGACCGGCCGGGTGGAGGCGCTGGAGCGGTACGCGGCGAAGGTCCGCGAGGCCGACCGCCTGTTCCTGGCCCACCACCAGCTCCGGGCCCTGGCCGACCAGGCCGACGAGTACCGGGACCTGCTGGCGGAGACCGTACGCGACGATCTGGCCGTGAGCGAGCTGGCCCGATTATCGAGCAACGTCAATCGCCTCCGGGCGGCGCTGGAGGAGAGCCTGGACGCGGTCCGGCAGGCCGCGCTCGACATGAGCCCCAGGGATAAATAGGGCAAGTCGTAGAGTTTCCGCATGAATATTGAAGCGCGGGTTCTGGACGCCATCGACGAGGCGGGCACGGTGCGGGCGCTGGCCGACCTGGTCAGAGTGCCCAGCGTCACCGGGGGAGACGCCGAGTCGGAGTTGCAGGATCGCTGCGCCGGGCGGCTGGCCGAACTCGGGCTCGACGTGGACCTGTGGAAACTGGACCTGGAGGCGCTGCGCGGGCACCCGGACTATCCGGGCGCGGAGGCGCCGCGAGCCGAAGGGTACGGCGTCGTCGCCAAAACCGAAGGCGAAGGCGAGCCCGCGCTGATCCTGCAAGGCCACGTGGACGTGGTTCCCACCGGCGACCTGGGCAAATGGGAGGGCAACGACCCTTTCGGGGCCCGGATCACCGCGACCACCCTGCACGGCCGTGGCGCGTGCGACATGAAGGCGGGGCTGGCCGCCAACCTCGCCGTGGTCGCGGCCCTCCAGGCCGCCGGGGTGCGGCTGGCCCGCCCGCTCGCCGTGCACTGCGTGGTCAGCGAGGAGGACGGCGGCCTGGGCGCGTTCGCGACGATGCTGCGCGGCCACACCGGCGACGCGGCCGTGATCACCGAACCGACCAGCGGCAAGATCATCACCGCCAACGCCGGCTCGCTGACCTTCCGCCTCGAAGTGGCCGGGCGGGCCGCGCACGGCGCCACCCGCCACGAGGGGGTCAACGCGATCGAGGCGTTCTGGCCGGTGTTCACCGCGATCAGGAGACTGGAGGCCGAGCGCAACCGCGACCCCGACCGGCTGTTCGCCGGGAACGCGACGCCGTACCCGATCGAGGTGGGGACGGTCAGGGCCGGCGACTGGGCGAGCAGCGTGCCGGATCTGCTGGTGGCCGAAGGGCGGCTCGGGGTGCGGCTGGACGAGGATCCCGGCGACGCGGCGGCCGCCCTGGAGGAGGCGCTGGCGGAGATCGACGATCCGTGGCTGCGCGAGAATCCGGTCGCTATCACCTGGCCGGGCGGGCGGTTCGCCAGCGGGCGGCTGCCGGCCGGTCATCCGCTGCTGGCGGAGACGGCGCGGGCGGTCGAGGACGTCACCGGGACGCGGCCGGGGACGACGGCCGCGCCCTACGGGAGCGATCTGCGGATCTACGCGGGGGCGGGCATCCCCACGCTGCACTACGGTCCCGGCGACGTCCGGTTCGCGCACGCGCCCCGGGAGCAGGTGGAGCTGGCGGAACTGCGGGACGTGACGCGGGCGCTGGCCCTGCTGGTGCTGCGCAGGTGCGGGGTCAGGTAGGAGAGCTAGAGTCCGGTCATGGATGAGCCGCGGTTGTTGCAGATCTTCCGGGAGGAGCCGCCCAGGGAGCGGGCGGACGCGGCGCGGAACCGGGAGAAGGTGCTCGCCGCCGCGATCAAGCTGTTCCGCGAGCACGGGATCGACAACGTGTCCATGGACGCCGTCGCCGCGGCGGCCGGGGTCGGGAAGGGCACGCTGTTCCGCCGGTTCGGCGACAAGTCGGGCCTGGTGTTCGCGCTGCTCGACAACAAGGAGAAGGTCCTGCAGGAGGCGGTGCTGTCCGGGCCGCCGCCGGTCGGGCCCGGCGCTCCGGCCAGGGAGCGGATCGTCGCCTTCGTGGACGCCTACGCGGGCTACCTGTTCGAGAACATCGACCTGCTCCGGGTCTCCGAGACCTCCAGTCCCGGCGCGCGTTACCGGGTGGGCGCCTACCGGTTCTGGCACGCCCATCTGCGCATGCTCCTGGCCGAGGCGCGGCCGGCGGAGGATCCCGCCCTGCTCGCGCACGCGCTGCTCGCCCCGCTCGGCGCGGAGCACGCGGCGGCGGTCGCCCGGGAACTCGGGCCGGAACGGGCGCGGACCGAGAGCGGGCTGCTCGCGCGGGCGCTCGTGTCCGAATAGCTACCCCTGGGTAATCAAGCTCACATCCCAGACCTGGATACTTTGATCCGCACAAGCCAGGAAAGGTCAGGGAATGGTCAAGTTTGCGCCCTATGCACGGTTTGCTTGGCCGTTTCGCTGGTTGTTCCGGATCCTGACCGTCCTGGTGGTGCTGGCGGTCGTGCTGGCCGGGGCCGGCGCCTGGATCGTCCGGAGCTCCTTCCCGCAGACCGACGGCGAACTGCGGCTGCCCGGACTGACCGGGCCGGTCACCGTGTACCGCGACGCGTACGGCGTCCCGCAGATCTTCGCGGACAGCTCAGAGGACCTCTTCCGCGCCCAGGGGTACACCCACGCCCAGGACCGGTTCTGGGAGATGGACTTCCGCCGCAAGACCACCGCCGGCCGCCTGTCGGAGCTGTTCGGCTCCTCCACCCTGGACATCGACAAGGTCGTCCGCACCCTGGGCTGGCGGCGCGTCGCCGAACAGGAGCTGACCCTGCTCACCCCGGAGGCCAGGCGCGCCCTGGACGCGTACGCGGCGGGGGTGAACGCCTGGCTGACCGAGCACGACGGCTTCGCCGCCCGGAGCCTGGAGTTCGCCGTGCTCAAGCTCACCAACGGCGACTACACGCCCGAGCCGTGGACGCCCGCCGACTCCCTCGCCTGGCTGAAGGCGATGGCCTGGGACCTGCGCTCCAACATGGACGACGAGCTGGAACGCGCCCTGGACGCGACCGTGCTGCCGGTCGACCGGGTCAACGAGCTGTTCCCCGCCTACCCCTTCGACCGGCACCAGCCGATCGTCACCGCCGGAGCCGTCAAGGACGGCGAGTTCGACCCGGGCGCGCCCGCCGTGACCTCGTCGTCGGCGCTGCGCCGCGTCTCCCAGGTGCTCAGGAAGGTGCCCTCCCTGCTCGGTACGGAGGGGACCGACCGCAAGGGCATCGGCTCCAACTCCTGGGTCGTCGGCGGCCGGTTCACCGACACCGGCAAACCGCTGCTGGCCAACGACCCGCACCTCGGGCCCCGGATCCCGTCGATCTGGTACCAGGCGGGGCTGCACTGCCGTGCCAGGACGGCGGCCTGCCCCTACGACGTCTCCGGCTACACCTTCGCCGGCCTGCCCGGCGTGGTCATCGGGCACACCAACCGGGTCGCCTGGGGCTTCACCAACCTCGGCCCCGACGTCACCGACCTGTACGTCGAGCGCGTCAAGGGCGACACCTACGAGGTCAAGGGCGCCTGGACCCCCCTGGAGACCCGGACCGAGCAGATCAAGGTCGCCGGCGGTCCCGCCGTGGCGCTGACGGTCCGGTCCACCAAGCACGGCCCGATCATCTCCGAGGTCCTGGAGAGCGCGGGCGACGGCATCCCCGGCGCCGCCAGGAACCTCGGCGAGGCGCCCGAGGTCGAGCACGCGGTCGCCCTCCGCTGGACGGCTTTGGACCCCGGCCAGACCGCGAACTCGGTCTTCCTGCTGAACAAGGCCGAGAACTGGGAGCAGTTCCGCGCGGCGGCGGCCCTCTTCGAAGCTCCCTCCCAGAACCTGATATATGCCGACGTAGACGGAAATATCGGTTACCAGGCGCCAGGGAAGATCCCGGTCAGGTCCGGCGGGAACGGGCAGTGGCCGAGCGCCGGCTGGACCGGCGAGCAGGAATGGACCGGCTTCATCCCGTTCGCCGAACTGCCCTACGCCTACAACCCGCCCGAGGGTTTCATCGCCACCGCCAACAACGCCGCCGTCGCCCCCGGCAACGGTCCCTTCCTGACCTCCGACTGGTCCTACGGCTACCGCTCCCAGCGCATCGTCACCCGGATCAAGGACACGCTCGCCGCCGGCCAGATGACCGCCCAGCGGATGGGCGAGATCCAGATGGACTCCGCCAACGGCTTCGCGCCCCTCCTCGTCCCGCACCTGACACGCCTCACCGGCCACGGCACCGGACTCTTCGCGAACTGGGACTTCCGGCAGGACCGCGACTCGGCCGCGGCCGCCTACTTCAACGTCGTCTGGAAGAACCTGCTCGCCCGGACCTTCGACGACGAACTCCCGGCGGACGCCCGCCCGACCGGCAACGACCGCTGGTTCGAGATCATGCGCACCCTGCTGGCGGCGGAGGACTCGGCCTGGTGGGACGACGTCCGTACCAAGAACGGGGTCGAGACCCGTGACGACATCCTGACCGCCGCGCTCGCCGACGCCGACGCCGAGATCGGCGACCTGCTCGGCGCGGATCCGGCCGGTTGGCGCTGGGGCGATCTGCACACCCTGGAACTCACCAACGAGACCTTCGGCACCTCCGGCATCGGCCCGATCGAGTGGCTGTTCAACCGGGGCCCGATCCGCGCCTCCGGCAGCAAGGACGCCGTCAACGCGACCGGCTGGAACACCACCGAGGGCTACCAGGTCGACTGGGTGCCGTCCATGCGCATGGTCGTCGACCTGGCCGACCTGGACCGGTCGCGCTGGGTCAACCTGACGGGCGCGTCCGGCCACGCCTTCCACGGCAACTACGACGACCAGGCCGAGCTGTGGGCGGACGGCCAGACCACGCCCTGGCCGTCCACCGAACAGGCGGTGAAGTCCCAAGCGACGGACACCCTCACCTTCCGGCCCTAGCCGGAGGCGGTCACCGAGGCGATCTCGTTGAGCGGGAACTCCAGATAGTCGCCGGCCTCCTCGCACCAGGCGTCCAGGACGCCGGAGTGCAGTTCGCCGTGGCTGACGGTGGCGGTGACGCCGTCCGACAGCGTGATCAGGGCGCGGACGCCCCGGTCCACCACGAAGCCGAGCAGGGACTGCTCCGCGGTCGGGAGGCGGGTGGCCATCCGGCCGATCAGCGCCCAGGTCTGGCCGTTCTGTTTGGCCTCCTCGCGGGTGGTGATCAGCCGTTTGGCGTGCTCGTGCGGGTCGGGGGGCGGTTCGGTGAGCAGGGGCAGCGGGTCCAGCTCGGCCACCCGGCCGCCGGGGAGCAGGATCAGGCGGCCGCTCTGCGGCTCGCGGCGGATCTCGATCTCGCCGGTGTCGTTGACCGGGACGGGCGCGTACCCGGCTTCGCGGAGCGCGGCGAGGGTGCGGTCGGCGGGGGCGGCGCTGGCCAGCACCGAGGAGGCCAGCAGCCGCAGCCCGAGCTTGGCCAGGCGGCGATGGCCGGCGATCTCGGCCAGCAGCGCCGGGTCGCTGCCCTGGATGATGCAGCCGACCGTGGTGACGGTGACCTCGCCATGGCGGCGGGCCACGTCCCTGATCAGGTAGATGAGCGGCTGGGGCAGGGTGCCGACCTGGGCCAGCTGGTCCAGCAGGGCGTCGGCCCCCGCGCCCGCGTCCAGCGCCCGCCGGACGCTGGCGGGACTGAACCGCCAGACCGAGGCCGCGCCCTTGGACTCGCGTTCCGCGACCCGATCCAGGAGCGAGGCCAGTTCGGCGGCCGGCGGCCCGGTGACCACGGCGGTCAGGTCGGCGCCGAACAGCGCGGTGCGCTGCGCGCTGGCCAGCGCCCTCGTCGAGCGTTCTGCCAGCACCGGGTCGTACTCGACCTCGGGGACGGTGTCGTCGTTCTCGTTCCCGGCCACCTGGCCGAGCGCGCCCAGCGCCCGGCCCAGGTCGGTGAGCGAGTCATGGGCGGCCAGCCCGAGCAGGCGGGCCTCCTCCAGGATCCCGGGCGCGCACTCGGCCAGCAGCTCCCGGTCCAGCAGCGGCGCCCGCCAGTGCACCGACTGCACGAGCTCCTGGAGGGTGGCGAACGCGTAGCCGTCCGGGACCTCGGTGAGCGCGCCGAGCACCGCCCAGCGGATCCTGGCGATGGTCTCCCCGGACGGATCGTCGCCGAGGACCGCCGGATAACGGCCGTCGACGCGGCGCAGCGACGAGCGTTCCATCCGCCACCAGGCCGCCAGCAGGGTGCGCAGCCGGGCCGGCGCGTCCTCAAGCCGCCAGGTGTCGAACCGGTCGGTGGGCACCAGGCCGCCCACGCTCTCGTCCAGCGCGACCAGTCGGGCCACCGCGGCGACCTCCAGCAGCAGCCGGGTCTCCTCCTCCGAGCAGCCGGTCTCCTTGGCCACCCGGCGCACCTCGCGGACCCCGACGCCGCCGTTCTTCAGCAGCGGCAGCGGCGTCTTGTCGGTGTTCTCCAGCAGCGCGGTCGCCCGGTCCAGCACGTGCGGGGCGGCCAGGCACATCGCGTAGTCGACCGCGTCCCGGTCCACCGCGATGGTGGCCAGGTCCGGCGGATACGGCGTGAACGGGCCGTGGTACTCGGGGCCGCGCAGCGCCAGCGCCACTTCGCGGGGCATCTCCGCGACGTCCCATTGGGTCCGGAACAGCAGCCCGCGATCGGCCGCCCACTGCTCCGGCGTGCCGGCGTTGAGGAACCGGTTGCCGTCCACGCTGCGGACGGGGCCGTCCCAGGCGAAGTCGTCCAGCACGCCGACCGTGCCGTCCGGCGCGCCGGAGACCAGGTCGGTGAGGCGTTCCGGGTCGCCGAGCAGGGCGGTGGCCCTGGCCACCATCTGGCGCTTGCCGCCCTGCGGGGGCAGGCCCAGGGCGCGGCAGATGCGGCGCAGCCCTTCGGTGTTGAGCATCCAGGAGTCGAGGTAGGTGGAGAGCGGCTCGCCGAGGCCGCAGGGCGCGGTCCACCAGCGGGCGACGGCTTCGGCCAGGTGGATCCGGCCGTCCTGGCCCGGCCAGGCCAGCGCGCAGTCATAAAGGCGATCCAGCCAAGGGATCACCTCTGAGGTGCTGACCCCGAGAAAGCGGGCCAGTTCGTCCTCGGTCGGCTTGCCGCCGATCACCAGGCAGGCTTGCAGGAGTTCCAGCGGCGGCAGCGGCAGGCCGCGCATGACCTCCATGACGGCGAAGGTGTTGCCGAGGCGGTGGGCGAGCGCGTCCAGCCGGCGGGGCCAGGGCGCGGCGATGGCGTCCGGGCGGTTGGCCAGGACGCGGGCGAGTCGATCTTCGTCGAGAGTTGTCAGCCAGGCGATTAGGTGATCGTCCATCACAGATCTCTCAGGCCATCGGGAAGCCGCGGTGGTGGAGACGCACGTGAGATCAAGATATTCTGCGCAGTTCGCTCCGAAAAGGTCATTCTCCTGTTCTCCCGCTCCCTCCCCGCAGCGTGCTCGACTCCACCTCAGCACACCGGAACGCGATCGGCGCGGATTCCCGGATATACGGCCGGGAATTCCAGGAAACGAAAGCCCATATGTCACACAAGTCTCATGGCTTGGCCGCGCTTGTGTCTGGACTGAGGAACGCAGGTCGCGATGCGGCCGGAGAGACGAGGGAAGACACAGGCTCCCCAGCGGCCAAGCCCGCCGTGCCGGAGGCGCGGCCAATGTCACAGAACATAGGCCAGAGGGCGCCTCCGTGCGGTCCGGGCCGTACGGGGGCGCCCTCCAGCCGATGTGCCCGGGCTACGCGGCTAAAACCGCCCATACCGCTTTACCTTGCGGAGTGAGGGGGCACCAGCCCCAGCGGACGCTGATTGATTCGACGATGTGCAGGCCGAGGCCGCCGGGTTCGAACGGGGAAGGGTCGCGCAGCACCGGCGTGGCCGAGCCGGGGTCGGTCAGCGCGCAGGTGACCAGGGAGCCGCGGCGGATCAGGGAGAGCCTGATGGCCTCGCGGCGGCGGGGGGCGCCGAGCTCCAGGCCGTGCCGGAGCGCGTTGGTGGCCAGCTCGGAGACGACCAGCTCCATGCCGTCGGCCAGTTCGGGCAGGTCCCAGCCGGTCAGGGTGCCCATCGCGAAGCTCCGGGCCGAATGAACGGACTCCGCGCGCGGGGGCAGGACGAAGGTGGCGCTGGCCGTACACCCCGTGCCGCCGGCGAGCAGATCGCGCGCGGGATGCGGCCACCAGCCCACGGGAGGCCACCAGTCGAGCGCGGACCACTGAAGGATGGAGTGCACGAGATCATGATGGTGCAACCTCCCGTGCATGTGCAATAGCGAATGCACGTGCATATGGTCGCGGCACGCGCTACGGTTTACCAAAACGACCCTGGGACGGAGGGGGCGATCTTTGACAGACTGGTGTTCAGTCCACATACCGGAGGAATGATCACGTGTCCATCGATCCGCCGGGGTCCGGCTCCACTGTTCGGCGCATCATGCTGGGCGCCAGCCTGCGGAGGCTGCGCGAGGAGCGGGATCTCACCCGAGAAGAGGCCGGGTTCCACATCCGTGCCTCCGAATCCAAGATCAGTAGGATGGAGCTCGGGCGGGTCGGTTTCAAGACACGTGATGTCGAAGACCTGCTCACGCTGTACGGCGTCCTGGACGATGCCGACCGACGTGGCCTCCTGGAGATGGTCCGGGAAGCGAACACGCCGGGGTGGTGGCACAAGTTCGGCGAAGTGTTGCCGAACTGGTTCATCACGTACGTGGGGCTGGAGGAGGCGGCGAGCGTGGTCCGCACCTACGAGGTGCAGTTCGTGCCCGGCCTGCTGCAGACCGCCGCGTACACGCGAGCCGTCGTCCAGCTCGGTTTTCCGGACGCCCCGGAGAGCACGATCGAACAGCGCGTGCATCTGCGCATGCAGCGACAGGAACGGCTCAGGCAGAAGGACGGGCCGAGACTGTGGGCGGTTATCGACGAGGCGGCGCTCCGCCGGCCCATCGGGGGGCCGAAGATCATGCACGAGCAGATCGAGCATCTGCTCGAGGTGGCCAGGCTGCCCAACATCACGCTGCAGGTGATGCCGTTCCGCTTCGGGATGCACGCTGCCGAAGGCGGGGCGTTCACGATCCTGCGCTTTCCGGAGTCCGACCTGTCGGACGTGGTCTATGTCGAGCAACTCTGGGGTGCTCTGTACCTGGACAAACGTGAGGACATCGATCCGTACCTCACGGCCATGGAGCAGCTGTGCGTGGAGAGCACCACGCCGGGTGGCACCCGGGATCTGCTCGAAGATCTTCTGAGAGAGAACTTGTATGCAGACATATAACGGCATGCCGTCAAACGACCTCAACGGCGTTCGGTGGCGGAAGAGCCTCTACAGCAACTCCACCGGCAACTGCGTGGAGCTGGCCGAGCTTCCCGACGGCGGCGTTGCCGTCCGGAACTCCCGTTTCCCCGAAGGTCCTGCCCTGATCTACACCAGGGACGAGATCCGCGCGCTGGTGCTCGGAGTCAAGGACGGCGAGTTCGACACCCTCCTCGTGTAACGCCGTTTTTACACGACGCGCACACGCGTAACCCGTCGGCGCGGGGGGCGTAACACGGATCCGGCAGAGTGGGCCCCAGTCAAATAGGGGGGGCTTGTGATGCTGGACCAGATGACCCTGTATCCGGTGGCGGACGATGTGCTGTTCGCGCCCGGCGGACGCGTCGTGATCAGAACCTACGGTGTCGCGTCGGCGGCAGAGCCGAGCGACGGCCGGCCGCGCCCGGTGGCCTATCGGACCTGGGTCACCGGAGTGCGGGATCAGCCCAGATATTGGCGGTGGGGCCACTTCGAGGACGCCCGCAGAGGGCATCGCAAGGTCCTGGAGTGGCTCACCGGTCGCGGTCCGCAGCCCGCGCCCGTCGTCACCGCCTGAGCTCGCTGCTACTGTTCCAACCAAGCACTCGCTTGGTTGGAGGCGTGGCATGCGGCGTGGCGTCTACCTGATCGAAGAAGTCGACTTCCGGCCGATGAACTCCCGCAAACCCCTCGAATACCTGACCTGGCTCACCGGCTACAAGCGAGCCGACCAGGACCGGGATCGGCCGGAACTCACCGCGGGCCTGTCCATCAGATCCCGTCAGATCGACCTGGCCGGCGCCTTCTACGCCGTCGGCATCACCGGCCACCAGCAGTTCAAGGCGGTCACCCTGTGGGACTGCCACGGCGGCTGGGACGGCGGCTGGCGGCAGATGATGGACATCTACGCGGGCGTGGATCCGCGGCTCTTCCTGTCCGACATCGACGACCTGCGCTTCTCGGCCTTCTCCCGGCCGCTCGGCGCGGTGCCCGGCTGCCCCGCCCTCGCCGACCTGCTGGCCGAGGCGTACGCGGCGCCGTTCTACCTGTTCGAGAGCGCCACCGTGCGGCCCGGGGCCGCGCTCGACTATCTGGCCGCGGTCCGGGAGGAGCGCGCGCCGGTGCTGGCCGAGCACGGCCACCGCTGCGTCGGCCTGTACGAGGTGCTGTTCTGCGACACCGAAGTGGTCACCGTCTGGGGCATGTCCCTGGACGACCACCTCGCCCTGCAGCGGGCCAGGGACGCCGCGCTCGGCCTCGACGACGAGACCGAGCCGGACCACCGGCTGCTGGACTGGCGCAAGCGGGCCAGGGAGTTCCTCGACGGATCCTGGCGGGAGACGCTGCTCGCGCCCTTCCCCGGCAGCAGGCTGGCCCCCGTCACCTGACGGGGGCGTTCCAGCGCAGGATCACGTGCTCGCCGTGCTCGAAGCCGAGCGCGGAGTAGGTGCCGGTGTCCAGGCGCAGGTACCGCCCGTGGGCGGCCGGCAGGCCGAGCCAGCGGGCGGCCAGGATCCGCAGGAAGTGGCCGTGCGCCACCAGGCCGACGGTCGGTCCCGGCTCGGTGTGCTCGGTCCGCATCATCGCGAGCGTGCGGGCGATCACCCGGTCGGCGCGCAGCCCGACGTGCTCGACGCTCTCGCCGGGGTGGCCGGGGTCGCCCGGCACCACGCCGTCCCGCCAGATGTACCAGCCGGGTATGGTCTCCCTGATCTGCGCCGTGGTGATGCCCTCGTAGCCGCCGTAGTCCCACTCCCACAGGTCCGGCTCGATCTCGTACGGATCGATCCCGGCGAACTCGGCCGTCTCCCTGGCCCGGCGGGCCGGGCTGACCAGGACCAGATCGAACCGGTGCCGGGAGACCTCCGGGCCGAGCGCCCTGGCCTGCTCCTCGCCGTGCCCGGTCAGCGGCAGGTCGGTCCGGCCGGTGTGCCGCCCGGCCCGGCTCCACTCGGTCTCGCCGTGCCTCAGCAGTATGAGTTCCATATGCCTTCATCATGCCGGTACGGCCGCGGCCTGCCGAAATCACGTCCCGGCGAGTTCTTCGACGATCGGGATGAAGGCGTTCAGATCCCGCTCGTGGTGCAGGACGAAGTACGACAGGTCGTGGGTGTCCCGCCAGTGCCGGAGTTTGGCCGTGATCTCGTCGCGGGTGCCTAGCAGGACCTGTGGGGTCTCGTTCTGCCGGGAGGAGTCGGCCGCGCTCCACGCCTCCTCGGCCTTGCGTACCCCGACCTGCTGCACGCTGGTGCCCAGTTCGACCTGGTCGTACCGGTGCGCGGCGGCCCGCCGGACCAGGTCGATCTTGGCCAGGAACGCGTCCAGGCCGCCGTCGTTCCCGTCGGGCCCGGTGCCGTCCGCGCGCACCCGCATGCCGAGGTTGATCACGTCGGCCTCCCTGGCGGCCAGCCGGAGCATCCGGGGCCCGCCGCCGCCGAGCAGCAGCCGGGGGCTGATCGGCTTGGGGAACTGCTCCAGCGCGTCGATCCGGTAGTGCGCGCCGGCGAAGCTGAAGGGCCCGTCCGCCCACAGGCCCTTGAGCACGGCGATCGCCTCGGTGAGCCGGTCCACCCGGATGCCGGGAGGCTCGAACGGCAGGCCGCCGGCGCGGTAGTCGGCGGCCATCCAGCCGGTGCCGAGCCCGAGTTCCAGCCGGCCCCCGGAGAGCACGTCGATGGTGGCGGCTTCCTTGGCGAGCACGGCCGGGTGCCGGTAGTCGTTGGCGATCACCAGCGTGCCGACCCGGAGCCGGGTGGTCGCGCAGGCCGCGGCCGTCATCGCGGCCAGCGGCGCGAACCTGGGCCCGACCAGGTGGTCGGGCACCAGCAGCGCGTCGAAGCCGGCGTCCTCCAGCTTGCGGGCCTTGGCGGCCCAGTCCCTGCCCGAGTCGGCGATCCTGAGCACGGCCGCGAATCTGAACAAGCGCTTGGTCATACATTCGGTTATACCCGGTCGGCGTCGTCCTCAATTGGCACGACCAAGCGCTTGCTTTAGAGTGGGCGCATGGGCGTACGCGAGGTGACCGGCGACGAGGCCGAGTTCTTTGACCGCAACGGCTGGGTACGGCTGCCGCGCCTGCTCGCCGTCGCCGACGTGGCCGAGTTGCGCGAGCGGGCGATCCGGCGGCTGGCCGCCCGCGACCGCACCAAGACCACCAGGGTCGACCAGGCGTTCGGCCAGGCCAGGGACATCGCCGACAGCGACGAGGCGTTCCACCGGCTGGCCTTCTCCCCGCACCTGGGCCGGGCCGCCGTCCGGCTGCTGGGCGGTGTGGCCGGGGTCCGGATCCAGGTCACCAACCTGCTGGTCAAGGAGCCTGGAGACCACGGCGCGACCGACTACCACCAGGACTTCCCGTGGATGCCGATGGACCGCTCGGCCATGCTGACGGTCTGGCTGGCGCTGGTGGACGTGTCCGCCGCGATGGGCTCGCTGCGCTTCGTCAGCGGCTCGCACCGGTACGGCGTGCTCGGCCGCAGCTTCACCAGGGACGGCGACGGCCAGCTCAGCCAGCATCCGTGGCTGGCCGGGCTGGGCACCTCGCCGCCGCTGGACCTGGCGGCCGGTGACGCGACCGTGCACCACGCGCTGACCGTGCACGGCGCGCCCGCCAACGGGGGCGACGCGGCCAGGCTGTCGTTCACGGTCACCTACTTCGACGCGGACGCGCTGTACACGGGCACGCCGTACCGGCAGACGGACGGGCTCGGGCTGACCGTGAACCAGCCGTTCGAGCACGCGCGGTTCCCCGTGGTGGCCCATGCCTGAGACGGCCGCGGGGCGGGTCGCGGAACCGGGCGCGACGCTGATGCACGAGCACGTGTTCGGGCTCAGCCCGGAGATCATCTGGAACCGGCCGGAGGTGTGGGACCAGCCGCTCCGGGTGGCCGAGGCGGTCGCCAAGCTGGACGCGCTGAAGGCGTACGGGATCGACACGATCGTGGACCTGACCGTGATCGGGCTCGGCCGGTACGTGCCCGCGGTCCGGGAGGTCGCGGCCAGGACCGAGGTCAACATCGTGGTCGCCACCGGCCTCTACACCTATGGCGATTTACCGCCGTATTTTGGGAATCGGGGGCCGGGCACGCTGTTCGGCGGGCCGGACCGGCTGGCCGAGCACTTCGTCCGGGACCTCGTCGAAGGCGTCGGGGACACCGGGGTGAGGGCCGCGATGCTCAAGTGCGCGACCGACCAGCCCGGCATGACCAAAGGCTGCGAGCGGGTCTTCCGCGCCGTCGCCGAGGCGCAGTTGGCCACGGGGGCGCCCATCACGACGCACTCGCACAGCGCGTCGAAGGGCGGCCTGGCCCAGCAGCGCCTGCTGGCCTCCTGCGGGGTGGACCTGACCCGGGTGGTGATCGGGCACGCGGGGGACTCCACCGACGTCGCCTACCTGGAGGAGCTCATCGCCAACGGCTCCTATCTGGGCATGGACCGGTTCGGGATCAACGCGTTCTCGACGCCGGAGGACCGGATCGCGATCGTGGCGGAGCTGTGCGAGCGCGGCCACGCCGACCGGCTGGTGCTGTCCCACGACTCCTACTGCTTCAACGACCGCTTCGACGAGGAGGTCGTGCGGCGGCGGCACCCGGACTACCACCTGCTGCACGTTCCCCGGGACGTCCTGCCCGCGCTGCGAAAGCGCGGCGTCGCCGAGGAGCAGATCCGTCAGATGCTCGTCGAGAACCCCCGGAGGATCCTGCGATGATCGCCGACTTCGACGTCTCCAGTGACTGGCACGTGGCCGCGCCCTACGGGTTCCTGCGCGGGCTCAGGCACGAGCAGCCGGTCTTCCACAGTCCGCACCTGGGGGCGTATGTCCTGACCCGGCATGAGGATGTGAGGGCGGCCTACGGGGACGCCAAGAGGTTCTCGTCGGCGGGGTCGCTGACCATCTCCAGGAGTCTCACCCAGGCCACCCGTGACCGGCTCGGCGAGCACGGCTCGTTCCTGTCCAGTTTCGTGGCGAACGTGGATCCGCCCGACCACACCCGGCTCCGCCGCTCGGTCTCCCGCGCCTTCACGCCGCGGGCGGTGGCCGCCATGGAGGAGAGATTCCGCCGTCTCAACGAGGATGTCCTGGACCGCGTGGAACCCGACGGCCGCGCCGACTTCGTTCCCGGGCTCGGCCACATCCCGTCCACCAAGCTCACCGCACGCTTCATCGGCGTTCCCGAATCCGACGAAGAGTTCGTGAAATCTCACGTCAAAGACTGGTTCATGTTGTTCCTGTCGCCGCAGCCGGCCGACCGGCAGCTCGAACTGGCCGACAGCTTCCTGGAGTACCTGGCCTATGTGGACCGGCTGGTCGCCGCTCGCGCCGCCGCCCCGCAGGACGACTTCACCTCGCTGATGACCTCACTGATCGGCAGCGAGCTGACCCACCGCGAAGTCGTCGAACTGATCTCCACCATCCTGCTCGGCGGCAACGACACCGTCCCCAACCAGCTCGGCAACAGCGTCTACCGGCTGCTCAGGGAGAACATCTGGCCGGTCCCCGCCGATCTCACGCAGAACGCGGTCGAGGAGTGCATGCGCATCGACGGCGCCAGCCTGGGGTCCTTCCGCTACGCCATCACCGACATCGACCTGCACGGGGTGACCATCCCCGCCGGGGCGCTCTGCCTGCTGTCCACCGACTCCGCCGCCCACGACGAGACGGTCTTCGACGACCCGGAGACCTTCAGGATCGACCGGCCCAACGCCGACGCCCACATGACCCTCGGCTACGGCATTCACTTCTGCGTCGGGGCCGCTCTGGCCCGGCTGCAACTCAGGACCGCCCTCGACGTGCTCGGCGAGCGCCTGCCCGGCCTGCGGCTCGCGCCCGGTCAGCCGATCGCCTACCGCAAGTCGATCGTCGGCCGCGGCCTCCCCGCCCTGCTGGTCGAATGGGACTGATCGGGGTTGGGCTAGTCTCCTGCTGATAATCGCGAAGGAGGCGGCGGTGGAGCCGGTTTCGGTGGGGTTGGTCGGGGCGGGGCCGTGGGCGGACATGGTGCACGCGCCCGAGCTGGCGAAGGGGCCGCACACGCGGCTGGCGGGCATCTGGGCGCGCCGCCCGGAGGCGTCGGCGGAGCTGGCGGCCAAGTACGGGGTGCCGTCCTTCGAGCGGATCGAGGAGCTGCTGGAGGTCTGCGAGGCGGTGGCGTTCAGCGTGCCGCCCGCCGTACAGGCCGAGCTGGGGGTGGTGGCGGCCAAGGCAGGTAAGGCCCTGCTGCTGGAGAAGCCGCTGGCGGCCGATCTGGCCGGGGCCCGGCGGCTGGCCGAGGCGGTCGCGGCGGCCGGAGTGGCCAGCCAGATGGTCTACACCTTCCGGTACTCGCCCGTGACCGTGGAGTTCCTGGCGCGGGCGCGGAAGCTACGGCCGTTCGGCGGGCACGCGGTGAACATCTCCGGCGCGCTCAACGGCGGCCCGTTCGTCACGCCGTGGCGGCTGGAGCGCGGCGCCATCCTGGACGTCGGGCCGCACACCATCGACCTGCTGGACGCGGCGCTGGGCCCGGTCGCCTCGGTGCGGGCGCACGGCCACCCGCTCGGCTGGGTGGGCCTGCTGCTGGAGCACGAGACCGGCGCGGTCAGCGAGGCGTCCATGTGCCTGACCGCCACCGGCGACCTGCCCCCCGCCAGGATCGACGTGTACGGCGAGGCGGGCAACACCTCGCTGAGCGGCGCCGACCTGGGCGACGGCATCTTCGCCCGGATGGTGGAGTCCTTCGCCGAGACCGTGCGGGCCGGCGGCGGCCATCCGCTGGACGCCCAGCACGGCCTGCGCCTGCAGAAGATCATCGACGACGCGGAACGGCAACTGGGATCCTGACCAGCCCGAGCAGCAGGGCGGCGGACGCGACGACCGGAACCAGGCTCGGCTGGAAACCGGTGACCATCAAGGTGGTGAGCCCGCCGCCCACCAGTACCACAGAACCGCCCACCCAGGCCGGCGGCCGCTCGAACCGCGCGAAGAGCCCGACCAGCACACTCAGCAGCGCGCCCAGGCAGAGCAGCCACAGCGGCGTCAGCGTCCACCAGCTCGCGGACCCGATCGCCGGGGTGTCCAGGCCGAATCCGACCACCGCCACCCCGGCCACGGCGACCAGCGCCGGCATGTGCCACAAGTAGATCGTCATCATCCGGGGCGCCAGCCACCCCAGCAGCGCCCCGGCCCTGGGCCGCGCCGCCATCCGGTTCAGCGCGGGCCGCAGCAGCATGGCCAGCCCCAGCTGCCCGGCGAACAGCGCCAGCAGGCAGGCGCTCGGCGGCGCCATGTTGGAGATCGCCCCCGGCATCCCGATCATGCTCGCCGGGTACGGTCCCGCCGCCACCAGCGCCGCCACCATCCCGAACCCCGCCACCGCCAGCCCCGCCGCCCGGCGGCCGGACAGCCACGCCAGGCGGCCCTGGGCGTACAGGAAGCCGATCTGGTGCACGGCCAGCCAGACGAACACCACATTCAGATACCCGGCCGGTTCGAACCCGGCGAACCTGACCACGTCCATGACCACCGCGCCCCCGGCCAGCACCGGCAGCACCACCCCGGCCCGCATCCTGACCAGGTACGGCGTCGCCACCACCGCGAGCAGATACACCGCCAGGAACCACAGCAACTGCCCCACCAGCCGCGAAGCCAGCTCGACCGGCTGCTCCGGCAGCCCCCACCAGCCCAGCAGGTACGGCAGCGGCAGCCACACCGCCGCCAGCGGCACCACCGGCCACCCCAACCGGCCGACCCGCTTGGCCACCCAGCCGTCCGGGTTCTTCCGCCAGCTGATCGCGTTGGCCGCGCCGCCCGCGAAGAACACCAGCGGCATCACCTGGCTCAGCCAGGTGACCAGCGGGATCGCCGCCAGCGCGTTGCCGGTGGCGAGCCTGCCGCCGGAGTAGTCCAGCACGGGCATGCTCCAGTGCTGGACGACGACGAGCGCCATCCCGAACACCCGCAGCACGTCGATGAACCGGTCCCTGGGGGCGGGGGCGACGGCGGGGGTCATCGGCGGGGACATGGTCAGCGACATGGGCTTCACCTTCGGAGGAGATCGACCCTCCAAGCCTCCCGATTCGGCGCCCTTCGGCGCTGCGGTGCACACCCCCTTCTTGATCGTGCGCCGCCGGGTACCCCTAGGGGTGTAGCGGGCTACACCGTCGACAGGTAGGACAGGACGGCGAGCACCCGGCGGTGGCCGCTGTCGCTGGGCGGCAGGCCGAGCTTCATGAAGATGTTGCCGACGTGCTTGTGCACCGCGCGTTCGGTGATCGTGAGCAGGGCGGCGATGTCGCCGTTGGAGCGGCCCTCGGCCATCAGGCCCAGCACCTCGTTCTCGCGCGGGGAGAGGGACTCCACCGGATGGTCGGCCCGGCGGCGGGTGAGCAGCTGGGAGATCACCTCCGGGTCCATCGCGGTGCCGCCCGCGGCCACCCGGGCCAGCGCGTCCACGAACTCGGAGATCCGGCTGACCCGGTCCTTCAGCAGGTAGCCGATGCCGCCGCCGCCCCCGGCCAGCAGTTCGGTGGCGTAGGTCTGCTCGACGTACTGGGACAGGACCAGGATCGGCTGGCGGGGGTGGCGGCGGCGCACCTCGATGGCCGCCCGCACGCCCTCGTCGCGGAAGGTGGGCGGGAGGCGGACGTCCACCACCGCGATGTCCGGGCGGTGCTTCTCGACGGCGGCCAGGAAGCCGTCCGCGGTGTCGACGGTCGCGGCGACCAGGTGGCCCTCGGTGCGCAGGAGCAGTGCCAGGCCCTCCGCCAGCAGCACGTTGTCCTCGACGATGACTACCCGCACGGCAGCTCCACGGTCAGGGTGGTGGGCCCGCCGGGCGGGCTGGACAGGTCGGTGCCGCCGTCGAAGGCGGCCACCCGGCGGCGGATGCCCGCCAGGCCGGTGCCGGCCGTCTCGTCCGCGCCGCCCCTGCCGTCGTCGCTCACCCGCAGCGTCAGCAGGTCGTCGGCGGCGGAGACGTGCACGGTCGCGGTGGCGGCGGCGCTGTGGCGGGCCACGTTGGTGAGCGCCTCGGCGACCACGAAGTAGGCGGCCGCCTCGACCGCGGCGGGCAGCCGGTCCACGCCGGTCACCGTGGCCGCGACCGGGATCGGGCAGCGGGCGGCGAGCGCGGCCACCGCGCCCGGCAGGCCGCGGTCGGCCAGGATCGGCGGGTACATGCCGCGGATGATGTCCCGCAGTTCGGTCATCGTCTCCTCGGTGCTCAGCCGGGCCTCGGCGATCAGGGTGGCGGCCTGGTCCGGATCGGCGGCCAGCATTCGCTCGGCCACGCCCAGCCGCATCGCGATCGAGACCAGCCGGGCCTGGGCGCCGTCGTGCAGATCACGCTCGATCCGGCGGAGTTCGGCGCCGTGCGCGTCCAGGGCGGCGGTGCGGGTCTCGGTGAGTTCGGCGACGCGTTCGGCCAGCCGTACCCGCTCGGGGGTGGCCAGCAGAAGGCGGGTCAGCACGGCTTCGGCGGTGGCCAGCCAGGGGAGGACATACGAACCGGCGGTCGCGACGGCCGCCACCAGCAGCGGGACGGCGACGATCACCCGGGGCCAGCTGTCCACGGCGAAGCCGAGCAGGTAGACGGCGTGCTCGGGCAGCGGGGCCCACCACCAGATCGGGAGGGACGGCCCGAAACCGAGCGCCGCCCACACGCCCAGGCCGAGCGCCGCCAGGATCGGCCCTGTGACGATGTGGCCGGCGATCCAGGCCGTGTCCCGCCACGTCATCGGGTCGCCGAGGACGATACGGGCGCGGGCCAGGACGCCGCCCTCGATGGTCGCGTACTCGGCGGTGACCGGGCGCCCCAGCCAGCCCGCCGCCACCCGGCGGCCCCGCCCGGCGATCCAGCGGTTCAGCCGCACCACGTACGGCAGGATGATCAGCCCGATGAAGGTCGCGCTGGACACGAACGTCAGCAGGAACAGCGCCAGCCCGATCAGGCAGACCGGCACCAGGAGCAGCCCGAGCAGCAGCCGCCCAGTCGCGCGGACGGCTTGCCACCCACGTCGACGGACACCGATCACGGCGCCCACACTACCCAGCCGGCGCCTTGGTATCGTTGCCGTTCGATGCGTAACGTGCAGCGAAGTCCGGTTTGAGTCCGGCGCTGTCCCGCAACTGTCATTCCCGTCCTCCCCCGGACGGGTGAGCCAGGTCGCCTGCCCGGTGCGCTGACGTCATCAACCCTCGCGGAAAGGGTGATCCGTCTCAGGACGCGGGTCTCTCGTTCCCCGGCGACATTGGAGGATCTCGTGAGGCCCACGGCTCTCGCGGGCGCATCGCTGGGTGCGCTGCTGGGTTCGCTGCTGCTGGCCGGCTGCGGACAGCCAGCCGACACCGCCGCACTCCCCGCCCCCGCTCCCACCCAGACCGTCGCGCCCGGGGCCTTCCCGGTGACCGTCAACGCCGGGAACGGCTCGATCACCATCGCCCGGCGCCCGGCCAGGATCGTGTCCCTGTCGCCCACCGCCACCGAGACGCTGTTCGCCATCGGCGCGGGGCCGCAGGTCGTCGCCGTCGACGACCAGTCCAACCACCCGGCGGAAGCCCCCAAGACGGAGCTGTCCGGGTTCAAGCCCAACGTCGAGGCGATCATCGCCGAGAAGCCGGACCTGGTCGTGCTCGCCAACGACCTCGAAGGCGTGCTGGACGGCCTGGCCAAGGTCGGCGTGCCCGTGCTGCTGGAACCCGCCGCCGCCAACCTGGACGCCGCCTACGACGAGATCAACGACCTCGGGCTGGCCACCGGCAACGCCCGCCAGGCGAGCGAACTGGTCACCGGGATGCGGAACCAGCTGGAGCAGCTGGTCACCGCCGCGCCCAAGGACGCGAAGCTCACCTACTACCACGAGCTCGACGTCGTGCCCTATTCGGCGACGTCGCTCACCTTCATCGGGCAGATCTACGGACTGTTCGGGCTGGAGAACATCTCCGACGCGGCTCCCGACGCGGCCGGCGGCTACCCCAAGCTGTCCGCCGAGTTCGTCGCCAAGGCCGACCCCGACCTGATCTTCCTGGCCGACACCAAGTGCTGCGGCCAGAACGCGGGCGCGCTCGCCAAGCGTCCCGGCTGGTCCGGGCTGTCCGCGATCAAGGACAAGCAGGTCGTCGAGCTGGACGACGACATCGCCTCGCGCTGGGGGCCGCGCATCGTCGACCTCGCCAAGACCATCGGCGAAGCCGTGCAGAAGGCCGCGAGCTGAGTCACGGTGCGCCGCACGTGGTGGGCCGTCGGGGTGGCCGTGCTCGTCCTGCTCGGCTGCATGACGGCCGGGCTGCTGGTCGGGGCGGCCGGGCTGGCGCCCGGCTCGGTGCTGTCCGCGCTGCTGGACCGGTTGCCGTTCGTGTCGCTGGACTCGGGGCTGCTGCCGGTCGAGCAGGGGGTGCTGTTCGAGTTGCGGGTGCCCAGGGTGCTGCTCGCGGCGCTGGTGGGCGGGCTGCTGGCGATCGCGGGGGCCGGGTATCAGGGGGTGTTCCGTAATCCGCTGGCGGATCCGTACCTGCTGGGGGCGGCGGCGGGGGCGGGGCTGACGGTCACGCTGGTGATCGTGGTGGTGGGGGACTCCGGGGTGGTGCCGGTCGCGGCGTTCGTGGGGGCGGTCGGCGGGGTCTTCCTGGCGTACGCGTTGGGGAGCAGCGCCGGGAGGGGTGGGGGGACGGCCACGCTGGTGCTGGCGGGGGTGGCGGTGACCTCGTTCCTGACGGCGATCCAGACGTTCGTGCAGCAGCTCAAGGTGGAGGAGTTGCAGCGGGTCTACTCGTGGATCCTGGGGGACGTCGGCGGGGGGTGGCCGCAGCTTCTGATGATCGCGCCGTACGCGCTGGTGTCGGTGATGGTCATGCTGGCGCACGGGCGGCTGCTGGACGTGCTGGCGGTCGGGGACGACGAAGCCACCAGCCTGGGGTTGCGGGCCCGGCGGGTGCGGTTCTTCGTGCTGCTGGCCGCTTCGCTGGCGACCGCGTCGGCGGTGGCGGTGAGCGGGCTGATCGCCTTCGTGGGGATCGTGGTGCCGCATGTGGTGCGGCGGCTGGCCGGGTGGTCGTATCGGATCGTGCTGCCGTTGTCGTTGCTGGGCGGGGCGGCGTTCCTGGTGGTCGCGGACCTGGTGGCCAGGACTGTGCTGGCGCCGGCCGAGTTGCCGATCGGGGTGGTCACCGCGTTCGTGGGGGCGCCCTTCTTCGTGCTGGTGCTGCGGCTGACCAAGCGGGTGGACGCGTGATCGAGGTGCGCGGGCTGGGGGTGTCGCTCGGCGGGCGGCCGGTGCTGCGGGAGGTCGGGGTGACCGTGGCGGCCGGGTCCTGGCTGGCCGTCATCGGGCCCAACGGGGCCGGGAAGTCGACGCTGCTCAAGGCCATGATCGGATTGTTGCCGCACGAGGGGTCCGTGCTGGTCGGCGGGGGCGAGGTGCGGCGGATGAAACCCCGCGAGCGGGCCCGGCTGATCGCGTACGCGCCGCAGAATCCGGTGCTGCCGGCCGACATGACCGTCGCCGACTACGCGATCCTCGGACGCACGCCCTACATCCCCTACCTCGCCCGCGAAAGCGCCCACGACCGCGAGGTCACCAGATCCGTCCTGTCCCGGCTGGACCTGACCGAGTTCTCCGAGCGCCCCCTCGGCCACCTGTCGGGCGGCGAACGCCAGCGAGTCGTCCTGGCCCGCGCCCTCACCCAGCAGGCCCCCGTGCTCCTCCTCGACGAACCCACCACCGCCCTCGACCTCGGCCACCAGCAGCAGGTCCTCGAACTCGTGGACCGCCTACGCCTGGACGACACCCTCACCGTGGTGACCACCCTCCACGACCTCAGCTTGGCCGGCCAGTACGCCGACACCCTCCTCCTCCTCTCCCAAGGCCACGCCGCCGCCTCCGGCCCCCCACAAAACGTACTCACCAAACCTCTACTGACCCGCCACTTCGACGCCCACGTCCAGGTAACCCCCGACGACTACGGACGGCCAGTCATCCACCTCATCCGTCCCGGCGAGTAGCTAATGCAGACCAATCTCGCCGATCCGTCGAGGGATCGCTTGCGAGGACGATCACTCCGATCCGTCCGGGCAACGCTGATTGGGGTGACCCCTCCGATCCGTCCAGGGAGCGCTGATGGTGGCGATCCATCAGATCTGTCGGAGGGATCGTTTGTGGGGCTAATCCCTCCAATCCGTCTGGGAGACCGCTGATGGCTCTGATCCGTCCGGGGGACTGCTGATGCGGGTCACCCTCGCTCATCGGGACGAGGACGGTGTTCGGCTGGCCGCGTTGTTGTGCGAGTTCGGGCCCGGCTGGCGGATGATCTCCTCGGCTCCGCTCGGCGGGGGTATCGGGCCGCGCCGGTGGGTTCTGAACGCCCAGGTGGTCGCCCACTACTCGCGCATGGACCCGGCCGCCCACCTCACCGAGATATCTCCTCCCGGCCCCGGCGTCGGCATGCTCACCGCCGCGTCCGTCCCCGCCTACACCCAGGCCACCGACCATGGCGTCACCGCCCTGGCGACGGTCGGTCTCCGTATTCCCACCTGGGCCGCCGCCCCGGTCGACGGCACGGACGAAGATCTCCGCCCCGGAACCATCAACATCATCGCCGTCATCCCCGCCGCCCTCACCGACGCCGCCCTGGTCAACACCGTCATGACCGTCACCGAGGCCAAGACCCAGGCGCTCATCGAATCCGGCTACCTCGGCACCGGCACCGCCTCCGACGCCGTCTGCGTCGCGGTACGAACAGACGGCCCCCCAGAGCCCTTCGGCGGACCGCGCTCCACCTGGGGCAGCCGCCTGGCCCGAGCCGTCCACCAGGCGATGCACGAAGGAATCACCCGGTGGTGGTCAGAAGCGATCTGACGATCGTCCGGTCCGGAATCGATCTGTGGGATCGCACAGCGGTCAGCTGGCGTTCCGGGCTACCGCACGTTCCGGGCTACCGCCCGGCCCAAGCTTGTCGCCCGACTGTACGACGTCCCGGCCGACAATCCAGTTCGATCGCCCGACGGTCGGAATCGATCTGGCGTCGCGCGATGGCCGGGTTCGATCTTTGTGATCGCATGGTGTTCTAGTTCGTCTTCGGATCACCGGATGGTCGGGTTCGATCTGAGGGATTACTCGGTGGCTGGTCCGAGCGGTTGCCCCGGGGACCGCTCAGTTGATGTCGGTCAGCTGGTGCCGTAGTCGTCTCGTGCGCCCCTTGGGGTGATTTTTCCGGACTTGAGGTCTTGTTCTATGGCGGTGGGGTCGCGGGTGGTGGGGGGGCCGATTCCGCCGCCGCCGGTGGTTTCCAGGATTAGGGCCTCGCCGGAGGTGAAGAGTTCGTTGTTGGTTTTGGCGTTGAGGCGGGTGAGGGTGCCGTCGTGGTGGCGTTTGTAGAAGCCGCCCAGGCGGCCGGGGTGGCCGCCGGAGCGGCCGGGGGGAGGGGTGCGGAGGCGGTCGCCGCGGGTGGTGACGTGGGCGTCGGCGAGGAAGCGGTAGATCGTGCGGGAGCCCAGGCCGCCTCGGTAGCGGCCGGGGCCGCCGGAGTCGGGGATGATCTCGACTGATTCGATGATCAAGGGGCAGCGGGTTTCGACGGGTTCCACCTGGGCGATCGAGTTGCGGCCGACGCCGAAGTGCACGCCGGTCGCGTCGGGGCCGTCCAGGCCGTGCCGGGCGCCGACGCCGCCGAAGTCGTACCCGAGATGGATCCAGAAGGGGGTGCTGACGGCGGCGATGCTGAATGGCTGGAGGATGCCGCTGGCGGCGATGGCGCGGTCGGGTATCGCGTCGGAGAGGGCTTGGAAGATTGCTTCCATGGCGGCGTAGATGGGGACGAAACGGCCGCCGCAGGGATGCGGGGAGGTGGCGTTGAGGAGGGATCTCCTGGGGAGGCTGATCTCGATGGCGCGCAGGCAGCCCTCGTTCATCGGAATCGTCGGATCAAGGAAACACCGGATCGCGAAGACGGCCGCCGCCAGCGACTGCGAAGCCGAGGCGTTGATCGCGGCCGGAACCTGCGGGTCGGTCCCATCGAAATCCACTAGGATCCCGACGGCGGATCCTGGAACAGGTGCGGATCCTGGAACGGCCGCAACTTCAGGAACGGCCGCGGATCCTGGAGCGGCTGCGGATCCTGGAGCGGCTGCGGATCCTGGAGCGGCTGCGGATTCTGGAGCGGCTGCGGATTCTGGAACGGCTGCGGATTCTGGAACGGCCGCAGGTTCTGGGACGGCTGCGGATTCTGGGACGGCCGCGGATCCTGGAGCGGCTGCGGATTCTGGAGCGGCCGCAGATTTTGGGACGGCTGCGGATTCTGGAGTGGCTGCGGATTCTGGGATCGTGACCGCCACCCGGACGAAGTGGGAACGGTCGAGGGTGATTCCGTCGTCGTCGATCGGATACTCGGCCGGATAGCATCCAGGGGGCAGTTCGGCGATGGCTGCGCGCGTTCGCGTCTCCGTGTAGTCCAGATACGCGTCGATGCCTTCGGCGAGGCCCTCCGCGCCATACTCGGCGACAAGTGCCTCCACCCGCGCTGCCGCGACCGCCGTCCCCGCGATCAACGCCCGCACATCCCCCAGCACCTTGTCCGGTGTACGGCTGTTCGCCCGCAGAATCCCCTCAATCGCCGGCTCAACCCCATCAACCGTGGCCAACCGCACCGGCGGCAACTGAAGCCCTTCCAGGAAGATATCCGTAGCCAGCGGAGCCATTCCCCCCGCCGACAACCCACCCAGATCCGAGACATGAATCATCGTCGCCGTCAGATAGGCGACCACACCACCAACGAAAACCGGCCGATAAACCAGCAGGTCGTTGGTATGCACCCCACCCCGATAAGCATCATTGGTCACAAAGACCTCACCCGGCCGCATAGTCACCGCCGGAATATCAGCCAGCACCTCAGGCAACGCCACCCGCAACGCCATGCTGTTCATCAACGTCGTCGCCATCGACTGCGCGACCAACCGCCCCCGCACATCCAGAATCGCCGCCGACGCATCCGACCCCTCGACTATGAACGTCGAATAGGCCGACCGCACCACCACAATGCTGGCCTCCTCAGCCGCCACCACCAACGCGTTCCGCAACACCTCCGCGGTCAATCCACCCCGCGTCACCCCTCCCACCCCACAAACCGCAACACCACCGACCCATCCCCACCCAACGCCGCCCACCACCCAGGCGGCACCACAATGGTCGACTCCCCATCCTCCACAATCACCGGCCCCACCATC
>NZ_BLAD01000071.1 GCF_009687845.1 Acrocarpospora corrugata
GGAAACCGGGTCGCCGAGGTTCTGGAGCCGGACGGAGGCGCCGAAGCCATTGCCGCCTTCCCAGGTCTTCGTGTACGTCACCTGACAGGCCACCGCGGCATTCGCTGCGGTGGGACTGGCGACGAGCCCGACCGCGGCGAGTAGCGTGACCGCTACTGCCGTGAGGGCTCTTCGCCAGGAACTCTTGTGGGGTCCCATAACTGTTTCTCCTTGACGAAACTGATGACGAACCTTGGGAGCGCTCCCAACATCCGTTCGTTTCGTCTGGATGTACAGCATGTTTCCTCGCACCGGCAGAACCCAAACGTCTCACCTGCGCCTGGACTGCTCAAAGTGGTCATCTGTCCGATTAATCCGATGAAAAATTCAGAACTCGGGGCGTGACCAGTTGGTCACGGATCGCACAAATCGGTCATGCGGCTCCTCACATCGGGCGATTCCGGGTCTTGCGGTGGGCGCTCCCGGGCCTGCTGGGCGAGGTCGCGTCGGCGCAGAACGCACTGGGCGCGGGGCAGACGGTCGGCCTCACCAGCGACCCGAACGGCGGGCGGCTGTCCAACCCGGGCAAGGGCGGCTCCTGGACCGGCACAGCGCTGCCGGCGCGTTCCGGCGTCGTCGCCGCGTCGAGCGCGTTCGACACCGGGTTCGGGTTCGGATACTTCCAGAACCAGCATGTCGGGCCACGAGCTGGTACCTGATGGCCGCACTCGGGGCCAACCCGTACCGGTTCTGACCGCAGCCGAGCCGGGGGTCGCGGCGCAGACCCCCGGCTCATGCGGCGCTCTCCAGCGCGGCGCGCAGCTCCGCGGCTGTGTCGCCGGCGTGATAGCGCTGCTCGCTCGGCTCGATGCCGTCCATGAACTCCTGGTAGCGGATGGCGTAGTACAGGTGTGCCAGGGGTTGGGCCAGCGTGAGCGCCCGCGCCGGGTCCGCCGCCGGCAGCGCCTCCGCCCAGGCCCGCACCCACGTGTCGGTCACCTGCGCCCGCCGTTCCTCGGGCGCGAACTCCCGCAGCCGCAGCCCGTCCAGCGCCGGATGCCCGAAATGACAATCCGCGTAGTCGACGGCCACCGCCCTCCGCCCGTCCCAGCGCCAGTTGCCGGGGTGAAAATCCCCGTGCGTCACGGTGTACGGCAGCCCGCACGCGGCCAACTCCGCGACCATCGCGGGCAGCCTGCCGACCAGAGTTCGCGCCGCCCGGATCTCGTCGGGGGTCAGCTCCCCCGCCATCCGGTCCAGCAGCGGGGTCGGCAGACCGGCGAGCCGTGGCGGCGTTCGATCCGCCAGAGCGGCAGGCCATGGCGGCGTGCCACCCGCCAGACCGGCCAGCCGAGGCGGCGTGCCACCCGTCCGGCCGGCCTGCAGAGGGGGCGTGCGATCCGCCAGACCGGGCAGCCGTGGCCGCGTGTGATCCGTTAGCCCCGCTGCCGCATCCGCCAGCCTGAGCTGGGCTGCGACCATGCGCGGGACCATGTGGTCGATCACTTCCGGGGGCGCGTCCCAGCAGTCCCGGCCGGGGAGATGGCCCAGCAGCACCCATCGCCGCTCCGGATCCGCCGCGACCAACCGGGGCACCAGCTCTGGATCGGCGCTTCCGAAGAGGCGGATGGCGGTGGACTCGCAGGCCGCGAACTCCGGCGTCGCCTTGAACCAGACCGCCTCGTCGGGACCTTCCACACGGATCCGGAAAAGTCCGGACAGATTCCACGTCTTGACCTGCTCGACCGCCGTCGGTGTCAGCCCGGCCGCGCGGGTCTCCCCCATCGCCCAGTCCAGCCCGGCCCGCACCCCGGCGGCCGTCGCCCACCCCGACCGTTTCGCCGCAGGTTCCAGGCTCGCCCGGCGGGCGGCATCGACAGGCCCGAACACCGAAATTCCGCCATTCGCGGAGTGCAGGACCTCCGCGTGGTAGACCACGTGTCCGCCTCTGGACCAGCCCCCGCCCGTGACATCGATCAGCCGCAGTACCACCACCGGTGCCCCGACCACCGTCGTCAGCCGCGCCGAAACCGCCTCGACGTCGGCCACCACGGACTTTCCACCGGAAAGGGGCCGACCTCGCCGAGGATCTTCCCGTCGGCGGTGATCACCGCACTTACCTGACGCTCCACTGCCTCAGTTTGCCGATGCGCTCATCCCGTTGTCGTGGCATTTATCAGGACACCCGCCGGAGCGTGACGATCTCGCTGCGGTAGTCGGAACCGAGGGGTGACCAGGTGGGGATGGCGAGACCGTGGGACATCAGCGTCTGGGCGTGCCATCGGCTTCCCGTCTGTGCCTCGTCGTCGCTGGAAGTGATCTCGTAGGTCGCCGCCATGTCCAGACCGGCCAGCCGGAGGCGCCGAGGGGACTGTTTGCGCAGAGCGAAGGGGTTGTAGGCGAAGAGCACTACTTCGTCGTCCCGCGTGTACTGCAGGGCCGAGGCGGTCACGCCCGGATCGCCGACCAGCCGGTGGAGTTGCCCGTGCTGGACGATCGGGCGGATTCGTTTGTACTGGGCGACCAGGTCGCGCGCCTGGGCGAGTTCCTCGGCCGTCCAACGGGTGAGATTCCCGCCGATGCCGAGCACGCCGGCCATGGCCACATGGAACCGGTAGCGCAGCGGGACCTCGCGGCGGGTCAGCGGGTTGGGGCTGTCGGTGACCCAGGCGGACATGATGTTCGCGGGGTACAGCTGGGAGAATCCGTGCTGAATCGCCTGGCGGTCGCGGGCGTCGGTGTTGTCGGAGGTCCAGACCTGGTCGGTTCTGCGGAGGATGCCGAGATCGACCCGCCCGCCGCCGCCCGAGCAGGATTCGAGCCGGAGTTCCGGGTTGCGGCGGCGCAGCTCGTCCATGATCCCGTAGACGCCCCGGACGTGCTCGATCCAGAGCAGGTCGGCGCGCTCCCCCGCCTCGGGCCAACCGGCCTGGCTGAGGCTGCGGTTCATGTCCCATTTGAGGTACGCCAGGCCGTAGTCCCGTACAAGATCGTCGAGCCAGCCGAGAGCCCACGCGCGGACGTCTGGGCGGGCGAAGTTGAGCACCAGTTGGTTGCGCATCGTGTCGCGGCGGCGGCCCCGATAGTGCAGCACCCAGTCGGAGTGGGCGCGGTATAGATCGCTGTCCGCGTTGACCATCTCGGGTTCGACCCAGAGCCCCGGGAGCATGCCGAGCGCGCGAACCCCGTCGAACAAGCCGGACAGGCCATCCGGGAAACGCTCCGGATTCGGCCACCAGTCGCCCAGCCCGCGAGTGTCATCCATCCGGTTCCCGAACCAGCCGTCGTCGACAACGAAGAGTTCGACACCGAGTTCTGCGGCTTCCCGGGCAAGGGCGAGCTGACCGGCCTCGGTGACGTGGAACGAAGTCGCCTCCCAGGAGTTGTAGAGCACCGGACGATCCTCGCTGCCCGCCGGAAGGACATACCGGCGCGCATAGTCGTGCCACGCCCTGCTCACCGCCCCGAACCCGCCGTCCTGATACAGACCCAGCGCCGACGGCGTCGTCAGCACCTCCCCGGGATCCAGCTGCCAGCCCACTCCCTCATGCCCGAACCCCGCGCCGACCGCCAGATCCCCTTCGGGCCGGCGCTGCGCGGTCATCCGCCACGACCCACTCCAGGCCAGCGCGACCGTCCAGACCTCCCCTGCCTCCTCGATCGCCTCCCCGGAATCCACCATGATCCACGGATTGGCGTGATGCCCGGTGGTCCCCGTCCGGCTCGTCCATGTGGTCTCCCCGACCGCCAGCTCGGTCCGCCGGAGCGCGGTCTCCGCACTCCACTCCCCCGACACACCACTCGCCCGATAGCCGTACATTTCGGGAATCACCCAACTCCCCGAGTCCAACCGCCCGACCTGTACGGCTTCCGCCCCCTCATTCCGCACCGTCACCCATCGCTCGACCACGTCGGTGCCTTCGGCACAGCGCAGATGCACCCCGACGCGCAGGCCATACCCGACGTCCCGCAGCACGATCTCAAGCGCGTCGGCCTCCTGCTCCACCCCGGCGAAGGCGAGTTCGACCGACCGGACCCCGCCCGGATAGCTCACCCGCAACGACGGCACGCCCCACCGCCGCCCCCCGTCCACGGGGAGAATCTCGTCGATGTCGTACGGATCGCGGAAGCTCGCCATGAGCCTGGGCGCGGGAAACCGTGTGGTCTCGGCCAGCGCGGCCACCGGCAGCCGTGGCCCCCAGTACCACTGAACCACCCGGACATCCCCGTCGGCCCGCTCCACCCCCACCACATAAGCGGATTTATCCGTAAGGATCGCCCAGGTGTCCGGGCGTTCCGCAACCGTCACGATTGGCATCGCGCATCCTTCGTCAAGGGGTGACCACCTTGATCACGACTACGCCCCCAGGAGGCACTTCGCCGGGGAAATCCGCGCCGGTGAGCAGATCGACACCGGCGACATCCAGGGGAACCGCCCCCTCCTCATCGTGATTTATCGCGAAAAGGTAGGTGCGGCCATCCGCGTGGCTCCTGCGGACGAGTTCCAGCGGCACCCCCGATCCCGCGACCCCCGCCTCCCCGGTGATCCGCCCGAGCAATCGCTCCAGCGACGGCGGGTCAAGACGCGTGGACACATACCAGGCGGTTCCATCGCCACGCGTGTTCCGGGTGATCGCCGGATGCCCGGCCAGCCAGCGTGACCACGCGTCCTCCCCGTCCGCATACGCGGCGATCACCTCCGCCGTGGTGACCCGGCCGAACTCCCGCCAGACCCGGCCCGCCGAACCGTCCGAGAGGGTGATCGTCTGGCCATCGAGCAACGGGACGAACTCCTCCATCCGCACCCCGAGAACCTCCCGGAGCGCACCCGGGTAACCGTCGAGCACGATGTGATCGCGCTCGTCCACAACCCCCGAGTAGGCGCCAACGACCAGGGTCCCGCCGCTCTCGACATACCTGGCCAGCACATCCCGATCCACCCCGCTGAGCAGATACAGCGACGGCAACATGACCACCCGATATCCCGAAATATCAGCACCCGGGGCGACGAAGTCCACGGTGATGCCGAGCCGCCACAGCGCCGCGTGCCAGGCGGCCAGCTCGTCGGTCGCGGTCATGTCGGCGCTCGGCTGACTCGGGCGTTCCTGCGCCCACACACTCTCCCAGCTGAGCACGATCGCCACCGTCGACGACACGACCGACCCCGTCACCTCCGCCAGTTTCCCCAGGTCGGAGCCGAGTTCGACGACCTCCCGCCAGATCCGCGAATCGGTCCCCGCATGCGGCAGCAGCGCCGAATGGTATTTCTCCGCCCCCGCCTTGGAAGCCCGCCACTGGAAGAACAGCGCCCCCTCCGACCCTCGCGCGACGTGCGTCAGCGAGTTGCGCCGCATCTGGCCGGGCGTCTTGGGCACGTTGCGCGGCTGCCAGTTGACCGCACTGGTCGAGTGCTCCATCAGCAGCCACGGTTCCCCACCGGCCAGCCCGCGCGTGACATCGGCGGAGAAGGCCAGGTTCACGTGCCCGTGCGGGTCGTGCACCCGGATGTAGTGATCGTTGGACACCAGATCGACCTCAGCCGCCCAGGCCCAGTAGTCCATCTCCCAGTGCATGCCGGCCATGAAGTTGGTGGTCACCGGCACGTCCGGGGTCAGCTCGCGCAGGACGTCACGCTCGCCCCGATAACAGTCGAGCAGCTCCGCCGAGCTGAACCTGGCGAAATCCAGCACCTGGGTGGGATTCGAGAAGGCCGGGGTCCGGCGCGGCGGCAGGACCTGATCGAACGAGGTGTACTCCTGGGACCAGAACCGGGTCCCCCAGGTCTCGTTCAGCGCGGCCAGGTCGTAGCGCTCGCGCAGCCAGGTCCTGAACGCCTCGGCGGAGACGTCGCAGTAGCAGCGGGGAACGTGGCAGCCGTACTCGTTGCCGACATGCCACATCCGCAGGGCGCGGTGGCCGCCGTAGCGTTCGGCCAGGGTCCGCGCCAGCCGTACCGACGCGGTCCGGTAGCGCGGCGAGGACGGGCAGTACGCCTGGCGGCTGCCCGGCCAGAGCCGGTGCCCGTCGGCGTCCACCGGCAGCGAGTCCGGATAGGCGACGGAGAGCCACGGGGGCGGGCTGGCGGTCGCCGTGGCCAGGTCCACGCCGATCCCCCCGTCGGCCAGCAGGTCGAGGATCCGGTCGAGCCAGCCGAATTCGTACCGGCCTTCGGCCGGTTCCAGCAGCGCCCAGGAGAACACCCCGACGGTGACCAGGTTGACCCCGGCCTCCCGCATTCGCGCCACATCGTCGGGCCAGCTCTGTTCCGGCCATTGCTCCGGGTTGTAATCCCCACCAAAGAACATGAGATCACCATAAATCAACATCGTTACGAAAACATCCGTTGACTTTCCCTGTGAAGGCTTCTTCCATGTGATGAAACATGAGCGAAATCGGGGGATGTTGAGCGTTCCGGTCAGGAGGAACCACCATGATCCAACGACTGTCCCGGCGAGACCTGATGCGCGGCTCGCTGCTCGGCGCGGCCGCCTTCGGCGTTCCGGCCATCCTGGCCGGCTGCGGCAACCCGGCGGAACGCGGCGCCGCCGCCCCCGCCACCGGAGCCGCGGCCCGGGGCGTCGTCACCCTCGGCTCCAACGCCTCCGACGAGGTCCCCAAGAAGGCCCTGGACACCGTCATCAAAGCGTTCACCTCAAACGACTTGAAGATCAACACGGTCGACCACAACACCTTCCAGGAGAACATCAACCGCTACCTGCGCGGCACCCCGGACGACGTCTTCACCTGGTTCGCCGGATACCGGATGCAGTTCTTCGCCGAGCAGGGCCTGGCCGTCGACATCTCCGACGTGTGGCAGGAGATCGGCGCCGACTACACCCCCGCCTTCAAGGCCGCCTCCACCGGGTCCGACGGCAAGCAGTACTTCCTGCCGTTCACCTACTACCCGTGGGCGGTCTTCTACCGGAAGAGCCTCTGGCAGGAGAAGGGCTACGAGGTCCCCGCCACCCTGGACGAGTTCACCGCGCTGGCCCGGAAGATGAAGGCCGACGGCCTGTCCCCCGTCGCGTTCGCCGACAAGGACGGCTGGCCGGCGATGGGCACCTTCGACATCCTCAACATGCGCGCCAACGGCTACGACTTCCACGTCTCGCTGATGGCGGGCAAGGAGACCTGGACCGACCCGAGGGTCAAGCAGGTATTCGATCTGTGGCGCGGGCTCCTGGAACACCACCAGGAGGCGCCGCTGGGCCGTACCTGGCAGGAGGCCGCGCAGTCGCTCCAGCAGAAGAAGACCGGCATGTATCTGCTGGGCATGTTCGTCGCGCAGCAGTTCCCCGAGAGCGACCGCGACGACCTCGACTTCTTCACCTTCCCGGAGATCAATCCGCAGTTCGGCACCGACTCCATCGACGCCCCCATCGACGGCTACATGGTCTCCGCCAAGGCCAAGAACGTGGCCGGCGCGAAGGCGCTGGTCAAACATTTCGCCCAGGCGGCCTCACAGAACGTGGCGACCTCCCTGGACCCCGGCACCCTGGCCGCCAGCTCGAAAGCCGACACCGGCGGCTACAGCGCGCTGCAGAAGCGCGGCGCGGAACTCGTCTCCGGCGCCGCGCACATCGCCCAGTTCCTCGACCGCGACACCCGCCCGGACTTCGCCTCCACGGTGATGATCCCGGCCTTCCAGCGCTTCATCGGGAAGCCCGACGACATCGACGCCCTCCTCAGGGACGTCGAAGCCCAGAAGGCGAACATCTTCCGTTGAGCCAGAAAGCCCGCAGGTACTCCGCCCGCGATCGGGCTCTCCTGATCGCGGGACTGGGCGTGGTGATCACGCTCAACGCGGCCCTGATCTGGGGGCCGACTCTGGCCTCCGTGGTGTTGTCGGCGACTGACTGGAACGGGATCTCAGAGATTCGCTGGCTGGGCGGTGAGAATTATCACGATCTCGCCGCGGAATATCCGCCGTTCTGGACGGCGGTCCGGAACAACGTGCTCTGGCTTGGATTTCTCGGATTGCTGGCGACGCCGTTCGGGCTGTTCTGCGCGGTGTTGCTGGATCGGCGGCTGGCGCTTTCCCGGGTTTACCAGAGCGCTTTGTATCTGCCGGTCGTGCTGTCACTCGCGGTGGTCGGGTTTATCGCGCAACTGGTCTACTCGGCGGATTACGGGGTGCTCAACGCGGTCACCGGGATGCGTACCGACTGGCTCGGGGACTCCTCGATCAACATCTGGGTGGTGATGGTCGCCGCGGGCTGGCGGCACGTCGGGTACGTCATGATCATCTACCTGGCGGGGCTGAAAGCGGTCGATCCCGCCCTCAAGGAGGCCGCCGCGATCGACGGGGCCACCGAGACCCAGGCGTTCTTCCGGGTGGTCTTCCCAACCCTCCGGCCGGTCAACGTGATCGTCCTGGTCATCACCGTGATCGAGGCCCTGCGCGCCTTCGACATCGTGTACGCGATCAACAAGGGCCGCAACGGGCTGGAACTCCTGTCCGTCCTGGTCACCGAGAACATCGTCGGCGAGGCCAGCCGGATCGGCTTCGGCTCCGCCATCGCGGTCGTGCTGCTGGTCATCGCGCTGGGCTTCATCGTCACCTACCTCACCCAGATCTTCCGGGAGGACCGGTGACCCGCCCCCGGCGCCCGCTC
Source organism: Acrocarpospora corrugata (assembly GCF_009687845.1). Lineage (GTDB taxonomy): Bacteria > Actinomycetota > Actinomycetes > Streptosporangiales > Streptosporangiaceae > Acrocarpospora > Acrocarpospora corrugata. The sequence goes on from NZ_BLAD01000071.1 coordinate 8,595, forward strand.
CGTCCGCTCCGGGCGCTCCTACACCTGTTCCTGGGCGTGGTGGCCCTCGGCTGGCTCATCCCGCTCGTGCTCGCCGTGTACGCCTCGCTCCGCCCGTACGACGAGACGGCCCGCCTGGGGTACTTCTCGCTGCCGGAATCGCTGACCTTCGGCTACTACGCCGAAGCCTGGACCCAGGCCGAACTGCCCAGGTACTACCTGAACACCCTGATCATCGTCGTCCCCGGCGTCACGATCACCCTGCTGCTCGCCTCCTTCACCGCGTTCGCGATCGCCCGCCTGCGCATCCCCGGCCGCAAGGTCCTGCTGGTGGTGTTCACCGCCGGGAACCTGCTCCCGCCGCAGGTGCTGATCACCCCGCTGTACACCATGTACACCTGGATCGAGCTGCCCGCCTGGCTCTCGGACTCCCTCTCCCTGTACGACTCCTACCTGGGCCTGATCCTCATCCACGTCGGCTTCCAGTTCGGATTCTGCACGTTCGTGCTGGCCAACTTCATGCGGACGATCCCGGTGGAGATCGGCGAGGCCGCGCTGGTGGACGGCGCGAGCGTCTGGCGGCGCTACTGGCAGCTCACCCTGCCGCTGTGCCGCCCGGCCCTGGCCGCGCTCGGCACGCTGCAGTTCACCTGGATGTACAACGACTTCCTGTGGGCCCTGGTGCTGATGTCCTCCGGCGACAAGCTGCCGGTCACCTCGGCGCTGAACAATCTGCGCGGTCAGTTCTTCACCGACTACAACCTGCTGGCGGCGGGTTCCGTGCTGGTCGCCCTGCCGACGCTGATCGTCTTCCAGCTGCTGCACAAACACTTCGTGGCCGGGCTCACACTCGGCTCCACAAAAGGCTGAAGGGCACCCGCCCCTGGTCGGATGCCCTTCATTCTCGCTGGTCAGGCGTTTGGCGCACGCCACATCGGATACATCACCGGTCCATCCGGCAGCCGGAGCAGTTCCGGCATGTCCACATACCCGTGCCGGAGGTAGAGCCGCCGGCTCGCCTCGCTGCTGGCCTCCAGGTAGGCGGGCATGCCCTCGGCGTCCAGCCGCTGGTGGTGCTCCCGGAGCAGCCGGCTGCCGAGCCCCCGGCCCATCCGCCCGTTCACCAGCGCGATGAACGCCAGGTAGTGGTGCGGCTCGTGCGGGTGCAGCTTCTCCATCTGCTCGCCGAGGATGCCGAAGCGCCCGGCGTGCTCCCCCGCGAACGAGGCCACCGCCTCATCATGTCCGGGAATATCGGGAAAAGGTGCGGTGAACCAGACCGCGACTCCGGCCAGCTCCCCCGACTCGTAGATGCCGTAGACATCGCCGTGTTCGAGGGCGTGAGCCGCGTGCAGGGTGAAGAAGGCCCGCTGGATCGGCGGGCGGTCCTCCACCCGCGGGATCATCCAGGTCGAGATGGCGTCCATCCGGAAGGTGTCGGCGATGACGCCGCCGACCACGGCCGCGTCCGTCATCCGGGTGATCTCGGCGGTCACTTGGTGGCTCCGGTGACCGCCCTGGCGCCCAGGCCGATGTTGGCGTACACCTCCGGCTTGGTGGCCTTGAGCACGCGCGCCCAGATGACCCCGAAGATGATGGCGACCACGAAGATACCCGGCAGCACCCAGCGGATCGGCTCGTCCGGCGCGACCCCGAGGACCGTGTCGAAGTTGACCAGCGTCAGGCCGATGATCGTGCACAGCGCCAGCGCCGCCAGCGCCGGAGCGATCTTCGTCCGCCAGGCCGTCTCGCCGCCAGGACGGCGGGCGAAGAACGCGATCACCGCGATCGAGGTGACCGTGAGCAGGGTCAGCAGGCCGAGGCCGCCGAACGCGCCGAAGGTGAAGAACAGCTTGGTCAGCGGGTCCAGGCCGAGCACCGCGTAGATCACGATCACGATCAGGCCCAGCGCCGTCTGCAGCAGCGAACCGGCCACCGGCGCGCTGGTCCTGGCCGACGTGCGGCCGAACAGCGACGGCAGCACGTTCTCCCGGCCCAGGGCGAAGATGTAGCGGGCGGTGGTGTTGTGGAAGGCGATCATGCAGGCGATGCTGCTGGTCACGAAGAGCACCGAGCCGACCGTGGCGACCGCCGAACCCATGTGGGTGGCCGCCTGGTTGAAGAAGAGCATGGTGCCCTGCTCGGTGGAGGCCTTGACGATCCCGTCCACGCCGGTCGGCACGGTCTGCGCCCAGGCCGAGAACGCGTACAGGATCGCGATGATCGCGATGCCCGCGTAGGTGGCGATGGGCACAGTCCTGTTGCGGTCCTTGGACTCCTCCGCGAAGACCACCGACGACTCGATGCCGGCGAACCCGGCGACCACCGTGGCCAGCGCGGCGCCGACACCAGGGACGATCAGGGCGCTCGGCGAGAAACCCTCGAAGCTGACGCCGCTGGGCCCCGCGTTGAACAGGTTGGCGATGTCGAAGACGAGGACGACCGCGATCTCAGCGACCAGCAGGACCGAGAGGACCCGGCCGTTGACATCCACCCGCAGCACGCCGAGCACGCCGGTCAGCGCCCAGGTCGCCAGCGCGATCACCCACCAGGCGGGCGAACTCCCGAACCAGTCGATCAGCAGCGGCTCGGCGGCCAGTCCGATGATCCCGTAGAGCCCCAGTTGCAGGGCGTTGTAGGCGAGCAGCGCCACCCAGGCGGTCGCCACCCCCGAAGTCCGGCCGAGCCCCTGCGCGGCGTAGGCGTAGAAGGCCCCCGCGTTCACCACGTGCCGGGCCATCGTCACGTACCCGACCGCGAAGAGCGCGAAGATCGCGCCCAGCAGCAGGAACGCCAGCGGCACGCCGATGACGCCCGTCACGGTGTACGCGGTCGGCACCGAGCCGGCCACCACCATCAGGGGCGCCGCCGCCGAGACGACGAAGAACACGACAGACGGCACACCGAGCCGGTCCTGGGCCAGTGCGGCGGATACCGCGCTCGGTCTTGACTGTGTGAGGGACATCCAGAACTCCGTGAATATTGGGGGGTAAGAGGCGATGTTTCTGGAGCGCCCGCGAATCGTGGGGGATGGTGGTTGACGCGGGATGGGGCACACGAGCCATGACGAAGAGCCGATCGTCAGCCGACGATCGGCGAAGAAGATCCTCTTCAGTCACGAACGGCGATGCTATAGGCGAAATGCTAAATTTGTCATTAGACACAGCAAATTCTATTTGCACGCCTATGTAGGGCCGCTGTACCGGAATGTGGTGGCCACGCACAAGAGAAACAGAGCGCCATCGCCCCGCGACACAATGTCATTCAGGCAGGGCGAGTACGCGCTGGGTTAGCAGATGCAGGTGTTTGCGGAAGCGGGCCAGTTCCTCCACCGAGTCCGGTCCCACCCGCTCGCCCTCGCCGTCCAGGACGCCGCCCTGCACGAAACCGTGCACGCACCAGACGAGGGTCCACACGCAGTACTCCAGATCGACGCCCTCGCTGATGAAGCCCGCGCTCATCGACTGCTCCAGGACCCGCGTGGTCATGATGATCAGCGGCTGGGAGAACTGGCGCTCCAGGCCGGTGAGGTCGGCGGCGTCGTAGAGCCAGCGGTGGATCCACAGGGCCGGGAACTCGGGGTGGGCGACGCAGAAGTCCAGATACCGGTCCACGATGGTGTGCACGCCCGCCGACGCCTCGGCCGCGTCGCCGATCACGAGCCCCCTGATCGCGGGGGTCATGGCCTCGCACTCGATCCGGTAGGCGCGCTCGATGACCGCGAGGTAGAGGTCGCGCTTGTCCCCCGTGAAACCGACCGAGACCGGGTCGATGCCGAGCGCGTCGTAGATCTGCCTGAGGGTGGTCGAGTCGTACCCGAGCGCGGCGAACAGTCTCGTCGCGCCCTGTAGAAGCGTCTCCATTTGCGGCTCTTCGTCGATCATCCTGCCTCCAGTCCACCACCCAAGCGGTCACGCCACGGCAAACCGGCACCCTCCGGGTCATCAACCCTCGTTCCCCCGACCCGGCGTGGCCTCGATTCGGGGTTCCGCTTGGGAGTTCGCCGCTGCTCTTGGGGGACGAAGGGAGATCTTAAGGGCGTTTTGGGGTGTTTCATTTGCTCTGTCATGGTGTGGTGGGTAGAGTCCGTTTGTTACTGAGCGGTGACCTCCCCACGGGAGCCGCTTGGTGCCGAGTCCGGCAGAGCCGTACCAGCCCTGCCGGAGCCGGGACCCGCAGCCGGACGCGTCCGATGCGTCCTCGCGCGGCGAGGCCTCCCCGGTAGGCAAGCCCCGTGCCCCCTTGGCCCGATCGGAGCGCACGCGGCGACCCCTGTCGTCTCATGGAAGACCCCTTCATGAACCGCATCTCAGACCTGTTCAAGCACCCTGCCCTGCGCGAGTTCGCGGACAATGTCAAGAACGCGGACCTTCGCGAGCGGCTCCGCGACACCGATTGGCGTGAACTCGCCAACCGGCTCAGGACCGCCGACTGGCGCGCCATCGCCGACCGGCTCAAGACCGCCGATCCCCTCGGGATCGCCGACCCGCTCGCGAACCTCTCCCGCCCCCGGAACGCCCGCGGCACCGCCGCCATCGCCGCCGCCGCCGGCCTCGCCGTGATCGGCGTCTCCGCCCTCGGCGTCGCCGCCAACGTCCCGGCCTCCCATCCCGCGTACGCCAAGAGCTCCACCCACGTCGCGAAGACCGGAAAACTCGCCGAGGCCGCCAAGTCCGGCGCCGCCGTCAAGGCCCTGCACCAGGGCCGGACCATCGCGTCCTACTTCTGGGACGACGCCTCCGGCCGGGCCGGCGACACCGGCATGCCCGCCATCGGCAAGCCCATGCAGCGCGGCCTCGCCGCCAGCCCCAGCTGGCCCCTCGGCACCGAGGGCTACGTGACCTACAAGGGCAAGACGGCCAAGTTCTTCATCGGCGACCGCGGCCCCGGCAAGCCGTCCGAGCGCGGCATCATGCTCGACCTGGACGCCAAGACCTTCGCCGACCTGACCCAGGGCGACTTCGACCCGATCACCCTGATGGTCAAGAACAACGGCGGCCACGGGCACATCGACATCACGTACAAGATCACCAAATGGGGCCCCGGCGTGGGCAAGAAGGGCGCTCCCGTCCCGTTCTCCCACGGCGCCTGGAACGACTGACCCCACCCCACCGGCGATCCGCGCCGATGTGCGGCCACCTCCCGGGGCTGCTATCGTTACGGACGCAAGCGCCGCTAGCTCAGTTGGTTAGAGCAGCTGACTCTTAATCAGCGGGTCCGGGGTTCGAGTCCCTGGCGGCGCACCCAAGAAGAAACCCCAGCTCACCTGCCGTGAGCTGGGGTTTCTTTGTTTCGTGATCGACTTTGCCAGGCCAGATCGGGTTCCTGCGGGCGTTTTCGATCTTCGGTGTGCTCCGGGTGTGCTCGAGCGCATCGATGTCGCATTCCCGAGATCATTGATCTTCACGCCTCAGAGCAGCAGGTCGAAGACGCGTATCGTGCGCTCCCACTGCTCAGTCGCGGGGTTCTTCACATCCGGATCCACGATCTTGAAAGTCTGAGCCAGTGCCACTGACAGGCCGCCGACGATCTCGGGCAAGCGGCCGACGGTCTGCTCGCCGACCGACAGGTCGAGCGGAGGCAGCGCGGCGAGCTGCTCCAGAATGGGTTTCAGCTCGATATCCTCATCGAGGAGGCGGAACCGGTGGATGTTCTCCTGAAGGCCCTTGGTGAGGGGTAGATCCCAGGGTTCGATGATGTCGCGACGGTTCGCCTTGGCGTGGGCCTGGCCGATCACCAGAAGGTCGTAGACCTTGTCGTTCACGAAGCCGCTGTAGCGCCGGAGGTCGTTCTTGTCGACGTCGACACCTGCGGCGCTGCGGAAGAAGCGTTGGAATCTTGACACCGCCATGAGAACCATGGAGGTCTCCTTCCTTCCGGCCTGGAATCATTCTCCAGCCTGGAGGTAGTCGTGGATCAGCTGTACGGCCATGGCGCCCTCACCGACCGCCGAGGCCACCCGCTTGACCGACCCGCTCCGCACGTCCCCGGCCGCGAACACGCCCGCCCTGCTCGTCTCCAGCGGGTACGGCCGGCCGGCGGAGTCGGGCGCGCCTTGCTTGCCGGACCCGGTGGCGTCCGCGCCCGTCAGTATGTAGCTGTTCCTGGACAGCGCGTCCTCCCGCACGAGCAGCCGGACGCAGGCGGCGTGCCGGGCCAGGAATAGGCTGGCCTGGCCGGCCGAGTTGCCTCCTCCCACGACGATGATCGGGCCGCTCGCACATCTGGGCCTCGAACATGGTCGCCGCGTAGTAGACGCTCGTGGGCGCCAACCGTTCCAGGTTCTGGACGTCGAGCCTGCGGTAGCGGACGCCGGTCGCGATGATCAGGCTGCGGGCGTGGATCGTGCCGCCCTCTCCTACGGTGACGATGTGATCGCCCGCGTTCAGGTGCAGTCCGCATGCCTGTGCGGGGACGCAGAAACCGGGTCCCGAGATCCTCGACGCGCGGGAAGCCCAGCCGGGCGAGCACGGCCACCGCCTGGTCGCGGACGGCGCGGACGCCTTCGATGAGCCGCTGTTCCTGGCCATCCTGACCGTGTTCGCCCGTCCCCCGCTCGCCAAGCGCTCTTTGCCCTTCCATGACCGGCGCTTGGGCGGATCCCGGGAAGGGAGATGCCATGGACACAGTACGGGTGGGCCGCACGGAGCTCCAGGTCAGCCCGATCTGTTCCGGCACCTGGCAGTTCGGCGGCGACTGGGACGAGGTAGGCGAGTGCGCCACCGTCGCGGCCAGCGATCTGGGTATGCCGACGTACGGCCTCAGCGGCGGGTCCGATGAACACACCGCGTTCCCGGTCGGCCACTGGCGCTCGCGCAGCCCCGAGTTCACCGGCGTGGGCTTCCGCCGCGACCTCGCAATGGTGGCCGAGCTGAGCCGCTTCGCCGAACGACCCGGCACGACGATCGGTCGGTTCGCGGTGGCATGGGTGTCGTCCGAACCCGGCCGTCCAGGTCGCCACCGTGCTGCGGAGTTTGACGCCATCGTGTCCGGCACCGCGCCGGTGACCGGGCCCACGCCGGAGGGCGTGTGATGACGGCCGTCTCCGTACTCGGAACCGGCCTGATGGGCTCGGCGATGGCCCGGCACATGGCCGGACAGGGCCTGGACGTGCGCGCCTGGAACCGGACAGCGGACAAGGCGCTGGCTCTGCGTCCTGACGGGGTGCATCCGGCGGCGAGCGTCGAGGAGGCCGTGCGCGGCGCGGACGCGGTCATCACCATGGTGCCCACCGGTGACGTGGTCGCCTCGCTGGCGGCCCGATTCCTGCCCGCGATGCCCGCCGAGGCCGTCTGGCTGCAGATGAGCACGGTGGGCGGCGCCTGGACCGACCGGCTCCTCCGGCTGGCGGCGGACGCCGGCCGCAGGATGCTCGACGCACCGGTCTCGGGCAGCAGCCAACCGGCCGAGCAGGGCGAGCTGGTCCTGATCGTCTCGGGGGCGTCGCAGGTGCTGGAGCGGGCCAGGCCCGTCCTGGACGTGCTCGGCTCCCACGTGGCACACGTCGGGACGGCCGGGGAGGCGTCTCGGGTCAAGGTGATCGTCAACAGCTGGATGACGGCCTCGGTCGTGGCCATGGCCGACACGATGCTGGCTTGTGAGCAGCTGGACCTGGATCCCGTTCACGTCCTGCGGGTGCTGGAGGACGGGCCGCTGGGCATGCCGTACGCGCTGCAGAAGGCCGGCGAGATCCGCGCCCGCGCCTACCCGGCCGGGTTCCCGCTCAGCCTCGCGCTCAAGGACCTTGGCCTGCTGGCCGAGGAGCGCGACCGGCCATCCCGCCTGAGCGACACGGTGCGGGAGATGGTACGGCGGGCCGTCGAGGCCGGCCACGGCCGCGAGGACGTGGCCGCCGTGGCCGAACTCCTGCGCCGGGAACTACTCTGAAGCCTCCATCCGCGCCCGGTCCAAACGCTCTGAGGCCGCGGTGACCCGTGGGCGGTATCGGCTTTCAAGCACCGCTGAGCGCTCCGGCGAAGCGATCCACCTGGGCCACGTCCGAGGCCCAGCAGTAGAACATGATCTCGTCGGCGCCGATGTCCCCCATCCGGATGGCCGTGTCGCGGATCTGGCCGGAGGTGGTGAGCATGCTCGCCGCCGCGCCCTCCGCGAAACCCGCCGGCAGGTTCATGTAGTGGGGGCCGCTGTAGTAGTCGTACAGCCGGTCGCGTGCCTCCTTGATCAGGTGATCCGGCCCCAGGGCGGCGTTGAACTGGGCCACCAGCCGGGGACGGCCCGTGCGTCCCTGAGCCTGCCACTCGGTCTCGGTGGCCCGGAACAGACTCTCGGCGTCGGAGAGGTGCGCCGCGCACAGGAAGCCGTCGCCCAGGCGGGCGGCGCGACGGATCGCGGCCGGGCTGAAGGCGCCGAACAACATTTCCGGGCCGCCCCGGCGGCCGGGCTCGGGCCCGATCGGGCCGATCCCCTCGCCGTACGGCTCGCCCGACCAGACGCGGCGCATCACTTCCAGCATCTCCTCCAGCCGCGCCCCCCGCCGGTGCACGTCCACACCCACGGCCTCGTAGTCGTCCCGACGCGCTCCCAAGCCGATGCCGAGCGTGAAGCGCCCTCCCGACATGCGGTTCAGGGTCGCGCACTGCTTGGCCAGCAGCGCCGGCTCGCGCAGCGGAGCGAGCAGCACCTCGGTCTGCAGGCGGATTCTGGCGGTCGCTCCCGCGAGCATGGCCAGGGCCACCAGGGGCTCGGGATTGTCGTAGACGAGGCGGTCCAGCAGGCCGAGCGTGCTGAACGGGCCCTGGTCCGCGCCCCGAGCCCACTCCAGCAGGGCCCCAGGTTCGCTGATGGGCAGGCCGAGACCGACTTTCACGAGTCCCCCCGTGGTTCTCCCCCGTGGTTCTCACCGTCGGCGAGCCGCCGCCGGTTGCGCCGCGTTTCCCGGTGACCGTGCCCGCCACACCGCCGCTGACGCCCGTGTGGCGCATCTCTGGCCACAACCTTTGCGCCCCCTTGGAGCGGTGGTCACCGAGTCCGGCTCTGTTAGTTGGCGCCGACGACCTTGAAGTCCTGGTTGACGAAGATGTGGTGCGGCCAGTTGACGCCGACATTGTGGACCTGGTAGTCGCCGTTGCTCAACTCCACAACACGGTTGACCACGCCCCCCTGGTAGGTGGCCAGCGCGGCTTCCGCCGCCTTGATCGCTGTAGTTCCGCTGACGATCGTCCCTTCGCCCTCGGTGTAGTTCGCCGGGATCTGACCCTCCTGCTTCGCCGCGGACGGTGCGCCGCGCTGGAAGGCGACCACCTGTGCCGGGGAGTAGGTCGCAGATCCGCCCCCAATCGGTTGGACGATGACCTGCGTGGCCGTAATGGCCGTTCCATTGACCGTCCCAAGTACCAGGACGGGTTCACCTGTTGCGACGGCACTCGCCGAGGCCGAGTTCGTCCCCTTCTTGTACGTCGTGGAGGACGCCTCGGTGATGATCACCTGCTGATCCCCTGACGTCGACAATGTGAAGCCCGACGTGGACACACTGCTGACCGTACCGACTGCTCCCCCTGCCGCCGGTCCAGACCGAGCTTTGGATCCCCCGCCGCCGGATCGGGAACCGCCGCTGGGAGGCGCTTCGTGCCCTGCCGCTGGGGAGGAGGACGTGGCCGCTGTCGAGGGAGGCGTGGCTGTTACCGAGGGGGACGTGGCGCAACCGGCGGAAAGTCCGATCACCGCAGACATCAGCGCAGCGGCGAGTTTGCGGGAAAACATGGAGACCACTTCTTCCGTTCGATGGGAACACACCCAGCCTCGCAAGTCACGCTTCGGCTTCCCCAAGGAAAGGATGAAAGATTCCTGTATAAGAGACGGCCCTCCGCTCGGGTCGCTGTCACCCGGGGCAAGGGGGTCGAACAACATCTCCGCACCGTGCGCGACAAGGTGAGCGCGCTGAAGAAGGGCGCAGCGCCGCTTCTCCCAGTTCCGGGTGGATGGCGGCGACGCAGTCCTGGGCCACGCGGACATGGAACTCGTGGACGTAGGCGTCCAGGGCGCTGTACAGCACGCATTGTTCGGTCACCTGGCCCGCGAGGACAACGGTGCTGATCTCCTGACAATGAAGCAGATATTCCAGCGGCGTGCCGAAGAACGCGCTGTGCCGGACTTTCGCGAGGAAGGCGCAGTCGCCGGACGGGAGGAACGGCTCGACGAGATCGGGGCCGTCCATCAGCGCCGTGGAGGGGCCAGCTTTAATGATCGGCAAAGTTCTTTCAGTTTGTCGCATTCGTCGAATCACTCTCGCGACGCCGGGCACGCTCTCCGGCGAAACGTCCTCAAGCGACGGACGCTTTCGATTCGGCCGACGTGCGCCGGAGGATTCGCGGCCGAGTCTGTGGGCAGCCGACGGTCTCGCGTTCCGCCTAACGATCTTGGAGGGATCGTGGAAGAGACCAACCCCATCGCCAAAGCCGTCGACAAGGTCATCGACGCGGTAGCCGAACGAAACGGCGGCTCGGAGATCCCCGGCCGTCCCGGCGTCGAGCCGCCGACGATCGCCGAACCCGTCGAGCCGCGCGACCCTCTGCCGCCCAAGGCGGACCAGCGTGGCCCCGACCCGGTCACCGCCACCGGGCAGCCGTCGGGCGAGACGACGGAGACGCGCGGCCAGGGTGGCCCGTTCCTCACCACCGCGACCGGCACCCGCCTGCCCGACACGGACCACTCACTCAAAGCGGGCGCGCGTGGCCCCGTCCTGCTGCGCGACCACCATCTTCGCGAGAAGATCACCCATTTCGACCACGAGCGCATCCCCGAGCGGGTCGTCCACGCCCGTGGAGCCGCCGCGCACGGCGTCTTCCGCGCGTACGGCACCGCGGCCAACGTGACCAAGGCCGCGTTCCTCGTCAAGGACGTGGAGACCCCGGTCTTCGTACGCTTCTCCACCGTGCTCGGATCGCGGGGATCGGCTGATGCCGTACGCGACACGCGGGGATTCGCCACCAAGTTCTATACCTCCGAGGGCATCTTCGACCTGGTCGGCAACAACATCCCGGTGTTCTTCATCCAGGACGCGATCAAGTTCCCCGACGTCATCCACGCCGGCAAGCCGCACCCGGACCGGGAGATCCCGCAGGCCCAGAGCGCCCACGACACGTTCTGGGACTTCGTCTCCCTGCACACCGAGGCCACCCACCACACGCTCTGGAACATGTCCGACCGCGGCATCCCGCGCTCCTACCGGATGATGGAGGGCTTCGGCGTCCACACCTTCCGCCTGGTCGCCGCCGACGGCGCCACCACGCTGGTGAAGTTCCACTGGAAGCCCAAGCTGGGAGTGCACTCGCTGGTGTGGGAGGAGGCGCAGATCATCAACGGCGTCGACCCCGACTTCCACCGGCGCGACCTGGCCGACGCCATCGAGGCGGGCGCCTACCCCGCGTGGGAACTGGGCATTCAGATCTTCCCCGACTCCGGCGACCAGACATACGAGGGCATCGACCTGCTCGACCCGACCAAGATCGTTCCTGAGGAGCTGGCACCGGTGCAGCCGATCGGCCTGCTGACGCTCGACGCCAACCCGATCAACTTCTTCGCCGAGACCGAGCAGGTCGCCTTCCACGTGGGGCACCTGGTGCCCGGGATCGACGTGACCGACGACCCGCTGCTGGCCGGGCGGCTGTTCTCCTACCTGGACACGCAGATCACCCGCCTGGGCGGGCCGAACTTCGACCAGCTTCCGATCAACCGCACCCACGCTCCAGTCAACGACATGCTCCGCGACGGCATGCACCAGACGGCCGTGCACCCGGGAGCCGCGCCGTACCGGCCCAATTCATTGGACGGCGGCTGTCCCTTCCAGGCTCCCGACGGTTATGTGGAAGTTCCCTTCCCGGTCGAGGCGGGAGCCCGCGGCCGGGTCGCGCCGGCTTCCTATGACGACCACTTCAGCCAGCCGCGCATGTTCTGGCTGAGTCTGTCGCCGGTGGAGCAGGAGCACGTGATCGCCGCGTACACATTCGAACTGAGCAAAGTGTACGAGCCGGCGATCCGGGAACGGCAGCTCAAGGTGCTGGCCCAGATCGATCCTGTGCTCTGCGAGGAAGTGGCCGCCGGGCTCGGCCTGCCGGTGCCCGACGGCAAACCGGAGACGATCGTCGACCCCAGCCCCGCCTTGTCGCAGGTCGGCCGCACTTGGCCGGTGGCCGGGCGCGTCATCGGCCTCGTCGCCGGTTCCGACATCGACGAGATCCGCACGTTGCGGCAGGCGATCCTCGACGCGGGAATGGTGCCTCTGGTGATCGCACCCACCGGCGGGGTGCTGCCCGGTGAGGGCGACCAGGTGACCGTCCAGCGAACGTTCGCGGCGGCGCGCTCGGTGGAGTTCGACGCCATCCTCGTCGCGGGCGCACCGGCGCCCGGCGCCGACGCCGTGGGTGGCAGGGACGCCAAGGCGGGAGTGCCCGGACCAGTAGACCCCCGAGTGACGCTCATGATGAACGAGGCCTACCGGCATGCCAAGCCACTGGGCGGGTGGGGCGAGGCCGACGCGACGTTCACCGCGGCGGGGATTCCCGCCGACGCGCCCGGGGTGGTCTCGGGCACCGACCCCGCGACGGTGCTCAGCCAGGTCACCGACCTGCTGGGCGGGCACCGGGTGTGGGACCGATTCCCCAGTGGGCTGGCCTAGTTACGCTGCCGCACGTTCATGGCGCTCCGTCTTGCTCATGGACGATCTTCCGGGTACGTCCAGGCGCTCGCGACGTCATAGAGGTGCTGCTTGGAGGCGTTGGCGTCCACGCCCTCGGCGGTCTTGCCGGGCTTGGGGTGCTGCGGGCGGCCTGTGCGTCCGAGGGTCCTCGCTTGGCCTTGGGCTCCCAGTGATCGCCGACCTTCTCAAAGGAGTGCTTGAGCGCGGAATCGGCGGTCCGGTGGGCGCGTTCGCCCTCGCCGTACTGCTCGACGGCCGAGTCGTGCGCCTTGATCCACCTCTCCTGGGCCTCACGGTGAAGGGTCAGTCGGTAGTCAGTGCGTCCATCAGATCGCCGACCGAGGTGTCGGGCAGTGCCCGGGCCACGTCGGCCAGTGCGACCATGCCGACCAGGGTGTAGCCGTCGATCACGGGTAGCCGGCGAACCTTGTGGGAACCCATCGCGCAGGATCTCGCGGGCGTCGTCATCGGCTCCGAGGGCCCTGCGGTGGCGCGAGGCGTTCTTTCGTTCCTGGCGCGTGCGAGGAGGATCATTCCCCTGGGGGGATGGACGCCAGGGCCGTGGCCCGGCTGCTGTGGATCCGCATCCGGCTGTCCAGGTCCAGTAGCTGGAACAGCCGGGCCACCCGCGGGATGAGCCCGCACAGGGCGATCCGCTCGCCGTCCCATCCCAGGATTTGATGGACGCTGATGATGACCTTCAATCCGGAGCTGTCGAGGAACGTGAGGCTGGTCAGGTCCAGTAGCAGCCGGGCGCCAGGGTCGGTGAGCACCGTCTGGGTGATCGAGAGGAGATGGGCGCCGGTGAGCGCGTCAAGCTCGCCGGTCACCGTGATGACGGTGAGGGGCCCGTACCGTTCGGTGGTGACCTGGAAGTCTGCGGGCATTGAGCCACCCCCGTCTCCGACACGAAGCCGCCCAGGAAGAACAGGCTGAGCGCGGGGGACCGATGCAGGAACAGAGTGTCGCCCGCCAGTCGAACCTGGGCCTCATTCCCCCACACCACGACCTCCCCCGCCCTCCCTGCGCCGGGCAGCCGCAGCTCCAGCAACGCGCTGGCGCACGCACCCCCGGCCGGAGCCAGCGACTCGGCTGCTGACGCCGTCAGCAGCGCACACGCCTTGGTCCCGTCTCCGCCGCGCACGGCCGCGTAGAAATCGACAGCAGTCCAGCACGCCCGCGCGCCTGCTCATTTTCAGTCGAGCCTGTCCCCTGTCTCCGGGTAACCCGTGCTCATCTCAGCCGAGCGCAGGCTGAGCAGGTTCAGCAGGAACGCCATCCGTGGTGGGACCTCGCGCAGGTGGACGCGGGCGCGGTCATGGACGAGGGCGGTCAGTGCCCGGACGCCCGACAGGTCGACGAAGGTGACCCGGCTGACGTCGACGACGAGTCGGGCGTCCTGATGGCAGACGCGGGTGAGGGCGGCCAGAACGGCGGCGCTGTTGGAGGCGTCGAGTTCGCCGGCGAGCCGTACCAGCGACGAACCGGACGGCATCACGACGCAGGTGATGCGCAGGATGGAATCCCCGTAGAGGACCTGCACACCCATCGATTCCCCGGCGACGTGGGTCACGTCGGGGGTCTTCTGCCAGCTATCGAAGGCCATAACGCCCCCAAGCATCGGAAACGGATGATTCCTAGTCACGATGATCTCGGTGTGGTTCGCAACGAACCCGGGCACTTCACGATAACACCACACCTATATTACCGGAATAGTTTTTCGGTATAAGATCTGCCGCTATAGTGTGGATGCTGAGCCCATGGACCTGTCAGGTCCCAGCGAAAGGAGCACAGCCAGGTATGGGCGACACGGGCGATCGGCATTCCAGCTGGACTTTTCTCACCAACCACGCCCGGGTGCTGCTGATCATCACGGCGGACCCGCAGACACGGATCCGCGACATCGCCGCTGTCATCGGCATCACCGAACGTGCCGCCCAGGGCATCGTCACCGATCTGGAAGACGCCGGCTACATCCAGCGCGTGCGGTCCGGACGGCGTAACCATTACACGATCAAGTCCGGCCAGCACCTGCGTCACCCCACCCAGACCGACATCCCCGTGCAAACGCTGATCGACATCTTCACCACGCGCGACCTGCCGGCAAAGGATCCGGCTTCCCCGCCCTTCCCTGTCGGCGAGGGAGATCCGCAAACATGACATGCGGTCGGCGACGCCCCTTGAGGATGTCGCGCAACTAACCCCAGCTCACATGCATTTAGCTGGGGTTTCTTCATGGCCAGACCGTGACGGAGGAGTGACCGTTTGGCCGTCCGCGGCCGGGCAGTGGTCCGGTATGACTGTCACACGATTCCAGGACCTGCCGCTGGCCGACCGCTCCCGCGAATGGGACGGCGCCGCGGCTGAGAGCCGCGTGCGTGAATGGGCCGACGCGGAGGACGCCCCCGACTCGGCCTACCGCGACGCCCACCTCTGGTACGACGGCGACGAACCCCAGAACTTCGGCAGCTACAAGCTCCTCATCGCCGACGTGATCGACGGGAAACTGCACGTCGTTCCGCGCGCGGTGATGGCGGCCGGAGGGGTCATGCAGGGAGCCCGGGGCGGGGTCGACATCCCGAAGGATGATGTCGGCCGAGTCAAGGCGCACTTGGCCAAGTACTACGACAAGATGGGCGAAACCGCTCCGTGGGATCGTTAACCCAGCCCGACCGGTTACGGAGATGAAGGGCCGGCAGCTGACGCGGCCGGGGCAGTCACCGGGTGACCGCGCTGGCCAGCCAGGCCACCCCCGCCAGCCCCGCCGCCACCCCCACGGTCGCCAGGCGGCGATGCTGTGACAGCCACACCTGCGGGCTCACCCTGTGCGCCCGCGCGTCGAAACGTCCGTGCGCGCCGAAGTCATGGCCTTCCTCGTCGTCCACCGGCTCCCACAGATTCGCCGGTTCGCGCGGGTCGCGCTTCTCGCCGGTCTGCTGGGACGCGTACCCGGTGGCCGCCAGATACCGATCCACCAGCGCCGGAGCGAGGCGGTCGGCCAGCAGGGTGGCGACCGTCATCGCCCCGACCCAGAACTCCTTGCGCTCGGGATGATCGGCCGCGAACACGATGGCCCGCGCGGCCACCTCCGGCTGGTAGATCGGCGGCACCGGCTGCGGCCGCCTCGGCAGCCGCGACTTCACCCAGTCGAACTGCGGTGTGTTGAGCGCCGGCAACTGCACCATCGTCACCTTGACCCCACTGTCCTGATGCAGCAGTTCGCACCGCAGCGACTCGGTGAACCCCTTGATGGCATGCTTGGCCGCGCAGTACGCCGACTGCAGGGGTATCGCCCGATAGGCCAGCGCCGATCCCACCTGCACGATCGCGCCCTTCCCGCGCGCAAGCATTCGGGACAGGGCGGCCTGGGTGCCGTGCACGAACCCCAGATAGCTCACCTCCATGACCCGCCGATACTCGGCCGCGCTGATCTCCGTGACCGGCGCGAACACGGTCGCGAACGCCACGTTCACCCACACGTCGATCGGCCCCAGCTCCGCTTCCACCCGCTCGGCAGCCGCCTCGACCCGCTCCGCGTCGGCCACGTCCACCGGCAGCACCAGCGCCCGGCCGCCCAGCGCCCGAACTTCCTCGGCGGCGGCCTCCAGCCCCGCCTCTCCCCGCCCCGGCAGCGCCACCGAGTCTCCGCGCCGCCCGAACATGCGCGCCGCCGCCCGGCCGACCCCGGCACTGGCTCCGGTGATCACCACGGTCTTCGCCATCTCCAGCCCTTCTTTCCTCCGAGATTTCCTGAGAGAGCGTTCGGGCATCAGTTCCCCTCACCGGTCATCGCATGCGGCGAAGTTTGACTCCGGCGACCCCGCTGCCACAGAAATCGGCAAACGACTCGGCCCGTGTGTCGGCTCGAACCGTACGGGTACGGGGCAAGTGTGGCAGTCGGTAATAGACAGCGAGTGGGGTGAGGTGAGGACCATGCCACGGGGTTCCAGCCGTAAGCGGGAACGGCAGTACGAGCACATCAAGGACAGCGTCAAGAAGCGCGGCGAGAGCGACGAGCGCGCCAAGGAGATCGCCGCCCGCACGGTGAACAAGGAGCGGGCCCGCTCGGGCGAGGCCAAGACCAAGAGCCGCACCTCCATCGAGGACATCTCCTCCTCTCGCCGCGGCGGACTGCGCTCTCACTCGGGCGCCGGTGGCCGTACCAAGCCGCAGCTGTACGCCGAGGCCCAGCGCCGCAACATCAAGGGCCGTTCCTCCATGACCAAGGCACAACTGGAGAAGGCACTCGGCTGAGGCCATGAGCTCAACGGCTTGGATCCGGGACCGCCGCAAGCCCGGTTCCAGCCGTTGACTCCAGGTTCGAGGTCACGACCTTGAGCTCATGGCCTGCGGATGCTCTGCCGGCAGGTCAGTTGCCCATGGCCTTGCGGATCGCGTCACGGGCGCGGTCCATGATCGCCAGCGGTGGGCCCATCAGCAGGTTCTTCGTCATCGACTCGGCGCCCGGGTGCGGGTGGGTCGGCGCCAGGCCGCCGATCCCGACGAGATCGCGCCGTCGCATGTGTTCTTCGCCGCAGGGCGGTTGTCGTCGTACTACACCGGCGAGGTGCTGGCGCCCATCGGCGGCGAAACCCTGCCGGGCTGACATGACCGATCTGCGGCCCAGTGATCCGGCCGGACCCGCCACCACCCGTCGGCGGCGCGGGCGGTCGTTCTCGTACGCCTACGCCGACGGCCGCGCCGTGAAGAACCGGCGTACCCTGCGCAGGATCAAGGCGCTGGTCCTGCCCCCGGCCTGGCGGGACGTGTGGATCTGCCGCGACCCGGACGGCCATATCCAGGCCGTGGGGACCGACGCGGCCGGCCGCCGCCAGTACCGCTACCACGACGTACTCCGTTACGAGCAGGACGGCGCGTGGATCGACGTCAAGAGTGATGACATCAACGCCTACCTGCGGGACCGCTTCGAGACCGAGGTCAGCGCCAAGGACTTCCGGACCTGGCACGCCACCGTCCACGCGGCCGTCGGCCTGGCCGTCTCCAGACGGGTCCGCACCAGAACCGGCCGCCGCAAGGCGATCACCCGGGTCATGAAGGAGGTGGCCGACCACCTCGGTAACACTCCCGCGGTCGCCCGCGCCTCCTACGTGGACCCCCGCGTGATCACCGCGTACGAGAAGGGAAAGACCATCGAGCGCGCCCTGACCGACCTGGGCGCGGGCGACGGCCCGGCCACGCACGGCGCGGCCGAACGCGCGGTCGTCGCCCTGCTCAAACGCACGCCGAACCAAGGGGCGCCGACTTCCGCCGCACCATCCGGGCAACGGCCGCCAGCAGACCCGCGACCGCGCAGCCGGCTCCGGCGACCGCCGCCGCGTGGGCCAACCTCCCCGGTGGCGCGGGCCTGGGCGCGCAGGTGCGTTCGGGAGCGACACCGGGCGGCCGCGAGTCCCGGCGCAACCCGGCCGCGACCAGCTCGGCCAGGTGCATGCCTTCACGGCCGCTGTCGAGCTGATGGATCTGGTTACGGCAGCTGAACCCATCGGCGAGCACGGCGGCCTCCGGGGTCGCCTCGCGCAGCCGGGGCAGCAGGACGCGTTCCGCGCAGGCTTCGCTGACCTCGCGGTGACCGCGTTCGAAGCCGAGGTTCCCGGCGAGCCCGCAACAGCCGGAGTCCAGGTGCTCCACCTCGACGCCCGCCGCCCGCAGCAGCTCCTGGTCGGCGTCGAAACCCAGCACGGCGTGCTGGTGGCAGTGCACCTGGGCCAGCGCGCTCCAACCGAGGCGTGGCGGCCGGTATCCCGGCGTGTGCCGGGTGAGCAACTCTGGGCGCGCAGCCTGCGCACGTCCTGGGCGGCCGGAAAGAGTTCGGCGGCGTCGCCGCGGAACACCGCGGTGCAGCTGGGTTCCAGCCCGACGACGAGCCCGCCGGCCCGCAGGTGCGCCGCGAGCAGGCGCACGGTACGGGTGAGCACCCGTTTGGCGGTGTCGAGCTGCCCGGTGGAGATCCAGGTCAGCCCGCAGCACACCGGGCCGGTCGGCATGGTGACCCGCCAGCCCGCGTCTTCGGGGACCTCGACGGCGGCCTGCCCGATGTGGGGGTGGAACCCGTTGGTGAACGTGTCGGGCCACAGCAGCACGGTCCCCCGGGCACCGTCCCCACGCGGGGTACGGCGGGCGAACCAGTGCTGAAGTGTCTCCCCGGCGAACAGCGGAACCTCGCGGGCGGCGATCCCCGCCACGGCGGTCGCCAGCCGGGACAGCCCCGGAGCATGGTCACGGCGTTGACCAGCGGGCCGAGCCGGAGCCTGCCGACGAGTTGGGCGATGAGGGGGAGCCAGCCCATGGTCAGGCCGGAACGCGGCCGGCGCCACTGGCGGCCTTCGTAGTGATGCGACAGGAATTCCGCCTTGTAGGTGGCCATGTCCACGTTGGCAGGGCAGTCGCTTTTGCACCCCTTGCAGGCCAGGCAGAGATCGAGGGCGTCCTTGACCTCCGCCGAGCGCCAGCCCTGGCTGATGGTCTGGTCACCGTGCCCGTCGAGCATTTCGAACAGCAGCCGGGCGCGCCCCCGGGTGGAGTGTTCCTCCTCCCCGGTGACCTGGTAGGACGGGCACATCACCTGATCCCCGCCGGTGGCGTGCCGGCGGCACCGGCCGACACCGACGCAGCGGTTGACCGCCTGGCTGAACGAGCCGCCGTCATCCGGATACCTGAACCGCAGATCCTGCGGCTCGGCGGGCGCCCAGCGCGGCCCGAGCCGCAGAT
Organism: Acrocarpospora corrugata; assembly: GCF_009687845.1. Lineage (GTDB taxonomy): Bacteria > Actinomycetota > Actinomycetes > Streptosporangiales > Streptosporangiaceae > Acrocarpospora > Acrocarpospora corrugata. The sequence goes on from NZ_BLAD01000071.1 coordinate 27,958, forward strand.
TCTCATCCAGCCGGTACGGCGCGACCACCTTGCCGGGGTTCATGCGGTCAACGGGATCGAAGATCGCCTTGAGCTGGCCGAAGGCGGTGACGATCTCCTCGCCGAACATCCTGGGGAGCAGTTCGCCCCGGCTCTGGCCGTCCCCGTGCTCGCCGGAGAAGGAACCGCCGAATTCGGCGACCAGATCGGCGGCCCGCTCCACGAACCGGCGATAGGTCGCGACCCCGTCGGCGGTGTAGAGGTCGAAGGGGATACGGGTGTGCACACAGCCCTGCCCGAAGTGCCCGTACAGGGCGGGGCCGGTGTCGCTGGCGTAGCCGAATTCCTCATACAGCTCCCGCAGCCGGCGCAGGTACTCGCCGAGCCGGTCTGGCGCGACCGCGGAGTCCTCCCAGCCTTCGAAGGTGTCGGGTTTTCCAGCGAGGTGGGCGGTGACGCCGAGCCCGGCTTCTCGTACCCGCCAGAGGTCGTCCTCGCGGGCGGGGTCGCCGAGGAACTCCACGTCGGCCCGGTTTTCGGTGTCGTGCAGGTCGTCGAGGAGGGCGTGCGCCCGGGCGTGGACCTCCTCGGCCGTGGCACCGCCGAACTGCACCAGGAGGAACGCGCGGCCCGCGGGGAGCTCGTGCAGGGCGTGGGGGTTGAGGTGTTTGATCTGCTCGTCGCGGATCAGCTTGTGGTCGACGCCCTCCAGGGCGATCGGGTCGTGCGGCAGGATCGCGGGAACCGCGTCCGCGGCGGTCGCGATGTCGGGGTATCCGAGCACGACGAGGGCGCGTTCGGGCAGCACGGGGACTAGCTCCAGTTCCGCGCGCAGCACGGTGACCAGGGTGGACTCGCTGCCGACCAGCAGCCCGGCGACGTCGAAGCCGTGCTCGGGCAGCAGGGAGTCCAGGTTGTAACCGGAGACCCGCCGGGGAATGTCGGGAAGTGCCGCCGGATGTCGTCGGCGTAGGTGTCACGCAGCGCGCGCAGTTGCCGGTAGATCGCGGCGCGGGAGTCGCCACGGCGTTCGATCGCGAGGTACCGCTCGTCGCTGGTCTCGCCGCACCAGAAGCGGGTGCCGTCGTAGAGCACCACCTCCAGGCGGGCGATGTTGTCGACGACCTTGCCGGTGCGCTGCGCCGTGGCGCCGCAGGAATTGTTGCCGATCATGCCGCCGAGCGTGCAGTTCATGTGGGTGGCGGGCTCCGGACCGTAGCGCAGACCCTCACCGGCCAGGAGCCGGTTCAGTTCGTCCAGGACGATGCCGGGCTGCACGACACAGGTACGGCTGCCGACATCGACGGACTCCAGCGCGGTGCAGTACTTCGACCAGTCGATGACCACGGCCGTGTTGGCGCACTGCCCGGCCAGGCTGGTGGCGCCGCCCCGGGACAGGACCGGGGCGCCGAAATCACGAGCCACGGCGACCGCTTCCGCGCCGGCGTCGGGGGTGTGGGGCACGACGACGCCCAGGGGCACCTGGCGGAAGTTGGAGGCGTCGGTGGAATAGGCGGCACGGCTGCCCGCGTCGAACCTGACCTCGCCGTCGACCCGGTCGCGCAAGGCCGACGCCAAGGCCGCCAGATCGACATCCGGGTTCGCGCGGGGCCGGACCACCGGCGCCGGCAGGTCTGTGATCGCCATGGTGTCCTCCTCGGTCGTTCCCCAGTGCGGAGCCTGATCTCGGTCAGGTTCCGACCGCATAGCGCTGTGCGACGTCCTGCCTGATCGACAGTCCGTGGCCGGCGACCGACAGGGACGGTGTGACGGTGCCGCCCGCGTAGCCGTACTCACCCGCCGCCACGTCGGCGGAGCATCAGCCGTGTCTCTTACCGGGCAGGAACTCCTGCGCCTTGGTCTTGATCCCCTGCGCCACCAGATGGAACGCCTCAGGGTCGCCCTTGAGCACGGCCTCGGTCACCGACTTGATCTGGTCGAAGGTCGCGTGCGGCGGAATCGGCGGCACCTCCGGATCACAGTGCACGTCCAGCACCGTCGGAACGGTCGACGTGAACGCCCGGTCCCAGGCCGGCCCCAGGCTCTCCGGCTCGGCCACCGTGATCCCCTCCAGGCCGAGGGAACGGGCGAAACCGGCGTAGTCGACGTCGGGGAGGCTCTGCGACTCCTCGAACTTCGGCGCCCCGCCCATGGCCCGCAGCTCCCAGGTCACCTGGTTGAGGTCGTTGTTGTGGAAGACGCAGACCACCAACCGCGGATCGCTCCACAGGTGCTGGTAGCGGGCGATGGTGATCAGTTCGGCCAGGCCGTTCATCTGCATGGCCCCGTCGCCCACCAGGGCGACCACGGGCCGGTCAGGGTGGGCGAACTTCGCCCCGATGGCGTAGGGGACCCCGGGGCCCATCGTGGCCAGCGTGCCCGACAACGATCCCCGGATGCCTTCGCGCATGCGCAGGTTGCGGGCATACCAGTTGGTGGAGGAGCCGGAGTCCGCGGTCACGATCGTGTTGCCGGGGATGCGCTTGGACAGCTCCGAGACGATCCGCATCGGATTCACCGGCTTGGCCGCCACTTCGGCCTGTCGATCCATGGTGGCCCACCAGGCGGCCACGTTCTTCTCGATGTTCTCGCGCCAGGAGGTGTCGGTCTTGCGCCGCACCATCGGGAGCAGCGCGGCGAGTGTGGCGGCGGCGTCGCCGACCAGGTTGACCTCGGTGGGATACCGCATCCCGATGAACCGGCCGTCGATGTCGATCTGCACGGCCCTGGCCTGCCCGAACTCCGGCAGGAACTGGCTGTAGGGGAAGTTGGAGCCGACGATCAGCAGGGTGTCGCAGTCCCGCATCAGCTCGTAGCTCGGCCGGGTGCCGAGCAGGCCGATCGATCCGGTGACATACGGCAGTTCGTCGGACAGGACGTCCTTGCCCAGCAGCGCCTTGGCCACCCCCGCGCCGGTGAGGTCGGCGAGCCGCCGCACCTCCTCGGCCGCGCCCCGCGCGCCCTGGCCAATCAGGATGGCCGGCCGCTCTCCGGCGTCGATCACCTCAGCCGCCCTGGCGATGTCGTGGTCGGCTGCGACGGAGCGTGCCCACGCCGTGCCCGGCGGGCTGGAGGGTATCTGTTTGAACGCGTGCTTCGGCGGGACGTACTCCTCCTCCTGGAGGTCCGACGGGATGATCACCGCGGTCGGCGCGTGGGTCGCCTCGGCGATGCGGAAGGCGCGGTCGAGTGCGTTCGGGAGTTGCTCGGCCACGTTGACCTCGACCAGGTATTCCCCGGCCACGTCCTTGAACAGGGCCTGCAGGTCGACTTCCTGCTGATAGCTGCCGCCCATCGCGCTGCGGGCCGTCTGACCCACGATGGCCACCAACGGAACGTGGTCGAGTTTGGCGTCGTAGAGGCCGTTCAGCAGGTGGATCGCCCCGGGCCCCGAAGTGGCCATGCACACACCGACACGGCCGCTGAATTTCGCGTATCCGACGGCCGAGAAGGCGGCCATCTCCTCATGCCGGCTCTGCACGAACCTGGGCACATTGTCCGCCCGGCCCATGGCCGCCACGATCCCGTTGATTCCGTCTCCTGGATAGGCGAACACTTGCTCCACGCCCCACTCTTGGAGGCGTCGTACCAGATAATCGCCGACAGTCTGCGCCATGAGCGTCCCCCCGCTCTCGCCTGAACTGCGCATTTTTGGTGGCGTACCCATCTGACCGGGCTCCACACGCCTCTCTCCCGCTCGCCCTCAGCGACGCCGGGGCCTGGTGGGGCCGCGTTCCTGGCGGGTGACCAGCCATTCTCCCGTTACCAGCGCGAAGGTGACGGCGAGCCCCGTCAGGACGATACCGATGAGAAACAGAAGCCAGTACTGCCCAATTCCCGCCGCGACGGTCAAGAACAGGAACAGAATGAACGCAAAACAATAGACAATCAATCGGCCGTTTCGTGGAAAGTTCATAACCAGCCCCTACCCGCCAGGCGTGGGGCAATCGCCAGGTGGTGAATAGGAATGGTCGATCTTTACGGCGATGCCGAAGGCGGCTTCGTCCCCCGGCGTTCGCGCACGCGCTCGTCCTGGAGTCGGCGGCGACGCCGGCGATCTCCGGTTGACAGTGGGTCCGGGTTGCGAGACGAACCCCGGTCTTATCTGCGTCCGGTGCTATTGATCTCCGTGGGTGCGCTTGCGTGGTCGATGGTCAGCACGCGTTTGAGGGAAGAGCGGTCGGAGACGCCGAGTTTGGCGTAGGCGCTCTGGAGGTGGTTGTTCACCGTTCGGACTGAGAGGACCAGCCGTTCCGCGATCTGTTTGCTGGTGGAGCCCGCGGACGCCATCCGGGCGATCTCCTCCTCGCGCCGGGTCAGGCCGGGTGAGGCGAGGCGGGCCAGCGCGGGCGTGCGCAGGCCCTGGCAGCGGGCCGCCAGCATCCACGCCCTGCTGGCGGCGGCCCGCGAGAAGGCGCGGCGGCCCGCGTTCTCCCAGGCCTGCGCGGCTTGGGCGCTGGCCTCGGCCGCGCAGGGCAGCCAGCCGATTCGCAGGAAACCCGAGGCCGCCTCCTCCAGCGCGGCGCCGTCGGCGCAGGCCGCGGCGCGGGCGTGGGAGGCCAGCAGGGCGGCCAGGTCGCCGTCCTGCGCCTGGACCAGTTCCGCCAGGCGGTCGGCGGCGAGTTCGGCGTGGCCGAGCCGTACGGCCGTGTGCAGGGCCATGGTCTCGAAGGCCACCGCGCCCAGCTGCCGCGCCACCGTGGCGGTGCCCAGGGCGAACTCGACCGCGTTACCCAGTTCGCCGGAGACGGCGATCGCCCAGGGTTCGGTCAGGTAGCGCCACGAGTCCTGCAGGGCGCGGAGCCGGGTGAAATGGGCCGCGCCGGCCTCGAACGCCGCCCGTGCCGCGGGCGCGGCGTCGCACATGGCGAGCACGTGGGCGTACTCGATCTGGCAGATCCCGGCCAGAACGCTGTCACCATGCTGCCGGAGTGCGTCGCCCACGCCGTACAGCGGGTGGGCGAGCCGGACGTTGGTCCTGCGCTCGTCGGCCACGATCTGGACCAGCCCGCGTGCCTCCGCCTCCTCGACCGCCTCCGGGCTGGTCAGCGCGACCAGCGGGGCCAGGCCCAGCGGCTCGGCGAGGGCCACCAATTCGACCACGGCGGTCACGGCCGCGCCGAAACGGCCCATCCGGCGCTCGATCAGCTCGATCAGCTCGATCAGCCGGGGAGCGCGGGGAACCTCACCCCGCCAGCCGCCAGGTGCGGTCCTCGCCCGACCGCACCAGGGTCTCCCCCTCCAGGGCGGCGGCGACCAGTTCGCGTACCAGCAGCACGTTGCCCTGGCTGAGCGTGTGCAGGCGCTCGGCGGTGGCCGCCTCCACCGGGCCGCCGAGTGCGGTGACCAGCACCGTCGTCATCTCCGCCTGGGTGAGCGCGGCCAGGTCGAACCGGCGGCCGAGATCGTCCTCCCACAGCGCCCGCACCGAATCCGGGCAATCCTCCCCCGATCGGACCGTCGCGAGCACCCGCATCCGTGCGGCCAGTTGCTGGGTGAGGGCCGCGGAGGACGCGTCGAGGAGGTGTGCGTCGCCCACCACCAGCAGGGACGGCTTGCGCGCGAGGATCGCCCCGCCCGCCCACCGCAGCGGATGGGGACCCGGCTCCCCGTCAGGCAGGAACGGCGCGAAAGCGCCCAGCGGAACGGCGCGCGCGGCCTGGCTTCCCCGGACCCGGACCGTCGCGGGAAACCCGGCGGCCACCTCGGACGCCAGCCGGCTCTTCCCCACTCCGGCCGGCCCGACGATCACGACATTGCGCCCCCGAAGCGTCGTCCTGACCCAGTCCCGTTCGCTCTGCCGGCCCACGAACGGCCACACGTCCACGGCGCCTCCTGAGGCTCTCCGGCCGATAGTACGATCGCCACATCTGAGTAACGAACTACTCAGGCTGATCGCGCCGGTACGCCGGAGCGTTTGACGCATGAGGAAAACCGGCGCGGCTCTGACCGTGCTCCTTCTGCTGCTATCCACCGGCTGCACGGCTCTCGCGAAGAGCGCCAAGATCGTCGCCATCGCGGTCGAGACCATCGGCGCGGACCCGTTCTTCGAACTGCCGATCCCCGAGAAGCCCATCACCCCAGGACCCGACGGCGGCCTCCGCCCCGGCGACACCCCCGGCCTGTACGGCGGCTCGCTACGCAAACAAACCTGCGACAAAGCCCTGCTGACGAGATTTCTGACCGACCCCAAGAACCTCGCGAAGGCGACCGCCTGGGCCGCCGTACGAAGGATCCCCGTCAAGGGCATCCGCGACTACATCAGGAAACTGACCCCGGTGATCCTGCGCAACGACACCCTCGTCCGCAACCACGGCTTCGCCGACGGCGTGAGCACGGCGATGGACGCCCTGCTCCAGGCGGGCATCGGCGTGCTGGCGGACGACCAGGGCCAGCCGGTCGTCAAGTGCAACTGCGGCAACCCGCTGGCCGAGCCGCAGGCGACCCTCGACGACATCCAGCCGGACATCATCGTCCAGCCCGAGTGGAGCCTGCGGTTCGAAAAGCGCAAGGCGACCCGGGTCAAGCCGTCGAAGTCGCGGCGGATCCGCGCGTTCTCCCTGCTGAACGTGGACACGGGCAAGGGCATCCGCCGCCCGGCGGGCAGCGAGGGCCGCGACGACATGGAACTGCCCTCGGCCGCGCCTGCCATCCTCGGCAGGTGGCAGTCCGGCGAGCCCGCCTCGGTCGTCGAGGTGACGGTCACCGGCGAGAACGCCTACTCGGGCGTGCTCGCCGACGATCTGACCATCACCGACGACTGCACGGTGAGCGCGGGCACCCGGACCTGGACGGTCGAGGGCCGCGATCCCGACTACACCGGCTCGCTGTACTTCATCGACATCGACACGTTTGAGCCGCAGAACCCCGTACCGGCGCGATGGCGGGTGATCGACCAGAACAGGATCACGATGTGCGCGACGGTCCTCGGCCAGGAACAGTGCGTCGACCTCACCCGGGCATGATCGAAGTCAGCCGGCGAGTTCGGCCAGGTGGGGCAGGTAGATTCGGGCGCCGGCGGACGAGGCGGCGGCGACGGCGTCCCGGAGCACCGCGGGCGCGTCCGGATCCTGCCGTGCCACTGCCAGCGCCGCGGCCGCCCAGCGCGCCTCGTGCCGGCCGAGTGCCGGACCGGTCACCAGCGCGCGGGCGACCAGCGGGTCGGCCTCGCCGAGGCGGTCCATGCCGATGCAGGCGAGCGCGGCCCGCGCCGCCGCCCAGCAGCCGAACAGGTCCAGGTTGGCCGACAGGTCCAGCGACTGGCGGAACGCGTCCAGCGCGGCGGGCAGGTCGCCGACGTTCTGGTGGGCGATGCCGATGGCCCGCCACGCGGTGGCCGTCCAGCCGCGATGGCGCAGGCGCCGCGCGATCGCCAGCGCGGCTTGCCCGTCGGCCAGTGCGGCGTCCGGCCGGCCCAGCGCGGACAGCGCCTCCGAGCGGTGCCACAGTGCGTACGCCTGGCCTTCGGGATGGCCGAGTGTCAGTGCCACGTCGAGTGCGCGCTGGGTGTCGCGGATCCCCTCGGCGGCCTGGTCGAGCAGGACGCGGCCGTGGCCGCAGGTCGAGCGTGGGGTGACGGTGCGCATCAGGTCGCCCGAGCTCTCCAGCAGATGCGCCGCGCGATCGAGTTCAGCGACGCCTGTTTCGATGCTGCCGTGCAGGAACGCGGCCATCGCCCGGGCGTCGAGGATGCGGGCGGCGCCCCGGGAGTCGCCGGTGCGGGTGTAGATCGCCAGCGCCTCGGCGGCGCGGGTAGCGGCCCTGGCCGGCTGGTCGAGGTTCATGTCGATGACGGACGCGACCTCAAGGGCCGACGCGCGGGCGTTGTCGTCGCGGTCGGCTTCGATGAGCGCGAGTTCGGCGAGTTCGGCCGCGCGCCGCAGGTCGTCGGCACCGGAGTCGAGCGCGGCCAGCTGGGTCAGCACGCCGGCGCGGGCCGGGCCGCCCGGGTAGCCGTCGAACGCGGCCCGGAGATCGTCCCGGGCGGCGGCGATGTCGCCGCGCCGCCGGCGGGCCTGGGCGCGTGCCTCCAGCAGCCGGGACCTGACCGGCCCGTCGGCGTCGCAGGCGGCCAGGCCGGCCTCGGCGAGTTGCTCGGCCTCGGCGTCGGCCACCTGGTCGAGGGCGCAGGCGGCGGCGCGGACGTAGGTCTCCGCCGCCTTCGCCGTGTCACCGGCGCCGAGCCAGTGCCGCGCCTGTTCGGCGGCGTCGCCGCGCTCCAGGTCGAGGACCGCGGCGAGGCGGGAGTGCAGCCGGGCGCGGGTCCCGTCGGTCAGTGCGGCGACCACGACCTCGGCGACCATGTCGTGCGCGGTCCGCCAGCCGTGCTCGCCGAGGCGGACCAGGTCGGCCGCGGCCAGTTCGTCAAGCAGGCCGAGAACCTGCGGCTGCGACACGTCCGCGGCGGCGGCCAACGTCCTGGCCGGGGCTTCCCGCCCCAGCAGCGCCAGGAGGCGGAGCACGGTGGTCGCCGGGCCGTCGTGGGCGGCTGCCCGGTTCGCGATGGCGCGGCGTTGGCCGGCCCGGCCGACCTGGCGGGCCCTTCCGGCCGCGTCCGGCGAGCCGGCCCGCCACCGGCCGTCGCCGCGGCCCGGCTTGATGTGGCCCTCCGCGTGCAGGACGCGGAGCACCTCGGCCACCGCCATCGGCGTCCGGTCGGTCTCGGCCGCGATCGCCGCGACGATGTCGCCATCGTCGACGAGGTCGGCCAGGGCCGGTTCGAGGAGCCCGCCGAGAGTGATCGCCGGCTGGCCCGGCAACCGGCGCAGCAACTCCTCGGTCCCGGCCGCGGTGAGTTCGTCCGGCCGGTACGCGACGATCAGCCGCGGCCCGCCGTCACGGTTGGCGACCCCGCCGAGCAGGCGGACACTACTCGGATCGGCCCATTGCAGATCGTCGACGATGACCACCCGGTCCGGTATGCCGGTGAGCAGCCGCCGGGCCGCCTCACGGATCAGCGCGTTGCGCGTCTCCGGGTCGAACCCGATGACCGGCTGGTCGAGCTCGGGTAACAGCTGGGCCAGGGCCGCGCGCAGCCGGTCCGGCAGCGCGTCGAGCCCCGACCCACCCTGCGCGAGCAGTTTGCGGAGCAATGTCCGCCCCAGCGACCACGGTTCGTCCCGATCGGCCCAGTGCGCGGCCACACTCACCGCCGGTACGGCCGCGGCGATCGCCTCCAGCAGGCGGGACTTGCCGGTGCCGGACCGGCCGACGATCCGTACCACGCCGGCCGACAGTCCGGTGACGGCCTGACGGATCACGGCGTCCCGCCCGACGAAGCGCGGCACCCCGAACTCCCCCGCCGCGGCGGGCTCGCGCTCCGGGCTGAGCTGGACGTCGGACCGGAGCACGAGCCGGTGCAGTTCCACCGCCGCCGGCGACGGGTCGAGGCCGAGCTCTTCGGCGATGGTCCGCCGGTACCGGTCGAAGCAGGCCAGGGCGGCGGCCCGGTCGCCGACGGCGGCCAGCCCCCGCACCAGAGCCAGCGCGGCGCTCTCGCGCAGCGGCTCGGCGGCGGCTGCGGCTGTCGCGTACTCGACCGCCAGCGCCGGTTCACCGAGGTCGACGGCGAGCGTGGCCGCTCGCTCCCATCCGGTCTGCCGGGCCTGCGCCACCCTAGCCCGGTACGGCTGGCACCAGTCCGCGTACATGTCCTCGGCCAGCGGCTCGGCCACCGACGCCAGCGCCGCACGGTAAGCCGCCAACGCCGCCGGTCCGGGCAGCCGACCGGCGTGTTCCATCACAGCCAGGAAGACCTCAGTGTCCACGATGCAGTCCGGCGGCCCGGCCAGGGCGTAACCGCCGGGTCCGGTACGGATCAGGCCCGCCCACCCGACCGCCCGCCGGGCTCGATTCACCAGCACCTGCAGATTGGCGGCGGGACTGGCCGGCGGCCGCTGCGCCCACAGCGCCGCCGTGAGCACGTCGTTCGGCACGAACTGCCCCTGCCGTACGGCCAGGACACGCAGCAGCACCCGGACCTTGCGGCCGTGGTACGCCGACTCCGCCACCTCCTGGCCATCGCGAACCACCGCGAACCGGCCCATCAGGCGCACTTCTACCCGTACCGGACCTAAGGCCGGAACATCAGCTAGATTCCCGCCAGATGTTTGCAAGGCCGCGCTCCTAGCGTCGAGGCGACGGAAGCACCGAAGACCAGGAGGGCACGATGTCCGAGCAGACCACTCAGCATTTTACGTTCACTGATCCGGCCCGGCAGCTGTACAGCCGAGCCGTGGCCGCCTTCGACACCGCCCTGCGCGCGGTGCCCGCCGACCGGTACGCGGCGCCGACGCCGTGCGCCGCCTGGGACGTCCGGGCGCTGGTCAACCACGTGGTGGGCGAGGACCTGTGGGCGGCCGAGCTACTCGCCAGCCGGACCATCGCCGACGTCGGCGGCGACCTCGACGGCGACCTGCTCGGCGCCGATCCGGTCGCCGCCTGGTCGATCGCGAGTGCGACGGCCGCTCGGGCGGTCGACGCCGTGGGCGACGACGGCTCGGTGGCGCTGTCAGCCGGGCCGACGCCCGTTGAGGAGTACCTGCGCCAACTCGCCGCCGACCATCTCGTCCACGCCTGGGACCTGGCCCTGGCCGCCGGGGCGAACCTGCGCCTCGACCACGACCTGGTCACCGCCGTCACCGCGTGGTTCGCCCCGCTGGAACAGCTCTACCGCTCTCACGGGATGATCGGTCCCCGGCCGCCGATGACCGACGAGGACGAGCCGCAGGCCCACCTGCTCGCCATGTTCGGCCGGTCAGAGGCACTGGCCGCCGTCGACCGGTTCGGCCGGGCGTTCGACGCCGGGGACGTCGACGCGATCATGGCGAACATGACCCACGACTGCGTGTTCGAGTCGACCTCACCCCCCGACGGGGAACGCCACGTCGGCGCCGACGCCGTCCGCGCGGCCTGGCACCGTTTCTTCGACGCGGCCGGCGACCACCGCTTCACCACCGAGTCCCGCTTCGCGACCGGCGACCGAGTCGTCGTGCAGTGGCGCTACGACTGGTCGAACGGCTACGTCCGCGGCGTGGACCTGTTCCGGATCCGGGACGGCCTGGTCGCCGAGAAACTCGCGTACGTCAAGGGTTGACCACCCGCCGCACCGTTGGATTCCGGTCGAGCTTGGGCGATCAGGGATTCTCGTTCGCCCTGCCGAATGTGACATCGGTGATCTCGCGACGCGGTTCTTCGCGCCCGATCGCTTGTTCGTCGCGCATTTCCCGGAACCTGGTGAGGAGTTCGTGCAGCACGGCCGGAGGCAAGGTCTGCGCCATGGCGGTGATATCGCCGCCGATCACCTGGGGCCATTTCATCTGGGCCACCGCCTCGATCGCCTTGATCATGGTGACGTTCTCCGCACCGAGCGCCTCGACGTGGGCTCTGAATTCGAGTGCGGCCCCGAGCACATCGGCATGGGCGCGGGCTTCGGCTATGCGTGTCTCGTCCTCCAGGGACGCGGTCACCGCGGCCAGGGTGCCCTGCCGGATCTGCGCGTCGGCGGTCTCCTTGAAGCGCTCGTTGAGCGCGGGGTCCTCCGCCTCGAACCGGCCCAAGTTGGATTCCAGCGCCTGGACATCCCAGCCTTTGAGCGCTTGGGCCACCTTGTCCGACAGATTGGTACGGGTGTCGTGATACCCGCTGATGAAGTCCTCGACGGTACCGGCGGCGGCGATGCCCGCGAAGTACGCCGCGACGGTGTCTCCGAGCACGTTGTCCACGAACCGCTGAATGGGCAGCGGATCGTCGACCAGCCCGCCGAGCGCGGAACGACCGGTGCCGCCGAATTTGCTGACCAGAACCGGCGCGGCCTTCTCCAGGATCTGTACGCTCTGGCTGACCTCAACGTGAATTCGGTAACCCTGCACGGTCACGGTGATGCGGTCCAGTCTGGCGTCGAAATTACGCCTCTCGTCGGCGCTCTTCTCCTTCCACTCCAGAATGATCACTCTGGTGGGGATGAGAACGACCCGGACGAACCAGGGATTGAGCGCCAGCACGGAGTTCTCCCGCAGCGTCGTCTGCTGGACTCCGCGCACTCCATCGTTCTCCAGGAACACCCAGGGCATGCGGAAACTGCCGTGCCCCGCCACCGGTGGGCCGATCTTGGTTTCGCCGGCGGGCTCCGCGCCGTCCAGCGTGACGACGACCCCGGTGTAACCCATCGGGATGGCGATCTCCTGGAGATGGGCGGCGGTCAGGTCGTCGGTGGAGGCGGCGACGTTGTCCACCGTGATCACGTCGAAGAGGTCGGGGTGGATGTCGTAGGAGGCGCCGCCGCCCAGCACCGCGAGTTGCCGGCCCTGCTCCCCGCCCTGGTCCAGGAACTCCTGACCGTCCTGGAAGTCGTCGCACTCGACGTGCCTGCCGAACGGCCGGACCGCCGGGCGGATCTTGCCCAGCTTGGCCGTGACCAGTCCGAGCGTGCCCGGAGGGACATACGTGGCCGGGACCAGCCGTACGTCGAACAGGGCGGTGTTGATCAGATAGGAGGCGTCGCCTTCCAACGTGGCGATCTGCAGCCCTTCCTCGCCGCCGTTGCGCAGGAAGGCCCGGCCGTCCTGGAAGTGGTCGCATTCGACACGCCGGGCGATCTTGGCGCGGGCCGGCTTCCGCGCGCCCTCGCGCGCGGTGACGACGCCGATCATGTCGCGGGGCACGTGGGTCCTGGCCACGAAATCGACCGAGTACAGGTAGGGCTTCAGCCAGGCGACCTGGCCGGGACGCAACGTCCTGGCCTGCACGCCCTTGGTGTCGCCCAGCGCGACCCGGTCAAAGGTGTCGTCCTTGGGTCCCCAGCGCCGGGTGATGATCCCGACGTGGCCCTCGGGCACCACGATCCTGCCCCGCCAATAGGCCAATCCGGTCACGACCGCGCCCAGCGTCAACGCAAGCACCACGATGTAGATCATGACGGCGAGTCCTTCCAGTCACGTAGGCGGAGGTGGACCGCGCGCACGGTGTCGGTCCAGCGGTCGTACCAGTTGAGATGGCGTTCGCTGTGCGGGTTGCGCAGCGTCGGGAAGAAGCCGGGCCACCCGTCGGCGCGCTCGGCGAAGCGGCCGTAATGCCGCTCCACCGGCTCGTTCGAGGCGTCCCGCCAGCCGAGGGCTCGCTGGAGGCGCCGTACCTCGGTGTGCGTGTCCCGGCTCATCTCGGCCTGCCGACGCTGCCGCCGGAACCCCTGCGCGCCCTGGGTGTGCTCGGCCCACAGCGCGTCGATCCCGGCCAGCACCCGCAGCGGGATCGACCGGCCGTCGCGCACCTGGAGAAAGCCGCTGTCGAGCCGGTCGGCCGCGTCCAGCAGGGCCACCGTGGTGAACAGGTCGGCGCCGAGAAGATCACCGTCGGCGAGCAGCCGCGCCAACCGGCTCAGCGACGCCGGCAACGGCAGGCGCACGGTCGCCACGGCCGGTTCTGCGAAGGGCGGAGGCAGGACCTCACCCGGCGCCACCGGAGTGCCCCTCACGTCGGCCTCGTGCAGCTGCCGCAGGATCGCCAGTTCGGCGGGCCCGGGAAGCTCGCCGTGCCTGGCGTCGAAGTACCACAGATGCGCGAGCTGGTAGTGGCGCGGCCCCTTCAACAGGATCGGGACAGGATGCCGGGCGTGCAGCTCCGCCTCGATGATCATCCGGGTGATCTCGTCGGATCCCTGAGCCGCGGGCGACATCAGCACCAGCACCGCGACCGCGTGGCGTAGCTGCCGTCGAATCTGGGTGAACCGCACGTCCCCCGGCCGAAGGTCGCCCCGCCACCACACCGGCAGGCTCTCCGCCCGCAGCAGGCGCACCAGCCGATCCGCGTAGTCACGGTCGGCCCCGACATGGCAGACCACGAGGTTGTGCGGGTCCGGCTCGGTCAGGCCCGATCCTGGCTCCAGTTCGTCCTCGGGCCGGGGTCCGGGACTCGGCGAACGGCCTTCGACGATGTCGGCCAGTTCGTCCGCCCGCGCCGCGAGTTCGCGGGGGGACAGCCCACGCAGGTCGCGCCAGACTCGCTCATGGGCGAACGGCGGCAGCTCGGCGTTGCCCACCAGCACGGGGATCAGCCGCAGTCCCCGGCTGGTCGACGCGGTCAGCAGCGCCGCGTACTCCTCCATCGCCCGTGGCGAACGCAGTGCCGCCTCGCTGATCACCACGATCCCGTTGCGCGACTCGCGCAGCGCTTGTTCCAGGCGGTGGACCACGATCTCACCGGGTCCGATGTGCCACTCGTCCAGGAAGACCGTCAAGCTCCGCTCGACCAGTCGCCCCGCCAGGATTTCGGTCACGGCGGCGTCCGCACGTGCGTACGAAACGAAAATGTCGATCATGTCAGCGTGAACCCCGCTTCTCCCGGCCCGTTCCCCCGATACGCGCCGCCCGCGTCGAATTCGGTCACGCGGATCGAGAAGCGCTGGCCGGGAAAGTGCGCGAAGAAGCCGGCGTTGGGGATCGGCAGCCTGGCGCGGAAGCACCCATCGGCAGTGGTACGGGCGAAGCCCATGCTGCTGGCGTGGAAGTACACCTGCACCCGGCCGTTGGGCACCACCCCTCTGCCCCGGACGGTGAGGATGGAGCCCGGCCCGCCACTACGCGGCGAGACCGTCAATCCGACTCGCGACGGGCAGACCGCCGCCGGGCGCTTGGATGGGCTTTTGGAGGGCTTCTTCTTGGTTTTGGGCGCGGTGTTCTGCGTGCGGGTCTCGGAGGCCGCGGCGCCGGCGGCCGAACTCGCGGGGCCGTCTCCTCGCGTGATCACGAAAATCAGCCCGACCAGCACTGCCATGACGGTCGCGGCCAGTATTACTGCCCGGATTGCACTGCCCCTGCCGGGCACGGGTACGGGTTCCCCCGGCTCCTCGACGTGTTCGGCTGGAAGAACCGGCTCGCTCAGTGGGCGCATCGCCGGCGCCAGGCGCCCGACCTCCCCGGCCAGGTGCGCGGCAGTGCGACGGTCCGCCGGGTCTTTGGCCAGTCCGGACGTGACGAGATCGCGTACTTCTCCGGGTACGGCTTCGACGGGGATGGGGAATGTCCGATGCCGTCCCATGGCGCTGAACGGGTGGGAGGCGGCGTAAGGGGGACGGCCGGTCAACCACTCGAAGAACAGGCAGGTAGCGGCATAGACGTCGGACGCCGGCGAAGGCTCACCACCGTCCCACAGTTCGGGGGCGCGAGCCATCGCATCGAACTGCCGAAAAAGCCCCATACCGAAGCCGGTCAGCTGAACTCGCCCATCCCTGACGAGAACATCGGTTTCCCGCAGATCCCCGTGCACAACGCCTGCGGCATGAGCCGCGGCCAGCCCGGACAGGACGTCGCGGAATGCCGCCAGCGCCTCAGGCTCGGCGAGACGCCGGCTCCGCATCGGCTCACCCGTGAGATCGGTGACCAGCGCAACCCCAGCGCCCACAGGCCCGTGCCTCCCCGGACGTTCGAGGTACTCCCGCAACCGTAAAACGTTGGGATCAGACACCCCGGCGAGCGCCCGCATTCGCGCCTCGAACATGCGAGCGCGCTCACGATCGACGAACCATTTGGCGTCCAATAGCCAGATCGATACTCGCGCCCCGGACGCGGAACGAGCCTCGACGACCTCAGGCGCGGTTTGCCGAATCGCCGTATAGTCTGATGGCCACCAAGGGTATATGCGGAGAATCCCGCTCTGCGAGCCAATGGACATTTTTCTCCGCACGATGGTCTCAGAAGCCGTCGCTTGCCGCACCAAATCCAAGGCCGTCCGACCGTTTGGCGAGAGTGGTCATCTATCGGCCGCCGTCCATCGTGCCGCGACTCACGCCGTCTGCCGCAAAGCGGTCACCACACGCGCCAACTCGGTCTTATATAACCGTCCGGATCCGAGATTTACCGGCTCCCGAATCTCCGCGAAGGCCGGTAGCTCCACATTATCCGTACGCACCGGAATCAGGAGCCGCCGCCGCTCAGTTCCTGCCAGGTAGACGTTACGCAGAGCCGCCGCATAGTCCTCCAAGAGCTGGGTATCCCGAACCGCGGTTTCACTGAATACCAAAATCCCATTAACGGACGCCAGAATCCCCTCTCCCCGGCGCAACTCACGCACCGTCCCCGGGAGATTCGCCCAGGCTGGGAGAAAAACCTCGAAGCCATGCATATCTCGCAGATCACGGGCAATCCTGCCAGCGATCTTCGCGTCCTTGGGGGCATGCGCGACGAAGACATCGAATCGCTCGCCCGGATCGGGCGGCAGCACCTGCGGCCCGGGTCTGCGTGACCTCAATAAACGCGCAGAAAACCGCCTGAACTCCGGCACTACCGCGAGCGCGGCAAGCGCACCGACGACACCGGCGATCACCCCGACCTCAGCCCACATAACCGCAGCCTACATTCGCGGCCGTAACAGTGAGCGCGTTCGATTTAGGCCGATTGCTCCAGTGACTTCCTTGCGTGTAGAGCGGCCAGCAGGGTTTCGCGTGCGGGAAACGACTTTCGTCTTCGCATCTGGTGCGAGTCCACGCCAGCCTGTTCAAAGCGATAACGACCGCAGGCGTTACGGGACCCTTCTGGCGCAGCGCTTCAGTGCCTTCGCCGATACCTGTACACCTAAGTTCTGCGTGCCAGCACAAGCCGACCCCGCGGACTGCCGTCCTCGCGTCGACCCAGGGCCGTTAGCGGGACTGTCGTCACGGTGAATCCGGCTGCCGTCAGGTCATTCCGAACCGCGTGCAGCGGGCAAGTGCCGTAGTACATGACGAATGGGGGACGCCACACGGCATTTCGCACCTGCATGGCCAGATCGAATCCGAGCAACGTCCAGTACCGGCCCGATGCGATGGGCGGCGGCGCACCGATTGGGAAGGCGAAGAGCCCATCAGGCCGTAACGCGCGGTACACCCCAGCGAAAAGCGCGGGCCGCTCGGCGGGCAGAAAGTGTCCGAGCGCCCCGAAACTGACCGCGAGGTCGAACTCCCCGGCGAACGGCAGCGCCCGAACGTCAGCCTGTACCCACTCGGCGTCCGGGTGCGTTGCGCGCGCCTGCGCGAGCATGCCGGCGCTGAAATCGACGCCCGTGATCCGCCCTTCGCACAAGGGTTTGAGGATCCGCAGGCCCGCGCCGGTGCCGGTGCACACGTCCAGCCCCTGCCCGAAGGGCCCGAACGGACGCAGCGCGTCGGCGGTCGCGTCGAGAACGCTGTCGGGCGTACGGAAAGGCGTGTGGTCGAACTTCGGGGCGAGCAGGTCGTAGCCGCGTTCAACCGAGGACAGCGCCTGAACCGTCAGTTCACGCAGCGAGGGACCTTGGGGCGAGAACACCAGTCAAGGGTACTTCTCGGATGCCAGGCGGGCGTCGCCAGCGCACCTGCCGCAGTGCGACCCCTACTCAGTACGTGACGGGAGATCCCCTTCCGCCCGCGATACCGTCTAGCATCCGAACATGGCCGCAGAGATCGATGTCGTGGCTCGTGTGTTGGCCGTGTTGGGGCTGCTGACCTCGGCCACTTCGCTGATGTGGCAATTCGTGAACCACCGCCTGACCGGCGCACGCATTCGGTGTGAACTTCGGTTGGCGCTCTACGATGAGGCGGATCCTTCCGGGACCCTGGATGTTCCCGCTCACCGATCACACACCGATCTGGCGTGGGTCCTTGAGGCCGATCGTGAGGAGTTTCCCCATGAAGGGGCCCTCATTACCGTACGCAACCGTGGTCGCACCGCGGTGAGTGTCCACTTCCCGGTCCTCACGTGGGATGGGCATCACTACAGCGGTGTGGGAACGCAACCGCGTGGCTTTGACATGCCGACCGGATTCTGCCGGCTCGAACCGGGTGAAGCCAAGCAATGGCTAACGCCTATCTGGGCATCACTTCATGACTATCGGACGGCCAACCCAGAAGCGCTCGTGACCGTTCGAGCGGCGGTGCAGCTTGGCACCGGCCGATGGTGTCGCTCCGCCCGTCGGAACGCGTGGATTGTCCCGCCCGGCGTCACGAGTTTCGGGCAAACCACCGCTCGTGGGGGAACCGTCCCTCCGTGAGGCGCTGCCGCGCCTGCTCGAGTTCGTACCTGATCCGCGCGGCCCTGGTGGCGAGAAGTGTCAGGGACGAAATACACAAATCCGGGAGTATCGGTGCCGTATTCACGGAGAGCGTCGCGGGCGGTGCGGCTGGAGCGGCGGCCAGGAGAGACCGCCGCTCCGGGGGCCGTGAGGGTTCTCAGCGGGCGTGTTTGATCGCCCAGTCGAGGGCGTAGTCGGCCACGGCCTCCCAGCCGGGGGCGCCGCAGGTCCAGTGGTCGCGGCCGGCGAACTCGTGGTATTCGGTCAGTGCGGGCGAGTTCTTGTAGTGCTTGGCGTTCGACTTGTTCACCGACGGCGGCATGATGTGGTCCTTCTCGCCGCCGATGAACAGTAGTGGAGCGCGGTCGGCGTCGTAGTCGACCCAGGTGTCCTGGTGCCCGGGTTTGAAGTTGGCGAACAGGCCGTACTCCCACACCCAGTGGCCGGGAGCGGCGATCGCGTAGCGTTCCCAGACCTCACGGGACTGTTCTTCGGTCAGGGTGTTGGTGAAGGCGTAGTGGAACTCCTCGGGAGTGAAACCGACCGCGCGGTGCCGGTTGGCGGGGTTCTTCAGCGCCGGGAACAGCGATCTGGCCTGCGACAGCGGGTTGACCCTGACCCCCTCGGTGGGCGCGGAGTTGATCACGGCTCCGGCCGAGCCCAGGCCCTTGGCCAGCAGAAGCTGGGTGAGAACGCCACCGAACGAGTGGCCCATGATGATGGGCGGAGTGGGCTCGGCCTGGATGACCGAGGCGAGGTGGTCGACGGTCTCCGGGACGGTCAGCCGCGCGATGATGTCGGGATTCTCGCGCAGCGACTCGACCTCGACCTCGAAGCCGGGATAGGCGGGGGCAACCACCCTGACGCCTTTGGCCTCGTAATGGGCGATCCAGTTCTCCCAGCTCCGGGGGGTTACCCACAGGCCGTGGACGAGGACGACAGTGGTCATGAGACGAACTCCAGAATGTCGGCGTGCGGGCGGGCGCGGTCGGTGTCGGGCAGGGCGTGGCCGCTGGCTGCGTAGATCTTCAGGACGGCGCCGTCGATCATGGAGCGTTCGCCGCCGACCTCGAACGGCACGATCCGGGCTCCGTCATCAGCGGCGGCAAAGGGCACCGTTGCCTCCTTCGGCTCGATTGGCTAAATCGACCGTGCCCCGGGAGCGGGCGCCCGCGTACCACGTGATTCACGTAGTCGTTCAGCCGGCGGCCAGTTTGTCCGCGAACGGGTCAGGCCGGTGGCCGCGGCCTCCCGTAGCGCCGTCTTGCCGATCCCCGGCTCCCCGGTGATCAGAAGTGACCCGCCCGCGACCATCGCGCGCGTGGCCGAGCCGCCGCTGTTCGTCTTCACGACCGAAGAGACCGTGCACGGGACGGCGTCAGGCCGACTCGGATGAAGAGCACCAGACTACGGAAAACACGTGGTCCGGGTGACGAAGGGTTCAGAGCACGATGTGCGGGTCGTCACGACCCAAGGAGAAACATGTCCCGCTTGATCAGGACACTCACCGCCGCCTTCCTGTTAGTCGGCCTCACCTTCGCCACCCCCGCCCAGGCCGACAGGACCCCCGCGCCCAAGCCCACGATCGTTCTCGTGCATGGTGCGTTCGCCGACTCCAGCGGCTGGAACGCGGTCGCCGCCCGGCTGCTCGCCACCGGCCACAAGGTCGTCGCGTTCGCCAACCCGCTACGCGGCCCGCTGGCCGACGGCGAGTACCTCCGCCAGTTCCTGACCACGATCGACGGCCCGATCGTCCTGGTCGGCCACTCCTACGGCGGCGCGGTCATCAGCAACGGCGCCACCGGCAACCCCAAGGTCAAGTCCCTGGTGTACGTGGCCGCGTACGCCCTCGAAGAAGGCGAGAGCGTGGCGGCCGCGAACCAGCTGGGCGGCGGCCACACCGAAGTCACCGACCATCTCCAGGTACGGCCCTACCCGGGCGCCACCGGCGGCGACGGCGACGCCTACATCGACCCGGCCCACTTCCATCGGCTGTTCGCCCAGGACCTGCCCCGCGGCACCACCGCCGTGATGGCCGCGACCCAGCGGCCGGGTGCGCTGGCGGCACTGGTCACCCCGTCCGGGCCGCCGGCCTGGAAGTCGGTGCCGAGCTGGTACCTGGTCGCCAAGCAGGACAACATCATCCCGCCGCAGGCCGAGCGCGCGATGGCCAAGCGCGCCAAGGCCACCACGGTTGAGATCAACAGCTCCCACGTCGCGATGATGAGCCACCCCGACGTGGTCACCTCGCTGATTCTGCGGGCAGCGCGTTGACGATCAACGGAGTCAAGGGCGGTTGATCACGTAGGGCCGCTGACTTGATCAGCGGGTCCGGGGTTCGAGTCCCGGGTGAAAGACCCCAGCTCACAGGCCGTGAGCTGGGGATCTTCGCTTCATGATCGACTTTGCCAGATCGGAGGGCGATCAGTCGGGCTCCGCCGGGCGGAGGAGAATCGCTTCGCGGGGGCAGCACTCCGCGACCTCCTCAGCCAGCGCGATGTCGGCCGGGTCCGTGAGTTCGTGCTCACGCGGGACGGCATGGCGGTCCGGGCCGAGCATGGCGGTCCGGGCCGAGGGTGAACAGCTCGGGTGCGGTCGCGGAGCAGAGCCCGGTGCCGAAACACAGGGCTCGGTCCACCTCCAGATGCCAGGCCATCAGAGTGTGACGGGTAGGGCACGGTAGTCGTTCAACGCCCAGACCTCGTGACGGCGAATCTCCTCCCGCGGTATGGCGAGCCGCAGGTCCGGGAAGCGCTCGATGAGCGTGGCCAGGGCCATCTCGCTGATCAGTCGGGCGACGGCGGCGCCGAGGCAGTTGTGGATGCCGTGGCCGAGGCCGAGGTGGCGCGATCCGGTCCGGGTGAGGTCGAGGCGATGCGGGTCGTCGAAGACGTCGGGGTCGCGGTTGGCCGACGCGATCATGACCATGACCGGCTCACCGGGCGCTATGTCCACCTCCCCCACCCGTACGGCCTCGGTGGGGAAACGCCAGGGGACCGAGGCGACCGGAGACTCGTAGCGGAGCAGCTCCTCGATGCCGGAGGCGGCCAGGATGGCCGGGTCGTCGGAGATCATCTTTCGCTGGTCGGGATGGTCCAGCAGGGCGAGCATCGCGTTGGTGATGAACATCTTGGTCGTTCCGACACCTGCGATGATCATGATGATGACCAGCGCGACCAGCTCGTCCTCGGTGATCCGGCCTTCCTCGTCAGCCGCCCGGATGAAGGCGGAGGTGAGGTCGTCGCCCGGCTCGGCCCGCTTCAGGGCGACGAGTTCGCGCCCGTAGTCGCAGATACGCTCCCGTGCCCCCGGAATCCGCGGGAAATCCGCCGGGTTCGTGGAGATGAGCAGATCCACATCTCTGGCGAGCTCTTCCCGCCGATCCAGTGCGAATCCGAGACGCGTCGCGATCACCGCGGGCGGGATCAGCGCGGCGAACTCCGCCACCAGGTCCTTCTCCTGTCCCAGCTCCCAATCCTGAATGGTCTCGTCGATGACGCGCCGGATGTCCTCCCGCCATCTGTCGACGTTGCGCGGAGTGAACCCGCTCATCGCGCAGCGGCGCACCCTGGTGTGCTCGGGTGGGTCCAGGCCGGGAATGGTCTGCGCCAGGATCGTGCCCCCGCTCACGGACAGCCCCGATGCCTGGAATTCGGCGCTGCCACGCCACTCCGCCGTGCTGAACCGCGTGTCGGCGAGGATGGCCATCGCGTCGTCGTACCTGGTCACGACCCACATGGGGACGTCGCCCACCGGAAACACGTACCGGTGGACGGGTGAGTTCACTCGCAGCCAGTCGAGTGCCGTATACGGATCGCGGAAATAGTCGGGACTGAATAGCTCGAACGGAACGGCCGTATTTGACATACGAGGATTCCTCCCGCTGTTTTACGTCGTCCGCATCGTACCTATGTGTATCCGTCGTCAAACATGAATAATCAACACACTTGGCGGCGGGCCGAAATATCACAGCCTGCGAACGCAATTTGTCAGGAGGGCTGAGCTGGGGTTTCTTATTCGGCGCCCCGGGGTGCGTAGTTGATCGCGGTGAAGGGCCACGCCGAAGTTAGCCAGGTCAGCACTGCGGTGTGGAGGGGCGCGTCGAGGTGAGCGCGATCGGCGCGGACCCAGGACAGCACGTCGACATCCGAGCCGGCCCGGCTGGGCGGTTTGAGGTAGACACAGCCGATGACCTCACCGGTCGACGGATCGAGCACGGTGTAGGTGAACGCGGTCCGGCTGACGAACTCATCAGCGTGACGTCGCAGGTCGCCAAGGTTGAGCCCAAGCGCCATTCCACCGATCGGCGGCCAGTCCCTGCCCACGAAGCCGGGCGTCCGACGAATGTGCTCGATGCTCCCCATCCACGCCGCATGATCGGACACGTTGTGCTCAGGTTGAAGCGGCACCAGGCGGAAATCCTCCGTCACCAGCGCGAGTGGCGGAACAAAACTGTCAGGCACGAGGGCAGGACGCGAATCCGCGTCACTCCGGATGTGCGCGGGGACCGGATGGTGGCCCTTCTGAACATCGGAATAATCACGCGCCTCGCTGACGAGCCCATCGGCGTCAAAGACCAGAATCGTGACACCGGAGACGGTCACCGGGTCCCCATTGAACACGCAGTGCGCCCAATACTCAGCGGAAGCACCGGCCTCAGAGACCGCCGGATCGGCGAACCAGCACCGGGCGGGGACACTCTCTTCCTCAAACGACTCGGCCAAATAGCTCCGCAACCCCTGACGGCCCCGGTACGGACGAAACATGGAGGCCCAGTGAATCCCGTCCTCCGTCTGGAGCGCCACAAGGGCATCGATGTCCTGCGCCGGCCAAGCCACCGCCCAAGTCCGCACCCAACGCAAAGCAGCTTCCCGAACGTCCATGCCGGCGACGCTACCGCTCAGCACTGACAAACCATCGGCCTGACCGATGCGCGCCACCACAAAGCTCGACCCGAACGCCGGACTACTACCATTCCGTGTCGTCTTCGCCGTCGGATCTGCGCGTCAGTCCAGCAGGCCAAGGTACTGAGCGAGTCGTCCCTGTACCTGCGTCAGCAGGTCCTCATCCAAACTGCCACAGCGATCCTCCAGGACAGACTTCATCAGGGGCTGCAAGCCGGGATCCGGATCCAACATTTCTTGAGCACCCCACCTTGCCCCTTCGCGAGTTGCACATCGAAGCGCGTCCGCCGCGAGGTTGACCCAGACATCGGGCAGACAAGAACGAAGGGCCAGTCAGGGTCGCCCATTGGAGTCCACACCGGTCACTACGACGACGGGACGGCGTTCGTCGTGTACGACCCGCTCCTCTTCGGGGATGAGGCGAAGTGCCCTATCGCTGACCAGATAGACGCCGCCCGCGAGGTACGGACCCGGCACTATTCCTCCAGTAGGTGCCGAGTCGCCTCAGCGCGATGGTCAGCAAGGTCCTGGCTTTCGCCTACGAGGTCGTCAATGCCGCCCGGCTCATCCTCAGGCAACGGATTGCGTTCAAGCCAGCGACGCAGTCGGGCCAATCGAGGGCCCAGGTCAGGCAGCGGCGGCCCGCCGGCAAGGTCGAGGCGCGCTTCACGCCGATTTACCTTGATCGCCGCCTGCATCGGCGCGGTTTGATACGTGAGGTCCCGCAATTGCCCGGCCGACCACTGACCGTACTCGGCGAGGACGCCATCGACGATCCGAGCGAACTCTGCGTCGATGACCACCTGCGGCGCGTCCACCAGGTGAATGACGCGTTCGCGGTAACCGGCGTAAGGGTCGACGCTCTCCTCCACGACGATCAGGCCCGCCGCGCATAGATCACGCTCGACCTCGCCGAGCCGAAGACTGTGCGGGCCGTAATGCCGCCACCGCCATTCCACGCCAGAGCCGGATGAGATTCCCTGCTCAACAGCACGGAGGTCGGCCAGGTAGAGGAGTTTGGCTAGTTTTGTGCGGTTTATCCGGACGCCGTAGGTCCGAGCGGTCGCCAAAAGGTAGGCGATAACCGCCGCAGAACCGCGAAGAGGCACAGAGCCCGCCACAGGATCAAGTGTATGCATCCAACTACGCACGCCGACACCACCCCCTACCCGAGTTCGAATGCTTGTTCCATAATACACTCGCTGCCCCACCAGCACTACCGTCCGTGACCGGGATGAGACACGCAAATCCGGAGAGTCCGCCGCCCTCTTGCTCGCCAAGCGACCTTGGCGGCGGGCTCGTGGCCCTTCCAGATGGCGTGTCGATCTATCCCGCATCCTCTGGAATCGTTCAGGTGACCTTGATGGATCGGGTCGCGCTGAAGCAAGGGCAATACTGGTCCGACCCGACGAAGTACACCCGCCACTCGGCCTTGTGCTGGCGGCCGGAGGGCATGTTCGGTTGGGTGGCTTTGGTGGTGAAGTTGATTTCGCCGCGGCCGTTCGTCGTCGCTCGGCCGGTCGCCTTTTTCCAGCTCTTGGTCGGGCCGGCTGTTCGGTGGTAGGCCTCCAGTTGGCCGTCCGGGTACGGCTCGTAGCGCGGCAGACCCGGTTCCGGCGTGTCCCGCGTGTGGGTGACCAGTCTTTTCAGTACGCCGGTGTGGCGGACGTTGCCGCTGGCGGCTACGGAATCCTGAATGTCATACGCCGGGATCTGCGTTTCGAATCTTTTCGCGTGCCGCCAGTTGACCAGGAACTCGATGGCCTGGCTGGTCGCGGCGTGGCCCCGGTTGTCGGGGAACGTCTCAGCGAAATAGTGGCCGGTCTCCATGGCCTGCGTGTCCGCGTGAAATTGGCCGACGCCGTCAGTCCTGGCCGCCGCGACTCCGAGCAGCGTGCCGGTCTCCTCGAATCGGAGAAACAGGTCCACGGTCTCGCCTGGATAGCCGGTCCAGCCGTGCTCCGTCCTGATCTCCAGCCGGCCGGAGAGCCGGACGGGCGAACCGACCTCGCCGGAGTCGGGGGAGACGGCCAGGCTCAGCCGGGTTTCGGCGCGGGCGCCGGGTGCGTGGAGGGTGAAGTCGACCGTGTCCTGGAGCTCTCCGACGGTGATCGTGAGGGTCTGGACGCCTGGCGGGGTGGACGGCGGAAAGGTGTGCCGGGCCTGCCAGGATCGGGCGTCCTCCCCGCCGGGGCCCCGCTCGAACGACAGCTCCGCGCCGGTGGCCAGCCGACCGGTGATCGCGTGCGCGTGCCTGGTGGCGACCTCGACGGTGATGGTCAGCCCGGTCGCGGGATCGATGATCATCGGAATGGGCGTGACGCGGATCGACTCGATCTCGGGGGGCATGTCAGCAGACCTTTCGGTACGGCGCCTCGGGGATGAGACTGGCCCAATCGGATTCCGACAAGGTGGTGCCCGCCCTGGCGCAGACTGCACGTTCTGCCAGGTCAAGGCTGATGGGGTAACGGTGAAGCGTCCCGTCCTCGCCGATACTGCGTAGTTCGTCCTCGGTAAAGGCGAGCGCGCGGACGGGTCCGGAATGCCGCCCGTACGGCCTGCCCACGGGCATGCCTTCGGCGACGTCCCAGATCCGTACCAGTCCGTTCTGGCTGCCGGTCGCCAGGTAGGCGCCGTCCGGGGTGAAGGCCAGCGCGACGATGGGGTCGGTGACCTCGGATTCCAGCCGGGCGCGGGAGGTGAGGTGCCGGATGTCCCAGAGGGCGGCTCCGCCTCGGGAGAGTCCGGTGGCGATGACGGAGCCGTCGGGGCTGAAGGCCAGGGCGCGTACCCCGTCGAGGAAGGGGCCGAATGGCGTTATTTTCGCTTTGCCGCCCGGGAGGTCGACGAGGGCGTTGTTGTCGCCCCCGATGCCCAGGGACCGGCCGTCGGGGCGGACCGCCATGATGTCGCCGCCGGGGGCGGCCAAGGTTCGGATCGGGCGGCGTTTCGGCACGTCCCAGAGTTGGACGCGGGTGTAGGTGCCGTTCCAGGGGGTGAGCGCGAGGGTGCGGCCGTCCGGGGTGAAGGCCAGGCCGGCGACCGCCCAGCCTGGGCCGGTCAGCTTGAGGGCCCCCACCTGGCGTTGTCCGGAAATATCCCACAAGGTGATGGTGGGGGTGTTGCCGTGGCCCACCGCGAGGATGCCGGAGTTGAAGGCGAGTGCGCGGGCGTCCAAGATCTCCGGCGCGCGAAGGGGGCGCCACCGTGCCACGTCCCAGATCCGCAGGCGATCGGCTTGAAACGCCACCGTCCGCCCGCCCGGCCCGAATTCGGCGGCGCCGATCTTCGCTGTGGTCAGGCGCGGCGGGTGGATGTGATCGCCGATCTCGAACGTGGCCACGTCCGCACCGTCGCGTACATAGCGGACAGTCCGCCCGTCAGTGCTGATCCACATATTGAGCACGGCCAGGGCCCGCGTCAGCTCCTGTTCCAGGAGCAGCTGCCCGTCAGCGGTCCGCAGACCCAGCTGGGTGCCGTCGAATGTCAGCAGATGACGACCGTCGTCGGTGTATTTCATCCAGACGACGCCCTCCGCCGCGACCGTGCGCTCACCGATGACGATGTTCTTCCCGTCGCTGACCGCGATCGCCCGATTGCCCGGATTGAAGGCGACCGCGTCAGCCCGTACCACCGGAAAATCGATCTTTCTCCCGCTGGGGAGCTCCCGCAGTTCGAAGCGCCGGTCCCGGAACACGACAGCGGCGGATTTCTCGTCCGGTGACACGTCAACGCTCTCGACGATCTCCGGCGATTCCACCAGCGGGACGTCTGCCCCGACCTGCCAGATCTGCCATCCGCGCTCGCCCACCGAGACCAGCAGCCGGCCACGTGGGCTGAACTCAAGCAGCCGGACACGGCCCCCGAAAGGCGGGCGGATCGCCCTCCCGCTCTTGGTGTCCCACAGCCCGATCTGAGCCCCGCCGATCGCCAGGGTCGAACCGTCCCGGCTGACGGCGACCGCCTGGGCAGGAAAAGCGAACTCGGCCGTCCGGCGATCACGGATCAGATCCCACACGAACACCCGATCACGATTGGCGACGGCCGCGAAATCACCGTTCCAGCTCAGATTGACCTCAACGGGTCCGGACAACTCGGGCCAGCGCGTCACATGCGACTCCCGCTGGGCGAGCGAGGTGTAGAGGGCCGCCCGCGTCTCCCGAACTCCGGCGATCCGCCAGCTCGCCACGCTGAGCAGCATCGCCCGCACCGGATCGGTGTCCCTGATCGCCTCCGCCCGCGCCGCCGTCTGCCGCGCCACCCGCATCTCGTTCTGGTACGCCTCCATCGCCGCCTTGTCCACCGCCACCCCGCCGGCCCCAACCGCCGCCGTCAGCAGTAACCCGAGCACCCCCGCCAGCACCCGCAACCGTCGCGCCCGGCGAATCCGCGCCGCAGTGGCCGCCGCCAGGAACTCCCCCGCCAGACCGGGCGGCGGGCTGAGCGCCTGCTCGACCCTGGCCAGCCGGAACCCCCGATAGAGAAACGACGGATCACGCTCATGCCCG
The DNA here is from genome assembly GCF_009687845.1 of Acrocarpospora corrugata. Taxonomy (GTDB): domain Bacteria; phylum Actinomycetota; class Actinomycetes; order Streptosporangiales; family Streptosporangiaceae; genus Acrocarpospora; species Acrocarpospora corrugata. The sequence goes on from NZ_BLAD01000071.1 coordinate 55,367, forward strand.
AACCACTCATCCGCGTCGTCCAGCAGCTGGCTGTACAGGATGCGCTCGGTTTCGTCCTCACGCAGCCACCCGCGCAGACGCGGCCAGGCGCTCAGCAGCACATCGTGCGCGATCTCGGCCTGCTCGTCGTGCAGAATGACCAGCCGCTTCGCGGCGAACGCGGCCAGCACCGCCGTGACCTCGGCCGTCTCCCCCAGCTCCACCCGCCGCACGGTACGGCGAACCCCCCGCCCATCCCGCGCCACCCCGGTCATCCGGAGGATCACCTGCCGCGCGACCTCCTGCCGCCCGGCCGGGAGAGCGTGATACACCGCGTCCGCGCTGGTCGCCACCACCAGATCGATCCCGCCGGAGCGCGCGTACCCCCGGCTGGTCAGCCGGTCTTCTTCGCGGTGTTCCCAGGTGACGAGCATGGCCTGGGACAGCAGCGGCAGCGCGCCCGGCCCGGTCGAGCGCAGCCGGGCCAGGATCGTCTCCGTCAGGCCCGGCTCGACGGTCAGCCCGGCGGCGGCAGCGGGGCCGGTGATCGCCTGGCGCAGTTCGGGCTCGGTCATGGGGCCGACCACGAACTGGCCTTCCTGGAGGGCTTTCACCAGGGCGGGGTATTCGGCGCAACGATCCAGGTAGTCGCCGCGTACGCCGAGGACGACCAGAGCTGATGCCGTCATCAAGGACAGGATCTGGATGAAGGTGTCGGCCGTGCCGAGGGTGAACACCTCCTCGAACTGGTCGACCACCAGGATCAGGCGTTCGGAGGATCCCGCGGTGAGCAGGGCCTGCCGTACGGTCAGGTCGGCGTCGGCGGGGTGGTCCAGCAGGGCGCGGCGGACGGCGGCGGCCTGCGAGCCGGCCAGGGCGGCGAGGTGGGTGGCCAGTTCGCCGAGCGGGTCGCGAGTGGGAGTGATCGTTATGCGTGGCCAGGTCGCCGAGCCCGCCGTCAGCGAGCCCCGGGCCAGCGCGGGCAGCAGCCCCGCCCGGAGCAGCGACGACTTACCCGCCCCCGAAGCGCCGGTCACCACGACCATCCCGCTCCCGGTCACCGCCTCCGCGCAGCGCCCCACCAGTTCGGCGGTCAGCCGCTCCCGGCCGTAGAAGATCTCGGCGTGATCCTCCTCGAACGGCCACAACCCCCGATAAGGGCAATCGCCGCCCCATCGCCGCGCCTCCCCCACGGGCCCATTCCTGGTACGGCGTTCAATGAGCGAGACCTTCTCCTCGATCAACCGTAACTGGGTGGACTGATGGCGCAACCGCTCCCGATCCACCCGATGCTCGCGATCCTGGCGAAGCAACGTCTCCTTGATCGAGGACGTGGCCGTGCGTACCTCGGCCAGCAGGAAGGCGAACTCGTCGAACTCCAGGCCCAGCGTGGCGAACGCCTCCGCGAGATGGTCCTGCAGCGCGTCGTCCCCCGCCGTGACCGTGGCCTCCAGCGCCGCCTCGACCGCGCCGACCTCCCGCAACACGGCGGCGACGTCGGCCCTGAGCCTGTCCGCCCGCGCGTCGCCCGCCGCCAGGGCCGCCTCGATCCGCTCGGCCAGCGCCTGCTCGATCTCCTCGGCGGGTGCCGTACGAAACCGCTCAATGGTCTTCGTGATCACCTCGGTCAGCACGTTCGCGCCGACCGACCCGACCACCCCGGCGACCGCACCCCCCACCGCCACCGCCCCGGAGGCGACCAGCACGGGCGCGACAGCGGACGCGCACAACAGGGCGATCAACGCGGACGGCGACATCCTCCGCAGCCCATCCGCCCCGCGCGCCACCATGGCGCGAACCCCGGCCCGTGCGTCGTTCCCGGCTTCCCGGGTCACCCACCGCTCCCTTCGCGGGGAAGAACCGAAACGCCACGCTATAGACGCCGGCTCACCCCCGCACTGGGGCTGACCCCCGTGATTCCCCTAGACGATTCCCTAGGTCCCCCGAACCGGCAGCTTGATCCACTCGCCGTGCTCCGCACCGCGCAGAATGCGGGAAAGCCCGGCGTCGTCGAAGGCCCGCTCGATATCCGTCCATCCCTGGGTGAAGTGGGCCCAGCCGTCGTAGTGGGCGGGGATGACAACGGGCACGCCGAGCACGGCCGCCGCGGCGGCGGCTCGCTCGGAGGTGAGCGTCAGCGGCCTGCCGCCGTCCTTCCTGGGCACCCGTGCCGCCCCGATGAAGAGCACGGCCACATCGATGGGCGGCAGCCTGCGGGCGATCTCCGCGACGGTCCCGATGGAGGCGTTGTCCCCGCTGACGTAGACCCGGGGAAGCCCCTGACCTGACACGACAAAGCCGGTGACCTCGCCGTTCACGTGCCCTTCGTCGTCGCGGGCACCGTCCTCAGGCCCATGCACAGCAGGTACGGCCCACACTTCCAACTTCCCGGCGCCATCCGCCCGAGGCACCTCATAAGTACTCCACGGAGCGACCCCCGCGGCCGGCGCCCCCAGACGCCCCGCGCTCACGGGCCCGGTCAGCACGACCGGCGCCGCCAGAGCGAAGGCCCGGCCACGATCGTCCAGATTGTCCAGGTGCTGGTCATGACTGACCAGCACCACATCGACCGCCCCGAGATCCTCCTCCGACGCGACAGGACCCTCCAGCTTGGTCAGATACCCCTTCGGCCCCGGCGGGTCAAAAGTGGGATCGGTGACGATACGCAACCCCCCGATGTCGATCACCGTCGTTGGCCCTCCGATCACGGTGACCGCGCATTCCTGCCGCTCCGGCCCGATGCGATGCGTCATGACTGGCTCCCCCCGAGCGACGGCCAGTACCGCCATGTCACATATATGCCCGCATGTCCGGCTCTAGCGCGTGAACACCCGGAGAGCCACCTTCGGCCGCAGCAGCGCCGGAGTCGGATCGAGATACCCGGCCACCCGCCAGAACGCGTCCGCCACCGCGACATCGGTGGCTCCCACCCGATGCAGCCGGGCCACATAGCGATTGATCAGCCGAGTGGCCAGCGACCGAGGCCCCTTGATCTCCGGCAGAGCCAGATCCCCGGCGGCGGACAGCTGCCACGCGGGTTCGATCACCTTGGCCGCAGCCCGGTAGAACCGCCCGGCCAGCCCACGGTCACCCCCTTCAAGGCAGGTACGGAGAGCCTCCGCCTCCAGCGACGCCACGGTCATCCCCTGCCCATAGACCGGATTGAAACTACACAGCCCATCAGCAAAGACCAGCAACCCATCCGGATACGCCCGAAGCTTCTCGTAACGACGCCGCAGACTCGCCGGAAAGGTATGCGTGACCACGTCCGAAAGCCGCTCCGACTTCCCGATGACCTCCCGCACATCCGGCGGCGCGATCGTGTCGAGATACGCCATCAGCGCATCCGGCTCCGTCGGCGGATGATCCCCCGCCATACCCGCCACCGTAAGCAGCCAACGGTCACCCTCACAGGCCATGAACGCCATCGCCCGAGTACGCCCGGGAACAGGCCCGACAAGAATCCCCTGCTCAGGCGCGAGCGCGTCCGGCGGCGTACGCATGAAACAACTGGCGTACCGAATACCGACCTGAATCCGCTCCTCCGGAGGACGCGCAAACCCAAGCCGGGAGACCCACTCGATGGACCGGCCGGACCTCCCCAGCGCGTCGACAACCAGGTCCCCCTCGACGACCTCCTCGGCCCCGCCCCCCGCCCGCCGAACGAAACGCGCCCCCGTGACCCGACCCCCCGTACTGACCAGACCGGTGACATCGCACCCATTCACGAACTCCACCCCCGGCAGCGCGGCAACCCGCCCACGCACAGCATGCTCAAGCGTCGCCCGCGTCGGCTGAAGCATCGTGGGCCCCAAATGCCCCCGTACCAACCGATGCCCCGACACCACAAACCGAATTTGCCGCGCCAACTGGGTATGCGGCACACCCTGCGCCCCGAGCTCATCCGCGATCCCCGGAAACAACGACCCCAGCACCTGAGACCCACGCGGCAACAGAACATGCACATGCCGCCCCTGCGGAACCCCCCGCCGATCCCGAGCCTCCGCACCCAGCTCATCACGCTCAACCAGAGTCACCCGATCAAACGCCTCACTGAGCGCCCGCGCCGCAAGCAGCCCACCCATACTCGCCCCAAGCACAACAGCATGCCCACGCCCCATCGCACACCTCCCACCACCAATAACATGACAGCGTTATTGTGTACGTCCCCGCCCAAACCGTGAATACCAAAATGTGCTGTTCTCGCCCCCACACCCACAATCTCGGTCGGCGCACCCGTCACGCCATGAGGGCCGAGTCCACGACGACGCCCCCCGCTAAGCTTTTGACCATGAGACGCCCACTGCTACAGAAGCTTCGGATCGGGGGCTACACCTCGATTCGGCAGGCCGAAGTCGCGCTGGGAGATCTCAATGTGCTGGTAGGCGCCAATGGCGCGGGAAAGAGCAACCTGATCTCAGCGATCGTGCAACTAGCCGAAATGCTGCGCACAGCCAGCCGGGAAAGCCAGGTCCTCATCGCCACCCAATCCGTCACCCTCATGAACCAGTTCGAACTAGACGACCTCATCGTCGTCGAACGAGTCGACGGCGCGACCACGTTCGACCGCCCCGACCCCGAGGGACTACGAGACTGGCTCGCCGACCCTGGGCGAACTCTGGGAAAAAACCTGCTCGGCGACAGACCCTCAACCAAGCCCGCCCTGATCCATCGCGCACTGCGGAGCTGACGCACATCTTCACTTTTGTCAGCGCGTCCCCTGCTACCGGACGAGGTAAGAAACCTCCCGGAGGAGGATGGCGGAGCCGGGGAATTCGGCGAGGGTGGAGGGCATGAGTCGAATTCGGGGAATTCTGGTTCTGGTGGCGGTGGCGCTGGTGGTCGCGGCGTGTGGAGCGCAGGAGCCGATCGCTTCGGGGCATGGGTCGCACTCGGGGACCTCGGGCGCGGTGGTGGTGCAGCCGTTGCGGGATGGCGAGCGGTTCGTCACGCTGAAGATGCTGGCGGCGTACACGCCCAAGGGTCCGAACGGCGGGACCGACGATTACCGCTGCTTCCTGATCGATCCGGGATTGGGCGGTGAGCAATTCCTCACCGGGGCCCAGTTCCTCCCGGAGAACCTGGCCATCGTGCATCACGCGATCTTCTTCAGGCTCACCCCTCAGCAGGCCGCGGAAGCCAAAACCCTGGACGCGGAAACACCGGACCAGGGATGGACCTGCTTCGCCGACGCGGGCGTACGGGAAGCCGGATGGGTCTCCCACTGGGCACCCGGCACCAACGAGACCCTGCTGGACCCCAAGTACGGCCACCCCATCCCCACCGGCAGCCAACTGGTCATGCAGGTGCACTACAACGCCCTCGGCGGCCCCGGCTCCGACCAATCAGGAATCCGCCTCCGCGTCACCGACAAACCCCTCGAACCCCTGGGCACCGCCCTATTCCCCGGCAAAGTCGAACTCCCCTGCACCCCGCAGGAATCCGGCCCCCTCTGCGACCGCCAGGCAGCCATAACCGACATCGGCCGCCGCTTCGGCCAGGAATCCATGGCCACCGCCGACCAACTGGCCCAACTCTGCGGCCCCTCCACCCCCGGCCCCACCCAACACTGCGACATCCCCGTCGAAGAACCCGGCCTCCTCCACGCCCTGGCCGGCCACATGCACCTCCTGGGCCGCTCCATCAAAGTAGAACTAAACCCCAACACCCCCGCCGCCCAAACCCTCCTAAACGTCCCCAACTACAACTTCGACGACCAAGCCCTCCGCCCCCTCAAATCCCCCATAGAAGTCAAATCCGGCGACACCATCCGCGTCACCTGCACCCACGACGCCACCCTCCGCTCCCAACTCCCCCAACTCCAAAACCAACCCGCCCGCTACGTCGTCTGGGGCGAAGGCACCAGCGACGAAATGTGCCTAGGCATCGCCATAATGTCCCCCCTCCCCTAAGAACAAGCCGTCAACTGCTCACCACTACCCAGCACCGAATTGGGCAACAACAAGCCCTAAAACATCCACGTCAAAGTCCATAACCCCATGAGCAGTGACAGGCAAGGGATGACGGCGGCTCCGCCCAACTCATGGCGGTCGACCCGGATACTCGTAGTTCTCGGCCGCCCAAGCCCCGGTCCCCGTCACAGCGACCATGTCGTCCCAATGCCAAACAACTCGGCGTTACCCGCCGACGCCCCCATATGTCCCGGCTTGACCGCGCCGGTGCCTGAACGCTCCGACCCACCAACCCCGCCCGAAGACCACCAAGGGCAATCTCCGCCTCATAAGTCGTATCCCGGCTTGGCCGCGCCTGAGTCTGGACGCTCCGACCTTCTCAACCCCGGCCGAAGGCCACCAAGGCAATCTCCGCGCCATAAGTCGTATCCCGGCTTGGCCGCGCCTGTGTCTGGACTGAGGAACGCAGGGTCGCGGAGCGGCCCGGAGTGACGAGGGAAGACACAGGCTCCCCAGCGGCCAAGCCCGCCGATCCGAAGGATCGGCCATAAATACAGTCGGGACCGGACAGTCCCCCAACTGTCCGGTCCCGACTTCACTAAGCGGTACCGCCGAGGCGCCCTCCCCCAAAGGCGGCCTGGGCGGGTTCCCCCGCTTGGGACGCGGTTCCCCTCCCGCATCCTTGTGACATATAGCCTGTGTGGCGGCTTTCCAGCCCCCTTGACCTGCTTCCAAGCTACAGAACTGACCCTATGGAAGTCGTCATGAACGGGTGCATAGTTGGTCTGCATGTCAGGGGCTTGGCAGGTTGAGCTTGACCTCCGTGCCCTTCTCCAGAGATCGGGTGACCGTGCAGTGCCGCTGGTGCACGCGTTCCGCGATTTCGGCGAACTTCTCGGGTGTCAGGCTTTCTGGGAGTTCTACCTCGTAGGTGACCGTCACCGTCTCCAGCAGCGTGGGTTCGGCTTTGGTGGCGGAGATCGAGACGGCGAGGTGCGGGAGGCGGTGGCCGCGCTGGGCGGTCAGGGGCTCCACGGTGACGATGTTGCAGGCTCCGACGGCGGCGAGCAGGAGTTCGACGGGGCTGAAGACGCCCTCGTCGGTGACGCTGCCGATGGTGATGCGCGCGCCGCGCTCGTTGCTGGCGACGAAGCCGTCTGGGGTGCGTTCCACGTGTACAGGCGCCATACGGGCACCCTACTCCGAGATCACTCCGAGATATTTTCGAGATGTTCGGCCGAACCCGTGAACAGGATCGGGAGCTCCCGCGTACCTCAGGGTGCAGAGCGAAGGAGTGCGATGAACATCAACGAAGGCCAGGCCCACCGCAGTGCCCGCTTCCCCGGGGCACATCGTGTCGAGATGGTGATGGGCACCCCGGTCGGCATCGATATCCGGACGGCGCTGCCCCAGCGGGAGCTGCGGCCGCTGCTCGACGACGCGTTCACCTGGCTGCGCTGGGTGGATGAGACCTTTGACGGGAGCAGGTCGACCAGCCAGGTGAGCCGGCTGGCGCGGGACGAGATCTCGCTGACCGAGTGCGCGCCGGAACTGGCCGAGGTGCTGAAGCGCCGGAGCGAGCTGCGGGCCTCGATCGGCAAGGAGCCGGCCCCGGCCGGGTATGTGAAGGGCTGGGCGGTCGAGCGGGTCTCGCGGGCGCTGGCCGCGGCGGGCGCGGTCGATCACTGCGTGAGCGCGGGCGGCGACGTGCGCGTGCGCGGGTCGGCCCGGCCGGGCGTGCCCTGGCGGATCGGGGTGCGGGATCCGATCCGGAGCGCCAAGGAGCGGCTGCGCGGGCTGCGCGACGAGAGCAGCCACGCGGTGCGTACCGTGCTGTTCGCCCATGATCTGGCGGTGGCCACGTTCGACCGGCCGGATCGGTCGAGCGGGATCGCCGGGGTGACCGTGGTCGGCCCGGACCTGGCGGACGCGGGCGCGTACGCCGCCGCGCTCTACGCGATGGGCCCGGCCCGCGCCAGACGGATCGCCCGGACGCTGGCCCTGCCCAAGGACACCCAGGCCACCCCCTACGACGTGCTGATCCTCACCTCCGATGGTGAGGCGGTGACCACTCCGGGCTTTCTCGCGTACGCCCCTGAGAGCATGGCGGGATAGCCGGGCGGCTAACCCTCCTCGCCGGAGTTCTTGAGCGCGTCCGGATGTTGCGCCAGGTAGTCGATGTAGATCGGCCGCAGGGCTTCGCCGAGTTCGCCCTCTCCCGCTCCGAGCGCGTCGCTGAGCAGTGCGGACACCCGGCTGAGATCGTTCGCGGTCTCGTCGGAGTGTCCGCTCGCGGCTTCGGCCGCGGGGATCACTTTCAGCAGGTCCCACAGGAATCCGAAGTCGCCGTGCCGGACCGCGTAGCGCACCGAGCGGTCGTGCAGTTCTTTGGCGGACAGCTGCGCCAATTGATCGACGTCCATCTTCACCCACCCCCACATGGTGATTTCCCCCAGGATCACCACTTATGCACACATAACGTGACGATATGCTCGCCCTATGAGGCATCCCTTCCACACGCTGCGCAAACCGGTGCAGGCGTGGAAGGATCACAGCTGTGATTAAGGTCATCGTCAAGATCTTGGTAGTCGCCGCGTCCCTCTGGGTCGCCACTCAGGTGGTGGACGGCATCACCGTCGACAGCAGCGACACGACCAAGCAGATCGGCACGCTGCTCGCGGTCGCGCTGATCTTCGGCATCATCAACACCCTCCTGAAGCCCATCATCAAGGTGGTCGGCTGCGCGTTCTACGTGGTCACGCTCGGCCTGTTCGCGCTGGTCGTCAACGCCGGTCTGCTCTACCTGACGAGCTGGATCGCCGACCAGATCGATCTGCCGTTCCACGTCGCCGGCTTCTGGGCGGCGTTCTGGGGCGCGATCATCATCGGCATCATCTCCTGGCTGCTCGACCTGATCCTCGGTGTCAACGACTGATCGGGTCGTCCTCGACGGAACCACGCTGACCTGCGCGCAGGTCAGCGCGATCGCCTCGGGCCGCCCGGTCGCGCTCGGCTCGACCGCGGCGGCCGAACGTTCCTGGCGCACCGCCACGGCACTGTCCGGTCCGGTGTACGGCCGGACCACCGGCGTGGGCGCGAACAAGGACGTGACCGTCCACGACCGGGGCCGGGATCTGCTGCGCAGTCACGCCGCCGCGGCCGGGCCCCTGATCGGTCCCGAGCGGGCGACGGCGATGATGGCTGTCCGGCTGAACCAGTTGCTCCGCGGCGGTTCCGGGCTTGACCCGGCCCTGCTTCCCGTCCTGGCGGAGGCGATCAACCGGCGGGCGATCCCGCCGATCCGCGAGTACGGGGCGATCGGCACCGGCGATCTGAGCGCCCTGTCGACGACTGCCCTCTGCCTCCTGGGCGAAATTTCGTGGAACGGCCCGGCATTTCCGCTGGCCTCCGCCGACGCGCTCCCGTTCATCAGCTCCGGCGCCCTCACCCTGGCCGACGCCGCCCTCGCCATCCACGACCTGCGCCGACTCCTCGAAGCCTCGATAAGAGTCACCGCGAAGACCTGGCAGGCGGTGCGCGCCTCAACGGAACCCCTGGCCGCCGCCGTCCAGCACACAGCCGTCGCCGCCACTCTCCGAGAACTGCTCCCGGCCATCGAGCCCGCCAGAATCCAAGACCCATACGGCTACCGCGCCTATCCCCAAGTCCACCAAGCCGCCTTCACCGCCCTGCAAAATGCCGAAATTTCGGTCACCGAAGCGATCAACTCCGCCCTGGAGAACCCGCTCATCACCACCGAAGCCCACCACAACGGCAACTTCCACACCGGCCCGATAGCGCTCACCCTCGACACCCTGCGCGCCGCCCTGGCGCAGACCGCGTCCCTGTCGGCCGCCCGCCTCGCCACCCTGATGGAACCCTCCTACACCGGCAGGCTCCCCTTCCTGGCCGCCACCGAGGGCGCCTCCGGCCTGATCATCCTGGAGTACGTCGCCCACGACGCCCTCGCCACCCTCCGTCACCTGGCCACCCCGGTCACCACGGGCACCGCCGTACTGTCCCGGGGTGTCGAGGATCACGCGGGCTTCGCCACCCAGGCCGCCCGCATGTGCGGGGCCACGCGCGAGCCGTACGAGATCGTCCTGGCCTGTGAACTGCTCTCGGCCGAACGGGCTCTCAACGGCCCCGAGCCCGACCGGCCGATCGACATAGAAGCGGCCCGGCGAAGGCTAGACGGCTCCCACTGACGTACGCTCGCGCAGGAGCGGCTCCTGGGTGATGCGGCGACGCCGGATGGTGCCGTCCGCGGCGCCGAGCACCAGCCGGACGGCGGCCTGCACGATCCCGTCCAGGTTCCAGTTCACGCTGGTGAGTCCCAGCAGTTCCGACATCGGATGGTCGTCGTATCCGAGCACCGACACATCCCCGGGCACGGTGAGTTTCAGCTCGTTGGCGGCCATCAGCACGCCGTACGCGATGGAGTCCGAGAAGCAGAACACCGCGCTCGGCCGTTCGGCGGCGGCCAGGATGGCGCGGGCGACCTCGGTGGCGGGGGCCAGGCCCTGCGGGCAGGTGATGACCTCGATATCGAGGCCGAGCCGCCGCGCCTCGTCGTGGACGTGCATGTCGGCGGGCCGGTCGGGGGTGCTGGCCCGGGTCGGGGTGAGCACGGCGACGCGCCGGTGGCCCATGCCGCGCAGGTATTCCAGCGCCATGGTGACCCCGCTGTGGTTGTCGAAGACGACTTCGGCGGCGGTGCGGGCGTCCTTGAGCGCGTCGCCGATCACGACGATGGGCAGTGAGTCGGCCAGCCGGGGCCAGAAGTCCGCGGCGGGGTCCACGGGCTGGACGATCAGGCCGTCCACGCCGCGCAGTTGCCGGGCCAGCGTGCTCTCCCGGTCGGGGTCGCCGGCCGCGTCGAGGATCAGCGCGTAGTGGTCCTTCTCGCGCAGCGTCCGCCCGATGCCGACGGCCAGCGACTGCTGCCACAGGTCTTCGAGCGACCCGCAGAGCACGCCGATCATGCCGGTCTTGCCGCTGGCCAGGGCCCTGGCGATCGGGTCGGCCTCGTAGCCGAGCTCGGCCGCCGCCCGCTGCACCCGCCGCTGGGTCTCCTCGGAGACCTGCATGCCCCGCAGGGCGTAACTGACCGCCGCCGGTGACAGGCCGGTCGCCTTGGCCACCTCGCGAATCGTCGCCCTCTTGCGCTGAGGCATCAGATCAGCCTACGCCTGCTCCTTGACACAAAAGGGGTGAAACGGTTCACTGAAGCGTATCAGTGAACCGTTTAACCTCATGAGTGTTCCATTCAGGTGCGCATACCCTGTAATGTCAGTCGGGAATAGGGGTTATCGAGGAGGCGAGATGGGCGTCGACGTGCACCAGCACATCTGGCCGTCCTCGTTCATCGACGCGCTGCGCGCCAGAACCGAGCCGCCGTATCTGGACGGCTGGACCCTGCTGCTCGACGTCGAGCCCCCCTACCAGGTCAATCCCGACGACCACGACGTCGACCTCCGGGTGAAACGCAACGCCGCCCTTGACCTCGCGCTCGTCTCGCTGTCCAGCCCGCTCGGCATCGAGCACCTCCCGCCCGCCGAAGCCTGGCCCCTCATCGACGCCTTCCACACTGGCGCCGCAGCCCTCCCCCCGCCGTTCCTGGCCTGGGCGTCGGCTCCGGTAACCGATATCGATTCGGTACGGCTGGCGCGCACCCTCGACGCGGGCTTCGCCGGCCTGCAACTCCCCGCGACGGCCATCGCCGACGAGGCCGGCCTGACGAACGTGGCCCCTCTCCTCGACGAACTGGCCGCGCGCGGCCTCCCCCTGTTCGTGCACCCCGGCCCCGCGACCAGCCCCGGCACCCCCGCCTGGTGGCCCGCCGTGGTCCCGTACGTGCAGCAGATGCACGCGTCCTGGTACGCGTTCCAAGCTTTCGGGCGGCCCCGCCACCCGGACCTCAAAGTCTGCTTCTCGCTGCTGGCCGGGCTCGCCCCGCTGCACTCCGAGCGGCAGATCAACCGCGGCGGCTCCGGCCGCGGGCTGGTGGACTCCGGCGTCTTCGTCGAGACGTCCTCCTACGGCCCGCGCGCCATCGACGCCGTCATCCGCGAACTCGGCATCGACGTGGTCGTGAACGGTTCCGACCTGCCCTACGCCGAATCGGCGTCGCTGGACTTCGGCGACGCCGCCCGCCACGCCATCCAGGTGGCCAACCCGGCCCGACTGCTGTCCCGAAAGGAGTCGCCCTCATGAGCACGCCCACTATCCCGGTGCCTCGACCATGTCCGGCTCCACTGGAGGACCTGCCTGCCCGGGCGCTGGACCGGCGCGAACTCTCCGCCCTCGTCAACGAGCTGGCCGCCCAACCAGAGTTGTGGGAGGAACACCTCGCCTTCGACGGCACGGCGGACGGCGGACGGCACTACGCCTCGCTCTACCGGGACGCGTACGTGGACGTGTGGCTGCTCTGCTGGCGGCCCGAGGACGACACGGGCTGGCACGATCACGACATCTCGTCGGGCGCGGTCCGGGTGGTCAGCGGGGTGCTGACCGAGTGCAATCCGCGGATCGGCGGCGAGCACCTGGAGACAACGGTCAGCGCGGGCGAGTCGTTCAACTTCGGGCCCGATCACATCCATCGGCTCACTGGCGCGGAGCACGGCAGCGTTTCGATCCATGCGTATTCGCCGCCGTTATGGCGTCTTGGGCAGTATTCGATCAGTGGCGACGGGATGATGCGCCGCCAATCGGTCAGTTACGCGGACGAACTGCGCCCGCTCTGAAGGCAGCAGGTGGAGCAGGCTTCCTCGTCGGGGAGGGTTACCCACAGGCAGCAGGTTCGCCGTCGGTAACCGTCCTCGTGCGGTTCGATCAGGCCGTCCACCGGGCGGCCGATCGCTCGTAACAGGTCGGCCGCTCGCTGGTAGGGGCCGTCCTCCATCAACGGACCAACGAACGCCTCAGCGGTGGACCCCCACAGGTTCCGCCGCCCGAGCCGGGTCAGCTTGGTGAGCGCCTCGATCAGCGGCTGATGGCCGTCCATCAGCGCGGCCCTGATCGTCGCGCCGAGATCGTCACTGACCACCGTCCCCGGGGATCCCGCGATGGGATCCCCGGGTTCGACGGCCACCGTGATCTCGGTGGCCGCGATCGTCACACCCGCGTCGGACGGCCGCACCAGGGTGTGCTCCAGCCGCATCAGCGGCACCCGCCGGTTCACCGCCCAGCCGAGCGCCATCGGCAGCGTGTGCCAGTAGCCGTAGGTCTTCCACCACACGGCCGCCGCCACATGCCGCGGCGCGCCGTACAGTTCGGCCGCCTCGTCCACGAACCCCGCCAGCGCCTGGTACGGCTCCCGCGTCAGCTCCCGCGCCGGAATCCAGCCGGGACCGCTCGCCACCAGGCCAGGCAGCACGCCGAGGATCCCGTCCCGCTCGGCCGCGGCTTTCTCCAGAGTGGCAGTGAGCTCGGCCAGCACGAGGTACTCCTTTAGGTAAGCCTTACCTAATCGTAGCCTCTGCCCTGGCGGTCTCGACAGGGCGGCCCGCGATCAGCCCGAACACCAGCTGGATCACGCAGACACCCAGCCCCGCCACCAGCGGCCAGGTCCAGCCGCCGGTGAGCTGGTTGAGCAGGCCGATCACGAAAGGGCCGAGCGCGGCCAGCAGGTAGCCGCAGGACTGGGCGATGGCCGAGAGCGCGGTCACCGAGGCGGGGTCGGGGGCGCGCAGCGTGATGATCAGCAGCGCCAGCGCGATCGACGCGCCCTGGCCGACGCCGAGAATGCTCATCCAGAGCCACGGCAGCGTGGCCGGGGCCAGCAGGACGCCGAGATATCCGGCGACGGTGAGCACGGCCGCGGCCGTCACGTGCGGCGCCTGGGAGCGAACCCGGCCCGCCAGGATCGGGACCGACAGGGTGGCCGCGATCTGCATCAGGTTGGTCAGGCTGAGCAGGTAGCCGGCCTGGTCGGCGGGTAGGCCGGCGTCCTGGAAGATGGTCGGCAGCCAGGCCAGCATGATGTAGAAGGACATGGACTGGAAGCCCATGAACAAGGTGACGTACCAGGTCACGCGGCTGCGGAGCAGGCGGCGGAACGGGCGGGGGCCGGTGGGGGCGACCGGGACCGGGCGGGCCGCCTGCGGGATCCAGACCAGGGCGGCGAGCACGGCCAGCAGGGCGGTCGAGCCGGCCGCGATGCGCCAGCCGTACTGGTCCGCCAGGGGGACCGCGATCGCGGAGGCGGTGGCCGCGCCGGTGACGAGGCAGGAGACGTAGAGGCCGGTGAACAGGCCGATCTTGGTGGGGAAGTGCTGTTTGACCAGGCCCGGCATGACCACGTTCATGATCGCGATGGCGGTGCCGACCAGGACGGCGCCGCCGTACAGGCCGAACAGGCCGTCCGAACTGCGCAGCACCGCGCCCGCGGCGAGCACCGCCAGGCCGACCAGCAGCGCCCGGTCAAGGCCGAACCGGGTGGACAGGACCGGCGCGACCGGTCCGAGCAAACCGAGGCAGACCACCATGACCGTGGTGATCGCCCCACCCGCCGCGGGACCGAGCGCGAGATCGTCCATGATCTCGCCGAGCAGCGGGGACAGCCCGGCGAGCGCGGGGCGCAAATTCAGCGCGGCCAGCACGAACCCGGCTATCAGGAGCAACCAGCCGGGACGTCTCATGAGCACCAGACTTTAGCGCCCAACCTGGTCAGAACCGGCATCCGGCGAGCACGCCGGGTGCTCGCTAAGGACTCTTGTGTCAAGCCGCCCGGGAGTTCCCGGTTACTCACAGTTCCTTCGCCCCTGGTGACACGACCTGAGTGGAGGGCCGTTAGCCGCGGCCTCTGCTGGCGAGGTCGGCGAAGAGCGCGACCGTGCGGGCTTGGTCGTCGGTGGATCCGACCGGGAAGACGATCAGCTCGGTCGCCCCCGCGTCGGTGAAACGGCCTGCCGCCTTCTCGACAGCGGCTTCGTCGCCGGCGACCAGGGTGTCCTGCGGTCCCGAGGAACCCTGCCGGTCGAGCAGAGCGCGGAAGGTGGGCAGCGTCGCGGCCTGGCGGAAGTTCGCGCTGACGCCTTCCCGTGCTCCGGCCACGTCGGAGGTCACGGACACGAGCAGCCCGACGGCGATGCGCGGCGCCGCTCGCCCGCCGCCGCGCTGGTGACGGCAGGACCATGACATCGCCGAGGAACCGGGGCGTCGCCCACATCGCGAGCGCGCCGTCGGCCCGTTCGCCCGCGAGCGCGAGCATGCGAGGCCCGTTCGCGGCCAGCAGCAGGGACGGCGGGGTCACGGCGGGCGCGTCGACACCACCGACCGCGGTGACCGTCCGGCCCCGTACTTCCACCTGCTCGCCCCGCAGGACCGGGCCGAGCACGTCCAAGATCTCCCGGGTGTACGGCACGGGCGGCTGCCAGGTCAGCCCGTACCGACTTTCGACGACCGGCGCGTGGCTCGGACCTACGCCGAGCGTGAGCCGCCCCCGGTGGCGGCTTGCGTGGTCAGCGCCTGGGCGGCCAGCGCGAGAGGATGCCGCGGGTAGGTCCCCACGACCGACGTGGCCACCTCGATGCCCGGCGCGCGGTCTCCCAGCGCGGAGAACACCGTCAGCGGATCCCATCCGCCGTGCTCTCCGAGCCAGAAACGGGAGAAACCGTTCGCCGCCGCGCTCTCAATCTCGGTCAGGAGTTCCGGGATCGGCCCGGCACCGTAGCTCGACAGTCCGATCTCCATGCGCTCAGCTCTCTCCTACGACGGGGTTCTCCAGAAACGGGAGTATCACTCCCGCCTGGCCAACGCCGGCGGTCGCGCCGGGGAGCACGCACAGCGACTGATCGAGAGTGTGGTCGGCCCGGCCACATCCCGGCTGCGGGAGGCCGGTGGGCTCCGTCCCGGCATCACCGTCGCGGACATCGCCGTGTTCATCCGCATGACCCTCACCACGGACAGCCCGGAGAGCAGGGTGTAGGCGATCGACACCCTCCTCGACGGCCTCGTTCTACGCTGACGCCCCGGCCGGACTCAGGCCGGCCCGGATCATCGGGTAGATCCGGCATCAGCTCGCCGTCGCCGCGGAAGCGCCGCATGGCCTGCAGGCCGACGATCAGGGTTTTTGGGCGTACTCCAGCGACTCGTTCATCGCGGCGGCGAACCGTCTGACCAGGTCGGGGTCGGTGTCGGTGCCGGTGAAGTACATGGACACGGTCAGGTCGGGGGTGGCTTCCGCGAAGTTCCAGGCGACCGGGCGGGCGCCCTGCGCGAGGGCCTGGCTGACGAAGGGCTCGACCACCCAGATCGCCTCCACCCGGCCGTTCAGCAGCGCGGCCGGGGCGTCGGGGAAGGCCAGTTCGACGAACTCGATCGTGGCCGGGTCGGCGTCGGCCTTGCGGACGGCGGCCCTGATGGTGGTGTCGCCGATGTTCCTGAGCTGGTTCACCGAGACGGTCCGGCCCGGCAGGTCGGCGGCGGACCGGATCGGGTTGTCGCTCTTGACCAGGACGGCGCTGAAGTCCTTGCCCACCTGGCCGGTGGAGTTCACGCCGTTGGCCACGGCCTTGAGCGGCAGGCCCTGCTCCCTGGCGGTGAGCAGCGAGGTGATGTTGGCGAACGCGAACTGGAACTGGCGGGCCACCACGCCGGAGATGCTGGCCGCGCCGCTCTGCATGGGGGTGATGGTGAGGTCGATGT
The DNA here is from genome assembly GCF_009687845.1 of Acrocarpospora corrugata. Taxonomy (GTDB): domain Bacteria; phylum Actinomycetota; class Actinomycetes; order Streptosporangiales; family Streptosporangiaceae; genus Acrocarpospora; species Acrocarpospora corrugata. The sequence goes on from NZ_BLAD01000071.1 coordinate 71,908, forward strand.
CCCGCTTGCCGAAGAAGCCCTTGGCCTTGCCGAGGTAGATCGGCGCGGTGTCCACGATGGCGATGACGCCGGCGTTGACCTGGTCCTTGGCACCCTCCGGTGCGGCGGGATCGGCGATGCCGCAGGCCCCGGCGAGCAGCAGGACGGCGAGCAGGAGGGGACGTCGCATGGGTCAACTCCAGAAGTTCGTCATACGAACGAGAGTTCTCGCAGAGAACGTAGGCCCAGCGGCCAACCACAGTCAACGACGGGCGTGGTATCGGGTGCGCATGCTGAATAAGTGTTCGTAAAGGCGTGGAGGGGGAGACGCTAGAGTTGCGGCATCATGGCTGAGGAGTACGTTCAGTCGCTGGCCCGCGGCCTGGCGGTGATCCGCGCGTTCGACGCGACCACGCCCGAGCTGACGCTGAGCGACGTCGCCCGCAAGACCGACCTCACCCGCGCCGCGGCGCGCCGATTCCTGCTCACCCTCGTCGACCTCGGCTACGTCAGGACCGACGGCCGGCTGTTCTCGCTGTCGCCGCGCGTGCTCGAACTCGGGTACGCGTACCTGTCCAGCCTGTCGCTGCCCGAGGTGGCGCTGCCGCACCTGGAACGGCTGGTCGCCGAGGTGCACGAGTCCGCCTCGGTGTCGGTGCTGGACGACGGCGACGTGGTCTACGTGGCCCGGGTGCCGACCACCCGGATCATGCGGGTGACCATCGCGATCGGCACCAGGTTTCCGGCGCACTGCACCTCGATGGGCCGGGTCCTGCTGGCCGGGCTGCCCGCCGCCGACCTGGACGAGTTCCTGGAGCGGCACCGGCTGGAACGGCTCACCCAGCGCACAGTCACCTCGCCGGTCACGCTGCGCGGCGAACTCGACCGGGTCCGCGCCCAGGGCTGGGCGATGGTCGACCAGGAGCTGGAGGAGGGGCTGCGGTCGATCGCCGCGCCGATCCGGAACCGGGCCGGGCGGGCGGTGGCCGCCGTCAACCTGTCCTCGCACGCCAGCCGGACCACGCTGGAGTCGGCCCGCCGCGACCTGCTGCCGCCGCTGCTGGCCACCGCGGCCAGGATCGAGGCCGACCTGCACGCCGCCTCCAGCCGGGAAGCCACGCCCTGACGTGTGACAACGCCGCTCGTTTACGATCGGGGGGTGGGACGCCCGACCATGAATGACGTGGCCGCAGCAGCGGGCGTCGCACTGAAGACGGTCTCGCGCGTGGTCAACGCCGAGCCGGGGGTGCACCCGGCCACCGCCGACCGGGTCAGAGCCGCCATCGACCGGCTCGGCTACCGCCGCAACGACAGCGCCAGAACGCTGCGCCGCGGCCGGACCGCCAGCATCGGCCTGGTCATCGAGGACGCCGCCGACCCCTTTTACTCCGGCCTCAGCCGCGCCGTCGAGGACGTGGCGCTGCGGCACGGGTTCCTGATGTTCACCGGCTCCTCCAGCGAGGACCCGGCCAGGGAACGCGAGCTGGTGCTGGCCTTCTGCGCCCGCCGGGTGGACGGCCTGGTGATCGTCCCGGCCGGGGCCGACCACCAGTACCTCTCCCCCGAACTGGACGCGGGCGTCTCCGCCGTCTTCGCCGACCGCCCGTCCGGCTCGGGGCGGGACCTGGACACCGTGCTCTGCGACAACGCGGGCGGGGCCAGGACCGGGGTGGCGCACCTGATCGCGCACGGCCACCGCCGGGTCGGGTTCATCGCCGACGCGCCGTCCATCTTCACCGCCACCCAGCGCTGGTACGGCTACCGCCAGGCCCTCACCAGGGCGGGCCTGCCCTACGATCCGGCGCTGGTCGCGATGGGCCCGCCGGAGCCCGCCCGGGTCCTGGCCGACGTGACGCGCCTGCTGAGGCTGGCCGAGCCGCCGACCGCGCTGTTCACCGGCAACAGCCGGACGACCGTGGCCACCCTGCGGGCGCTGCGGGCGCTGACCGACCCGGCTGAACTGGCCGCACCGGTCGCGCTGGTCGGGTTCGACGACTTCGAACTGGCCGACCTGCTGGGCATCACGGTGGTCTCGCAGCATCCGGCCGAACTCGGCCGGGCCGCCGCCGACCTGCTGTTCAGCCGCCTGTCCGGCAACAAGGAACCCGCCCAGCGCCGCGAACTGCCGACCCACCTGATCGTGCGCGGCTCCGGGGAAGGAACGTTCCGGCTGTTCTAGCGATACTCGCGCAGGTCCAGCGATACTCGCGCAGGTCCAGCGGAGTTTGCGCAGGTCTAGAGGTGCTTGCGCAGGGCGACCGCGGAGAGCAGCACGGCCACGCCGGCGAGGGCGATGGCCGGGGCGGGCCCGGCCAGTTCGGCCAAGCCGCCGACGAGCATGCCGCCCAGTGCCTGGCAGGTCATCATCCCCGCGGTCATCAGGCCGAACGCCTGGCCGAGGTTGCCGGCGGGCACGGCGTCGACGAACCTGCGCTGCAACCCCAGGTTGTAGGCGAGCGCGCACCCGGCCAGGAACGCCAGCCCGGCGGCGACCACGACGCCCGGCCGGGCGAGGAACCCGAGCAGCGGCAGGCCGAGGAGCACGACCAGCGGCAGGGTCAGCCGCTCGCGCAGGGCGGGCCGGGCGAACCGGCCGACCACGAACTCACCGACCCCCATCCCCGCGGCGGTCACGGCCAGCACGACCCCGGCCGCCGACGCCGTCCCCTGAGCGGTGAAGTACGGGATGAACACCGCCTCCGCACCCACCATGAACGTGATCGGCACCCACCCGGCCAGCAGCAGCCCACGGATCCGCCGGTCAGCGAGGAGCGCCCGGTTCACCCGCAGACTGGCACGAACCACCCCGTCTGCCCCGGGCTTCACTGAGCCCCCGGTCTCCCCAGCCGTCTCGGGCTCCCCAACCGCTCCGGCCTCCAGTGACCCCCCGGCTTCCCCGGTCTCCCCAGCCGCCCCGGCCTCCAGCGAGCCCCCAGCTTCCCCAGCCACCCTGGCGGCCGTCGCGCGGGCGGGGCGGTCCCGTAGGCCCAGGCGGAGCACCAGTGCGCCCGCGCCGGACAGGATCGCGGTGAAGAGCAGTGCGTGGTTGGGCCCGACCAGGGCGAGCAGGCCGCCGCCGACCGCCATGCCGGCGATCTGGGCGCCGGCCGAGGTCATGGTGAAGATGGCGCGGCCGAGCACGAAGCCGTCCCCGGCCAGCACCTCGGGCAGGACGGCGTTGCGGGCCGCCGCGAAGATCGACACGGGCACGCTGGTGGCCAGGACCACCGCCAGCATCGCCCACACCCCCAGCCCGGCGAAGGCCAGCACCAGGCAGACGGCGACCCGCAGGAGCTCCCCCGCCACCATGACGGGCCGGGGTTTCAGCCGGTCGGCGAGGGAGAGCAGGAAGACTCCGCCGACCGCGTGCGGCAGGAACCCGATCATGTACGCGGCGGCCGACAATCCGGGCGACCCGGTCTGCGCGTACACCAGGACGGACACGGCGAGCATCTTCACCGAGTCCCCGAGCACCATCAGCAGCTGACCTGCGAACAGCACCCGGAACTCGGCCACCAAGAACACTTCACGAAATGTCGCCCCACGCTCGGCGACGCCCTCCACCACCATCACGCACCTCCGAGGGGAGATCCTCCGGACCCCCGCCCACCCCTGGCTAATATTTCGGAAATATCCGAAAGGTAGAGGTTGATGATCCGGATCGAGGTCAGCCCGCAGGACATCGCCGCCAGCCGGTTCGCGATCTCGCCGGTGGTGGAGACCATGCACGCGCTCTGGGTGGTGTCCGGGCAGCAGCCCTCCGGCGCGCTGCGGCCGTGGGCGGAGCGGGCGCGGGAGCCGTACCGGGCTCTGGTGGCGGCCCATCCCGAACTGAGCGCCCTGCGTGCGCTGATGCGCCACAACGGATACAACGCGGACTTCGTGGCGCCCCCGCCCACCGGCGTGAACGTCCCGTTCGCGGTGGAGATCGAGCGGATCAGGGCGACCCCGCTCGCCCAGGCCCGCGCCGAGATCGCCCGCAACCTGGACGGCGTCCCCCGCCCAGCCGACGCGGTGATGGCCATCCTGGACAGCCCGGACGTGGTCGGCGCGCTCGCCGACGGGCTGGAACTGGCCTGGCGGGAGATCGTCGCGCCGGACTGGCCGAGATTCCACGCCATCCTCGAACGCGACGTCGTGCAGCGGGCCGGCCGGCTGGCCACCTACGGCTGGGCGGCGGCGCTGGACGACCTCAACCCCAAGATCGCCTGGCGGGAGGACGCGATCGAGATCCGCCGGCGGGGCGAGCCAGAGCACTACCGGCTCAACGGCCGCGGCCTGCTGTTCCTGCCGAGCGCGTTCTCGCCCGCGGTGATCCCCTACCTGGAGGACTCCTGGCCCTACGCGGTGGTCTACCCGGCCAGAGGCACGGCGATCCCGGCGGCCCCGGCCACCCCGGCCGCGCTGACCCGGCTGATCGGCCGGTCCAGGGCGCGCCTGCTGCTGGAGCTGGCGATCCCGGCCACCACCTCCCAGCTGGCCGCCCGGCTCACCCTCAGCCTCGGCGCCACCGGCGACCACATCTCCGCGCTGCGCGCGGCCGGACTGATCACCGGCACCAGGACCGGCCGCACGGTCCGCTACCACCGCACCCCGCTCGGGGACGCGCTGGTCAGCCCCTGAGCGTGACGCTCGGCAACTCGACGGCGATGGTCAGGCTCACTGACCGCTGTTCTTGGCGGCGTCGGCGAGTGCCTCCTGGAGCTTGGCGACGTCCGGCTCCTGCTGGAACAGGCCGACCGCCTCGTTGATCGCGACCCGCCAGTCGTCGTTGGCGACCACGCCGTGCTGGATCGAACCGGCCAGCTTGCTGTTCGCCCACTCGGCCAGGTCCCACTCCAGATAGTCCTGGTACAGGGCCTTGTCGGCGTCCTTGCGGGCCGGGATGGAGCCCTTCAGCGGGTTGAACGCGTCCTGGCCCTCCTTGCTGGCCGCCACCTTGAGCCAGGCCACCGCGCCGTCCCGGTTCGGGGCGCCCTTGGGCAGCGTGAAGCTGTCCGACAGCCACATGAAGGTGCCGTCGGTGCCGGGCGCGGGGGCCCAGCCGAAGTCGGTCTTGGAGACCTTGCCGAGGCCGCCGCCGGGCGGGTTGTGGAAGTAGCCGTAGGCCCAGTCGCCCATGATGTTGAAGGCGGCCTGCCCGTCCGCGACCTGCTTGGCGGCGGGCTGCCAGTCGGCCACGGGCTCGCCCGCGTACGACAGGATGGTCTGGAAGTCGGTCAGCGCCCGGGTCACGGCCGGGCTGGTCCAGTCGGCCTGGGCGCTCCACAGCCGGTTGTACGCCTCCGGTCCGAGCGAGCCGAGCAGCACGCTCTCCAGCAGGTGCACCACGGTCCACTGCGGGCCGATGGACAGCGGGATCTTCCCGGCCGCCTTGACCTTCTTCAGGTCGGCGACGAACGCGGGGATCGTCGCGGGCGCGCCGCTGACCCCGGCCTCCCGCAGCACCGCCGGGTTGAACCAGAGCATGTTGGACCGGTGGATGTTGACCGGCACCGAGTAGATCTTGCCCTGCACCGTGATCTGCTCGATCAGCTGCTCAGGGAAGACCTCCGCCAGCTTGAGCTCGTCGTAGAGGAAGTTCAGCGGCTCCAGTTTGCCCGCCTTGATGTAGCCCTGCAGCTCCGCTCCTGCGTGCCCCTGGAAGGTGTCCGGCGGCTGGTTGGCCTGGAGTTTGCTGGCGAGCAGCGCGCGGGCCTGGTCGCCGGAGCCGCCCGCGACGGCGGCGTCGACGAACTTCTGGCCGGGGTTGTCGCGCTCGAAGATGGCCCGCATCGCGTTCAGGCCGTCGGCCTCGCCAAGACCCGACCACCAGGAGTAGACCTCGACCTTGGCATCCGCCGTCTCACCGGTCTCCGCGCCCTCCCCGCTCGCGCACGCCGTAAGAGTCAGCAGCCCGGTTAAGGAAACCGCGACGGCCAGCAGCCACCGTCGTCTCATCGCAACATCCTTTCGGGGAGGTGAAGGGGTCTGATGAAGCCACCGTTCACGGTCCCGCGCCAAGGCTAGTGCGGATCACGCCCCGGAATATAGGGGTCACCTATTCGCCGAATGATCCGGCGGTCACGCTCGTCCAGCAGGGCGGTGACGGTGACCCCGAAATCGTGCAGGGTGCCGGGCAGTTCGACGGAGGGCAGACCGGGCCGGGCCACCACCAGCGCGCCCCGGCTGAAGGCGAGGCTGGCCAGCAGGGCGAGCTCGGCGCCTGGCCCCGCCGGCCAGGTGACCAGCACGACGTCCGAGCCGACCAGGCCGACCCCGGCGTCCAGGCGGCGCATCGCGGCCAGGAAGACCTCGTGGCTGAGCCGGTCCTCCTCGGTGATCAGGGCTTGTCCCTCGACCGGGCAGATCCGGGGCAGCGGAACCGGTTCCAGGGCGAGCAGCGCGCCGAACTCGATCGTGTCCACGGCCGGGCCGAACGAGACGACCTGGCGGACCCGGGAGTGATCGGCGGCCTCGACCGCGGCCGGGGCCAGCTTCTGGGTGGTGAACAGCAGCCGGGCGTCCCAGCGCAGCAGCGCCGCCGCGTCGGCGGTGCAGAGCGGCAGGGCCGCGCCCCCGGCCGCGATCACCGTGTGCAGGGCGGTCAGCTGGGCGGCCACGCCGTCCACCAGCACGCCCGCCACCTGCCCGATCCTGGCCCCGCGCCGGACCAGGCCGGAGGCGGCCCCGGTCACCGTGCCGGCCAGCGCGCGGTAGCTGAGCACCGCGCCGTCGCCCAGATCGACCAGCGCCGGGCGATCCCCCCGCTCGTGCGCGCCGCCGAAGACGGCCTGGGTGACCGCGCCGCCCAGCGGATGAGTCGTCGACTCCATGGTCAGGACGTTACGGGCCGAAGGCCCGCCTGCGGATCCGCATATGTGTGTAGTCGCATGTGTAGTCCTTCCCCAAACACCATGAACGACGACGGGGCGGGCCCGGGTCCTGCGCGACCCGAGCCCGCGGCCGCGGGCCCCTCGGCCCCGGTCTCCACCCCTCCGAGGTGACCTGAACCGACTGGACGGAGCACGCGGCGTGTCCAGATGCCCCCTGCCGGACGGCTTTCGCGGAAGGCATCCGCCTGCGTACCGGCCCTGACTGCTTCCCTCCGGCCGGTGCCGGTGACGGCCGGGGATCCGGCCGTTCACATCCGCAAAATTAGGCCGCCAGGCCGGAGGTCACATCCACACGAATGTCCACTGGACGGTGTATTCGCACCGGCTGATCATGTGTAGGCGGCGGAGGCGGGCGGCTACACATCCGGCCGGGCGTGCTCGACCACCCAGGTCGCGACCTGGGTGCGCGAGGTGAAGCCGAGCTTGGCCAGGATGTTGGCGACGTGCCGGGCGACGGTGGCCTGACTGATCACGAGTTCGTCGGCGATGCCCCGGTTGCTCAGGCCGCGGGCGATCAGGCCGGCGATCTCCAGTTCCCTGGCGGTGAGCGTGCTCTGCGGGGTCAGCGCGGCGGGCTGGACCACCGGCCGGGCGGTCTGCGGCCCTGGCACGCTCTCGGCCAGGGCCAGCGTGACCGCCTGGTCGAAGGTGAGGCCGAGCCCTTCGGCCCAGAGGGCGGCGACGGTGGCCTCGCCGAGCCCGTCCCTGGCGGGCGCGAGCACGTTCTCCAGCCGCGACCCCGCGGACGGGCGCTGGGCGGCGGAGGCTGCGGCCAGCAGGACCGCCCGCCGCAGTTCGCCCTCGCGGACCGAAAGCAGGGCGAAGGAGGCGAGCCGCCGGGCCGTCTCCATCCGCAGCCCGGCGTCCCGGCCGAGCCGCAGCGCCTCGTCGAAGCGGCGCCTGGCCTCCTCCAGGTCGCCGCTCTCCAGCGCGACCGTGCCGAGCCCGGCCAGGCAGCTGATCAGCGACTGCCGGGCGTCGAAGCCGCGCAGCAGCTCCATCGCGCGGGTGAAGTGCAGGCGGGCGGCGGCCAGGTCGCCGCGTTTCCTGGCGGCCTGGGCCAGGCCGGTCAGGCCGATCACCATGCCCAGGTGGTTGTCGAGTTCGGTGGTGAGCGCGACGACCCGCTCGCTGGCCCGCTGGGCCTCCCTGATCCTGCCCTGGCCCAGCGCCATGAAGGCGCGGAACCCGTGCGCCTCCGCCTCAAGCAGCCGCTCGCCGATCTCGACGGCGATGGTGACGGCCTGGTCGAGCCGCTTCTCCGGGGCGTCGATCGGGTCGTCCTGGTCGGTTATGGCCAGCACCATCAGGCCCAGCGCCTCGCCGCCCCGGTGCCCGCCGGTCCGGCAGAGCTCGACTCCGCGCAGGGCGCGGCTCCTGGCTCCGGCCAGGTCGCCGGAGTTGACCGCCAGGTTGGCGCCCAGGATCAGCGCCCGGCCGTGGGTGGCCGGGGAGAGCTTCGGGGAGGCGATCGCGAGCAGCCCGTCCAGCCAGGAGATCATCTGCTTCTGGTAGCGGCCCGCGCCGATCAGCGCCCACCGCATCTCGACCAGGGCCTGCAGGATTGGCTCCGGCTCCCCGACCGCGAGCGACCATTCCACCGCGCCGCGCAGATCGCCCTGAAGCCGCTCAAGCCGGTCGACCCGGCGTTTCATCTCCGGCCACGGCACGCCCCGGGTGGCGTGCTCCCAGTCCGCGCCCAGGTGGCAGAAGTAGTCCCGGTGGCGGCGGCGCAGGTCGGGTTCCTCACCGGCGGCGTCGAGCTGCTCGGTGGCGTACTGCCGGATGGTGTCCAGCAGCCGGTAGCGGGCCTCGCCGGCGAGTTCGCCGTCCACCACGACCAGGGACTTGTCCACCAGGGCGGTCAGGTGCACGAGCACGTCGTGCGGCCACAGGCCGTCGCCCGAGCAGATCCGCTCGGCCATGTCGAGGGTCCAGCCGGCCCGGAACGTGGTGGCCCGGCGCAACAGCAGCCGTTCCGGGTCAGCGAGCAGCTGGTAGCTCCAGTCCACGGTGGCCCGGAGGGTGCGCTGGCGCGGCGGCGCGGTCCGGTCGCCGGCCGCCAGCAGGTGGAAGCGGTCGCCGAGCCGGGCGACGATCTGCGGCACCGACAGCACCCTGGTCATCCCGGCGGCCAGTTCCAGCGCCAGCGGCAGGCCGTCCAGGTCGCGGCAGAGCCGGGCCACCACGGCGGCGTTGGCCTCGGTCAGCGCGAAGCCGGGGGCCGCGGCGGCGGCCCTGGCCCAGAACAGCCGCCCGGCCTCGGAGTCGCGCACCGCGGCGAGCTCGGCGGAACCTGGCAGCATCAGCGGCGGCACCCGCCAGACCGTCTCGCCGGGCACCCGCAGCGGCTCCCTGCTGGTGGCCAGCACCCGGACCTCGGGGCAGGCTTCGGTCAGCCGCCGGACCAGCCGGGCGCACTCGTCCACCACGGTCTCGCAGTTGTCCAGCAGGAGCAGCATCTTCCGCCCGGCCAGCACCTCGGCCACGGTGTCCCGCAGCGACCGCTTCGGCTCCCCCTCCACCCGCAGGATCGCGGCGGTCCTGCGGACCACCTCGTCCGGCGGGGTGCCCTCGGGGAAGTCGACCAGCCAGGCGCCTTCCGGCAGGTCGCGGGCCAGTTCGGCGGCGACCCGCAGGGCCAGTCTGCTCTTGCCGATCCCGCCCATGCCGCACAGCGTCACCACCCGGGTGGCCATCATCAGCTGAACGAGTTCCGCCACGTCCGGTTCCCGGCCCACGAAGGCGTTCGGCTCCAGCGGAAGATTTCCCACGTGCGTCATCGAGTGCGTCGCGTATGAAGTCTGAATCATCGGCCCTCGGGGTCAACGGCGGCATCCGTCACAGGAAGTGTTACACCAACTACGGGAAGCTGCCCAGACGCAACCGAGTTTCATTGCCGGACCGCCAGCGGGATCGCCGGGAAAAGTGATGGCGAATTGTCGGTGGCGGCGGACACACTGACGAGATGGCGACCACCCCCCTCGACGGGAACCGGGAACGGGACGCAGATCCGGGCACAGAACCGGACCAGGGCAGGATCGATGACCTGCCGGATTTTTCCGATATGACCACCCACAACTGGCACGCGCACGACGACACCATGAGCGGCGTCGGCTTCCTCACCATCGCCAGGCGGCTGCCCGCGCTGATCGGCCAGGCGGTCCGGATGGCCTGGGAGGCCAGCCCGCGCGACACGGTCGCGACCATCGTGCTCAACCTGCTCGCCGGGGTCTTCACCGCGTTCGGCCTGCTGGCCACCACCGGCGTGCTGGAAGCCCTGTTCGCCTCGGGCCCCACCCCCGACCGGGTCCGCGCGGCGCTGCCCGGCCTGCTGGTGGTGGGCGCGGCGGCGGTGCTGCGCACCCTGCTCCAGGCCGGCGCCGGCTGGGCCCAGGCCCGGCTGGAGCCTCAGGTCACCCGGATCGCCGAGGAGCGGCTCTATGGGCTGACCAGCAAGGTCGAGCTGATCAGGTTCGACGACCCCGACTTCCACGACGCGCTGCAGCGGGCCCGCAACCGCGGCGTGAACTCCTCCGACTCGGTGGTCGGCTCCGCCATCGACGTGCTGACCGCCGGGATCAGCCTGCTCGCCGCCGGCGGCGTGCTCGGCGTGCTGCACCCGATCCTGCTGCCGCTGCTGGTGGTCGCGGTCCTGCCGGACGCCTGGGCCGCCGTCCGTTCGGCCAGGATGCGGTACGGGACGATGCTCTCCCTGCTGCCCACCTACCGGCGCAAATGGATCATCAGCGAGCTGCTCGCCGACCGGGACACCGCCGCCGAGGTGCGCTCCTTCACCATGCGCGGCTTCCTGCTCCGCGTCTACGACCTGGTGGCCAGGACCGAGCAGGACGTCATGGTCACGCTGGCCCGGCGGCAGGCGACGGCCCGGCTGGTCGGCGAGGCGCTCGGCGGCCTGGGCGCCGCCCTGGTCTACCTCGCGCTCGGCCTGCTGCTGGCCACCGGCTCGGTGCCGCTGGCGGTGGCGGGCACCGCGGTGCTGGCCGTGCGCTCCGGCCAGAGCTCGCTGTCCCGCCTGCTGTTCGCGGTCAACCAGCTGTACGAGAACGGCCTCTACTTCACCGACTTCGTCGACTTCTGCGAGAGCAACGAGCAGGAGCCCACCGGCGAGCGGGGCCGGCCGCCGGCCGGGTTCGACCGGCTCACCGTGGACGAGGTCACCTTCACCTACCCGGGCAAGGACACCCCGGCGCTGAACGGGGTGTCCATCCACATCGACCGGGGCGAGGTGATCGCGCTGGTCGGCGAGAACGGCTCAGGCAAGACCACCCTGTCCAAGATCCTGGCGGGACTGTACGCGCCGGACGGCGGCCGGGTGCTCTGGGACGGCACCGATCTGGCCGAGGTGGAGCCGCATCTGCTCAGGGGCAACATCGCGGTGATCGCCCAGGACCACACCCGGTGGCCGCTGACCGCCCGCCACAACATCACCATGGGCCTGGAGAAGGGCGAGGACACGGTGGTCAGGGCGGCCGGGGTGGCCGGGGCGGACGAGGTGATCGCCGAACTGCCGCACGGGTACCGCACGCTGCTGGACCGCCGGTTCAAGGACGGCCAGGAGCTGTCCGGCGGCCAGTGGCAGCGGATCGCGGTGGCCCGCGGCTTCTACCGGGACGCGCCGCTGCTGATCTGCGACGAGCCGACGGCCGCGCTGGACGCCCGGGCCGAGCACGCCCTGTTCGAGCGCATCCAGCGGCATTCGGACGGCCGGACCGTGCTGCTCATCACGCACCGGCTGGCCAGCGTCCGGCACGCCGACCGGATCTACGTGCTGGACCACGGCCTGGTGGTCGAACAGGGCACCCACGACGAACTGCTCGACCGGGAGGGTATCTACGCGGATCTGTACAACTTGCAGGCCCGCGCTTACAGCCGCTAAAGCAGGGCTTCGATGACGGCCTTGGCGATGGGCGCGGCCACCTCGCCGCCGAAGCCGCCGTGCTCGACCAGGACGCCGACCGCCACCCGGGGCCGGGCGGCGGGGGCGAAGGCGGTGAAGACGGCGTGGTCGGGGCCGTCGTTCTCGGCGGTGCCGGTCTTGGCGGCGACGTCGATGCCGGGGATGGCGGCGGCCGTGCCGGTCCCGCCCGGCCGGGTCACCCCGACCATCATCTCGGTGAGCTGCTCGGCCACCGAGATCGGCATGGTCTCCCGGTACTCCTCCGGGTTGGTCAGGCTCACCATCGTGCCGTCGGTCAGCCGGATCTCGTCCACCAGGTAGGGCCGCATCAGCATCCCGCCGTTGGCCACCGCCGCCGACAGCAGGGCGATCCCCAGCGGCGTCGCCCGGTCGTCGAACTGCCCGATGGCCGACATCGCGGTCTGCGCCCGGTCCATGCCGTCCGGATACCGGCTGGCCGCGACCGCCAGCGGCACGGTCAGCCCGTCGTCGCCGAACCCGAAGGCGGCGGCCTGGCGGCGCAGCGCGTCCTGGCCGAGGCTCAGGCCGAGGGTGGCGAACGCGGTGTTGCAGGACAGCTGGAACGCCGTGGCCAGGGTCGGCGTGCCGCCGCCGCAGTCCTCGTCGCGCGCGTTGCGGAGCAGCACGCTGCTGCCGGGCAGCCGGAGCCGGGGCGGCGCGGTGATCGCGGTGCCGGGGGCGTACTTGCCGGCGTCCAGCGCGGCGGCGGCGGTGACCACCTTGAACGCCGAGCCGGGCGGGTAGTTCTGGCTGGTCGCCCGGTTGAGCAGCGGCCTGGACGGATCGGCCTGGAGTTCCTTGTCGACGTGGGCCAGCCGGACCGGGTCGAAGGTGGCGAAGTCGTTCGGGTCGTAGGTCGGGAACGAGACCAGGGCCAGGATCGCCCCGGTGGCCGGGTCGAGCGCGACGACCGCGCCGCGCTTGCCGGTGTCGCGCAGGCCCTCGTAGGCGGCGCGCTGGGCCCGGGGGTCGATGGTCAGGGTGACCGACGCACCCCGGGAGGTGTCCTTGAGCAGGGTGCGGACCTTGACCCGGGGGTCGGCGCCGGACAGGGCCGGGTCCTCGGCCTGCTCGACGCCGGTGTCCCGGTAGAGCGAGATGAAGCCGGTGACCGGCGCGTACATCGGGCCCTGCGGGTAGACCCGCTGGTAGCGGTACCGGCCGCGGACCTCGCGGCTGGTGGCGAGCACGGTGCCGTCGCGGAGCAGCAGGTCGCCCCTGGAGGTGTTGAACTTGGCGATCATCGTGCGCTGGTTGCGCACGTCGGTGCCGAGCGAGGGGGAGCGGAACACCTCGATGTAGGTCGCGTTGGCGAGCAGGGCGAACAGCATCATGCCGCTGACCGACGCGACCTGTCGCAGCGGGATGTTCATACGTCGAGGTCCGGCCACATGTCTGGTGTAACAGGCGGCACGGAAAGCGGGGGCAAAGGCCGGTTAGACGCCTTGCGGGATGGACATCACGTCCTTGTAGTACTGGATCTTGTTCTGGATCGCGCTCTGCCGGCGGCGCAGCTGGGCGATCTGGCGTTCGACGCCCTCGTCGTGGGATTCGAGGAGTTCGATCCGGTCGCCGACGGTGTGGTCGCCCTGCCGTACCAGCTCGGCGAAGCGGAGCATCTCGGCGATCGGCATGCCGGTGTCGCGCAGGCAGCGGATCATGCCCAGCCAGCCGACGTCACCCTCGGTGAAGCGGCGCTGCCCCGCGGCGTTGCGTCCGACGTTGCCGAGCAGCCCGATCCGCTCGTAGTAGCGGAGGGTGTCCAGCGTGAAGCCGGTCTCCTCGGAGACCTGCCCCGGTGTGTATACGGCCATACCCCCGATCCTGGCACCTGGAGTGGGCTCCAGGTCAAGGTGGCCGCCCTACTCGGTGAGATGCGCGGACAGATAGCGGCGGACCAGGCGCTTGCACTCGGCGATCAGCTCGGAGTCGCCCTCCGGATGCACCCGGAAGGCCAGTTTGAGCACCGCGTCGGCGGCTTCCACGGCCACCACGAAGGCGCGGGCGAGTTCGTCGCTGCCGGGCGCGCCGAGCAGTTCGATCATGAGCGAGCGGAGCCGGTCGGCGACCACGACGTTGTTCTCCAGGGCCGCGTCCAGCATGCGCTGGGTGCCGGGGAGCGCGGGCCCGCCGGGGGCGGCCAGCACCTCGCCGAAGTCGACCACCCCGAAGCCGGGCGTGGTGCGCTTCATCCGGACGAACTCGTCGATGCTCAGGTCGACGGCGTCGGTCCAGTCCCTGAGCTGGGTCGCGCCGAGCCTGGCCGCCATCCGGTCAAGGAACGCGTCCAGGTTGCGCAGCGCGAGCGCGCGGACCAGCCCTTGCTTGTCGGGGAAGAACTGGTAGAAGGTGCCGATGGGAACCTCGGCACGGCGGGCCACCTCCTTGGTCGTGAGCGCCTCGTACCCGACCTCGTCCAGGAGCAGGGCGCACTCGTCGAGCATGCGCTCGACGCGTTCCAGGCTGCGGCGCTGGGCCGGGCGACGGCGCAGCGTTCCGGCGGCGGCGTTTGTCATTGGTCCATTCTCTACCTGTTCGATTGCGGTCGCGTTAACATGAGTTGCACTCACATTGGGAGGCTCGATGTTCCTCTGGGGTACGGCTACCGCCGCCTACCAGATCGAAGGCGCGGTCACCGAGGACGAGCGCGGGCCCTCGATCTGGGACACCTTCGCGCACCAGCCGGGGAAGGTGCGGGACGGGCAGACGGGCGACGTGGCCTGCGATCACTACCACCGGTGGGCCGAGGACGTCGAGTTGATGGCGGCGGCGGGGGTCAACGCGTACCGGTTCTCGGTGGCGTGGCCGAGGATCCAGCCGGCCGGGCGGGGGGCGGTGAACGGCAGGGGGCTGGATTTCTACGATCGGCTGGTGGACGGGCTGTGCGCGAAGGGGATCGCGCCGGCGTTGACGCTGTTCCACTGGGATCTGCCGCAGGCGCTGGAGGACGAGGGCGGCTGGATGAACCGCGATATTTCCGGATATTTCGCTGATTATGCGGGGATCGTGGCGGAGCGGCTGGCCGATCGGGTCAAGTGGTGGATCACGTTGAACGAGCCGTTCATTCACATGGTGTTCGGGTATGGGCTGGGGACGCACGCGCCGGGGCGGACGCTGTTCCTGGAGGCGCTGCCGGTCGCCCATCATCAGTTGCTCGGGCATGGGCTGGCCGCACAGGCGCTGCGGGCGGCCGGGGCGGAGCAGGTCATGGTCACCAACAACTGCTCGCCGGTGTGGGCCGCGTCGAAGTCGGCCGCGGATCTGGCCGCCGCCGACGCGTACGACACCCTGCACAACCGCCTTTTCAACGACCCCATCCTCACCGGCTCATATCCCGATATTTCGGCATTCGGGATGGAGGAGATGCCTGGGGTGCGCCCCGGTGACCTGGAGACGATCGCGCAGCCTCTCGACGGGCTCGGGATCAACTACTACAACCCCACCCGGGTCGCCGCCCCCAGCACCGACCTGCTGCCGTTCGACGACGCCGGCATCCCCGAATACCCCGCCACTGCCTTCGGCTGGCCGGTGGTCCCCGACGGCCTGCGCGAACTCCTGGTCTCCCTCAAGGCGCGCTACCCGGCCCTGCCGCCCATCTATGTCACCGAGAACGGCTGCTCATATGACGGCCTGGACGACCAGTTCCGTGTCGACTACCTGGACGGCCACCTGGCCGCCCTGCGCCGGGCCCAGGCCGAGGGCGTCGACGTGCGCGGCTACTTCGCCTGGTCGCTGCTGGACAACTTCGAGTGGGCCGAGGGATACCACCAGCGTTTCGGCCTCGTGCATGTGGACTTCGACACCCAGGCCCGCACCCCGAAGGCGTCCTACCACTGGTACAAGAAGATGATCTCAGAGCACTGACACGTGCACGTGGTCGTAGTGGTTGGCCGTGTTGCTGCCCCGGTTGGACATCATCTTCGGCGCGGCCCCGGTCCTGATGTCGTAGTACTTCTGCTGCCAGATGATGTACATGATCCCGAGCCGCTGCCCGTTGGCCACGCACCACTTGGCCAGCGCGTCCCCGCGCGCCTTGGCGGAGGCGTCCGGCATCCGCCCGCCGGTGCTGATCATGAAGTCGCAGGCCCGGCCCTTGCCGTGCTCGCCGAAGTCGCCGGCCCGGAAGCAGCCGACCCCGAACGGCATCGGGAAGTTCTGCATGATCAGGTTGCGGATGGAGACCATCCGGGCGGTGAGCCCGGTGCCGGCGTCCGGCGTCTGGAAGCCGAACTTGGCCAGCAGCTTCTCGACCTGGCGCTGCTTGCCCTGGAGCTCCTTGATGTCCTTCTTGAGCTGGGCGACCCGCAGGTCGGCCGCCTTGGCGGCCTTCTTCTGGTCGGCGATCAGCCGGGTCACGCTGTTGAGCCGCTCGGTCTTCTCGTCGGTGAGGTAGGCCAGGGTGGAGACCGAGCCCAGGTCCGCCTGCATGCTGAAGATCTGCACGCTGTCGATCCCGCCGCTCATGTAGCTGGTCTGCGCGAACTGCGCGACCTTCTGCTCGGCCTTGATCAGGTCGGCCTTGAGCTTCTTGACCCGCGAGTCGGCCTTCTCGGCGGCCTTGCGGGTGTCGTCCAGGGTGGCGATCTCGCCCCGGTACGCCTTGGACAGCGCGGCGGCCTCTTTGGTGAGCCTGCGCAGTTCCGCCTGCCGATCCGGCTCGGCCGCCCCGGCGGAGGGCATCGCGAGCAGACCGACAAGACCGACTGCGACCAGCGCAGAGCCCGACCAGCGTCGCACCCGTCCTCCCCTCCCATGCCGGACCGAAACTATAGAAGACGATCTTGCTCGCTGCCACCGGAACGGGGGAACTCGTGCACCTTTGACGAAGTATCTACCAATTTGGGACGTGCCAACGCCCGGCGCCCTTGCCCCGGTACGCCAGAACATGATTCGGTTACAGGGGTTGTCCCGGCCGACGCGAACGAGAAGACTGTCCAAGCAAG
Organism: Acrocarpospora corrugata; assembly: GCF_009687845.1. GTDB lineage: Bacteria > Actinomycetota > Actinomycetes > Streptosporangiales > Streptosporangiaceae > Acrocarpospora > Acrocarpospora corrugata. The sequence continues at coordinate 88,647 of NZ_BLAD01000071.1, forward strand.
CACTCGTTCAAGCAGGCGCGGGAGGCAGACCTTATGCTCCAGCACGACACGCTGTTCATCGGGGGCGACTGGGTGACCCCCGCGGGCACCGGGACGATCGACGTCATCTCCCCGCACACCGAGGAGATCGTCGGCCGGGTCCCCGACGGCGCCCCGGCGGACATGGACCGCGCGGTGGCCGCCGCCCGCGCGGCCTTCGACCACGGTCCCTGGCCCCGGATGACCATGCCGGAGCGGGCCGCCGTGGTGGCCAGGCTGGCCGAGATCTACGCCGCCAGGCAGGCCGAGATCGCCGACGTCATCACCCTGGAGATGGGCTCCCCCATCACCTTCTCGCAGCTCGCCCAGGCCCCCCAGCCGCTCGGCATGCTGCAGTACTTCGCCGAGCTGGGCCAGACCTTCGAGGTCGAGGACCAGCGCCCCGGCCTGTTCGGCCCGGTCACCGTGCGCCGCGAGCCGGTCGGCGTGGTGGCCGCGGTCGTGCCGTGGAACGTCCCGCAGTTCGTCATCATGACCAAGCTCGCGCCCGCCCTGGTGGCCGGCTGCACGGTCGTGATCAAGCCCGCGCCGGAGACCCCGCTGGACGGGTACCTGCTCGGTGAGATGATCAAGGAAGCCGGGATCCCGGACGGCGTGGTCAGCATCGTCGCGGCGGGCCGCGAGGCCGGCGAGCACCTGGTCTCCCACCCCGGCGTGGACAAGGTCGCCTTCACCGGCTCCACCGCCGCCGGGCGGCGGATCGGCGCCATCTGCGGCCAGCAGCTCAAACGCTGCAGCCTGGAACTCGGCGGCAAGTCCGCCGCGATCATCCTGGACGACTGCGACCTGCCCTCGGCGATGGGCTTCCTGTCCATCGCCTCACTGCTCAACAGCGGCCAGGCCTGCGTCGCCCAGACCCGCATCCTGGCCTCCCGCGGCCGGTACGACGAAGTCGTCCAGGCGGTCGCCGAGATGGTCACCGGCCAGACCGTCGGCGACCCCGGCGACCCCACCACCGCGATCGGCCCGATGGTGGCCAGACGCCAGCAGGAGCGGGTCGAGGGCTACATCAGGATCGGCCTCGACGAGGGCGCCAAGGCCGTCGTCGGCGGCCTGGACCGCCCGTTCGACCGGGGCTGGTACGTCTCCCCCACCGTCTTCGCCAACGCCGGCAACGACATGCGGATCGCCCGCGAGGAGATCTTCGGCCCGGTCCTCACGGTCATCCCGTACGACGACGAGGCGGACGCCGTCCGGATCGCCAACGACAGCGACTACGGCCTGTCCGGCAGCGTCTGGACCGCCGACGCCGACCACGGCATGGACGTGGCCCGGCAGGTCCGCGCTGGAACATATGGCGTCAACATGATGAACACTATGGATCCGGGCACGCCGTTCGGCGGCTACAAGGCCAGCGGCTACGGCCGGGAACTCGGCCCCGAGGGCCTGTCGGCCTACCTGGAGTACAAGAGCATCGCGCGACTCGGTTAGTTATTGCCGCCGGCCCGGTACGAGTATCCGTACCGGGCCGGCGGCACGCCCAGCGCGCCCCCGCGACGCTGGGCGGAATTTCGCACCCCTGTGGTAGACGCCGGTCATTCCGGTTTGGTTCGCGTACTCCACCGACCAATTCGGCGGATCAGATCCGGAGTAGCGGCCGACTCGGCGTGACCGTAACCCGGCTCGACCCAGAGTTCCCTGGGCTCGCGGGCGGCCTCGTACAGCTGGTGCGCGTGTTCGAGGGGGAAGAACGTGTCCGCGTCCCCGTGCACGATCAGCAGCGGGACGGGCGCGATCAGGGGCGCGGCCTGGTACGGAGCCAGCGGGATCGGGTCCCAGCGGCCCACCGCGATCCTGGTCCGCTTGGCCACCCGGGCCGCCAGCCGGCCGGCCGGGTGCTCGATCGCCCAGTGCACCTGGCGCATCGGCCGGGTGCCCCGGTAGTACCAGCGGGCCGGGCCGCTCACCGCGACCACGCCGGCCACCCCGCCGTGCAGCGCGGCGTGCCGCAGGGCCACCGCCGCGCCCATCGAGAAGCCCACGGTGACCACGCGCTGGTATGCGGTTCTGGCATGCCGTACGGCGGCGTCCAGGTCCAGGACCTCCAGGTCGCCGACGGTGGACAGGCCGGCGGATCTGCCGTGGCCGCGGAAGTCGATGGCCAGCACGCCGCCGTACCCGGCCAGGACCGCCGCGATGCGGCGGGTGATCGGCGTGCGCCAGGAGCCGGTGAAGCCGTGGGCCAGGACGAAGCCCAGCTCACCGGTGTGCCCGGTGGGCCCGGGCAGGTGCCCGGCGTCGATTCTGACGCCGTCGGAGGTGCGCAGCATGGCGCCGAAAACAGGAGCGATCACCACGCCTCCAGGTTACGGATGGCTGGTTATATGCAGCCTCCTGTGTAGGTCAGGGTTTCCCGGGCGCATCGTGGTAACACGGATCAACTAAAATGGGAAGGCCGCACTCTCGCGGCAGGAGCGTCTCGTCGCAAAGTCCGGGACGCGGACGACAGCCCCGACGAACCAGAGCGAGACTCCACTATGCCTTTGAACAGCCGCGACGACCTGCGGAACCTCGCGATCATCGCGCACGTCGACCATGGCAAGACCACACTCGTGGACGCCATGCTCTGGCAGTCCGGGGCGTTCCGCGCCAACCAGGACGTCGACGAGCGAGTCATGGACTCCAACGACCTAGAGCGCGAGAAGGGCATCACCATTCTCGCGAAGAACACCGCCGTCAAGCACGGCGGCCGCACCCTCAACATCATCGACACGCCCGGCCACGCCGACTTCGGCGGGGAGGTCGAGCGCGGCCTGTCCATGGTGGACGGCGTGGTGCTGCTGGTGGACGCCTCCGAGGGCCCGCTGCCGCAGACCCGGTTCGTGCTGCGCAAGGCGTTCGCCGCGAAGATGCCGGTCATCCTGTGCATCAACAAGGTGGACCGGCCGGACGCCCGGATCAAGGAGGTCGTGGACGAGGTCTACGAGCTCTTCATCGATCTGGACGCCACCGAGGAGCAGATCGACTTCCCGATCGTGTACGCCTCGGCCAAGGCCGGCCGCGCCTCGCTGAACCGCCCCGACGACGGCGGCATGCCCGACTCCGAGGACCTTGAGCCGCTCTTCGAGACGATCTACAAGACCATCCCGGCCCCCACCTATGACCCGACCGCGCCGTTCCAGGCGCACGTCACCAACCTGGACGCCTCCAGCTACCTGGGCAGGATCGCGCTCTGCCGGGTGCACCACGGCACCATCAAGAAGGGCCAGCAGGTGGCCTGGTGCCGCACCGACGGCTCCATCCAGCGGGTGAAGATCACCGAACTGCTGATGACCGACGCGCTGGAGCGCAAGCCGGCCGACCAGGCGGGCCCCGGCGACATCATCGCCATCGCCGGCATCCCCGACATCATGATCGGTGAGACGCTGGCCGACCCGGAGGACCCGCGCCCGCTGCCGCTGATCACGGTGGACGAGCCGGCCATCTCGATGACCGTCGGCACCAACACCTCGCCCCTGGTCGGCCGGGTCAAGGGCTCCAAGGTCACCGCCCGGATGGTGAAGGACCGGCTGGACCGCGAGCTGGTCGGCAACGTGTCGCTGCGCATCCTGCCGACCGAACGCCCGGACACCTGGGAGATCCAGGGCCGGGGCGAGCTGGCGCTGGCCATCCTGGTCGAGCAGATGCGCCGGGAGGGCTACGAGCTGACCGTCGGCAAGCCGCAGGTGGTCACCAAGGAGATCGACGGCAAGAAGCACGAGCCCGTCGAGCGCCTCACCGTGGACTGCCCCGAGGATTACCTGGGCGCGGTCACCCAGCTGCTGGCGGTCCGCAAGGGCCGGATGGAGCACATGACCAACCACGGCACCGGCTGGATCCGGATGGAGTTCGTGGTCCCGGCCCGCGGCCTGATCGGCTTCAGGACCGAGTTCCTCACCGAGACCAGGGGCACCGGCCTGGTGCACCACGTCTTCGACTCCTACGAGCCGTGGTTCGGCGAGCTGCGCACCCGCGGCAACGGCTCGCTGGTGGCCGACCGGTCCGGCCCGGTCACCGCGTTCGCGATGACGAACCTGCAGGAACGCGGCATCCTGTTCGTCGGCCCGACCACCGAGGTGTACGAGGGCATGATCGTCGGGGAGAACTCTCGCGCCGACGACATGGATGTGAACATCACCAAGGAGAAGAAGCTCACCAACATGCGCCAGTCCACGTCCGACGTGACCGAGACGCTGGTCCCGCCGCGGCAGCTGTCGCTGGAGCAGGCGCTGGAGTTCATCAGGGACGACGAGTGCGTGGAGATCACGCCGGAGTCGGTCCGGATCCGCAAGGTCGTGCTGGACGGCTCCACCCGGGCCCGGACGACGGCCCGCGCCAAGCGCGCCAACTAGATGAATGAGTCCAAGGGGTCTGGTCACGCTTAGTGGTCGTAGGCGGTCAGTGATCGTTTGATCGGCTGGCCAGTCTTGTCGTTGTGCCAGATCACAGTGGTCAACGCGAGGATCTTGGACAGGACCCGGATGC
>NZ_BLAD01000072.1 GCF_009687845.1 Acrocarpospora corrugata
GAGGGTGTGTGGGGGCGCGGGGTGCCGCCGGTGGGGCCTGAGCCGACGACTATCTCTACGCGCCAGGTGCCGCCGAGGACGTCGCCGAGGGCGGCTGCCACTACCTCGTCTCGTTTGCCCTTGAGGAAGCCTTGGACGTCGCCGGGCTTTTCGAAACCGACTGTGACGATGTTGCCTTCGGCGCCCAGCAGGCGGCCTTGGGCGTTGAGGATCATCCAGGCGACCCGCTGACGGGTTTTGACGGCTTCCAGGACGTGCGGCCAGGCCTGCATGACGGCGCCCACACCGGACGGTTCCGATGGTGCGGAGGAGGCCGGGGGTGCCGAGGATGCGGACACGGCGGGGGGCGGCGGGGTGCTGGGCATGCCCGGCCGCGCTGCCGTGGGCCAGTCGTCGTCGGCGGGGGCTCGGCCACCGTTGCGTGGTTCGGGAACCGCGCCCGTCGACGTGACGGGGTCGGCGGAGGGGGCTGCGGAGCCGGGAGCCGCAGCGGAGCCGTGGGTCGTCGCGCGAGCGGTAGTCGTACCGGATTCGGGGGCGGAAGGAGCCGCGTGGCCGGAAACTCCAGGTCCGTGGGCGGCAATCGCTCCAGGTCCGTGGGCGGCGGCCGCGCCAGATCCGTGGATGGGAGAAGTCGCGCGGGAGGAAGCCGCGCCGGATCCGTAGGCGGGAGGGTTCGCGCGGGCGGGAGCCGTACCAGCGGAGTCACCGCGTGGGCCTTCGCGTTCGAGGCGTTCCAGGCGGGCCATGAGGGCGGCTTCGCCCTGGGCCGCGGCGGGGAGGAGGAGGCGGGCGCACATGAGTTCGAGCAGGAGCCGAGGGGAGGCCGCGCCGCGCATTTCGGTCAGGCCGGTGTTGAAGACCTCAGCGGCGCGGGTCAGTTCGGCGGGGCCCATCGAGGCGGCCTGCACCTGCAGGCGCTCCAACTCGTCGGCGGGACGATCGAGCAGCCCGTTTCCGGCGGCTTCCGGCACATTCGCCAGGATGACCAGATCCCGGAAACGTTCCAGCAGATCCATCGCGAACCGCCGCGGATCGTGACCGCCCTCGGCGACACGGTTCACAGCGTGGAAGACATGCGCGCCGTCGCAGCGGGCGAACGCGTCGACGATCTCGTCGAGAAGGTCGCCATCGGTGTAACCGAGCAGGGAGACGGCCCGCTGGTAGGTGATGCCGGCGTCGTCCGCTCCCGCCAGCAGCTGATCCAGAATCGAGAGGGAGTCACGCGCGGAACCAGCCCCGGCGCGCACCACCAAGGGCAGCGCGGTCGGCTCGTACGGCACCGACTCCGACGCCAGGATCTCCTCCATGAGCTGCCGAAGCGTCCCAGGCGGCATCAACCGGAACGGATAGTGATGCGTCCGGGACTTGATCGTCCCGATGACCTTCTCCGGCTCCGTGGTCGCGAAGACGAACTTGAGATGCGGCGGCGGCTCCTCGACGAGCTTGAGCAGCGCGTTGAACCCCTCCCGGGTCACCATGTGCGCCTCGTCGATGATGTAAATCTTGAACCGCGCGGAAACCGGCGCGAAGAACGCGCGCTCCCGCAGGTCACGGGCGTCATCGACACCACCGTGCGAAGCCGCGTCGATCTCGATCACATCAAGGTGGCCGGGCCCGGTCGGCGCCAGCGCCACACACGACTCACAGATTCCACACGGATCCGGCGTCGGCCCCTGCTCGCAGTTCAGACTCCGCGCGAGAATCCGGGCGCTGGACGTCTTCCCGCAGCCGCGCGGCCCGCTGAACAGATACGCATGATTGATCCGCCCACTCCGCAACGCCTGGCGCAGCGGCTCGGTGACGTGTTCCTGCCCCTTGACCTCTGCGAACGTCCCTGGCCGGTACTTGCGGTAGAGCGCGAGACTCATACGGTCTCCTCGGGGAGAGCGTCGCCGATGGTTGGCCTGGGACCAGCGAGGATCCCAAAACCAGAAGACCCCCCGCACACCCGCCAGAGCCCGCTTATCCTTGCTGCCTTCCGGCCCTGGGGAGGTTCACAGGATGACGCCGCGCGAGGGGTCCTGACACAGTCTAGCCGTGCCGGGCAGTGCATGGGGCCACCTCGGAATGGGCGCGGCATCCGCTGAGTCATGTAAGCTTCTCGACGGAGGATTCGCCTAGTTGGCCTAGGGCGCACGCTTGGAAAGCGTGTTGGGGGCAACCCCTCAGGAGTTCGAATCTCCTATCCTCCGCGCTTGGTTGAGCAGCAGAAACACGAAGGGCCCGGACCGATCCAGCCGGGCCCTTTCGTGCGTTTGGGGCTCAGTCGGAGTTTGACGGCGATGTGACCCGGTCGACGGACCAGGGTGCCGGGGACATCGGCACCCTCAACAACTGCAGAACATCGTCAAGGTGGCGGTCGGCTGCCCGCCTCCCTGTCGCCCCGCAGTGTTGGGGGCAGCCCCTCACGAGTTCGAATCTCGTATCCTCCGTCTGCGCCCGACCGGGCAAGATAACAGCCAGTATCCATCTGGATACTGGCTTGTTGTCATACTCCGGCTCTACCTGTGACAGCACTCCCGACCCGCTGTGAGATATCATGAGACGAGCACTTGATATCAAGGGAGGTATATCGATGAGCCGTACCGTGATCGATCTGGACGACGAACTGGTCGCCGACGTCGCCAAAGCACTCGGAACCAGCACCAAGAAGGAGACCGTCAACACGGCCCTCCGCGAGGTGCTGGAGCACCGACGCCGAGCACTCGCGCTCGTCCGGCTCCGTTCCAGCGCCTCCGAAGGCACCTTCGACCTCGAACTCTTCGAGGACAAAAGCAACTACCGTCGATGAACGCCGCCCAGTTCCTGATCGATACCAGCGCCCTCGCCCGCTTCATGCACCTCGACGCCGACCAGTACGGCTGGGACCAGGCGGCGACGGCCGGACTCATCGCCGTCTGCCCCATCACCGAACTCGAGTTCTTCTACAGCGCCCGATCCATTGCAGACCGAGAGCAGGGCATCGAAGACCTGCGCCTGTTGTTCGGCTGGACCCCCATCGATGACCGCGCCTACGATCGGGCATGGAGAGTCCAAGAAGCCCTGACCAAACGAGGACAGCACCGAAGCGCAGGCCCCGTCGACCTCGTCCTCGCCGCTACAGCTGAGCTCCAGGGACTGACGCTCCTCCACCGCGACCGGGACTTCGAGTGCATCGCCCAGGTCACTGGCCAAGCCCTTCAGTGGTACGGCCCAGAGCCAGGCAAGTAACTGGCGCAGCCAAGCGGATCTAAGCAGATCGGTGACCCGACACAGCGAGTGATCAACTCCTATGGTTTCGATCGACCACGCGCACTCGAACTGCTCCATGCCCGCCACCGCATTCCACAAGAACGTCTCAGCCTCAAAGCACTGCGTCGAGATCTCGGTTTCTGGGACGACCTCGCCGCAGCTTCCCAGTGAGCTGATCCACCCTGAGCCCAAAGCGGCCCACCCGTTTTGTGGGGGTCTCAGTTCGCCCCCGTCCGGGACCGTTCAGCGGGAGCTGTCGACGGCGCTCATGCCCAGCTCAGCGACCCACCGGACTGCCGTGTATCTAGAGCCGCAGACTTGGAAAGCGTGTTGGGGGCAACCCCTCAGGAGTTCGAATCTCCTATCCTCCGCGCTTGGTTGAGCAGCAGAAACACGAAGGGCCCGGACCGATCCAGCCGGGCCCTTTCGTGCGTCCGGGCCCAGAACCTCGTGACCACTCCGAGCCGCCCGCCCAATTCAAGCCACCCAAAGAGAATACACACAGCAACTCCCGCACTCTATATAGGAGTAGTACACCTTTCCTATATATGAGCCGCCACTCCCAATACCTGACGGTCACCGGAACATGATTCTGATTATCCGACCATCGCGACTAGTGGTCTACGAACACTATATGCGTCCCCACTAAGGATGACCTGGCCATATGCCTTGTTGGAGAACTAAACCACCGCCCATGCCTACGGCCTCTTCGGGCTGGACAGGACGTTTCACCAGACCCCAGTGGGAGTCAATCGACGACTAAATTCCGACAAGGCTCCTTCAACCACTTTCGACGCGCTACTCTGGCATGCACGGAGCTCCGAGCACGACAGAAAAGAAACAGCCCCCCCGGTGCAAGCGGAGGGGCTGCCATTCATCCCGTACGACTATTAGGAGTCATACGTGCGCGTCAGCTTACGCGAGAATCCGCAACTCGGCCTGAACAACTGGGCGACGACCATTCCCGAGGCCCTCCTCGGAACCGCCCCGGCGGTCGTCTACTGTGCCACCGGCCTACTCCTCGTCCTCATCTTCGGCGTGGTCCTCCCTGCCGTCTGGTCCCGCTACGCGGCCCGCCGCCGTGACGCCCGGCACACCCTGGACCGGCTGGTACGCCTCCTCCGCCGCCCAGAGTAAATCGTCCGAGTATGGGGATGATTACGTAGAGTTATGCACCGGGCGTTCGGGGGAGCGGCGCGGATGGATTTCAGAGACGACGCCGAGTTGGATCCGTCCCAGGTGGAGGACACCCGCGCCGCGGGCCCTCAGCGCCGCGGAGGCGGATCCATGCCCGGCTGCGGCGCCCTGCCGATCGGCGGTAAAGGCGGCTGCCTGCTCGCCATGCTCGGCCTGGGCGCCCTGCTCCTGTTCGGCCAGCCCTTGATGAGCGGCCTGACCACGGACAACCAGCCGGGCCAGTACCGCCCGGCCCCCGAACCCTCCGGAAACCTCGCCGATCGCTGCAAACGGGGCTCCGACGCCGACCAATCCGAGGACTGCCGGATCGTCGGCATCGTCAACAGCATCCAGAGCTACTGGAAACAAGCATTCGCCGGCCGCAATCGCACGTACACACCGGCCAAGACCCAACTCTTCGGCGGCGCACGCACGACAGTATCCACAGCCTGTGGAAAAGCCGACTCCTCCGTCGGCCCCTTCTACTGCCCCGCCGACCAGAAGGTCTATCTCGACCTCAGCTTCTTCAACGACCTCGAAACCCGCTTCGGCGCACAAGGCGGACCTTTCGCCCAGGCTTACGTCGTCGCCCACGAGTACGGTCACCACGTCCAGCACTTGCTCGGCACGATGCGCCGGGTCGGCAACGATCGCCAGGGCGCCAACAGCGGCGCGGTCCGGCTAGAACTCCAGGCCGACTGCTACGCCGGAGTATGGGCGAACAACGCGGTCCGTACCGGCTTCTACACCGAACCTTTCAGCCGGCGCGACATCGACCAGGCGCTCAGCGCCGCCGCGGCCGTCGGCGACGACAGCATCCAGCGCCGCACCCAGGGCTACGTCACCCCCGACGGCTTCACCCACGGCACCTCGGCACAGCGCGAGAAGTGGTTCACCATCGGCTACCAGTACGGCGATCCCGGCCGCTGCGACACGTTCACCGGAGCGATCTGAGGGCAGTGCGCAGGTCGGTATCAACCGACACGGGAGCGTCCCCGATGGATTTCGACGATCAAGCGCAACTGGACACATCCCAGGTGGAGAACCGGGGCGGCGGCCGCGGCGGCGGGCTCGCGATCGGCGGCGGCGCCGCCGGGATCATCGCCCTCATCGTGGCCCTGGTCTTCGGGATCAACCCCGGCGACATCATGGGCGGCGGCGACCAGCCCGCCGGCGTGCAGCCCACCTCCGACCTCAGCGAGAAGTGCAAGACCGGCGCCGACGCCGACCAGGACGAGCAGTGCCGGGTCGTCGGCGTGGTCAACAGCATCCAGGAATACTGGGAAGGCGAGGTCAGCGGCTACGAACCCGCCAAGACCAGCCTGTTCACCGGCGGCGTCCAGACCGGCTGCGGCAACGCCGACTCCTCGGTCGGCCCGTTCTACTGCCCCAGCGACCGCAACGTCTACCTGGACCTGACCTTCTTCGACCAGCTCCAGTCACAGTTCGGCGCCTCCGGCGGACCTTTCGCCCAGGCATACGTCATAGCCCACGAGTACGGTCACCACATCCAGAACCTGACCGGCACCATGGACAAGATCAGCCAGGACCAGGGCCCGGAGAGCGACTCCGTCCGACTGGAGCTCCAGGCCGACTGCTTCGCCGGCGTCTGGGCCAAGAACGCGGTGAGCACCGGCTTCTACGCCGAAGCGTTCACCCAGACCGACATCAAGGAAGCCCTCGACGCCGCCTCCGCCGTCGGCGACGACAGCATCCAGGAGCGCACCCAGGGCCGCGTCACCCCCGACGCCTTCACCCACGGCACCTCGGAGCAGCGCGTCAAGTGGTTCACCTCCGGCTACGAGTCCGGCGACCCCGCCCGCTGCGACACCTTCTCCGGCACTCTCTGACCAGCAGGCAAAGCAGCCCCTTTTCTCCTAAACTACGTAGCGTGATCTTTAAGTTGGTCGGCGATGGACGCCCCTACCCCGAGCATGGCCTCGGCCATCGCGAGTGGGCCCAAATACCCCCCAGGCAAGTCAGACTCGACACCCTAGTAACCACGAAAGCGGTCCTCGACCTCCACTCCCTCCTGGCCAAAGACTCCACCTTCTACGGCGACCTGTTCCCCCATGTCGTCCAGTGGCAGGGCGAGCTCTACCTGGAGGACGGCCTCCACCGAGCCCTCCGCGCCGCCCTCCACCAACGCTCCGTCCTCCACGCCCGAGTCCTGGAACTAGAAAACTAACCCCCCGTCGGCCAGCCAGAACAAACGAGAGGATGTTCCCTGGCCGATTCCTAATCTGATGTGCCTGAGCGGCTCAGCTCGGGCCGGCGCGGTTTCGCCAACCCCGCGCCTTGCCTCGCTTCTTGGCTGCAGGAGGCCGGTACTCCTCCGGTCCGCGCACCGTCAACCGCCACACTCCCGGCCCGCGTTGGCTCGCGTACGCGCACATGGCCGCGAGATTCCGTGCCACCAGCTCCACCCGCTCGGCCACTCTCGATTGGCCCGGGAGCAGGAAAACCGGAACCCCGGCCTTGAGGTAGGCCCGATACTCATGCTCGCGCTCGAAGATGTGGATATCGCTGGCCAGCACGACCCAGCCTCTCGCACCGACGAGCGGCGACCAGTCCTCGTCATTGACACCGAGAGACTGCTCGCGGCTGCCGTACCACTCGGCGGGGGTGTGCACCGGATAGCCGAGGTCGAGCAGGAATCGGCGGACGCGCCGGGTGACGCTGTTCTCGTCGAGGTAGAACTCAGGCGGCGTGGCCCAGGAGGACGCGGGCGGCGATCCTGACGTCGGCGGCGGTGATTCCGAGTTCATCGGCGATCACCTCGGGCTCCTCCCCGGCTTTCAACATCGCCGCCGCCTCGGCCACTCTCGTCCCCGTTCCCGCGAAGTACGGCTGGCCGAAATGCTTCTGCGGATCGACGATCACATCGGACGGCAGGCACCGATCCAGCCTCAACATCGCCGGAAAGCCATTCTGGTCGCGGACCACGTACTGCAGATAGTCCGCGACGATCTCGCGGATGACCGTCTGCCACGACCGCGCCTCTATCAGTCCCGCGCCTGCCTTCGTCCGCGAGAAATCCCACAGGACGTCGATCCCGTCGGTGGCCAGTTCGGGAGCGAGCAACACGTACTCGGTGCCGAATGCCTCCTGAAGGCGCCGCAGCGCAGGCTTGATCTTGTGGGGCCGCACGCCGGCTTCGCGCAACGCTTTCAGCACGTGCGCCTCCGCGAGCGCCGCGAACGGAACGGTAGCCGCGCGCTGCTCCGGTTTCGGCAGGACGTGCAGGAGCGGCTGCTCCTGGCCGTAGCCTCTGGCCCAGTGATTGAAGGTCTGCTGCGGGATGCCGAGGAATCGTGCGGCGTCGCTCTGATTGAGCAATCCGGTTCTGGTTCTCATATCGTCCACGTCGCGCACCTCCTCGATTGTGTGCTGTCATCTTCGCTCACCACCCAACGAGTTTCGACAGTCACCCCGCCGCGCTATTTGGATGTCACGAATATGGCATCGATCACTACACAACGCATCCGAATGAGCGCAAAAAGAACCGCCGACCTCGGGAGGTCAGCGGTTGGTGTGGCGGTGGTGGTGGGATTTGAACCCACGGTAGGTTGCCCTACACGCGCTTTCGAGGCGCGCTCCATCGGCCACTAGGAGACACCACCGCGGAGCAGCTTACCGGACAAAGGTGGGTGGGCGCGCCTGCATTCAGGGGCGGCGGGCTGCGAAGAAGGTGCGGAGCAGGGTGGTGGATTCGTCGGCGAGGACGCCCATCAGGACTTCGGGGCGGTGGTTGAGACGGCGGTCGCGCAGGACGTCCCAGAGGGAACCGGCGGCGCCGGCCTTCTCGTCGGGAGCGGCGTAGACGACACGGGCGATGCGAGCCTGTACGGCGGCGCCGGCGCACATCGTGCAGGGTTCCAGGGTGACGACCAGGGTGCAGCCGGTGAGCCGCCAGTCCCCCCGAGCGGCGGCCCGCATGGCGAGAATCTCCGCGTGAGCGGTCGGATCGTGAGTCGCCTCCCGAGCGTTCCCAGCCTCGGACAGGACCTCCCCGGAAGGCCCGAGCACGACGGCGCCGACGGGAACCTCGCCCCGCTCGCCGGCCAGGGCGGCTTGCGCCAGCGCCACCCGCATGGCGACCTCGTACGTCACCGCAACCGATCTAGCTCGTCCCCGAAGGACAACCGCTCGGCGACCACGGAGAGCGTGTCGGCGGGCAGCATGCCCTCCTCCATGCTGAGCTCCAGCAGCTCCTCCGCGCTCAGCCCGAAGTCGGCCAGCAACTCGAAGTCCCCGGCGGGCCGGATCCCCAGATCGGGCGTCTCCTTGTCCACCGCGACCCCGGCCAGCTCCGCGAAGAGCTCCCCGAGGGAGTCGGTCAGCCCGGCCTGCGCGTCGGACAGGAAGACCCGGGGGTCGGCCTCCCCGTCGTACCGGACGATGGCGAACCATTCGTCCTCTACTTCGACGCACAGCACGGCCAGTTCGTCGCCGGTCAGCCCGAGGGCCTCCTGGACGGCGTCGCCGACGTCGTCGGCGATCTCCGCCTCGGTGAGGTCGACCTCGGCCCCGGTCCAGCCGGTGCCGTTGCGCAGGAAGGCGGCGGCGAAGAGATTCGGTCTCGAAGGCATGTCCAGCTCCCGACGTCAGCCGGTGGCGGCGTCGACGGCACGTTCGAAGGGGTCGCGGAATCCGAGGCGCGCGGCGATGCTGAAGAGCACCTCGTCGGGGTAGAGGTCGTCGTCGCCGGAGAGCGCGCCGAGTTCCATCTCGTCTAGGCCGAGGTCGGCGAAGACCGACAGGTCGCCACAGGGTAGGACGCTGTCGAGTTCCTCCTCCTCGGGCACGGGCACGTCGAGGTAGTCGAGCACCTGGGTGGCCAGCGGCCACTCCCAGGCGGCGGTGATGTCGGAGAGGAAGACACTGACGCGTTCACCGAAGACCCGTAACGCCACGAAGAAGTCATCCCCCACCGCGACCAAGCCAATCGTGCCGCCGTCGCTGGGCTGCTGGCGCAGGGCCTGGATGAGGCCACGGAGGTCGGAGGTCAGCGCGACCGGCAGCATCTCGGCTTCCCAGTGGTCGTCCTCGCGGTACACCACTATGGCGAAGTCAAGCGCGTCTTCGTCTGTCATCGGTTCTCCACCGGCGCTGTCTTCACGTTGGCCATGGTCCCAGAAGTGCGACGATGCCGTCTGGTGCTCGCGCCAAATTGTGATCAAAACAGCCGGGCTGCTTCCGGCGTCCCTAGAGGTTCGCGGTAAATTTTGCTGTCATGGAGACCTTTGTCGTTGATCATCCGCTTGTCGCCCACAAGCTCACCACGCTGCGCGACGTACGGACGGACTCGCCGACCTTCCGGCGACTGGCCGACGAACTGGTCACCCTGCTCGCGTACGAGGCCACCCGCGACGTCCGGGTCTCCCCGGTGACGGTGGACACGCCGCTGATGCCCGCCGAGGGGGTACGGCTGTCGCGCCCGGCTCCCCTGGTCGTGCCGATCCTGCGGGCCGGCCTGGGCATGCTGGACGGGATGATGCGCCTGCTGCCGACCGCCGAGGTCGGCTTCCTGGGCATGATCCGCAACGAGGAGACGCTGGAGGCGTCCACGTACGCGACCCGGCTGCCCGAGGACCTCTCCGGCCGCCAGTGTTACGTGCTGGACCCGATGCTGGCCACCGGCGGCACGCTGGCCGCCGCCATCCAGTTCCTGTTCGACCGCGGCGCCGTGGACGTGACCGCGCTCTGCCTGCTGGCGGCCCCTGAGGGCCTGGCGTACCTGGACGAGACCTTCAAGGACTCCGGTCACCCGATCCGGGTGGTCACGGCCGGCCTGGACGAGCGTCTCAACGACGTCGGCTACATCCTGCCCGGCCTCGGCGACGCGGGGGACCGCCTGTACGGCGTCGTCTGATCACCCCGATCTTGGACTTTCCCTCGTCATAGTTACAGCGCGTGTCGACACGGGTACGTAGAGTAATGACGACGTCTCTTTTGCGTCACTCGACGGACGCGATGCCAGGGAGAGCCATGAGTCAGCTTCCGGACAACAGTGATCGTTACGAGCAGGTCGAGGCCGCGCTCCGGGATGAGTTCGCGGGGGTGCACCCCGCCACGACCGTCACGCGCTGTATTCAGGCCGCCCACTATGGCGCTGTGGAAGTGACGGGTCATGCCTATCCCGGGCTGGTGGAGCGGATAGCGCGGAAACACCTGCAAGTCCTCGCCACCGTGCAGGGGTCATAACGACGCAGGATGTTCCGGCTTTTTCCGCTTTACCGAACATGGTGCCTGGGTAATCTATACCTCATGGGAGTGGTGACGGCAGTGCAGGTCAAGAAGATCCTTAAGTGGGGAGCTGTGGCCCTGGTGGCGTTCTACCTGTTGTCGAGGCCGCATGACGCAGCCGACACCGTGACGGGCGCCGTGACCGGCGTCATGAACGCCGCGGACTCCGTGGCCCAATTCTTCGCGCGGCTGAGCTGACATGAGACTCGTCACCCACGGGGATTCGGCCCCGTCGTCGGTCAACCGCTACCTCCTCCCCCATGAGCACCAGGTCATCATGGTCCGGCGACACCCGGCCGTGCTGCTCCGCCCGGTGGCCGAGATCTTCGGCGGCCTCATCCTGGCCGGCCTGCTGAGCAAGTGGCTGGGGGAGAACAACGGCGGCAACGCCCTCGTGGTGATCTGGTGGGCTTGGCTGCTGCTGTTGATCCGGTTCGTGTGGAAGGTCGCGGAATGGTCGGTGGACTATTTCGTGGTCACCTCGGCCCGCATGCTCCTCACCACCGGGCTGATCACGCGCAAGGTCGCGATGATGCCGCTCGGCAAGGTGACCGACATGAGCTTCCAGCGTGACCTGCTCGGACGCATGCTCGGGTACGGCGAGTTCGTGATGGAATCGGCCGGCCAAGATCAGGCCTTGCGGTCGGTCCCATACATCCCATATCCCGAGACGTTGTACCTCGAAGTTTGCCAAATGATTTTCCCGAGCAAGGACGACTCGGACGACTGACGTCCGTAATTGCGGCTTTCTCAGGTCGAATCCCGAGGTGTGGACAAAGGTTCGCCCTCGGGATTCTTGACGGGAGGGTTACCCGATTGAGTAGCTTCGTGCCATCATGGCGGGACCATTGACCATTCCCATGCCCTGAGAGACCAGATGCCGAGTCAGGGAACCATAGGTGACCGCGTCCGAGGCCTGCGGTTGAGCAGGCGCATGTCCCAAGCCCAGCTCGCCGGGCCGGATCTATCCGACAGCTACGTCTCACTGATCGAGTCGGGCAAGCGCACGCCGACCCCGGTCGTCGCGCGGCTGCTCGCGGAGAGGCTCGGCTGCACGACGGAGTTCCTGCTGCACGGGATCGAGCCGCGCCAGCGGATCGACACCGAACTGAGCCTCCGGCACGCGGAACTCGAACTCTTCCACGGCGACCCCGCGATGGCGGCCGACCGTTTCAGTGACATCGTCAAGGCCGCGGGCGAGGAGAACGCCATGCTCGCGGCGCACGCCCGCTTCGGCCGGGCCCGGGCGCTGGAGTCGCAGGGCCGGATCGGCCGTGCGGTCGAGGCGTTCGAGCGGCTGCGCCGGGAGGCCGCCGCGCATCCCGAGCGGCTCGCCGGGCTGCCGCTGACGGTCGCGCTGTGCCGCTGCTACCAGCGCGCCGGCGACCTGCAGCGGGCTCGTGACCTGGGCGCGCAGGCGCTCACCCAGGTCGAGCAGCTGAGCGTGGACCAGGGTGAGCTGGCGGTCGAACTGGCCGCCGCGCTGGTGGAGACCGAGACCGGGCTGCCCTTCGTGGACCGGGTGATCGCCGCCAACGGGGTGACCACGGTCGCCGACCGCAGCAACGAGATCCTGGCGCTCTGGCAGGCCAGCGTGACCGCCGCAGAAGGCGAGGACTCCGCGCTGGCCGTACAGCTGGCCGAGGACGCCATCGCCGCCGGACGGCCCGCGCGGATGGCCATCCGGATGGCCCGGGTCGCGATGCGCTGGGCGCGGATCGCCGTGACCGCCCCCGCGGATCAGGACCTGGACCGCGCCAATGAGCTGGCCACCGCCGCCGGTTCTGTCTTCGCGACCTTCCCCGCGGAGCTGCTGGACCACGCGCGCAGCCTGATCGTCCTGTCCCACGTACGGCTCCGCGCCGGCAGCCCGGGGGACGCCTCCGAGCTCGCCAACCGCGCTCTGGACGGCCTCGTCGGCGTCCGGGGGACGACTCCCGCGGCGGCCTATCTGGTGCTGGCGGAAGTGTCCTTGGCACGGTCCCAGGACGCGGGCAACGAGCTGCGCCGGGCGCAGGAGTTGCTCAGCGTGGCCGGCCCGCAACCGGACCGCGAGACCGCCAGGGCCTGGCGTGAGCTCGGCGACCTCTGGGGCAAGGCCGGTGCGCGGGAGAATCAGGCCAGGGCGTATCGTAGGGCGCTCGAAGCCGTGGGCATCCACGCGAACGTCCCCGGTACGGCTGTGCCTGCGGTGCTGACCCGATAGCTCCTCCCAGGGCATCCGGATTTGTGCTGGATGCCCTGGAATAATTAGGGTCGACCAGTCATTGACTCATGGGATGACTGGTTTCCCCGGAGGAGGCGGACTGTGAGTCTGCGTACGGCGCAGCGGGCGTCTCTCGTGGACCAGGTGATCGACCAGCTCAAGGAGCAGATCACTTCTGGTTCATGGCAGCTGCATGGCAAGATCCCTACCGAGACCGTGCTCGCCGAGCAGCTGGGCGTGGGACGCAACACCGTGCGGGAGGCGGTTCGCGCGCTCACCCACGCGGGCCTGCTCGACTGCCGCCAGGGCGACGGCACCTACGTCCGCGCCACCAGCGAACTGTCAGGCGCGATGGCCCGTCGGCTGCGCACCGCGGAGCAGCTGGAGATCCTTGAGGTGCGGCGCGCGCTTGAGGTCGAGGCGGCCAGACTGGCAGCCACTCGCCGGACCGACGCCGACATCGTGGCGATGGAAGGCGCGCTGGCCCGCCGCGAGCAGGCCTGGGCCGCGGGCGACCCCGACATCTTCGTGGAAGCCGATCTGGCCTTTCACGTGGCCGTTGTGCACGCCACCCACAACCGGGTCCTCATCGAGCTCTACGCCGACTTCTCGGCCGCGCTGCGGGCCAGCATCGCGGCGGCGGGCGGCTCCCTGGAGCAGAACTACATCCCCCACGACGGCATCGTCCGCGCCATCGCCGCCGGCGACGCGGCCGCCGCCGAGCACGCGGGCCACGCCTGCATGGAGCACATCCTGATCGCCCTCACCGACAGCACCGAACTCGGCTGACCGTCACGGTAAACGCAGCGACATGACCAGGTAGCGGAACGCCGGTTCCGCGCCGTCCTCGGTGATGAGCGCCGGGCGGGTGGGGGAGTCCATGTTGAGCTGGACATTCTCCGTGTCCACCCCCGCCAGCCCGTCCAGCAGGAACTGCGGCTGGAAGGCGATCACGATGTCCTCACCGGCCAGCTCGGCCTCGACCACCTCGGCCCCACGGCCGATGTCACCGCCACCCGACTGGATCAGCACCTCACCGCCGGAGAAGGTCAGCCGCACCGAGGCCGTGTTGCGCTCGGTGACCAGCGTGACCCGCTTGATCGCCTCGATGAACGCGGCGACCCTGATGGTGGCCCGGATCGGCCATTCGCTGGTCAGCCGGGCCCGGTAGTCGATGAACTGCTCGTCGAGCAGCCGCACGGTGGTCGCCTTGCCCAGGCTCTCGAACCCCGCGACATTGTTGCCCAGCCCGACGGAGACTTCACCGCCGCGCAGCGCCTTCGCCACGTCCACGAGCACCCTTGCCGGCACGACCACGGCATGCGCCGCGTCCTGCGATTCCGGGGTCCAGGCGAAATCCCGGGCAGCGATCCGATATCGGTCCGTGGCCGCCATCGACACGTTCTCGCCGTCGAAATCCATTCGCACGCCGGTCAGCATCGGCAGGGTGTCATCCCTGCTGGCGGCCACCGCCACCTGCGCCACCGCCGCCGCGAACACGCCCCCGCCGACCGCGCCGATCTTCGGCGGCAGCGCCGGCAACGTCGGGAAATCCTCCACCGGCAAGGTCAGCAGCCCGAACTCCGCGCTCCCGCACGTCAGCACCGCCTCAGACCCCGAGGTCACGATCTCCACCGGCTGCCCCGGCAGGCTCCGGGTGATCTCGGCGAGCACCCGCCCCGGAATCAGCACCCGCCCCGGCTCGGCGACGTCTGCCTCCAGCTCGGCCCGCGCCGACACGTCGTAGTCGAACGCGGAAACCCGCAGGTCACCGCCGGCTTCGAGCAACAACCCCGACAGCACCGGCAACGCCGGCCGCCCCGGCAGCACCCGGGCCGCCCAGGCCACCGCCTCGGCCAGCACATCCCGGTTGACCTGAACCTTCACCGCAACCTCCCGTGAGCCCACGTTCCGCTGCCAAGCTACCCACCGCCACCGACAGAATCCGTTCCCTCCCAGTCTGTCATCAGCCCTGGGCGCCCCTATTTGTCGTTGAGGCCCTATTTGTCGTTGAGGCCCTATTTGTCGTTCAGGTAGGCCAGCACGGCCAGCACCCGGCGGTTGTCGTCGTCGCTGGGGACCAGGTCGAGCTTGGCGAAGATGTTGGCCGTGTGCTTGCCCACCGCGCTCTCGCTCAGGAACAGGCGCTGCCCGATGGCGGCGTTCGACCTGCCCTCGGCCATCAGCTCCAGGACCTCACGCTCGCGCGGAGTCAGCCGGACCACCGGCTCGTTCCTGGAGTTGCTGGCCAGCAGCTTGGCGATCACCTCGGGGTCCATCGCGGTGCCGCCCCCGGCCACCCGGCGGACGGCGTCGATGAACTGCTCGGCGTTGAAGACGCGATCCTTGAGCAGGTAGCCGATGCCGCCGGTGCCGTCCGCGAGCAGCTCTCGCGCGTACAGCTGCTCGACATGCTGGGACAGCACGAGCACGGGCAGGCCGGGGATCTGGCGGCGGGCGGTCAGCGCGGCCTGCAGGCCCTCGTCGGTGAAGGTGGGCGGCAGCCGTACGTCCACGACGGCCACGTCGGGCCGGTGCTCGATCAGGGCGGCGAGCAGGTCGGGGCCTGACTCGACGGCCGCGACCACTTCGAAGCCATGCGCTCGCAGGAGCAGGACCAGGCCCTCGCGGAGAAGGTGCAGGTCTTCGGCCAGAACCACCCTCATGATCAGCAGCTTACGGCCTTATCCGGGTTTACCGACCCGGACAGCACGATTCCTCCTGCCAGCATGGTGGCGCCCAGCGCGATCATCCCGAAGACCGTCGGCCACTGCAGCGGCTCCGGCATGTAGAGGGCGAGGAACCAGGACTTCGTCGGAGCGCCGAAGATCAGGAAGAACCCGGCCACGATGCCCTGCGGGATGAGCGGAATCCAGCACACACTCCAGCAGAGCGCCATGAGCATCCCGCGCCAGCCAGTGTGCTTCGGCTCGGGCGTCTCGGTCGACAGCGCGAACGGGAGTTCCAGGGTCGCCACGGTGGGGCCGCCCGGCGGGCTGGTCAGCGCCAGCACCCCGTCGAACGTGGCCAACCGGCGCTCGATCCCCGCCAGGCCGCCGCCGGGATTCGACCGCGCGCCGCCAGGGCCGTCGTCGACGACGGTGACCCGGAGCGCCCGGTCGCGCCGGCTGATGTCGATGGCGACATTGGACGCGTGCCGGGAGGCGTTGGCGAGCAGCTCGGCCACCGAGAAGTACACCGCGGACTCCACCGGGGACTCCGGGCGCTCGTCCAGGTCGACCTCGACCTCGACCTTCAGCGGGCTGTCCAGGGCGAGCGCCCGGATCGCGTCGCCCAGGCCGCGTTCGGCCAGCACCGGCGGGTGGATGCCGCGGACCAGCTGCCGCAGCTCGGCCAGCGCCGTCGCCGACGCCTCCCTGGCCTTGGCCAGCAGCGCCTTGGCCGCCGCCGGGTCGCTCGTGATGAGCTGCTCGGCCGCGCCGATCGTCATGCCGACGGCCACCATCCGGGCCTGCGCGCCGTCGTGCAGGTCGCGCTCGATCCGGCGCAGCTCGGCGGCCTGCGAGTCGACCGCCTCGACCCGGACCTGGTTGAGGTGACGGACCTGGCCGATCAGCTGGGTGTTGGCGGTCGGGCCGAGCATGCCGGTGGCGTAGAAGCCGTAGATCCGCAGCGCCAGCGGCGCGACCACGACCGCGGCCACCGGGAACGCCAGGGCCCAGAGGTTGCCCAGCCAGACCTGGTAGAAGCCGTACCCGATCAGGAGGGTGGGGCCGGCGACCAGGACCGCGCGGGTCCACGGGTCGATCAGGAGCCAGACCAGTTCGCGGTAGGTCGCGGGGTCGCGCAGGAACCAGTTCAGGCGGGCGTTGAAGGCGGGGATGGTGGGTTTGCGGTAGAGGGTGCGGCCGTCCCGGTACCAGCCGTCGCGTTGCCGTACCGGCGGCGGGGGCTTGGGGTTGTACGGTTCGCCGATCTTGATGCCGATCCAGCGGTGGATCAGTTGGCGGTCCAGGCGGGCGACCGCGCGGATCAGGCGGATCGACGGGGGGAACAGGAACACCATGCCGAGGATGAACGACAGCAGCACGCCGGCGATCGCGACCAGCGCCGCCGGGATCTGAACGAGCACCACCGCGGACAGGGCCACGCCGTATCCAAGCGCCTTGATGTGCTTCATGGCCTCAAGTTTGGGCGAACCGGGCTCGTGGGGGCAGTGCACGGAGGCGTACAGCGGGGGTGGGGATAAGTACACCCGGGCTCGGTTTTCAACCGCATTCCGGGGCTGAGCCGTGGAATCTAGCTTTTGGTGCATGCCAATCATCACGGTCGAGAACCTGCACAAGCGCTATGGCGACAAGGTAGCGGTCGCCGACGTCTCCTTCTCGGTGGAGCAGGGGGAGATATTCGGGATTGTCGGACGCAACGGCGCCGGCAAGACCACCACGGTCGAATGTGTGGCCGGACTCCGTACCCCGACCAGCGGCAAGATCAAGGTGGCCGCCGACCTCAAACAGCAGGTCGGCGTGCAGCTCCAGGACTGCTCGCTGCCCGACAAGCTCCGGGTCGGCGAAGCGCTCGACCTGTACGCCTCCTTCTACGCCAACCCCGTCTCCCCCGCCGCCCTGCTGGAGGAGGTCGGCCTGGACCCGCGCCAGGCGTTCGCCAAGCTCTCCGGCGGGCAGCGGCAGCGGCTGTCCATCGCGCTGGCTCTGGTCGGCAACCCGACGATCGCCATCCTGGACGAGCTGACCACCGGCCTCGACCCGCAGGCCCGGCGCGAGACCTGGGGCCTGATCGAGCGGATCAAGGAGCGCGGCGTCACCGTCCTGCTGGTCACGCACTTCATGGAAGAGGTCGAACGGCTCTGCGACCGGGTCGCGATCATCTCCGACGGCGCCGTGCTCGCGGTCGACACCCCCGCCGGCCTGATCGCCCGCGCCGGCAGCTCGGACCGGGTGATCTTCCGGACCAGCGGCTCGGTGGCGAAGTTGTCCACGCTCCCCGAGGTGACCTCGGTCGTCGTCGAGGGCGACCTCGTCACGGTCACCGGCGACGCGAACGTCCTGCACGCCGTCGTCCTGACCCTCCCGGCCGGCCAGGTGTCCGAACTGCGCAGCGAACGCACCACCCTGGACGACGCCTTCCTCTCCCTGACCGGCCACTCAGCCACCTGACCTGACCTCCTCTTCCCGACCAGCCACCCGGCCGCCTGATCTCCTCTCCCGAACGGCCCGCTCGGCCGTCTGACCTGACCTCCCGAAGGAGCCTTCCATGGCCAGCACCGCCCTCTTCCCCGCCCGGCTAGCCGTCACCGAATTCAAGCTGTACCTGCGCGAACCGCTCGCCGCCTTCTTCGGCATCGTCCTGCCGCTCGCTTTGCTGCTGATCCTCGGCGCGGCCATCCCGGACTTCCGCAAGCCCGCCGCCGACCTCGGCGGCGCCCGGCCTGTCGACGCCCACCTGCCCGGGATGATGATCCTGCTCTCGGTGCTGACCGTGGCGTTCAGCGTGCTGCCAGCGGTGCTGGTGCTCTACCGGGAGCGCGGCGTACTTCGCCGGATGTCCACCACGCCGATGCGACCCATCTCGATGCTGACCGTGCAACTGGTGCTCAACGCGGCCGTCGCCGCTCTGGCCACCGTGCTCATGCTGGTCTTCGGGCATCTGATCCTGGACGTCCCGTACCCGCCGATGCCGCTCGCCTTCATCGGGGTGTTCCTGCTGGGTGCGGTGACCATGTTCGGGATCGGCCTGGCGCTCGCCGCGGTCGCGCCGAACTCGCGGGTCGTGCAGGGCGTCGGCGCCGGCGTCATGTTCCCGCTGCTCTTCCTGGGCGGAGTCTGGCTGCCCCGGCCGTTGATGCCGGACTGGCTGCGTACGGTCAGCGACTACAGCCCCGCCGGCGCGTTCGGCCAGGCACTCACCGACGTGCTGGCCAACCGATCGCCGAGCCTGCTGCACCTGGTGGTGATGGCCGCCTGGGCCACCCTCGGCATCGCAGCCGCGACCCGCTGGTTTCGCTGGGAGTAACCATCCGCTACAGCCCCCGCCAGATCCGGCGGGGGCTGTTTGCGTTCGAGGTGACTGGTACGCCCGCCAACGCTGGCCAGGCTGTTTGGTTCGAGGTATCTGGTACGGCCCCACCCACGCTGGCGGGGCCGCTACGTTCGAGGTGTCCGGAACGACCCCCGCCCGAGGCTGTTTTGCGAGGTGTCCGGTACGAACCCCCCGCCCGCACTGGCGGGGCTGTTTACGTGCGAGGTAATCGTCAGCATTCTGTCGGGGTCGGTAGCTTCAGGGTGTGACGGTGACCATGCAGCGTTCTGTGGGCGAGTTGCTCCGGCAGTGGCGGGAGCATCGGCGGCTCAGCCAGGTCGAGTTGTCGATTCAGGCGGAGGTCTCGACCCGGCATATCAGCTTTCTGGAGACCGGCCGGGCCAATCCGAGCCGGGACATGGTGCTGCGGCTGGCCGATCATCTGGATCTGCCGCTTCGGGAGCGGAATCGGTTGTTGCTGGCGGCCGGGTTCGCGCCGGTTTATCCGGAGTCGCTCCTGGGTTCGCCGCGGATGGCGGCGGTGTACGCGGCGATCCGGATGATTCTGAGCGGGCATGACCCTTATCCGGCAGTGGTGGTCGATCGGCGGTGGAACCTGGTCGACGCGAACGAGGGCATCAACCGGCTGGCCTCGGGCATCGATCCGGATTTGCTGGGAAATGTGCTGCGGGCGTCGCTGCACCCCGAAGGCCTGGCTCCGCGAATCATCAACCTGGGCGAGTGGCGCGCCCACCTACTGAGCCGCCTGCGCCGCCAGATCGCCGTAACCGCGGACCCCGAACTCGCCGACCTGTACGCCGAGTTGCGGGCCTATCCCTGCGACCAGCCGGAACCGGAGATCGAACTGCCCGGCCCCGGCGACATCCTGACACCCCTGCGGATCCGATCCGGCGACCGCGAACTCTCCTTCATCAGCACAATCGCCACCTTCGGCACACCACTCGACGTAACCGTCGCCGAATTGGCGATCGAATCGTTCTTTCCCGCTGATGATCAGACACGTCAGGAGATGTCACAATTCGCGGAGTAGATCATTGTTCGGTGACTGGAGGCAGGCGTGCCGGAGACGGTACTGAAGAACATATTCCACGTCGACGCCACCCCCCAGGCGGTATTCGACCATCTGACCACCCCCGAAAACTACGTGGGCCTGTCCCCCATCGTGATCGCCGTCCACGACGTGGACCACTCAACACCCGGCGTAATCCGCTACACGGCCGTCGAACGCTTCCGCTTCCTGGGCTTCATCACCCACGACAACCCCATCAAGGTAGAACTCTTCACCGAAGACCTCTCCTTGTACGGCGAGGTCCGAAGCCCCGGCAACATCCAGATGCGCTACCGCTTCGACCTAATCGCCGACGGCGAACGCACCCGCGTCGAGGACCGCCTCGACCTCAAAGCCCCCTGGTTCCTACTCCGCTACGCCGCAGGCGAGGCCCGCAAAGTCCAACTGGCCCGAGCCCAAATCCTGGCAGAACGCCTATCCCCGGCATCGTCATCACACTGACGACCACTCGGACGTCACTGACGAATACCCGGGCGGCACACAAACGAAAGCCCGGGCGCCACACTGACGAATGCACCAGGCGTCGCACTGACGACCGCTCCAACGTGGCCTGTTCTGCCCACGCGAGGCGACCCCGGCTCTCACGAGTGACACCCCGACACCCGTCCGCGCGTGGCCCGAAGCGGCCACGCGAGGCGATCAGCCCTGGCCCTCGTGAGAGGCTGGACGCCAGACCTGTGAGGAGTGCTCATGATTGTTCTGGCCCATGTCAGTGACGTCCACATCGACGGAAGCGAGCGCAACACCGAGCGGACCACCCGGATCATGTCGTACGTCGACGGACTGGACGTGACCGCGGTCCTCGTCACCGGCGACATCGCCGACAACGGCGCCGAGGACGAATACGCCATCGCCCGCGCCGCCCTCAAAACCCGCCACCCCACGATCATCTGCCCCGGCAACCACGACAGCCGCGCCCCCTTCCGCAAGGTCCTCCTCGACGCCACCGCCGAACAGGCTGATCCGGACGAGCCCATCAACCAGGTCCTTCGGATCCCCGGAGTCACGATCATCCTGTGCGACTCCAGCATCCCCGGCCGCCCCGAAGGCCTCCTCGCTGACTCAACCCTCACCTGGCTCGACGAGACCCTCACCACCACCGAACCCGGCCCCGTCTTCGTCGGCATGCACCACCCGGCGACGCCCCTGGGCATCCCATACGTCGACACCATCGGCCTACGCGAGCCCAACAACCTCGCCGCCGTCCTGGAACGCCACCCTCACGTCACAGCCACCCTCGTCGGCCACGCCCACACCGCCGCCGCAACCGCCTTCGCCAACCGCCCCCACCTGATCGCCCCCGGCGTCGTCAGCACCGGCCTCCCACCCTGCGAAAGCACATCCCGCCCCCCAGTGAGCTACGACCTCCCCCCAGCCTTCGCCCTCCACATCTACGACAACAACCACCTCACCACCCACTACCGAGCCCTCCCCTAACGCCCAGCACCGAACCACATCGCCCCAGCCGTCAGACCAACCTGAGGACGCGTCGGGGCCCGGGACCAGAATCATCGCCATGTGGAGGAGAAAGAAGCAGGACGAGAGCGACCTCACCCCGGCCGAGCGGATCACGGCACCGCTGAGGAAGAACATGCCGAACGCGGGGGACTTCAGCTACGAGGCCATCCGGAAGCTGGGGAACCCCATTCCGATGCTCGTGCAGAACAATGGCGACAAGCTGCTGGAGTTGTGCCTGGAACCGTCCGCCCAAGACTACTGGCTGCGGCCCGGCGAGGCGGTCATGGTCACGTCGTATGGCCATTGGGACGACCACCCCTTCGAGACGATCTATGAGCCGGACCGCATCATGGTCTGGGTCATCTCGTGGTTCGCCACGGTCTCCGACAGCAGCGGCGACGAGGTCCCCTGCGGCCACCAGCGGCCAGAGGGAAGTACGGGCGCGTTGGCTAGTTCTCATGGGTGTGAACGGCCAAAATGGCCAGATGCTGGCCATGGTCAATGAGAATTGGCCATGGAAACTGAAACCCTACAACGACGCCGTCAGTGTTGGGCCATGTCGACGAAGCGGCTGTAGTGGCCCTGGAAGGCGACGGTGACGGTGGCGGTGGGGCCGTTTCGGTGTTTGGCGACGATTAGGTCGGCTTCGCCGGCGCGGGGGGATTCGCGCTCGTAGGCGTCTTCGCGGTGGAGCAGGATGACCATGTCCGCGTCCTGCTCGATGCTGTTGTGTACGGAGACGCCGTTGGCGACGAAGTTGTGTGTGCCGAGAACCGTGGCGTCGTAGACGGTTTGCTCGCCGAGCGCCACGACGGACTCGATCTCGTCCCAGAAGATGTCGTTGGTCGCCGTGATTTCCAGATCCTCGCGGTCGAGAATGGCGACCATCCGACCCAGCGCACTGCTCCCCTGCGTCGGGGCTGATGGGCTCCCATCCGGCTGGACCAGCATGTCGCGCACCTCATCCCAGACTCCCTGGGCCAACCTCGCAGGATCGGTCGTCTTGACCCTGCGCCTGAGCTCTCTCACGCACCTGTCGGCCGCCGCACCCGACATCCCGACGTCCTCAAGAAATCGGAGCTGATTCTCCAAACCCAAGACCGTCAGTTCACAGGCGTGGGCGGTCATCGTGATCCGGGTCATCACGTTGAACCTCAGCAAGACCCTCGCGAGATCATCTACCTGCCGCCGATTCCCGGACGCGAAGCAAATCCGCGCCTCGCCACGACTCACGTCGTCCGAAAACGCCTGCTCATCGGCCGTTAGGCCCGCACACGACTGCCCGCTGTCGGCAAATGCCGTCTGCACGTCCCATCGGATTTCGCCGCCCCCGGCCCATAGCTGCCGGATGAACGCGGCGAGCTGCGTCTTGCGTAGGCCGAAGACGCCCTGAGGCAAGCCTTGGTCATCGGCTAGGGAGAGCCGCTGCGGCGGCACGAATTCCGTGTTTTCCAGTGGGGGTGGCACGTGGCGGGGAACGGCCACTCGGGTGCCTGGAGGGAGGTCGCCGACCGGGTGCCAGCCGTCGTACGTGAGGAAGGGATGGTTGGGGGTGGCTTCGAGTTCGCGGCCCGAGCGGAGGTGTATTCGGTAGACGGGCTTGATGCCGCTGGGGAAGACGTGGGTCATCGTGCGGGGGACGAGTTTGAGGCGGTCGTCGAGGGACCAGACGGGGATGTCGCGGGTCCCGGAGTCGAGCAGTTCGCCGAGGGTCGATTCGGCGCCGGTGTCGGCGCGGAGGATTCGGGTGCCGGCGGTGAGGCAGCCGGATTCGCGGAGGTCGGAGACGGCGGGGCGCTTGTCGGTTCGCTGTTCGGGACCACGGTTGAGCTGGGAGATGGCGATCACGGGGACCTCCAGCTCCTTGGCGAGGAGCTTGAGCGCGCGGGACAGCTCGGAGACTTCCTGCTGGCGGCTCTCGGTCTTCTTGGGCGAGCTCATCAGCTGGAGGTAGTCGACGATGACGAACTTCAGGTCGTGCCGCTGCTTGAGACGCCGGCACTTGGCCCGGATCTCCATCATGGACATGTTGGGGGAGTCGTCGATGAACAGGGGCGCCTCCGCGACCTCCCCCATCCGCCGAGCCATCCGAGTCCAGTCGTCGTCGTTCATCAACCCGGACCGCATCGTGTGCAACGCCACCCGCGCCTCCGCCGAAAGCAGCCGCATCGTGATCTCATTACGCGACATTTCCAGCGAGAAGATCACCGTGGTCAGCCCATGCTTGATCGCCGCAGAACGCGCGAAATCCAGACCCAGAGTGCTGTTGTGGGTGGGAACACACGACCTGCTCGCCAGATACATGTGATCGGCGTTGTCCACCTCGACACAACGCACCGGGCGGGACGGAACACGCCGGACATCCACGATGTACCGAAGACGAGTCGCCGGCTGTGTCCCGCCCACCTGCCTGACGGCCTTGCGAGGCAGCCGGAAGACCACTTCCGACGTGGTGAAGTTGATCAGGTAGCAGACCGTCGACTCAGCCGTTTCCCCCCTCACCTGCTTCGTGCGCATGGTCGCCTTGAAGCCCAGGCTGAGGATGAGTTCATGCACGTCCCGCGCCAGCCGCTCGCTGGTCACCGCGAACTGGATCCTGCCTCTCCGGCTCACGTACCCATCCGAGTCCAGGAGACCGGCCAACAGCGCCCGCCGCTGTCGTACGGATGCCCGCATGAAAACCGAAGGAATGTGCTTGTTACCCAAAACCCCCAGACCACACAAGATCCCCTGCACCGAACCACTCGACGGCAGAAGCAGCTGGTAGGACACCGACGATCCGACCGGAACGACCCGCAGCCCCTCGGCCTCCAGCGTGGCCACGATCTCCGGGTCAACGGTGGTGATACGCGCACTGGCACTCGCTCCGTCCCCGAGCCAGACCCCCAGCGCGTACGGCGAGAGCGGAAGATCACGTTCTGGCAGATCGAAGGCCGCGGCTACCTCGACCGCGTGATTGGGCCGCTGGTCGCACCGCAGCGTGGCCGCGATCTCCTCGGTGGTGACAACGGACGCGGTGATCACCGCATCCTTGGGCCGTACAACCCGCTTCAACAGCGCCGAGAAGAGCTGATCCGCCGGATACGCAGGCACCTTCCACTCGTAACTCGGCCCACCCAGGGCCACCGGCACCTTCGCGACCGTGCCGATCTCCCGCTGAACGGTATGCAGGACGTTCCTGAACTCCGTGCCCACGACGGCCATCGCGTCCCGGTGCGTGAGCAGCCGGTCAGGCTCCCGCAGCGCGTCTCTGACCCGCTGAATGGAGCCCTCACTCCAGCTGTTCTCCGAAGCCTGGCCACGCTTGGCTCGGGTGCTCGTCCGCCACTGGTGCCCGCCATCCGCGACGATCACCGTGCCGTCGCTGAACTCCACCTCGTAGCAGGGACGGTCGTTCATGACCTCGGTCGCGGCCGTCACCCTGGTCGGCTTGCCGTCCGCGCCGATCAGCTGATCGCCGACCTGGACCTCGCCCATGGTCGTCCACCCCGTCGGAGTCGGGAGTGGCGTATCCAGGGCCAGCGCCTTTCCGATGGCGGGGCGGGCGGCGACGACGATCATCTGGCCGGGGTGGAGGCCGTTCGTCAGGGCGTCGAGGTCCTGGAATCCCGTGGGGACGCCGACCATCTGGCCGCCGCGGCTGCCGATGGCCTCGATCTCGTCCAGGGCGGCGGGCATGATCTCGGAGAGGGGGAGGTAGTCCTCGGTGGTGCGGCGTTCGGTGACCTTGTAGATCTCGGCTTGGGCGCGGTCGACGAGGTCGTCCACCTCTTCGTTCTGGCCGCCGTAGCCGTAGGAGACGATTCGGGTGCCCGCTTCGATCAGGCGGCGGAGCACGGCCTGTTCGCGGACGATCTTGGCGTAGTAGCCGGCGTTGGCCGCGGTGGGGACGACCACGGTGAGGGTGTGCAGGTAGGCGCCGCCGCCGACCTTCGCCACGTCGCCGCGGCGCTGGAGTTCGTCGAACACGGTGACGGCGTCGGCGGGGTCCCCCCGCCCATACAGGTCGGTGACGACCTCGTAGACGATCTGGTGGGCCGGCCGGTAGAAATCGTCGGAGCGAAGGACCTCGACCACGTCGGCGATCGCGTCCTTGGAGATGAGCATGCCACCGAGGACCGACTGCTCGGCCTCGATGTTGTTCGGCGGGGTTCGCTCGAACGAAGGCTCGGAGGGCCCTCCAGAAAAGTCGACAACACTCATGGCAACCCGACACCCAAAAGCCGCAAAACACCAAGCCGCGCGGGCCGCCCAGCAGACGGCCCCACCAAGAACGGCCTAACAGGATCTATCGAGACAGGACGCAACATGTGATCTGGTGGCGCGTTGTCGTAGCGGCTGCCTATCCGATCGGTCATGCGTCCCCCTCCACTTCGGCCGCACCACCCCCAGTTGTAGAGGACCGGTCTGACAGTTTCCCGGGTTGTGAGGCAACCGGCAACGAAGCCTGCCGACAGACCTGTGGATAAGGTGTGCACTTCTGCCGCCAGGGTGTGGGAACCCTGGGGACGAGCCTGGGGATAACCTGTCCACAGGCTGTGGATAATGGCTGTGACCTGCGGAAACAATATCCACCGGCTGTGGAAGAAAGAAAGTCGGGACACCGAGAGGAACCCGTCCGATATGTCCCCTTTAGCGACCTTATGGATGATCTTGCAGTAAGTAGCACAATAGGCCCATGCCGCTTACCCACAGCGAAAGGCGGGCCACCGACCGGGAGATCCTCCGGCTCGCGGTGCCCGCGTTCGCGGCCCTGGTCGCCGAACCCCTGTTCCTCCTCACCGACTACGCCATCGTCGGACGGCTGGGGACAGGTGCGGTGGGCGCGCTCAGCGTGGCGGGGACGATCATGGCCACGATCGTGAACGTGTGCGTCTTCCTCGCGTACGGGACGACGGCCGCCGTGGCCAGGCAGGTCGGGGCGGGCAACCATCGGCAGGCCGTACAGCGCGGGATGGACGGGCTGTGGCTGGCGGCGGCGATCGGGGTGGCCGTGGTGGCGGTCTGCTGGCCGCTCGCACCGGGGCTGGTACGGCTGATCGACGCGCCGCCCGAAGTCACCGCGGACGCCATCACGTACCTGCGGATCAGCCTGGTCGGGACGCCGATGATGCTGATCGTGCTGGCGGGGACCGGCGTGCTGCGCGGATTACAGGACACGGTCACGCCGCTGGTGGTCTCGGTGGGCGGGTTCGCGCTGAATGCCGGGTTGAACGCCTGGTTCGTGCTGGGGCTCGGCTGGGGGCTGGCGGGGTCGGCCTGGGGGACGGTGCTCGCGCAGACGCTGGCGGCGGGGGCGTACCTGATCGTGGTCGTGCGTGGCGCGCGGCGGATGGGGGCCTCGCTGCGGCCGGACCCGGTGGGCATCAAGGCGTCGGGGACGGCGGGGATCGCGCTGCTGATCCGTACCGTGTGCCTGCGGATCGTGCTGGTGGCGGCCACCGTGATCGCGGCCAGGATGGGCGTCGCCGAGGTCGCCGCGCACGGGATCACCACGCAGCTGTGGACATTGCTGGCGTTCGCTCTGGACGCGATCGCCATCGCGGGTCAGGCCCTCACCGGGAAGCTGCTCGGCGCGGGGGATGTGGTGGGGGCGCGGCAGGTGACCGGGCGCATGGTGCTGTGGGGTGTCGGCGGCGGCGTGCTGCTGGGGCTGATCGTGATCGGCTGCCGTCCGCTCGTTCCCGGCATCTTCCACGCCGAGCCGGCGGTGGCGGCTCATCTGGGCGCGATGTTGTGGGTGGTCGCGGCGTTCCAGCCGGTCTCGGGTGTCGTCTTCGTCCTGGATGGTGTGCTCATCGGCGCCGGCGACCAGCGCTACCTGGCCTGGGCCGGTGCGATCACCACGGTCACGTATCTGCCGTTTGCCCTGATGGCGGGCAGTCTGGTGGGGCTCTGGCTGGCTTTCGGGGTGTGGATGCTGGCCCGCCTGGTGACGCTGGGGCTGCGCGCGCGGGGCGACGCCTGGATGGTGAGCGGCGCCTGACGGAACCCACGCAGCTTTGGGCCGAAATCGCACAAACATGCGACCGTAGATGTGAATAACGGAATCTAGTTCGGCCAATCAAGACCGTTTAAGGCACCCGGCGACCGTAACCATAGCTGGTGAGTATGGCCAGTCCAGCCTCCGTACCAGCACAAACAGTTCAACTTCATAACATGTCGAATAAATGACGCGAGGGTAGTGATTTGGGCCCTTGTCGGCAGTAGTTAGATGAGGCACTGTTGCCTACGGTCTTGCCTCTGCCGATTGATTGGCCTGTCGTGTCTTCTGTACGCCAGCCCACGTCGACCTCCGTGCTCCGTCGCATGCCCGCGACGGAGGCCACCGTGCTGCGTACCGCGGGTCTGCGGGAGATTTACACCCGCAATGACCTGATCGTGCTCGGTCTGGGTGTCATGATCGGTGCGGGCATATTCAGCATCGCCGGTAGACAGGCCGCCAGCATGGCCGGTCCCGGCGTCATCCTCTCGTTCATGATCGCCGGGATCACCAGCCTGCTGGCCGCGATCTGCTACGCCGAACTGTGTTCCACGATGCCGGTGTCCGGCAGCGCGTACACCTACACGTACGTCATTTTCGGCGAAGTATGGGCCTGGGTCATCGGCTGGTCGCTGATCCTGGAGATGGAGCTGGCCGCCGCCGTGGTGGCCCGGGTGTGGTCGCTCTACTTCACCGAGATGCTCAAAGAGTTCGGCATCGCCGTACCCGAACTGCTGAGCCGGCCAGAGGGTTTCGACCTGTTCACCCTGCTCATCCTGACCACGCTCACCGGAATCGTGGCATTCAACGCGAAGGTCGGCCTGCGCGCCCTGTGGGTCATGGTCTCCGCCAAGCTGGTGGGCATCTCGGCGGTCATCATCATCGGGTCGCTGCACTTCACCGCCAGCAACATCGCCCAGATCCCGGTCGACCCTGCGCCGCTGGTGGCCGACGCGGACACGCTGCACTCGACCGTCTTCGGCCTGCTCATCGGCGAGACCCACGCGTTCGGCTGGTTCGGGATCCTGGCGGCCACTCCCGCCATCGCCTTCGCCTATCTCGGCTTCGACATCGTCACCACGGCGGCCGAGGAGACCAAGGACGCGACTCGGACCGTTCCGCAGGGCATGATCCGGGCGCTGGCCACGGCGACCCTGATCTACATCTCGGTGGCCATCGTCATGATCGGCATGGTGACGTACTCGAAGATCTCGCTGGGCGCGCCGCTCGCGGACGCGTTCCGGCTGGTCGGCGAGACCTTCATGGTGCATGTGATCAACATCACCGCGGTGCTGGGGCTCACCACCGTCGTGTTCGTGCTGCTGGTCGGGCAGACCCGGGTGGTCTTCGCGATGGCCCGCGACGGGCTGCTGCCCACCCGGCTGGCCAAGCTCAGCGGCTCGCACCGCACCCCCGCCACCGCGACCCTGTTCATCGGCGCGGTCGCGATCCTGCTGGCCGAGTTCGTCCCGGTCCTTACCCTGGAACAGCTGGTCGTGATCGGCACGCTCTTCGCGTTCATGATCGTGTCAGCCGGTGTGATCACCATGCGGCGGCGGATGCCCGACCTGCCGCGCGGCTTCAAAGTCCCGATGTCCCCGCTGATCCCCGCCCTGTCCATCGTGGCCACCCTGTGGCTGATGCTGAACCTGCAGGTCATCACCTGGCTGTACTTCATGCTCTGGATGGCCGTCGGCGTGCTCGTCTACCAGTTGTACGGCCGAAGGCACAGCGCCCTGGCCCCCACCATCGGCCGCCACCGCCGCCCGCCACCCAAACACACCACCCAGGTATGACGAACGGCCCCCCGCCTTGATAGCGAGGGGCCGTTCGTTTGGGAGATCAGTTGGCGAGAACCTCGACGTCGAGGGTCGCGGAGACCTCGGGGTGCAGCTTGACGCTGACCTTGTGCGAGCCGGTGCTCTTGATCGGGTTGCCGATCTCGATGCGGCGGCGGTCCAGCAGCGGGCCGCCGGCGGCCTTCACCGCGTCGGCGATGTCGCCGGTGGTGACCGAACCGAACAGGCGGCCGGAGTCGCCCGCCTTGGTCTTCAGCTTCACCTTGAGCGCGCCGAGCTGGCCGGCGACCTCCTTGGCGGTGCCGAGGTCACGGATCTCGCGGGCGTCGCGGGCCTTCTTGATGGAGGCGATCTGCGACTCGGCGCCACGCGTCCAGCGGATCGCGAAGCTGCGCGGGATCAGGTAGTTACGGCCGTAGCCGTCCTTGACCTCGACGACGTCACCCGGAGCGCCGAGACCGGAGACCTCAGTGGTGAGAATGAGCTTCATGGCTGAGTCCCCTTTCCTTAGCGCGCGGTGCTCGTGTATGGCAGCAGGGCCATCTCACGGGCGTTCTTGATAGCGGTCGCCACGTCGCGCTGGTGCTGGGTGCAGTTGCCCGTCACCCGGCGAGCACGGATCTTGCCGCGGTCGGAGATGAACTTCCGCAGCAGCGCCGTGTCCTTGTAGTCGACGTAGGAGATCTTGTCGTGGCAGAACAGGCAAACCTTTTTCTTGGGCTTGCGCAGTGCCGGCTTGGCCATCGTGGTGCTCCTTTCAGAGCCCCGCACAACGCGGGAATGGTCGCTCGGTTATGGATGTGTGGGTGAAGGCTTAGAAGGGCGGTTCGTCGCTGAAGTCGCCGCCGCCGAAGCCACCGCTGCCGCCCTGCTGGCCGCCGAAGCCGCCACCACCGCCGCCTTGGTAGCCACCGCCGCCGCCACCGCCCTGGCCGCCGCCGCCGAAACCGCCGCCGCTGGGCGGGGACGGAGACGCGGAGGCCCAGGGGTCGTTGGCCGGGCCGCCGCCGAAGCCGCCGCCCCCACCGCCACCGCCGCCGCCTTGCCGCGCGGTCTTGTTGACCTTCGCGGTGGCGTTGCGCAGCGAGGGACCGACTTCGTCGACCTCGACCTCGTAGACCGTGCGCTTCTCGCCTTCTTTGGTCTCATACGACCGTTGGCGCAGCCGTCCCTGCACGATGACCCGCATGCCACGCTGCAGGCTCTCGGCGACGTTCTCCGCCGCCTGCCGCCACACGTTGCAGGTCAGGAACAGACCTTCGCCGTCTTTCCACTCGTTGGTCGTCTTGTCGAGGAACCGCGGAGTGGACGCGATGCGGAACCGGGCCACGGCTTGCCCCGTCGGGGTGAAGCGCAGCTCCGGGTCGTCGACAAGATTGCCGACGATCGTGATTGTTGTGTCGCCTGCTGCCATCGGTCGCTTTCGCCTTCCTATCCCGCCAGCCAAGCCGTCAGTCGCTCAGAGTACGGGCCCGGTACGACAATTTCGTGGGCTTCCCGTGGACTCCTGTGCGCCCTTCGGCCGGCCGTCAGGGACCAATGTTCGTCAGTGGAGCTCGGGGCGGAGAACCTTGGTGCGAAGGATGCCCTCGTTCAGGTTGAGCTGACGGTCCAGCTCCTTGATCGTGGCAGGCTCGGCGGTGATGTCGACGACGGCGTAGATGCCCTCGGACTTCTTGTCGATGTCGTAGGACAGCCGGCGGCGGCCCCAGACGTCTACCTTCTCCACGGTGCCGCCATCATTGCGCACGACCGTAAGGAACTGGTCGAGCGAGGGCGTCACGGTGCGCTCATCGAGGGACGGGTCGAGGATGACCATCATCTCGTAACGACGCATGCGGAATCCAACCTCCTCTGGACTCTTGCGGTCACGACGATTTGCCGTGACAGGAGGACGCTGCGGTTCGTGCGGGTGATCACACGCACTTACCAGACGCAGCCGAATAAGGCTACCAGGGCCGGGATTGTGCACCGGCCCTGACGGGAATCCTTAGCGGGGAGAGGGGGTGGCAGGCATGCCACACATGCTTGGTCCGATAGAGAGCGAACCCTTCCGATTCACCCTCAACACCGACGGCAGACCCCATACCCGGGAGAACGTCCTGGCCGTCGGATCCTTTCTCCTCGGGATCGTGGCACTGATCCTGGGCTTCATCGTCGGCGCGCACATCGTCGCCACCGCGTTCGGCATCATCGGCTTCGCCGGCGGCTTTTTCGCACAGTACGTCTCGGTCACGACACCACAGCGCAGCCTGATCATCATGGGCATCGTGGCGTCCTTCGTGGGGGCGCTGCTGGGGATCGCGCACGGCGGCTTCTCGTAACTTTCTCCGCCTGCTACGCACCGATGGGCGGTCGTGTGCCCGCCCATCGGTGGGTGTGCGTCATTTCCCTAGGTGGAGGTCCACGCCCAGGAGGACGAGGAACCACAGGAAGATGGCGAGCAGGGCTTCCGCGATGCTTCGCAGGATGCCCGGGCTGAGGTAGCCACGATCCCAGGCGACGTAGATGCCGATGAGTATGTAGACCAGTAGGACGAAGCTCCCGATCCGGTAGCGCATGTCATCTCCTTCTGTCGTGACACGCGGGTTGCAGGGCGTGTCAGCCGCACCCGCGACTGCCCGGCCAAGAAACCTTGAAACGTTCTTGAAGGAGGCATATAGTCGCGCGCTTTCGGTTGGGGAGTCGGGGATTCGGAAGGGAGTGAGACTGTCGGGGGGCTCGGATACGCTCAGTTTTATGGTGCGTATCGGAGCTCACGTCGATCAGGATGATCCGCTGGCCCACGCCGCCGCGCGGGATGCCGATGTGGTGCAGTTCTTCCTCGGTGATCCGCAGGGGTGGAAGGGGCCGGTGATGCCGGCGGGCGCGGATGCGATCCGGGAGTCCGAGGTGGATGTGTATGTCCACGCGCCTTATCTGATCAATGTGGCTACGGCCAACAACCGGATCAGGATTCCGAGCCGGAAGCTGCTGGAAGGGCAGTTGAAGGCGGCTGCGTCGTTGGGGGCCAAGGGGCTCATCGTGCATGGGGGGCACCTCAACAAGGACGATGATCCGCAGGTTGGGTATGACAACTGGCGCAAGGTGTTCGAGCGGATGGACTGCCCGATTCCGGTGTTGATCGAGAACACTGCGGGTGGCGGGAACGCGATGACCCGGCGGCTGGACAGCATCGCCCGGCTGTGGGACGCGGCGACGTCGGGGGCTCAGGATCCGTCCAAGATCGGCTTCTGTCTGGATACCTGTCATGCCCACGCCGGTGGGGAGGACCTCATCGGGATCGTCGACCGGGTCCTGGCCATCACCGGGCGGATCGACCTGATCCACTGCAACGACTCCCGCGACGCTTTCGACTCGGGCGCCGATCGCCACACCAACCTCGGCACCGGCCAGATCGACCCCGACCTGATCCTCACCATCTGCCGCACAGCCAACGCCCCCGTCGTCGTCGAAACCCCCTCCGAGGGCCAGGCCGACGACATCGCCTACCTCCGCAAACACCTCTAAGCTCCAAGGCCGGTACGGCCCCCGCCCGCATCTCCATTGGTGCCCGCGGGGCCTTGTCCTGCGGTCAAGCTTGCCGGGCGGTGGGTCTCCCACCCAGCCTTGCTTCTGCCTCGGGCTACACCCGCCCCGCCAGCGCCGTAATCGACCGAGCGAAGCGGCCGCTTGATCTGCGTGGTTCTCCACCTACCCACCCTTGATTGCTTTCCGGACTACCGCCTCGCCCCAAGGGATTGCCCACTCCAGGGCTCCGCTCCCCGAAGGAGCGCCTCCCTGAGGCGAGGATTGCACTACGAGGGCAGACCTCTGGGAGGGCTGCCAGGGCCCGTTCGGGGTTCAGATCATGAGGTTCCCGACTCTCCTCCGCGGTGGGCGGGGTCGCGCGACCCCGCGGCGCTCGGGCTGCCACCCGTGCATGCGCGGCCTTCCGCGCGCCCACCCCAAGGGCTTGGCCGCCGTTGCCGCCCGACTGGGCGAACTGCGGTTCCTGGGTGAGGCGTTCGACGCTCAGCCGGGAGCATCCGGCAACGCGGGACGGCCTATCGCTGAACGAGCGGGGGGTGCTGGCCGCCATCGCCGACGGCGCCCGACGCTGAGGCGGCCTTCGTACGGGCCGTGGCGTGGGAGACGCGGCCATACATGGGAGCATCATGTGCTTTGCCGGAGGGACTGGATGGCGGAGGGCAGCACCCGCTGCTGCGCCTCAATCCACCCAGCCGCCCCGTCGAGCGGTCAATGCAACTGCGCCGACTTCGGTTATCGAATAGTCCCGCACAAGAAGTGATCATAATCAAGGATTCTTTGTGAGGGAATGTCATTTTGGGAGTCTGAGGGCTATGGTAGAGGCCGCGCCTGCCAGCCATCACTTGGGCGACATTGCCGATATTGATTATGTTCTTGCAGGTCATCAGCCCCAGAGTTGGGAGCGCGTGGGTACACGGGTCGAGAGCGGCCCCCCTTGTGGAGTCGGACGGTCACACTTGACCAGACGTTCTCGATAGCGCCGAACGGGTTGCAAACGTAGGTCGGAAGCTGTGAGATGTGCTTTGACATCTCCGGATCGCAGATCGGACATGGGTGATGGAGGCCAGAACCCTGGCCGATCCGGCGCCGTGAGGAGGGGTCGGCGGGCTCGTATGGATGCCTCCCGCGGATGGGAGACCGATGCGAGCCGTTCGTCGTCTTTGGGGGTGGAACCCGGAGAACGCAGGAAGGAATTTCCGCAGTGATTCGTAGCCGCTCGCGAGTTCAGCCGGAGGATCCTGGCGAACCGGCCGGGGAGCCTGAGGAGGAATCCGCCGATCCGCGTGAACCGGAGGGGAGGCCCCCGGACCAGCCTTCCGATCCTCGGCCTTCGACCTGGGTAGGGGCTCGTCAAGCGTAACCCGAACCACCAACACCACGCCTATAACCCGGATCGCCCTGATCACGCCCGTAGCCTGGGCGGGCCCACCACACCGTGACTCGGGCCATCCACACCCCGTTACCGGGGGGTGTTGCCACCGGGCTCGGGTGGCGTCGGTGGACCGCTAATAGGGACAAGGCGCTGTCTTGCGACGAAGAGATCGTCTCACCGTAACGTGGATGCCGGCCACCGTCGCCTGATCTGTGACCAGGCCAAAGTACCCCTCGAACCGGAGCATGAAGGATGAGCGTCGACTACGCAGTGTTCGTCGGCTTGGACGTGGGCAAGGGCGAGCATCACGCCTGCGCCCTGGACCCACGCGGCAAGAAACTTTACGACAAGCCCCTGCCCAACGACGAGCAGCGCCTGCGCGCCCTGTTCGGCAACTCAAAGGCCACGGGCCGGTGCTCGTCGTGGTCGATCAGCCCGCCTCCATCGGCGCCCTGCCCGTCGCGGTCGCCCGCGCCGAAGGCTGCCAGGTCGCCTACCTGCCGGGCCTGACCATGCGACGCCTGGCCGACCTGCGCCCCGGCAACGCCAAGACCGACGCCCGCGACGCCTTCATCATCGCCGACGCCGCCCGGACCCTGCCCCATACCCTGCGCCGCGTGGGCACCGGCGACGAAGCCCTCTCCGAACTGGAGGTCCTGGTCGGATTCGATGATGACCTCGCAGGCGAGGCGACCCGGGTGACCAACCGGATCCGCGGACTGCTCGTCACCATCCACCCCGCTCTGGAGCGGGCGTTCGGTCCGCGACTGCACCATCCCGCCGCGTTGGAGTTGCTTGCGCGGTTCGGTGGCCCGGACGGCCTGCGCGCGGCCGGACATGACCAACTCCTGGCCGTCGCGCAGCCGCTCGCCCACGCATGGCCGCTCGCCTGGTGGCCGATGTCCTGGCGGCGCTCGATGCCCAGACCGTCATCGTCCCGGGCACCGCGGCGGCCGCGACGGTGCTGCCACGCCTGGCCAGCTCGTTACGAAGCGTGCTCGACCAGCGCAAACAAGTCGCCACCGAAGTCGAGGAGCTGCTCGAACAACACCCTCTCGCCAAGGTCCTGATCAGCATGCCCGGGCTCGGGATCAGGACCTCCGCACGGCTGCTGCTGGAGATCGGCGACATCTCCGCCTTCGCCACGCCCGGACACCTGGCCGCCTACGCCGGACTCGCTCCGGTGACCGCCGCTCCGGCTCCTCCATCAAGGGCGAACACCCGCCCAAAGGCGGCAACAAGGCATTGAAACGAGCGATGTTCCTGGCCGCGTTCGCGTCCCTGTCCGACCCGGAGAGCAGGGCGTACTACGACAAGAAACGCGCCGAGGGCAAGAAACGCAACGCCGCCCTCATCTGCCTGGCCCGCCGCCGCTCAGACGTCATCTACGCCATGCTCCGCGACCGCAAACCCTACCAACCCCGCCGGAAAACCGCGCCGGATGATCTCCGGAAGCGGCGCCGATGCCCATGTGGTCATCGCCACGATCGGCCTGGACATGACCCAGTTCCCAACCGCCAAGCAGCTGGCCTTCTGGGCCCGCTTCGCTCCGAGAGTGAAAATTCTTCGGCAAGAAAACAGAGGCGCCATCGGACGCAGCAGCTCCTACCTTGCCCGCGTTCTGGGAGAGGCCGCAGTGTCTGCCGGGCGGACCGACACCGGCTTCTACGACAGCCGTGACGCCGTCGCATCCGCCAGCTGCAAGCTCTTGGATACACAGCCCTGCCCAAGGACCGACCGATTTTCGGGTTAGTCCTTAGCGCTGTGCTTGGTCGTAAAAGTCGACGCACACCGTTGGTTTATGACCTAGTCCGATCGGTGTGCAGACGTCCTCCACGAAAAGAGCACGAGGCCCTCTGAGCGCTTTCCGGCTCCGAGGGCCTCGCCACGTGTATCCCTAACTCCAAACGATTAGATAACCAACGTCCTACTGCGCCTACCTGATTACAGTAAGAGTTCTGCGAGTTGTAGCCGTACAGGGTAGCTGCGGTTTGGCATGTGCTCAGGGACGGGTAAGGGCCACTGTGGGTTACCCATGCCATGGCGTTTGCCTGCGCCGTGGCGGGCAGAACAATGGTCGTGACTGCGGCAGCTGCGATCAAAGCGGCGGCCATGCGTTTACGCATCTGGCTTATCCCGTTCATGTGATCTTGCTGGACTAGATCATCATTCGTTTGCGGCAGACACCTGTCGAGAGGGACGCGAGATCCTGACAAATCTGTCAAATTGTCTACGCGCAAGCTTTGAGTAGCGCTTGATAGCAGCACAGTGCGGCGGCGAGTAATCACACTCTTGGTGGTGGCTGGTCCGACGACTGAGACGGGAAATGCGGCGATCAACCGCCGCTTCTCCCGTTGTGGTTCATCACCAAGGTCAGCCGAAATGCTGATTAGCGGGTTGAACAGGGCCGTATAGCCAGCGTCACAAAATCCTTTCGGTCTCCCTTGCGTGTCCACAGGGAGCACTGGGAGTTTCCACAGCCTGTGGATAAACTCTCTGGATTGGCGAGCTTAAATAGCGGGTACAGGTTCAGACTTAGCCGGTTGGGCTTGCGTACTCCGCCAGAGGCTCACGAACGAGACGATCGCGGCCGCGAGCAGGACCAGGTTGCGGACGACCAGGAGCAGGGTGCCGGGGAGACGGCCGGCCCAGCTGTAGTCCTCCTCCACCCACGGGTACATGATCCCGGTCAGCAGCATGGCGGTCAGCAGCAGCCAGGCGGCGGCGCGCTGGCTGGACTCGCGGACCGCGAACGTGACGGCGGCGATGCCGATCAGCCAGATCAGGTACTGCGGGGAGAGCACGCGGCTGGTGAGCACCAGGAAGAGCACGGTGGTGAAGGCCGCGTCGTAGTACGTGGTCTCGGTGGGGGTGGCGCGCAGCCACCAGAGAATCAGCAGCAGCGCGGCCACGGGAGTGGCCATCACGCTGAGCTGAGTGGCGGTCTCGATGCCGTCGCCGACGAGTTCCATCGCGCCGTGCTGGTAGCTGGTGAAGCCGCCCCACCAGCCGAGGACCCGGCCGAGGACGAACGGCGTGCCGGCCAGGGATTCCACCTGAAGGCCGCGTTCCTGCTGATTGGTGAGGAAATCAAGCGCGTGCGGCATCACCAGGGCCGCCGCACCGCAGGCCACGACGGTGGCGGTGAGCGCCGCGCCGGTGCCGGTGAGCAGCTCACGCCAGCGGCGGAGGCCGACCAGGAGGGCGATCGGCCACACTTTGATGGACAGACCGACACCGATGAGGATGCCGCGGACCAGGGCGTCCCTGGAGACGGTGAGGGCGGCTACCGCGACCAGGGTGACCATCAGGTCGTATCGGGAGATCAGGATCGGGCCGAGTACGGCTCCGCCGATCGTCCAAGCCCAGATCGCGGCGGGGCCGGCGTTGTTGCGGGTCGCGAACCGGTGGACGAGCAGCAGGATGGCGAGATCGCAGAGGATCGCGATCACGTAGAACGAGATCTGGTAGCTCCACGGGAGCAGGTGGGGGGCGAGCATGGGCACGGCCGCGAAGGGCGGGTACTGCCATTTCTCGTCCCCTGCCGGGAACTGCCCGCTCAGCAAGATGGTCGACCAATCGCCGTACAAACGGACGTCGTTGTCGAAGGAGCCCTCGTGGCCGACCGGGATGACCTGGGTGGCGATCAGGAACATGACGGCTCGGGTGAGCGCCCAGACCGGTAGTGCGTATCGCACGATTACCTGACCTTCCCCGAAAAAGCCGACGTCCTCGCACAATCCATCAGATGCAGGCTAGCGGGCGATCATCGGTGACATCAGACCCCGACGCGATCAAAGCGCCGACGGTCGAAAGATCGGTGAAAGATTCACTCCCCCGGAGCCGCCGGAGCCCCCGGAACTCCTGGCACCGCCGAAGCCGAAGACCCTGGCGCCGCCGGACCCACCGAAGCCGAAGTCCCCGAAGCCGCCGAAGTCCCCAGATCCGCCGAAGTTGAGGCCCCCGCGCTCGGCGTCCCCGCGACCGAGGTTCCCGAAGCGAAAGCCCCTGAGGCGAAAGCCCGCGAGGCTGAAGTATCCGAGGCCGGAGCCCCCGAAGTCCCCGCAGCCGCCGAAGCCGAGGCCAGTGTCGCCGGGCGGCGGAACAAGACGAAACGGTCTGGGGCATGGTCGAAGACGCCGCCCGATTGGTCGTCGATGTCGTCCTTGCGGACGAGGTCGCGTTCGGGGCGGAGGATGTCCCAGACGACCAGCGCCATCAGGCCCATCACGGCCAGAGCGCGAGCCCAGACCGCCAGGAAGTAGGGCCCGTCGCTGATCCCCTCGGCCGTGTGCGCCGGATCCATCCCCACGAAATACAGCCAGATCGCGAAGAAGTACCAGACCTCGGTGAACTGCCACACCGCCAACGCCGGCCACTTCGGCCGGGCCAGTACGGCGAGCGGCACCAGCCAGAGCACATACTGCGGCGACCACACCTTGTTGGTCACCATGAACGCGGCCAACGCCAGAAAACAGATCTGCGCCAGCCTCGGCCGCCGCGGCGCCGCCACGGTCAGTACGGCGATCCCGAGCAGCAGAATCGCCAGCGTGCCCATCGCCATCTCGTTGAGCGCGTCGCCGTTCGCCAGGAACCCCCAGTTGTACTTCTGGAAGTAGAACCAGAGCCCACCCCAGTCGACCCCACGCTCACTGCTGAACACATAGAACTTCGCCCACCCAGGAAAACTGATCAGCATGACCGGCACATTGACCAGCAACCAGGTCAGCACCGCGGCGCCGAGCGTCTTTCCGAACTCCACCCACTTGCCGGTCCGAGCGGCCAGCAGGAACAGCGCCCCGATGAACATCAGCGGGTAGAACTTGGTAGCCACCGCCAGCGCCAGCAGCACACCCGCCAAATACTGACGCTCCCGCGCCCAGGCCAGCAGCCCGCCCAGCGCGAGCGCCCCCGCCGCAAGATCCCAGTTGATGTAAGCGCAGAGAATGACCCCAGGCCCGATCGCATACCAGAGCGCGTCCCAAGGCCGGGTGGGACCGGCCAGCGCCGCCATCAGCAGCACCCCGATCACCAGACTGGCGCCCATCAGAATGACGGTGATGTCGTAGAACGTCACCCCATCGTTGAACGACAGCCGCCGCGCGAACTCCATGATCGCGCCGATCCCGACGGGATATTCGACATCCGGATTGTCGATGTACGGGATCTTCCCGTCACTCAGCTGCCGCGCGAACCACAGCGGATAGATGTCGGTGTAGCAGAAGTTGCTGTACTGCTCGACCCCCGTGTTCCACGCCCCCCCGAACCGGCACGCCGACTTCCAGAAGTACGCGAGGAACGCGCCCAACACCGCGAACACACCCAGCGGAATGTACGGCACGGCCCGAAACGCAACCGACGTCAACGGTCCCGGGGCACCAGAGGTCCGAGTCATGCCGGTATTTGACCACCCCCCCACCCCCGTTGGCGACCTCCGCCCCGAGAAACCTCACGTGTCCAGATCGGGGGAAAACAACAAACGCCCGGCGCTCCACGAGGAACGCCGGGCGTTGCGGCAAATTTTGCGGTTCCCGCGACGCCGGTGCAGACCGGGCGTCGCGGCGGATTTTACGGTTCCCGCGACGCCGGTGTGGG
Source organism: Acrocarpospora corrugata (assembly GCF_009687845.1). Classification (GTDB taxonomy): domain Bacteria; phylum Actinomycetota; class Actinomycetes; order Streptosporangiales; family Streptosporangiaceae; genus Acrocarpospora; species Acrocarpospora corrugata. The sequence continues at coordinate 39,694 of NZ_BLAD01000072.1, forward strand.
CCGCGGCGGCAGTGGCGCCTGCGCCGGTCCCGCCGGCGACGTGAACGGGTCCACGTTGCCGCTCCCGTCGTCCAACGGGACGTCGACATCGCAACCCTCGCCACCCGGGAAGCACTCGTCGCCGCCCTCCGGGAAGTCCGGTGGGAACTCGCCCTCGACGTCGGGGGTCGGGGTGGGGGACGGGCTGGGGGCGATGTTCTCGGGGGCGCCGGTGCTGGCCCGGGGCGGGAAGTCCTGGACCTCCCAGCTGCGGTGCGCCTCGATCATGAAGTCGCGCCAGATCCTGGTGGGGGCATCGGCACCCTGGAAGCCCAGGCCGACTTCCACCGCTGACGTCCCTTTAGGGCAGTTCGAATGCTTCGGCTGGACGATCTTGCCGCGCTTCGTCTTGCACTGTTCCCGGTACATGCCTACAGCCGTGGACAGCTGCGGCGTGAAGCCCACGAACCAGGCGTCCTCCTCGCCGGTGTTCGTGCCGGTCTTGCCACCTGCGGGACGGCCGATGTTGCCGTTACCGGAGGCGGTACCGCCGGTGATGACCGCCTTGAGCGCGACCACCGAGTCCGCCGCCGCCTCAGGCGAGATGACCTGCTTGACCGGCTTGCGCTCGCCGAGCACGACCGTGCGCTTGCCGTCCTTGAGCTGGGACACCTCGACCACCGTGTGCGCGTCCACGTGCTTGCCGGCGTTCGCGAAGATCGAGTAGCCCGCGGCCTGCTCGACGGCGGTCACGGGGGCGGTGCCGATGGAGAACAGGTAATTGTGCTCGGCGACGTCGTCGCTCATCCGCTTCTCGTCCAGGCCGGCGTCGACCGCGATCGCCTTGACCGTGTCCAGCTGACCCGGCACCGCGTACGCCATGGACGCGTACGCCGTGTTGATCGACGCCGCGGTGGCGCGGATGACGTCGATCGAGTCCTTCTCCTTGTGGCTGTTGGTGATCCGCGTGGTGTGTTCGAGCGGGTCGGTCGGCATGGTCTTGTTGCCGGGCACGAAGCTGTTGAGGCTGTAGCCGGCTTCCAGCCAGGCGGCCAGCACGTACGGCTTGAAGGCGGACGCCGCCTGCTTCTTGGAGTCCCAGGGCTCGTTCCATGGGTCGGTCACGAAGTCGTCGCCGCCGTAGAAGGCGACGATTCGGCCGTTCTTGGGGTTGACCGCGGCGAGGCCGGTGTGGAATTCCTTCGACATGCCGGAGGTGACGTTTTTAACGGCCTTCTTGGCGGCCAGCATGAGCCTCCGGTCGAAGGTGGTCACGATCTTGTAGCCGCCGCTGCGGACCATGTCGGGCGTCATACCGCGGGTCTTGAGCTCCTCTAGGACCTGTGTCCGCATGTAGCCCTTGAGCCCACCGAGCTCGTTGACATTGTTGTCCGGCCGGGCCTCGGGGAACTTGGCGGTGGTGGGCAGCGTGCCGTACTTGTCGGGCTTGTAGGTGGCCATCGCGTTGACGACGTCGGTGAAGCGGGCCTTCAGGGCCGGCGCGTCCGCCTCCCAGCTGGGCGTCTGGATGCGGGCGGCCAGGTAAGCGCCCTCGATGACATTGAGCTTGGTGACCGACTTGCCGAAGTATGCCTGGGAGGCCGCCTCGATGCCGTACGCGCGACCGAAGTTGATGGTGTTCAGGTAGTTGCTGAGGATCTGGTCCTTGTCCATCTCCTTGTTGATCTTGATCGCGACGAAGATCTCCTTGATCTTGCGCTTGATCGAGACCTCTTGGCTCAGGCCGTCGTAGTAGCCGCGGGCCATCTGCTGGGTGATGGTGGAGGCGCCCTGGAGCTGCTGGCCGGTGGCGGTCATCCAGACCGAGCGGGCCATCGCCGAGATCGAGATGCCGGCGTCCTCGCGGAAGCTCCTGTTCTCGATCGCGATGGCCGCGTCCTGGACGAACTCGGGGACCTTCTTGATGTCGATGATCGTGCGCTTGGTGCCCAGCTGGACAATCTTCGTCTTGCCGTCGTTGTAGTAGAGCACGCTGCCCTGGGAGAGCGCCTCGGCCTGCTCGACGGTGGGCACCGGGGTGTTGGCGTACGCGACGGCGATCATGCCGAACAGGCCCGCGATCAGCACCGTGATGCCGATGACCACGACCTTCCAGTTCGGCAGGAACCGCTTCCAGCCCCGGCGACGCGGCTTCTCGTCGTCAAGGTCGGTCGGCCCGCCGGGTCCGCCGGGTCCGCCGGGTCCGCCCGGGCCACCCGGCTGGGGTCCCGCGGCGCGGCGCCGGCGGCCGGGCGGGCCACCGATCTGGGTCTCGGCGCCTTCCGAGCGCATCGCGGTGGGCGGCCCGCCGATCGACTGGGTACGGGGACCGCCGGCCGGATTGTCACCGCGGACCGAATACCCGCCGGTGTGCATGGGGGCACGGTCACCGGGCGGGCCGCCTGGACGTGCGCCGGGCGGCGCGCCGATGGCCTGCGTGCGGTCGGCCGGGCCGGGCTGACCACCGGGAGGGCCACCGGGCTGACCACCGGGAGGACCGCCGGGCTGACCACCGGGAGGACCGCCGGAGGGGCCGCCGGGCGGGAAGTTCGGGGGGCGCACCGCCTGGGTGCGGTCGGCCGGTCCGGTCGGGAACGGCACGTTGCCGCCACGCTCCCGCTCGTAGCCCCGCGACGGCGGCGGCGACTGTGGCGGCGGCACGGCGGACAGATGCCGGTTGGGGGGGACGGCCCCCATCGCGGCGGTGTCTTCGAAGGCGGCTTCGCCACGACGTGGCCCGCCGCCCGGCGGGGGTGGGCCATGGCCGCCCGGTTGGGCGGGGCCAGGAGGCGCTGTCGGCTCGCCCCACGATGCGGGGGGTTCGCCGGGAGAACGACGGCGCCGCCCAGGGCGAGGGGCCCCGCCGGAGCCCTCGCGGGGGCCGCCGGCCGACTCCGGGCCAAAGCTGCTGCTGTTACTCACGCGTCCTCGATCGGTCGTTGGGGTTGCTCGTCAACGTCTACTCGGCAGGCGGGCGGGGGTGCGGCGGCTCTCGCAGTCGCTTCCACAGCTTCCTCAGCGGCGTACTCACGTGCGTACTCAACCTGGAAGCCCGCCCCGCGCAAGGGAGCCGCCTGTTCCGAGAAGGAACGAGACCGCCAGGTGGTTCCAGCCACAACCTTGACAGACCTCGACCACGTAGACCCTGAATTCCTCGTATTCGTGGGCCATCTCAGCCAGGTCTGACGAAGCCTTTACGCGGCCTGCGGAACGCCCTAGTTCGTCCCCATACACATAAGTGACGTGCGTGACGTTCCGACGCTCGCATATCGGGCAGCCGTAGTCGGTGGGTTCCCCCAGTGTCCGAGCGGCCCGCAGCAGATAGGGGTGAGCGTCGCAGACGTCCCGCGATTCCACGTGGCCAGAGCGGATCGACTGAATCGCCGCCCGCTTCGCGAGGCCGTAGTCCACGACCGCCCGCTGTGACCACATACGGGCCAGATTACGACTTCTTACCAAAAGATGCCGAACCGATGAGGTTCTTGGTCCCCTGAACAGGGCAGTGTTGCGCGATATAACGGGGCGACGTATCTTGTTGATGTATCAGTTCGATACATCGGTCAGACATACAGGGAGGTGGTTCCAGTGACCGGCGCCCGTGGCAACGTCCTGGAGCTCGCCGTCCTGGGCTCGCTCCACGAGACTCCCCTGCACGGTTACGAGCTCCGCAAACGGCTCAACACGCTACTCGGCATGTTCCGCGCGTTCTCGTACGGCTCGCTCTACCCCTGTCTGAAAGGCCTGCTCAACGAGGGTTTGATCGTTGAGGAGGAGCCGCCGGAAGACGTGGTGCTCGGCCGCCGATCGAAGATCGTTTACAAGCTCACCGCCGAGGGCAAGGAACGCCTACAGGAACTACTGACCCAGGCCGGCCCCTCCGCATGGGAGGACGAGAGCTTCGGCATCCACTTCGCCTTTTTCCGGCATACGGAAGCCGAAGTGCGCCTGCGCATCCTCGAAGGCCGTCGAAGCCGCCTGGAAGAGCGCCTCGAAGCGGTCCGCACCGCCCTCGCCCGGACCCGTGAGCGGCTCGACAGTTACACGCTGGAGCTCCAGAAGCACGGCCTGGAATCCGTCGAGCGCGAGGTCCGCTGGTTGAACGAGCTAATCAACACAGAACGTGCGCAAGCCGTACAAAACCAAGTAGATCGGGATGAAGATCCCGATTCTCAGTAGCGAAGGAGCGAGAGCGATGGGTTCGGTGCGAGTGGCCATCGTTGGTGTGGGGAACTGCGCCGCGTCGCTGGTGCAGGGTGTTCACTACTACCGGGACGCCGATCCGGCGGCTCGGGTGCCGGGCCTGATGCATGTGCGGTTCGGTGACTACCACGTCGGTGACGTGGAGTTCGTGGCGGCCTTCGACGTGGACGCCAAGAAGGTCGGGCGGGATCTGTCCGAGGCGATCGTGGCCTCGGAGAACAACACCATCAACATTTGCGACGTGCCCCCGCTGGGGGTGACCGTGCAGCGCGGTCATACCTTCGACGGGCTCGGCGAGTTCTACCGCGAGATCATCGAGGAGTCCGACGACGCGCCGGTGGACGTGGTCCAGGTGCTCAGGGACGCCCAGGTGGACGTGCTGATCTCCTACCTGCCGGTGGGGTCGGAGGAGGCCGACCGGTTCTACGCGCAGTGCGCGATCGACGCGAAGGTGGCGTTCGTCAACGCGCTGCCGGTCTTCATCGCCTCTGACCCGGTCTGGGCGGAGAAGTTCACCGAGGCGGGCGTGCCGATCGTCGGCGACGACATCAAGTCGCAGGTCGGCGCGACCATCACGCACCGGGTGATGGCCAAGCTGTTCGAGGATCGCGGGGTGGAGCTGCTGCGCACGTACCAGCTCAACTTCGGCGGGAACATGGACTTCATGAACATGCTGGAGCGCAAGCGGCTCCAGTCCAAGAAGATCTCCAAGACCCAGTCGGTCACCTCCCAGATCCCGCACGAGATGCGCCGCGCCGACGTGCACATCGGCCCGTCCGACCACGTGCCGTGGCTGGATGACCGCAAGTGGGCGTATGTGCGGCTGGAGGGTCGTTCGTTCGGCGACACCCCGCTGAACCTGGAGTACAAGCTTGAGGTCTGGGACTCGCCCAACTCGGCGGGCGTGATCATCGACGCGCTCCGGGCCGCCAAGATCGCGCTGGACCGGGGCATCGGCGGGCCGATCCTGTCGGCGTCGTCCTACTTCATGAAGTCGCCGCCGGAGCAGTACTCCGACGACGAGGCCAGGGACTACGTGGAGAAGTTCATCCGCGGCGAGGTCGACCGCTAAACAGCCACTCCCCTCAAGCGCGGCCCCCGTGGTCGCGTGAGAAATATGAACGCCCCGGGCCTGGCCCGGGGCGTTCTCTCATGGGCGGGCGGCGGGGGGCAGGCGGTCGGGGTGGGCGGTCGGCCAGCGGAGCGGGTCGGGGCCCAGGGCGGCCAGCAGCGGGATCTGCTCGGTCGCCCACGGCGAGATGGCGAGTTCGCCGGTCAGCACCCGGTCGGCGAACTCCTTCCACGGCACCCACTCCACCGAACCCACCTCTTCCGGGTTCGGCTCGGCGCGGCCGGCCGCGAGCGCCCGGTACACCGGGCAGAGCTCGTGTTCGACCGTGCCGTTGTCCATGATCGCCCGGTAGGAGAAGGACGGGAGTATGAGGTCCACCGATTCGACGGTGAGCCCCAGTTCAAAGGAGAGGCGGCGGACGACGGCGGCCGGCAGCGGTTCCCCTGGCAGGGGATGGCCGCAGCAGCTGTTGGTCAGCACCCCAGGCCAGGTGATCTTGTGCGCGGCCCTCCTGGTGAGCAGCACGTTGCCCTCACCATCGAAGACGTAGCTGGAGAACGCCAGGTGGAGCGGGGTGTGAGCGCCGTGAACCGTGGACTTGGGGGCGGTGCCGATCGGGTTTCCCTCGCCGTCGACCAGCACGACATGTTCGTCTGAGGTCACGGGATCGAGAGTACGAGATCATGACGCTTGGGAACTCCTGTATCCGAGATCACCCTGATGTCCTATTTTGGCGAAGCGAATTGCCGCGGAGACTAGGCTGTCCGGGTGCCATACGTCTCAGATCTGCGCGTCGTCCTGCGAGGCAGGGATTTCCGCCGGCTGTTCGGCACTCGCCTGGTCTCGCAGTTCTCCGATGGGATCTTCCAGTTCGCGGTGGCGGGTTACGCGTTCTTCAGTCCGGAGAAGCAGACCTCGGTGGCGGATGTGGCGGCGGCGTTCGCCGTGCTGCTGCTGCCGTACTCGATCATCGGGCCGTTCGCGGGCGTGTTCATCGACCGCTGGTCGCGGCGGCAGATCCTGGTCGTCGGGCCGCTGGTGCGCGGCGTGTTCCTGTTCGGGGCCGCGGCGGCGGTGGCCGTGCACGCGCCCGACTGGGTGTTCTACGCGGCCGCGTTCGGGGTGCTCGCGGTCAACCGGTTCTTCCTGACGGCGCTGGGCGCCTCGCTGCCGCACGTAGTCCCGGCCGACCGGCTGATGATGGCCAACGCGGTCACCCCGACCTCGGGCACGGTGGCCACCTTCGTCGGGGCGGGCGCGGGCTTCCTGCTCCGGTTCGCGTTCGGGGCCGGGAACGGCGGCACCGCCGGGATCCTGGTGATGTCCGGGGTGATCTTCGGATCCAGCGCGCTGATCGCCTCGACCATGGCCAGGGATCTGCTCGGTCCCGCCTACGATCCGGCCCGGCCGCAGACCAAGGAAGCGCTCAGAAACGTGCTCACCGGCCTCCGCGACGGCGCCAGGCACGTCCTGCACCGGCGCGGCCCGGCCTCCGCGCTGGCCAGCATGGCCGCCCACCGGCTGCTCTACGGCATGTCGATGGGCCTGGTCCTGCTGCTCTACCGGTTCTACTTCACGACCACCCCGGAAGCCGGCCTGGAACAGATCACCGGCGTGGTCGCCACCTCCGGGGTCGGGTATTTCGCGGCGGCGCTGATCACTCCGTGGGCGACGCAGCGGTTCCGGATCGAGACCTGGATCCCGATGATGCTGGTGGCCGCCGGCGTGCTGGAGTTCGTGCTCTGCGTGCCATTCCGCGAGCCGGGCTTCCTGGCGGCCGGTTTCGTGCTGGGGATCACCGGCCAGAGCATCAAGATCTGCACCGACACCGTGGTCCAGCGCGAGATCGAGGACGCCTACCTGGGCCGGATCTTCTCCATCTACGACTTCCTGTTCAACGGCATGTTCGTGATCGGCGTCTCGTTCGCGGCCCTGCTGCTGCCGCCGAACGGCCGCTCGGTCGGCGTGCTCGCCCTGATCTGCGTCCTGTACGGCGTCTCCGCCGTCGGCTACCGCCTGGTCGCCCGCCCCCGCCAGCCGGTCACGGCTACCTGAGCGACCGGGCCGCCGCCACCATGGCCTCAGTGATCATGGCGAGATCGGCCGGCTCACACGCGTACGGCGGCATCGTGTAGATCAGCCGCCCGAACGGCCGCAGCCACACCCCCCGCTCCATCACGATGTCCTGAATTTTCTGGACATCCACGGGCTCGTGGGCCTCGATCACTCCGATCGCCCCCAGCACCCGCACATCCTTCGCGTACGGCGCGGCCGCCGCCAGCCCCTCGGCCAGCACCGCCTCGATCCCCTTGACCTCCTGCCGCCACGGCCGCTCGCCCAGCAACTCCAGCGACGCGTTCGCGACCGCCGTCGCCAGCGGATTCCCCATGTAGGTCGGCCCGTGCATGAGCAGCCCGATCCGCTCCGCCACCTCCGCCGTGCACAACGTCGCCGCCAGGGTCATGTACCCCCCGGTCAGCGCCTTCCCCACGCACATGATGTCCGGCCGGATCCCCGCGTGATCGCACCCGAACAGCTCCCCGGTCCGCCCGAACCCGGTCGCGATCTCATCCGCGATCAGCAGCAGCCCGAACTCATCGGCCAACTCCCGAAATTTCCGGAGATAGGCGGGGTGGTAGAACCGCATCCCGCCCGCCCCCTGAACCACCGGCTCCAGGATGATCGCCGCCAGCTCGTGCGCGTGCCGCTTCAGGAGATCGGCCACCTCGGCGAGGTAGCCCTCATCCGGCGCCACCCCGTACCCCAACGGCGGCGGCGGCGCGAACACGTGCTGCGCCAGCGCCCCCGTGAACAGGTGATGCATGCCGTTCACCGGATCGCACACCGACATGCACTCGAACGTGTCGCCGTGGTACCCGCCGCGCACGGTAAACAGCCGGGTCCGCCCGGTCGCCTGGATCGCCATCTTGATCGCGACCTCGACCGCCACCGACCCGGAGTCGGCCAGGAACACCCGGTCCAGCCCGGTCAGCTCGACCAGCCGCACCGCCAGCCGCACCGCCGGCTCGTGGGTGAGCCCGCCGAACATGACGTGCGCCATGTCGTCCAGCTGATCCTTGATCGCCTGGTCCAGCCGGGGCTGCCGGTAGCCGTGGATCGCCGCCCACCAGGACGACATCCCGTCCACCAGGACCCGGCCGTCGGTGAGCGTCAGCCGTACCCCCTCGGCCTTGGCGACCGCGTGCACCGGCACGGCGGGCGGAAACGCCGTGTATGGATGCCACACGTGCTCCCGGTCCAGCCGCAGCAGGTCATCCATTCGCGGCCGCCCACGCCACCAGCCGGTCCCTGGCGGCGTCCTTGCCGATCATGCCCTCGTCCATCCGGATGTCCATCATGAACTTGTACGCCCGCCCAACCAGCGGCCCCGGCGGGATGCCGAGGATCTCCTGGATCTCGTTGCCGTCCAGCTCCGGCCGGATCTTGGCGATCTCCTCCTCCTCGGCCAGCCGGGCGATCCGCTCCTCCAGCTGGTCGTAGGTCCGGGACAGCGCCGCGGCCTTGCGCTTGTTGCGGGTGGTGCAGTCGGCCCGAGTGAGCTTGTGCAGCCGGTCCAGCAGGTGGTCGGCGTCCCGCACGTAGCGCCGGACCGCGCTGTCGGTCCACTCGCCCTCGCCGTAGCCGTGGAAGCGCAGGTGCAGTTCGACCAGGCGGGCCACGTCGCCGACGACCTCCTTCGGGAACTTGAGCTCGCTCAGCCGCCGCTTGGCCAGCTGCGCGCCGACCACCTCGTGGTGGTGGAAGGAGACCCGGCCGCCCTCCTCGTTCTTGCGGGTCTTCGGCTTGCCGACGTCGTGCAGCAGGGCGGCCCAGCGCAGCACCCGGTCCGGCCCGGCGGCCTCCTGGGCGATGGCCTGCTCCAGCACGATCAGGGTGTGCTCGTAGACGTCCTTGTGCCGGTGGTGCTCGTCGATCTCCAGGCGGAGTTTGGGCAGCTCCGGCAGGACGTGGTTGGCCAGGCCGGTCTCGACCAGCAGACTGAGCCCGGCCCGGGGGTCGGCGCCGCAGATCAGCTTGTCCAGTTCGGCCTGGATGCGCTCGGCCGAGACGATCTCGATCCGCTCGGCCATGTCGCGCATCGCGGCGATGGCGGCGGCGTCGACGGTGAAGCCCAGCTGGGAGGCGAACCTGGCGGCGCGCAGCATCCGGAGCGGGTCGTCGCCGAAGGACTGCTCGGGGGTGCCGGGGGTGCGCAGCACGCGGTCGGCCAGGTCGCGCAGGCCGCCGTGCGGGTCGACGAACTCGTGGCTGGGCAGCCGGACCGCCATCGCGTTCACCGCGAAGTCGCGGCGGGCCAGGTCGGCGTCGAGCGTGTCGCCGTACCGGACCTCGGGTTTGCGGGATTTCGGGTCGTACGCCTCGCTGCGGTAGGTGGTGATCTCCAGCTGCCAGTCGCCCTTGCGCGCGCCGACGGTGCCGAACTCGATGCCGATCGTCCAGAACGCGTCGGCCCAGTCGCGGACGATCTCCAGCACCTGCTCGGGGCGGGCGTCGGTGGTCAGGTCGAGGTCGTGTCCGGCCCGGCCGAGCAGCACGTCACGGACCGGCCCGCCGACCAGGGCGAGCTCGTGGCCGCGCTTGGCGAACACCTCGCCGAGCTCGTCGGCGACCGGCTCCACCCGATGGAACAAGTCGCTCACAGCGGTCTCTACACGATTTGAAGGGGACAAGCTGGGTAGTCCTTCGATTACGGAACAGGTGCCTCTGGGCTAGTACACCTATGGCGATCACCAGGTTACGGTCAGTCGCAGATCTGTCGGGGGCACGACGAAGGAGCGCAGAACATGCAGGACGCCCTCGCGATCCACCGCCGCCTCCTCGCCCAGCAGATCCACCATGAGATCGTACGGCTTCCCCGTGTCCTGACTTGCTTCGACGACCTGCCGAAGGTATTGGGGGTCTCTGCCCGCGATTGCGTGGGAGTCACCGTCTTCGAGGTCACGATCCGTTCGGTGCGCGAGCCGGTGGCCGTGATCGGGTCGGTCGCCAAACCGCCCAAGGCCGCCACGGTGACCGCGCTGCTGGGGGCGCAGCGGGTCCGGCTCGCCTCGGCCTTCCTGGTCAACTCCGCCACCGACTACGCCTCCGGTCTGGTCGGGCCGCTGCTGCTGCCGGATCGGCTGACCGTGCTGATCGACCAGCGCCTGATCGACGACACCGACCCGGACGACCTCGTCTACACGGCGACCGGGGAACGCAGCACGGTATTGCGATTGCGTGCGATCCATCTGTTTGCTCTGGTGGACGCCAAGCCCGTGGATCTCACGGGTAACGGACGCACCGGCTGACAACGGCCACATATCGGAGGCCTATAGCATTCAGGGCGTGCGTCGCCTGGTTTCCTTTCTAACCGCCGCCTGGCTCGTCGCGCCAGGTCTGGCGCACCCGGCGAACGCGACGCGTGCCGCCACAGCGGCGAACGGGCTGGTCCTGACCGAAATCAGCCCGGAATCCCCGCAGGACCCGCGCGCCCCGATCACCATCGCGGGCGAGGTCACCGGCACCCCGCAGTCCATCGTCAAGGTCCGGTTCAGGTACGGCAGCAACAACCCGCTCCGCTCCCGCGCCGACATGGACGCGCACGCCACCGGCCAGGCCGACTACACCTCCGGCTACGACACCCGGATCCAGAACGCCGCGCTGGACCCCAACGGCAAGCTCCCGTTCACCGTCGACTTCACCCCCGGCCAGCTCGGCCTCACCCGGGCGGGCGTGTATCCGCTGACGATCGAGGTCCTGGACGGGTTCACCGAGCAGCCGCTGGCCGCCGTGCACACGTTCCTGACCTACCTCCCGCCCGGTACCAAGCTCCCCAAGACCCGGGTCGCGGTCGCGCTGCCGCTGATCGGCCGTCAGCACCAGGCCGACGACGGCGTGTTCCTGGACGAGAATCTGCTCGGCGACGGCCGCTTGGCCAACGTCCTCAAGCTGGCCGAGACGGTCGACAAGAACGTCACCTGGTTCGTGGACCCGGCCCTGCTGGACGACGCCCAGCGGCTCGCCCAGACGCACAAGGGCAAGACCAGCACGGACAGAAAGGCCGATCCCAAGGCCGGAGCCTGGCTGGCCGCGGTCCGCGCCGCACTGGCCGACAACCCGGTGCTGGCCACGCCATACGGGGATCCGGACGTGGCCGGGCTCGTGCACAACGGCCTCGACGACGCCACCGGCCAGGCCGTGGCCCAGGGCTCGACGGTGGCCAGCCAGCTACTGAAGCGGCAGATCCCGGCCACCACGGTGTGGCCCGCCGGCGGCCTCATCGACCGGGACGGCCTGGACGAACTGGCCGTCAACGGCACCCGCTCGGTCCTGCTCACCGGTTCCGCGCTCCCGCCGATCAACCCCGCCGAAGCCGCCACCGCTGCCCCCGCCGCGCCGCTGGACACGGTGAAGGGCCAGGTCACCGCCCAACTGGCCGATCCCGTGCTGGGTCAGCTGCTGAGCTCGGACACCAAGGCGCCCGGGGCGGCGCTGGCCATCCGGCAGCGGTTCCTGGCCGAGACCGCCATGATCAGCCTGTCCCAGCCGCCGAACCGGGCCGGCAGCGTGATCGTCGCCCCCGCCACCCGGACCTGGAACCCCGATCCGGCCTTCATCGCCGAACTGCTCAAGCCGCTGCCGTGGACCCGGCCGATCACCCTCGACTCGGTGAAACCGGACCGGACCGTCCGCGCCGAACTGGCCTATCCGGCCCAGGCCCGCCAGGGCGAGCTGTCCAAGGCGTATCTGACCAGCGTCCGCAAACTGGCCAGGAAGGTGGACACCGCCACCCAGGTGCCCGCCAGCGGGGTGCGTATCTTCGAGACCGCCGTGCTCCGGCTGGCCTCGGCCTCCTGGCGCGGCCAGAAGGCCGAACGGGAGGCGGCGGCGTACGTCGCCAAGGTCGAGGCGGCCGTGGACGCGCGGATGGCGCAGGTGTCGGTCGCCCGGCCGGACGACCCGCGCTCGATCGCGGGCGAGAACGGGCGAATCCCGGTCACCGTCACCAACGAGATGGACGAGGACGTCGAGATCGCCATCCGGGTCAAGTCCACCCAGCCCGACCTGCTCGCGGTGGAGGGCCCGGCCGGCGTCCTGGAGACCACCTCGGTGACCGTGACCAAGGGCAAGACCTGGTCCTTCGACGTGCCGGTGACCGTACGCGGCGACGGCGGCCAGGCCACCCTCAACGTGCAGCTGCTCAACCGCGAAGGACGGGTGTTCGGCAAGCCCGCCAAACTGACCGTGTCCGCCACCGGCTACGGCGGGATCGCGCTCGTGATCGTCGGCGCGGCGGTCGTGATCATGCTGGCGGCCGTGGTGATGCGGATCGTGCGCCGCCGTTCCACCAAGAGGCCGCTGCTGCCCGCGCCGGTGCGCGAACACGGGGAACCCCAGGAGGCGTAGCCCGCCGATCCCCAGTAGCCTCGTGATCTCGTTCTACCGAGGAGTGACATGAGCCGGTTGATGCGCGCCAGCGCGATCATGGCGGCCGGGACGCTGGTCTCGCGGCTGACCGGTTTCCTGCGGACCGCCATCCTGGCCTCGGCCATCGGCGTGACCATCCTCGGTGACGCGTACAACGTGGCGTACACGATCCCGTTCGTGCTGTTCGACCTGCTCATCGGCGGGGTGCTGAGCAGCGTGATCGTGCCGGCCATCCTGCGCCACCACAAGGACGACGCGGACGGCGGGCGGGCCTACGAGCAGCGACTGCTGACCGCCGCCACGCTCGGGCTCACCCTGGTCGCCGTCGTGGCCGTGCTGCTGGCCCGGCCGCTGGTCCAGCTGTACGCCGACGACCTGACGCCGGAGGGGATCGACGCGGCGGTCACGCTGGCCCGGCTGATCCTGCCGCAGATCGCCTTCTTCGGGGTGGGCGCGGTGGCGGGGGCCATCCTCAACACCCGGGACCGGTTCGGGGCGCCGATGTGGGCGCCGGTGCTGAACAACCTCGTGGTGATCGGGGTCGGGGTGGCGTACCTGCTCCGGCACGGGACGCACGAGGTGGCCCAGGTGACCAGGGGCGAGTTGCTGCTGCTGGGCATCGGCACCACGGCCGGCATCGTGGGGCAGTCGATCATCCTGGTCATCGCGCTGCACCGGGTCGGGTTCCGGTTCCGGCCCAGGTTCGACATCTGGAAGGCCGGGCTGGGCGAGCTGAGCCGGCTGGCGGTGTGGACGCTGACCTTCGTGGCGATCAACCAGGTCGGGTTCGTGGTGACGACGCGGCTGGCCACGGGGGCCGGGAGCGCGGCGGCCGCGGACGGGATCGACGGGCGGGGGCTGACGCCGTACTCGTACGCGTTCCAGTTGTTTCAGTTGCCGTACGGGATCATCGCGGTTTCGGTGATCACGGCGATGTTGCCGCGGTTGAGCGTGTTCGTGCGGGACGGGGAGTTCGATTCGGCGCGGGGGGAGTTCGCGTCGGCGGTGCGGATGGTGTGTTCGGTGATCGTGCCGGCCGGGTTGCTGTTGATGGTGCTCGGGCCGTCGGTGACTGTGCTGATCTTCGGGCGGGGGGCGGTCTCGACCGAGCAGGCGATCTACATCGGGCATGTGCTGCAGGTGTTCGGGCTGGCGCTGGTGCCGTTCTCGATCTTCCAGTTGCTGCTGCGGGTGTTCTACAGCTTCGGGGACACCCGTACCCCCGCTCTGATCGCCGGGGTGAACGTGCTGATCAACGCGGCGATCGGGATCACGCTGTACCTGACGCTGCCGCCGCAGGTGGTGGTGATGGGGCTGGCCGGGGCGTTCACCGTGACCTACGTGGTGGGGAGCGCGCTGACCTGGCTGCTGGCCAGCCGCAGGATCGGCGGGCTCGGCGGGCGGCTGGTGGCCTCCGGGCTGATCCGGATGTATCTGGCCGCGATCCCGGCGGCGCTGGTCGCGCTGCTGGTGCTGTGGGGGAGTGTGCGGGTCGCCGACATCAACGCGATCAGTTCGGCCGTGGTGCTGGCCGTCGGCGGCGGGCTCGGCGGGCTGGTCTACCTGCTGGTCGCGCACCGGCTCAGGATCGCGGAAGTGGGTTCCATCATTGGAATGGTGACGAGACGGGTAGGACGCTAAAGGGTTTCTCCACCCTGATTGTGTGATCCTGGCGGGCGTGGCGTGACCCCGGCACGGCACTAGCATGGTGTGGCAGAGGTAAAACCGGTGAGCGGAGGCAAAAGCGTGGGCGGATGCACGTCGCGTCGCCGGCCTGACGCGGGAGCGGCCCGGTGAGCATGTCCGCCGTCGAACCCGGCACCCGTCTCGCCGATCGTTTCCGGCTCGAAGACCGCGTGCACGAATCCCGCGGAGCGACCCTCTGGAAGGCCATCGACGAGATCCTGGCCAGGCCCGTCGCCGTCCACACCTTCAGCCCCGAGTTTCCGCGCGAGAGCGAGGTCGTGCTGGCCGCGCGTGCCGCCAGCCGGTTGACCGACCCCCGGCTGACCCAGGTCTTCGACGCCGCCGACGAGGACGGCACCGCCTACGTGGTCAGCGAGTGGGTGACCGGCGAGTCCCTGCTGGACCTGCTCGAAGCCGGGCCGATGGAGCCCGAGCGCGGCGCCGTCCTGGTCGCCGAAGCCGCAGAAGCCCTCGCGCACGCCCACCGGGCCGGCATGTGCCACCTCGCCCTGACCCCCGGGCGGCTGATGTGGAGCGAAGGCGGCACCGTCAAGCTGCTCGGCGTCGGCGTGGACGCGGCCGTCCTCGGCCTGGAGGCCGAATCCCCCGAGGAGGCCGAGCGCGCCGACGCGGAAGGTCTCGGCCGCCTGCTGTACGCGGCGCTCACCGGCCACTGGCCCGGCGAGGACGACTGCGGCCTGCCGCCCGCGCCGCTGGACGACGGCAAGCTCTGCACGCCCCGCCAGGTGACCGCCGGCGTCCCCGGCTACCTGGACACGATCGTCAGCCGGATCCTGGGAGTCAAACGCGGCCTCACGCCGCTGACCACGCCCGCCGAAGTGGCCGAGGCGCTGTCCCAGGTCCCCCGCCCCGCGCCCGCCCCCGCCTCCACGGTGCCGCCGTCGGTGGAGCTGCGCGCCGAGGCTCCCGACACGCTCACCACCGCCAGGGCCGCCCGGCCGGCCCCGCCGCCGCGCCCGCAGCCCAACCGCCGCCCGGCCGGCCTGTTCAGCCGGTTCCTGATCACCATCGTGGTCCTGCTGGTGATGGCCGTCGTCGGCATCGGCGCCTGGAGCCTGGGCAAGAGCCTCGGCACCGAAGCCTCCCCGTCCAGCAGCTCCCCCTCGGCGCCCGGCGCGGAACCGGGGGCCAAGACCGTGGCCCTCACCCCCGCGGAAGCCATCGGGTTCGACCCGCTCGGCGACGGCGAGGAGCGCAACGAACTGGCCGCTCGCGCCATCGACGGCTCGTACGGCACCGACTGGCACACCGAGACCTACGACAGCGCCAAGTTCGGCGGTCTCAAGAAGGGCGTCGGCTTACTCGTCGACCTCGGCAGGGACGCCCAGCTGACCAAGGTGACCGTCGACTTCGGGGACGTGCCCGGCGGCTCCGCCGAACTCAAACTGGGCGGCCAGCCCACGCCGGAGGCGCTCACCACGGCCGCGTCCACCAAGCAGGCGATGGGCAAGGTGACCTTCGACCTGACCGGCAGCGAGCCGAGCCGCTACCTGATGGTGTGGTTCACCGAACTGCCGCCGTTCGGGCCCAGGTTCCGCGGCACGGTGCTGGATCTGGAGATCACCGCGACCGAGGAATAGCAGGTCTCAGGCCTATTTGATCTGGTTTACGCGCCTTGATGCCGCTGGAGGGAAGTATGGTGGCACCATCTTGGACCTGAGCACCCTGGGATCGGCGACGTGACCCCTCCACCAGAACAGCCGGCAACGCCCGAGCACCCCACAGCCGTGGGTGCCCGGACGGCGTTGACGGACGCCGACCTGCTCACCCGCCATATCGGCGGCGACCCACTGGCCTTCAGCGAGATCGTCAAACGCCACCGGGACCGGATGTGGGCGGTCGCGCTGCGCACCCTGGGGGACCCCGACGAGGCGGCCGACGCCGTCCAGGACGCGTTCATGTCCGCCTACCGGAAAGCCGACAGTTTCCGGGGTGACGCGGCAGTCACCACATGGTTGCATCGAATCGTGGTCAACGCCTGCCTGGATCGCATGCGGCGCAAGTCCGTCCGGCCGGTGGCCGACGACGAACTGATCGAGGCCGCCGAGCGGGACACGCCAATGCCCGACCAGACCGCCGAACGCGAAGTGTCCATGGAGGTCACCGCCGCGCTCAAACTCCTGCCCGCCGACCAGCGGGCGGCCCTCGTACTGGTGGACATGATGGGATATTCCGTGGAGGACGCGGCAGGGGTTCTGGGGGTCCCCGCCGGGACCGTGAAGAGCCGATGCGCACGTGGCCGGGCGAAACTCGCGCCGATTCTTTCCCATCTACGGAACCGAACGGACCTCAGTCGCGTCTCATCCGCGAAGGGAGCAGAACTTCGTGACGGGTGATACGCACTACGACCTGGAGATCCTCGCAGAGCTGGCGGAGGGGTTGCTGGACGACGCCACCGCTCATCGGGTCCGGCAGCACTTGGCTGTCTGCGATCCATGCGGGGAGAGCCTGGCCGATCTGGCCACCGTACGGGAGATGCTCGCGACGGTGCCCATTCCAGCGATGCCGCTGGGGGTAGCGATGCGTATCGACCGCGCGCTGGCCGCTGAACCTAATCCTTTTGTGTCTGGTACGGCGGGAGCCAACGGGCTTTCGCTGGTTCCCCCGGCGATATCCGGCCCGTGGGATGCTCCAGCTTCGGACATTCCCGCCGGTTTGGGTGTTCCTGCTGGGGTGAGCTTCACGACTGCGTCGGAGAGTCCGGCCGAGTGGAATGTTTCCGCTGGTTCGGATGATCACGCTGGTTCGGACATTCCCGCCGGTTGGAGCGTCCACGCTCGATCAGACGTTCACGCTGGTTCGGACGTTCCTGCTCTTGTGGGGGTAGCGGCTTCGGATGACTCGGGGTTGGCGACTGTCACTCCGATCCGGAAGTCGTCCCGGGGTCGTCGGGCCTGGCTGGCCTCGCTCGGCGCGGCCGCCGCGGTGGCCGGAGTCTTCGGTGCCACCACGCTGGCCACCAACTTGTTCTCCGCGCCCAGCGGAACCCTGGCCGAGCCGACGACGAGCGTGTCCACCCCCGACCGCACGCCGCAGCGAGCCCTGACCTACACCGTCCGGGCGAGCGGCCACAACTACACATCCCGGGAACTGTCCGGCTCCCTGGTCGGCTACTTCGGCCCCGAGCCCGGCACCGGCAGCAACAACGACGAACAACTCGACGCCTGCGTCCAGGCCAAGTCCAACGAACTCGACCGCGCCCCCATCGCGGTGGACCGGGCCCTGTACAACGGCAACGAAGCCACCGTGATGGCCTTCTGGGAAGAGCAATCCCTCAACAAGGTCCGCGTCGTCGTCGTCAACGACACCTGCCAGGAACTCCGCCAAGACGGCCTCGCCACCTGGAACTAACACCCACATCCCGCCGGCAGGTCCGTACCGACGAGAAACTGGACCACCCGGCTGTGGTTGCCGTTACCCGACCCAGGTCGGGTAACGGCATGGCTGCTTAGGTGTTCATCTCGTAGCGGTACCAACGGCGCGGATCGCCGTCCTCGTGCAGCCAAAGCGTCCCATCTCTGCCGATCTTCCCCCCGGCCCAGCCGGTCGGGTGTCGGTCGCCCGGCAGCAGCAGGTTCTCCCGGTCCGTCTCGGTGATGGCTTCCCCCTGCCGGCGGGCCCTGTGGATCTCCCAGCGGAACCCGCCACCCGCTCGGTGCTGTCTGAGGAAGGCAAGCTCAGCACCGGAGACGGCCAGGCCGCGGCCCCGTGTGACGGGGTTCGGTGTGACGCTCCGGACGCCATCACCGTCAATCTCGATCAACGGAAAGTCGGTGCAGGAGCAGGCGTGGATACTCCGACCTTCTTAGCCCCGCCAGCACCGGGTCGAAGGCCCCGAGGGCAATCTCCGCGCCATAGGTCGTACCCCGGCTTGGCCGCGCCTGTGTCTGGACTGAGGAACGCAGGTCGCGGAGCGGCCGGAGTGACGAGGGAAGACACAGGCTCCCGGGCGGCCAAGCCCGCCGATCCGGAGGATCGGCCATAACCACAGCGCGGCATAAACACAGCCTAGGATCTGTTGACGCCCTTGGTCATAGCAGAGAGAGGCGAGAAGCGTTGAGCGACGTCCGTAACGTGATCATCATCGGGTCGGGGCCCGCCGGCTACACGGCGGCCGTCTACTCGGCCCGCGCCGACCTCCGGCCGCTCGTTTTCGAGGGCTCGGTCACCGCCGGCGGCGCGCTGATGAACACCACCGATGTGGAGAACTTCCCCGGCTTCCCCGACGGCATCATGGGGCCCGACCTCATGGACAACCTGCGCAAGCAGGCCGAGCGCTTCGGCGCCGAACTGGTCGCCGACGACGTGGTCGAGGTGGATCTGACCGTCACCCCCAAAGTGGTGAAGACCCACACCGACACGTACTACGCCAAGTCCGTCATCCTGGCGACCGGCTCCGGCTACCGCGAGCTGGGCCTGGAGAACGAGAAGCGGCTTTCCGGGCACGGCGTCTCGTGGTGTGCCACCTGTGACGGGTTCTTCTTCCGCGACCAGGACATCGTGGTCGTCGGCGGCGGCGACACCGCCATGGAGGAGGCCACCTTCCTGACCCGCTTCGCCCGCACGGTCACCGTGGTGCACCGCCGCGGCGAACTCCGCGCCAGCAAGATCATGCAGGACCGCGCGTTCGCGAACGAGAAGATCCGCTTCGTCTGGGACAGCGCCGTCGTCGACGTCCTGGGGGAGAAGAAGGTCAGCGGTGTCCGGCTGCGCAACCTCAAGACCGGCGAGGAGACCGAGCTGGAGGCGACCGGCCTGTTCATCGCGATCGGCCACGACCCCCGGGTGGAGCTGATCAAGGGCCAGGTCGAGCTCGACGAAGAGGGCTACGTCCAGGTCGCCTCGCCCACCACCAAGACCAACCTGGACGGCGTCTTCGCCTGCGGCGACGTGGTGGACCACAGCTACCGCCAGGCGATCACCGCCGCCGGCACGGGCTGCGCCGCCTCACTCGACTCCGAGCGCTGGCTTACCGAGCTCGAAGACTGATCACCGATCCACCTAGAAGGGGAGACAACAGTGGGCGTCATCAAGAGCGTCACCGACGCGGACTTCAGCACCGAGGTTCTCAAGAGCGACAAGCCTGTCATCGTGGACTTCTGGGCCGAGTGGTGCGGACCGTGCCGCCAGGTCGCTCCCATCCTCGAAGAGATCGCGACCGAGCACGCGGACAAGCTGACCGTGGTCAAACTCAACATCGACGAGAACCCGGCCACCCCGCGCGACTACGGCGTACTCCAGATTCCCACCCTGAACGTGTACAAGGGCGGCGAAGTCGTGAAGCAGATCATCGGCGCCAAGCCGAAGGCGATGCTGCTGCGCGAGCTTGAGGGCATCATCTAGATCCCCCGCCCACACGCCTCACCCGAGAAAGCCTCCTCACCCCGAGGAGGCTTTCTCGCTTGTACGGGAATACCTCCACATTGGCCATAGACGGCGCTGAGAAGCCTCAGACGGGACGCAGGGCCCGCTCCGGACTCATAGACCCCAGCAGCCTTTCTAGCGCCACCTCGACGTCCTCGCGCCACGACACCGCCGTCTTGAGCTCCAACCGAAGCCGCGGGAACCGCAAATGGGGACGAACCGTCTTAAATCCCACTGAGAGTAGGTAGTCGGCCGGGGCCATGCACCCAGGCTGCTCCCACTTCAGATCCCCAAACGCCTCAATCGCCCGTACGCCCCTGCGAGTGAGATCCTTCGCGACACCCTGCACGAGCATCCGTCCCAGGCCGCCGCCCGAGAACTCCGGAATGATGTGCGCGGTCATCAACAACACCGCATCCGAACTCACTGGCGATGTCGGAAAAGCGACGGATCTCGGCACGTACAAAGGCGGCGCGTAGAGCACGAACCCCGCCGCGACCCCGTCAACGTAGGCGACCTTCCCGCAGCTCCCCCACTCCAGCAGCGTGGCCGAAATCCAGGCCTCCTTCTCCAGGCCAGGATCCCCCGCCTGAACGGCCCGCTCCCCACTGACCGGATCAAGCTCCCAGAACACACAACGCCGACACCGCCGAGGCAGATCGTCAAGGTTGTCCAAGGTGATACTGGCCAGCCGACGCGACACGTGAAACCCCTATCCCACCAGGAGCCATGACCAGGAGAACCCGCGAACCGCGGCTCCCGTCTGGCATCGTACTGTGCCTGCGGCCACGCCTCGCTTATGGCCGAGCTTCCGGCTCGGCGGGCTTTACCGCTCTTTGGCCCGTGTCTTCCCTCGCCCCGCCCCGAGACCGAGGTCACAGAGCCCCGGGGGGCCGGGTAGGACGATCTCGAAGAAGCCCTGCGCTCTGTACGTGGCGAGCTTCCTGGCCTTGCCGGTCCTGACGTTCACCGCGTAGGCGGTCATGGTCCGGTACGGCAGGTCGATTACCGCAGGCTCGTCGTCTGGCACCTCGGACGCCGGCCTGCACCGCACGGACATGGTGAGAGCCGTAACCTCCTCGGCGCTGAGCCAGGTGCGCAGCGAGATCTGGGAGACATCAGAGGGCAGCCCGCTGATGACGGTCGTCTTCCGCTTCTTGCCGGTGAGCGTGTCCATCATGGCGAGGTTGCCCCGACGGCATGGCTGCTCGGCGGTGCTGCGGTTCTCGATCACCGCGACGGTCTTCCCATCGGGGGCGAGCGGACTGAAGAAGTAGTGCACTGGCAGGATGACCGACGTGGAGTCGCCCTTCGAAGAGCTCGGCCACAGGTTCGAGATCGTCCGCAGCTGTGACCTGGGCGAGTATTCCGCAAGCGTGATGATGGCACCGTCCTGTGACAGGCCGATGGGAACCCAACGGTTCGGCAACTCGCGGACAACCCCGTCACGCATATCGATGAGCAGCGCGGGGTCCTTGAAATCCGGGACCTTGCTGAAGGCCACGAACCGCCCGTCGTCCGACAGCATCAGACGCGAGATGCTTCCCAACTGGGCCTTCGGCACCTTGCTCGCAGCCGTCGTCTTCTGGCCCGAGGCCAGGTCACGGACCTGGAAGGTGCCCTTTTCGGCGCTGTAGTAGGCGATCTTCTGGCCGTCCCGGCTGATCGCCAGCGGGCTGTCGCGCAGGCCGGTGCGGCCGGGGGCGAGGCTGGGCAGCGCCTCCGGCACGTGGTAGGTCTTGCCGCTCCGGGTGACCACCCGCCAGCCTCCGTCCCGGCAGCCCGACGGCGCCTTCCCGCTGTCCGGCTCGCAGAAGGTCTTGTACGCGTGGCTCAGCGGCCCCACCCCCCGCGCCGGCAGGTCGCTTTGGGAAGCGGCATCCTGTGGCCTGTCCGGCAACAGCCGAATGGTGACCGTTGTCCCAAGAGCGATGACCACGACCGTCCCGATCGAGCAGTTCAGCAGTTCGGCTGTCTCACGTTCGGTCCTGTCCTCGTAGTAGCGCAGTACGATCACCGCCCGCTGCCGGGGCGGCAGCCGCATGAGAGCCTGGCGCATGACGAGCCGCACGATGGTGGAGTCCTCGCCCGAGTACGGCCGGTCGGGCGGGTCGGCGGTCGGGAGCTCGCTACTGACCCGGCGCCGCCGCCACGAGATGTACTGATTCAGCAGCGCCTTACGCGCGTACGCCTCGGGGTGCTCGACGTGCGACAACCTGGACCAGCGTGCGAGCACCTTGAGCAGGACGCTCTGCAGCAGGTCCTCGGCCTGGTGGGCGTCTCCCGTGAGCAGGTAGGCGGTGCGCATCAGCGCCTGCTGATGGCCGGCGACGAACCCGCGGAAGCTGTCATTGCGGTCCAAGGGGACTCCTCTCAACCGTTACCGACGCCGGTGACATGTCAAAAGGTTCGGTGCCGCCCGGCTAGAACTTCGGGTTGCGTTCGAGCACGCCACCCGCCGGCGCGGGTCCATGCGAAGCGCGTCCGCCGGATCCGCGCCAAGCCGGGCCTCACATGCGGTCGCAGCCGGAGCATCGTCAAGGGGGAGCGCCGGGGCAAGCCAAACCCCGCGTATGACTAGCTGGCAGTAATTGGCTGGGGGTCGAGGAGGCTTGTGGGCTTGGGTCGAGGCTTTGGCGGGCGAGTTGGCTGGTTCTCGGTTTGGGGGTGAGGGGTTTCGTCGTGGGATTGTTTGGCGCTTCCTGGGCGTGGTGAATGGGCTTCCGACGAGTTCGCGGGAATGCAGGTCTGATGAGTTCCCGGGATTCGGAGAACGAACTGGGGGCTCGGGTCGCGGGGGACTCGGTTGCGACGGACGGGCGGTTGCCGGGGCCGAGCGCGAGCGTCGCAAAGGGCGGGTGGGTGGGAGAACCACTGCCAACAGCACCCCGGAGCGAGCGCTCCGCGGGGTCGTGCGGCAGGTTGGGCGCGTGGGAGATCCCCGGCAAGTAAGTACTCAAGGGGTGAGACCCGGTGTGTGAGGTGCGCTGTGCTGCTTTAGTCTGGATTTCCGGCTACGAATTGGAGGTGGACCGTGACGTACGAGACGGATCACGGTCGGACGCCTGCGGCACATGGGTCGCGTATTGACGCTTATGTCGATCGGTACGCCGCACGAGCTACCGGGATGGTCGCCTCCGAGATCCGAGCTCTTTTCGCCGTCGCGTCGAGGCCCGAGGTGGTCTCGCTCGCCGGCGGCATGCCGTACGTCACCGCGCTGCCGCTGGACGTGGTGGGGGAGCTGGTCGCCGACCTGATCGCCAAGCGCGGGCCGGAGGCCCTGCAGTACGGCTCGGGCCAGGGGGATCCCGCGTTGCGGGAGCAGATCTGCGAGGTCATGCGCGAAGAGGGCATCGACGCGGGCGCCAACGACGTCGTGGTGACCGTGGGCTCCCAGCAGGCCCTCGACCTGATCACCCGGATCTTCGTCGACCCGGGCGACATCGTGCTCGCCGAAGGCCCGTCCTACGTGGGCGCCCTCGGCACGTTCGCCGCCTACCAGGCCAAGGTCGTGCACATCGCGATGGACGACCAGGGCCTGATCCCGGAATCCCTCGCCCAGACGATCTACGCCCTCAAGTCCGCGGGCAATCGGATCAAGTTCCTCTACACGATCCCCACCTTCCAGAACCCGGCCGGCGTCACCCTCAACGAGGTCCGCCGCCGCCAGGTCCTGGAAATCTGCCAGCGCGCCGGCATCCTCATCGTCGAAGACAACCCGTACGGGCTGCTCGGCTTCGACGGCGAACCGCTGCGCGCGCTCCGCGCGGACGACCCCGAAGGCGTCGTCTACCTGGGCTCGTTCTCCAAAACCCTCGCCCCGGGCTTCCGCGTCGGCTGGGCCCTCGCGCCCCACGCCGTCCGGGACAAGCTCGTCCTCGCGATGGAATCGGCCGTGCTCTCGCACTCGACCTTCACCCAGCTGGCGGTCGGGCAGTTCCTGGCCACCCAGCCCTGGCGCGAGCAGATCAAAACCTTCCGCGAGCTCTACCGGGAGCGTCGCGACGCGCTCCTCAGCTCGCTCGAAGTGCTCATGCCGCCAGGCTGCACCTGGACCCGCCCCGCCGGCGGGTTCTTCGTCTGGATGACCCTGCCGGAAGGCCTCGACTCCAAGGCGATGCTCCCCCAGGCCGTGGACAAACGCGTCGCGTACGTCCCCGGCACCGGCTTCTTCGCCGACGGCAGCGGCGAACGCCAGATGCGACTGTCCTACTGCTACCCGAAACCGGACCGCATCCGCGAAGGCGTGCGCCGTCTGGCCGGAGTCATCGAAGAAGAACTGCGCACCCGCGAGATGTTCGGCACCGGTCGCGCGCCCGGCCACGCCGGGGTCGACACACCGGGTCCGGACCTCGCCTGAGATCGGGTACGGCTAGCCTGTTCGGGCTAGCCGTACAGCGATCCGGAAAGGCCTGGGAATGAGCGATCTCGGACACGTCCTGGTGTTGGCAGGCGGCCTGTCGTACGAGCGGGAGGTCTCCATCCGTTCCGGCCGCCGGGTCACCGAGGTGCTCCGCGCGGCGGGGGTGGACGTGGAGACCCGCGACACCGACTCGTCCCTGGTGCCGTCCGTGCTCGCCGATCCCCCGGACGCCGTGTTCGTGACCTTGCACGGCGGCGCGGGGGAGGACGGCGCCATCCGCTCAGTCCTGGAACTCCTCGGCGTGCCGTACGTGGGGGCGACCCCGGACTCGTGCCGGGTGGCCTTCGACAAGCCGACCGCCAAGGCCGTCGTGCGCTCGTGGGGGTTGAACACCCCTGATTCGGTGGCGCTCCCGAAGGAGACCTTCCACGACCTGGGCGCGTCGGCGGTACTCGCCAGAATCACCGCCTCGCTCGGACTCCCGCTGTTCGTGAAGCCGTCCAGGGGCGGCTCCGCGCTGGGCGCGTCCATCGTCCGCTCCGCCGAAGAGCTCCCGGCCGCGATGGTCGGCTGTTTCGCGTACGGCGATACCGCGCTGATCGAGAAGTACATCGAGGGTGTCGAGGTGGCGGTGTCGGTCGTCGACCTGGGGGAGGGACCGGTCGCACTGCCGCCCGTCGAGATCGTGGCGGACGGCGGCGTGTACGACTACGCCGCCCGCTACACCGCCGGCCACACCGAGTTCTTCGCCCCCGCCCGGCTCTCCCCCGAGGCCACCCAGGCGTGCGCCGCGATGGCCGTGGCCGCGCATTCCGCGCTCGGGCTGCGCGACGTGTCACGGACCGATCTGATCGTGGACGCCTCCGGGCGGCCGTACTTCCTGGAAGTGAACGTCGCCCCCGGAATGACGGAGACCTCGCTGCTGCCGATGGCGGCCGAGGCGGCCGGTCGGGATCTGGGCGCGCTGTGCAAGGGGCTTCTGGAGATCGCGGCGGCACGGTCCTGACCTGGGCCTGGCTAGGCTGTTCGGCGTGATTCATGGGAAGAGTTTCGGCAGTGACAACCACGCCGGGGTGCACCCGGACGTGATGGCCGCCATCGCCGCGGCGAACGTGGGCGACGCGGTGGCGTACGGCACCGACCAGTGGACGCGGGAGATGGAGACCGCCTTCCGCACCGAGTTCGGCGAGCAAGCCTCCGCGTACGCGATGTTCAATGGAACCGGGGCCAACGTGGTCGGGCTCGGGCTGATGCTGCGCTCGTTCGACGGTGTGATCTGCCCGGCCAGTGCGCACATCAACGGTCATGAGGCCGGGGCGGCGGAGCGGGTGCTGGGCACCAAACTTCTCACCGTCGAAACCGAGGACGGGAAGCTCCGTCCGGCGGATGTGCTCGGCCAACTCGACGCGCTGGGCAACGAGCACCACAGTCAGCCGAAGGTCGTCTCCATCTCGCAGGTGACCGAATGCGGAACCCTCTACACCGCCGACGAAGTCGCCGCCCTCGCGGCAGTCGCCCACACGCACGGGCTCTACCTGCACATGGATGGCGCGCGCCTCGCCAACGCCGCCGCGGAAGCCGACTGCTCCCTGCGCGCTCTCACCACGGACGCCGGCGTCGACGTCCTGAGCTTCGGCGGCACCAAGAACGGCGCCCTGGGCGCGGAAGCTCTGGTCATCCTCCGCCCCGAACTCGACGCGAGCGCCCTCTTCCTCCGCAAGCAGGGCATGCAACTCGCCTCGAAGATGCGCTTCGTCGCCGCCCAGCTAACCGCTCTCCTCACCGACAACCTCTGGCACCGCAACGCGGGCCACGCCAACGCCATGTCCCACCGCCTGGCCGACGCCATCACCCCCCACTTCCAACTCCACTACCCCGTGCAATCCAACGCCGTCTTCCCCATCCTCACCGAGAAGGAAGTCCTGGAACTCGGCCACCACCACCTCTTCTCCGTCTGGGACCGCCCCACCGGCGTCATCCGCCTGGTCACTTCCTTCGACACCACCCCCGACGACGTCGACGCCCTGGTCACCACTCTCCGCAGCCTCCGCCCCTAGCTGTTTCACGTGAAACTCGCTGTTTCACGTGAAACACCGCCGGACCTCCGGCCGGCGCAGAAGGCAACCGCCGAGCGGCAGCGCTCCACCCCCCTTGTTTCACGTGAAACACCGCGCCATCCCAACCGCCGACCACCCACCTGGGGCAAGGCACGGCGGACGATTCCTGAAGCAGCTCCACGCTCGGGGATCGGCACCTCCTACGACTCAGGCACCCACAGTCCCGTCGACGCCCTCACGCAGAAGGTCCGCGTGCCCGTTGTGGCGGGCGTACTCCAGGAGCACGTGCAACATCACCATCCGCAGCGACACATCCTCACCCCACCGCGGCTGATGCCCGACCAACTCCATCGACCCAGCCTCCCGCTCAATACGACGCGAGTTCTCCACCTCGGCTTCCCAGGCCCCAAACGCCTCACCTCTGCTCGACATGCTCGCATCGTAAGCCGCCTGAAAGTCAACCTCATCGGACCAGACCATAGGCGCCTCGTTATCCTCAAACACCCGACGGAACCAGGCCCGCTCCACCTCCGCCATATGCCGCACCAACCCCAGCAACGAAAGCGTCGACGGCGGCATCGACCGCCTCCGCAACTCCTCATCACCCAGCCCTTCGCACTTCATCGCGAGTGTCGCCCGGTGATAGTCGAGATAGCCCCGCAACATCTCACGCTCACTACCAACCCTCCCCGGCCCAACACGACTGTCACCACTCACAGCTCACACTCCTTCTCCACACCCAAACTCCGAGCCAGTATCCGCACCCACCACCTGCCACCATTCACCCCCATCCGCAACACACCCAAAACAGCCAGGAACTCCCCACCTGCCCTCCTTTCCACATCGCGCATGTGCTTGGTTTCACGTGAAACAGCCCCCTTAGATCGCAGCAGTCGATTCCGGCCGGCTGGCGGTCGATGACGGCCCAGTGCCCGCACGGAGGCACCCCTCCGTGAGGCGTCGCAGCCCGAGCGCCGACTGCGCGGCCACAGCCCCGGCTTCGCCCCTGACCTGACGGCCCTTCGCGAGCCGCCGAAGCTCACCGCACTGCGGTCCGGCTGTCCGGCACCCAGCCCTGACGCAGGAACAGCTTGTAGCCGATGACCGCGGGAATGCTGACATTGAGTCTCCCCGCGTCCTTTGTGAGAATCACTTCACTGGAATTCAAGCGGCCCGTTTCCGGGTCGATGATGAGAACCAGCCTCTTGGGCAGTCCCCTGCTCACATCCAGCGCGATCGCTCGACCGGCTCGGCCCGCCCTGTCGGTCGTATCGCCCAGGAACCCCAGATGCGGCTCGTCGGCGAGCATCCGCCACAGAACCGCAGACAACCGCGGCGGCACATATCGTTCGCTGAATAGCCCGACGACGGCTTCGACGAGCTGGTAGACCTCGGGCACATCGTCAGGGACGCGCGCCGCCGGCAGCAGAGCCCGTCGAAGAGCAGTCGCATCCAGAGGCAGGTCCTCCGGCGACCGGCTCAGCAGCGCGGCCTCTACCGACATCAGTTCATCCGAACCGGAGGTCCCACTGGCGACAGCACCCGCCGTCCACTCGCTGCCGTAACCGATGACGATCGGCCTCCCGGGACGTTCAACCCGCCGCACCATGTCCGTAGCCGAGATGGGGGTCCACAGCTCCGTGACCGTGGGAACGACGGCGGTGCTGGCCTGTCCATCGGACACGGCGACATTGAGATTCCACTCGTTGATCTGGAGGTAGACGTATCTCGTGTCGGTCGGCCTGACCCCGTCTTGTTGCCGCTCAGCCGCCTCTGCCACTTTCAGCAGAATCGAGCGCGCGGACGGCATGCTCCCTGCCATCAGTGACTCACCCTTCACCTGCTGGTAGGACAACATCGCGACAGTCGGGACGCGGGCGGCGGGCTCGCCGGCGGGAATCATCCGGGTGACCCCCACGATGGACGTCGCCGCCACGGCACCACCCGCCATGGCAAGGACACTCCTGCGGCTCAGCTGACGCTTTGGCTTGGACGCCTCCGCTGGGGCCGCAGCGAGGATACGCCGCAGCGTCGCACGTGCCTGGGGATCAGTCGCGGCGCCGGCGAACGTCTCCGGTGCCATCGGGTCGATCGGAGCCAGCAAGCGCCGCACGTCCATGAAGTCCTCAGACATGACCCTTCTCCTCCCACGTGGACCGATTCGTCAGCGCAGCTGAATGGGTGATGGCCACCCCGTGATCCTTCAAGGCGGCGACAAATCGCCGTCGAGCGCGGCGAGCACGAACGGCCGCGGCCGCGGGCGAACACTTCAGGACGATGGCGGCCTGGGAGATGGGCAGGTCCTCCCAGCCGATCAGCCGCAGAATCTCCTGATCCATGGGAGACAACCGGCTGAGGACCGCTTCCAACGCCATGGTCCCTGTGACGTGTTCGCCGTGGTCGCCGGTGACCGCGCGGCCGGACCACGAGAGGTTCATCAACCGCGCGGTGAGGCGCCCGCTTCGGCGTTGTCGGCGTTCCTCATTGGCGATGACGTTCCGCGCGACTCCGTACAGCCAGGGCAGGACGTTGTGATCCTCCTGCGGTAGGTCGGGGAATCTGCGCCAGGCGATGGAGAAGGTCTCCCCGGCGATGTCACCGGCGATGTCCTTCCCCACTCGACGTGCCGCATAGCGCAGCACGCTCTCGTAGCAGGTGTCGAACATCTGGGTGAACCTGATCACCTGCTCTGACATCCATCCCGCCCTCCGCCGGTTTCTGCTGCATCTGGTTATGTCCGGCATCGCCAAGTGGATGACAGCACGCTGGAGTTCGGCTTCCGAAAGACAGCAGCCCCGATCCAGAGCGGGATCGGGGCTGTTTCACGTGAAACCGAGTGCGAGCAGCGGTTGCGGGTGGGGCGGTGAGCCGCGCTGCCAGGGCGGGCCTGGCGTGTGTTTCACGTGAAACAACGCCAGGGTGCGTTGCCTGGCTAGTCCTCGAAGGAGCGCATCTGATTGGCGGCGTCAGGGGCCATTGCGCCGATGATGCGTTCAAGGTCGTCGATGGTGGAGAACTCGACCACGATCTTGCCCTTGCGACGCCCTAAATCGACTTTCACCCGAGTCTCGAAGTGATCCGACAGGCGGTCGGCCAGGTGGCGGAGAGCTGGTGCCGTCGGCTGTTTGGCGCGGGGCTGCCGGGGGGCGGGGCCGGACTTGGCGTCGCCCATGGAGACGATCTCCTCGACCGTCCGTACCGTCATTCCCTCGGCCACGATTCGGGCGGCCAGTCGCTCCTGGGCGGACGGGTCGTCCAGCGCGAGGAGCGCGCGTGCGTGGCCGGCCGTGATCGTGCCGGCGGCCAGGCGGACCTGGACGTTCGGGGGGAGGTTCAGGAGGCGCAGGGTGTTGGTGATGTGGGACCGGGATCGGCCCACCTTCTTGGCCAGCTGTTCGTGGGTCGCGCCGAAGTCGTCCAGGAGCTGCTGGTAGGCCGCCGCCTCCTCCAGCGAGTTGAGCTGCTCCCGCTGGAGGTTCTCGATGAGCGCTTCGCGCAGCATCTCGTCGTCCTGCGTGCTGCGGACGATCGCGGGAATCTGGTCCAGGCCAGCCAGCTGGGAGGCTCGCCAGCGCCGCTCCCCCATGACGAGCTCGAACGTGCCGGGCCCGGCCGCCCGGACGACGACCGGCTGCAGCAGGCCGACCTCGCTGATGGACGCGGCCAGCTCGTCCAGCCGGTCCTCGTCGAAGACCTCACGAGGCTGACGCGGGTTCGGCACGATGGAGCTGAGCGGAATCTCCTGGAAGTACGCTCCGGCGACCGGCTGCAACCCGCCCAGCCCATCACCGTACGCCGGGGGAGATCCCGCCAGTGAACTCTCCCCGCGATACCCGGCACCCGCCGGGCCTCCCACACTTCCCGGACCTCCGGTACCGCCAGGGCCCCCGGTATTTCCCGAGGCGACACCCGGATCGACGATCGGCCCGGTGGGAATCAGGGCACCCAGGCCCTTCCCGAGTCCCCGACGCTGCTGACTCAACGATGCTCCTAACCGACCGAACCGCAGGACTCTATGAGGCTATCGGTTCACGCGTCGGCAACCGCCGCGCCGCGATACGCCATCTCCCGAGCCGCCTCCATGTACGCCATGGCCCCGCTCGAACCCGGATCGTACGTCATCACCGACTGCCCATAGCTGGGCGCCTCGGACACGCGTACGCTCCGGGGGATGACCGCGTCGAGGACGGTGGCCCCGAAATGGGAGCGGACCTCCTCGGCCACCTGAGAGGCCAGCCGGGTACGGCCGTCGTACATGGTGAGCAGGATGGTGGACACGGTCAGGGTCTGGTTCAAGTGGGCGCGGACCAACTCGACGTTCTGCAGGAGCTGGGTGAGGCCTTCCAGCGCGTAGTACTCGCACTGGATCGGGATCAGGACCTCCTGGGCGGCGGCCATCGCGTTCACGGTCAGCAGGCCGAGCGACGGTGGGCAGTCGATCAGGATGTAGTCGAAGTTCATCTTCGACTCGAAGGCCGCGAACGCCCGCTTGAGCCGGGTCTCCCGGCCGACCATCGGGACCAACTCGATCTCCGCGCCGGCCAGGTCCAAGGTCGCCGGGGCACAGAAGAGCCCTGGCATGTCGGGGACTTCGGTCACGATTGATTCAAGGGGCAGGTCTTCGACCAGAACCTGATAGATCGACGGCACTCCGGCGCGATGCTCGGTCGCCAGGGCGGTCGACGCGTTGCCCTGCGGGTCCAAGTCGACGACCAGCACCCGCTGTCCGTGCATGGACAGCGCGGCGGCCAGGTTGACGGCACTCGTGGTCTTGCCGACGCCGCCCTTCTGGTTGGCAATCGTCATCACCCGGCATTTGGGTGGCCGCGGCCAGCCTTCCTCACGACGAGCGGAATAGCCGACCGGCGTCGCAGCCGCCGCCGTAGGTGCCGCAGTAGGTGCGGTTGTTTCACGTGAAACCACAGAACTCAGTGCCTCTCGAACCAGCGGGGAATCACCTGGGTTAAGCGGGGGCTTGGACACGACTGTCGTCCTCTCATCCGGCGGTGCATCCGGTTGTCCATCGGACGACGCTGGTGACGCCGCTGCTTCCAGTAGCGTTTCCGGTCTATCTTCCGACCGTTCATCCAGCAATGCATCCGGCAACACAACCGGCGACGCATCCGCCGGTACATCCGGCAGGACGGAGAAGAGCGGCCAGCCGACCCCCGACGGCTGTGCCATTCGCCCGTCCGCGAACTCCTCCGGCCATCCCAAGCCCGTCACCGCACCAGGCACGACCGTCACCTCTTTCGTCGGCGCCGTGCACCTCGCTTCGCGACCTCATGCCGACCTCTGAGATCACCGTCTCTCGCGCCCTCATCCCGACGTCCCACGTTGGGCTTGGGACCGGCGATAACCCGGACAAGAGTTGCGGGTGGCTCGACTTTACCGTGCCCGACCGTGACAAGCTCGGCCGTTCGAGCCCCAGAGGCGCGCAATTGGGACGCGGCCCCCTCCAGTTCCTCGGCGGCCCGCTCCCCCTTCATCGCGAGCAGCATGCCGTCCGGCCCAAGCAGCGGCATCGCCCAGGTCAGCAGGCGATCAAGAGGTGCCACCGCGCGGGCGGTCGCCACCTCGAACTCCCGTTCACCGGCGACCTCCTCGGCCCTGGCCCGCAGCACCTCAACGTTGTCCAGCCCCAGCGCGTCGACGCACTCGTTAAGGAAGACCGTGCGGCGCAGCAAGGGTTCGAGCAGGGTCACCCGGATGTCCGGCCGGACGATCGCCAGCACGATTCCGGGCAGTCCGGCCCCGGACCCGATGTCCACCAGCCGCACATCCGCCGGTACGGCTTCCGCGATCACCGCGCAGTTGAGCAGATGGCGATCCCAGATCCGGGAGACCTCCCGGGGCCCGAGCAACCCCCGAACCACCCCGGGTCCCGCCAGCAGGTCGGCGAATGCCTCGGCCCGCGCCATCGCCGCACCATGAAAAACCTCGTAGGCCACATCGGGGGCAGGGGGAAGTTGCTCGCTCATCTCTCCGGTCATCTCTCGTAGGTTATCGGCCGGGTGACGGATCCACCGGCCAGGCATGCGGGGTCGCGCTCGCGCCCTTCGGACCCAGCACCGCCGCGGCGCCTCCGGCCAGGCATGCGGGAGTGGCGCGCCACCTCCCACACGCGCGTCAGCGCCGCGGTGGCGGTACACGAGGGCGGGGCACTGGTCGGCCATCGGCGGCGAGGCGCTGCGGGTGCGGGAGGCGCTCCAGGAGCTGCACGCGACTCGCTGTGCACAAGCTCGTCGTACCCAACTCGCTGTACGCAAGCTCCTGGAACTGGACATAACAGGAAAGCCGCCGATCCCGATGCGAGATCGACGGCTTTCGATGGGGGACTCAGACGGGGAGGATGACGACGAAGCGGCGGGGCTCCTCGCCTTCCGACTCGCTGCGCAGGCCGGCGCCGGCGACCGCGTCGTGGACGACCTTGCGCTCGAAGGGCGTCATCGGCTGCAGTGCCTTCGGTTCGCCGCTGGACTTGACGTCGGCGGCGGCAGCCGTACCGATCTTGGTTAGTTCGGCTCGGCGGCGTTCGCGGTAGCCGGCGACGTCGAGCATGAGGCGGGACCGCTCGCCGGTCTGGCGGTGCACCGCGAGACGGGTCAGCTCCTGGAGCGCCTCCAGCACCTCGCCGCCGGGGCCGACCAGGTCCCCGCCCTTGAGGCCGACGACCGACACCATCGCGCGGTCGCCTTCGACGTCCATGTCGATGTCCCCGTCGAGGTCGGCGATGTCGAGCAGGCCTTCGAGGTAGTCGGCCGCGATCTCACCTTCCTGTTCGAGGGCGGCGACATCGGGAGCCGCCTTGACGGTCTCCTCAGCTTCGGTCACGTCCGAACTCCTTCTCACGTTGCTCGGTAATCACGACTTCTTGGTGCCGGTCCGCTTACTCCGCGATTGGCGGGTCGGCTGCTGACGGACGATCTTGGGCTCGGGCGGGGCCGCGGGCTCCTCTTCGGCCGTCTCCTTGGTCTTCCGGAACCGCGAGAGCAGGCTGGTCGGCGGCGTGGGCGGAATGATGTTGCCCTTCGCGTCGAACTGCGGCATCGGGTTGCGGCTGTAGAACCAGTGTTGCTGACCCAGCGTCCACACGTTGGTGGTAACCCAGTAAAGGATCAGGCCGAGCGGGAAGTTGAGCGAGAAGACGGCGAACAGCGGCGAGATGTACATCAGGATCTTCTGCTGCTGCGCCATCGGGTTGTCCGGCATCTGGGCCATCGACCGGGTGACGCTCTGCCGCACCGTCAGGAAGGTGGTCAGCGAGCTGATCGCCACGAAGACCACCAGGACGATCTTGGCGATGACCGGGTCGGCGCCGTACTTCTCGATGTCGGCCGCGCTGGTGAAGAAGGTCGCCGGCAGGGGGGCGCCGAAGATGTGCGCCGCGCGGGCGCTGTTCACCAGCTCCTGGGTCATGCCGAACCTGGGCTGGCCGTGGGCCATCGCGTTCAGCACGGTGAACATCGAGATGAAGATCGGGAACTGGGCCAGGATGGGCAGGCAACCGCCGAGCGGGTTGGCGCCGCCCTCCTGGTAGACGCGCATGACTTCTTGGTTCATGCGCTGTTTGTCGTTCTTATGCCGCTTGCGCAGTTCCTGGATCTTGGGAGCCAGCTCCTGCATCTTCTTCGACGAGCGCATCTGCTTGAGGAAGAGCGGGAAGATCAGGATCCGCATCGCCACGGTGAGCGTGATGATGGTCAGCGCCCAGTTCAGGCCGCTGGCGGGATTGATGACAGTGCTGTAGCCCGTGTGGATCCAAGTGATCACTTGAGCGATGGCCGTATACAGCCAATTCAGCCAGGACAGCTCCACCGAGCTAGCTCCCTTGCTTGTTGTGGGGTCGAGGGGGCACGGGATCGAACCCGCCGGGGTGGAAGGGATGGCATCGGCCGATACGCCTGATGGTCAACCACACCCCGCGCAACGCCCCGTGTACGGCGATCGCCTCCACACCATATGCGCTGCAGGAGGGGAAGAATCGGCAGCGTGGCCCGAACAGCGGGCTGATGAACGCCCGGTAGAACCTGATCGGGGCCACCAGCATCCGGGCAGCGAGCGACACCGGGGCGGGCGGGGACGTGTTGTCCGCGATGCCCGATTCCACCGGTGCGGGCTGCTCGGCTGTCATGACCGTCCATCTCATGGCCGCCGGAGAAGTCGCTCGAGCGCGACATCAAGATCGGCGGCCAGGTTCTCGCTACGCGCGGACGCGGCCGGAGGATTGGCGCGTACCACCAGCAGGCTACCTCTCGGGAGTAGGTGTATACGTGCCCGCATCAGGTGTCTGAGCCGCCGCTTGACCTGATTTCTGATGACGGCCCCGCCGACGGCCTTGCTGACGACGAACCCGACAAGCGGGGTGGTATCCCCGTCGCCCACCCGGAGATGAGCGACCAACGACGGACGTCCCGCTCGGCGCCCGCGACGAATCGCCTCGGCGAACTCGTCACCCCGCCGCATGCGGGAAGCGGACGGCAGCACGGCACTTCCTTATAAGTGGCCCGAATGAAAGGGCGGCCCGCCGCCAGGATCGGCGGCGGGCGTTCACAGGCTGGCGGCAGGTCAGACGGTCAGGTCGTGACGGCCCTTGCGGCGACGAGCGGCCAGGATGGCGCGACCGGCGCGGGTGCGCATGCGCAGCCGGAAGCCGTGGGTCTTCGCGCGACGACGGTTGTTCGGCTGAAAAGTACGCTTGCTCACGAGTGGGCTCCAGGCTTGAGTTACACCCGGGAAGGTCCTCGGGCGCGGTACGGTGCACGGTTTTACGGCTCACCGATCGCAGGGCATGCGAAATAGCCGTCACGGATAAGCCGACCGCAACACGTTACGGGGGATCCGCCGGATGGTCAAACCGGAGGGACGGTGATCATCAGCGCAGAGCGTGACCATACCAGCGTTGAGCGGAGTTGTCCCCAGGCTCATGACCTGGTTTTCCACCGGTGGTTCAGTCGTCCACACCCTGGGGTCTCGACAAGCACTAGGCTGTGGACAACGTCTTGAACGCGGGTGGGCGCACCGCTACTGTCAGGCGTCCAGACCTTCCTCCCCATCCTGAGGGCTGTGCACTACCTGTGTACAACTTGTGGATCTCCTGTGGATCAAGTAGCGGGGACTGGCGCCGCCGGGACGACCCGGCCGGACGCGGGTGTGGATAAACGGATCGCGGCGAGCGAGCGGGGGCCGCGTAGGGAGGAGGGCCGAGCCGTGAACGGCGTCGACCTCAACGCGGTATGGGCCCGCGCGCTAGCCACCCTCACCGAGGAGGGCATTTCCGGGCAGCAGCGCGCCTTCTTGCAGATGACCACGCTGTCCGGCCTGATCAACGACACGATTCTGCTGGCCGCCCCCAATGACTTCGCGAAGGAAGTCCTGGAAGTACGGCTTCGCCCGCTGATCGCGCACGCGCTCTCCCAGGAACTGGGCCGCCCGGTCCGGATCGCGGTCATGGTCGACACGACCAACCAGCAGCAGGGACAGCAGCAGCGCGAAAGTTATCCCCAGCCCCCTGGGCAGAACTTCCCCAGGCCGCCCGGCTATCCCCAGCCCGTGGACAGCGGTTTTCCCCAGCAGGGAGGGGCTCAACCAGGCTTCAACCAGGGATTCCGGCAGGACAACTCGCAGTCGTCCCCAGATTATCCACAGGTTGGTCCACAGGCTCAGTCCGGTTTTCCTTTCACACAGGAAGAGGCCAAGCCGGCGGCGGAGCCGTACCAGCAGAACCCCACGTTCGCCACTGAGCCGCCGAAGCCCGAGCCGGTGCAGAACCGGTGGGAGAGCCGCGGGAGCCGTACCAGCGGGGAGCCGGCCCGGCTGAACGCCAAGTACACCTTCGACACCTTTGTTATTGGGGCCAGCAACCGGTTCGCGCACGCGGCCGCGGTGGCCGTGGCCGAGGCGCCGGCGAAGGCGTACAACCCGCTCTTCATTTATGGGGACTCGGGGCTGGGGAAGACGCACCTGCTGCACGCGATCGGCCACTACGCGCAGAGCCTGTACGACGGCGCCCGGGTCAGGTACGTGAGCTCCGAGGAGTTCACCAACGACTTCATCAACTCCATCCGCGACCACAAGGCCGACGGCTTCCGGGCCCGCTACCGCGCGGTGGACATCCTGCTGGTGGACGACATCCAGTTCCTGGAGGGCAAGGAGCAGACGCAGGAGGAGTTCTTCCACACCTTCAATACCCTGCACAACTCCTCCAAGCAGATCGTGATCTCCAGCGACCGCGCGCCGAAGCAGCTGGTCACGCTGGAGGACCGGCTCCGCAACCGGTTCGAGTGGGGGCTGATCACCGACGTGCAGCCGCCCGAGCTGGAGACCAGGATCGCGATCCTGCGGAAGAAGGCCATCCAGGAGGGCCTGGCCGCGCCGCCGGACGTGCTGGAGTACATCGCCAGCCGAATCGCCACCAACATCCGGGAGCTGGAGGGCGCGCTGATCCGGGTGACCGCGTTCGCCAGCCTGAACCGGCAGTCGGTGGACATCCAGCTGACCGAGATCGTGCTGAAGGATCTGATCAGCGAGGACGCGACCACCGAGATCACCATCGCGCTGATCATGTCGACGACGGCCGAGTACTTCGGCGTCTCGCTGGAGGATCTGTGCGGCGGCTCGCGCTCGCGGGCGCTGGTGACCGCCCGGCAGATCGCCATGTACCTGGCCCGGGAGCTGACCGACCTGTCGCTGCCGAAGATCGGCCAGCAGTTCGGCGGCCGGGATCACACCACCGTCATGCACGCGGAGCGGAAGATCCGGTCCCTGATGGCCGAGCGCCGCTCGATGTACAACCAGGTGAACGAGCTCACCACCCGCATCAAGCAACGTGGCCGCCAAGCTTGATTCACAGGCTGTGGATATCCCTGTGGATCACTGCCACTACACCTCACAGGCGTGTTAGCCGCACTCCGAAGATCTTTTAGCGAGCCGTTTTCCCCACACCCTGTGGATAACTCTGGGGACAGCCTGGGGATAACTTGTGGACACCCTGTGCATAGTCTGTGGACGCTATGTGCACAGTGGAAAATTCACTCCCCGACATGGGCGTGTCTTCCGTGGACAACTTGGGGATAACCTGTGGGTAACCAGTGGATGACGGACCGTTTTCCTGGGGATGGTCTGTGCACAACCGAAGTTCCTCCACAGACCACGCTTCGTCATCCACCGTTTACCCACAGGCACGGTGGATGACGGCAGCTATGCTGAGCTGCGAAAACAGGGGTTCATCCACATATCCACAGCCCCTATGAAGGTGACTACGTTCTCTCTCAATAGGGAAATCAAGAGCAACAGAAGGGCTCCGCAGAGCGCCAAGGTGCGGGAGAGTTGACACCTGCGAGCGAGCGACGAGGATGGGCGTTCGCTGCTACACACACCTGGTGGACTACTCCCCACTCCCGCGAGGGATGAACCACGTTCGCCGGGCAGAGACAGCAACAAGCCAGAAAGATTCACAGGAGGCTGATCCACGTGATGTTCCGGGTCGACCGAGACGTGCTCGCCGAGGCGGTCGCGTGGACGGCACGTAGCCTGCCCGCTCGCCCCTCCGTGCCGGTGCTGGCGGGCATGCGGCTGGAGGTGACCGAGGACCACCAGTTGAAGCTCTCCGGCTTCGACTACGAGGTGTCCGCCGAGGTCACCCTCGACCTGCAGACCGGTGAGCCCGGCGTGGTCCTGGTCTCCGGCAAGCTGCTCGCCGAGATCACCCGCGCGCTGCCGGCCCAGCCCGTCGACCTGGTCGTCGAGGGCGCCAAGGCGGTCGTCACGTGTGGCAGCGCCCGCTTCACCCTGTTGACCATGCCGGTGGAGGACTACCCGTCGCTCCCGGCCATGCCGCCCGCCGCCGGCCGGGTCGGCAGCGACGTGTTCGCGGCCGCCGTCGCCCAGGTGGCCACCGCGGCCGGCAAGGACGACACGCTGCCGATGCTCACCGGCGTCCGGATGGAGATCGAGGGCGACACGGTCACGCTGGCCGCGACCGACCGCTACCGGCTGGCCGTCCGCGAACTGAAGTGGCAGCCCGACCAGCCGGACTTCCAGGCGATCGCGATGATCCCGGGGCGCACCCTGGCCGACACCGCCAAGTCGCTGATCACCGGCGCCGAGGTGGAGATCGCGCTCAGCTCGGTGGGCGGCACCGGCGAGGGCATGATCGGTTTCTCCAGCTCCGGCCGGCGCACCACCACCCGCCTGCTCGACCCCGAGTTCCCCAAGTACCGCTCGCTGCTGCCGACCGAGTTCTCCGCGTACGCCGACATATCCACAAGCGCGTTCGTCGAGGCGGTCAAGCGCGTCGCCCTGGTCGCCGAGCGCAACACCCCGGTGCGGCTGGCCTTCCGCGGCACCGAGGTCGTCCTGGAAGCGGGCAGCGGCGACGAGGCGCAGGCGGTGGAGGTCCTGCCGGTGGAGTTCCAGGGCGACGACATCAACATCGCCTTCAACCACCAGTTCCTGCTGGAGGGCCTCGGCGCGATCGACTCCGACCTGGCCCGGCTGAACTTCACCACCTCCACCAAGCCGGCCATCCTCACCGGTGGAAAACCTGTGGATGAAACCGCGATCGCGGATTATCGCTACCTGATCATGCCCATCCGTCTATCCAGCTGACGTCAGGACTTTTCCGGCATGCCCGTATGATCTTCCCCCGCGCCGGGTAGGCGAACCACGATGGATTCTGAGGGGGTGGCCTGCATGCAGATCGGCCTGATCGGGCTCGGCAAAATGGGCGGGAACATGGCTGAGCGGCTCCGCCGCGGCGGTCATGAGGTGGTCGGATACGACCGGGATCCGAAGATCAGCGACGTCGGGAGCCTGAAGGATCTGGTCGAGCGGCTGGAGCAGCCCAGGGCGGTGTGGGTGATGGTTCCGGCCGGTGATCCCACCCGGGCGACGATCAACCACCTGAGCGAGCTGATGTCGCCCGGCGACATCATCATCGACGGCGGTAATTCACACTATGTGGACGACCAGAAGCACGGCGCCGAGCTGGCCACCAGGAACATCGGCTTCGTGGACGTCGGAGTCAGCGGCGGCGTGTGGGGGCTGGAGAACGGCTACGCGCTGATGGCGGGCGGCACAGCCGAGGACATCCAGCGGCTGAAGCCGATCTTCGACACCCTCAAGCCGGTGGGCCAGGACGGTTTCGTCCACGCGGGCGCGATCGGCGCGGGCCACTTCGCGAAGATGGTCCACAACGGCATCGAGTACGGCATGATGCAGGCCTTCGCCGAGGGCTGGGAGCTGCTGGAGGCCACCGACATCGTCACCGACGTGCCGGGCGCGTTCGCCAGCTGGCGGCACGGCACGGTGATCCGCTCCTGGCTGCTCGACCTGCTGGTCCGGGCGCTCAAGGAGGACCCGGAGCTGGGCGAGCTGAAGGGTTATGCACAGGACTCGGGCGAGGGCCGGTGGACGGTGCAGGCGGCTGTGGATCACGCGGTGCCGCTGCCGGTGATCACCGCCGCGCTGTTCGCCAGGTTCGCCTCCCGGCAGGACGATTCGCCGGCCATGAAGATGGTCGCGGCGCTGCGGAACCAGTTCGGCGGCCACGCGGTGAACTCGGTGGAGGGCAGGACCGGCCTGGGCGCCGACTCCCCCGGCGCGGACGTCGTTCCGCCGGTGGAGGCCGAAGACTGAGAGCGCCGCGAGATGTCGGTGGGTACCGCTAGCGTTGCGGCATGCACGTCGCCCATCTCTCGCTCACCGACTTCCGGTCCTATCCCGGGGTGGAGCTCGCGCTCGACCCCGGAGTGACCGCGTTCGTCGGCCCGAACGGGCAGGGCAAGACCAATCTGGTCGAAGCCCTCGGCTACGTCGCCACCCACGCCAGCCATCGGGTGGCCACCGACGCCCCGTTGGTGCGGCACGGCGCCCCCCGCGCGGTGATCCGCTCGATGATCGTCAAAGACGACCGCCGCGCGTTGATCGAACTGGAGCTCAACCCGGGAAAGGCCAACCGGGCCCGGGTCAACCGCTCCCCGGTCTCCCGGGCCAGGGACGCACTGGGCCTGTTGAGAACCGTCCTGTTCGCCCCGGAAGACCTCGCCCTGGTGAAGGGCGACCCGGCGGAGCGCCGCCGGTTCATGGACGATCTGCTGGTCGCCCGCCATCCCCGTTTCGCCGGCGTCCGGGCCGACTACGACCGGGTGCTCAAACAGCGCAACGCCCTGCTTCGCACGGGAGTCCTGGCGCGGCCTGGGAAGCGCCGTAGCGCCCGCAGGGCCGAGGATGAAGCCGGATTCGCCGAAGCGGGCGCCGGGGACGTCCAGAGCACGCTGGCGGTCTGGGACAGCCATCTCGTCCGCCACGGCGCCGAACTGCTGTCGGCCCGGCTCGACCTTGTGGACGAACTACGCCCGCTGGTGGCGAAGGCGTATGCGACGCTCGCCCCCTCCTCCGACGCCGTCCAGCTCGAATACTCGTCCACAGCCCTGGGGACAACCCGCGAGGACCTCGCCGATCAGCTGCTGGCCG
Organism: Acrocarpospora corrugata; assembly: GCF_009687845.1. Taxonomy (GTDB): domain Bacteria; phylum Actinomycetota; class Actinomycetes; order Streptosporangiales; family Streptosporangiaceae; genus Acrocarpospora; species Acrocarpospora corrugata. The sequence continues at coordinate 80,339 of NZ_BLAD01000072.1, forward strand.
CCCTCGCCGAAGCCCGCAAGTCCGAGCTCGAACGCGGCATCACCCTGGTCGGCCCGCACCGCGACGACCTCCAGCTCAGCCTCGGCGAGCTGCCGGCCCGCGGCTACGCCAGCCACGGCGAATCCTGGTCGTTCGCGCTGGCTCTCCGCCTGGCCGCCTACGACCTGCTCCGCGCCGACGGCGGCGACCCGGTGCTGATCCTGGACGACGTGTTCGCCGAACTCGACACCCAGCGCCGCCGCCGGCTGGCCGAGATGGTCGCCCCGGCGGAGCAGGTCCTGATCACCGCAGCCGTCCCCGCCGACGTGCCGGGCGAGCTCATCGGCGTGCGATTCGACGTGACAGAAGGGAGCGTGACCCGTGTCTGATTCCCCCGGCGCGGGCGGCCAGTCCCCCCAGAACTCGGCGGCCAAAGGCGCCGCCCTGGCCCGCGAGAAGCTCGCCCAGGCCAAAGCCGACGCGGTCCGCCGCGGCCAGCTGCCGCGCAGCGAACCCCGCCGCCGCAAGAACGGCGGGGCCAGGGACGCCGCCGATCCCCAGCTGTTCGGCGGGGCGATCCGCGATCTGCTGGCCGATCGCGGCTGGGAGCAGTCGGTCGCCGTCGGCGGGGTGTTCGGCCGCTGGCGGGAGATCGTCGGCCCAGAGCTGGCCTCGCACACCAAACCGGAGAGTTTCGAGGACGGTGAGGTGCTGGTCGCGGCCGACTCCACCGCCTGGGCCACCCAGGTGCGTTTGCTGGCCGCGTCCCTGGTCAGAAGGCTGAACGAGGAGCTCGGCGATGGCACGGTCCTGAGGGTCAAGGTGCACGGGCCGAACACGGGACCCCGTCCCGGCGGTGGCCTGCGCGTTCACGGCAGCAAGGGACCTGGGGACACCTATGGATAAGGGGCTGACGCGGGTCCGTACACGATCGAAAATGAGCTGTGAAAAAGTCTCGCAGTGGCCCGAAATCGCGCCTGACGCGAGAACCCCCGGTCTCGCGGGGTTGACATTAAAAACAAGATCATCGCATTAGCGGGCATCACAGCGCCCGTCAATGCCACCTGAGGTCCCGAAGACCGGTAGAATGAAAGTGGACTTAAGGACACGTCCGTTTGCGTGTCACCCCGGCCTGACGAGCCGACTCCCCTGGGTGAGCGCATCGGGGCACTCACGACGGTGACGGGCACGGCAGGATAGCCATCCTCGGATGTCGCCTGCCGCGTGTCCGCGGCAGGAGGATTTCACACTTGTCCTACGACGCAAGCTCTATCACCGTTCTCGAAGGCCTGGAGGCGGTCCGCAAGCGGCCGGGTATGTACATCGGCTCGACCGGCGAACGCGGCCTGCACCACCTCGTCTACGAGGTTGTGGACAACTCGGTCGACGAAGCCCTGGCGGGGGTCTGCGACCACATCGAGGTCACGCTGCTCGCCGACGGTGGCGTCAAGGTCGTGGACAACGGCCGAGGCATCCCGGTGGCCATGCACCCGGTCGAGAACAAGCCGACCCTGGAGATCGTGCTGACCGTGCTGCACGCCGGCGGCAAGTTCGACGGCAAGTCGTACGCGGTGTCGGGCGGCTTGCACGGTGTGGGCATCTCGGTGGTGAACGCGCTGGCCAGCCGCCTGGAGGCGGCGATCAAGCGGGACGGGTTCCACTGGGGGCAGACGTATGTCGGGTCGAAGCCGATCACGGATGTGATCAAGGGCGAACCCACCGAAGAGACCGGCACCACGATCACCTTCTGGCCGGACGAGACCATCTTCGAGACCACCAACTGGAACTTCGAGACGCTGAGCAGGCGCTTCCAGGAGATGGCCTTCCTCAACAAGGGCCTCACCATCGTGATCAGGGACGAGCGTCCCGACCACACCGTGGAGGGCCCGGTCGAGGTCACGTACTGCTACGAGGGCGGCCTGTCCGACTTCGTGGCGCACCTGAACTCGAAGAAGGAGACCGTCCACAACTCGATCATCGACTTCGAGGAGCACGGCGACGGCATCTCCGCCGAGATCGCCATGCAGTGGAACGGCTCCTACTCCGAGTCGGTCTACACCTTCGCGAACACGATCAACACCGCCGAGGGCGGCACCCACGAAGAGGGCTTCCGGGCCGCGCTGACCACCATCGTGAACCGGTACGCGCGCGAGCAGAAGTTCCTCAAAGAGGGCAAGGACGACAACCTCACCGGCGACGACGTGCGCGAGGGTCTCACCGCGATCATCTCGGTGAAGCTGGCCGAGCCCCAGTTCGAGGGTCAGACCAAGACCAAGCTGGGCAACACCGAGGCCAAGTCGTTCGTCCAGAAGGCCTGCAACGATCACCTGCGGGACTGGTTCGAGCGCAACCCCGGCGAGGCCAAAGAGATTATCAACAAGTCGCTGCAGGCCTCCCGGGCCCGGATCGCCGCCCGCCAGGCGCGCGACCTGACCCGGCGCAAGTCGCTGCTGGAGAGCGGCAGCGGCCTGCCCGGCAAGCTGGCCGACTGCCAGTGGAGCGAGCCGGAGCGCTGCGAACTGTTCATCGTCGAGGGCAACTCGGCCGGCGGCTCCGCCAAGGGCGGCCGCGACTCCCGGTTCCAGGCGATCCTGCCGATCCGCGGCAAGATCCTCAACGTGGAGAAGGCGCGGATCGACAAGGTCCTCAAGAACACCGAGGTCCAGTCGCTGATCACCGCGCTCGGCACCGGCGTGCACGACGAGTTCGACCTGTCCAAGCTGCGCTACCACAAGCTGATCCTGATGGCCGACGCCGACGTCGACGGCCAGCACATCACCACGCTGCTGATGACGCTGCTGTTCCGGTTCATGCGCCCGCTGATCGAGGCCGGGCACGTGTACCTGTCCCAGCCGCCGCTGTACAAGATCAAGTGGGACCGCAAGGGGGAGGACGCGTCGTACGCGTACTCCGACCGGGAGCGCGACGCCGTCATCCAGGCCGGCATCGACGCCGGCAAGCCCGACCCTCGTCCGCGTGACAACGTCCAGCGGTTCAAGGGTCTCGGCGAGATGAACGCCAACCAGCTGTGGGAAACCACGATGAACCCGGACACCCGGTTGCTGCTGCAGGTCACCCTGGACGACGCGGCCCAGGCCGACGAGATGTTCAGCGTCCTGATGGGCGAGGAGGTCGCGCCGCGGCGCGAGTTCATCATCAGAAACGCGCGCGACGTGCGCTTCCTCGATGTGTAATCGGCCTGCCGTACAGAGCAGAAAAGGATAGACGTGACGGAAGTGAACCTGCCTCCGGGCCCGCCGACGGATCGTATCGAACCGGTGGACATCCAGTCCGAGATGCAGCGCAGCTACATGGACTATGCGATGTCGGTCATCGTGTCGCGCGCGCTGCCGGACGTTCGGGACGGGCTCAAGCCCGTGCACCGGCGGGTGCTGTACGCGATGTTCGACGGCGGCTACCGCCCCGACCGGGGCTACTTCAAGTGCTCCCGGGTCGTCGGCGACGTCATGGGCTCCTACCACCCCCACGGCGACACCTCGATCTACGACACTCTGGTACGGCTCGCGCAGCCCTGGTCGCTGCGCTACCCGCTGGTCGACGGCCAGGGCAACTTCGGCTCGCCGGGCAACGACATGCCGGCCGCGATGCGGTACACCGAGTGCAAGCTCGCGCCGATCGCGATGGAGATGCTCCGGGACATCGACAAGGAGACCGTCGACTTCCAGCCCAACTACGACGGCCGCTCCCAGGAGCCCGTCGTGCTGCCGTCGCGGTTCCCGAACCTGCTGGTCAACGGCTCGGCCGGGATCGCGGTCGGGATGGCCACCAACATCCCGCCGCACAACCTGCGCGAGGTCGGCTCGGCCGTGCAGTGGGCGCTCCAGCACCCGGACGCCGACGAGGACGAGCTGATCGAAGCCCTCATCGCCCGGGTCAAGGGCCCCGACTTCCCGACCGGCGCGCTGATCGTCGGCAAGCGCGGCATCGACGAGGCGTACCGGACCGGGCGCGGGTCGATCACCATGCGGGCTGTGGTGGAGGTCGAGGAGGACAACAAGGCGCGGCAGTGCCTGGTCATCACCGAGCTGCCGTACCAGGTCAACCCGGACAACCTCGCGCTGTCCATCGCCGAGCTGGTCAAGGAGGGCAAGGTCACCGGCATCGCCGATGTCCGCGACGAGTCCTCCTCCCGGGTCGGCCAGCGCCTGGTCGTCGTGCTCAAGCGCGACGCGGTCGCCAAGGTCGTGCTGAACAACCTGTACAAGCACACCCAGCTGCAGACCACCTTCGGCGCCAACATGCTGGCCCTGGTCGACGGCGTTCCGCGCACGCTCCGGCTGGACCAGTTCGTCAAGTTCTACATCGGCCACCAGATCGAGGTCGTCGTCCGGCGCACCCGCTTCCTGCTCCGCAAGGCGGAGGAGCGGGCGCACATCCTGCGGGCCCTGCTCAAGGCGCTGGACCGGCTCGACGACGTGATCGCGCTCATCCGCCAGTCGCCGTCGGCGTCGGCCGCCCAGCAGGGCCTGATGAGCATGCTGGAGATCGACGAGATCCAGGCCCAGGCCATCCTGGACATGCAGCTGCGCAAGCTCGCCGCCCTGGAACGCCAGCAGATCCAGGACGAGTACGAGCACCTGATGACGCAGATCATCGACTACCAGGACATCCTCGGCTCCCCCAGCCGCCAGCGCAGCATCGTCGGCGACGAACTCGGCGAGATCATCACGCGGTACGGCGACGAGCGCAAGACGGAGATCATCGCCTACGAGGGCGACATGTCCATCGAGGACCTGATCGCCGAAGAGGACATGGTCGTCACGATCACCCGCGGTGGGTACGCCAAGCGCACCAACACCGACCTCTACCGGGCGCAGAAGCGCGGCGGCAAGGGCGTCCGCGGCGCCCAGCTCCGCCAGGACGACATCGTCGAGCACTTCTTCGTGACCACCACCCACCACTGGTTGCTGGCGTTCACCAACAAGGGGCGGGTGTATCGGGTCAAGGCGTACGAGCTGCCCGACTCCGGCCGCGACGCGCGCGGGCAGCACCTGGCCAACCTGCTGGCCATGCAGCCCGACGAGCACGTCGCGGAGATTCTCGACCTGCGCGACTACGAGGTGGCCCCCTACCTGGTGCTCGCCACCCGCAGCGGCCTGGTGAAGAAGACCCGCCTTTCCGAGTACGACTCGCCGCGCTCCGGTGGCCTGATCGCGATCAACCTGCGCGAAGATGACGAAGTGATCGCCGCCAGGCTCGTGTCCGAGGAAGACGATCTACTGCTCGTCTCCACGGGCGCGCAGTCGATCCGCTTCACCGCCTCCGACGAGGCTCTGCGTCCCATGGGCCGGGCCACCAGCGGTGTGATCGGCATGCGGTTCATCGACGGCGACGAACTTCTCGCCATGAATGTGATGAGCCACGGCGACGATGTGCTTATCGCGACCGAAGGCGGGTATGCGAAGCGGACCCCGGTTGACCATTACCCGCTTCAAGGTCGGGGCGGCAAGGGCGTGCTGACTGCGAAAATCGTGAGCGCCCGTGGCAAGCTGGTCGGAGCGGTCATGGTGCGACCCGAAGACGAAGTCTTCGCGATCACCTCCGCCGGGGGAGTTATCCGTACCAGCGCCGGGGAGATCAAGCAGTCCGGCCGCCAGACCATGGGGGTTCGCCTGATGAATCTCGCCGAAGGCGACAGCGTCGTGGCCCTCGCCCGAAATGCCGAAACGCTGGCGACAGCCGAAGCTTTGGAGACAGTGGAGAATGGGGCAGGAGACGAGGAATGAGCAACTCGGGCAGCGCCAGCGCCAGAACGACGAAGGCTTCGGCCGCCAAGCCGGCGTCTTTCGCCATGCGTGACGGGGTGTCCGAGCGGATCGACGACGAGGGAACGCCCAAACCGGACCCCCGCCCCGCCGAGGAGCCGAAGTCGGACGACTCCACGCTCCGCATCCGCACGACCGGACCGGACCCGAAGCCGTGGTCGCCTGCCGCGCCCGACCTGGACGAGACCAACCCTCGCCCACCGGCGGTCCCGTCCGTCGGCACCGCGGCCGACCTGACCACACCAGCAGACCGTCCGATCCTCAGAACCCAACCGGCAGAGGACCGCAAACCGGCCATCCGCGCCCCTCGGAAGGCCCACCTCGTCCTCCGCCGGGTCGAACCCTGGTCGGCGATGAAGTTCAGCTTCGTCGTCTCCCTGGTCTGCTTCGTGGTCCTGTTCGTGGCGGTCGCCGTGCTGTACGGCGTGCTGTCGGCCATGGGGGTGTTCGACGAGGTTGTGAAGGCGGTCAACCAGCTGACGGTGGGCGAGAACGCGACGCCGTCGTTTGATGTGGCGAGCTGGTTCGAGCCGGTGCGCATTCTGGGGTATACCGCGTTGCTGGGGGCGATCAATGTGGTGTTGATCACTGCGTTGGCGACGCTGGGTGCGGTGATCTACAACCTTTCCGCTGATCTGGTCGGCGGGGTTGAAGTGACCTTCAGCGAAGCTGAGTAGATGTGCTGGTCCTGTGCGGCTGCTGGGGGGCGGCCGTACAGGAACCACGGTGCGAGGAGGGCTCCGGACACGGTAAGCTTTCCTACGTCCAGCCGAGACCTAGCGGGTTTTGGGTGTGCTGGGGGCTATAGCTCAGACGGTTAGAGCGCTTCCCTGATAAGGAAGAGGTCCCAGGTTCAAGTCCTGGTAGCCCCACTTTTCTGACCTGCAAAAGGCCGCTATCCGATCTTCGGAGAGCGGCCATTCTGCTGTCTGCGTGACTGCGAGATACCTTGCCGGGTCCGACTGGGTGCTGATCACTTCGTCGGGGTGCTTTCGGCCAAGAAGTCGCGCTCCTCCTCGGTCGGCTCGACCTTGGGCCGTATGTTCTCTGGTTCTCAAACAGGTTCTCGGCTCAGTACCTTCGAGTCATGCCGTTAACGCCTGTCCCGACTGTCCTCGAAGGACGCCATGTACGTCTTGAGCCTCTGGACCTATGCCATTCCGGCCCTTTTCCAGGTGGGTGGCCGTGATGAGGAAGTCTGGCGGGGACTGAGCAACTCGCCCCGGACAGCGAAGAGGAACTGTGGGCGATCACGTCCAAGCGCCTCAGGGAAGTCGACGCGGGCAGGCGAGTTGCTTTTGCTGTGCTTAGCCGCGATCACGAGACAGCGATCGGCACCCACGAGTCTGCATACGTGGAACCTCACAGTGGGCAGTCTGGAGATGGGCGGGACTTGGTTCGGACGGAGTTGGTGGCGTACCGCGGCCAACACCGAGACCAAGCTGCTCACGATGACCTATGCGTTCGACGCACTTGGCTTCGAGGCCATCGCGTGGCGAATCGATGTGGACAACAAGCGTTGGAAGCGATCATGCGAATTGGCGCCCAACCACAGGAAC
>NZ_BLAD01000073.1 GCF_009687845.1 Acrocarpospora corrugata
CACCCACCCTTCGTTCTCCTCCGGGCTCCGCCCGCCCCCGCCATCCCGGCGGCCACCCACCGAGCCTCCCGGCCTTGCCGTGGCCGTCTCGCCTACCTGCCCTTGCTGACGCTCGCGCTCGCCTGACAAAACCAAGCCACCCTCGGCAGCAGCGACTTTCGCTACGCCGAGGTGAGCTGCGCCTGCTTCGGCCACGCCAACCTTGGCCGCACCGGATTCGGCTGCGTCAGCCTGACCCACACCAGGCTCGCCCGCGTCGGGTTCGGCTGCGCCAGTGTGGGCAGCGCCAGCCTCGGACGCACCAGCTTCGCCCGCGTTGGGTTCGGCTGCGCTAGCTTCGGCTGCGTGGGCTGCGTGGGCTGCGTGGGCTGCGTGGGCTGCGTGGGCTTCGGACGCACCAGCTTCGCCCGTGTTGGGTTCGGCTGCGTCAGCCTGGTCTGCTCCCGCATCAGCCTGGCCTGCGCTAGCTTCGGCCGCGTCGGGTCCGGCCACGTCATACGCGGTGGGGATATATCCGGCGACGCCACTCCCAGCTGATTCGACCGCAACCGATTCCCCACCCGCCACCTCGCGAGCAGCCGTGGCGCGGACGTGATAGCTGACGATTTCTACCGGACCGTGCTGGTCGATTCCGTACACCTGGCGGTACTTCGTGGCGAAGCGGTTGGCGAGGTCGGCGCCCCAGGGGATGAGGAGATCGTGGGCCTGCCCGGTGAATCTGACCGAGACCGAGCGTTCCAGGGTGGGGCTCGGATGGGCCAGGTCAGCGGTGGCGGCGGATTCGAGGGTGGTGAAGAGGGATTCGGGGTCGGGGGCGTTGAGGCGGGTGAGGACGTGGGTGGTGGAGAGGGGGGCGGTGAGGAGGCCGGCGGCGGAGGCTACGCCGGAGTTTGGGGGGATGACGACGGTGGTGATGCCGAAGTGTTCGGCGACGCGGGCGGCGTGTAGGGGGCCGGCGCCGCCGAAGGCGACGAGGGTGAAGTTGCGGGGGTTGAGGCCGCGTTGGACGGTTACCACGTGGACGGCGGAGCTCATGGCGGCGTTGGTGATGTCGTGGATGGCGTGGGCGAGTTCGGTTCGGGAGACGCCCAGGGGGATGGCCAGGCGGTCGAGGGCTTTGCAGGCGAGGGTGTGGTCCAGGGGGATGGTGGCGCGGGCGAGGTAGCCGAGGGCCAGGTTGGCGTCGGTGACGGTGGGGGAGTCGCCGCCGCGGGCGTAGCAGGCGGGGCCGGGGTCGGAGCCGGCGGAGCGGGGGCCGACGCGGAGGGTGCCGCCGGGGTCGAGCCAGGCGAGGCTGCCGCCGCCGGCGCCGACTTCGGCCAGGTCGATGGCGGGGGTGCGGACGGGGACGCCGGTGCCGGCGCGGCGGCCGCCGAAGCTGCCTTTGCCGCCGACGTGGAATTCGCGGGTGATCTCGGGGCGGCCGTCTCTGATCACGCAGGATTTGGCGGTGGTGCCGCCCATGTCGAAGGAGATGATCTCGGGGTGGCCGGTCTGGGCGGCGGCGAGGGCGCCGGCCGCGGGGCCTGACTCGATGGTGGCGACGGCTCTGCGTGCGGCGAGTTCGGCGGACATGACGCCGCCGCCGGAGTCCATCACGTGGATGGGGGCGTCGATGCCGAGGTCGTGCAGGCGGGCGCGGAGCCGTACCAGGTAGGAGGCCATGAGGGGGCCGACGACGGCGGACATGATCGTGGTGGTGGCGCGTTCGTACTCGCGGAGTTCCGGCCAGGTGTCGGCGGAGGTGACGACGGCGGGGACGCCGGCGGCGCGGAGGAGCTCGGCGACGCGGTGTTCGTGGGCGGGGTTGGCGTAGGAGTGCAGGAGGCAGACGGCGACGGAGGTGAGGCCGCGGCGGGCGATCTCGGCGGCGACCGCGCGGGTCGCGGCCTCGTCCAGGGCTTGGAGGATCTCGCCGGCGGGGCCCACCCGTTCGGGGACTTCGAAGCAGTCCTCGGGGGCGACGGGGGGAGCGGGCGGGGTGAAGCGCAGGTCGTAGCGGTCCTCTTCGACTCGGGCGTAGCGGCCGAGGGGGATGAGGCCGCGGAAGCCGCGGGTGGTGACGAAGCCGACGCGGGGGCCGCGGTGTTCGAGGATCACGTTGGTGGCGAGCGTGGTCGCGTGCACCACCCTGGTGATGTCGCGGGGGGCGGCCCCGGCCCGGTCCAGGACGGCGGCGATGCCGCGCGCGATGCCGGTGATGGGGTCGTCGTGCGTGCTCAGCACCTTGGCGACGGTGATCGCGCCGCCGTTGAGCACGACGTCGGTGAACGTGCCACCGACGTCGATCCCGATCGCGTACGCCACCCCCGCAGCGTACCAAGCAAGCGCTTGTCTAGCCAGTGAACTCCACGCTGTTCACGATCGTGTTGATCAGGTTGTCGTCGCACTGGGCCGTCGGGCAGAAGAACGTGATCAGCGCCGACGGCTGGCCCGTCCGCGCCACCAGGAACGTGCGGAAGTCCAGCCGCCCGGTCCCGACCCCGTCGCTAAGCACCCCGGTCAGCTTGAACGCCGGCTGCCCGCCCACAGACGTCGCCTCCGGCGCTCCCGGGATCGCCACCGAGCCGGGCAGCGTCGCCTGCAGCCCCGCCTGGAGGTCCTCGGTCGAGTTGGCCGTGCTGATCGTCTCGGTGGTCTGCGCGACCATCCCGCTGGCCCGGTTCGGCGACGTCTGGATGATCGGGTTCACGGCTTTCCAGTCCGTGTTCCCGGGCACCGCGAACAGCCCGTCGAACTCCTCCACCGCGCCGGCGGCCGTCACGTGCTGGTCGGTGTACTCCTTGAGCGTCCAGGTGCCCGGGTAGCTGAACTTGAACGGCGCGGCCACGTTGCCCGGATAGGTGTTCCAGGGCGCGTTCGAGTCGCCCCCGCTCTGCGACACCACGTACACGATGGCCGCCGCGACCACGCTCAGCGCCGTCACCCCGCCGATCACCGCGCCCAGCGGGAACTTCTTCTTCACGGTCGCGACGGTCTGCGGCGCGTAGGTGGGATACGACGGGTGCTGGGTCTGCGGGTATGACATCTGTGATGGATGCGAAGGATGAGAGGACACCGACGGGTACGACATAGGGGGATTCGATGTCTGCCCCGGGTAGGACGGCTGCGGGTAGTACGGCGACGACTGGGTCCCCGCCGCCGGCGGCCAGCTGGCCCGCCCGGACCCCTGACTCGGCTGATCTCCCTCTGTCCCGCTGATCGCGTCTCGCAGCGCCGACACGAACGCGGTGCAGGTCGGGTAGCGGTCCACCGGCGACTTGGCCAGCGCCCGCATCATCACCTGGTTCACGCCATGCGGCAGATCCGGCCGGTACGGCGTCAGCGGCGGCGGATCATGCGACACATGCGCATAAAGCAGCGCCAGCTCAGTGTCCCGCTGGAACGGCGGCTGCCCCGTGAGCGCCTCGTAGACGACGCACGCGAAGGCGTACCCGTCGCTGCGCCCGTCCACCGGAAGCCCGCGGATCTGCTCGGGCGCGACGTATCGCGGCGTCCCCATGAAGTGGCCGTGGCTGGTCAGCCCCGCCTCCGCGGAGGCGCTCTTGGTCAGCCCGAAGTCGGTCAGATAGACGTGGTCGGACTCGGTCACCAGGATGTTGGCCGGCTTCACGTCCCGGTGCACCAGGCCGTTGGCGTGCGCCGCGTCCAGCGCCGAGGCGATCTGGGCGAACAGCCGGTTGGCGCGGGCCACCGGCAGCGGCCCGTTGGACTGCACCAGCCGCCGCATGTCGCTGCCCTCCACGTAGCGCATCGCGATGAAGAGCAGGTCCTCGCTCTCGCTGGCCTCGTAGATCGGGATGATGTGCGGATGGTCGATGCTGGCGACCAGCCGGGACTCGCGGACGAACCGGTCCCGGAACCGGGCGTCGTGGGCCAGCTGCGGCGCCAGGATCTTCAGCGCCACCGCCCGCCCGAGCCGCTGGTCGCGGGCCCGGTAGACGGTGGCCATGCCGCCCCGGCCGACGACCGCCTCGATCGTGTAGTCGCCCAGCTGCTGGCCGACCAGGGCCGGAATCGGGGATCCGTCGCTCATGGCATGTCCGATGCGTGGCCGCAGAAGCCGCAGAACCGGTGCGCGTGCCCGAGCCGCATGCCGCACTGGGTGCAGAACTTCTGCGTGCCCATCTGGCCGACCTGGACCTGCATCGGCTGCTGCCCGAGCTGGGCCTGCCCGAGCGGTGGTGACATGTCGGACCCCGGTGGCTGGTGCGGGATCGGCGGGTGGGTGCCGATTCCGCCGTGGAACATCTCGGTCTGCGCCGGCCACGAGGTGACCATCGCCGCGTTGTCCAGCGACGGCTCACCGCCGGACCCGTTCCCGCCGCGCCGCCGCTTCAGCAGCATCGGTACGGCGATCGCCACCAGCGCCGCCACCAGCACCACGCCGCCGGCCACCCAGACCCAGGGCGACAGCCCCGTGCTCTGCTTGGCCACCGGCGCGGAACTCGGCTTCTTGGTGCCGGCGTCCTCGCCCGTGTTCGCCTTGCTCTGCGCGATCCGCAGGTATTCGATGGCGACCGGGTGGTCCTGCCGCTGGGTCAGCACCCGCTGCAGCACCGGGATCGAGGCCGCGTACAGCTTGTTGTGGTAGGAGGCCAGGGCGCTCTCGTACACCACGTCCACCGGGCCGCGGCGCGCGCTCACCCCGGCGGCGACCAGGGCGGACTTGATGTCCTCCACGGGGGTCACGGTGGCGGGGAAGCTGCCGCCGCCGGCCAGCAGGCCGACGACCTCGCTCTTGCCGTCGTCGATGACGGCCCCGCCGATCGAGTCGCCACCGGCCACCAGCTTGTCGACCTTGGGCTGGTCCTCCTTCTTGAAGGAGCGGCTGCCCGGTGGCTCGAAGTGCGCGGTGTCCAGCTTCGGCGGCGCCTTCGCGGACGGCGGACCTGCCAGCGTCATGACGTCGATCGACTCCACGGCGGTGCCCAGGACGGTGCCGAGCGGCACGGTCGGCAGCCCGCCCTTGCCGCCAGGGGCGACCTTGAGGATGGCCGGGGCCACCGGGGAGTCGCCGGCGTACAGGATCTCGGCCTTTAGCCCCTCCGGCAGCGGCGGCTGCAGGTACGGGTACGCGGTCACCGTCGTGCTCACGGTCGCGTTGCAGGTGGAGTTCTGAGTCCTGGGCGGGTAGCAGGCCTGGAGCCGGATGTTGAGGTCAGGGTCGGAGATCGTGTGCCGCTCGAAGTCGGCCGGGATCTTGACCTTGAAGTATTCGGCGAAGACGCGGTTGGCGGCGTAGACCCGGGCGTCCCGCTCCGACTGGACGATGGAGGTGGCGGTCACGATCACTCCGTCCGGCGTAACGGTGAAACCGCTCCCGTCGGCGAGTGGAGTGTCGTACTCTCGGACGACTTGTTGCAGTTGGCTGCGGTCGTCGAACAGCGTGATCGAGACATGGGACTCGGACTCCACCCGCACGGCCCCCGGTGTGATCCGGTCCGTCGAGCCGCTGGGGTGGGGGTGCAGCATGGGCATGCTTAACATGCCAAGGGCGCCGAGCCCCGCTATGACCGCTAGGCGGGGCATCTCCGCCTCCTATTCGGATCGGAACAGTCTTCAGACTCCCAGTGCGCTGAGGGCCCGACAAGGCCTCGCACCCTGACGACATTCAGTTGATACCCGCCAAGGATCAAGCATGTACTTGCAAAACACTTGTAAACGGATTGAACCGGTCAATTGACGGCTGCGCCTGACGACGCCGACAGATTAATCTGCCTGCATGGCCCTCCGCATCTCCAAGGTCGATCTCCTCATCGGCGCCGCCGTGGCGGCGATCGGCGTCGTAGAGGCGTTCACCACAGCGACTGCCCACGGCGCTGCCCAGAACCCCCAGCTGTGGTGGATCCCTCAAGCGCTGCTCGCCGGGATTCTGCTGGTATTCCGCAGTAAGTCGCCAGTTGTGGTGTTCATTGCCATCGTACTCATGCAGTATGTGTGGCACCGGCAAGGTCACGAGACCTGTCAGGACCACCAGCTCATCTCGCTGCTGATCGTCTTCCACACCCTGGGTGCGAACCTGCCGTTCCGACCAGGCGGTTTGTGGGCCTTCGCGGGCATCCTCGTCTTCGATTCCGGGGCCGTCGACCACCGGATCCTGCCCATCGACGAGGTAATTTTCCTTACAGTCATTTTCTCCTTCGCGTATCTGACCGGGCTCGGCCTGCGCGGCTACCTGGTCCGGATGCAGCGGATGGCCGAGGAGTCGGCCCGGCTGGAGGTCGAACGCGAGCGCAAGGCCGCCGAGGCGGTGGCCGCCGAGCGCAACCGGATCGCCAGGGAGCTGCACGACGTGGTCGCGCACAGCGTCAGCATGATGGTCATGCAGGCGGGCGCGCTGCGCCGGACCCAGGGCGGCGAGAACCCGATCCTGCTCGGCATCGAGCAGGCCGGCCGGGAGGCCGTCAACGAGCTGCGGATCATGCTCGGCGCGCTCCGCATGCCCCAGGACGAGGCCCTCCCGCAGCCAGGCCTCGACCTGGTCGAGAACCTGATCGCCACCGTGCGCAACTCGGGCCTGCGGGTCACCCTCGCCATCGAGGGCGAGCAGGTACGGCTCGCGCCCGGCCTCGACCTGTCCGCCTACCGGATCGTCCAGGAGGCGCTCACCAACGCGGTCAAGTACGCGGGCGAGGCCGACGTCCGGATCCGGATCGCCTACCACCCGCTCTCGATCACCATCGAGGTGACCGACAACGGCCACGGCGCCGAGTCCCAGCTGTCCACCGGCAACGGCCTGATCGGCATGCGGGAGCGGGCCGAACTGTTCGGCGGCACCCTGGACGCGGGCCCGCTGCCCGGCGGCGGCTTCCGGGTCCGCGCGGTGCTGCCCACCTCGCAGGGAGTGGTGCTGGTATGAGCATCAGGATCGTGCTCGCCGACGACCAGGCGATGATCAGGGCCGGGCTGCGCATGGTGGTGGAGACCGAGCCCGGCATGGAAGTGGTGGGCGAGGCCGGCGACGGCGTCGAGGCGGTCGCGCTGGCCCGCCGGGTCCGGCCCGACGTCGTGCTGATGGACATCTCGATGCCCCGGCTGGACGGCCTGTCGGCCGCCAAGCAGCTGCTGGACACGCCGCACCCTCCGAAGATCATCATGCTCACCACGTTTGACACCGACGAGAACCTGTACGCCGCGCTCCGCGCCGGGACCAGCGGGTTCCTGCTCAAGGTGTCGCCGCCGGAGCAGCTGCTGGAGGCGATCCGGGTGGTGGCCGCCGGGGACGGCCTGCTCGACCCCGCCGTGACCACCCGGGTGATCGCCTCCTTCGCCGGGCGGCACGACCCGGTCCGGCCGCCGCAGCTGTCCGAGCTGACCCCGCGCGAGCTGGAGGTGCTGCGGATGCTGGCGCGTGGCCTCACCAACGCCGAGATCGCGGGGGAGCTCTTCGTCGGGGAGGCCACGGTCAAGACCCATGTGGCGCGGGTGCTGATGAAGCTGAGCCTGCGGGACCGGGCTCAGGCGGTGGTCTTCGCGTACGAGTCGGGCGTGGTGACGCCGGGGGCGGCGCTCGGGTAGTAGGAGATCCACTCGGCGTCGGTCATCTTCAGGACCTTGACGCCCAGGTAGCCGAAGCCGGCCACGGGGGCGGCCCAGAAGGGGATCAGCACCGGGCCGTACGGGATGAGGAAGCCGATCCACCAGCCGAGCAGGATGGTGCCGACCACCCACCAGGGGGCGAATCCGGCGCGGCGCAGGGCGAAGACCACCAGGCCGGCGCCGATCGGGCCGAGGAAGATCCACGGCATCTGGAAGCCGAAGACGATGCCCGGCAGGTTGAAGATCTCGTCGAAGATCTTCGCGGCCTGGTCCGGGGTGTTGCGCTGGCCCAGGTACCACTCCACCGGATCGATCATGAGCATCCCGGACAGTGCCAGGAAGCCCAGCACGGAGAACGCGCCGCCGATGTGGCCGAGCACGGCGCCGCGCCTGCGGGCCACGTGCAGCACGCCGATGATCGCCACCGGCAGCAGGATCCAGGACCAGTGGTAGAGCACGGACTGGAGCTGCGCCAGCGCCGGGTTGTCGCCGTAGCTGACGCTCTCCCGGTCGTCGCCCCAGGTGCCGGGGTCCACGAGCATGGCGATCAACTGGAGCAGCGGGGCCACGATCAGCAGGAGACCGGTCGCGGACCTGCGGAATCTGACGGAATCGCTGAGTTTGAACATCATTTCCCCCTCGGGTGTGGTTTGTCGCGGCGGACGCTACGCGCGGGGCCTCGGTGGGTACGTCCGCCATACGGGTGACTGGCCGTCCCCCGCGAGGGCGACTTGTGGCTACAAGGGGGTTGTTGTGTATATTTTTCGTGATATCGCGTATCTGACGGGAGATATTTCATGACTGGTTTCCCCCGGGTGTTGTTCGACGAGGCGCACAGCGAGGCCTGGACGATCCGCAGGGAACGGGCGGAGGCCATGAACCCCGGTCATCCGGACGACAACGGCTACACCAGGGCGGCGGAGCACCTGCGGCGGCTGGGTCACCGGGTGGCCGCGCACACCGGGGGCCCGCTGACGGCCTCCGCGCTGGCCGGGCAGGACGTGTTCGTGATCGCGCACCCGTCCCAGGAGCGCTGGGAGCGCACCACGGGCCTCGGCAGCCCGGTCTTCCCGGTCGAGGAACTGGACGCGATCGAGGAGTACGTGCGGGCCGGCGGCGGCCTGGTGGTGCTGGCCGAGCACGAGCAGGAGAAGTACGGCAGCAACCTCGGCGACCTGCTGGCCAGGTTCGGCGTGGGGGTCGCCCACCTGACCGTCCAGGATCCACGGCACAGCCACAACCAGGTGGCGTCCTGGGTGCGCGGGGTTGCGGCCGCCCGGGAGGTGGCCGGGGCCGATCTGCTCGCGGGGGCCGGGCAGGCGTGCTTCTACCGGGCCGGGGTGCTGACCGGGGCCGGGGACGTGCTGTTCCGGACCTCGGCGGACGCGGATCCGGCGGGGGAGCCGCTGGCGGTGGCCGTGCGGCACGGGGCCGGGCGGGTCGTCGTGCTGGCCGATTCCGACCTGTTCGGCGACGACTCGATCGGGGAGTTCGACCATGCCCGGCTGTGGGTGAACCTGGTCACCTGGGCGGCCCGGGCGCCCGCGTCGGCCCGTGCGGCCGATCCCGTGCCCGCCGAGTTCGCCGCGCTCAAGGAGGCCGTCGAGGAGCTGCGGCCGCTCCAGGCCAAGGACGGCTCGATCGCGGGCGACCAGGCCCAGGCCGCGCGGCTCGTGTCGGAGATTTCCGGTCATGTTGTGGCGCTGGCGCCGAGGTTCCCGCACGACGCCGCCTACCTGAACGCCGTCGTGGCCGACCTCGGGAAGTGGGCCGACGACGGGCTCGGCGTGCCGGACTTCCTGGACTCGCTGGACGCCTTCCACCCCGACGAGCAGCGCGTGGACGGCCTGGAGCACCTGGTGGTGTTCCCCATGTACACCCAGAACGGCAACCCGAACCGCAACCTGGAGGCCGTCTGGATCAGGACGGTCTGGCCGGACTGGCTGGCCGGGGTCGAGGCCGGGCGGTACGACAACCCGATGTTCGTGCCGATCACGTTCGTGGACTTCACCGCCGGCTACGACACCAACTCGGCCGTGCTGTTCCCGGAGACGGTCGCCGTCCGGGCGACGCCGGCCAGGTTCACCTGGGGCGCCATCTTCTGCGACCGGGAGGCCGCCCGGTTCCGGGCCGTCACCTCGGCCGCCGCCGAGACGCTGAAGCTGGCGCTGCCGCCGGACGCGGCCCGGCTGGTGGCCTCGCGTGAGCTGGCTCAGGACGCGTTCACGCTGTGGGATCTGATCCATGATCGGACCCACTCCCATGGTGATCTGCCGTTCGATCCGTTCATGATCAAGCAGCGGATGCCGTACTGGCTGTACTCGCTGGAGGAGCTGCGCTGCGACCTGACCGCGTTCGGCGAGGCCGTGCGGCTGGAGGCCGAGGGCGTGCCGCAGGCCGGGTATGTGCAGTACGCGATCCTGTTCGACCGGCTGTTCCGGTTCCCGATCACCGGCGACCGGGTGCGCAACTACGACGGGCTCGGCGGGCAGCTGCTCTTCGCGTACCTGCATCGCAACGACATCGTGCGGTGGACCGACAACCGGCTCAGCGTCGACTGGCCCAGGGTCGCCGGCGGCGTCGCCGACCTGCGCGGCGAGGTGGAGAAGCTGTACCGGGACGGGATCGACCGGTCCAAGCTGGCTCACTGGCTGGCCGCCCACGACCTGGTCGCCGCCTACGTGGCGCCGCACCCGGCCTCCAAGTGGGCCGCGCGGGATCTGCCGGCGGAGCAGAAGGCCATGGTGGACGCGGTGCTCTCCGACGAGTTCCCGCTGAGCATGTTCTACGAGGCGCTGCGCCGTAAGCTCACCGATGTCGTCGAATCCACGAAGGGTGTGCGCTGATGCCGCGGGTCATTCTCATCGCCGGTGCGGGCGGTCCGGCCGGTCAGGCCGTGGTACGGCGGTTCGCCGCGCAGGGCGACACCGTGATCGGCGTGGACCGGTCGGGCGCGGACGGATCGCTGCCGGTGGACCTGCTCGACCAGGCGGCCGTCCAGCAGCTGGCCGAGCGGATCAAGACCGAGCACGGGCGGGTGGACGGCCTCATCCACCTGGTCGGCGGCTGGCGCGGGTCGAAGACCTTCGCCGAGACCTCACTGGCGGACTGGGCGTTCCTGCACGACCTGCTGATCCGCACGCTCCAGCACGTGACGCTGGCCTTCGAGCCGCTGCTGCGGGCCTCCGAGGACGGCCGGTTCGCGATCGTCTCCGCCAAGGCCGCGCAGCACCCCACCCAGGGCAACGCGGCCTACGCCAGCGCCAAGGCCGCCGCCGAGGCGTGGACGCTGGCCTTCGCCGACGCGCTCAAGGGCGGCTCTTCGGCCGCCGCCGTGCTGGTGGTGACGGCGCTCGTGCACGACGCGATGCGCGCCGCCGACCCCGGCCGGGCGTTCAAGGGCTTCACCGACGTAGCCGACCTCGCCACCGCCCTCACCGACCTGTGGAGCCGGCCGGCCGCCGAGGTCAACGGCCGCCGCATCGATCTGACGGGATGATTCACGTGCGCACCGACGCGATCCGGCGTCACGACCCGGCCGTGACGAGCTTCGCCAGCGACAACTACGCCGGGGTGCACCCGGAGGTCCTGGCCGCCATCGCGCTCGCCAACGGCGGCCACCAGGTCGCCTACGGCGACGACGTCTACACCGAGGCGGTCCAGCGGATCTTCCAGGCGCACTTCGGCGAGCAGGCCCAGGTCTGGCCGGTCTTCAACGGCACCGCCGCCAACGTGGTCTCGCTGCGCGCCATGTGCGCGCCCTGGGAGGCGGTCGTCTGCGCCGAGACCGCGCACATCAACGTCGACGAGGGCGGCGCGCCCGAGGTGGTGGCCGGGCTGAAGCTGCTGCCCGTGGCCACCCCCGACGGCAAGCTCACGCCCGCCCTGGTCGACCGGCAGGCGTGGGGCTTCGGCGACGTGCACCGGGCCCAGCCCAAGGTGGTCTCCATCTCCAACGCCACCGAGCTGGGCACCCTCTACACCCCCGACGAGATCAAGGCCGTCTGCGAGCACGCGCACCAGCTCGGCCTGCTCGTGCACCTGGACGGCTCCCGGATCACCAACGCGGCCGCCGCCCTGGACGTGCCGCTCCGGGCGCTCACCACCGACGCTGGCGTGGACCTGCTCTCCTTCGGCGGCACCAAGATCGGCCTGCTGTTCGGCGAGGCCGTGGTGGTGCTCAACCCGGCGGCCGCGCACGGGCTGGCCTACCTGCGGAAGACCAGCATGCAGCTGGCCTCCAAGATGCGGTTCGTGTCGGTGCAGTTCGAGGCGCTGCTGGCCGGGGATCTGTGGCTGCGCAACGCCCGGCAGGCCAACTCGATGGCGCGGCGGCTGGCGGCGGCCGTGCACGGCATCGACGGGGTCGAGGTCAGCCAGGTCGTCCAGGCCAACGCGGTCTTCGCCCGGCTGCCCGCCGCGGCGGCGGACCGGCTGCGTGAGCACTACCGGTTCTACACCTGGAACGCCGACACCGGCGAGGTTCGCTGGATGTGCGGGTTCGACACCACCGAGGCGGACGTGGACGCTTTCGCGGCGGCCATCGCCGCCGAACTCGGGACGGGATAGCCGGTGTAAGCTGCGGCGCGTGACGTTGCGGGTAGTGATCGCGGAGGACTCGCTGCTGATCCGGGAGGGCGTCGAACGCGTGCTCTCCCGCGATCCGGAGCTCGAGGTGGTGGCCGCCTGCGCCGACCTGCCCGAACTGCTCGCGGCCGTCGAACTCCACGAGCCCGACGTGGTCGTCACCGACGTCCGGATGCCGCCGACCTCCACCGACGAGGGCATCCAGGCCGCGACCATGCTGCGCGCCGGCCGCCCGGCCGTCGGCGTCGTGGTGCTATCCCAGTACGCCGAGCCGTCGTACGCGACCATGCTGCTGGCGGCCGGCAGCTCGGGCCGCGCCTACCTGCTGAAGGAGCGCGTCGGCGAGCCCGGCCAGCTGGTGGAGGCCGTCCGCGCGGTCGCCAAGGGCGGGTCGATCATCGACCCGATCGTGGTCGAGGGCATCCTCGCCGACTCGATGAAGCGGCGGGCGTCCCCGCTGGGCGCGCTGACCCCGCGCGAACGCGACGTGCTCGGGCAGATCGCGCAGGGCAAGAGCAACGCGGCGGTGGGGGAGACCCTCTACCTGAGCGAGAAGTCGGTGGAGAAGCACATCAGCGTGCTGTTCGCGAAACTCGGCCTGGAAGCCACCCCCGAGGTCAACCGGCGGGTCCTGGCCGTGCTGGTCTACCTCGCCGAACAGGGGGGATAACACCCTGACCAGGGTGTGCCCGATGGGGCAGGCTGGACAGCATGGGGCCTGTCGAAGTACGCGTGAACGTACTGATCGTCGACGACCAGGGACCGTTTCGAGCAGCCGCACGCCGACTCGTCGCCCTCGTCGCCGGGTGGCGGGTGGTCGCCGAGGCCGTCTCCGGTGAGGACGCCCTCGCCGAGGTGGCCCGCACCCGCCCCACCGTGATTCTGATGGACATCAACCTGCCGGGTATCAACGGGATCGAGGCGACCCGGCGCATCCTCGCCGACCATCCGGACACCACCGTGGTGCTGGTCTCCACGTACGCGGCGGAGGACCTGCCGCCGGACGCGCACACCTGCGGGGCCACCGGCTACATCCGCAAGGAGAACCTGACGCCGGCCCGGCTGCGCGCGCTCGTGCCGATCTGATCGCGACGTTTGTGAATGTCATGAACCCGGCAAACATCTGCCATTGGGCCGTGTCCGATGGTTCCACGGGTTGACTGAAATCTGACGATCTTGATATCGGCCGGCCGTCGAGAACATCGCGATCTTCGCTCCCGAGGGCGAGCCGCTGGGCGCGTCGATCCCGGCCGCCGACGTGGACGGCGGGCCGCTCACCTACACGGTGACCGACCCGGCCAAGCTGCCGCCCGGCCTCACCCTGGGCGGCACCGGGCAGCTGTCCGCGGCCGCCATGCCCGAAGGCGTCTACGACGTCCCCGTCAAGGTCTGCGACAGCGAGGGAGCCTGCGCCGCGGGGACCGTACGGGTGAGCACCTACCTGGCCTGCGCCGACCTGGGCAACAAGCGCTGCCGGCATCTGTCAGCGCCGGTGACGGCGGTCCCTGAGGGCTAGCGTGGCCGCGTGGTGGCCGCCCATGCCGTGCACGCCCGCGCCCGGCGGCGTGCTCGACGAGCAGAGGTAGACGCCGTCGAGCGGGGTCCGCCAGGGCTTGAGCGCGTGCACGGGGCGGCCGAAGAACTGGGTGATTTCGGCGGAGCCGCCGCCGATGTCACCGCCGACGTAGTTGGGGTTGTGCGACTCCATCGCGGCGGGGGACATGACGTGGCGGGCCAGGACCCGATCCCGGAAGCCGGGGGCGAACCGTTCGATCTGGGCTTCGATGTGCGAGGTCATGTCGTGGTCGGAGCCGTTCGGGACATGGCAGTACGCCCACAGCGTCTGCCGGCCCTCGGGGGCCCGGGTGGGATCGGCGACGCACGGCTGGACCACCAGCACGTACGGGTTTGCGGCGATCCTGCCGTTCGCGGTGGCGGTCTCGCTGGCGGCGATCTCCGCCAGGGTGCCGCCCAGGTGCACGGTGGCGGCGGCCGAGATCCGGGGATCGCGCCACGGGACCGGGCCGTCCAGCGCCCAGTCGACCTTGAAGACGCCGGGGCCCTGGCGGAAGCGGGACAGGCGGCGGGCGTAGCCGGGCGGCAGGTCGGCGACGGCGAGGAACTGGCGGGGGGTCAGGTCCAGCAGGACGGTCCCGGCCGGGGGGAGCTCGCGGAGCGAGGTGACCCGGTGGCCGGAGACGGTCTCCGCGCCCAGTTTGCGGAGACGCTCGACCATCAGGTCGGCCATCACCTGGGAGCCGCCCCTGACCACCGGCCAGCCCACCGAGTGCGCCATCGCGGCCAGCAGCAGGCCGTACCCGCCGGTGATGGGGTGGCGCAGGTCCAGCATCGCGTGCGCGGCCATTCCGGCGAAGGCGGCGCGGGCGGGAGCCGTACGGAACAGGGACCTGGCCAGGACGGTGGCCGGCAGCGCGGCGAGCGCGCCGTAGCGCAAAGCGGCGACGGGGGCCTTGGGCGGGCCCAGCGGCGACAGCAGCGTGTCGATCAGCGGGAAGCCGGCCCGCGCGGTCGCGCCCACGGTGGCCTGCCAGGCCCGCCCGTCCTGGCCGAGCGCGGCCGCGGTCTCGGCCGGGTCGCGGTGGATCAGCACGGCGGGCCCGTCGTCGAGCGGATGCGCCGCCGACACCTCCGGGTACGCGAACTCCACCGCCAGGTCGGGCAGCCGGTCGCGCAGCGCCGGTGAGGCCAGCGACAGCGGGAGCACGGTCGCGCACACGTCGTGCGTGAACCCGGGCAGCGTCAGCTCCGCGCTGCGCAGCCCCCCGCCGAAGGTCTCCGCGCCCTCAAGCAGCAGCACCCGGCGGCCCGCCTCGGCCATCGTCAGCGCCGCCACCAGGCCGTTCGGCCCCGATCCGACGACGATCGCGTCGTACTCACTCATGGTCTCTTCCATTCACGCGGCTGATCTGGTGAAACGTCATTCGCACGGGATCTCGCCGCGGATCCGGGTGCCCGCGCCCAGTTCCGACTCCACGGTGAGGCTGCCGCCGATGGCGCCGAGCCGGTCCCGCATGTTGACGAAGCCGTGGCCGGCGTCCCCGGCGGCGAAGCCGGTGCCGTCGTCGGCGACCTCGAAGCGCAGGACCGTCCCGGTGGCCTCCAGGTGGACGGTGATCGCCGCGTCCGCGCCCGCGTGCTTCCCGGCGTTCTGGATGGCCTCCAGGCAGCAGAAGTAGACCGCGGCCTCGATCTCCTCCGAGTAGCGGCGGGGCAGCTCGACGCTGACCGAGCAGGGCAGCGAGGAGCGGCGGGCCGCCGACCGGAGGGCGTGGTCGAGGCCGTGGTTGCGGAGCAGCGGCGGGTAGACGCCGTGGGCCAGCTCGCGCAGGGCCGCGATGGTGCCCTGCACGTCGGCGCGGAGCTCGTCGAACAGGTTGTCGGTGGAGCCGGGTTCCTCGGCGATGATCTCCCCGGCCAGGCTGAGCTTGACCGACAGCGCGACCAGGTGCTGCTGCGCGCCGTCGTGCAGGTCCCGCTCGATGGCGCGGCGGGCGGCGTCGGCGGCGGTGACGATGCGCAGCCGGGACGCCTGCAGCTCCTCGTTGCGGCGGCGCAGCTCGTCCAGCGAGGCCTGCAGCGCGGAGTCCAGGCGCATGTTGTGCAGGGCCAGGCCGACCTGGCGGCCGAGCTGGACCAGCACCTGGTCGTCGGCCTCGGAGAACGGCGGCGCGTCCACCGGGCGGCGGACCACGATCAGGCCGAGCAATTCGCCCAGGTGCGCGGCCGGGGCCACCCGGATCGGGCCGCCGCCGCCGTCGGCCAGCAGGCCCGGCATCCAGACGGCCAGCCAGGACGCGCCGCCGACCCGGGTCCTGCCGACCACGACGCGTTCCCGCTCATTCAGCTCCAGCCGGGCGGTGGGCAGGTCGGGCACGCTGAGCGTGCGGTGCAGCACGCCGCCGGAGCCGACCCAGATCTCCGCCCCGGCGGGGGCCATCGCCGCCTTGAGCGACTCGGCCAGCTGGAGCAGCAGCTCGTCGAACGGGACGGCGCGGCTCATCCGGGCGCCGAAGGTGGCCAGCACCTCCTCCGGCGGCACCCCGCCCCGGCCGGTGATGGCGCGGGCGGTGGCCAGCAGCCGGACCCGGAGCGGGAAGGCGAGCACCGCCACCACCAGGGCGGCGGCCATGCTGGAGACCAGCAGATCGCGTTCGGTGGCGTCCGGGATGCGGCCCAGGCCGAGCACCACCACCAGGTACACGCTGGCGATCATGACGGTGAACCCGGCCGTGACCACGGCTTCCAGCAGCGCCTTGTCGCCGACGTGGGCGGTGGACGGCAGGTGGCCGAGCAGGGCGCCCACCGGGACCACCACCAGCGCGGCGACCAGCCAGGTGAGCGGGTTGGCCGGCACCCCGAGCAGCAGGTAGAGGCCGATCAGGGTGGCCCCGGCCGAACCGGCGAGCAGCAGGGCCGCGCCGGTCCACTGCAGGGCCGCCCGCTGCCGGGGCGAGGCCTGGCCGCAGCGCAGGATGATGCCGGTGGCCCCGGTCGCGGCGGCCAGCACGGCAGCCAGCCCGGACAGGCTCGGCGGTCCGGTCAGCACGGCGAGCCCGACGCCGAGCACGGCGGCCAGCGCGGCCACCGAGCGGCGGGGGATGCTGCGCAGCTCCCCGTCGGGCAGGGCGAGCGCGAAGGCCAGCCAGCCCGCCATGGCCACCGGCACGGCGGTGGTCCAGACGGCGGCGGCGGTCTGGAGCACCGCCACCAGGACCGCCCACCGGGCCACCGCCGGGCGGCCGACCACCAGGCAGCCGGCGGCGGTGACCGCCCAGCCGGCCGCGACGACGGCTCCGGCCACGTTGGTGCCGTCCCAGAGGCCGACGCCGAGCGCGGCGACGGCCGCCGTGCCGCCCAGCCAGAGCGCGAGAGCACGGGTCATCTGGATCACTCCGCTCGCAGGACGTGGCCGACCCTGAGCCGGGCGGCGAACCGTCCGGGCCACGCGGCCAGCAGGTTGGCGGTGAGCAGCGACACCGGGGCGATCACCAGCAGCGCCCAGAACGCCACCGGCGGGTGGTAGGCGAACGGCCAGGTGTCCGCGACCAGCCGCCACAGCGTGCGGCCGGACGCCACCCCCAGCGGTATCCCGAACAGTAGCCCGATCGCGGCCAGCACCGACGCCTGGACGGCGACGATCCAGCGGGCCTGGCGGCGGGTCAGGCCGAGCGCGCGCATCACGGCCACCTCGTGGCTTCGGCGGCGGACGGCGGTGGCCAGCACGTGCCCGACCGCGCCGATCGCCAGCAGCGCCAGGAAACCGGCCAGGACGACCGGCAGGACGGACATGTCCTGGATCTGGGCCAGCTGGATCAGCGGCGCGGCGGGCTCGTAGCCGGCGAACTCGCCGCCGCGGACCTGGGTGACGGTCGGCATCAGGGATGCCGGGTCGACGCCGGGGCGTACGGCGTACAGGACCGAGTGGAACTTGAAGGTGTCGAAGAGCACGTCGAATCCGGCCTTGGTGACCAGGCCGCCCTCGAAGTAGTCGTTGTGCGCGCCCTCCGGCACGAAGCCGAGGCCGGTCACCCGGAAGGTGTCCCGGCCGGGGTCGCCGGTGAGCGGGAGCCGGTCGCCGACGTCCGCGCCGAGCAGCCGGGCCGTGCCCACGGCCAGCATGACCTCGCGGTCGCCGCGGGGGAGGCGGCCCTCGCTGAGGACGACGGGCAGCGCCTTCTCGCCCTGGTCGAAGGTGTGCAGGGCGACGGCGGTCCGGCCGGACTGGGCCACGCCGATCACGTCGTCGGTGACCCCGGTCACGTCGGGGCTGGCGGCGAGCGCCCGGCGGACCGCGTCGTCGGCGGGGACCTTGCCGTTGGCGGCCAGGTAGACCCCGGCCTGGGAGGTCTGGCCGAAACGCTCCGGGCGCTCGCCCGCGTCGGTGACGCCGGCCGCGAAGGTGAAGGCCGCCAGCACGCCGAACACGCCGGTGACCGTGCCGAGCAGGGCCGGCCGGACCGGGACGGAGCCGCGGCCCCGGCCTGGCTCCAGCGCGAAGCGGGTGCCGACCACGGCGGGCACCGGCAGGTTCGCCCGCGCGGCCAGCGCGGCCACGGCCGACCGGCGGGCCGGGCGCACGCCGAAGCCGCCCAGCGCCGACGTCGCGGACACCGCCGCCGCCAGCGCGACCAGCACCGGGACGGCCAGCGCCCCCGGGATCAGGACCAGCGCGTCGAAGTCGAGGCCCGGGTCGGGTTCCAGCAGGGCCGCCCCGCCGAGCGGCATCCAGTACGAGGCCGCGTACGCCACCCCGACGCCGAGCACCGCGCCCGCGGCGGCGGCCAGCACCGGGGCCAGCGAGGCGTTGCCGACGCCCTGCCGGGTGGTCATCCCGACCGCGCGCAGCCGGATCAGGTCGGCGGCGGTGGCGGCGGTGTACCGGGAGACCGACTGGCCGATCAGGATCAGCGCCGCCGCCAGCGCGGCCAGGCCGAAGGCGAGCAGCGTCAGCGACTGGAAGGCCACGAAGTCCTGCTCGCGGGTCTTCATGTCCTCGGCCGGCCACACGTCGATGCTGGACCGGCCCTCGGCCGCCGCCAGTTCACCCTTGAAGGCGGCCAGCCCCGCCGCGCCGTCGTGCAGGCGGACCAGGGCGTTGAACGGCACCAGCTCCTTGTGCCCGACCATGTTCGCCCGATATTTCGTGATAAGGCCGGGGCCGAAGATGACGTCGCCGCTGCCCGTGATGTGGTCGGAGAACCACGGAGAGCGGATCACCCCCACGATCCGCGCGATCACCCTCGGCCCGGTGAAGGGCACGTCGCCGCCCGGCCCCGCGTCCATCACCGCGTCGACCGCCTCCGGCGCCGTCAGCCGGACGGTGACGGTGTCGCCGACCCCCCGGCCCCACGTCTCCTCGAACTTCGGCAGGATCACCGCTTCGTCCGCCCGGCCGGGGTCGGGCAGCCGCCCCGCCAGCACGACCGGCTTCTCGATCGTCGTCCAGACGTTCCCGTCCCCGGGGATCGGCAGCTCAGGGCGCACCCCCTTCGGATCCTCGAACTCGTACCCGGGCGAGAGCGGGAAGGTCATCACCGCCGCCACCGACGGCAGCCCGCGGACCCGGTCCCAGTCGAACCCCGGCACCTGCGGCAGCACCACCGCGTCGAACGGCAGCGTCACCACCGTCAGGCGATCGATCGCCGACGCGCCGCGCCGCGCCCCCGCCACCGCCGCCAGCACCGTCCCGGCCGCGAACGCGATCAGCAACGCCAGCACCACCAGCGACCGCCACCGCCGCCGCACCTCAAGCCTGAGCCAAATCCCGGACATGCCCTACTCCACTCTCAGAATCATGCCGACCGGAAGTCGCGTGGCCCGGCGGGCTTCCAGGCGCAGCCACAGCGCGGTCACCGGTCTCACTCCGCCCGCAGGACGTGGGCCACGCGCGGCCGGGTGTGCAGGTGGGCCGGCCAGGCGGCCAGCAGATTGGCGACGAGCAACGCGGCGGGGCCGACCAGCAGCAGCGCCCACAGGGCCAGCGGCGGCTGGTAGAACAGCGGCGTCGAGTCGGCCACCACCCGCCACAGCACCCGGCCGAACGCGAAGCCCAGCGGGATGCCGAAGGCCAGGCCGACCAGGGCGAGCAGGGTGGCCTGGGCGAGCACGATGACCCGGGTCTGCGGCCGGGTCATGCCCAGCGCGCGCAGCACCGCCACCTCGTGCCGCCTGCGCCGGACCGCGGTGGCCAGCGCGTGGCCGACCGCGCCGACGGCGAGCAGGGCCAGGAATCCGGCCAGGACCATGGGGAGCGGCTGGACGTTCTGGATCTCCATCAGCTTGGCGGGCGGTTCCGGGGCCTCCAGGTCCACGTCGCCGCCGCCGGGGATGGCGGACGCGGTCGCCTTCAGCCGGGTGAGGACGATCTCCGGGTCGGCGTCCGCGCCGAAGGCGATCAGGGCGAGGTGGAACTTGTAGGAGTCGAAGAGCCGGTCGAAGCCGTCGAAGGAGATCACGCCGCCGTCGTCGTACTCGTTGTGCGACCCGGTCGGCACGAAGCCGATTCCGGTCACCCGGTACGGCTGCCGCCCCCTCGGCCCGGTGAGCGTCACGGTCTCCCCCACCTCCACGTTCAGCCGCCGGGCGGTGGACACGCCGAGCAGGGCCTCGTCGGGCGTGCGCGGGATCCGGCCGGACACCACGACCTGGTCGATGGGGGCGCCGGGGGAGCGGTAGCCGTACAGGGTGACGGAGATGTCGTCGCCGGCCTGGGCGACGCCGACCTTGGCCTCGGTGATCGAGCGCACGTCCGGGTCGGCGGCGACCGCGGCGACGACCGCGCCGGTGGCGGGGGTGCTCTGGCCGCCCAGGCCGAAGAAGGCGAAGGCGTGGTAGGTCTGGCCGTACCTGGCGGGGTTGACGGCGGCGTCGGCGACGCCGCCGGCGAAGGTGAAGGCGGCCAGCACGCCGAGCACGCCGGTCACCGAGCCGAGCAGAGCCGGCCGGACCGGCAAGGCCGCCGGGCCGCGTCCGCGCTCCAGCGCGAACCTGGCCCCGACGATGACCGGCACCGGCAGCCCGAGCCGTTTGGCGGCGGTAACGATGGCGGACCGGACCGGCCGCCTGGCCGGGTTCAGGTGCAGGGCGAGCCAGGCGGTCGTCCAGGCGGCCACCGTGACCAGCGCGATCGCGGCCAGCCCGCCGCCGAGCAGGACCGGCGGGTCCAGGCGGAGGCCGGGCGCGGGCTCGAACTGGGCGGCGGTGCCGATCGGCAGCCAGGCCGAGGACAGGTAGGCCGCGAAGCACCCGGCGACCGCCCCGGCGACCGCGGCCAGGGCCGGGCCCATGGCCGCGATGGCCGCCGCGCGCCGCCGGGTCAGGCCCATCGAGCGCAGGCTGTCGAGTTCGGCCACGGTGGCGGTGGCGTACCTGGCGACGGACTGGCCGACCAGCACGGTCGCGGCGGCCAGCGCGGCCACGGCGAAGGCGAGCAGGGCGGCGGCCTCGAAGCCGAGGACCTGGTCGTAGTGCGCGGTCGTGTCCGAGCGCCGCCACACGTCGATGTTCTGCTGGCCGGTGACCCGGGCGAGGGCCGCCTTGAAGGCGGGGATCGTAGCGTCGCCGCCGTTCAGGCGGACCAGGGCGTTGACGTAGCCGACGTGCGGCGACCCCAGGAAATTGTCGGCATATTTCGCGAAGAGGGCGGGCGAGCCGACGACGAAGCCGCTGCCGAGCGGGTCGGTGAACCAGGGCGACCTGACCACCCCGACGACCCGCGCCTCGATCGTCGGCCCGCGCAGTCCCGTCGCCATCGGGTTGATGCCGCCCGAGGTCTCCTCGACCGTGGGCAGTTGGAGCGTCACGCGGCTCCCGACGCCCTCGCCGGCCAGCGCCGGGTATCCGGCCGAGACGACGACCTCGTCCTCGCGGGCCGGATCGAACAGCCGGCCCGCGAGCAGCACCGGGCGCTCGACCGTCCGGAACACCTCGGCGTCGCCGGGCGGGAAGCTGGCGTAGATGCCGGGCTTGTCCGTCTTGACGTCGAAGCCGCCCACCACGAAGGTCGACACAGCCGCCACCTCGGGCAGCGCCCTGATCCGGTCCCAGTCGAAGTCCGGCTGGTTGGGCAGCACCACGATGTCGGCCGGGAGCGTTCCGACCAGCAGCCGCTGGTACGCGGACGCGCCGCGGCGGGCCCCCGCCGCCGCCGCGAGCACGGTCCCGGTGACGAAGGCGATCAGCAGGGCCAGCACCGCCAGCGACCGCCAGCGGCGGCGCACCTCCAGGCCGAGCCAGACCCGATGCAGGGTCAGCGCTCGGGTCCCTGCCCGGGTTCCTGGTCGGGTCACCGCTCGGATCACTTCTCCACCCGGCCGTCCCGCATCCGGATCGAGCGGGACGCGCCGGCCGCCACCTCGGGCGAGTGGGTGACCATGATGATCGTCTGCCCGTCCTCGTGCAGCCGCCGGAACAGTTCGAGCACCTCCAGACCGCCCTCGGAGTCGAGAGCGCCGGTGGGCTCGTCGGCCAGCAGCAGGCTCGGCTGGTTGACCAGCGCCCGCGCGATGGCCAGCCGCTGCCGCTGCCCGCCGGACAGCACCGCGGGCACCTGCTGCAGCCGGTCGCCCAGGCCCAGCAGGTCGAGCAGGTCCCTGGCCCTGGCCTCGGCGGCGCGCCGCTTCATCCCGCCGAGCACGCCCGGCAGCACCAGGTTGTCCAGCGCGGACACCCCGTCGAGCAGGTTGAAGAACTGGAACACGAAGCCGATGTGGTGCCGCCGGAACCGGGCCAGCCAGTCCTCGTCCCGGCCGTCCACCCGCTCGCCCGCCACCTCGATGGTGCCGTCGTCCACGCCGTCCAGACCGGCGATCACGTTGAGCAGGGTGGACTTGCCGCAGCCCGACGGGCCCATCACCGCGACGAACTCGCCCCGGCTCACGTCGAAGTCGACGCCGCGCAGCGCCCGGACCGGGGCCAGCTCGGCCTCGAAGGTCCGCCTGGCGCCGCGGATCCGGACGGCCGGGGCCTCCTCGGCGCCGTCGGGGGCGGGGGCGTCCACGGACAGTTCGGTTGCCATCAGAAATCCTCCGGGAGATGGAATGCCACCACGGGGGTGGAGCGGCCTTTGACGGCCCGGGGCCCGAGCGGCGCCCACGGCCAGGCGACGGCCGCGGCCAGCACGGTGTTCTCGGCCGCCACGGTGCCGGCCGGGCGGGCCATGTCCTGCATCCGCTGGGCCAGGTTCACGGTGTCGCCGACCAGCGTGTACTCCACCCGCTCCTCGCTGCCGAGCAGGGCCGCCGCCACCTCGCCGGTGCACAGGCCGATGCCCAGCCGGAACGGCGTGTGGCCGCCGTCGGCCCAGTCCTGGTTGAGCGCGTGCTGGCGGCGGTGCATGGCGCGGGCGGCCAGCACCGCGGAGCCGGCGTGCCCCGGGCGCGGGTCGGGCGCGCCGAACACGGCCATCACCGCGTCCCCGACGTACTGCATGACGGTGCCGCCCTCGCTCAGGATGGCCGCGTTCATGGCCCGGCGGTGCCCGTTCAGCTGCCCGGCCAGCACGGCCGGGTCGGTGTGCTCGGCGATCGCCGAGTAGCCGCGCACGTCGGACATGAGCACGGTGACGGTCAGCCGCTCGGTCCGGTCCATCCGGTCGGCCAGCAGCTTGTCGGCGACGCCGTGCGGCAGCAGCCGGGACAGCCGCTCGCCCTGCTCGTCCCGGCGCAGGATCGCGGTGTGCAGCATGCGCAGCCGCTTCAGCGCGCCCCTGCGCCCGGCCGACGCGCCCCGGGCCAGCTTCAGGAACAGCTGCTCGACCAGCGCGTTGACGGACTCGGGGCTGGCCTCGGCGGCGGCCGCGATGGCCTTCACCGAGCGGCCCTCGGCGACCTGCCTGAGCAGCTTCTCCTCGACCGGGGTGAGCTCGGAGGAGCGCGCGGGGGAGAGCAGGTCCTGGACGATCTGCGGGTCGATCATGGAGCCGCCCGCCGCCACCTCGCGGATCGCCCGGCCCAGCAGCCTGGCGTCGGCGACCCGGTCCTTGAGCAGGTACGCGTACCCGTCCGCGCCCTCGGCCAGGAGTTTGACCGCGTAGTCGGGGTCGTCGTACTGGCTGAGCACCACCACGCCGGTGCCGGGCAGCCGCCCGCGCACCTCCCTGGCCGCGTCGATGCCCTCGTCCTGGTACGTCGGCGGCATCCGGATATCGGTCACCAGCACCTGAGGGCGCAACTCCAGCGCCCGCCCGACCAGCTCGTCGTAGTCGGCGGCGACGCCGACCACCTCCAGGGCGAGGTCCCGGCGGAGCAGCGCGCGCACACCCTCCCGGACGATCAGGTTGTCGTCGGCGAGTAGCACTGTGATGCGGTCCACGCCTTGAATGTCCACCACCGAGGCGAACCGGGGATAGAGGGTTAGCCCCCTGTTGACCGGTGGTTACCGCCCTTGCCCGGCTTCCCCGCCTTTTCTAGGGTCGAATCCGGACCTGAGGAGGCCAGCATGCGTGTGCAGTCAGAGGTGACGTCCCTGTCCTGGATTCCGTCCGAGGCGGTGAAGGGCTACACCCGGACCATGTTCACCGCCGGGATCTCCCACTACGACGACCCGCCGCCCGCCCGGATCGAGGACCTGGAGGGCCTGCGGAAGGCCGACAGGTTCCGGTTCGCCAACCGGCTGCGCGTCTGGGCCGACTTCGAGGACGGCCAGGTGGTCGGGCACGGCGTGGACGGCGGCGGCCTGATGGGCTCCACCACCGTCCGGGTCGGTCCGCTCGGCGCCACCTTCGCCGCCGTCGGCCTGCCCGACCTGCGCGGCGGCGCCGAGATCGGGGACGGCTGGATCCGGGTCACCCAGTCGGCCGGCGGCCGGACCGCGCTGCCGTTCCCGCGCACCGCCGCCACCGCGCCGTTCGCCCGCTGGCAGTCCCCGCTGGTGTGGACCACGGTCGCGGTCACCCTGCACGCCGACGGCCGCCGCGAGATCGGCCTGACCGGGGCCAGCCCGTTCCCACGGCACTGGGTGTACGACGCCGACGGCGCGCTCAGCCTGAAGGCCGGGGTCACCGACTTCAAGGCGTGGGCGGCCCAGACCGCGACCCCGTGGGGCGCGGAGGACTCGCCGGTGGTGGTCACCGCCGCCGAGACGGCGCTGGAGCGCGAGCTGTCCCGGCTGATCATGCGCGGCGGGCGCCGCCCGCTGGTCCGCGAGCTGGCCGGCGGCCAGACCCTGGTCCGCCAGGGCGACCGCGGCGACTCGCTGTTCCTGCTGCTGGACGGCGTGCTCATGGTGGACGTGGACGGCCGCACCCTCGGCGAGCTCGGCCCCGGCGTGGTGCTGGGCGAGCGGGCGGTGCTGGAGACCGGGCACCGCACGGCCACCCTCACCGCCGTCACCCGGATCCGGGTCGCCGAGGCCACCGCCGACCTCATCGACCGGGCCGCCCTGGAGCACCTGGCGGCGGGTCACCGCCGCGAGGAGGAGGTGTGAGGCTCCTGCTGCTCGGCGTACGCGGCTCCACCCCGGCTCCGGGGCCCGAGTTCGTCCGCTACGGCGGGCACACCAGCTGTGTCGCGGTGCTGCCCGCCGGGGACGGGCCGGCGCTGGTGCTGGACGCCGGCACCGGCATCCGGCAGCTCCCCGGCCCTTTCCGCGGCCCGATCCTGCTCAGCCACCTGCACTGGGACCACGTCCAGGGCCTGCCGTTCAGCCGCGCAGTCGACCACCCGGACGCCCGGGTCGAGCTGGTCATCCCCG
Organism: Acrocarpospora corrugata; assembly: GCF_009687845.1. GTDB lineage: Bacteria > Actinomycetota > Actinomycetes > Streptosporangiales > Streptosporangiaceae > Acrocarpospora > Acrocarpospora corrugata. Next base: position 25,342 of record NZ_BLAD01000073.1, read on the forward strand.
GCCCTGACCCGCTGGCCACGCTGACCAGGGCGATGTCCCCGCCGCACTTCCCGATCGAACCGGAGGGCCTGCTCGGCGACTGGACCTTCACCGGCTCCCGGCCGGTCCGCGAACTCGCCGGCCTGACCGTACGGCAGGCCGAGATCACCCACAAAGGCGGCGTCACCGTCGGCACCCGGCTCGAACACGGCGGCGCCTCGGTCGTCTACCTGCCCGACCACGCCCCCCAGCTGGGCTCCGCCGCCGCCGAGGAACTGGCGGCCGGCGCCGACCTGCTCATCCACGACGGCCAGTTCCGCCCCGAGGAACAGGCCCTGGCCGACGCCTACGGCCACGCCACCGTCACCGACGCGCTGGCCTTCGCCGAACGCTGCGGAGCCCGCCGCCTGCTGCTCACCCACCACGCCCCCGGCCGCACCGACGACCAGCTGGACGCGATGGCCAAGGAGTGGCCGGACGCCGAGTTCGCCCGGCAGGGCGCCACCGTCACACCTTCTGACCGGTCTCGCTCTCGTACGCGCTGAGCTGCTGTTCCAGCGCCTTCATCAGCTCGAAGACCTGCGCGGGAGGGATCCTGATCCGGCTGACGATCCGGGTGGGCACGCTCAGATACTGCGCGCCCGACGAGGGATCGTCGGCCAGCCCGGGCGGCCTGGTGATCACCGCGAAATCCAGAACGAACCCATCCTGGGTGTGCCAGACCGAAGCGAAATTGGCGTACTGCCCGGCTTCGACCTCGGCCGAGATGCTCACCTCAAGGCGGCTCTCCGGCTCCTGATTCAATTCTCATCCCTCCGGTCGCTTCCATGGTGCCCTGACCGGAGGTTTCCCGCGCAGGGTGACACGGGCTCACTTGAGTATCGACGGCAACGGCTGCCCGCCGCGCGCCTGAAGCATGCCCTTCATCAGGGTGATCTCCGCCGACTGGCCGTCCACGATGTGCTGCGCCATGGTCCTGACCTCACTTCGGCTGCTCAGCTTGAGCAGGCCCCTGGCCATGTCCACGCCGCCCTCGTGGTGGCGGATCATGAGCTGCAGGAAGAGCACCGCCGACGCGTCGCCGGTGGCGGCCCGCAGCTTGGCGAGCTCCTCGGGGGAGGCCATGCCGGGCATCACGCCCGGCGGGCCGTCGTGCCCGTGCCCCGCCATCCAGGTCATCGGCGGCTGGGTTGAGCTCTGCGGGAGCCCCCACTGGTCCAGCCAGCCCATGAAAATTCCACGCTGGGTGCTCTGCGTGTTGATGATGTCGTACGCGAGGGTGCGCAGCTCCTGGTCCGTGCTCGCGTCCCTGGCCACGAACGACATGTCCACCGCCTGGGCGTGGTGAACGGCCATGTCACGGGAGAAACCCGCCTCGGGGGAGAGCTCACCGGGCGTGCCCGACCTGGAGAGGGTCACGACGATCAGGGTGGCCGCGACGAGGACGGCCACCACCCCGAGGATCGGGAAGAGACGGAAAGGAGGGCTGTTCATCACTCTCAGGTTACTTGCGCGGGAGGATCAGTGAACCAAACGCCTAGCTATAACCACTATTCTCCATCCCAAATGTGATTGCGTGATGGAGGGTCGATGACCAAGGAAAAGGCGCAGGCACGGCGTGACCACCTGGCCCGCATGCGCGCCGAGCAGAAGCGCAAGGAACGCCGGATGGCGGTCCTGATGTGGGGCATCGGCGGTCTCGTCATCGCAATCGTGGTGGGCGCGGTGGGCTTCTACATCGTCCGGGAGGAGATGAACAAGTCCGAGGTGGAGAAGGCGGCGGCCCAGGCCGAGGCCGCGATGGCGCCCAAGGTGAAGAACTTCAAGTACACCGGCTCCCAGCACACCGGCATCAAGGTGAAGTACGCGGAGAGCCCCCCGGTGGGCGGTGAGCACAATTCGGCCTGGCAGAACTGCGGCATCTACAGCGAGCCGATCAACAATGAGACGGCCGTGCACTCGATGGAGCACGGCGCGGTCTGGATCACCTACCAGCCCGACCTGCCCGAGCCGGACATCGCCAAGCTGCGCACCCTGGCGTCCTCGGACTACATGCTGCTCAGCCCGTACCCCGGCCTGACGTCGAAGGTCGGGCTGTCGTCGTGGAACCACCAGCTGTTGGTGGACTCGGCGGACTCGCCGGACATCGCGGCGTTCATCCGGAAGTTCAAGCAGGGCCCGGACACGCCCGAGCGCGGCTCCCCCTGCACCGGCGGCGTCGACCAGACCGCCGCGGAGGCCGTGATCCCGGAGACCGCGCCGTCCGAGCAGCCGGCTCCGTCGGCGACGACCGGGACCGACGCGCCGGTCGCCACCCCGAGCGCGTCCTGACGGATCAGCCGGGCAGTTCCCCCAGGGGCATCCACGCCAGCCCGTGCGCTTCGGCCACGGGCAGGTTGGTGAGGTGCCCCTGGTGCGTGTTGAGGCCGCGCGCCAGCGCCTCGTCCGCGGCCAGCGCGGCCCGCCAGCCCCGGTTCGCGATCGCCAGCGCGTACGGCACGGTCACGTTGGTCAGCGCGTACGTGGAGGTGTGCGGGACCGCGCCCGGCATGTTGGCGACGCAGTAGAACACCGAGTCGTGCACCCGGTAGACCGGGTCGTCGTGGGTGGTCGGCCGGGAGTCCTCGAAACAGCCGCCCTGGTCGATGGAGATGTCCACCAGCACGGAGCCGCGCTTCATCCGGCTCACCAGGTCGTTGCCGACCAGCTTCGGGGCCCGCGCCCCCGCCACCAGCACCGCGCCGATCACCAGATCCGCGTCCAGCACCGCCCGCTCCACCTCGTACGCGTTGGACGCGACCGTCTTCCCGTGCCCCCGGTAGATCATGTCGGCCTGCCGGAGCTTCTCCGCGTCCCGGTCCAGCAGCAGCACCTCGGCCTGCATGCCGAGCGCGATCGCCGCCGCGTTCATCCCGGACACCCCGGCCCCGATCACCACCACCTTCGCCGCGTACACGCCCGGCACGCCGCCCATCAGCACGCCGCGCCCGCCGCCCTGCCGCATCAGGTGGTAGGCCCCGACCTGGGCCGCCAGCCGCCCGGCCACCTCCGACATCGGCGCAAGCAGCGGCAGCGCCCCGGAGGCGGTCTGCACCGTCTCGTAGGCGATCCCGGTCACGCCCGACTCCAGCATCGCCCGGGTGAGCCCCTCGGAGGCGGCCAGATGCAGGTAGGTGAACAGCACCTGCCCCTTCCGCATCCGCGGGTACTCGGCCGGCACGGGCTCCTTCACCTTGAGGATCAGGTCGCCCTCGGCCCACACCTCGTCCGCGCCGTCCAGCAGGGTGGCCCCGGCGGCGGCGAAGTCCGCGTCGGGGATGGCGGAGCCCGCGCCCGCGTCCCTCTCGATCAGGACCTGGTGGCCGTGGCGGACCAGCTCGTGCGCCCCGGCCGGGGTGAGCGCGACCCGGAACTCGTTGTTCTTGACCTCGCGTGGAACTCCGACCTTCATAACGGAGCTCTACCCCCCATACGGTGGGCAGCCGTGGGCAGTCTGCCAGGAGTTGGGATGGCTTGGTGACAGACTGTCATCTGATTACCGTGCGTTGGCAGACCTCGATAGGCTCTGCGGGCGATGGTAGGGATCGAGGTCGGAATGTATGACACGCCGGTGCCGGGCGCGGCCGAACCGGCGCCTCAGGACGGCGCGGGGGGACCGGGCGGGCCGGGCGGGCCGGGCGGGCCGATGGGTCCGGGCGGGCCCGCGGGACCGGGCGTTCCCGGGCCGCCGCAGGCGACAAAACGCACCACCGTGGCGCTGACCGTCGCGCTGGTCCTGGTGGTGGTGATGAGCGGGGTGCTGGCCACGGTCGCGGTGCTGATGACCCGCAATCCGGACGCGCCGCCGCTGTCCAGCACCACGCTGCGCCGCCTGGCCACGCCGATGCACTTCGCGCCGGTGGTCGGGGTCATGCCGGGGCCGTGCGCGGGCGCGGAGGCGGTGCCCGACGACACGGGGGCGCAGTGCTACCAGCTGGCGCCCGGGGTAACTGTCGCGGTGGTGCAGAAGATCGAGTCGGTCGCCGAGGACGACGGCACCTACGCGGTCCGGGTGGTGCTCGCGCCGGACAGCCGCGACCAGATCGCCGACCTGACCAGGGAGACGGTCGAGCAGCAGCTGGCCATCGTGGTGTCCGACAAGGTGGTGGCCGCCCCCCGGGTGGCGCAGGAGATCACCGGGGACAGCCTGAGCATCGCCGGGTTCACCCAGCCGGAGGCCGTGGCCGTGCTGGCCCGCCTGAGCGGCCCCGCGGGCGCATCGCCGCCCCCGGCGCAGCCCCCCGGCGCGGTGACACCCCCGCCCGTCACCGACCCCGCCGCGAGCAATCCCGCCCCGATCGACTCGCTGGCCCCCAACCCGCTCCCGTCCAGCCCCGTGACCAACGGCACCGCCCCGGCCGCGACGACCGGCGGAAACGGCGGCACGGGCGCGATGACCAGGTACGCCAGCTGCCAGGAGGCCATCGCGGCGGGCGGCGGCCCGTACCACAAGGGCACCCACCCGCAGTACGCGTGGTACGTCGACAAGGACGCCGACGGCATCGCCTGCGACCCGGACGACCTCTAACCGGCGAGCGCGGAACCGGCCAGGGCGATGTCGTCCGGCCGGATCGGCACCCGCGCCAGGGCGAGCCCGGTGGCGTTCCGCACCGCGGCGGCGATGGCCGGCGTGGACGACAGCGTCGGCGGCTCACCGGCGCCCCGCAACCCGTACGGCGCGTGCGGATCCGGGTTCTCCAGGATGGACAGCCGCATCGGCGGCATATCCAGAATCGTCGGAATCAAATAGTCGGTGAACGACGGGTTCAGCACCTTCCCGTCCCGGACCTGGATCTCCTCCATCAGCGCCAGCCCCAGCCCCTGCGCCGTCCCCCCGTGGATCTGCCCCTCCAGCGCCAGCGGATTCATGATCCGCCCCACGTCCTGCACCGCCGCCAGCTCCACCACCTTGACCAGGCCCAGCTCCACGTCCACGTCCACCACCGCGCGGTGCACGCACAGCGCCAGCTGGGTGTGCGAGTCGCCCTGCCCGGTCACCGGGTCCATCGGGAAGGTGGGCCGGTGCCGGTACTCCCTGGTCTCCTCGACCGGCCCGGCCGCCAGCACCTCCGCCAGCGAGGCGCCGCCCGCCCGCAGCTTGTCCAGCCGCTCCCTGACCGCTTCACAGGCCGCCTTGACCGCGCCCCCGGTCACGTACGACTGCCGCGACGCCGACGAGGAGCCGGCCGAGCCCACCGTGGTGTCGGCCGGCACGATCGTCACCCGGTCGATGCCCAGCTCGGTCCTGGCGATCTGACTCTTGACCATGATCAGCCCCTGGCCGACCTCGGCCGCCGCCGTGTGCACCAGCACGTGCGGCTCGCCGCCGAGCAGCTCGACCCGGACCCGGGCGGTGGAGTAGTCGTCGAACCCCTCGGAGAAGCAGATGTTCTTGATCCCGACCCCGTAGCCGATGCCCCGGCGCACGCCCTCGCCGTGCGTGGTCTGGGCCACCCCGCCGGGCAGCGCGCGCAGATCGGTCGAGCCGGGCCCCGGCAGCGGCATCGCGGCCAGTTCGCGCAGCATCCCGGCCAGCGGCGCCGGCGTGTCCACCACCTGGCCGGTGGCCAGCCTGGAGCCCTGGGAGACCGCGTTCCTGATCCGGATCTCGACGGGGGAGAGCCCGCACGCCTCGGCCAGCCGGTCCATCTGCGACTCGTACGCGAAGCAGGCCTGGACCGCGCCGAAGCCGCGCATCGCCCCGCAGGGCGGATTGTTGGTGTAGGTCCCGTACGCGTCGATCCAGACGTTGTCCACCTCGTACGGGCCGACCCCCAGCGAAGCCGCGTTGCCGACCACGGCGGGGGAGGAGGAGGTGTAGGCGCCGCCGTCCAGGACGATCTCGGCCCGGACGTACACCAGCATGCCGTCGGCGGTGGCACCGTGCTCGTAGCGCATCCAGGCCGGGTGCCGGTGCACGTGGCCGAAGAAGGACTCCTCCCGGCCGTACACGATCTTGATGGGCTTGCCGGTGCGCAGGGCCAGCATCGAGGCGTGGATCTGCATGGACAGGTCCTCGCGGGCGCCGAACGCGCCGCCGACCCCGGCCAGGGTGAGGCGGACCTTCTCCTTCGGCAGGCCGAGGCAGGGCGCGACCTGGTCCTGGTCGACGTGCAGCCACTGGGTGGCGACGTAGAGATCCACGCCGCCGTCCTCGGCGGGCACGGCCAGGCCGGACTCCGGGCCCAGGAAGGCCTGGTCCTGCATGCCGACCTCGTACTCGGCGGTCACCACCACGTCGGCGGTGAACCGGTCGCCGACCCGGACCGGCTGGTGCCTGACCACGTTGCCGTGCGGGTTCACCTGCGGGCAGGCCGGGTCGAAGGCGGCCTGGCGCGGGTCGGTGACCGCCTCCCGCAGCTCGTAGCCGACCACGATGGCGTCGGCGGCCCTGCGGGCGGTCTCCGGGTGGTCGGCGGCCACCAGGGCCACCGGCTCGCCCTGGTAGCGCACCTGGTCGATGGCGAGCACCGGCTGGTCCTTGTGCTCCAGGCCGTAGAACTTGACGCCGGGGACGTCCTGGTGGGTGAGCACGGCGAAGACGCCGGGCATGGCCAGCGCAGGGCCGACGTCGATCGACCTGATCCAGGCCGACGGGTGCGGGCTGCGCAGGGTGGCGCCCCAGAGCATGCCGTCCAGCCACAGGTCGGAGGAGTAGGCGAACTCACCGGTGACCTTCAGCGTCCCGTCCGGACGCAGCAGGCTCTGGCCGACGCCCTGGACTTGCCCGGTGGCGATACTCATGAGCCGAGTACATCAGCCCAGCTCACGGACGGCCTAGTGGCGTCGCCATGAAACGCGGGGAGGCCCGGCGCGAGCGCCTTGTAGATTCGTCCAAATAGTCTGGGCGCGTGCTGATACGCGATCTGCTCGCGCTCGACGAACTGCGGCTCATCCTGCTCACCGGGGAGACCCAGGCCGAGATCACCGGCGCGCTCATCACCGACCTGCCCGACCCCGCCCGATACCTGGCCGGCGGCGAGCTCGTGCTCACCGGGATGATGTGGCGGCAGGACCCCGCCGACTCGCGGCGGTTCGTCGACATCCTGGTCCGCGGCCGTGTCTCCGCGCTGGCCGCAGGGGACGCCCGGCTCGGCCACATCCCCGCCGACCTGCTGGACGCCTGCCGGGAGCGCGGCCTGCCGCTGATCGAGGTGCCGATCGAGGTGTCCTTCGGCGCGGTCACCGAGGCCGTCACCCGCCGCCTGGCCGGCGCGCAGGCCGGCGACCTGCGCCGCGCGCTCGGGCGGCACCGGCGGATCGTGGCGGCCGTGGCCGAGGGCGCGGGGCTGACCGAGCTGTGCGAGCTGATGTCGGCCGAACTCGGCGTCGCGGGCGCGGTCATCTCGGCCGCGGGGACGATCATCGCCGGGTCCCTGCCGGTCGCCGACGCCGGGCGGCTGGCCCGGGAGTTCCTCGGTGCGGTACGGCTGCCGCTGGTGACCGCGGGGCCGTACACGATCTTCGCGGTGGACCGGGCGCACCGGGCCGCCGGCTGGGCGCTGGTCTGCGGCGGCGACCTCGACCCGGAGATCGGCTACGAGCTGGCCTCGTGCGTGGCGCTGGCGCGGACCCGGATGGAGGGGGGCCGCCGGGTCGAGCGTCGGCTGGCAGAACAACTCATCGCGCTCGCCACCGCCGGGACCGCCGACCGGTCGGAGCTGTCGGCCCGGCTGCGCACCTGCGGCATCGACGCGGGGGAGCCGTACGCGGTGGTGTCGGCCAGTGTGCGCGAGCAGGGCGTGGATCCGGCCGTGCTGGGCGGGCAGGTGGTGGAGGAGCTGATGGACCGCCGGGTGGTCGCCGCCGCGGCGGCCGATGGCGCGATCGCGCTGGTGCCGCTCCGGGAGGGGACCGCCGACGAGGTGGCGGCCATGCTGAAGGCCCGGGTGGCCGCGCTGCCGGGGGTGGCGGTGGCGATCGGGGTGAGTGCCGCGCTGACCGGGTCGGCGGCCGTGCGCGGGGGTGTCGAGGAGGCCGGGCACGCGCGCCGGATGGCGGAGGCGCGGGGTGGCGGAGTGGTCACCAGCGCGGAGATCTATACGCACGCGCTGTTGCTGGCGACCGTTCCCGGTGACGTTCGCAGATCATTTTCCGAACGGCTGCTGGCGCCGCTCTTCGCGTACGACAGAAAACATCAGGCGGATCTTGTCCGTACCCTCGGGACTTTTCTTGATTGTGCAGGTTCCTGGAACACTTGCGCCGAGCATCTGCACGTGCATGTGAACACGGTGCGATATCGCATTCGGCGGGTCGAGGAATTGACGGGAAAAGATCTCTCCGCGATGGCAGATCGAGTAGACCTTTATCTCGCGCTCCGGGCGTCCTGAATTCGATTTTCTCGATCATGTCACGCGGTGTGCCCGGTTGGTGACAAGATGTGGTGGGGCTTCCTGACAACAGTCAGGCGGCGCTCTCTGGAAGATTCCAGAAAGCGCCGCCACAATGGAGCCGACTACCTTGTCAAGCTGGTCCGAAAGGGGGTGGCCGCGGAGTGAACCCTCTTGGCGAGAGATGCGGCCGGGCCCTGCTCGGCCCGCGGGTTCAGGTCGGCCTTCGGCCGCCGCGCTCTAGGCGGCCATCGGTCAACCACAACCCTTCACGTTTACACATGTCCGGCGCAGGTGCCGCGCCGGTGTCCGGAACCGGACAACACGCTTCCCTCCTCGCGGAGGTCCGTGATCTTGCCTTGCCCCTGGATGTGCCTGTGAGCTGCCTCTGAACACACCAAGTCTTGCCGTCTTCACACGCTGAGCGTGTAACGAATCAGCAGCAGTAGATGTACTGCGGCTGCGGTCGTGAAGACGGGGCGGCGCCTGCGGTCGTAGCATTTGACGCAACAGCCACTCCGGCTGTGATCAATACAGCTAAGACAGAGACGGCGAGGCGGCGTTTCATGGGGGGTACTCCCGTCGGTGTTTGGTTGTGGGGCCTACATCTTCTCAAGGGGTGCATGTGACCAGTCAAGATTTGGTGGGCCAGCGGATTAAAACAATCCGGCGCCAACGCGGTCTCTCTCAGGCCCAGCTTGCCCACCCCGAATTGTCAGACTCATACGTCTCACTCATCGAGAGTGGTAAGCGTACGCCAACTCCTGCCGTTCTGGAGTTGCTTGCGCAGAAGCTGGACTGTTCGTTGACCTATCTTGTCAATGGGGTCACCGCCGAACAGATGGAAGAACTCGATCTCGGTCTGCGTTTCGCCCGGCTGGCGCTGGAGAACGGCGAGGTTACCGAGGCCCGGCGACGGTATCAGGAGTTGCTGGAGGACAAGAGCATCGTCGGACTGTCCTCGCTCCGGCAGGACGCGCAGTTCGGCTACGCCCTCGCCGTCGAGGCCTGCGGCGACCTCAGCGAGGCGATCCGGGTCCTCAACACGCTGATGGACACCGAGACGGAGTCGCAGACGCCGTCCCGCCGGGTGGCCATCGCCATCGCGCTGTGCCGCTGCTACCGCGAGTGCGGCGACTTCCAGGAAGGCGTGAGCGTCGGCGAGCGCATGCTCGGCGCGACCGCCCGCCCGAACTGGAGCGACGATCTCGTCGAACTCGGCTCCACCCTGCTCTCGGTCTACATCGAGCGCGGCGACCTGCTCAGGGCCCGCCAGTTCGCCACCGAGCTGCTGTCCGCGGCGGAGACCCTCGGCACCCCCCGGTCGATCGTCGCCGCCTGCTGGAACGCGGCCATGGCCGCCGAGCAGATCGGCTTCGGCGAGGAGGCCATGTCGCTGATCGAGCGCGCCCTGGCCATCCAGTCCGAGAACGGCGGCCCGCGCAACCTGGCCAGGCTCCGCGGCGGCTACGCCAAACTGCTGCTCCAGGTCCGCCCCGCCGAGGCCGAGGCCGCCCGCGATCTCGCGCTGCGCTCCATGCGGGAGCTCAAGGAATCCTCCTCGGGCCTCGCCGACATCATCCACTGCTCGCTGTACCTGGCCCGCGCCGAGCTCGCCCTGGGCGACCTGGACGCCGCGCTCACCTACGCGCAGCAGGCCATGGACCTGGTCGGCGAGGGCAACCGCACCCTGCACTCCGAGGTGCACCTGCTGCTCGGGCAGATCTACTTCATGCAGCGCAGGGACGAGGCCTGCGCCACCGAGCTGTCGGTGGCCGGGGAGTCCCTCAAGCACCTGTCCGCCACCCGCAAGGTCGCCGAGAGCTGGCAGCACGCGGCCGACACGATGGCCCAGCTGGGCGACCACGACGCGAGTGTGGACGCCTACCAGCGGGCACTCACCTGCGTCGGGCTCTGAGCGGGCGACAACAGGAGCGACGACGGGATGACGGACGGCGTGACGACGGGAAGGGAGACGGCGAGGTAGGGAGCGGGCGCGTGCGTCGGTAGCCTGGGGACGCCATGAAGACATCCCCACTCGCCGCCGCGCTGGCCTTCCTCGCCATCCTCCTGTCCGGCACGGCTCCCGCGTACGCGCACACCTCGTTGCGGATCAGCGATCCGCAGCGCGGCGCCCAGCTTGCGGCGCTGAAGAAGGTGACCCTGGAGTTCACCGAGTCGGTGCGCTTCCCCGTCGTGATCGTCACGGGCCCGGACGGGCTGCGCTACGAGGACGGCAGGCCCCGAGTCGACGGCCCGAAGGTCCTCCAGGACGTCGGCCCCCAGCTGCCCGGCGGGGCTTACACGATCGCCTACCGGGTGGTGTCCCGGGACGGGCATCCCGTCGAGGGCGAGATCCCCTTCAAGCTCGACCCGCCGCCTTCCCCCAGCCTGACCGCGCCGTCGGTCACGCCGGTCGTGGCGGCGCCCAGTAGCCCGCCGGCGGAGACGACGGAATCGCCGTCGGTGCCCGGCTGGGTGTGGATTGTGGTGTTCGGCGTGGCGGGCATCGGCATCGGGATGGTTTTCAGCATGCGGAAAAAGCCGTGACTCCGGGACCGGCGCGGGAGTTGACGGTTATGGCGGGGCGGACTGTGATGGCTGGGGCGGTAGCCGTACGGGCCGGAGGCCGGGCATGAGCAGAACGGTGCGGTTCGCGGTCGCGGGTGTGTGCGCGGCGATCGGGGCCTTGGTCATCGGGATGGTGGCGGGCGGGGCGGCGACGCCCCGGGTCATTCCCGGGCTGCCCGACGAGGGCGCGCTGACCCGCTGGATGGTGCCGGTCTCCAAGCTGTCCATGGACGCGGCCGGCGTGCTGACCATCGGGCTGCTGCTGATGGCCGCCGCGCTGCTGCCCAGCGACAAGGGACTGCTGGGCAAGTCGGCGCTGGAGTACGTGAAGGCCGCCTCCTGGGCCGCGCTGGCCTGGGCGGTCGCGGCGTCGTCCACCCTGGTGTTCGGATTGTCCCAGTCGATGGGGCAGCCGATCGGGGTGATCCTCGGCGGGAACGAGCTCACCAGCTACGCCAGCCAGACTCCGCAGGGCATCGCGCTCACCCTGGTGGTGCTGTTCGCGGTCTCCATCGCGCTGTTCGCGCGCGGGGCGATCACTGTCGGCGCGGCCGGCGGCCTGCTGGTCTTCGCGCTGGCCACGCTGCTGCCGCCGGCCCTGACCGGGCACTCCTCGTCCTCGCCCAACCACGGCCTGGCCACCACCTCGGTCGCCTTCCACCTGCTGTTCCTGGCCGTCTGGGTGGGCGGTCTCGGCCTGCTCTGCGTGCACGCGATCAGGTCGGCCGACAAGCTGCCCGTCGCCGCCGGGCGGTTCTCCCGGATGGCGCTGTGGTGCTTCGTCGGCGTCGGCCTGTCCGGCCTGGCCAGTGTGCTGGCCCGGCTGGCCACCGTCGAAGCCCTCTTCACCTCCGCGTACGGTCTGCTGCTGCTGGCCAAACTCGCCGCCTTCGGCGTGCTGGGCGTCATCGGCTGGTGGCACCGGGGCCGGACGATGCCGCACCTGGCCGCCGGGAAACCGGGCGCCTTCCTGCGGCTCGCGCTCGGCGAGACCATGCTGATGGCGGCCACCGTTGGCGTCGCGGTCGCGCTCGCCCAGACCGCCCCGCCGCCGGTGGAGATCCCCACCGACCGGGCTTTCGATCTGCTCGGCTACCTGGTCCCGCCCCCCATCACGCTGGGCAACCTGCTCACCCTGTGGTGGTTCGACCTGTTCTTCGCCGTCATCGCCGCCGCCCTCGGCGGGCTCTACGCCGCCGCCCTGGTACGGCTGTCGCGCCGGGGCGACCGCTGGCCGGCCGGCCGCACCGTGGCCTGGTTCATCGGCGTCGCCATCCTGGTGCTGGCCACCCAGAGCGGCGTCGCCCGCTACGCCCCGGTCCTGTTCAGCGTGCACATGACCGAGCACATGATCCTGTCCATGCTGGTCCCGATCTTCCTGGTCCTGGGCGCCCCCATCACCCTGGCGTTGCGCGCGCTCAAACCGGCCGCCCGCCGCGGCGACCGCGGCCCGCGGGAGTGGCTCACGGTCATCCTGCACAGCCGCGCGATGCGCGTGATCGGCCACCCCGGCATCGCCACCGCCCTGTTCATCGCCTCCACCTACGCCCTCTACTTCACCTCGCTGTTCCCCTCGGCGATGGAGGAGCACCTGGGCCACCTGGCGATGTCGACCCACTTCCTGCTCACCGGCTGCCTGTTCTTCTGGGTGATCGTCGGCGTCGACCCCGCCCCCCAGCCGCTGCCGCACGTGGGCCGCCTGATCCTGCTCTTCGTGACGATGCCCTTCCACGCCTTCTTCGGCCTGGCCCTGATGAGCATGGGCACGGTCCTGGCCTCCGACTGGTACGACCAGCTCGGCCGCACCTGGGGCGACACCGCCATCGCCGACCAGAAACTCGGCGGTGGCATCGCCTGGGGCTTCGGCGAGATCCCCACCCTGATCGTCGTCATCGCGCTGGCCATCCAGTGGTGGCGCGCCGACGACCGCCAGGCCCGCCGCGCCGACCGCCGCGCCGACGCCCGCGCGGCCGTCTCCGGCGGAACCGGCGACCCCGAACTCGACTCCTACAACGCCTACCTGGCCAAACTCAACCGCCCGAAGACGAAGTGACCGGTCAGGGCAGCGTCAGGATCTCGTGGCCGGTCTCGGTGACGAGGATGGTGTGCTCGAACTGGGCGGTGCGTTTGCCGTCCTTGGTGACGGCCGTCCAGCGGTCGGGCCAGATCTCGTAGTCGATCGTGCCGAGCGTGAGCATGGGCTCGATCGTGAAGGTCATGCCGGGGACCAGGGTGACGGCCAGGGACGGATCGTCGTAGTGCGGGACGATCAGGCCGGAGTGGAAGGAGCGGGCGATGCCGTGGCCGGTGAAGTCGCGGACCACGCCGTAGCCGAAACGTCTGGCGTAGGCCTCGATGACGCGGCCGACGATGTTGAGCTGGCGGCCGGGGGCGACCGCCTTGATGGCGCGGTTGGTGGCCTCGCGGGTGCGTTCGACCAGCAGGCGGGACTCCTCGTCGACCTCGCCGACCAGGTAGGTGGCGTCGGTGTCGCCGTGCACGCCGCCGATGTAGGCGGTGATGTCCACGTTGACGATGTCGCCGTCCCGCAGCACCGTGTCGTCGGGGATGCCGTGGCAGATGACCTCGTTGATCGAGGTGCACAGCGACTTGGGGTAGCCGCGGTAGCCGAGCGTCGACGGGTAGGCGTCGTGGTCGCACAGGAACTCGTGGCCGATGCGGTCGAGTTCGTCGGTGGTGACGCCGGGCGCGACGTGCTTGCCGACCTCGTCCAGGGCCTGGGCGGCCAGGCGGCCCGCGACGCGCATCAGCTCGATGGTCTCCGGCGTCTGGACGTCGGTGTCGCCGCGCTTGGGTTCCGGCTTTCCCACATACTCGGGACGTTCGATGTGGGCGGGGACCTTCCGGGTGGGCGAGATCCGCCCGGGGCGGAGCAGCGTCGTCATGCGGCAAGTCTAGTTGGGCGCTGACGGGGCAGGATGAGGTCGTGAACGAGCAATGGTGGTTCTGCCTGAAGCACATGCGCGTCGAGCCCGACCAGGGCTGCCCGAACAAGGACCGGATGGGTCCGTACGCGTCGGAGGTCGAGGCCGCCGACGCACTGAAGACGGCGGCCGAGCGGAACAAGGCCTGGAAAGCCCAAGATCAGGACAATGACGACGACTGATCCTTGACCGGAAATAGGGGACATTTCCTTATTTCGGCTGCCAAGCTGGGTCTGTGGGGGAGAGCGGTCTGAGCCGGGTGGACGAGCGGGCTCGTCTTTTTTCCGACGCCGAACGCCGGGTGGCCGAATTCCTGGCCTCCTGCGGCCACGACGTGATCGCGGCCGGAGCCGAGCCGACCGCGCCGCGCGGCCGCCTGGGCAACCGCCCCGACGCCCTGGTGGACGGCGTCCCCACCGACTTCGTCGTCCTCACCGCGGGTGACACCGGCGCCGCCGTCGCGATGGCGCTGAGCCGCGCCGCCCGCCACGCCGAGCAGGCCGTGATCGACGCCCGCGGCTCGGGGCTGCCCGCCACCGCCGCCCAGGAGGGAATCCGCCGCTTCCAAGCCGTCCCGCACAGCCGTGGCCTGCGCGGCTGGCGGGTGGTCGGGGACGGCTACGACATCAACGCGATGGCGGTCGCCCCCCAGGTCTGACCGGTCAGATCACCGCGTACGCGCGGACGGGGAAGGTGCCCATTCCGGCGATCATCGGCGGCGCGGCGTGGAACCGGAAACCCGACGCGGGAAGCGCGCCGAGGTTGGTCAGGTGCTCGACGATCGGGATGCCCGCGGCCAGCAACGCCGAGTGGGCGGGGCGGCTCCCGGCGGGGGGAGTGCTGTCGATGTTGAGGGAGTCGATCCCGACCAGGGCCGCGCCTTCGCCGACGAGCCAGGCGGCGGCCCCGCCGGTCAGGTACGGATGCCCGGAGAAGTAGGCGTCCGTGCCGAAACGCACGTCCCAGCCCGTGTGGATCAGCACGGCCTTGCCGGCCACGTCGAGGTCCTTCAGGTGGCTGACGTCCACGGCGTCGAGGCCCTGCGCGGCCACGACCAGGCCGCCCAGGTCGGCGATCTTTTCCAGCGGCACACCGGTCAGGTCCGGGCCTTCGGCGTACCGATGGTACGGAGAGTCCAGGTAGGTGCCGGTGTTCGCGGCCAGGGTGATGGTGCCGATGAAGAACTCGGTGCCGGGGGCGTACAGGTCGCGGGACTGCTCCCGGCTGAGGTGCACGCCCAGTTCGGGACCGGGGATGCCGGGATAGGTGATCATGCCTGCGGTGATGCGGTGGCTCAGCTCGATCAACGCCATGTCAGGTTCCCTCCGCGGTGCGGCTTGTCGCCCGTTTCGCGACGAATTTTCCGATGGCGAACACCCCGATGGCGGTCCAGACGATGTTCAGGATCGCCGACGGCCAGGCGCCGTGGTAGGCGCTGTTGATGGCCAGGGTGAGGGCGCCGACCATGTTGATCGCCTGGTAGGCGAAGCCGTTGCCGGACAGGCGTGCCGACGAGACCAGGCCGTATGCGATCAGCAGGGCAACCGCCCCGATGGTGCCAAGAATGGTGATAAATGTAGACATTTGCGTCAATCATGTGAGGGATTGGTGCTGTAGCGCAAGTGAAGAATACTTAAGTCCAGCGTAAGCTCTGCTTTATGGAGATCGACCCCCGCCGGTTGCGCATTCTGCATGAGGTCGCCCGCAGGGGCGGCGTCATGAAGGCAGCGGAAGCCCTGCACCTGACCCCCTCCGCGATCTCCCAGCAGCTGGCCCAGCTGGAACGCGAGGTCGGCATCGCGCTGATCGACCGCTCCCAGCGCAGGATCACGGTCACCCCGGCCGGCCGCGTCCTGTCCGCGTACGGCGAGCGCATCGAGGAACAGCTCGCCGAAGCCCGGCACGAGCTCAACCGTTTCACCGAACGCCCGGCGGGCCCGGTCACCATCGCCGCCTTCCCCACGGTCATCCGTCACCTGCTCGTCCCCGCGCTGGCCCGGCTGGCCGGCAGCCACCCGCTGATCACGCCGGTCATCCACGAGCTGTACGGCCAGCCCGCCCTCCAGGAACTCCGCCTGGGCGGCGTCGACCTGCTGGCCACCGAACGCGACATGAACCAGCCCGCCCCCGCCCTCCCCTCCATGTCCCGGCACCGCCTCTACGACGACGAGTACCGCATCGTCGCCCCGCCCGGCCTGGACCCGCCCACCGAGGTGGCCGACCTGGCCGACCTGCCGTGGGTGGCCGGCGTCCCGCACCAGGCCTGCGGCCAGGCCCTGGACCGGCTGGCCCAGTTCCACGGCTTCACCCCGCGCCGGGTGCACGTGATCTCGGAGTTCCCGCCTGCCCTGGACCTGGTCGCGGCGGGCCACGGCGTCGCGATCGTGCCGGCGCTGGCGCTGCTGGACGTCCCCGAGGGGCACGTCATGATCACCGACATCCACGGGGTGGGTTCGCGGCGGATCGAGGCGCTCACCCGCGTGAGCCGTACCAGATCGGGGGAGCCCGACCCGGTGCAGGGCGTCGTGATCGACGCGCTCAGGGAGGTCGCGCAGGAGCTCACCAAGCGGGTCACCGAGCTGAGCGGCGCGCGTTAGTCGATCGTCCGGGGGCCGGTCACCCGGTCCGCCAGGCGGGCCAGGCGTTCGCGCAGGGACGGGCGGTGCGGGAGTTCGGCGGCGGCCATGCTGATCAGGTGCTGCGCGCCGTCGAAGGAGAGCGGCCCGCCGAGCGCGGGGACGCAGAGCGCGTCGTGGGCCAGCGACTCCAGGTCGGGGTCGCCGCCGTCCAGGGCCAGGATGGTGGCGCCGGTCCTGCGGGCGTCCTGGACGCGCTCCAGCAAGGGGACGGGGGCCTGCCGCTCGGCGACGATCAGGAGGGTCTCGCCCCGGGTGGCGGCGGCCAGCCGGTCCAGGCCGATCCGCAGGTGGGCGGGGGCGTCCGCGGGCGGGGCCCAGCGGAGCAGGGTGGGGGCGAGCTGGTCCAGGCCGGAGAGCCTGGCCTCGTCGCCGAGGTGGGCGGTCAGGTGCCAGGGCTCCTCCGCCGGGGTGCCGATCAGGAGCAGGCCGCCGGGGGAGCGGGTGGCGCGCAGGGCGCGGCCGAACTCGCCGGTCCTGGCCACCCAGTCGGTGGCGGCGAGGGCCTCGCGCAGGAATCTGACCGCCGTGGCGTCCATGCGTTCCATGGTGCCCCAGGTCAGAGCGGTCCGGCATGGTTACGCGACATTGCCGGTGAGGCGTGTCACATTTTTCTGACCGCGGCTCTTGACCATGGGCTACCGACGGGTAACCATCAAGCTCACGGCGCCGTCCACCGAGCAGTGAAGCCACGAAGGGCGGCCTCTCCCCATGGACGTTCGAGTCAGAACCGCCGTGCTCGCCATCGGCTCCCTCCTGTCGACCAGCCTGTTCCTCGCACCCGCCGCCGCGGCCGGTCCCGGCGACGTGGTCGAGGCCACGCCGACCACCGTCTACCTGGCGCCGGGCCGACTGCTGGAGGTCCCGGTCAGGGCCTGGCACCTGCGCTACCGCTCGACCTCCGCGACCGGCGCCGCCACGATCGTGTCCGGCACGCTGCTGGTCCCGAAGGCGTCCTATCCGTTCGGCAAGCGCCCGGTCGTCGGGTACGCGGTCGGCACGCACGGCCTCGGCGACCAGTGCGCCCCGTCCCGGGCGATGGCCGAGGGGACCGAGCTGGAGCTCGCGTTCATGAGCCTGATGCTGCTCAAGGGCTGGGCGGTCGCGGTGACCGACTACGAGGGGCTCGGCACGCCGGGCCAGCACACCTACATGGCGGGCCGGTCGCAGGGGCAGGCCGTGCTCGACTCGATCAGGGCGGCCACCAGGACCCCGGGCGCGAACGTGGCGGCCGGCGGGCCGGTCGTGATCATGGGTTACTCGCAGGGCGGCTCGTCCGCCGGGTGGGCGGCCCAGCTGCACTCCGCGTACGCGCCCGAGCTCAAGCTCAGGGGCGTCGCGGCCGGCGGCGTGCCCGCCGACCTCAAGGCGGTGGCCGACAACCTGGACGGCGGCCCCGACTTCGGCCTGGCCGCGGCGGCGGGCGTCGGCCTGGACGCGGCCTACCCGGAGCTCGCGCTGGAGAACTACCTCACCGACGAGGGCTCCGCGCTGTTCGCGGACGCGCGGGACGACTGCGTGGGCGAGATCAGGTCCAAGCTGGCCGGGCGGCAGCTGGCCGAGCTGACCACCGCCGACGTGATGAACCGTCCCGACTGGCGGGCCAGGCTGGCCGAGAACCGGCTGGGCGGGGCCAAGCCGTCCGTGCCGATGTTCGTCTACCACGGCACCGGCGACGAGATCATCCCGATCGCGGTCAGCCGTACGCTGCGGCGCGAGTACTGCGCCAAGGGCGCCAACCTGCTCTGGACCTCGGTCCCGGCGGGCAGCCACGTGCTCGGCGCGGTCGAGGGCGGGCCGCTGGCGATCGCCTGGCTGGCCTCCCGGGTGCTCGGCCTGCCGGCGATCAGCAATTGCTGAACGCGCGGGCGTCCCGGCGGCGCGGGTCGCCGGGACGCCTGGCATGATCGGATTCATGGCTGAGCTGAGCGACATCTCGCAACTGACGATCGCGATCCTGGGCGGCACCGGTGACCAGGGCAAGGGCCTGGCCCATCGGTTCGCGCTGGCCGGGCACCGGGTGCTGATCGGCTCGCGGAACGCCGACCGGGCGTACGCGGCCGCCGCCGAGCTGGCCATCGCGGGCACCGTGGAGGGCGGCGAGAACGCGGTCGTGGCCGCCGAAGCCGACGTGGTGATCGTGGCGGTGCCCTGGGAGGGCCACGCCGCCACCCTGTCCGCGCTGGCGGGCGAGCTGGCCGGGAAGATCGTGGTGGACTGCGTCAACCCGCTCGGCTTCGACAAGCAGGGCGCCTACCCGCTGACGGTCGCGGAGGGCAGCGCGGCCGAGCAGGCCGCGGCCCTGCTGCCGCGGAGCCGGGTGGTCGGCGCCTTCCACCACGTCTCGGCCGTCCTGCTGCTGGACCCCACCGTGGCCAGCGTCGACCTGGACGTGCTCGTGCTCGGCGACGACCGCGAGGCGACCGACCTGGTCCAGGCCCTGGCCGCGCGCATCCCCGGCGTCCGGGGCGTCTACGGCGGGCGGCTGCGCAACGCCCACCAGGTCGAGGCGCTGACCGCCAACCTGATCTCGATCAACCGCCGGTACAAGGCGCACGCCGGTTTCCGCGTCACCGACGTCTGACCGTCACCGGGACGCGGCGACCAGCCAGTCGGCGATCTCGGCGGGGGCGACCACCTGGTGCAGGTGGTCGCCGGGGATCCGGGTGACCGGCCAGCCGCGCTCGTCGGCCTCCTTGGCGGCCCGCGCGTAGGGCTCGCCGAACCAGAGGTACGCGCCGCGCACGTGATCCCACTTCGCCGGCACCGGGATCTCCTGGTCGTAGTAGGCCAGCGGCAGCCGGGGCTGCTCGGCGACGATCTCCCGTCGGGCGGCCCCGTCCGGGATCAGCTCGGCGACCGCCTCGTCGGGCCACCAGTCGGTCCAGCGGGGGAGTATCCCGTCGGGGTCGGCCATCGCGCCGAGGAACGCCAGGTGCTCGGGCTCGGCCGCGCGGGCGGAACCGGTCCGGGGCGGCAGCGCCGCGTCCACGAACAGGCAGCTGCTGATCTGCCCGCGCAGCGCCTCCGCGATCAGCGGCACGAACAGGCCCGCGTTGCTGTGCGCGACGATGACGAGCGGCCCTTGCGGCGCCGAGGCAAGCACTTCGTCCACGATCCTCGGCCAGTACGGCGGAGCCCCCGCCCCCACGTCCACCAGCGAGGGCACGACCGCGGCCCGCCCCCGCGCCCGCAGCACGGCGGCCACCGGAGTCCAGGTCGACGGGCCCACGGAGGGACTGTGAACCAGCACGAAGGTCGAGTCCATTTGTCCAGCATTCACCGGGAATCGCGGTGAGGCGTGGACATCCTCTTAGCGCGAACAGAGATCCGGCTTACGTGGAGCGAACAAGATCATGGCTAGCGTTGCGCAGCGAATTGATCCTTTGTCCGGAAACGGAAGGCACAGCGGTGAGCAACCCCATCAGACAGAAGCGCCCGGCCGGCATCCTGGGCGCCGGGCTGGTCATCGCGCTCGGGGCTCTGACCGCCTGTAGCTCCGGAACCCCGATCGCGGCCGAGTCGGGCACCCCCTCGCCCCCGGCGGCGGTCCCGTCCGCGATTCAGACGGAACTGCCAGACCCGAGCCCGAGCGCCGCGCCGGTGGACCCCCGCAAGGTGACCTGCGAGTACCGCAAGGACGACAGCGGCAGCCCGGCCAAGTTCGTCGGCCTGCCGTCCAAGAAGCCGACCAAGGCCGCGCTGCGCGCCAAGACCATGACCGTGCGCACCAACCACGGCGACATCGTGATCGAGCTCACGCCGCAGACGCCGTGCACGGTGAACTCCTTCGCGTTCCTGGCGGGCAAGAAATACTTCGACAACACGGTCTGCCACCGTCTCGTGACGGTGAAGACCAACGGGGTGGACCTGCTGCAGTGCGGCGATCCGCAGGCCAAGGGCGACGGCAAGAACAAGACCGACGGGACCGGCGGCCCGGGTTACCTGTTCCCGGATGAGAACCTCGGTCCGCAGTACGTGCGCGGAGTGGTCTTCATGGCGCAGGGCGGGGACGCGGCCAACTCCAACGGCAGCCAGTTCGCGATCTCCTTCAGCAACGAGAACGCCCAGCTGCCCGCCGCGTACACGCCGTTCGGCGTGGTGGTGAAGGGCATGGAGATCGTCGACAAGATCGCCGCGGGGGGCGTCAACGCCTTCGTGGACGACATCACCAGCGACGAGGGCGGCTCCAGCGCGCCCAAGATCCCGGTCCGGATCAAGACCGTCGTGGTCAGCTGACGGCTCACACCACCAGCGGGTGCAGCGAGGCGCGGCGGCGGGTGCCGTCGTATTCGGCCCAGGCGGCGGCCAGGCGGGTGACCGATTCGGTCAGTTCGGCCTCCGGGTGCACGAACGGGAGCCGGAGGCGGTCCACGTGCTCGCCTGCCGGGTCGAAGGCCGGGCCCGGCGGGACGGCCACGCCGTGCCGGGCGGTCAGCTGGGCGAAGGCGCCCGCGTCGCCGCGCGGCAGCCGTACCCACAGGGTCTGGCCGCCCAGGGCGGGGTCGTGGGACCAGGTCGGAAGCTGGGCGCTGAGCTGGGCGCGCAGGTGGTCGTGGCGCCGCTGGAGGATGGCGATCCGGGTGTCGCGTACCTCGTCGAGGCGGTCGAGCAGGGTGACGGCGGCCAGCTGGGCGAGCACGTCGCCGCCCAGGTCGTGGATGGCGCGCAGGCGAGCCAGGCGGGAGATCACCGGCGCGGCGGCGCGGGTCCAGCCGACCCGGAGGCCGCCCCAGATGAGTTTGCTGAGCGAGGCGATGGTGATGAGCTGCTCCCCTGCGGCGTACGCGGCCAGCGGGAGCGGGACCTCGCCGTCGAAGCAGAGCTCCGCGGGGACCTCGTCGTCGATCACCGGGACGTCGGCCTCGGCCGCCCAGCGGGCCAGGCGGCGCCGGGCCAGTGGGGGCATGATCAGGCCGGTCGGATTGTGCGCGGTCGGGATCAGGTACGCCAGGGCGGGCTTGCCCACCTCGGGCTCACGCGGCGCGAGCAGCCCCAGCTCGTGGGCTTCGGCGAGGTCGCACGGCGAGAGCAGAGCCCCGGCGTCGCGGAAGATCTCGATGGCGCTCGGATAGGTCGGGGTCTCGATCCGCACCGTGTCGCCCGGCGCGACCAGCAGCGCGGTGATCAGCGAGATGGCCTGCTGCCCGCCGGTGGTGACCAGGATCTGGTCCGGCTCTGTGGGCAGGCCGCGGCGGCGGTAGTACTCGGCCAGCGCCCGCCGCAGATCCGGATATCCCGCCGGGTGGTAGCCGATGTCGTGACGAATCCGGCTTAGCCGGAGGATCGCCGTCTGGTACGCCTCGATCAGTTCGGGCGGCGGTTCGATCGGGGCGGCGCAGGTCAGCAGTGTCACCCCGTCCGGGGGATCGAGCACGTGCAGCAGCAGCGGATTGGTGACGCCGTCCGCCGCCCGGGTGGCGGGCAGCTCCGCCTCGGCCACCCGGGTGCCGCTGCCCTGCCGCCGGACCAGCCGCCCTTCCTGCTGCAGCAGGTCGTAGGCCGCGACCACCGTGCCGCGCCCGACCGCCAGCCGCCGCGCCAGCACCCGATCCGGCGGCAGCGCCGACCCCGGGGGCAGCAGCCCGTCGTCGATCAGGGCCCGCAGCCGGATGGCGAGCAGCAGGTACAGCGGCCCCCGCCCGGACGCCCAGCGCCCCAGCAGTCCGACCATCCGCTCGCAGTCCACGATGCCTCCATTGGTTCGAGAAGCGGACCAATTCCGTGCCATTGGATCTGACAAAGTGCCGGGTGACAAGCCATCCTTGGCGATATGAGTGCTTTTCGACCCGAAACGCGGCTTGTTCACCTGCCGAAGCCGGTGCTGAACGGGAGTACCCCGATCTCGGTGCCGATCTACCAGACGTCGGGGTTCCAGTTCGAGGATCCCTCGGTGTTCGCGGACGGGATGACCCGTCCGGACGGCGCGTTCGTCTACGGGCGCTACTCCAACCCGACCGTACGCTCCCTGGAGGAGGCCGTCGCCGGGCTCGAAGGGGGCGTGGCTGCCGTGGCCGCCGCCTCCGGCATGGGCGCGATCAACATGGTGCTGCTCGGGCTGCTCCAGCCCGGCGACCACGTCATCGCCCAGCACGCCCTCTACGGCGGCACCGCGCACATGCTCGACGACCTGGTCGAACGGTTCGGGCTCCAGGTCAGCTACGTGGCCGAGGACGACCCGGCGGCGGTCCTGGCGGCCGTCCGGCCGCAGACCAAGCTGCTCTACCTGGAGACCATCGCCAACCCGATGACCCAGGTCGCCGACCTGCCCGCGATGTGCGCCGCCGCGCGCGAGGCCGGGATCCTGACCGCGGTGGACAACACCTTCGCCTCGCCGATCCTGTGCCGCCCGATCGAGCACGGCGCCGACATCGTCCTGCACTCCACCACCAAGTACCTGAGCGGCCACGCCGACCTGCTCGGCGGCATGGCCGTCTTCGCCGACGACGCCCTGTACCGGAAGGTCTGGTCCTACTCCTGCGCCCTGGGCGCCACCCCCGACCCGTTCGCGTCCTGGCTGACCCTGCGCGGCATGCAGACGCTCGCGGTCCGGATGGAACGCCACTGCGCCAACGCCCGCGTCCTGGCCACCCGCCTGGCCGAACACCCGGCGGTCGCCGCCGTGCACTGGCCCGGCCTCACCACCCACCCCTCCCACGATCTGGCCGCCAAGCTGCTCTCCGACTTCAACGGCGTGCTCTCCTTCGACCTGCGCGGCGGCCGCCCGGCCGGCGAGCGTTTCATGAGCGCGGTACGGCTGGCGCTGCTGGCCCCCTCCCTGGGCGGCGTCGAGACTCTGGTCCTGCACCCGGCCAGCACCTCGCACCGCCTGCTCGACGACGCCCAGCTCGCCCAGGCCGGGATCGGCCAGGGCACGGTCCGCGTCGCGGTCGGCATCGAGCACGCCGAGGACCTCTGGGACGACCTGACCCAGGCTCTGGAAATCGCGGACCAGTAGAGTGCGCGGATGACTGTCACGCGGGCGGACGTGGACCGGGCCTCCGGCCGGATCGCGGGGTACGCGCTGCGCACCCCCGTAATCGAGGTCGAACCCGGGCGATGGCTGAAGCTGGAATGCCTCCAGCACTCGGGCTCCTTCAAGGTCCGGGGCGCCTTCAACCGCATGCTCGGCGCCACCCCGCCCGCCGCCGGAATCATCGCCGCCAGCGGCGGCAACCACGGCCTCGCGGTCGCGTACGCGGCCCGCCGCCTGGGCGTGCGCGCCGAGATCTTCGTGCCCGAGGTCTGCGCGCCGGTGAAGATCGCGGGCCTGCGCGCGCTCGGCGCGCGGGTCGTCGTCACCGGCGCGATCTACCAGGAGGCCCTGGACGCCTCCAGGAAACGCGCCGCGGAGACCGGGGCGGTGGATATCCACGCCTACGACCAGCTCGACGTCGCCGCCGGGCAGGGCACGCTGGCGGCCGAACTCCTGGAGCAGATCCCCGATCTGGACACGGTCGTGGTGGCGGTGGGCGGCGGCGGCCTGGTGGCCGGGGTCGTGGCCGGACTCGACGGCCGCGCCAAGGTGGTCGCCGTCGAACCGGAACGCATCCCCACCCTGCGCGCCGCCCTCGACGCGGGCGAGCCCGTCCGGGTCGGCGTCTCCGGCGTGGGCGCGGACGCCCTGGGGGCGAGCACGATCGGGCGGCTCGCGTACGACACGGTGGCCGGGCACGTCACCAGCGTGCTGGTGTCCGACGAGGCGATCATCGAGGCCCGCCACGCGCTGTGGCACGACCACCATGTCGCGGCCGAGCACGCGGGGGCCGCGGCCCTGGCCGCGCTGCGCGCCGGTGTCTACACGCCGGACGAAGGGGAGCGGGTGGCCGTGATCGTGTGCGGGTCGAACACGGACCCGGCCACCCTGTGAGTCAGCTGTAGCTGTGCTCGGGGGCGGGGAACGCGCCGTTCACGACTTCGTCGGCGAAAGTGCGGACCGCGCGGTCCATCTCGCCGGCCAGGTCCGAGTACTTCTTCACGAACTTGGCCGGGTGCTCGGTCAGGCCCATCAGGTCCTGCCAGACGAGCACCTGGGCGTCCGTGCCCGGCCCCGCGCCGATACCGATGGTGGGGATGGACAGCGCTGCGGTGACCCGGTTGGCCAGATCGGTGGGGACACATTCGAGGACGACGGAGAAGGCACCCGCGTGTTCGAGCGCCTTCGCGTCGGCCATCAACTCGTCGCCGGACTGCCCCCGGCCCTGAACCCGATACCCCCCGAAGGCGTTCACCGACTGCGGAGTCAGACCGAGATGCCCCATGACGGGGATACCCGCCGATACGAGGACCTCGACCTGGGGGAGAACCCGCGCGCCGCCTTCGAGCTTGACCGCGTGCGCCCCCGCCTCCTTCATGAACCGGGCCGCCGACTCCAGCGCCTGCTGGGGTGAGGACTGGTAGGAGCCGAACGGCAGGTCCGCGACGACCATGGCCCGGGATGAGCCCCGGACGACCGCCGCGGTGAGGGAGATGAGGTTGTCGACGGTCACGGGGAGCGTCGAGTCGTACCCGAAGACCACCATCGCGGCCGAGTCGCCGACCAGCATGACGGGGATGCCCGCCTGGTCGAAGACCCGCGCGGTCATCGCGTCGTACGCGGTGACCATCGGCCAGCGCTCGTGCCGCGCCTTGGCTGCGGCTATGTCGCGGACGGTGACCCTGCGCCCGGCGTTCCCGCCATAGAGCGCGCTTGCAGCACTAACAGAGGACATGGCTACCTCCATGGTCTCGTGGCGCCCCTGTGGCGTCCCCGGACAGTCAGATCATTGCATGCCGTCAGCAGCTCAGAACACCCCAGACGGCCACGGTAATCCGGTGGCGGAAGTGTCGGGGTCGCACGGCACAATGCCATGCGGAGGTAAGTCGCGAAAATGGAAATAGAACCTTACCGGCGGGTCTTCGCCCAGCCGGGTGTGCGGACGTTGCTGCTGGTCGGGCTGTTCGCCCGGATCCCGGTGACGGCCACCAGCCTGGTGCTGACGCTGCACACGGTGAACACGCTGGGCCACACCTGGACCCAGGCGGGCCTGGTCGCGGCCTCGGCCACGATCGGGACGGCGGTCGGTTCGCCGGTCTCCGGCTGGCTCATCGACCGCTACGGTGTGCGGCCGGTGATCCTGGTCACCATGCTGGCGCAGTTCGCGTTCTGGCTGTCGGCGCCGCTGCTGTCGTATCCGGCGCTGCTGGCGCTGGCCGCGGTGAGCGGGCTGCTGATGCTGCCGATCTTCGGAGTGATCCGGCAGTGCCTGGCGGCGATGGTGCCGCCGGAGAGCCACCGGACCGGTTTCGCGCTCGACTCGATGGCCACCGAAGCCTCGTTCATGATCGGCCCGGCGGTGGCCGCGGCCGGCGTGATCGCCTCGTCCAGCGCGACCGCCATGGTGGTGATCTCGGTCGGCTTCCTCGGCTCGGGGCTCGCCCTGATCCTGCTGAACCCGCCCACCAGGTCCGAGGCCGAACGCGCGGCCGAGACCGGCGAGCGCATCCCCCGGCGGCAGTGGCTGACGCCGCGGCTGCTCACCGCGCTGGCGATGGGCTCCACGCTCTGCTTCGTGCTGACCGCCACCGACCTGGCCATCGTCGCCTCGCTGCAGGAGAGCGGCCAGACCGGCTGGATCGGGCTGGTCATCGCGCTGTGGTGCTTCGCGTCGCTGATCGGCGGGTTCGTCTACGGTGGCCTGTCGCGCGGCTTCTCCCCGCTGGTGATGATCGCCGGACTGAGCGCCCTGACGGTCCCGGTCGGCCTGGTCGGCGGCGGCTGGTGGTGGCTCAGCCTGGCGCTGATCCCCGGCGGCCTGCTCTGCGCGCCCTCCCTCTCCTCCACCGTGGACATCGCCAGCAAGTGGGCGCCCGCCGCGGCGCGCGGCGAGGTGATGGGCCTGCACGGCACCTTCCTGACCGTGGGCGTCGCCTGCGCGAGCCCGATCGCCGGCGGGATCATCGACGGGGCCGGCCCCGGCTGGGCGTTCGCCGGGGCGGGCCTGATCGGTCTGGCCGCCGTCGCCGCCGCGACGCCCTTCTGGCGGCGGGCGCCGGAACCGGTGCTCGCCTGAGGGAATTACCCGCCGATGGAGATTGCTTTACGAGACCGTTGCGTATCGTAAAGATCATACGATACGGTTGCGTTGCGAAACTCGACCGTATCGATATTACTGGGGGAACTCGTGGAACCTGACCTAGGTCACCCACGCCGGTGGCAGATCCTCGGCGTGATGGTGTTCAGTCTGCTCGCGGTGGTGCTCGACAACACCATCCTGAACGTGGCGATCAAGACGATCGCCGATCCGGTCCACGGGCTGGGCGCCACCCAGGGCGAGCTGGAGTGGGCGATGAACTCCTACACCCTCGTCTTCGCCGGCCTGCTGTTCACCTTCGGCGTGCTCGGCGACCGGTTCGGCCGCAAGCGCATGCTCCTCATCGGCATGGTCCTGTTCGGGCTCGCCTCGCTGGCCAGCGCGTACTCCCAAGACCCGATGCAGCTCATCATCGCCAGATCGCTGATGGGCATCGGCGGCGCCGCGATCATGCCCGCCACCCTGGCGATCATCTCCAACGTCTTCCCGATCAACGAGCGCGGCAAGGCGATCGGCATCTGGGCGGCCGGCGTCGGCATCGCCGTCGCGATCGGCCCGATCACCGGCGGCCTGCTCCTTGAGCACTTCTGGTGGGGCTCGGTCTTCCTGATCAACGTCCCGATCGTGCTGCTCGCGATCGTCCTGATCGGCACGCTGGTGCCGGACTCCAAGGACCCGAACAAGACCGCGCTCGACCCGATCGGCGTACTGCTGTCCATCGCGGGCCTGGTCAGCCTGGTCTACGGCATCGTCAGGATCACCGAACTGGGCACCGCCGCCGACGCCACCGTCATCGTGCCGTCCCTGATCGGCCTGGCCATCCTGGCGGCCTTCGTCTGGTACGAGAGCAGGACCGACCACCCCGCCTTCGACGTGCGCGAGTTCCGCAACGCCGGCTTCAGCACCGCGATCGCCAGCGTCGGCCTGGTGTTCTTCTCGGCCATGGGCGTGATGTTCTTCATGGCGTTCTACTGGCAGATCGTGCGCGGCTTCTCCCCGCTGCAGTCCGGCGCGCTGGTGCTGCCGTTCGCGGTGGCGCAGCTGGCGTTCTCGCCGCAGAGCGCCCGCGCGGTGCAGCGGTTCGGGGCCAGGGCGGTCAGCACCGCCGCGATGCTGATGATCGCGGCCGCGCTGGCCTGCTACGCGTTCATCTCGGCGGACACCCCGCTGTGGATCCTGCTGGTGCTCGCGTTCGTGCAGGGCGCGGCGATGGCCAGCGTCATGCCCACCGCGACCACCTCGATCATGAACGCGCTGCCCAGAGAGAAGGCCGGAGTCGGCTCCTCGATGAGCAACGTGGTCCGCCAGGTCGGCGGCACGCTGGGCATCGCCGTGCTGGGCGCGGCGCTCTCGGCCAGCTACCGGGGCGCGATGGAGGACAAGGTCGCCGGCCTGCCGCCGGAGGCCGCGCACGCGGTGACCGAGTCGATCGCGGGGGCCGCCGCGGTCACCGAGCGGATGGGCGCGCAGGGCGCCGCCCTGATGTCCGTGGCCAACGACGCGTTCGTGGTCGGCATCCGCTGGGCCGCCGTGGGTTCGGCCGCCGTCGCGCTGCTCGGCGCGTTCGTGGTGGGGCGCTGGATGCCGGCCAAGGGCGCCGAGCGCGCGCCGGTGCGCGCCACCCCCGTGGCCGACGAAGGCGCAGAGAAGGAATCGGCGGTAGTTTGACGTTCAACCTGACACGAGAGGAGGCTCCGGATGACCGTGATGGGCACCGCCAGACCCGCGGGGCGTCCCCGGAGTGAGCGGGCCGAGAAGGCGATCGTGGACGCCACCCTGGATCTGATCGGCGAGGGCACCTCGGTGTCCGAGCTGTCGATCGAGTCGGTGGCGGCCCGCGCCGGAGTCGGCAAGACCACGATCTACCGGCGCTGGGCCAACAAGGAGGAGCTGGTCGGCGACGCGCTGGCCACCCTCAAGGCCCCGCTGCCGGAGATCGAGGGCCGGACGGTGCGCGAGGATCTGATCGCCTACCTGGACGTGATGCGGCAGGACTCGCTGACCGTGCGCACCCGCTGCATCATGAACATCGCGATGAGCGAACCGGAACGCCACCCGCGCCTGTACGAGCGCTTCCAGCGGACCGCCATCGAACCGCGCAGGGCGGCGATGCGGGCCGTGCTGGAACGCGGCGTCGCCACCGGGGAACTCCGCCCCGACCTGGACGTCGAGATGGCCATCGGGATGCTGACCGGCACCATGCTCTGGTACACGAAGGGGGCCGCGCACGGCCTCCTCCCCGGCGGCGTCGTCCCGGCCGACCTCGCGCCCCGGATCGTGGACGAGGCCCTGCGCGGCTTCCGGCCCAGCTGATCAGCCTTCCCGCCACCGGTTGGTGATGGGCAGGCGCCGGTCCCGCCCGAAGTTCTTGGGGCTGATCTTCGGGCCGGGCGGGTACTGGCGGCGCTTGTACTCGGCCGTGTCCACCAGCCGGATCACCCGGGTGACCAGCTCGGGGTCGTGCCCGGCCGCGATCAGCTCGGCCCGGCCCCGATCCTGCTCCACGTAGTCGTCCAGGAGCCGGTCGAGCACCGCGTACTCCGGCAGCGAGTCGGTGTCCCGCTGACCGGGACGCAGTTCCGCGCTCGGCTCCTTGGTGATCGAGTTCTCCGGGATCGGCGGCGGCGTGGACTGCGTGTTGCGCCACCGGGACAGCTCCCAGACCAGGCTCTTCGGCACGTCCTTGATCGGGGCGAAGCCGCCGGCGGAGTCGCCGTACAGGGTGGAGTAGCCGGTGGCCAGCTCGCTCTTGTTGCCGGTGGTGAGCACCAGGTGGCCGTGCTGGTTGGACAGCGACATCAGCAGCATGCCGCGCACCCGCGCCTGGAGGTTCTCGGCCGCCAGACCGGTCAGCTCGATCTCCTTCTCGAACGCGTTGACGATGTCGGCGATCGGCGCCACCCGGGACCGCAGCCCCTGGCGGCGGACCAGCTCCTCGGCGTCCCCGACGGAGTGGTCGGAGGAGTAGCGCGACGGCATCAGCACCACGTGCACCCGGTCGGGGCCGATCGCGTCCGCCGCGATGGTGGCGGTCAGCGCCGAGTCGATCCCGCCGGACAGGCCGAGGATGACCGACTGGAACCCGTTCTTGGCCACGTAGTCGCGCACGCCCAGCACCAGCGCCTGGTACACCTCGGCCGTGTCGTCCAGCCGCTCGGCGACCACCGGCGGCTCGGCCGGGTAGGCGGCCAGCGGCTCCGCCGACAGCACCACCCGCTCGACCGTGATCGTGGTCCCGTCCAGGGCGTCCACCGGGAACTCGCCGGGCTCGCCGGAGCCCAGCGGCAGCTCCAGATTGGTGATCAGCAGCTCCTCGGTGAACTGCCCGGCCCTGGCCACCAGCTCCCCGTCCACCGACACCACCAGCGAGTCCCCGTCGAAGATCAGCTCGTCCTGCCCGCCGACCTGGTTGGCGTAGGCGAGCGCGCACCCGGCCTCCCCGGCCCGCCGCGCGCACAGCGCGAACCGCACGTCGTCCTTGTCCATCTCGTACGGCGAGGCGTTCGGCACCACCAGCAGCCCCGCCCCCGCCGCCCGCGCCGCCGAGACCGGCCCGCCCTCCTGCCACAGGTCCTCGCAGATGGCCACGGCCACGTCCACCCCGTGCAGCCGGAAGACGGGCAGCCGGTCACCGCGGACGAAGTAGCGGTACTCATCGAAGACGCCGTAGTTGGGCAGATGATGCTTGGCCGTCCTGGCCACCACCCGCCCCTGGTACAGCACGGCGGCGGCGTCCAGCGGCGCGCCCTTCGGCTGCCCGATCCGGTGGGTCCGGTTGGCCCGGTCGACGTATCCGACCACGACCGGCAGGTCGCCGAGGCCTTCGGCGGCGAGGCGGGCGGCGGCCGCGTCCAGGCCGGCGATGGAGGCGTCCACGAACGAGGTGCGCAGCACCAGGTCCTCCACCGGATACCCGGTGAGGAACATCTCGGTGAACACCACCAGGTGCGCGCCGCCGTCGGCGGCGCGGCGGGTCCACGCGATCAGCTTGTCGGCGTTTCCGGCGAGGTCGCCGACGACGGGGTTGGTCTGGGCGAGGGCGATGCGGAGTTGGGCCACGTCACCAAGGGTACGGCCCGCCGATTGTTGTCGTCAACTTGACGATAAGCTCACGATCCGGGGCTGACCAGACCCGATTCGTAGGCGAGCACCACCAGCTGGGCCCGGTCCAGCAGCTCCAGCCGCTTCAGCAGGCCGCTCACCTCGTCCGCGACCGCCTGCTCCGGCGCCGCCAGGGTGACCGCGATCTGCCGGTTGGTGAAGCCGCGCGCCACCAGCCGGACCAGGTCGATCTCCGGATCGGAGAGCCCGGCCGGCGCGGCCGGATCGTGGCGGCCGGCGAAGGCCGCGATCAGGTGCGTGGTCACCGCCGGGTCGATCAGCGCGTCGCCCGCCACGGCCGCCCGGATGGCCGCGATCAGCTGCTCCGGCGGCGAGGTCTTGAGCACGAACCCGCTCACCCCGGCGCGCAGCGCCGAGTACAGGTTGTCGTCGGTGCCGAACGTGGTCATCATGATCACCTTCGGCGGGTCCTCCGCGGCCAGGATCCGGCGGGCCGCCGCCAGCCCGTCCAGCCGGGGCATCTGGATGTCCATCAGCACCACGTCGGGCCGGGCCAGCCGGACGGCGGCGATGGCCTGCTCGCCGTTCTCCGCCTCGGCCACCAGCTCCAGGCCGGGCTCGCTGTCCAGCACCACCCGCAGGCCGGTGCGGACCAGGGCCTGGTCGTCGGCCACCACCACGCGCAGCGCCTGCGACCCGGTCCCCGGCGGGGCGGCCCGGAACGTGACCGTGGCGGCGGGGGAGACGTCCAGGTGCGCGGCCTGGGCGAGGATGTCCTGCTCCAGCCGCTGCAGCGTCGGCCCCAGATCCAGGCCCAGCTCCTCCCTGAGCACCTGCCTGGCCCGGCGGAGCGCGCCCAGCGCGTCGGCCTGCCGCCCGGCCCGGTAGAGCGCCACGGCGAGCAGCCGCCAGGCCTCCTCGCGGAGCGGGTAGCCGGAGGCGTGCGCCTCCAGGTCGGGGATGAGGGCGCCGGCCCGGCCGAGCCGGACGGCGGCGTCGGCGCGGCGTTCGACCGCGATCAGCCGCAGCTCGTCCAGGCGGAGCGACTCGGCCTGCGCCCACGGCAGGTCGGCGAATTCGGCCAGCGCCGGGCCACGCCACAGCGCCAGCGCGGTGTCCAGCCGCCGGCAGGTCTCCTCCAGGTCGTCGCCGTCCTGCTTGACCAGGTTCTCGAAGTGCCACGCGTCGACCCGGCCTGGGTCGGCGCGCAGCGCGTAGCCGGGCGGCGCGGAGACCAGGATCCCGGCCTCCTCGCGCGGCGCCCGGTCCGGCTCCAGCGCCCGGCGCAGCCGGGACACGTAGCCCTGGATCGTGGACAGCGCCTGGGCCGGGGGCTCGCCCGGCCAGAGTTCGTCGATGAGCGTGCTCACCGGAATGGCCCGGCCGCCCGCCACGAGCAGTCGGGCGAGCACGGCCTGCTGCCGCTGGCCGCCGAGATCGAGCACCTGTTCGGCTGAGACCGCTTGGAACGGGCCCAGCGCACGGAATATCACCATCGCATGGGTAAGCGTAAAGCCTTCTGGTCGAAGACCTGGAACCTGTTCAGGCGGAGCGTGCCGCCTGCCCGGCGGCGGGCTCCGCCGGGGTGGCGCTGATCGGCAGGCGGGCTTCGACCAGGGTGCCGCCGGTGGCGGGCGCGGTGATCGCGCAGGTGCCGCCCAGCTCGGCGGCCCGCTCGCGCATGGACGCGGTGCCGACCCCGGCGCGGCGGTGCTCGGACAGGCCGACGCCGTCGTCCTCGACCCGCACGATGAGCTGCTCGCCCTCCCTGGCCAGCAGGAGAAGCACCCGGCCCGCCTGGGCGTGCCGCCGCACGTTGGTGAGCGCCTCCTGGACGATCCGGTACGCGGCGACCTCCACGGCGGCGGGCAACTCGCCCAGCTCGTCGGCGACCACCTCGACCTGGATCACCGGCGGCAGCGTCTCCTTGGTCAGCGAGGTCACCGCGCCGGTCAGGCCGAGGTCGTCGAGGGCGGGCGGGCGCAGGCCGTACACGAGGTCGCGGATGTCGCCGGAGACGGCGTCCATGCCGGTGCGCAGTTCCTGGAGCAGGCCGTCGGCGGTGGCGGGGGAGCGGCTGATGCTGATCCTGGCCATGTTGAGGGTCATCGCCATCGCGCCGAGTGTCTGGCCGAGCCCGTCGTGCAGGTCGCGGCGCAGGCGGCGGCGCTCCTCCTCCCGGGCCGCCAGGATGCGTTCCCGGGAACGTTGCAGGTCGGCGGCCATCCGGGCGGCGTGCGCCACGTCGGCCACGTACGGCAGCAGGGTGGTGATGACCCGTTCGTCGTGGGCGGCGGCGAAGCGCCGGGAGCCTGGGCTGCCGATGAGGAGCCGGCCGACCGGTTCCCCGTGCCAGACCAGGGCGATCTCGCGGGGGTCCTCGCCGATCGTGCCGCAGACGACCCGGACGCCGTCCCGCACTTCGACGGCGGTGCCGTCCACGGCCAGGCCGTCCCTGACCACCGTGGCGACCGCGCCGAGCGCCTGGGTGGGGTCGGCCTGCCGTACCTCCTGGGTGAGGCGGTCGGCCAGCAGGCGGGGGTCGCCGACCCTGCCGTAGAGCATGCGGTCGGAGGCGCGTTGCAGGAGTTTCCTGAGCGGCTGGAAGAACGCGCCCGCGAACAGGGCTGCGGCCAGGCCGGCGACCTGGTCGTAGCCGGAGACGAGCAGGCTGGACAGGGCGCCGACCCCGAAGTAGACGGCGCTGACCACCGCGACCAGGCCGGCCGCCACGAAGGTCCTGCTGATCACCGTGTCGATCCCGTACAGCCGGAAGCGGAGCACCGAGATCATGATCGCGACCGGGATCAGGCCGGTCCAGAGGGTTCCGGCCAGCCAGTAGTCGTCGCCGAGCAGCAGGAAGACCACGTAGATCGCGAAGGCGCTGAGCGGCCAGGCGATCTGCCGCCGGGTGGCCGGGTCGGCGCCGCGCAGCCGGGAGGCGAGCGCCAGCAGCGCGGCCACCACGCACAGCTGCATCAGCAGGTAGAAGGACGAGTAGAGCTGGAGGTGGATCGGGGCGAGCGCCTCGATCTTGAGCGGGTTGGGGAGCACCGCGGGGCGCCGGATCAGGCCGGGCTGCGGGTACGGGCGGACCACGACCAGGAACGCGAGCGTGGCGAAGACGGCCACACTGATCGGGGGCAGCAGCCGCCACCGGGGCGAGGGCAGCCGCCCGTCGGGGGAGTAGAGCGGGACGAAGACCGCCAGCATGCCCCCGCCGAGGGCCCAGGCCACGACGGACAGGATGCGCAGCAGCCCGGCCGTGTCCAGGTCGCCGCCGGCCGCCGCCAGGAACATCAGGAAGGACAGCAGCACGCTCACCCCGGACAGTACCCCGCCCACCCCGGCCAGCCACCCGACCAGCAGGCGCGGTCGCTGCGCGATCAGGAACGCGCCGACGATGGGGAAGGCGATCCCGGCCGCGTAGTCGGGGCTCATGGGCACGCTGGCCGACCACTCCGGCGGCAGCTGGAGCTGGATCAGGATCGCGGCGGGCACCGGGACCAGTCCCGCGACCGCGATCCCCCAGGCCGCCAGCCGCGCGCGTTTCATCCCCGTGCTCCCCGATCATTCACATTGAGAGGGATTATGCCGGGATTATGGTCCCACGACCAGCCGGGCCCTGCGGCGGATGGCGGGCGCCAGGGCCAGCTGCCCCAGCGCGGCGACCAGGCCGAGGGCGCCCACGCTCAGCCAGAGCACCGCCGGGCTGATCGCGAGCAGCCGGGTGCCCAGCAGCGGGGTGATCAGCGCGCCCACTGACCAGGAGAAACCGTACAGGCCGGAGTAACGGCCGCGCAGGTGCGGGGGTGACAGGGCGGCGACGATCGCGCCGCCCATCCCGGCGGTGAGGATCTCGCCGAGCGTCCAGACGGCGATCGTGAGCGAGAAGCCGAGGGCGGTGGAGGCGAATACGGTCAGGGCGAAACCCACGCCGACGATGACGAAGCCGGCCGCCAGCACGACACTGTGGTCCCGGCGCGCCAGCCAGTTGTTGGTCAGCGGCTGCACGAAGACGATCAGCAGGCCGTTGACGGCCATCGCCCAGCCGTACGCGCTGGTCCCGAGGCCGGCCATGGCCAGCGGGAGGGTGTAGAACGCCTGCAGGTAGACGCAGGTGTAGGCCAGGTTCACGGCCACGAAGGCGAGCATCAGCCGGTCGGCGAACACCTCGCGGAAGCCGCCGGAGCTGGCCGTGACGGCCGGCCGGGTCTCCGGGATCGCCCGCCAGACCAGGATCCCGAACAGGACGCAGGTGATCGCGTTGATCCAGAACAGCCAGAGGAAGCCCGCCTCGGCCAGCCGCCCGCCGGTGATCATCGCGATCGAGAAGCCCAGGTTGAGGCCCCAGAACAGCAGGCCGAACGCGCGCGGCCGGTCCTCGGGCGAGACCAGGTCGGCGACCAGCGCCTGGGAGGCCGGGCGGTACGCGTCCACCACCACGCCCAGCACGAACATGCCCGCCACGATGCCCTGCACGCTGGTGCTGTAGCCGAGCGCGAGCATGGTCGCGGCGGAGGCGAACATGCCGCCGGTGAGCGTGCCCCGGCGGCCCACCCGGTCGGCCAGCCAGCCCGCGAGCGGCTGGGACAGCAGCGACCCCGCGCCGAAGACCGACAGGACCAGCCCGGTCACGGCCAGCGACATGCCGCGCGACTGGGTCAGGTAGATGCCGAAGAACGGCTCGACCATGGTGCCCAGCCGGTTCACGATGGTGCCGCCGAACAGCACCCAGAACGGCCGGGGGAAGCCGCCGATCTTGGACTGGAGGAAGGAGGGGGGTGCGGTGATGGTCACCCGCCCACCTTGGACAACGGCCCCGGTGGGGTGCGAATCTTTTAGCGGAGGCTAAAAGATGGGCATCGAATGGCGTTTCGGCGCCGACGACGTGGCGCGGCTGCGGTTCGCGTTCTCGCCGCTCTGGGAACTGGTGTCGAGCCTGCGCGTGCTGCGCAGCCCCGCCCGGCACTCGCTGCATCTGCCGTGGCTGCGGATGGTACGGCCCCGCCTGCGCGCCCTGGACCTCACCGAACTCCTGGCCCTGGTGCCGCCCGACGGATATTTCCCCGATTTCCTGACTCCGCCCCCGGATACCCCGTTACCCGACTTCGCGGCCGAACTCCAGCGGGTCCGGCTCACGCCGCCCGATCAGGCCGCCGAGGAGGTCGGCTGGCTCCAGCAGCCGCTGGACCCCGCGATCCAGCGGTTCCTGCGTGACCCCGCCGCAGGCGTGCGGCGGGTGGCCGACACCCTGGACGCCTACTGGACGGTCGCGCTGGCCGAGTTCTGGCCGCGGGTGCACGGGCTGCTCGAAGCCGACGTGGTGTGGCGGACCCGGCGGCTGGCCAGTGGGGGCGTGCGGGAGCTGTTCGCGGATCTGCATCCGGCGGTGTCCTGGCACGGGGACCGGCTGGTGACCTCGCGGCCGTGGCAGCACGAGAGCGACATCGCGGGGGACGGGCTGGTGCTGGTGCCGAGCGCGTTCCGGTGGCCGGATGTGGCGGTGCTCTGCGAGCCGTATCAGCCGATGCTGATATATCCGGCGCGGGGGACCGGGAATCTGTGGCTGGCGGGTGTGCCGTGCACGCCGGGGGCGCTGTCGGCGCTGATCGGGAAGACCCGGGCGCAGATCCTGACCGCGCTGGCCGACCCGGCGTCCACCACGGTGCTGGCGCGGCGGATGGAGCTGACGGCGGGCGCGGTCAGCCAGCATCTGACCGTGCTCTCCGGCGGCGGATTGGTGAGCCGCCAGCGGATCGGGCGGGAGGTCCTCTACCGGCGCACGTCGGTCGGCGACGCCCTGGTGTCCGGCGTTTAGAGGGTCCGGACGCTTTCGGGGTCCGGCGTTCAGAGCTGGGGGGTCCGGGCGTTCAGAGCGTCCGGGTGCTTTTGGAGGGTCCGGGGTTCAGATGGGCAGCCGGGCGGTCACCGTGGTGCCCGACTGGCAGGAGCTGATCGTGCAGGTGCCGCCGAGTTCGGCGGCGCGTTCGCGCATCGAGCCGAGGCCGACGCCCGGGTCCGGGGACTGCGGCAGGCCGACGCCGTCGTCGCTGACCTCCACGATCAGCGCGTCCTCAAGGCGCAGGGTGACCTTCGCCCAGGTCGCCTGGGCGTGTTTGCGGATGTTGGTGAGGGCTTCCTGGACGATCCGGTAAGCGGCCACCTCGACGGCGGCGGGCAGGCCGTCCAGGTCGCCGATGATCTCCACGAGCGGGCCCTCTGTGGCCAGCTTCCGGACGGCTCCGGCCAGGCCGAGGTCGTCCAGGGCCGGCGGGCGCAGGCCGTACACGAGTTCGCGGATGTCGCCGGAGACCGTGTCCATGCCGGTGCGCAGCTCCTGGAGCAGGTTGTCGGCCAGGTCGGGGGAGCGGGGCAGGCTCACCCTGGCCATGTTGAGGGTCATCGCCATCACGGTCAGGGTCTGGCCGAGCCCGTCGTGCAGGTCGCGGCGCAGACGGCGGCGCTCCTCCTCGCGCGCGGTCAGGATGCGCTCCCGGGAGCGTTGCAGGGCGGTGATGAGGCGCATGGTGTGGGCGGCGTCCGCCACGTACGGGGTGAGCGCGGCGATCACCCGCTCGTCGTGGGCGGCCGGGAAGCGGCGGCGGCCCGGCGGGCCGATCAGCAGGGTGCCGACCGGCTGGCCGTGCCAGACCAGCGGGACGGCGCGGGCGACCAGGCGGAGCTCCCCCGTGGTGGTGGCCGTGCCGTCGATCTCGGCCGCCGCGCCGGTCACCGCGAGGCCGTCCTTGAGGGTCTCCAGGGCGGCCAGCAGGCCGTGCACCGGGTCGGCCTGCTGGAGGCGGGCCTTGAGGCCGTCGGCCAGGGCGACGGGGTCGCCGCGGGTGCCGTACATGGCACGGTCTGCCAGGCGTTGCAGAACGCGCCGCATCGGGTGGAAGAACGCGCCCGCCACGAGGGCGGCGGCCAGGCCGAACAATTCGTCCACGCCGGACAGCAGGAAGCTGGAGGCGGCGGTCGCCAGCACGTACACGCCCGCGATCACGCCGACCAGGCCGGCGCCGACCAGCGTCCGGGTGACGAGGGTGTCGATGCCGAACAGGCGGTAGCGGAGCACCGCCACCGTGATCGCGGCTGGGATCAGCGGGATGGTCAGTGAGGCCGTCCACCAGATCGGGTCGCCGATCGCCCACGGCACCACCAGGCCGGAGATGGCCAGTAGCGGCCACAGGATCTGCCGCCGCTCGACCGCGTCCGCCCGCCGGAACCGGACCACCAGCGAGGAGAAGGCCAGGACCAGTGCCACCTTGATCAGCACCGACAGCAGCATCCTGGCGTCCTGGTGATACGGCGCGAACGCGGCCACCTCGAACGGATTGTGACCGGTCCTGGGAGTGGACGGCCCGATCAGCACCCGGAACCAGTCAGCGATCAGAACCAGAGCCGCGAAACCCCCGGGCCAGCACCAGCGGTTGGAGATCAGCCGGCCGGTCGGGTACAGCATCGGCAGCAGAATCCCCAGCGCGTACGTGGTCAGGCTCCACACCGCCGCGGCGAACAGCCAGAGCAGGGACACCGCCGGGTGCCCGCCCTCCTGGACGATCAGCGTGGCCAGGTTGGAGACCGTGATGTTGGTGGCCGAGCCGAGGCCGCCCAGGCAGAGCAGCCAGCCGATCACCAGGCGCGGGCCCCTGATCACCAGCAGCGCGCCGAAGACGGGGAACGCGGTCCCGGCCATGTCCTCGGGGGCGAACGGCAGCGGCGTGTAGGTCGCCTGGGGGAGCTGGGCGGTGATCCAGATGTCGGCGAGTTCGAGCAGGACGGAGACCCCGGCGATGGCCACGGCGGCGGCCCGCG
Organism: Acrocarpospora corrugata; assembly: GCF_009687845.1. Classification (GTDB taxonomy): domain Bacteria; phylum Actinomycetota; class Actinomycetes; order Streptosporangiales; family Streptosporangiaceae; genus Acrocarpospora; species Acrocarpospora corrugata. The sequence continues at coordinate 63,795 of NZ_BLAD01000073.1, forward strand.
CCCACCCCTCCGGCACCTTGCGCCAGTGCGGTTTCACCGCTGGGACGGAGTCCGGCGTCGGTCGTGTCATCGTGCCGGCTCGCGCCGCCATCTCGGTTCGCCCCCACTCGGTCATTCGGTCCGCGCGGACCGTATCGCGTTCGGGTCGATGCCCGATCAATCACCGATTGCCACGCTTTTCCCCCGTATGACGCAGGCTTTGCGCAGGTGGTTCAGCAGAACATGGGGCTCCGCGGCGGCGGGATGGGCGTCGGCGGGGCCGGGAGCGCGTGCTGGGTGACGGGGGTGACGGCGCTCTCGCCGTAGAGGCGCTTGGTGGTGCGCTGGACCCGCCCGGGGGCCAGGTCGACGCCGGAGGCGGTGGCGTGCTGGCCGAAGACGTCGGTGACCTTGATGGTGAACGGGCCCTCGCCGGGGGAGTGCTCGAAGACCCAGTAGTTGTCGCCGCCGCGCCGCAGGTCGCGCCAGTGCGCGCCATCCCTGATCCTGACCGTGCGCAGCGGGTTGCCGTGGTCGAGGACCTGGACGGCCAGCCAGTAGATCGAGGAGCCCGCCTTGACCCGGAACGCCAGCGGCCTGGCGACCTCCGGGTTGCGCACCCGGTCGTAGACGACCCGGGCCACCCCCTGCTCCGGCTCGGCGATCTTCGAGAACGCCGGGCGGCTCAGGTCGAGATCACCTTTCCGGCATTTCGTGCACTGGTCGACGACCTGGACCCGGACCGTGCCGCGTGGCCCGGTGACGTCCAGATAGCCGCCGCAGGCCGCGGAACCCGCGTACTCACCGGCCGCCACCGAGACGAACAGCCGCCCGGACGCCGGCAGCGAGCAGTTGCCCGGCCCGGTCACCGGATCGTAGAAGTAGGCCCGCCCGTTCTCCGTGTCCGCGCACGCCGCCGTCCAGGTGACCGGTACGGCGACCGCCACCGCCAGCACCGCGGCGCCCGCCAACCCGATTCGCCGCCGGCTCCGGCGTTTCGCATGCCTCGGAATCCCCTCCACACCGTGTACATAGCGAAATCAAGTGATTACGTTACGTGGATCTATAGCGCGCCGACTCCAGCAGCCACTCGGCGTGCGCCCGCGGACCGGCCAGCAGGCAGGCGGCCACCGGCGCCACGTCCGCCGACACCCGCAGTTCGGCGCACATCCCCGGCAGCGCGATCGCCGCGTCCCGCAGGTCCTCCGCGCGCTCCGCGATCCGGTCGGCCACCCACCAGGCGGGGTCGGGCACGCCGATCCGCTCGGCCGCCACCCGTACGTAGTTGTGCGGGTCGCCCTGCTCCTTGCCCAGCGACGCGATGTCGTTGCACCAGGCGATCATGTCCAGCGACGCCTCCACCAGGGTCCGCCACGGCGGCGAGGTGTGCAGCCGGCCCGGCACGTCGATCCGCAGGCACGCCTCCAGCAGGTCGGTGATGAAGCCGCAGAAGGCGTGCCGGCGCAGCGCCGGATACTCGCCCGCCGTCGGCACCCGCCCGTACGCCCGGTTGACGGCCTGCACCCGGCACGCGTCCGCCTGGAGCTCCAGCCGGTTGGTGAAGCGGCGCGACCAGGCCGGGCTCATCCCCGGGGCCGTCGACCGCCACAGGTCCGCGAACGCGGCGATGAGCGGCTCGGCGGAGCCGTGGCCCGTGCGCATGGTCTCCCGCAGCCGGGCCAGCATCCGGTCCAGGACCCGGCCGTCCCGGCTCCCTGTCCCCTCGTCGCACCAGTCGTCGAACGCGAAAGCCCAGGTCAGCCAGCGGGCCAGCAGACTTCCCTCGGGCAGCAGGCGGGCCGCCAGGCGGTGGAATCCGGCGTCGGTCGGCAGGCCGTACGGGGCGGCCCAGGCGCGGAGCGCGCTCCCGTCACCCGGCCGGGACGAACTCGTCAACGGCGGGAACAGCTCGGCAAGCGGGACAAGAATGGCCGCAGTGGACGGTATGCGCAGCTCAGCGCTCATGTGATCCCACGCTAGGACAATATTCACGCGTTGTCCGCGAGGCGCGACGGAGAGTCCGCACCACGCCCCCGTAACGCATGTGAAACACAGAAAGGGCACACTGGTAGATGCCCAGAGATGTCCATTCCGTGAGGTAGCGCCTTGGACCGCCAGCAGGAATTCGTCCTCCGCACGCTAGAAGAGCGCGATATACGGTTCATCCGACTGTGGTTTACGGACGTCCTTGGCTTCCTCAAATCCGTCGCGATCGCCCCCGCCGAGCTCGAAGGCGCCTTCGCCGAGGGGATCGGCTTCGACGGCTCCGCCATCGAAGGCTTCTCCCGTGTCTACGAGTCGGACATGCTCGCCAAGCCCGACCCGTCCACCTTCCAGATCCTGCCCTGGCGCAGCGAGACGCCCGGCGCGGCCCGGATGTTCTGCGACATCCTCATGCCGGACGGCTCGCCGTCCCACGCCGACCCGCGCTGGGTGCTCAAACGCGCCCTCGCCAAGTGCGCGGACATGGGGTTCACCTTCTACACCCACCCGGAGATCGAGTTCTTCCTGCTCAGGGAGAAGCCGGAGAAGGGCGTCCGCCCCCAGCCGATCGACGAGGGCGGCTACTTCGACCACACCCCGCACAGCGCCGGCCACGACTTCCGCCGCAACGCGATCATGATGCTGGAGTCGATGGGCATCTCCGTCGAGTTCAGCCACCACGAGGGCGCCCCCGGCCAGCAGGAGATCGACCTCCGCTACGCCGACGCGCTCAGCACCGCCGACAACATCATGACGTTCCGGCTGGTCATGAAGGAGGTCGCGCTGGAGCAGGGCGTCTGGGCCTCGTTCATGCCCAAGCCGTTCACCGAGTACCCCGGCTCCGGCATGCACACCCACATGTCGCTGTTCGAGGGCGACCGCAACGCCTTCTACGAGCCCGGCTCCGACTACCAGCTCTCCAAGATCGGCCGCTCCTTCATCGGCGGCCTGCTCAAGCACGCCGCCGAGATCACCGCGGTGTGCAACCAGTGGGTCAACTCCTACAAGCGACTGTGGGGCGGCGCGGAGGCGATCGCGGGCGCGGGCGGCGAAGCCCCCTCCTACATCTGCTGGGGCCACAACAACCGGTCCGCGCTGGTCCGGGTTCCCATGTACAAACCGCACAAGGGCGGCTCGACCCGGATCGAGTTCCGCTCCCTCGACTCGGCCTGCAACCCGTACCTGGCCTACGCCCTCATCCTCGCCGCCGGCCTGCGCGGCATCGAGCAGGGGTACGAGATGCCCCCCGGCGCCGAGGACGACGTCTGGGCCCTCACCAGCGGCGAACGCCGAGCCCTCGGTATCCAGCCACTCCCGCAGTCCCTCGACGAGGCCATCAGCGTGATGGAACACAGCGAACTCGCCGCGGAGACCCTGGGCGAACACGTCTTCGACTTCTTCCTCCGCAACAAGCGGGCGGAGTGGAGCGAGTACCGCCGCCAGGTCACCGAGTTCGAACTGGGCCGCTACCTGCCGGTCCTGTAACGGCACGTCAAAGGCTGGGCCGGCGGTTGCGAACCGCCGGCCCGGTTCGTTATTCGGGCCAGGCGGAGTTCAGGATGACTTCGACGAAGTCGGTGTGGCGGAAGCCGGGGACGAAGTGTTCGAGGACGTCGGCGTTCATGGTGCCGAACGTGGTGTCGGGGCGGTCCTTGAAGCCGTCGGTGAAGGCGCGGAGGATCTGGCGTTTGAAGTCGGGGCGCGGGTGCGCGGTGACGACGGCCGCGATGTCGTGCTCGGCCAGTTCGGCGTAGTCCAGGCCCAGTACGTCGGTTTCCACGCCGGCCGTCACGAGTGCCACCTCGGGCTCCAGCCGGTAGGGGACTTCCGGGGTCGTGTGCAGGGCGATGGCCTCCCAGACCTTGCGTACGTCGGTCTCGGGGACGTTGTGGGAGGTGAGGAAGCGGCGGGCCGCGTCGGCTCCGTCGAGTTCGAAACGCTGGTCGGTGCTTCGGTGGCCCTCGATCAGTCCCAGGTCGTGGAACATCGCGCCCACGTAGAGCAACTCGGCGTCGGCCTTCAGGCCGAGCCGCCTGCCCTGCAACGAGCCGAAGAGGTAGACCCGCCGCGAATGGTGGTACAGCAGCGGAGGCGCGGTTTCCCGGATGAACTCGGTGGTCTCCCGGGCCAGCGCCGTGTCAGGGATGGTGATGCCGGCGATCATCTCGGACATGAGGGTTACCCCTCCTTGGACGTATGAGAAACGCTCTGACCAGATCACCCTCTCAAGCTGCGACATGAGCCTGCCAGGTCACCTGGCCATACTTTCCGCAACCGTGTACGTCGTTGACCGTCCGACGTGCCCCCGCATAACGTCGCGGGGCACGGTCCTGGCACAGAAGGCGGTCTGATGAGTCTTAGGCGAAAGAAGCGGCAAATCGCGAGCAGCGAATCGGACGGCGACGACGCGGGGACAGGTCAGGCTCAGGACACGGGTGCGAAGCGCCCGGCGACCGGACCGCCGGAAGGTTCGGTCGAGGCGCCGCTCAAGAAGGTCAAGCGTGTGCCGAACGTGGTCGGCCAGGCGCTCGCGGGTCAGTCTTCGTCTTCGGAGTCGGATGACGACGTCGAACTGAGTGAGGCGGCCTGGACCGAGGTTCAGGGCTGTTTCCTGATCAAGGACCTGGTGCGGGTGAGTGCCGACAGCGGAGCTCCGCTCGCGCAGGCGTTGCGCAAGCTGGGGACGAGCAGCATATTCAACGACCTTCGCCGCAGTGTCAGCGAGAATTCTCCGCAGCCCGGCGAATGGCTGGCCCTCATCGACGCGGACGCGCGGCAGGAGGCGGAAGATTGCGTCATACCCCTGGGCGCGCACGGGAAGATGAAGGCCGCGGTCCAGGGCGGCTCGAACATCTTGATGATCGACTGTACGGGCATGGACGCCGTGTCCACGAACTACAACGCGTTTCTGCACACGATCAACGTCGCCGGTGTGCTAAAGGGAAATCCGGAATATCTGGCCCCACCAGCCGACTATTTCGTGTACTTCAGGAGGGCCCTGTTCGAACTGTGCAACGCCACAGCCGGCAGCAAGCTCCGGAACATCTACCAGCAGGCCACCGCCGGTGACCTCGACTGCCTCAACTTCGTCCTCAGCATCGAGATCGTGGAGTGCGCTTCTGAAGACATGTTCATCGGCCTCTGGCAAAAGGTGATGGCCGACGAAGAATGTTGCACCGTCCTGACGGCCGACGGACCGAAGAGACTGAAAGCCCCCCGGTCCGGATACAGCGGAGCGGGGTTGACGGGTGACCTCCAGAACCGGATCAAGGATCAGTGGAAAGCAAAACACATCGAATATTACATCAATATTTGGGTGGCCAATTACAGAGCCGCCTACATAAAGAAGAACAAGGTGTCCTTCGACGCGCTCATGGCGTGGGCCGCGAATGGCAGAGCCAAGCCCAATTTCAATCTGTCCGGCGTCGTCATGAACCTCACCGGCCAGGCTCTCACCGGATCGTTCACGTTCTACGAGGACTACTTCAAGCAGGCCGGCATCAGGAAGAAGCTGCAGGCGGGTCTGTAGGCCGACCTGGACCGTAGCTGAACCACATGAGGGGTGCTTACGTTTCTGGGGCATGAGATACAGATTGACGCTGCTTCTGGCGGTGTTTGCCCTGGCTACGGCCTGTGGGGGAGCGGACTCGGATACGACTGCGGCCATGGCCGAGGAAGGGCCCGCGAAGGTTGTCGCGCTGTGGGGGGCCGAGGGCGGGTTCGTGACGCCGACCACGAACACGCTCCGGCCGCCGCGGGTGGTGGTGTACGGCGACGGGCAGGTGATCGCGGACGCGGTCAAGACCTTCAAGCTCACCGAGGCGCAGGTGGGCGAGACGGTCGCGGCGATGGAGAAACTCCTGGCGGGGCAGCCGCCGACCGCGACGCCCAAGCCGGACGCGCCGATGGTGACGGACGTGCCCACGACCGTCCTGGCCGTCCGGGCGAAGGACGGGCGGCTGCTGGAGGTCCGGGTGCCGGCCCTGGACCAGGTCGCGGCCTACTACCCGAAGGAACTGCCGGAGGCGAAGAAGCTGATGGAAGGGCTCGCCACCCGGGCCACCGCGGAGGGCACGGACTACGTCGCCACCCGGGCGCGCATGGTCGCCGAGACCGCGCCGGACCCGCAGGGCACGGTGTCGGCCTGGCCGGCGGGGGTGCCGGAGCCGTCAGGGACGGTGGATCCGGTCTGGAAGAAGGACCTCGACGAGGCCGCGACGACCGCGATCGTGAAGGCGGTCCCGGCCGGCGGCGAGAACCGGCAGGCGCTCTTCAAGACCGCCTCGGGGGCGACTTTCGTGGTGTCGTGGCGATACCTGCTGCCCGACGAGTGATGGCTCACCCTGACCAGGCGGTCCAGCCGAGGTAGCCGAGCAGTGTCCCTGCCCCCAAGGACAGGATGATCGTGACGGTGAAGATGAGGCGGCGGGCCACCGTGTAGCTGATGGGGGGCCGGTCAGAGGGGCGGGTCCCGGGCCGCCAGGGGTGCTGCGGGCGCATGGGTTTGGGCGCGCCCGTGGCCGGGCGCAGGCCGATCAGCCAGGTGAGCAGGGCCAGGATGCCGGCGGGGTCGGGCGGGAGTCCGGAGAGGAAGTACCGGACTTTCGCCCCGGAGGCGGTCAGAGCGCGGGTGAGGTTGCCCATCCCCATGGTGGCCAGCCAGCTCGCCGGGTCGGCCGCCGCGCCCTCGCCGTTGGTGGTCTGCCGGAGCAGGTCGGCTTTGCTGACCACGACCGCGATCCGGCGCTGCCGCCCGCCGTCCGCGCGTCCGGCCAGTTCGTTGCGGACCCGGTGGACTGTGTCGGCCGGGTCCTCCCGCGCCAGGGCCAGGCCGTTGGCGGCCAGGAGGTTCCGGTCGGCGCTGACCAGGCTGTCCTGGACGGCGGGCAACGCGAACGGATCAACCAGGATGAGCAGCGCTTCGCCGTGTGCGAGGTAACTCATCGCCTCCACCGCGCTCGCACCCGTGTAATGCTCACCGGACGGATCGAACAGATACAGGATGCGGCTGCCCTCACGCGGCAGCGTCACGTCGAGCATGACCGCCTTCGGCAGCTGCGTCCCCGTCTTGATCATGTTCCCGGTGGCGAGCTGCCGTTTGAGCTGGTGGAAGGTGAGCTCGTCGCCCTCGTCGACGAACTCGGTCCTGACCCCGGGCCCGCTGGTCAGCAGCGCGTCCACCGCCAGCGCCATGAAGGTGGTCTTCCCGGCGTCGGGCCCGCCGACGAACGGCACCGGCTCCACCCGGACCCGGCCGATCCGGCCCGGCAGCAGCCGGTCGCATTCAGGGCAGTGCGCCTGCAAGCGATGGCGGCCGAGCATGATCGTCGTAGGCAGCCTGGCGCCGCACCGGCAGGCGTGCCGGACCGCGCCGTTCAGGTTCGGGGTGAGCGCGCGATGCCGCTCGCCGCAGGCCGGGCAGGCGTACACCGGCAGGGTGATCTTCGCGTAGCAGCCCGGGTACGGGCACGCCTGCAGGATCCGCCGGACCAGCGTGAACACCTGCTCCACGGCGCGCAGCACGGTGACGCAGGCCAGCCAGGCCAGCATGCCGGCCACGACCGTCAGCGCGTACACGCCGATGATCAGCAGGCCGAGGGCGGCCAGCGGGGGTGCGGCGAGCAGCACGCCGGCGCAGACGGCCAGCCAGATCGGGAACAGGAAGAAGCCCTGCACGTCGCCGATGAGGGCGCGGGTGGCGGCGCGGATCGCGTCGGCGGCGGTGGCGGCGATCTGGGGGAGCGCGGTACGGGTGATCGTCCACCAGTCCCGCCAGACCTGGGTGACCAGGTAGTGGCGGTAGGCGGGATCCCGGTCCTGGCGTGGCGGCTCGACGGGGGACCAGCCGTCGGCCAGGTCCGGCAGGAGCACCCGGCCGGCCTGACGGAAGTAGACGCCGACCGCGGCCAGGATGGTGGCGACCAGGGTGAGCGCGAACACGACGGGGAAGGCGAAGACGAACCCGAGCCACATCGCGACGATCCACACCACGACCGCGAAGAACCACATCAGCGGCTGCCCGCGGGCATCAGCCGTCGCCCCGGCCGAAGATGCGGCGGCGTTTCTGGCCGGTCAGCTCGCGCAGCCCGGCGGCGAGTTCGGCGTCCCGCTTGAAGTGGGCTTCGACCGAGCCGAACATCGACCAGTTGCTGACCTGGGAGCGGGCCCACTCGTCCAGCCGGGGGACGATCACCCCGGCCATCCGGAGCCGGATCGCGATCTCCAGCAGGGCGATCTGCTGGTCGCGGTTGCGGTTGGCGGTGAGCCAGGCGTTGACCAGCCAGCGGCGCGCCGGTTCCGTCACGGATTTGACCACGGTGGTGCGGAACCGGGGGTCCTTTCCGGCGAGGGCTTTGGCGGCGGTGGTCCGGGTCATCGGCATCAGGTCGGGGTGGCCCTCCCGGGTGAGCTCGGTCAGGGCGTCGATCGCGCGGGCCGCCTCGACCGGGGTGGGCGCCTCGGCGAGGCGGGCGGCGATCAGGGTGGCCTCGGCGTCGTCGGCGGGGTAGCCGGACAGGCCGTCCCGGACCTTCTCGGCGAGTTTCATCACCTCGGGGCCCTTCAGGCCGCCGGTCAGGAAGGCGCGGGCCGGGAGTTCGCTGAGCTGGGGGGAGGCGTCCATCTCCGGGCCGAGCGCCTCGATCAGGGTGGCGCATTCGGCCGCGGTGGGCTGGGCCTGCCAGAGGGCTTTGAGGGTGTCCTCGCGGTCGGCGGTGAAGCCGAGGAGTTCGATGGTGGCGGTCACCCGGTCGCGGCGTCCGGCGGCGACCTCGCGGCGCAGGACGAGGGCGCCGGTCTGGGGGGCGGGCGTCCAGTCGCGGTCCGCGAGCTGGGCGCTGACCTCGGGGGTGAGGAGGCGGTCGCGTAACTCGGGGGAGGTGTTCTCCAATCCGGTGATAAATCCGGCTATGAGGGTTTCGCGCCAGTCGGAGGGGGTTCGTTCGATGGCCTGGGCCAGGTCGGCGGCGTCGGAGCGGATCACGGTGGTGGCGGCGCGTTCTACGGTTTCGGGGGCCAGGCGCAGGCCGTACACGTCGGCGACCCGGAGCACCGCGACCACCAGCAGCGGAGTGTGGGCCTCGCGGAGGGCGGTGTCGGCCGCCGTCGTCAGTGCCGTCAGGTACGGCGCCCGCATCAGTCGTGCGGGGATCGGCAATTCGGGGTCGCGCATGGCCAGCGCCGCGCAGCGGGCCGCGCACGGGTCGGCGGCCTCGGGCGGGCCGTGTTCGGCGATGGCGGCGGCGAGCGGCCGGTCGAGCAGGCCCGCCCGCCGCCCGAGCGGCCGCCAGGCCCAGTCGGGCAGCCCGTTCTCGACCAGCGTGATGATGGCGGCCTGCTCCTCCGACCCCACCGTGCTGTCCCCCCGGCAGAGCGCGATCAGCGCCGCCGCCGTCTCCGGCTCCGCGTCGCCCAGCTCGCCGAGCGCGTCCAGCCCGTCCAGGTCGGTACGGCGCCAGAACCCGACGGCGGTCGCGGCGAACCGCCCAGTACGCACCGGGGCAGGGGGTTCGTCCAGCCGGATCACACTGGCGTCGATGTCGGAGGGGATCCACACATCCGGCGTGGTCCCGACGATCGTCTGCCGGGCCGCGGCCGGGTCGGCGCTGTAGGTCGCGAACGACAGCCTGGCCGCCGCCGCCCACGGCAGCGAGAACGAGATCACCGCGATCCACCGGACCACGTCCTCGACGTCCTCGGCGACCAGCACCAGCCGCCCGTGCCCCCGGGTGAGAACGCGCCGTACGGCCTCCAGCAGTTCGGCGAGGCGTTCGTAGGAGTCGGGACCGCCGGCCGACAGCCATCCGCTGAGCGCCTCCGGTTCGACGGCCGAGCCCGGCGTGAGCTCGGTCAGCTCGTCGAGCTCCCCGGTGGCGGGACGGTCGGACCAGAACGGCGCGTTCCAGAACTCGATCGGCCGGGAACCGGTCAGGTCGCCGTCCCGCAGGACCAGCGCGTGCCCGAGGAAGTTCCCATAACGTCCGGAGTAGTCCCGCCCCAGGTAGACACACCGCGACAGCAGCCCAGGGTCATACGTCAGCGAAACCGGAAATGTCGCGAGCTGGGTGGGGGTGGGGGCCAGCGGGGCGCTGGGGGGTGGGCGGTAGGTCATGTGCGGAGCGGCACGATCATGCAGCCAGGCGCGGTCAGGCGGGGCATGGTCAGGGGCGGCACGATCATGCGGCCAGGCGCGGTCGGGCAGGGCGTGGTCAGGGGCGGCACGATCATGCGGCAGGGCGCGATCGTGCAGGACAGGGTCATCCGACCGATCCTGCGACGGCCGGTCGTGAAGGTCCGGCTGGTCGTGGGTCTCCGCGACGAACTGGAATCCCGACCTGCCGGTCGGGCCGGCCTCGGCCGATGTGTAGTGGAGCTGCCAGGCCATGCGACTACCCCCGGACTCCGTCGAGCATCTTGAACCGGTAGAGCAACCACAGCAGCGGATCCTCGACCCGGTAGGGCCGGATTCCGCCCGCGCCGACCGACTCGACCTCCGGGACCGCGCCCAGCGCGGAGAGGCCGAACAGCGCGTGGTCGGTGTAGTTCTGCCGCAGGTACCGTCCGACCACCCCGGCCTGCCACTGCTCCAGCAGGGCCAGCACCTGCTCGTGCACGGCCTCCCTGTCGTCCAGATCGAGCGCCCCGGACGGGGTCCTGGCCCGGTGCAGGGCGGACTGCCTGGCCAGCGACGGCTGCAACGCGTCGATCTTGCTCAGCGCGACGGCCACCGGCACCGGCAGCGGCCCGCCGGACTGCCGCATCAGCTCGGTGACCCGGGTGATCACGTTCAGCGGGTCGCTGTCCGGGTCGTCGTCCAGGCCGCCGCTGCGCGCCAGCGCGGTCCCGTTCAGCGCGGCCCGCGCGCCCGGCAGCTCCAGCGGATCCACCAGGAAGATGACCGCGTCGGCCGCCCGCAGGTAGCGCAGGTGCAGTTCGCTGACGTCGCGGCTGCGCAGGTCCTCGCCGGCCGTGTCGAACAGGACCAGGGTGAGCGACTCGGCGCGGGTCCGCAGCCGCCCCCGGATCGTCCGGGTGAGCAGGTAGACGAGCGGGTCCCGGTTGAGGTCGGTGACCGCGGACTGGGTGGCGCGGAGCAGCCGGTGCTCGCCGTACAGGGGGCGGGCGAACTCCTGGCGGTAGCGTTCGATGGTGCGGTCGTCGCACGGGGTCAGCGAGGCGTCCAGTTCGGCGCCGACCCGGTTCATCAGCTCGTGCAGCAGGACCGCGATGTAGGTGCTCTTGCCGGACCCCTTCGCCCCCACCAGCGCCACGATCTTGCCGGGGTTGGCGCAGTACTCGGCCGCCAGCCTGCTGTGACATTCCGGGCAGGCCCGGCGGCTGGTCTCCCGCGCGCACCCCGGGCAGCTGGCCCGCCGCCCCGGCCGCCGCACCGCGAACACCGGCGGCAGCGAGGGGGGAGTCCCGCCGCGATGCCGCCCCAGCACCTCGTCCGCCCGCGCCTCGCACCCTCCCCTGCCACCGGAACACCGGAAGGCGATGCGGTTCTCCGCGACGCGCGCGAAGCAGTACGGGCATGTGATCAAGGTCACCCCATCTTCATGCGACGGACCGGTGGATCGAGCAGCGCGACGTCCCCTTCGGCGAAACACCGCAGCCAGTACGGCTTCGCCTGCCGGGGCGCGGGCAACACCAGCCGGGCCGGCGTGCTGACCCCGGCCCACTCCCCGAGCACCCGCCCGTCCACGCCGGTGAGCGGCTGGATGAGCCCCGGTTTGAGCACCAGCACCAGCCGCGCCACGGTGACCGGCCGGTCGGCGGTCACCTCGACGACCAGGACCCGCTTCCACGGCGGCCCCTCGGTGACCAGGTCATACCGGACCGGTACGGCGGCGGGCAGGTCGACGCGGACGGCCGGGCCGTGCGCCCGCTCGCCCCGCAGCAGCGCACTGGGCACGACCTGGATGGACACCGGCTCGTCCTCGGGCGCGTCCAGCCGGATCCCGCCCTGCGCGCGATAGGCGGCGGCGCTCACCAGCAGCCGCTCCGACGCCCACACGACCTCGACCTCCGGCACGTCGACCGGCCAGTCCAGCCCGACCAGCACGGTCCCGCCGCGCCGCTCGGCGGTGACCGAGGTGGGGGCGGTGAGGTTGACGTGCTCCCGGTACGCGCCGACGGTGGCCAGCTCCCCGGCGATCGTGAGCGCCAGCACGACGCCGGTCTCCGGCCTGATCAGATGCCCTTCGGCGACGGGGGTCGTGGCCAGCACCCTGCCGGTGCCGTGCAGGTCGGCCAGCGGGAGCGTCGTCCCGTACGGCCACGGCGGAGCGCCCTTCAACAGCCGCAGCTCCACGATGCCCGCGGCGGGTTCCGCGCAGGCGACCAGGAGCCGGCCGTGCGGCGCGGGGCCGATGGTCAGTTCGGCGACCGGTTCCGGGCGGGCGTGCGGGGTGGCCGTGCGATGCAGGCCGGGTGTGCTCGCGCCGGCTCCGTCGGGCGTCGGGTAGACGGCGTAGACGAGGTAGTGGTGGCCGACGCCGTTGCGTACCGCGCGGTCGCGGAAGCCGGAGCCGTCCACCGTCACCGGCTGGCCGTCGCGGAGCACCACGACGCCGATCGCCTCGGGCGGGGTGCGCCAGCGGCCGGTCACGACGGCGTCCCCGGCGGTGACGACCAGGTCGCGGGGCTCGGGCCGTACCACGACGGGCGGGGCCGTGACCGGGGCGGTGGTGGCCTCGCCGCGGTGGGCGACCACCGCGTAGCGGAGGGGCACGTTGACGGGGGGCGTGCCGTCGACGATCCGGCCGGTGCCCGGATCGGTCCTGAGCGGGACGCCGTCGCGCAGGATCCGGTAGGCGATCTCGCCCGCCCGGGACGGGGACGGCTGCCAGGTCACCGTGACCGTGTCGTCGCGGGCTTCGGCGTGCACGTCGCGGGCGGGGTGGGGGGCCAGGCGGGCCAGCAGGTCGGCCGCCCCCGGCAGGTCGGGCACCCGGCGCAGCGCGTCGGCCAGCAGGATCCACGCCTCGTCGGGATCGGTGGAGGTCAGCGCCTGGTCGCGGAGGCGGACGGCCGCCGCCAGCCGGGCCGCGATCTCGCCGCCCAGCTCGGTGCTCTCCGGCAGGGTCGCGGCCAGGTCGGCGGCGGCCTGGATCTCGCCCGCGTCCACCAGCTCCCGCAGCCGTGCCCGCGGCCCGCTCGTCCCGCCGCTCTCCTGCCGGACCGCGAACACCAGCCGCCGCGCGTCCCCGGCGTCGAGCCCGAGCTCCTCGACCGTGTACCGCAGCAGCGTCTCGTCACCGGGATGCTCCCGCGCCCGCTCCCGCACCCGCGCCACCAGGTCATACCGGAGCAGCGCGCCCGGATCGGCCACGCCGCGCAACGCGGCCAGCACCGTGTCCGCCGAGATCGTCCACGACCCCCGGGTACGGCGCTGCCAGTCGGCCTCCACCTCCTGAATCCGCGCGACGATATCCCCCGCCGGGGCAAATATCAGGAACTGTTCCTCGCCGAGGACGAATTCCGCCAGATGCCGCTTCCGCAGCGTGTCCAACGCCTCCCGGACCCGGGCGTAACCCGGATAAGGCGCAATGTCGGGAAGCTGATCCGGTTTCCTGAGTTCGATGCCGAGTTCGGCCGCGAGCGCGTCGGCCCGGTCCACCCCGGAAGAACGGGCGATACTCGCCGCCAGCCCCGGCGCCAGCAGCCGCAGCGGCCCCGCCGCGTCGTCCAGCCGCCGGCGCAACTCGGTGACCCGCCGCCGATCCCGCTCCCCGGCCTGCCGCAACGCCGCCAGCAGCGGCCCGGTGTCCCCGTTCGCGGCCGCCTCGAAGATCGGGGCATAACCGGCGTGATCCGACTCCAGCCGGTCAACGAGCTTGCGGAACTTCAGCAACTGCCGCTGGCGACGCCAGCACTGCCGTACCTGCCTGACGGTCTCGGCCACCTCCGCCGGGGTCATGTCCTGCCGGAGCTGGTAGCGCAATCGCAGGTCCTCGGGAGGCGCGCCGGCCTGCCGCGCCGGGTCGAGCACCTCCCGCAGATACCGCCGCTCGTCGAAGGGCATCGCTCAGCTCACCTGGACGCGGGACAGCGCCGCCCGCGACTCCGCCACTTCCTCCTCGGACATGCCGCCGATCTGCACGCTCAGCTCCAGCCGCTCCCCGGTCTCGTTCTCCTTGGCGGTGACATGCAGCAGACCTGAGGCGTCCAGCGAGAAGGTGACCTCGATCGGGTACCCGGCCGGTTTGCCGGGCGGGATCCGCAGATCCCCTTCGGCGATCTTGTTGTTGTCCTCGATGACGTCCGAGGCGACCGCGCCCGCCTGCTCCATCACCTCGATGGCGACCCGGGTCTGGAAGTCGTCCAGGGTGGCGAAGCCCTCGGTGACGTCGGCGGGCAGCGCGTCGTTGGCGTTGACCAGATGGGCCACGTACTCGCGGCGGGTGTTGCTGGCGGTCGCCTTGATGCCGAACGCGCGGGAAGCGACCGTCCGGATGGTCCGCCCGGCGATCTCCTGCCGCTGCCCGTCGGACAGGCCCGCGCGGGCCGCCATCTCCTCGGCCCTGGACTGGTCGGTACGGTCGCCGGAGCTGAGCAGCCGCCGGTAGGTCTCCTCGAACGCGTACAGGGCCGCGCCCTTCGCCACCGCCAGGTCGGGGTCCTGCAGCCGCGGCGTCACGCCGAGCTCCTTGGTGAGCGCCTCGGTCACCGCGGGCATCTTGGCCGAGCCGCCGACCAGCACCAGATGGTCGAAACCGTCCACGCCCTTGCCGCGGGCCGTGTTCAGCGTCTTGCGGGTGATCTCGATCGTCCGGTCCAGCAGGTCCCGGGTGAGCGCCTCGAACTCCTCCCTGCCGATCTCCACCTTGGCCACCCGGCCCTCGTGCATGACCCGGAGCACGTGCCTGGTCCGGGTGCTGAGGGTCTTCTTCAGCTCCTCGGCGTCGCGGCGCAGCTGCTGCTCGGTCTGCTTGTCGTCGAGCGGGTCCGGCACGTCCGGATGCTCCTGGCGGAACCGCTCGGCCAGGTGCTCCACCAGGCGGTCGTCCCAGTCCGCGCCGCCCAGCTCGTGGTCGCCGTCGGTGCAGACCACCTCGATGTCGCCGCCGCTGAGCGCGATCACGGTGGTGTCGAAGGTGCCGCCGCCCAGGTCGTACACGAGGATGCGGGCGTCCTGGCCCGGGTTGAGCACGCCGTAGGTGATCGCGGCGGCGATCGGCTCGGAGATGATGTCGATCACGTTGAGACCGGCGATCCGCCCCGCCTTGCGGGTCGCGTCCCGCTCCGCCGCCCCGAAGTACGCCGGGACCGTGATCACCACGTCGTCGACCGTGACCCCGGTCGCCGTCTTCGCGTCCGCGGCCAGCTTGCGCAGCACGAACGCGGAGATCTCCTCCGGCGTGTACGGCCGGCCGTGCATGGTCCTGGTGACCTCGTGGCCCATGTCACGCTTGATCCGGCTCACCACCAGATCGGGCTCGATGACCGCGCTGTCCTTGGCGGTCTGGCCGACCACCACGTTCTCGGGGGTCTCGAAGAAGACGACCGAGGGGGTGGTGTCGGTGTCCTCCTGGTTGCGGTGCACCGTCGGGCGGCTCACGTCGTCCACGCTGGCGATGCAGGAGTAGGTGGTGCCGAGGTCGATCCCGTGCACAGCCATCAAATGTTCCCCTCGCTGTCCTGAGCGCCGTCCTGAGCACTGTCTGGAGCCTTGCCGATGACCACACCGGCCTTGCGGAGCACCCGATCCTGGTCGGCCAGCCGGAATCCGTCCGAGACCACCGCGGCGACCCGGCCGTCCTCGCCGGGGCCGGTGCCCACCGGGCGGTGCAGGGCCGGGTCGTACTCGTCGCCGGGGGCGACCTCCAGGCGTTCCGCGCCGGTACGGGCGAGCACTTCGGCCACCTCCTCGGCGATCGCCTCCAGCAGCGGGACGACGGGGTCGCCGTCGTGGGCGCTTCTTCTGGTGGCTTCGCGGGTGACCGTGTCGTACAGGCGGTAGAGGCCGGAGCGGACCGGGGTGAGCGCCTCCTGGAGCAGGCCGCGGCGCAGGTCCTGGTTCTCGGCGTGCAGACGGTCGATGATCTGCTCTCGGTGCGCGGCCCGCTCGTGTTCGCGGGCGACCTGCTCGGCGAGGTGTTTCAAGCCGTTCTCTAGATCAACTTCCTGGTCCTGCTCAGGCAGCATGCCGGGTCCTGATCCTTGGGGACACCACGGCGCAAGTGTCAGCAATTTTCCAACGTGGCGCAATATAAATCCGGATTAGTGGCATATAGCGGATAGGTCAATTTTAGTTACCGATGCCTTTGGTGGGAGGGACGACTATAGTTCGCTCTATATTGGGAGGGGCGGAGCGGTGAGTGAAATCGCGGCGCGGGTGGCGCGGCTGCGGGCGGGTCGTGGGGCGGCCGACGAGAGCGTGTGGCGGTGGGAGCTCGCCTGGGCGCTGGTGGATCTGCTCGCCGAGACCGAGGACCTGGAACCGGAGGACGTGCGGGAACTGCTGGAGCACGCCGACTGGATGCTGGCCCGGGATCGGGACGCGGGGGCGCTGCAGCTGGCGGGGCTGGCCCGGTCGGTGTCGTTCGCGCTGACTCAGGATCCGGCGGATGGGGCGCACGCGACCGGGTATCTGGAGGAGGCGCTGACGCTAATTCCCGTGGGGGACGAGGGGCGGGCGGAGCTGCTTTATCAGCTGGCCATCGAATATCTGACGCAGGAGGGGGATCAGCCCGCGCCGGGGCCGCTGGGGCGGATCATCGGGTGCTTGGGGGAGTTGTTCGCGCTTCAGGACGATCCCGAGGTCAGGGGGAGGCTCGGGCTGGCGGTCGGATTCCGGTCGGTGACGGATCCCGCGCACGCGGGGGAGGTCGATCGGGCGGTCGAGTTGATGGAGCCGGCGTATGAGCTGGTGGGGGACAGCGGGCTGCGTGCTGATCTGAGCCGCAGCCTGGCCTGGATGCACGACACCCGTGGCGATCTGGACGCCGCCGCCGAATGGGTGCGGCGGACGCTCACGGAACCTTCGGTGGCGGGCAGTCCGCTGGAGGTCAGGGCGCATCGGTATCTGGGCGAACTGCTCGTGCGCTCGTTCGCGCCGCCGCCCGGTGAGGTCGATCTCGCCGCCGCCGTACGGCTGACGCGGGATCTGCCCGCCAACCTCGGCCGGATCCAGGAGGCGCGGCGGCATCTGTCGCTGGCCGCCGCCGCGAAACCCGGCGATCAGGACGTCGCGGCGCTGCTGTCGATGCTCGCCATCGCCGAGGCCGGGTTCGGCGGCGACCCCGCCGACGCCACGGCGACCGTGCGAGTCATGGCGGACCGGCTGCCGGCCGGCGATCCGCGCCGGGCGCAGATGGTCAGCCTCTCCGCCGCGCTCCAGGAGGAAGCCGACCCCGTCCTGGGAGCCGGCCCCGAACTGGACGCCAGGATCGAGGACCTGAGGAAGGCCGTCGCCGACTTGCCCGAAGGGGACCTGATGCGGCCCTGGCTGCTCAGCCGGCTCGGCGCGGCCCTCGGCCAGCGGGGTGCGGCCTTCGCCGAGAAACGCGACTGCGAGGAGGCCATGGCCCTGCTGGCAACGGCCATCGCCGAGATGCCCGCAGGAAACCCGCTCCGGGCGCGCACCTTCGTTCTGCTGGCCGGGACGGTGCTGACCGCCCTGCGGGTAGATCCGATGGGCGCGGACCTCGACGGCCTGCTCACCGCGATCGAAGCTGACGGTCTCGGTCTCGACACGACCTCCGCGCACGGTCTTTCCACCGTGATCGACGTCGACGATCTCGGCTCCGGGATCGGCACGACCTCCGCGCACGGCCGTTTCGCCACGATCGACGCCGCCTCCACGCACGGCATGCCGGTTGGGAGCGACGTTGACGATCGCGGGGTCGACGCCGCTTCCGTGCACGGCATGCCGGTTGCGAGCGACGTCGACGATCTCGGTCTTGGGATCGATGCCGCTTCCGTGCACGTCGTGTTCGGCAGTGCGTATGTGGCGCGGGCCGCTCGCGACAGCTCCGCCGCAGATTATGACCGGGGCATCACTCACCTGCGGAAGGCCATCGACGCGTATCGCCCTGAGGATCCCCTTCGGGTCCCGCTTCTGTTCATGGCCGCCACGGCCATGGCGGACAGATACGGCGGCACCCGCGACCTCGCCCTCCTGGACGCGGCCGGACACTACCTCGACGAGGTGGACCGCGCGCTGGAGGCGTCCGGAACGCCGGAATACGCACCCGGGACGCTCGATCGGCGGGCGGCCTGGCTGCTGCGCGTCACGGTCTCCTTCAACCAGTACCTCGGCCGCCGGGACCCCGCCACCGCCGCCCGCATGACCGCGGACCTGGAGCGGGTCGCCGCGCTCACCCCGCCGGGCCATCCGGATCTGCCTCTGATCAGCACACTTCGCGCGTGGGCCCACGGCATCCTCAGCTTGAACAGCGGCGACCCCCGGGCCATGGCGGGCGCCCTCGACCAGCTGATGGCCGCCGCCTCCGGAGCCGGATCCGACCCGCTTCACGGCAGAGCCCTGCGCGGCCAAGCCGGACTCGCGGCCGTCCTGAAAGGCCTGACCGCAGGAGATCGTGGCCTGCTCGACCAGGGCATCCAAACCCTCACAGAAGTCGTCGCCGCTCCGGACGCCTACCTGGGCGAGACCGGGACGCATCGGTACGTGCTGGGCAGCGCGCTCATCCAGCGCTCCCGTGTGGGAGGCCAGCGAGGGGACCTGGATCAGGGCATCGCCCACCTGGAAGCGGTCATCCGAGACCGCAGAACCGGCCCGCTGGAAGGCGTCTATCCGATCCTGCTGGTCGACCTCGCGCAGGCGTATCGCCTCAAAGGCGACCCCCGCGCCGTCGACACCGGCCTGCGCGCGCTCCGCGAACGCCTCGCCGACGTCCTCCTGCAGACCGGCGCGGAACGCGGCCTCGCCACCGCCAAAGCCGTCCGCGACGACGCACTGGAAACCGTGCACTGGGCCCTCGCCGACGGCTGGCCGGAAGCGGCGGTCGAAGCCCTCGAACTCGGCCGGGCCATGATCCTGCGCGCCGCGACCGCCGGCGACGCGCTGCCCGGCGTGCTTCGCGCCCACGGGCACGGCGAACTGGCCGACGAGTGGCAGAACCACCTGGCCACCGAGCAGGTCGCCGCGCCCTGGGAGATGGCCGCGGTCGAAGTCGGACCCGAAGGCCGGATCCGGACGCCCGGCCTGATGATCCCCGGCGACCTGCGTCATCGGGTACTCGCCGCGATCGAGGACACCTCCCTGGCGGAACTGCTCACCCCACCCGGTCCCGCGGAGATCGCCCAGACCCTCCGTGAGGCCGGCCGGGACGCTTTCGTCTACCTGCTCCCACGCAGCGAGTTCGGGCCAGGCCGGGCGCTGAGCGTGCTCGCGGACGGGAAGGTGACGACGACCGTCCTGCCGCAGCTCGACGCGGCTCGCAACGGCCGGGTCGACCGGTATCAGCGGGCCCAGAATGAGCTGGTCAGCGCGGTCGATCGGGAACGAGATGAGCTGGTCAGCGCGGTCGGCAGGGAACGTGATGAGCCGGACAGCACGGTCAGCCGGGCGCAGGATGAGCCGGTCAGCACGGTCGACCGGGAGCGGCGTGGGCCGGTCAGCGCTGTCTCGCGGAATGAGCGGGGTCGCGCCCTCGCGCGGAATGAGCTGGGCCGCGCGGCCGAGTTGGCGAAGCTCAGGTGGCGGCATGCGCTGGACGAGGTCTGCGACTGGGCGGGGGAGGTCGCGATGACGTCGATCCTCGAAGAGATCGAAGCTGACGAGCCGTCCATTGTGTTAGTCCCGGGGGGAACCCTTGGGATCGTGCCCTGGCATGCGGCGCGGGTTCCGGCAGAAGAGTCGCTGGATCCAGGGGCTCCCGGAGCACCGGGGCGCGTTGCGCGGGTCAGTGCGGGGTTGCGTGGGGATGGGCGGGTTTATGCCTGTCAGCGGGCGATGGTTTCCTATGCCGCGTCGGGTCGGCAGTTCGTGGCTGCGGCAGGGCGGCCGGTGGTGGGGGCGGGGCGGGATGTGGTGCTGGTTTCCGGGCCGGATCTTGCGTGGGCTGGGTG
>NZ_BLAD01000074.1 GCF_009687845.1 Acrocarpospora corrugata
CTGTTATCTGAGCGGGAATTAGAGATCCGAGCCCAGGATCTCGCGATCAATACCTGCGATCCTGCTCCCGGCCTGGCCCGAATCTCCCGCTGGCTCATAGGGGCCGCGATGTGGATGGCCGATCCGGCCGTGGACGGTGCCGATCCGGCGAGTCGTGTCATACCGATTTCGCAGCGCAAACGTCGTCGCGTCCGTCTTCACCCGGCGGGGCGGGCTGGCGTGCCATCCCGATCGGGCGCCGATGTCGCGCGGCACCGCGGTTGACCGTGGCCGACGGCGGCATGGCATCAACGATCACCCGGCGGCCTGCCACGCTCCACAGTGCGCGATCGCCATCTCCTGCCCTGCCGCATGCAAACTTTTCTCCCGAAAGGCGCGTCTAACCCTTTGTGGGAATATTTTTTCGCGGCACCGCTGCAGCCGTCGCCCTTTTCGTCACTGCTGGGCCAGCCGCCGCCCACGCCGCGGCGCCGGCTGGTCAGTGGAGTGTCGTTCATGACGACCTCCGTGACTCCTATGACGCGGTGACGGTGACGCCGGGTGGGGCGGTCTGGGTCGCCGGGACGAGGCGCGGATCGAGCGGCACCGAGTCGCTCCTGCTCAAGGGCGGCCGCTCCACCTTCAAGCGTGTCACCGGGCCGGGCTTCCGGGTGAAGCGGCTGGCGTCGGCGTCCGACACCAGGGTCTGGGCGTTCGGCGCGTCGCGGTACGCCCGGTGGGATGGCAAGCGCTGGCAGGTCAAGCGATGGAGCTATGGCCGGGTGGATCGGGCGTACTCCATCGGCAAAAACCTGTGGGTCATCGAGAACTCAAATGCGTTCCCCGCGGCCCGTGACGCAGGGTGGAAGGCGCGGTCCACACTGCGGCTCCTGGTCGGGTCGGTGTGGCGCAAGGTCCCCACGCCCATCGTGGTCAAAGGACTCGACGGAAAGTGGGCGGCGGGCTCCGTGCGGGGCACGGCGGCTCTGGCCCGCTGGACCGGCACGGCCTGGCGCGCGGTTGCACTTCCCGTGATTCCGTCCGCTCACTCGGGCCAGATCTCGGAGCTGACGGATGTCGCGGTCGACGGTGAGACCGGCCAGGTGATGGCCGTCGGCTGGGTCGCCTGGCCGTGCGGCAGTTCCTTCTGCGGTGAGACTTTGCTGCTGTCCGGCTACGTGGGCAACTGGAACTTCGAGGTCCGTGGTGAACCGGGCATCCAGCCGCGCGCCCAGGCGGAGCCCGACGGCAGAGGCGGGGCCTGGGTCGTCTACGACGCCAAGGGCGGAGGCAGCGGGTTTCTGCACATCGGCACCGAAAGTGTCGAGCCGGGCGCCTTTCCGGCTCCGCCGAACCAGAACGCGTCCGTCCGTGACCTCGCCATCCAGCCGGAGAGCGGCTCCGTCTGGGCGGTCGGCGCGGCACCTTCTGGCCGCAACGGTTTGATCTGGGCTCACCGCCCCTGAGTCGGCTGGGCATCGGGGCCACTCGGACGGAGGGGCTGACCACCAAAACGCGCATCCAGCGGGCGAGGACGTGGCTGTTTCCGTGCCCATGTGCCTTTGGTGCCCGGCACTCCGCTTCAGCGTGCTCGGGTGCTGTTGCCACCAGGTTCACCGCTTGGGAAGGATCGGCACCGGTCTTCTGGCTTCTCAGTCGGTGGCAGACGGATGCCGGAGGGGATGGATGCAACTCCCTTGTCGACCTCGACGCCTCGTTCAGGCTATGGGCGGACGAGTTCACAGATGACCAACTTAGACCTGACGCCGTTGGCTGGCTTCTCGACCTTGATGGAGCCGGATATGTGAGCTTCCGGTTGTGGTGAGCATGGTGGTGACTTCGTGGGCGCAGCCCCAGGACATGCTTACGCCCACTCCGCCGTGGCCGTAGCAGTGGATCACGTTGGTGTTGGGGTCCGGTTCGAGGCGGATGGATGGGCGGCCGGGGCGTAGGCCCACCTCGACGGCGAGGATTCGGGCCGTGGACAGGCGGGGTTCGATGGCGATGCAGCGGGACAGGATGGCTTCGGTTTGGGTGGGGTCGGGGGAGAGGGTCCAGTTGTCGGGGGTGGCGTTGCCGCCGAGGACGACGCGGCCGGGGTGGGGCATGTAGCCGGTCCAGTCGGTTTCGGCGCCGCCCTCGTAGAAGAAGTCGTCCAGGCCGGGGTTTTCGACGATGACGTGCTGGCCGCGGATCGGGCGGACGTGGTCGTCGCCGGCGAGGGTGGCGGCGCCGACGCCGGTGCAGTTGACGACGGCGGGTGCGGCGGCGGCCGGTTCGGCCAGGTTGGTCACGGTCCGGACTTGGAGGTCGCCGCCGGCCTTGATCAGGCGGTCGGTGAGGTAGTCGAGGTAGACGGGCATGTCGACGAGGGGAGAGGTGATCCAGAAGGCGACCGGGAAGCCGGCGCTCTCGGTGGGGGTGCAGGGCTGGTAGCCGGGGAGCGCGGCGGCCCAGGGCGGGATGTCGTCGCCGAGGCGGCTGACCAGGCGGCCGCGGGCGACTCGGGATCCCGTGCCGGGGGATTTGGCGAGGGCGGTGAACTCGTCCATGGAGGTGCGCTGCCAGCGGACGGTGGAGTCCAGTGGCTCGGTGAAGACCGGGCCGCCGATCATGGCTCCGGCCACGGCGGACGTGGTGCGCTCACGGAACAGCGAACTCCAGACCTGGACACGCAGGCCGCTCTCGGCGAGGCAGACGGCTGTGGTCAGCCCGATCACCCCGGCGCCGACGACTACGACATCCGCTCCGCCGGCCATGACGCTCCCCTCGACGAGTCTGGCATCTCCCTTAATGTCGGGAGCATGCCCGTCAGTCGGTGGTGGTAATTGTGCACCACGGCGTGGCCCCGGCCACGGCCGATGAGCCACTTGTTGATCGGTGTGGTGACGACGAAGGCCACCGCCAGGGAGCCGAGCAGGGCGCCCCAGAACAGCGTGGTCGTCAGTGCCGCGTCCATCGCGCCGGGGACCGCCGGCATCACGGTATTGTCGACGATCTCCATGACCAGGATGGAGAGCGTGTCGGCCGCGAGCGCCAGCCGGATCGCCCGCCGCCAGTCCAGCCCGGCCCGGCGCAGGCCGCGCAACGTCAGCGCGTACCCGAAGAAGAACGCCAGGGCGATGGCCAGGATCAGGGTTGGGGCGTTGTGCCAGCCCAGGGCGGTGCCGATGACCACGCCCAGGATCTCGCCGATGGCGCAGCCGGTGAGGCAGCGCAGGGTCGCCGACGTGGCGGTGGACCAGCTGGCTCGGGGCCGGTGTTCCATGATGGACCTCCAGTCTATACCCCCATGGGGTATGCAAGGAGGAACAACGCCCTGGCCGTTCCGATTCCCGCCGCGGCCGCGATGAACCAGGCGGTGTTGATTCTGGTACGCCACTGGAGGATCAAAGTCACCCCCGCGAGCACGACCGTGAGCGGGTCCACGAGGGCCTCCCTGCCAAGATGCAGGGTGACTCCGGCCATCAGCGCGAGCGCGGCGGCGTTCACTCCGTCCAGGAACGCCGACGACCAGGCCCGTCCCCTGATCCAGTGGACCAGCCGGGTCAGCAGCGCGACGAAGACGAACGACGGGGCGAAGATCCCGATCGTCGCCAGCACGGCCCCGGGCAGCCCGGCGATCACGTAGCCGATGAAGGTGGCGGTGGTGAACACCGGGCCCGGGGTGACCTGGCCGATGGAGATCGCGTCCAGGAGTTGCTCCTGGGTCAGCCAGCCGAGGCGGACCACGAAATCGCCTTCCAGGAAGGCCAGCAGCACGTAGCCGCTGCCGTAGAGCACCGACCCGATCTTGAGGAAGGTCAGGAACAGGCGGATGAGGTCGCCGCCGGAGGGGTCCAGGAAATACGGGATACGGCGGATCGCATCCAACGGGAACAGGGCGGGGCGGAGCGGATCTAACGGGAACAGGGCAGGGCGGAGCGGGTCCAGCGGGAACAGGGCCCGGCGGAGCGGGTCCAGCGGGAACAGGAGGAGGAGTGCGTGCCCGTCCGGGCGCAGTCGCCAGGCCATGACCAGCAGGCCGCCGCCGGCCAGCAGGAGCAGCTCGTTGACGCCCAGCAGGTACGCCACCAGGACGGCCGCCGCGACGATCCCGGTGGGCGCGTTCTTGATCGCGGTCTTGGTCAGCCCGGCGACCGCCCACACCACGATCGCCACGACCACCGGCTTGATCCCGTAGAGCAGACCTTCGGCCGCGGGAGTCCGGCCGTACCGTCCGTACGCCCAGGCGAGGGCGAGCACCAGGACGAACGCGGGCAGGATGAAGCACACCCCGGCCACGACCAGGCCGCGCGCCCGGGCGCGTTCGTGGCCGAGATGGATGGCGAGTTCGGTGGAGTTGGGGCCAGGGATGAGGTTGGTCGCGCCCATCAGGTCCAGGAAGCGTTCGTCGCTCACCCAGCCGCGGCGGCGCACCAGCTCGTCGCGCATCAGCGCGGTGTGCGCGGCGGGGCCACCGAAGCCGATCACGCCGAGCTTCAGGAACGCGGCGGCGACTTCGCCCAATCGGCTGCTCATCCCGCGAATTATGGACAGCCCACATGAACGGAGGATGACGGTCGGGCGCCCGCCCCCCACCGTGAGGGGCGGGCGCCGGGGGTTCAGTGATCGGCTGGGGCGGCCAGCCGATCTGCTTCCCAGTGCAGGGCCTCGACGAGGACGAGTTCCAGGTGGAGCTCGGTGTCGACGAGGCTGTCCAGGACGTCCATGCGGGCCTCCCTGACAATCATGACGCACCATTAGTCACATAGGTTCACACCGTCTGCCCATTAAACCGAAACAGATTCAGGCTCCGGGGAAGGCGGGCAGTTTCGCGGTGTAGAGCCAGGCCGCGAACAGGCCATCCAGCGGTTCTGGCGTGAAATGTCGCGCTAAATCGGTGAACATGCCGGTGTTTACGATTCCGTGGCGGTGGGCGGAGGTCCATTCGCGGAGCATGGAGAAGAAGGGGACGTCGCCGAGGGCGGTGCGCAGGGCGTGCAGGGTGAGAGCGCCGCGCTTGTAGACGCGGTCGTCGAAGAGGCGGCGGGCGCCGGGGTCGGCCAGCACGAAATCCTGGGGCGCGGTGGCCAGCCGGCGGTGCCAGCGCCGGGCGTGCACGGCGGCCGGGTCGCCGCCGGAGGCCTCCGACCAGAGCCACTCCGCGTACGCCGCGAACCCCTCATGAAGCCAAATATCGCGCCAATGACCCAATGTCAGGCTGTTTCCGAACCACTGGTGCGCCAACTCGTGCGCGACCAGCCGCTCGCTGCCGCGCCGCCCGTCCACGTGATTGGCCCCGAAGATCGACATGCCCTGCGCCTCGACCGGGATCTCCAGCACGTCATCGGTGACCACGACCGTGTACCCGCCGAACGGGTACGGCCCGAACCGGTCGGTGAACGTCGCCATCATCCGGTCCTGCCGCCCGAAATCCTGCCGGATCCGGGTGGCCAGCCGGGGCGGGTAGTAGACCCGCTGCGGCACCTCGCCCTCCAGATCCGCCGACGCGTACCGCCCGATCTGCACGCTGGCCAGATAGGGCGCCATCGGCTCCGCCTGCTCGTACACCCAGGTCGTCGCCGACGCCCCCCGGATCGCCGACATCCGCGTCCCGTTCGCCACCACCTGGTACGGCGAAGCCGCCGTCACCGCGATCCGATAGGTCGCCTTCTCCGCCGGCCGGTCGTTGCACGGGAACCACGACGAGGCCCCGATCGGCTGGCTGGCCACGATCACCCCGTCCGTCAGCTGGTCCCACCCCAGCTCCCCCCACGGGCTCGGCACCGGCCGCGGATTGCCCGCGTACCGCACCTCCACCGAGAAGGGACGCCCCTCCGCCAGCCAGCCGCCGGGGGTGACCCTGAGCTTGTCGTCCCGGTGCGCGAACCGGGCCCGCGTCCCGTTGACGAGGACCTGGCCGACCCGGAACAGGCCCAGGTCCAGCTCGAACCGGTCCAGCGGCGCGGTCGCCACCGCAGAAAGCACGGCGGTGCCGCTCAACCGGTTGGTGACCACCCGGTAATCCAGCGCGAGATCGTAGTGCAGAACGCGGTAACCCTCGTTACCCCGCTTCGGAAAATAGGACACCGTTCTCCATCAGAACCACGCCGCGATCGGGTTTCCGAACCAGCGGGTCTGGGCGGGCAGGGATTCCCCGCGCATCACCAGGGACGCAGGTCCGACCGTGGTGTTCTCCCCGACCTCCGCGGCGGGCAGGACGACCCCGTGCGGGCCGAGTGTCGATCCGTCCCGCAACACGACAGTATCGATGCTCATCACCCGGTCGTGGAACAGGTGGGTCTGAAGCACGCATCCGCGGTTCACCGAGACGCCGTTCCCGAGCGTGACCAGGTCGATCTCCGGCAGCCAGTAGGTCTCGCACCAGACGCCGCGGCCGATCTTGGCGCCGAGCGCGCGCAGCCACAGGTTGAGCGGCGCGGTGCCGAGGAACGGCTGGGCGAACCAGGGCGCGGCGAGGATTTCGACGAAGTTGTCGGCCAGTTCGCTGCGCCAGACGAAGGAGCTCCACAGCGGCCGGTTGCCGGGGCGGATCCGGCCGACCAGCGCCCATTTGGCGGCCACGGCCAGCAGCGCCGCGAGCAGGCCGGCGCCGGCCAGGACGAAGCCGCCGAGCAGGGCGGCGACGGCGTAGCCGTGCCGGACGGTGAGGGTTTCGAGGGCGGCCAGGACCAGGATCGCGACGGCGACGGTGGCCATCGCGGGGATGATCCGGCAGCTCTCCACGGCGGCGCGGGCGATCTTGAGGCGGAGCGGCGGGTTGTAGGTGCGGCCGCGGTCGGAGTCCTCGGCGGTGCGGCGGAGTTCGACCGGCGGCATGCCGAGGTAGGAGGAGCCCGCCTTGGCCTTCTTCGGGGTCGAAGACAGCACCCCGACCAGGCCGTCCTTCGGGACCTTGCGGCCGGGCGCGGTCATCCCGGAGTTGCCGAGGAAGGCGCGTTTGCCGATCCGGACGTGGTCGATGCGGAGCATGCCGCCGTCCAGCTCGTACGGCGCGACCATCGTGTCGTCCGCCAGGAACGCGCCGTCCCCGACGGTGGTCATGGACGGCAGCGCGAGCACGGTGGACAGCTCCACGTCCCGCCCGACCTTCATGCCGAGCGCGCGCAGCCAGACGGGCGTGAACGCGCTCGCGTACAGCGGGAACAGCCACACCCGGGCCATCGACATCAGCCGCGCCGTCATCCAGGCCTGCCACGCGGTACGGCTGTGCACCGGATGGCTGCCCGCGTGCAGGCAGACCCCCAGGAACCGGACCGCGACCAGGATCAGCAGCGCGAACGTGACCATCGACAGCACGGTCGCGAGCGGCACGCCGAGCAATGCCCCGGTGAGCGCCGAGCCCGGCGTGGACCCCAGGAACGCGTGCAGCACGAGCAGTCCCGGCAGCGCGGCGAAGACGGGGAACAGGCTGAGCAGCAGGGCGGAGACGCCGTACTGGACGACCCAGCGCGGCGAGCGCGGCGGCCGTTTGGCGGGGTGCCGGGCCTTCCCGGTCCTGGTGGCGGGCGCGCCCGCCCAGCGTTCCCCGGCGGGGACCGCCTTGCGCACCGCGGAACCGGCGACGACCTGCGCGTTCTTGCCGATCCTGGCGCCTGGGAAGATCGTCGACCGGGCGCCCAGGGTGGCTCCCGCGCCGATCCTGATCTCGCCCACCCTGAGCAGGTCGCCGTCCAGCCAGTAGCCGGTCAGATCCACTTCGGGCTCGACCGCGGCGTGTTTGCCGAGCCGGAGCATGCCGGTGATCGGCGGCAGCGTGTGCAGGTCGGCGTCCTGCCCGATCTGCGCCCCCAGCGCCCGCGCGTAGTGGGTGATCCACGGCGCGCCGGACAACTCCGCCACGCCGATCCTGGCCGCGAACTGCTCGGCGAACCACAGTTTCAGGTGGGCCGGGCCGCCGCGCGGGTAGGTGCCCGGCTTCAGCCCGCGCAGCAGGCCCCGGGCCACGGCCGCCGCCAGGCTCATCCGCCCCAGCGGGGAGACGACCAGCAGCCAGCCGAGCACGACGTACCACCACGAGACGACCGGCGCCCAGGGCAGGGCGACGATGTTGTTGAGCGCCGCCAGGCCCACCAGCCAGCGCAGCGCGCCCACGGTGAGCAGCGGGATCATCAGCGCGGCCTGGACCAGCGCGGCCCGCCGGGGGAGCGGCGTCACGGCGCGGTCGTTGGTGGCGGCGTCCTGGGCGTCCATCGCCTTCAGGAACGCGCCGAGCCCGCGCAGGGTCGGGTGGTCGTACAGGTCGGCGACCACCACCCCCGGGTACTGGTCGCGCAGCACCGACACCAGCCGGGCCGCCGCCAGGCTGGTCCCGCCCAGCGTGAAGAAGTCGGCGGCCGGGTCGCCCGAGGTGACGCCGAGGATCTCCTGCCAGCGCTCGGCCAGCCACTTCTCGACGCCGGACAGGCCGCCGGTGTCCTCGGTGGCGGCCAGCGGCCACGGCAGCGCGTCCCGGTCGATCTTGCCGGAGGTGCGTGTCGGCAGGTCGTCCACGACGGCGAGCCGGGGGACCAGCGCGGCCGGGAGGGCCTCCCGCAGGCGTTCCCGCGCCGAGCGCGGGTCGAAGTCATCCGCGGCCACCACGTAGCCGACCAGGAGCTGGTGGCCCGCGCCGGTGGTGCGCACCGCCGCCGCGGCCCCGGCCACGCCGGGGAGGGCGCTCAGCGCGGCGTCGATCTCGCCCAGCTCGATCCGGCGACCGCCGATCTTGATCTGCTCGTCCGCCCGGCCGACGAAGATCAGGCCCTCCTGCTCGGCCTTGACCAGGTCGCCGCTGCGGTAGGCGCGCTCCCAGCCGAGCGAGGGCAGCGGGGCGTACTTCTCCAGGTCCTTGATCGGGTCCAGGTAGCGGGCCAGGCCGACCCCGCCGATCACCAGCTCGCCGACGCCGCCCATGGCGACGGGCGTGCCCGTCTGGTCGACCACGGCCAGGTCCCAGCCGTCCAGCGGCAGCCCGATCCGGACCGGCTCCTGGCCGAGCGGCGCGGCGCAGGCCACCACGGTGGCCTCGGTCGGCCCGTAGGTGTTCCACACCTCGCGGCCGGGGACCGCCAGCCGGTCGGCCAGCTCGGGCGGGCAGGCCTCGCCGCCGAAGATCAGCAGGCGGACGTCGTCCAGGGTCTCCACCGGCCACAGCGAGGCCAGCGTCGGCACCGTGGACACCACGGTGATGCCCTTGTCGATCAGCCAGGGGCCCAGGTCCATGCCGGTGCGCACCAGCGCGCGGGGGGCCGGGACCAGGCAGGCGCCGTGCCGCCAGGCCAGCCACATCTCCTCGCAGGAGGCGTCGAAGGCCACCGAGAGCCCGGCCAGCACCCGGTCGCCGGGGGCGATCGGGTCGGCCGTCAGGAACAGGCGCGCCTCGGCGTCGACGAACGCGGCGGCGCTCCGGTGCGAGACCGCGACGCCCTTGGGCTTGCCGGTCGAGCCGGAGGTGAAGATGATCCACGCGTCGTCGCCGGGCTCCGGGCGCCCCCGCGCGCCGGTCGGCTGCCGCCGGATCGTGAGGGTACGGCTCTCGCCGACGACCGCGCACACGCCGGCTTCGGCGAAGACCAGTTCGGCCCGCTCGTCGGGGTCGTCGGCGTCCACCGGCACGTAGGCCGCGCCGGCCCGGAGCACGGCCAGGATGGCGACGTACAGATCGGCCGTCCCGGACGGCACCCGCACGCCCACCCGGTCGCCGCGCCCGATCCCGGCCCGCACCAGCTCGGCCGCCAGCCCGGTCACCTCGAACGCCAGTTCGGCGTAGTCGTACGCGACCGTGCCGTCGTCCAGTGCCCGCGCCCGGGGATGCCGCCGGACCGTCGTGTCGAAGACGTCCAGCAGGGTGCGCGCGGGCGGCGCGGCGTCCCCGGCGAGGAAGATCGCAGCCGGAGCGGTGGGCGATGGGATCGATAGGGCCAGGTCGGACACGGATGAAGGCAAGGTTTCCCCCGGTGGTCAAGCGATGCGGCCGCTGTCCGAGCCGAGTGCCGCCGCTCGCTTCAGACCGTCTTCCGGGCCGCCGGGCGCATTGGCGCCATAGGCATTGAATCACCCGGGAGTGAAATATCATTCCCGGTACGCCCGATATATGCCCGTAAAATTACTAATAGGCGTTATTGTGGAGTGAACCTTGCTGGGGTGGGCTGCGTATCTCGAGTGTGTTGACAAGTACGCGCCAGATCGCGCTCGCCTTATCGGCAATCGCACTGCTGTCCACCGTGGCCTGCTCAGGGAGCGAGCCCGGCGGTGAGACGGCCACCGGCACCGGGGAGACCGTCCTCGGCCCGCCCCCCACCGTCGAGCAGCTCTCCGCCAAGGTCGGCTGCACGCCGGACATCCAGGTGGACGCGGAGGACCTGCGCACCGGCGCCTGCAAGACCGACGTCGGCCAGTTCTTCGTGAACACCTTCGCCACCCAGAAGCTCAAGGACGAGTGGATGGACCAGGCCCCCGAGTACAACCCGCACCTGGTCGGGAACCTCTGGACGGTGCTGGCGGAACGTCCCGTCCTGGACGCGCTCAAGGTCAAGCTCGGCGGCGACCTGCACCTCAGCGACCACCGGGTGAAGAGCGCCGCCCCGGCCGACCCGGCCGCGGACCCGGCCGCCGACACCGGCGCGGACGCGGGCGGCTACTAACCCGGGGGGCCGGTGACACCCATCCCTACCGCTGTGGTTGGGTTTCCGGGTGGTCATCGGGGAATTTCTGGGACTTGCCGCCGCGGGCGTGCTGGCCGGGCTGCTGAGCACGGTCGTCAGCATCGCGTCGATCGCCTCCTACCCGGCGCTGCTGGCCATCGGCCTCCCGCCGCTGGCCGCCAACGTCACCAACACCTTCGCCCTGCTGTTCACCGGACTAGGTGCGGCGGCGGGGTCCCGGCCCGAACTGTCCGGGCAGGGACCGCTGCTGCGCCGGCTAGGCGTGGCCGCCGCCCTCGGGGGTGCGGCGGGCGCGGCACTTCTGCTGGTCACACCGCCGCGCGTGTTCGAGTACGTCGCGCCGGTGCTGATCGCGGCCGCCGCCCTGCTGCTGCTCCGCGCCCCCCACCCGCGCCCCCGGGCGGGCCTGGCGGTACATCTGTCGGTGTTCGCGGTGGCGGTCTACACCGGCTACTTCGGCGCGGCCGGGGGCGTCATCATGTTCGCGGTGCTCACGGCCGCGCTGGACCAGCTCCCCGCCCGGGTCAACGCGGTCAAGAACGTGCTGGGCCTGTTCGCGAACGCGGTGGCCGCGCTCGGCTTCGCCCTGTTCGGGCCGGTCGACTGGTCGGCGGCGCTGCCGCTCGCCCTCGGCCTGCTGCTCGGCGGCCGGCTCGGCCCCCCGGTGGTCCGCCGCCTGCCCGGCCAGAGCCTGCGCCTGCTCGCCGCCGGCTGCGGCCTGCTGGTCGCGGCCGTCCTCGGCTACCAGACCTACGTCTGACGCCGGATGATCGCCCGCGGCCGGATTCCTCGATCCGGCCGCGTAAACCGTACTCAGGCGTCCAGGTCGGTGGCCAGTAAGGTCGCCAGTTCGTCCAGCGCGGCCTCCGCGCCGGGTCCGTCGGCCTGGAGGGTCACCTCGCTGCCGTGGGTCGCGCCCAGGGTCAGCACCGACAGCATGCTGTTGGCCGGGACCGCCCGCCCCGACGATCCCAGCCGGATCGTCACCGGCACGCCCTGGCGGGCGGCGGCCTCCACGAACAGCTTCGCGGGCCTGGCGTGCAGGCCGGTCGCCGACGCGATCGTCACAGTCCTCTCCGGCATGGCTCTCCGTTCTCAGGGTTCGATCGTGACTTTGATGGCCGCGCCGCGCGCGACCGTGTCGATCGCGGCCAGCACGTCGGGCAGCGGCAGCCGCTCGGTGATCAGGTCGGCGACCGGGACCGCGCCGGTGGCGATCAGCTCCAGCGCGCGGGCGTTGTGGGCCGGGCTGGAGCCGTTCGCGCCGACGATCGTCAGCTCCCGGTAGTGCACCAGGTTGGAGTCGCAGGAGATGATCGGATTGTCCTTGGGCAGGCCGCCGAAGAAGCTGATCCGGCCCTGCCTGGCGGCCATCCTGATCGCCTGCTCCTGGGCCGCCCCCGCCGCCGCGGCGGTGATGACCACGTCCGCGCCGCGGCCGTCGGTCAGCTTGGCGACCTGCTCCTCGACCTCGGCGTGGATGGCCGCGTCGGGGCGGACCAGGGCGGCGGCCACGGCGAGGCGGTCCGGGTTGATGTCGGCCAGGAACACCCGGGCGGCGCCCCTGGCCCGCGCCAGCCGTACGTGCAGGCAGCCGATCGGGCCGGAGCCCATCACGACCACGTCGTCGCCGGGGCCCACCCTGGCCAGCTCCTGGCCGTTGAGCACGCAGGCCAGCGGCTCGGCCACCGACGCCTCGGCGAAGCCGACCCCGGCCGGGATCCGGTTCAGGCCGTCCACCGCGAGGACCTTGGCCGGGACGACCATGTACTCGGCGAAGCCGCCGTCGTAGTGGTAGCCCATCGACTCCTGGTTCGGGCAGACCGTCATCCGGCCGCGCCGGCACTCCGCGCACCGCCCGCACGGGATCGCGGCGATCACCTGCACCCGGTCGCCCGCCGACCAGCCGGGGGCCGCCGACTCCACGACCTCCCCGGCGATCTCGTGGCCCATCACCCGGGGCGGGTCGATGTGGTGGTGGCCGTGCTTGTAGATCTTGACGTCGGTGCCGCAGGTGGAGCAGTTGCGTACCCGGATCTTGACCTCGCCGGGACCGGCCACCGGCTCGGGCGCGTCCTCGATCCTGAGGTCGCCGGGGGCGTGGAAACGGGCGACCTTCACGCGGCACCGCCCAGGATCGCGATGACCTCGTCGGCCTCGCCGCTCTCCCGCAGCACCCTGGCCCGCTCCGGGTCGAGCAGGATCTCGGCCAGTTCGGCCAGCACCGCGACATGGCCGTCGCCGGTGGCCGCGATGCCGATGCAGATCGTCACCCGCTCGCCGCCCCAGTCGACGCCGCCGGGGAAGCGCAGGAACGACAGCGCGTCCCGCAGCACCGCGTCCTTCCCGGCCAGCGTGCCGTGCGGGATCGCGACGCCCTCCCCGACATAGGTGGAGATCGACCGCTCCCGCTCCAGCATCGTCACCAGGTACGGCTCCCGCACCGCGCCCACCGCCAGCAGCGCCTGCCCGCACTGCCGGATGGCGTCCTCCCGGTCGGCGGCCACCGCTTCCAGGCGCACCGCCCGCCGGTCCAGCACGGCCTCAGTCATGAACGGTGCCGCCGTTCTTGATCGTGGAGATCAGCCCGGTCACCGCAGGGTCGCCGATGAAGATCTGGAACGGGATCAGCACCGTGCCCGGCGCCGACGCCCTGGCCCTGGCCGCCAGTCCCGCGTGGCAGAGCACCACGTCGGCGTCGGCCGGGATGGAGTTGACCGGGATGTGCGTCACCACGATGTCGGTGCCCTTCAGCGCCTTGCGCAGCTGACCGGCCAGCATCACGCTGCTGCCCATGCCGGCGTCGCAGGCGACGATGATCTTGTGGATGTCCTTGCTCTCGATGCTCGCCATCGATCTATGCCTCCGATTTCACGGGAGTGCTCTCCTCGGTGGGGGTCTCCGGCTCGTCTTCCGCCTTCTCGCCGCGGCCGAAGCCCAGCAGCACCGCCGCCACGGCGAACGACACGGCCGTCGCGACCAGGATGCCGAGCAGTACGCCGAACCAGCCGCCCTTCGGCGTCACCGCCAGGTAGGCGAAGATACTGCCCGGCGACGGCGTGGCCACCAGACCCGCGCCGGTCACCAGGAAGGTGAGCACGCCGGACGCGCCGCCCGCGATGACCGCCAGGATCAGGCGCGGCTTCATCAGCACGTACGGGAAGTAGATCTCGTGGATGCCGCCCAGGAAGTGGATCACGATCGCGGCGGGCGTGGTGGGACGCAGCGAACGCGGGCCGAACAGCATGTACGCCAGCAGCAGGCCCAGGCCGGGCCCCGGGTTGCTCTCCAGCATGAACAGGATGGACTTGCCGGTCTCGGCGGCCTGCGCCACCCCGAGCGGCCCGAGCACCCCGTGGTTGATCGCGTTGTTGAGGAACAGCACCTTGGCGGGTTCGATCAGCAGCGACACCAGTGGCAGCAGTTGCTGCCCGATCAGCCAGTCGACTATCTCGCTGGCCCGCGCGGTCAGCCACTCGACCACGGGCCCGATGGCGAACACCCCGGCGATCGCCATCGCGCCGCCGATGATGCCGGCGGTGAAGTTGTCCACCAGCATCTCGAACCCGGCCCTGGTCCGCTCCTCGGTGTACGCGTCCACGTACTTCAGGATCAGCGCGGTCAGCGGGCCCATGATCATGGCGCCCAGGAACATCGGCACGTCGGCGCCGACGATCACGCCCATGGTCGCGACCGCGCCGACCACCGCGCCGCGCTGGCCGTGCACCATCCGGCCGCCGGTGTAGCCGATCAGGATGGGCAGCAGGAAGGTGATCATCGGGCCGACCAACTCGGCCAGCTGCTCGTTCGGCAGCCATCCGGTCGGGATGAACAGTGCCGTGATCAGGCCCCACGCGATGAACGCGCCGATGTTCGGCATGATCATCCCGGCCAGGTGGCCGCCGAGGCGCTGGATGGTGGCTTTGACGCCGGTCCCTTGGACCGCTGGGGTGTAATCGGTCGTCATGTTCTGACGCTCCTTCGGGGTGGGGGGTGGAAACGTGCCGCTGTCAGCCCCCGGACCGGAGCGGCTGGGCGAGGTGGGGTTCGTGGGCGTCCTGGAGCCGCAGCTCCCGGACCTGGACCTGGTCGCGTCTGATGTCGGCGGCGAGCGGCATCCGGCTGCCCGGTAATCCGACCGCCGCCGTCGCCCAGGCGAGGGCTTCGGCCAGCGCCGCCCCGCCCGCCGCCGGGCCGCCGCCCGCCAGCAGGCCGGCCAGCATCGCGTCGCCGGCGCCGACCGTGCTGCGGGGTTCGGGGACGGGGGCGTAGCCGTACCAGCCGCGGGGGTGTCCTTCGCCGGTCAGCAGGATCGCGCCGTCCGGGCCGAGGCTGGCCAGCACGGCGCGGGCGCCGCGCTCGCGCAGGCTCAGGGCGGCCTCGACGGCGTCGCCCACCGAGGCGATCGGCCGGCCGGTCGCCTCGGTCAGTTCCTCCCGGTTGGGTTTGACCAGCGCGGGGGCGGCGGCGATCGCGGCGGACAGGGCCGGGCCGCTGGTGTCCACCGCGACCAGGATCCCGGCGGCGGCGAAACGGGCGCACAGCTGGGCGTACACGTCGGTGGGCACGCCCGGCGGGAGGCTGCCGGAGGCGACCACCCAGTCGGCGGAATGGGCCGCTTTGAGTACGGCGTCCGCGACCGCGTCCAGCTCCGCCGGGGACAGCGCGGTGCCCGGTTCGTTGATCTTGGTCACCGTGCCGTCCGGCTCGGCGATCGTCACGTTCGACCGGGTCGACCCGGCCACCGGGACGGTGATCATGTCCAGGCCCTCGGTGAACAGCAACTCCACCAGGCGCCGGCCCTCGTCCCCGCCGTACGGGATGACCGCGCACGAGGCGACCCCGTTGGCCAGCAGCGCGCGCGACACGTTGACGCCCTTCCCGCCCGGGTCGAGATGGGCGGTCGCGGCCCGGATGACCGCGCCCCGGGTGAGCGACTCGACCTCGATGGTGCGATCCAGGCTCGGATTGAGGGTCAGGGTGAGGATCATGGCCGTCAGGCCCGGATCACTTCGGGGCCGGCCGCGGCCAGGTCGGCGGCGAGGCCGCTGTCCAGGCCGGTGTCGGTGATCACCATGTCGATGTCGGCCAGCGTGGCGAACCTGGCCAGGTAGCTGTTGGCGAACTTGGTGTGATCGGCCAGCAGCACGGTCCGGTGCGCCGCGCCGATCATCGCGCGCTTGATCGCGGCCTCGGCCGGGTCGGGCGTGGTCAGCCCCCGGTTCACGGTGCACCCGTTCGCGGCCATGAAGGCCACGTCCACGTGCAGGTTGTCGAGCGGGCGCAGCGCCCAGTCGTCGACGGTGGCGATGGTACGGCCGCGCACCCGGCCGCCGAGCATGATCACCGACAGGTTGCCGCGGGTGGCCAGCACGGTGGCCAGCGGCGGCGAGTTGACGATGACCGTGAGCTCCCGGTCGGTCGGCAGCACCTGGGCCAGGCGGCCGGTCGTCGACCCCGCGTCGATGATGATCGCGCCGTCCTGGGGGAGCTCGGCCAGGGCCGCCTTGGCGATCCGCTCCTTCTCGGCGGTCATCACCTCGTCCCTGGCGGCCAGCGCCGGTTCGAAGCCCAGCCGCTCCACCGGGATCGCGCCGCCGTGCACCCGGCGCAGCAGCCCGGCCCGCTCCAGCGCGGTCAGATCCCGCCGGATGGTCTCGGTGGTGACCAGAAGCTCCTCGGCCAGCGTGACCACGTCCACCCGCCCCGCCACCCGGGCCCGGCGCAGGATCTCCTGCTGCCGCTCCTCCGCGTACACGATGTTGATTCACCGCCGTTTCCATTTGGTTTCATCTTTATTTATACCCGTATGTGTTGGACGTCAAGAGCGTACGGGCACAAGCCAGAGCCGCCGGCGACTCCTGGTCGCCGGCGGCTCTTGGGTGTTGCCTCCGAACTACGCGAACGCCTCGATCGCCGCCTCGCCGAACGCCTTCAGGTCGTCCGGCATCCGGCTGGTGACCAGCGTCGACGGGGCCGAGGTGCAGACCACGACCTCGCGGTCGTGCCAGGTCGCGCCCGCGTTGCGCAGGTCGGTCTGCAGGCTGGGCCACGACGTCATGGTGCGCCCCCGCACGACCTCGGCTTCGATGAGCGTCCACGGCGCGTGGCAGATCGCCGCGACGGGCTTGCCCATGTCGAAGAACGCCCGCACGAACCGGACCGCTTCGGGGCGGGTGCGCAGGTAGTCGGGGTTGGCGACACCGCCGGGCAGGACGAGGGCGTCGAACTGGGCGGCGTCGACCTGGTCCACGGTGGCGTCCACCGGGAACGTGTCGCCTCGGTCGAGGTGGTTGAACGCCTGGATCCGGCCTTCCCGGGTGGAGATCAGCCGGGGTGTGCCCCCGGCGTTCATGATGGTCTGCCACGGTTCGGTCAACTCGACCTGCTCGACGCCCTCGGGCGCGGCGAGAAATGCGACGGTCTTGCCTTCGATCATGGCTGCCTCCCCTCTGAGCTGCTTGGACTCTTCCCCTGCCCGTTCTCCAGGGCCCTACTCGGGAGCGCGGCCAGCTTCTCCGCGGACGGGGAGCCGGTCGCGGCGGTGTAGACGAGGAGGTACAGATCGGGGTCCGCTGTCGGCGTGAAGGACTCCCAGTTGAGGGACATGGTGCCCACCGCCGGATGGCGGAAGCGCTTGGTGCCGTGCGTGCAGTACGTCACGTGATGGTCGGCCCAGCATCGGGCGAAATAGTCGGAACGCGCGAGCAGGTCGTCGACCAGCTCCTGCGGCCGCGAGTCGGTCGCGCGGCCCAGCGCGCTCCTGAGCCAGGCGGCGGAGTCGGCCGCGATCTGCTCCCAGTCCGGGAAGACGGTCCGCGCCCCGGGGTCGAGGAACGTCCAGCGGACCATGTTGCGCTCGGCGCGGGGCATCGCCTCGAAGTCGTGGATGAGCATCTTGGCCGTCCGGTTGACGGCCACGACGTCCAGGACCCCGGTGACCAGGATCGCCGGCACGGGGTCGAGGATGTCCACCATCATCCGCAGCGCCGCCCGCGCGCGGATCGGCCCGGACGCCCAGGGCTCCGCCTCGTCGCCCGGCCGGGTCCTGATCAGCTCGCGCAGGTGGCGGCGTTCCTCCGAAGTCAGCCGCAGCACTCCGCCGACCGCGTCGAGCACCTGGTCGGACACGTTGCCGACCCGCCCTTGTTCCAGCCGGGTGTAGTAGTCCACGCTGACCCCGGCGGCCAGCGCGAGCTCCTCGCGCCGCAACCCCGCCACCCGCCGGCCGTTCGCCCGCCACGGCAGCCCCACGTCCGGCGGGGTCAGCCGAGCCCTCCGGGACCGGAGGAACTCACCCAGCGCGTCCGAGCGCTTCATGTCCCTATTGTCGCATATGTCCAGGTAAAGCCATGGTCAATATCGCTTTGAGTCGTGCCGGGGGCTGTGAGTGACAGCCCCCGGGGTGTCCGATTGGGGGTCAGCAGGACAAGGGGGAGGAGCTTAGGGCCACGTCGTCGTACCAGAGGGTGTCGGAGTCCGAGCCGTAGCTTTCCCAGCCGAGGCGGAGGGTGGTGGGGCGGGGGGCCGTGGTGCGGCGGAGCCACTGGGCGTCGATGTCGGTGGTGGGGGTGGTGTCCAGGTGGAGGCCGGGGACCTCGGTGTTGTCCAGGTAGGTGGACATGGCCTGGCGGGTGGTGTCGATCTGGAAGCGGAGGCAGACCCAGCGGGCGGTGGGCAGGGGGCGGCTCTGGGCGACGCCGTTGGGGCTCTGTTCCGGGAGGGTGGCGTCGTCGAGTTCGCGGTTCCACTGGAGGGCGGCGTTCTGGCCGCCCAGGCGGAGGTCCCGGCCGCCGGCGGTGGAGTCGGCCATGGTGATCATGGTGACGTGGTTGGCGGGGAGAGCGGTGGTGTGCCTGATCCAGAGCCGGGCGTACACGACGGGGGCGACCGTGGAGAGGCTGGCGGTGGTGGCGGCGAAGATGTGGTTGCAGTAGTTGCCGCCGCCGGCGATGCGCAGGGATCTGCTGCCGGAATGGGCCATCGTCGTGTCGATCGTCGCGGTGCCGGTGCCGGCGCAGTTGGGGGTGACGACCGTCCAGTTGCCGCTGGGGGTTGATCCCGTCTGGTCTTCGAAGCCCGAGCAGACGACCGCGCCCGCGCATCCGGGCGGGGGGCTCGGCGATGGGCTTGGCGATGGGCTTGGCGATGGGCTCGGGCTCGGCGAAGGAGAAGGCGACGGCCTCGGTGACGGCGATGGCGTCGGC
This sequence comes from Acrocarpospora corrugata, assembly GCF_009687845.1. Taxonomy (GTDB): domain Bacteria; phylum Actinomycetota; class Actinomycetes; order Streptosporangiales; family Streptosporangiaceae; genus Acrocarpospora; species Acrocarpospora corrugata. Next base: position 18,836 of record NZ_BLAD01000074.1, read on the forward strand.
GATGGGGACGGGGAGGGCGATGGGGACGGGGAGGGCGATGGGCTTGGGGAGGGGCTTGGGGAGTCGGTGCAGGAGGCGTTGTTCAGGGTGAAGTCGGTGGGGATCGGGTTGGCCGATGTCCAGGTGGCCTGGAAGTCGAACTCGGTGGTCGCGCCGGTGGCGAGGGAGCCGTTCCAGGCGGCGTTGGCCGCCGTGACGGCGGTGCCGGACTGGGTGATGACCGTGTTCCAGCCGTTGGTGACGCGCTGGCCTGAGGGGTAGGTCCAGCGGAGGGCCCACGTGCTCGTCGCGGGGCCGAGATTGGTGAGGCGGACCGTCGCGGTGAAGGCTCCGGACCACTGGTTCACGGTGTATTCGACGCGGCAGGCGGGGGCGGCGGCGGTAGCCGTACCGGGATATAAGGGGATTGCCGAGAGGGCGAGGGCGGTGAGCACGGTGAGTGCTCGCCGGGCCCGGGGGCGGGCGTCGAAACCGGTCATGCGGCGCTCTCTTTCGTGAACTTTCGCCAATTCGACGGCTTATCGGAAATGTCATCCGAAAGGGCGAGAGTGCGCCCGGAACGGACGTGGAGCGGCGGGCCCGGCTTCGGCGGCGGGGTATTCGCGCGAGGTGGGTGGGCTCGGCCGCTGGCCACTCGCTCGCAAGGGCCGATGGTCACCGCGCCCCGGACGACCTGTCAAAACCCGCTCGAAGCGGTACCAGCCGGGAGAACCCGCTGGCCGGACCTTCCGCGCACGCCGAGCGGCCAGCGGATGGCAATTCGCTCGTTAGATGATTGCGTGAACGTTTCAGCAGTTCCTTCTTGTAGGCGTCCGCCGGTTCAAGGAGAGGAAAACGGAATAATTGCAAAGGGCCGCCGAAAAGATTCGGCGGCCCTGCTTTATTCGGTGTTCGGCTAGAGGTTATTCGTCGACGACGGGGCTGCCCGGGGTGCAGCGGGCAGGTAGCGGGCTGGTGTCGCAGCCGGTGAGGATACGGACGATCTGCGGGTCGTGGTCGCTCGCCTGGTCGGCGAACTCGGCGTTGATGTGGACGACGCCGTAGGAGTAGCCCTTGATCGCCGGGCTGATCATGATGTGGTCGAGGGTCTGGGAGTTGCCGTCGAACACGTAGCTGTAGCGCTCACCTGCGGGCAGTGTGTCGATGAGGGTCTTGAGCGCGGTGCCGTTGCTGGTCAGCGTGTTGACGGCCGGGCTGAACGGGTAATCGTTCAGGTCACCGAGCACGACGACGCGGGCGCGGGCGAGGCTCTTGGTCGACAGGTCCTGGACGAACGCGTTGACCTCGGAGGCCTGCTGGATGCGCTGGGTCTCCGTGACGCGGTTGGGCGGCTGCACGGCGGAGGTCAGCGGGTAGTCCCCGCCCTTGGAGTTGAAGTGGTTGGCGACCACGAACAGCTGCTTGTTGCCGTCGAACAGGAACTCGCCGACGAGCGGCTTGCGGGACGACGACCACGCGGCGGAGCCCGGGTTGATCCGGCCAGGAGAGACCGACAGCGAGACCTGGTTGCTGGTCGGGCGCTCGCGCAGCACCGTGACGGCCGTGGTGGCGTCGCCGCCCGGCCGGTCCACGAAGGTCACCCGGGCGGGGTTGAACAGGAAGACCTGGCGGATGTTGCCGCCGGGCTCACCGCCGTCGGTGCCGTCCGCCGGGTCGACGGAACGCCAGTCGTAGGCGGGGCCGCCGGCCGTCGTGATCGCCGCGATGAACAGCGCGACGGTCTGGTCGGCCGCGACGACGCCGTTGTTGACGGCGCCGTTGTTGTCCTGGATCTCCTCCAGGGCCAGGATGTCCGGCGAGCCGAGGTTGGTGACGACCGCCTGGGCGAGCCGGGCGAACTTGGCGGCGGGGTTGGTCGCGGCCAGGTTCTCCACGTTGTACGTCGCGACCGACAGGTCGCCGGCCTTCTTCGGCGGCAGCACCTTCTGGCGCTTGAGCCCGTTGTCGGTGACCGCGCCCAGGGTGGTCGCGATCAGGGCGTACCCACCGAAGTTCTGGTAGTCGATGACGCCGACGGTGCCGCCGGCCAGCGTGTCGCCGACATTGGCCTCGGGGGCTCCGGTCAGGGCCTGGATCAGCAGCCGGCCGCTGTTCTGGTCGTCGTAGGACTGGTAGATGGTGCCGCCGCGCGGGGTCGGGTTCTGGCCCGGCTTGAGGGTGACCCACAGCTCGTTGAAGTCGTTGGCGGGGCTGACCAGGCGGGCGCTCTGCGCGACCGTGACGCGCATGCCCTCGTGGACCTCGTACCAGTCGAGCGTGTACGAGCCCGGCTCCAGCGGCTGCGCCTCCAGGGCGCCGGTCTTGGTGTACGGATCGGGCAGCGCGACCGGGATGGCCGCGGGCAGCGTGTTGCCGCCGGTCAGCTTGGTGTAGGTGACCGTGCCGCCGATCTCGGTCAGCGACTGGGCGCCCGTGGACGGGCGGAACTCGGTGACCCGGCCGGTGGCCAGCACCGAGTCGCCGATCGCGACGGTCGGGGTGGTCGTGCCGGTGAAGACGAACAGGCCCTCACTGGTCAGCGGGTCGGCGTCGGCGGACGGGTCCTGGAACCAGAAGCCGCGGGCGCTGCCGGTGACGCGGACGGCGGTGACGATGCCGGGCACGTTCGTGACGTTCTGCCCGACCACCGGCGAGATGCGGCCCGACCCCTGGATGTCGTGGATGCGCAGCGGGCCCGGGGTGGGATCGCCGGGGCCGGGGTCGGGGTCGGCCGCCGAGACGGTCGTGCCGGCGGTGTTGGTGGCCTTCGGGACGCCGGAGGAGAAGTCGGCGGCGTTGTTGTCGGTGTCGACGAGCGCGCCGGAACGGGCGTTGGCCGTGGTGTTGGTCAGGCCGGGAGCGGCGAGGGTCTCGACGTTGGCGGTGGCGCCGTACCCGATGAGGTCCTTGACGTCGGGGGCGGTGGCGCACGCGGTCCCGCAGCCCACCAGCGGGAACTGGCTGGTGCGCAGGGCGACCACGCCGGAGGTGGCCGACATCGGGACCGTTCCCACGGCGTCGGGCGTGGGCAGCGTGAGGGCGCCGCCGGCGCCGGCGGCCTGCTGGATCAGGTAGCGGCCGTGCGCCGGGATGCTGCCGATGAGCGACGTCATCTGGAAGACGACGCCGGCGGCGGAGGCGTACTGGATGCTCCAGGTCGAGACGTCGATCGGGCTGCCGGTGACGTTCGCGAGTTCGATGAAGTCGTTCTTGAAGGCCGCTCCGGAGTTGCCGCCGCCGCCGTAGACGGCGGAGATGACGACATCGGTGGAGATGGCGTTCGCGGAGCCAGGCAGGGTCGCCATGGTCGCCGCGAGGGCCAGCGGCAGGGCCGCCGCCGTGATTAAGCGCCGTTTTGTTTTGCGTGTTGCCACAGAAGGTGCTCCTAGATCGAGATATCGCCCAGGAGCATGGTGCTACGTATGCACCACAGGGGGTAGGTACGTCGCTTATTTGTCACCATTCCTCGATATTGCGGACAGGCGTCGTTAGCGTGCGACATCTCCCGGCAGGCGGAGGGTGAAGGTGGAGCCCTGGCCTGGGGTGCTGGTGGCGGAGGCCGTGCCGCCGTGGGCCTCCAGGAGTTTGCGGACGATGGACAGGCCGAGGCCGCTGCCGCCGGTGCGGCGGTTGCGGGACCGGTCCACCCGCCAGAACCGTTCGAAGATCAGGGGCAGGTCGTCGGCGCCGATGCCGGTGCCGGTGTCGGCCACCTCGATCACCGTGCCGTCGCCGTCGCGGCGGGCGCGCAGGGCGACGGCGCCGCCGGGGGGTGTGTGCCGGATCGCGTTGGAGATCAGGTTGCCGACGGCCTGGCGGAGCCGTACCGGGTCGGCGTGCACCTCCAGCGGGGCGCCGGCGGGCGGGGACAGGGTGACTCCGGCGGCGTCGGCGCCGCTCCGGTGCGCCTGGGCGACCTGGGCGAGCAGGTCGGTGACGTCGAAGCGTTCCCGGTGCAGGCGGAGTTCGCCGGCGTCGGCCACCGCCAGGTCCTGCAGGTCGTCGATGATGTGCTGGAGCAGCAGGGCCTCTTCCAGGAGCGAGGAGATCAGCGCCCGGCCGGGGGCGACGAGGCCGTCCTCGGTCGCCTCCAGCCAGCCCCTGATGTTGCTCAGCGGGGTGCGCAGCTCGTGCGCGACGTCGCTGACCATCGCCTTGCGCAGGCCCTCCAGCTGGGTACGCCGGACGGACATGGCGTTGAAGGCCGCCGCCAGCCTGCCGATCTCGTCCTTTCTGGCGATCTGGACGGTGGCCGCGAGATCCCCCCGCTCCATCCGCCGTACGGCTCCGGTCAGCGCCCGCAGCGGCCGGACCAGCCGGACGCCGGACAGGACGGTGACGGCCACGGTGGCCAGCAGCACCAGCGCCGCGACCCCGGCGATCCTGACCTGGTTGGCCGGCGACAGATCGAAGATCGTCGAAGGCGGGCCGGCGCGGCTGCCGACGAAGAGCAGCGCGGTCGGCGCGACATAGGGGGCGAGCTGCTCGCGGCGGCTCGCGGTGACGCACTTCTGCACGCTCTCGGTGAGGCTCCCGGTCCCGGCCGGCCGGACCGGGGCCGGGACTGGGGACCAGCTGAAGTCCAGGCCGAGCCGCACCTCGGGCAGGTCCCGCCGCTGAAGACAGGCGTTGACCGACGTGCTGAGCCGGTCCAGCGCCTTCGTCTCGGTGGGGGTCAGCCGGTCGAGGGCGAGGCCGGCGCACCTGGAGGTGGTCGGGTCGATGTTGCGGGTCTCGACGTACGAACGGCCGCTGGGTTTCTGGGCGACGGTGGCGGTGACGTTCGCCAGGGCGTCGCGCAGGCAGGCGGCCCGCCGCTGGGCGGCGGCGCGCAACTGGTCGCGCTCTCCCGCGGGCAGCCGGAACGGGCCGACCGCGCGCGGGTCGATGTGATCCGGGGTGTCGACGGCCAGCGGTTCGATCACCGCGGTCGGCTTCGCGGGCAGCGTGATCGGCCCGGGATCGGAGTCGAGCACCGGTTCGCGGTCCTCGGTGGTGAGGGTGACGCGGTGCCCGGTCTCCCTGGCCAGCCGCCGTACGGTCTCCGCCGCGCCGGACCAGGAGGGGTGCCCGGCCGCGTAGCCGAGCAGGGCGTCGTAGACCCGGGCGTCGTCGGAGAGCGCCTGCCCCTGCTCCTGCCGGAGCGCCACGGTGGTGCTCCGCACGGTCAGCCAGGCGGTCGCCGCGATCGAGCAGACCGACACCAGCGCGGTCACCGCGAGCAGGCGCAGCAGCAGGCTGCGGCGCAACGGGACGTCACCCATGCGGGCCGTCGGCGAGCTTGTACCCGACGCCGTAGACGGTGAGCAGCCGCACCGGCCGGCGCGGATCCGGCTCGATCTTCCTGCGCAGGTTCATCACGTGCACGTCGACGGTACGGGAGGTGATGTGCCGGTCGAAGCCATGCAGATGCTCCAGGATCTGCGCCCGGGTGAACACCCGGCCCGGCTGGGACATCAGGAGCTCCAGCAGCTGGAACTCCCCGGGGGTGCACTCGACGGACTCCCCGGCCACGCTGACCTCGTGCCGTACCGGATCGACGGCCAGGTCGCCGACGCGCAGCAGGGGCTCTACGGGCGTGGCGGCCCGGCGGGTGCGCCGGAGCAGGGTGCGGATCCGGGCCATCAGCTCGCGCGGGCTGTACGGCTTGGTCATGTAGTCGTCGGCGCCCAGGTCGAGGCCGAGCAGCAGATCGTCCTCGGTGGCGCGGGCGGTCAGCATGAGCATCGGCAGGTCCGACTCCGCCCGCAGGATCCGGCACACGTCCAGGCCGCTGACCTTGGGCATCATCACGTCGAGCACGAGCAGGTCGGGGGCCCGGCGGCGGACGGAGTCCAGCACCGAGCGCCCGTCGTGCACGAGGCCGACGGCGTGGCCTTCCCACTCCAGGTAACGGCGGAGCAGTTCCGCCTGCTTCTCGTCGTCCTCAGCAACCAGGACATAGGCGCACATATCGCCGAGTTTAGGGTGGCTGTCCGCCTGCGGGGACGGTTCACAGAAGGACTAAGGGTTCCTGACGGGTTCCTAACATTTCCCCACCATCCTCGCCGTCAACACGATGAGGATGGGGGCTCCAGTGGCCGGAGACACGGGGAACGACAGGAGTTGGCGGCGGGTGGCCGCCGGGGCGGTGGCGCTGGTCGCCGTCGCGGCGGGCGGCGCGGGCGCGGTCGCGCTGGCCGCGCGCGGCGAACCGGAGCCGCCGGCGCCCGGCAGGGCCCCCGTCGAGACCACGTCGGTGGAGCGGACCGACCTGTCGGACACCCGCTCCCTGCCCGGCACGCTCGGCTTCGGCGCGGAACGGCCGCTGCGCGGCGCGGGGGAGGGGCTGGTGACCGGGCTGCCGAAGCCGGGCGCCGCGGTGCTCCGGGGCAGACCGCTGTACTGGGTGGACGACCGTCCGGTGCCGGTGTTCTTCGGCGCCACCCCGCTCTTCCGCGAACTGGGCAAGATCGGACTGCGAGGCCGTGACGTGACCACGGTGGCGGACAATCTCGCCGCGCTCGGCTACGCCATCGGCGCACGGTCCGGGCCAGCCGCGGTGACCACCCCGTCCCGGGGGAAGCCGCTGCCGGGAGACGTCTTCACCGCCTCCCTCCGCGCCGCCCTGAAACGCTGGCAACTGGACACCGGACTGCCGGCCACCGGCACGCTCGACGTCGGGCAGGTCGCCGTGCTGCCGGGACCGGCCCGGGTCGGCTCGGTCCAGGCGCGGCTCGGCGACCCGGCGGCGGGGGAGCTGATCACCCTGACCCGGGCGGTGAAGGTGGTGACCGTGCCGGTGAACGCCGCCGACGTGGGCGGCATCCGCCGGGGCATGCGGGTCGCCGTCCTGCTGCCCGCCGACCAGGAGATCCCCGGCAAGGTCACGGTGATCGGGACGGCCGCCACCGACGGCACCTCGGACGGCGGCGCGCCGCAGGTCAGCGTCACCGTCACCCCCGCCAGGAGCGCCGACGTCAAGACGCTGGACTCGGCCCGGGTCGAGGTGCGGTTCACCGTCAGGGCCCGGCGGGACGTGCTCGCCGTGCCCGTGGGCGCGCTGCTCGCCCTGCGCGAGGGCGGCTACGCCCTGCAACTGCCGGGCGGGAAGCTGCTCGCCGCGAAGACCGGCATGTTCGCCCGGGGCCTGGTCGAAGTCTCCGGGCCCGGGATCACCCCGGGCCTGACCGTGGTGACCAGCTCATGACCCCCGTCCTCCGGGTGATCCGGGCCAGCAAGATCCACCCGGGCGGGGTGACGGCGCTCGACCAGGTCTCCCTGGAGATCGCCGGAGGCGAGCTGCTCGCCATCCTCGGCCCGTCCGGTTCCGGCAAGTCCACCCTGCTCAACATCATGGGCACCCTCGACCGCCCCACCAGCGGCACCGTCGAGATCGACGGCCAGGACGCGGCCGCGCTCACCGACCGGCGGCTCTCCGCGCTGCGCGGCCGCCGGCTCGGCTTCGTCTTCCAGCAGTTCCACCTCACCGACGGGCTCAGCGCCGCCGAGAACGTCGCCACCGGCCTGCTCTACGCCGGCGTGCCGCACCGCAGGCGCCGCCCGCTCGCGCTCGCCGCCCTGGCCCGGGTCGGGCTCGCCCACCGGGTCGGCCACCTGCCGCACCAGCTCTCCGGCGGCGAACGGCAGCGCGTCGCCATCGCCCGCGCCCTGGTCAACGAACCCGCCCTGATCCTCGCCGACGAGCCGACCGGCGCCCTGGACACCGCCAACGGCCAGGCCGTACTCGACCTGCTGGTACGGCTGAACGCCGAGGGCGCCACCATCGCGATCGTCACCCACGACCGGGACCTCACGGCCCTGGTGCCCCGGCGGATCGAGATCCTCGACGGCCGCATCGTCGCCGACACGCACCGGAAGGGCACCCCATGACGCTCGCCACCACCCGGCCCGTCCGGCTCCCGCCCGCCGACGTGCTGCGGCTCGGGCTGCTGGGCCTGCGCACCAGGAAACTCCGGGCGGCGCTGTCGGCCCTCGGCATCTCGATCGGCGTCGCCACCCTGATCGTCGTGACGGGCATCCCCGCCGCCGGCCAGCAGGCCCTGCTCGACCGGCTGGCCGCGCTCGGCACCAACATGCTGCGCGCCGAGCCGATGCCCAACCAGGACCCGCCGGTCCTGCTGCCCGAGACGGCCGACGGCATGGCGGCCAGGATCGCCCCCGTCCTGGAGGCGAGCGCGGTCGCCAACACCCACGCCGCCGTGGCCCGCTCCGACCGGGTGGACGACACCGACGCCGCCGGCGTCAGCGTGCTCGCCGGCCGGGACGACCTGCTGGCGGCGGTCAACGGGACCGTGCACGCCGGGCGTTTCCTCAACCCCGCCACCGACGCCTTCCCCGCCATGGTGCTCGGCCACCACGCCGCCACCCGGCTCGGCGTCAACGACCTGCCGCCCGGCCGCGAACCCCCGCAGGTGTACGCCGGGGGGCAGTGGTTCACCGTCATCGGCCTCCTCGATCCGATGCCGCTGGCCCCCGAACTGGACCGGTCGGTCCTGGTCGGCTGGGAGGCCGCCCGCCGGTTCCTGCGCTTCGACGGCCACCCCACCGTGATCTACGTACGGGCCCGGGAGGACGCGGTCGAGGACGTGCGCGCGGTGCTGCCCGCCAGCGTCCACCCCGAGGCGCCCGGCCTGGTCCAGGTCAGCAGGCCGTCGGACGCGCTGGCCGCCAAACGCGCCACCGAGACCGCCTTCTCCGCGCTGTTCCTCGGGCTGGCCGGGGTCGCCCTGCTGGTCGGCGGCATCGGCGTGGCCAACACGATGGTGGTCTCGGTGCTGGAACGCCGCCGCGAGATCGGCCTGCGGCGGGCGCTCGGAGCCACCCGCGGCCACGTGCGGGTGCAGTTCCTGACCGAGTCGGTGGCGCTGTCCGGGCTGGGCGGCGGGATCGGCGCCCTGCTGGGCGTGCTGGCGGCCCTCGGCTACGACGCCTACCAGGGCTGGCCGCCCGTCATCCCGGGGATCGCCGTGGCCGGGGGAGCCGCGGGCGCAGTGCTGGTCGGCATGGCGGCCGGGGTCTATCCGTCGATCCGGGCCTCCCGCCTCACGCCCACCGACGCGCTGGCCGCGCCCTGACGCCAGGCACTAAGAGAACCTCATCTGTCCCTGACAGGTTCCTCACATCCGGGCGGCAACCTGCCTCGCATGACACTACGTAGCGCAAGGTCCCTGGGGCAGCTCGCCGCCCTGACCCTCGCCGGCTGCCTGCTCACCGCGTGCGGCGGCGGCACGAGCACGAAGGTGGCCGCCGCGCCGGCCGGCGAGGTGGCGTCCCTGGTCACCGAGACCCCCGTTCAGAACGCCGACGCCACCCCGTCCAAGAAGCCCGATCCCGAGTCGAAGCGGCCCCAACTGCGCCTGGACAGCACGGCGGAGGAGGTCGCGACGTTGCGCAAGGCGTACGCGGCCTGCCTGCGCGAGCACGGGATGCCGGACGGCGGCGGCGAGTACACCGCCGCGATGCAGGCCGCCGAGGACAAGGCCAGGAAGGAGTGCGAGGACAAGCTGCCCCAGCTGCCGCCGGAGATGGACCCCGCGCGGAACCCGCACTACGCGGACGCCGTCCGGGCCCAGGTCAAATGCATGAAGGAGCACGGCTTCGACGTCAGCATCACCCCGGCCACCGGCTCTGACCCGAACGCCATCGGCTGGACGTACAACAGCGTGCCCGGCCCCGGAGTCGACATCGAGAAGATCCAGGACGACTGCCGGGCCGAGGGCTTCGGCGGCGGCGCGGCCCTGCAGCCGGGTCCCGCGTAGGCGTTTCGCATTTCTTGCGTCATCATCCGGACATGGGGACGTGGAACGCGGTCGCCGTGGTCCTGGCGGGGGCGCTGGTGGTGTCACTGGCGGCGCAGACCGGTTCGCGGGAACGCGCCGCCAGCCCGCTGGACAACCCCGACGGGACCAGGCGGGGTCTGGTGCCGGTCACGTCGGCGGCGGACCGGGCCGCGGCCGTCGGCCTGATCAAGGGGCTGCGGGTGGCGGGGATGGGGCCCAAGAACGGCTACCGGCGGGAACGGTTCGGCGAGAACTGGGCTGACGCGGCGTCCGCCGTGCCCTATTCGCGCAACGGGTGCGACACCCGCAACGATCTCCTCGCCCGGGACGGCGACGACGTGCGCTACCGGGCGGGGTCCCGTTGTGTGGTGGTGGAGATGACGCTGGAGGATCCGTACACGGGCCGGACGATCCGGTGGCGCAAGGCCGACGCCGACCGGATCCAGGTCGACCACGTCGTCCCGCTCTCCTACGAGTGGCGGATGGGCGCGTCCCGCTGGTCGCGCGCCAAACGCCTCCGGATCGCCAACGACCCGCTCAACCTGCTGCCCGTGTACGGCCCCGTCAACGAGGCCAAAGGCGGCTCAGGGCCGGCCGCCTGGCTCCCTCCGTCCCGTCGGATCCGCTGCGCCTACGTCGTACGCTTCGCCCAGGTCGCCCTGAAATACGACCTTCCGGTCACCCGGGCCGACAAATCTCACATGCTCGCCCAGTGCCGTTAGACCGTGCGGCGGGTCATCGATCGGGCCAGCGCGCGGAGCTCCCCGGCCGGGCGGGGCGCGAGCCCGGCCGCGTCCAGGTGGGCGAGCCCCTCCGCGAGCAGGTCGTCGGCGGTGGCCCGGCTCCAGGCCCGGCCCCCGGCGTTCTCGATGAGATCGGCGGCGTGGGTGAGTTCGTCGTGGGAGAGCAGGGCGTCCCCCCGGTAGACGGCCGCCAGCTCGCGCCCGGCCGCCGTCCCCGAGGTGAGCGCCGCCACCACCGGAAGGGACTTCTTGCGATTGGCCAGATCCGAATAGACGGGTTTGCCGGTGACCGCAGGATCGCCCCAGATGCCGAGCAGATCGTCGGCCAGCTGGAACGCCAGCCCCACCCGATCGCCGAACGCCCGCAGATGTTCGACCTGGACTGCCGTGCCGTCGCCGAACAGGCCGCCAAGCGCGCACGCGCAGGCGATCAGCGCGCCCGTCTTGCCGCTCGCCATGCGCAGGCACTCGGCCAGCTCCACCTCCGCCCGGCCCTCGAACTCGACGTCGGAGCTCTGCCCGTTCAGCAGCTCCTGCACGGTCGCGCTGAGCGTCGAGATCCCCGCGCGGGCGAACGGGTGCCCGCTGGCCGCCAAGACGTCGAACGCCAGCGCGAGCACCGAGTCCCCCGCCAGGATGGCCTGGCTCACCCCGAACGCGCGCCACGCCGTGGGCCGGTGCCGCCGGGTGTCGTCCCCGTCCATCACGTCGTCGTGCAGCAGCGAGAAGTTGTGCACCAGCTCGACCGCGACCGCGACCGGCACCGCGGCCCCGGCCTCCCCGCCGACCGCCTCGGCCGCCAGCAGGGACAGCGTCGGCCGCATCGCCTTGCCGCTGTCGGCCTGCGCCGGGGCGCCGTGCGCGTCCCACCAGCCCAGGTGGTAGCCGGTGATGTGGCGCATCGGCGCCGGCAGCCGGTCCACGGCCGGGCCCAGGGCCGGGCGCAGCAGCGCCCGTCCCCAGTCCAGCACCGAGCCCGCCGGGCGTAGCTCCACCGACTCGATTGACTCGCCGGTCGTGGTCATCAGTGGCCGAGCTCCACGTTCTCCAGCAGCCCCAGCGCGTCCGGCACCAGCACGGCCGCCGAATAGTAGGCGCTGACCAGGTAGGAGATGACCGCCTGCTCGTTGATCCCCATGAACCGCACGTTCAGGCCGGGCTCGACCTCGTCCGGCAGGCCGGTCTGGTGCAGCCCGACCACGCCCTGGTCCTCCTGGCCGGTCCGCAGCGCCAGGATCGAGGTGGTCCGGGAGTCGCTGATCGGGATCTTGTTGCAGGTCAGGATCGGCACCCCGCGCCAGGCGGGGACATGGCTCCCGTTCATGTCCACGACCTGCGGATACAGCCCGCGCTTGGAGCATTCGCGGCCGAACGCGGCGATCGCGTGCGGGTGCGCCAGGAAGAACTGGGTCTTCCTGCGGCGGCTGAGCAGCTCGTCGAGGTCGTCGGGCGTGGGCGGCCCGGTCCTGGTGTGGATGCGCTGCTTCAGGTCGGCGTTGTGCAGCAGCCCGAACTCGCGGTTGTTGACCAGCTCGTGTTCCTGCCGCTCGCGCAGCGCCTCGATGGTGAGGCGCAACTGCTGCTGCGTCTGGTTCATCGGGTCGTTGTAGAGGTCGGCCACCCGGGTGTGCACCCGGAGCACGGTCTGGGCGACGCTCAGCTCGTACTCCCGCGGCGAGCCCTCGTAGTCGACGAAGGTGCCCGGCAGGGCCGCCTCGCCGTGGTGGCCGGCGGCGACCGCGATGGCGGCCTGGCCGTGGTTGTCCTGCGGGCGGTCGGCCGCCGACAGGTAGCCGTCCACCTGGGCGCGCAGCGTGTCGGACTGGGACAGCAGCTCCTCGAACGCCCGCCGGGGCAGGGTGAGCACGGTTCCCGCCGTGGTCGCCTTGACGGTGAACCCCCACACGCCAGGCCCCAGCAGTGACTGGTCGCCGAAGTGGTCGCCGTCCGCCAGGTTCCCCAGCACGGCCTCGTCCCCGTACGGCCCGACTCCTAAACGGTCGAGCTTCCCGTGCGCCACCAGGACCACGTCGTCGGCCGCGTCTCCGGAGGCCACGATGATGTCGCCCGGCTCGAAGTCCCGCTGGGCGAACCGGCCGGCCAGCGCCTCCAGCGTGTCCATGTCGTCGTAGCCGCGCAGCAGCGGCAGCTCGCACAGCTCCTGCGGGACCACCCGGATGGAGGCCCCCACGTTGGTGAAGGTCACCCGCCCGTCGCCGACGGTGTAGGTGAGCCGCCGGTTGACCCGGTAGGCGCCGCCCGACACCTCCACCCACGGCAGCACCTTCAGCAGCCACCGCGACGAGATGCCCTGCATCTGCGGCACGGTCTTGGTGGTGGTGGCGAGCTTCCGCGCGGCGGCGGTGCCCAGGCTCAGCTGATCGTTCTGAACGGTCACAGTCCACTCCTCAGGTCGCGTAGGGAAGCGGCCCGGGCTGGCCCGGGCCGCGACAACCCATCCCGGGGCGAACACGCCCAGGGTTCTGCTTTCAGCGGCCGATGATTCTCAGTGATCGAAACTCAGTGGTCTAGTGCCCGAGCTCGACGCTCTCCAGGATGCCGAGCGCGTCCGGGGTCAGCACCGCCACCGAGTAGTAGGCGCTGACCAGGTACGAGATGATCGCCTGCTCGCTGATCCCCATGAACCGGACCGACAGGCTGGGCTGGTACTCGTCCGGGATGCCGACCTGGTGCAGGCCGACCACGCCCTGCTGCTCCTCGCCCACCCGCAGCGCCATCATGGAGGTGGTCCGGGTGGTGGTGACCGGGATCTTGTTGCACGGCAGCATCGGCACCCCGCGCCAGGCGGGCACCTTCTGCCCGCCGAAGTCGGCGCTGCTCGGGTAGACGCCGCGCTTGCTGCACTCCCGGCCGAAGGCGGCGATGGCCTGCGGGTGGGCCAGGATGAAGGAGGGCTCCTTCCAGACGGTGGCCAGCAGTTCGTCCAGGTCGTCCGGAGTCGGCGGCCCGGTCCGGGTGTGGATGCGCTGCTTCAGGTCGGCGTTGTGCAGCAGCCCGAAATCGGTGTTGTTCACCATCTCGTGCTCCTGGCGTTCGCGCAGGGCCTCGATGGTGAGCCGGAGCTGCTGGTCGGTCTGGTTCATCGGGTCGTTGTAGAGGTCGGACACCCGGCTGTGCACCCGGAGCACGGTCTGGGCGACGCTCAGCTCGTATTCCCGGGGCGAGACCTCGTAGTCGACGAAGGTGCCAGGGAGGGCGGCCTCGCCGTGGTGGCCGGCCGACAGGTGGATGGCGGCCTCACCGTACTCGTCCTGCGCGCCGGACGGCCCCGCCCGGAACGCGGCGAGATGCGCCCGCAGGCTGTCGGAGGAGGCCGCCAGCTCGTCGAACGCCTGCCGGGACAGTGTCAGCACGGTCCCCGACGTGACCGCCCGGACCGTGCAGTCCCAGCTGCCCCCCTCCACCAGCGCCCGGTCCCCGAAATGGTCCCCGTCGGCCAGCAGCCCGAGCACGGCCTCATCCCCGTAAGGCCCGTGGCCGAGGCGGTTGAGCTTGCCGTGCGCGACCAGCACGACCTGGTCGGCGTCCTCCCCCTCCGTCGCGATGACGTCGCCCGGCTGGAAATCCCGCTGGAGGAACCGCCCCGCCATGGCCTCCAGCGTCTCCAGGTCCTCGTAGCCCCGCAGCAGCGGAAGCTCGCCCAGTTCGGGCGGGATGACCCGGATCCGAGTTCCGGTGACGCTGAAGCTCACCCGCCCGTCGCCGACCGCGTAACTGAGCCTCCTGTTCACCCGATACGCCCCGCCCGAGACCTGCACCCACGGCAGCAGTTTGAGCAGCCACCGGGAGGTGATGCCCTGCATCTGCGGCGTGGTCTTGGTGGTCGTCGCGAGTTTCCGCGCCGCAGCTGTGCCGAGGCTCAACTGGTCGTTCTCAACCGTCACTACCCACCCCTGTCCGACGATCGACGAAACAGAACCGGAGCACGATTATTTGCAGAACTTTAACCGACTTTGGAGCGCCCATTACGTCTCCGGTCGGCTCAATAATGGTCCGCGCCCATTCCCGGTGTCAAATTCGAGTTCTCATTCGAATACGCAGACTGCATTTCTAGCGAAATAAAACGAGATTGCTAGACATGTCGCAATTGCCGGATGATATGGCCATATCGGAAACCAGCTGATTACGGCTGTCCGCGATTCCCGGCGGGCCGCCCACCTGCGGGTTCAGGCCGGGCCCGCACCGTCGCCGAAGTGCGCCAGGACCATCTCGACCAGCGCGGTGACGTCGGCGTCGGCCATCGGCCCGCCGGTCATGCCCATCCGGTGGAGCAGAGTTCCGACGACGACGTCAATGTAGAAAAGGACCCGGTTCTCCGGTTCGCCGAGCGCGTCCTGGAGCGCGAGCCGGTACGGATCCTGAAACCGCGTGGCCAGGATCTCGCGCAGGGCCGGATCGCTGACGGCGTCACTGAACACGCCCGCGAACGCGTCGCCCACCCCGGGCTCGCCGATCTTCGCCGCGGCCCAGCGGATGCCCGAGGACATGAGCTCGGCCCGGCTGCCGCCCGCCAGCGGCACCGGGCCGAACGCGTCCAGGAGGAAGTCCACGATCAGCGCGCCCTTCGACGGCCAGCGCCGGTAGATCGTCGTCTTCGCGACGCCGGCCGCGGCCGCGATGCGTTCGACGGTGGCGCGCGTACCCGAGTTCGCAGACCGTGCTCAGCGTCGCGGCGAAGACCACCGCGTTGAGATTTCCGGATCGCGGCGCCGCGATCCGGTGGCGGGAGGTGGCGCTGCCCGGCCGCCTGCTCCGGGTCCGGGTGTACCGGCCGTCACCCGGGGGCGCGGTCCTGCCGCTCGTGCTCCATGTGCACGGAGGCGGTTTCGTGGGTACGGCGGTGCAGAGCGACTGGGTGAACAGCCACCTCGCCGCGCGGCTGCCCGCGGTCGTCGTCTCGGTCGAGCACCGCCTCCTCGGCCCGGAGACTCCGCTGTCGGCCGTCGACGACGGCTGGGACGTGCTCCGGCACATGCTGCGGCACGCCGCGCAGTGGGGAATCGACCTGGCGCGGACCGTCGTCTTCGGCGAGAGCGCCGGCTCGATGGTCACCGCCCTGGCCGCGATCCGGGCCAGGGCGTCCGGCCCGCCCCTGCGGGCGCAGGTGCTGGTCAACCCCGCCGTCGACCTGACCGCGACGATGTTCGACCACGCCTCGTTCACCCGGCACGCCCACAGCCCGACCCTCACCCTGCCGTAGCTGCGGCTGTTCCACCGGTTCGCCGTCCCGCCGGGAACCGACCCTCGTACGGTGCCGCCCCTGTACGCCGACGACCTGAGCGGGCTGGCCCACGCGCTCGTGGTGCTGCCGACCCTCGACCCGGTGGCCGATCACGGCCGCCGATACGCCGAACGACTGCGGGCGGCCGGGACGCCCGCACGGCTCACCGAATACCCCGGAGCGACGCACACGTTCCTCAGCATGCCCGGCCTGGTGCCACAGGCGAAGGCCGCGCGGGCGGAGATCGCCCGTTCCTCCGAGACCACCTCACCGGGTGACGAGGACAGGCCGTCCGGCGCGCCGATCGCGTCGTCTTCCTGGACGGCGGCCGGATCGTGGAGGAGGGCACCCACGACGAGCTGCTGCGCCGCGGCGGACGCTACGCCGGTTTCGTCGAAATGAGTTCGGCTGACACGGGCTGGTGAAGCGTACTGACACGGTAAGTAAGGTTCCCGCAAGGGTTGCTGCAAGGTGCGGCGCGGACGCTCACGGCAGGAGGCGGTTCGGGGGGATCGCCATTTCGGAAGGCCGGAGCGAGGGGGCTGCAGAGCCAGCATGCCGAGTAAGGATTGGCGCCGGGTCCCGGTGGGGCTCGATGCCGGCAAATGGGTGACACGAGGGAATTTGAAGACCGTGCTGGTGATAGTCCACACGGTCACGACGGGGCAGCGCCTGCTGGAGGCGATCCGGCTGCTGGATTCCGATCTGCGGGTCCAGACGCTGTTCACGGTCGCGGAGGACGCCTTCAACAACGGGGTGGAGGAGTTCGTGCAGGGTCTCGGTGGCTTGCTGCTGCCCTGGCGGCAGGCGGTGACCGAGCGTTTCGACCTGGCCATCGCGGCCAGTTTCGGCTCGATCCACGAGATCCACGCGCCGCTGATCGTGATGGCGCACGGGGCCAGTTTCAACAAGCTGGTGCCGCGCCCGCCGGGCCGGCGGGTGGCGGGCGCCCGGGGGACGTACGGGCTGGACGCGCAGCGGCTGCTCCGGGACGGCAGCGTCATCCCGGACGCGATCGTCCTGCCCCACCAGACCGACCTGGGCAGGCTGGCGATCGAATGCCCGCAGGCGGTGCCGTCCGCGGAGGTGATCGGCGATCCGATCTACGACCGGCTCGCGGTCAGCCGCGACGACCGGGCCCTGTACCGGCGGGCGCTCGACGTCTGGCCCAGGCAGAAACTGATCGCGGTCAGCTCCACCTGGGGCACCGAGTCGCTGTTCGGCCGGGGCGACCTGGTGAACCGCCTGGTCCGCGAGCTGCCCGCCAGCGAGTACAAGGTCGTCGCGCTGCTGCACCCCAATGTCTGGTACATGCACGGCTCCTGGCAGGTCCGGGCCTGGCTGGCCGACAGCGTGCGGCGGGGACTGCAGATCGTGCCGCCCAACGACGACTGGCTCGGCGTGCTCGTCGCCGCCGACTGGGTGGTCGGCGACCACGGCTCCGCCACGCTGTACGGCGCGTCCATCGGCATCCCCATCCTGCTGGCCCGCTTCCCCGCCGACGACGTGGCGCCGAGCTCGCCGCAGGGCGAACTGGCCGCCATCGCCCCCCGGATCAACCGCTACCAGCGGCTCGCCACCCAGCTCAACCGGGCCGCCAGCACGCTCAAGCCCGAGCACTACCAGCGCGTCGAGGAGCGGATCACCTCGGCGCCCGGCCATTTCCACCGCAACATGCGGCGCCTGATGTACCGGCTGATGAATCTGCGCCAGCCCGCGTCCATCCCGGTCGCCGCCCCGGCCCCGATGCCGTTCCTCAACCCGTACCACGGAGGCTGATCGTGCTGGACAAGCTGGTCGTCGCCCACTTCTTCCGCCAGCGGCAGCCGCTGTCGCTGAACCGGGCGCCCGCGATCCCGCCGCGCGCGACGGTTCCCGCGGTGCTGGTCATCCCCCGCGAGGGGCCACTGCGCGAGCCGCACCTGATGGTGGTCACCGGCACCTCGCCGGTCCATGGCCTGCCGCCGGGGGACGTGCTCGACGACACCCATCTCGTGGTCGACTCCGACGACGCCGGCGATCAGGCCCGGCGGGAGCTGGCCGACGTGCTGATCACCCGGGACGGCATGGCCGGGCTGCTGGACCGGTATGTGGGGTGCGCCGTCGCGGTGACCAGGCAGCCGGGGGGCTGCCTGGTCGGGCTGCGGCACGGCTGCCGCGCCGAGATCACCGGCAGCGCCGGGCTCATCGCCGGGGCCGACCCGTGGCCGGCCACGTTCGGCTCGTTCCTGTACTGCTGGCTGGCCGCCAGACTTCCGCTGTACGGCCTGACCACGGCCACCGTGATCGCCGGCCACTACCTGGACGGGTGCGCGTTCGACGTGGCCGGACGGGCCCGCATCGCGGTCACCGGAGGAGCGGGATGACCCCGGCCATCGTGGTCGCCGGGGTGACCAGCTTCTACCTGTCCCTGGGCGTGGCCGGGTTCCCGGTCAGCTATCTGCCGACCTGCAAGCCGCGATGGCTGGCCGGCGGCGTCTCCGGCACGGCCACCCACATCGCCCGCACCCTCCGCGCCCTGGGCAGCGACTCCCGGCTCTGCACGGTGGTCGGCTCGGACCAGGCCGGGGCCGGAATCCGGGCCGACCTGGAGGCGCACGGGCTGCTCGGCCCTGGGGTGATCACGGGGGAGCGCTCGTCGCTGGGCGTCGTCCTGGTCGGCCCGGACGGCCGCCGGATGGGCTACCCGCACCTGGCCCCCGTCGACGAGGTCGCCTACCCGTTCGAGGTGCTCGCCGGCCAGGCCGCCGGCGCCGACCTGCTGGTGCTGACGAACGCGAAGTTCGTCCGCCCGCTGGTGGCCCGCGCGGCCGGCCTGGGCATCCCGATCGCGGTGGACACCCACCTGATCGCGGACCCGGGCGATCCGTACAACCTGCCGTGGCTGCGGGCGGCGCGCGTGGTGTTCTGCAGCGGCGACTGCCTCCCGGTGCCGCCGCGGCGCTGGATCGCCGAGATCTTCGGCCGCTACCCGCACTGCGCCCTGGCCGGGGTGGGGCTGGGGGCGCACGGTGCGATGCTGGGCCTGCGGGACGGGCGGCTCGTCACGGTCCCGGCGGTCACGCCGCGTGGCGTGGTCAACACGGCGGGTGCCGGTGACGGGCTGTTCGCCACGTTCCTCCATCTCTGGACGAGCACTGAGGATCCCGTCTGGGCGCTCCGGGGCGCGGTGCTCAACGCGGGCTGGAAGATCGGCGACCGCACCCCGGCGGCCGTGTCCCTGACTTCGGACGAACTCCGCGCCACTCCACTACCCCCGGCAATTATGGGACAATGGTGACATAACGCCACAAGGAGGTTTCAACGGGACAAATCGGGTACCCGAAGTAGATGGGGGAAGGAGCGACAATGTCTGTCAACCAGAGAGAGTCTCAGTCCACCGCCGAGCTCGTACAGCAGGCGTCCGACCAGGTATCCCGCCTGATCAAGGACGAGATGCGCCTGGCCAGGGCCGAAGTGGCGGGCAAGGGACGGCAGGCGAGGACCGGCGCGGCCCTGTTCGGCGCCACCGGCGTGGTAGCGCTGCTCGGCGCGGCGGCACTGGTCGCCTGCGTGATTCTCGCGCTGTCCATCCCGTGGCCGGCCTGGCTGGCCGCGCTGGTCGTCGGAGCCGTCCTGCTGATCATCGGCGGGATCATGGGGGTCTTCGGCAAGAAGCGGGTCACGGGGGCCATGCCGCCCAAGCCGACCCAGGCGGTGAACGGCGTCAAGAACGACATCGATGCCGTCAAGTCCGGCATGCACGAAGGGAGGGCGCATCGATGACCCGCGCGCACCGGACCTCGTCCGAGGACGTCGCGGCCATCGCCGAGGACGCGGAGCGTACCCGCGCCGAACTCGGCCGCACGGTGGCCGCCCTGGCCGCAAAGGCCGACGTCAGGTCGCGGGCCAAAAGCAGCGTGAAGTCCAAGGCCATGTCGGCCAAGTCGACGGCGAGTTCCGGGGCGCACCAGGTCGCGGACAAGGCCAACCGGCATCCCGCCGCCGTCTACGGAACCACCTTCCTGGTCGCCATGGGCGCGCTGGCCCGCACACTGTTCAGGCGCAGGAACATGCGCGCGGGAATGAAGTTCACCGGCGGCGGCCGAGGCCGCAAGCCGATGCGCTCCATGCGCTCCATGCGCTCCACGCGTCCCATGCGCTCCACGGGCTTCATGAGCTTCCTCAGGTCGATGTGGCCTAGAAAGACGATGAAGGCCAAGTCCATGCCCATGAAGACGATGAAGTCCATGAAATCCATGGCCAAGCGCTCCCGTCCGAGCCGGATGATGCGCTGACTCAGTCGAGTTGGGCGAGGAGCCGGTCCAGCCGGGTGGTGGCGGAACCCATTCCGCTCAGCACCAGGCGGGGCCCGGCCGAAGTGGCCACGCGCGTCCCCGGTTCGCCCGTCCCGCCGGGCGACCTCGCCCAGCATCTGCAGCGCGAACGCCTCAGCCGGGTTCAAGCGTCAACTCGCTGCTCAGCTCAGGAGGCGCACCAGTTCCACCCGGGAGCGGATATCGAGTTTGGCGAAGATGTTTCTCAGGTGGTGTTCGATCGTGCGGGGGCTCAGGTACAGCCGGGCCGCGACCTCGCGGTTGGTGGCGCCGTCGGCCACCAGGCGGGCGATCTGGAGTTGCTGGGCGGTGAGGTCTCCGGTGGGGGCGGGGCGGGTGGACGGGACCGCTTCGCCGGTCGCGCGTAGTTCGTTGCGGGACTGTTCGGCCCAGAGTCGCGCGCCGAAACGTTCAAAGGTGTCGAGGGCGCCGTGCAGGTGCTCGCGGGCCGCGCCGGGGCGGCGGTCGCGGCGCAGGGCGTTGCCGAACAGGAGTTCGGTCCTGGCCGTCTCGAACTCGGAGAAGCCCCGCCGGTGCAGGTCGAGCGCTTCCCGGTAGAGGTCCTCGGCGTCGCCGGGCGCCGCCAGCAGGGCCCGGCACCGTACGGCAAGGGCCAGCCGGTCCGGGCTGCGCGTGCTGTCCACCCACCGGCCGAACACCGCCAGCGCGGCTTCGGCCCGTTCCCTGTCCCCGGTCCGTACGGCGGCCTCGACGAGGGTGGGGGTGGCGGTCACCCGTACCACGAGATGGCCGTTCCGGGTCGGCCGGAGCCGCTGGACGACGGCGGCGGCGTTGCCGCGGGACAGGTCGAGGCAGGCCAGCGCCCAGGTGCTGAGCGCGCCGGCCAGGCCCACGCCGTGCGCTCCGGCCAGGTCGATGGCGGCTTCCGCGCGGGTTCTGCAGGTCTCCTCGTCGCCCCGGACGGCCGCCATCATGGCCAGCCAAGCCAGGTGCTGCCCCGCGCTGTTGCGCTGCCCGGTCTCCTGGGCCAGCCGCAGGCCCTCGGCGGCGTTGGCGGTCACGGCCGGATAGCGGCCCATCCAGAACTCGCTGTGCGTCGCGAACTCCAGCACCTGCGGCACGGTCGAGATCGCCCCACGCGCCTTGGCCGTCTCCACCGCCCGGGTGGACAGCCGCAGCGCCTGTACGTCGTCGCCCAGCATCAGGCTCGCGCACGCGGCCCACACCAGCACCGACGGGCTGTGCACCGAGGGCGCGAGCTCCACCACCCGGCGCAGCGGCCCGGCGGCCTCCGCGTGCCGGCCGCGGAACGAGGCGGCCAGCCCGGTCAGGTACTCGAACATCAGCCGGGTGGCCGGGCAGTCGTCCGGGCGGCGCAGCTCCGCCGCGTCTCTGGCGATCGCCACGAACCGCTGGTGATCACCGGCCAGGTAACTGGCCTCCCCGGCCCGGACCAGCGCCCGCACGGCCATCGTGCGATCCCGCCCCAGCAGCGCCGCCGCCACCGCCAGCAGATCGTCCCTGGCGCTCGCGGTCGCGCCACCGCGCAACTCCAGCCGGGCCCCGATCAGCTCGGCCTGCTGCCGCAACTCCTCGGAGATCGTGCCGGAGCGCAGCCGATCGAGCAACATCCTGGCCTGGTACGGCCGGCCCTCCAGCCGGGCATGCTGCGCGGCCGTGGCCAGCCGCGCCGCCCGCACATCGGCGCACGGGCTCAGCTCGGCGGCCCGCTCGAACGCCGCCGACAGCCCGGGATACCCGGCATGAGGACTCGCCGCCGTTGACAGGCTGGGATGTCCGGCATGTGGGCCGGCCGCCGTTGACAGCTCGGGACGCCCGGCATATGCGCCCACCGTCGCCGACTGGCCGTTATGCGCGTTCGCCGCTGCCGCGAGTTCGTCGCCCAGGGCGGCGCTGGGGCCGTCGAGGGCAGCCGCGCGGTGCCAGGCCCGGCGCAGTGCCTGGCCGTCGCCGCCGAGTACTTCGGCCAGGCGGCGGTGGGCGGCTCGACGCCGCAGCGACGTGGCTCGCCGGTAGACGACCGTGGCCAGGTTCGGCTCCACGAAGGCGCACCGGTCGCCGGTGATGCGTACCAGGCCGGCTTGTTCGGCCGCCTCAAGTCCGGCGAAGGCGCAGTCGGGTTCGGCGGCCCGGACCAGTGCGGGCAGGTCCAGGTCGGGGTCGGCGGCGAGGAGCAGCAGTATCGCGCGGGTCCGGCCGGGCAGGCGTTCTGCCTGGTCGGCGTAGCGCCGGAACAGCCGCCCTTCCGGGGGCAGCGCGGTGGGCGGGGCCGCGTGCCCGGCCAGCTGGGCGGGCGTGAGGGCGGCGACGACCTCGGTCACCGCCAGCGGGTTGCCCCCGGCGATCTGGTCCACCGCCGCCCGCAGCCCGTCGGAGAGCTCTGGAGCCAGGTCGTCCACCAGGTCTCGGCGGGCCCGCTCATCCAGGTTCTCCAGCCGCGCCGACGGGATCCCCGCCAGGTCGGCCGCGGCCGTGAACACCATCGCGACGCGCTCCCCGGACAGCCTCCTGGCCGCGAACAGCAGCGCGTCCCTGCTCGGCGCGTCCATCAGGTGCAGATCGTCGACGCAGGCCAGCACCGGCCGCCCGGCCGAGCAGAGCAGGTTCACCACCGCCGCCGGGACGAGCAGGGCACCCGGGTCCACGCCGCGTTCCAGCGCGTCCGTGAGCGCCGCGCCCTGAACCGGCGGCAGAGCGGGCACATCGCGAGCCAGCGGGCGGAGCAGGCAGTGCAGCCCCGCGAACGGCAGGCCGCTCTCGGCCGCGATCCCGCGAGCGCGCAGCATGAGAAACGGACCAGGGGCGGCGGCGTTGTCACCTCCGGCGTGGCCGGACAGCCCGGCCCCGTCGTCCTGCCCGGTTTGATGGAACGGCCCTGTCGAGGTGTCCCGTCCGGCGTGGCGGAACGGCCCTGTCGAGTCGTCTCGTCCGGCGTGGCGGAACAGCTCTGTCGAGTCGTTCCGTCCAGCCTGGCGGAACAGCCCCGCCGCGTGGTCGAGGAGGGCGGACTTGCCGGTTCCCGCTGCCCCGTGAAAGAGCAGTGCGCCGCCCGACCCCGACGCGGCGTCGTCGAGTAGGCGGCGGACGGTGGCCTGTTCGGTGCTTCTGCCGCGCAGCATGCGGGCTCCGGGGGATCGAAGGTCCGGCAGCCGCCCCGCCGAGGAGCGGGGCGGCTGCCGTCAGGCGTCAGCTCGCCGGGGGGACCTGGTAGTCCTTGGCGAGGTCGGACACGGCGGCCTCCTTGAAGATGACGGCGCCGCCGACCGCGGCCTTGTCGGGCTTGACCACGTATGAGGCGCGCGAGGCGGGCTGGTCGTACACGCTGAAGTCCATCGGAGTGCCGCCCAGGCCGCCCTCCCAGGCGTGCTGGGAGCGGTGCGCCTTGATGATGCCCTCGCGGCTGAGGTCCTTGGCCGCGCACGCCTGCGTCAGCGCGTCCCCGATGATCATCGCGGCGGTCCACCCGGTCGAGACGCCGCTGTCCAGCGGCTGACCGGCGAAGCGGGCCTCATAGTCCTTGATCAGCTTCTGGTAGACCGGCAGCGGGGCGCTGATCGGCGCGCCCGCCGTCACGTAGTAGTAGTCCTTGAGCAGGGCCGGCGCGGCGGGGGTGGCCAGCAGCAGCGGGCTGTAGGCCGAGTTGCTGCCGACGAACGGCACGTCCAGTCCTGACGCGAGCGAGACGCCCACCAGCGACGCCGCCTGGCGCGGGCCGACCGAGACCAGGATGGCCTTCACGCCGGCCTTCTTGAACGCGGTCGCCTGCGCGGTCATGTCCTGGTCGGTGGCCTTGATCTTCTGCTCCACCAGGGTCAGGCCGAGCTTCCCGGTCGCGTACTGGGAGCCGTCCAGCGAGCTCTCGCCGTAGTCGCCCTCGAAATACAGGTGACCGATCTTGTCGCCGGCCTTGATGCCCTTCTCCTTCATCAGGAAGTCCACGCCGTTGATCATGTCCACGTCGTACGTGGTGCCGGTGACCTGGATGGCCTCGCTGCCGAGCAGGCCGGTGGCCCACGCCATCGGGATGGTCAGCAGCTTGTCCGTGGTGATCTTGTCCTTCAGCGCGATCACCATCGGCGAGCCGATGAACTGCGGGATCGCCGCCGAGCGCGGGGCCACCTCGGTGTAGGCGGCCATCGCCTTCTGGGCGTCGTAGCCGTGGTCCCGGACCACCAGTTCGATCTTCCGGCCGCAGACCCCGCCGGCCGCGTTGACCTGCTCGAAGTAGAGCTGCTGCGCCTGGGTGAGGCTCTTGCCGAGTGAGGCGTACGGGCCGGTCAGGTCGGTGAGCAGGCTGAGCGTGATGGTGTCGGCGGTGACGCCGGGGCCGGTCTTCACGCCGTCGCCCCCGGTCGCGGTGGCGGGGGCGGCCCCGCCGGTGGCCTTGTCGCTCGCGCAGGCGGACGCGGCCAGCGCGAGGGCCGCCAGAGCCGCTATGGCTATGCGGTTACGGAACATGGGAACTCCTGGTTTCGGGGGAACGGGCCAGTCGGAGCCGGATGGAGGGGAGGCTGGGGCGGATCTTGCGCAGCAGGCCGTACAGGCCTCCGGGGAGGAAGAGCACGACCGAGACGACGGCGGCGCCGTACAGGATGCGGGCCGCCTCGGCGGGGGAGACCCCGCCGGAACCGGGTGCGGCGATCAGCGGGATCGCGTCGCTGTAGCGGGTGAGCAGCTGCGGCAGCATGGAGACGAAGACCGCGCCGATCACCGCGCCGGTGACCGAGCCGAGACCGCCGATGACGATCATGGCCAGGTAGTCCAGCGAGAGCAGCACCCCGAAGTACTCCGGGACCGTCCGCTGGAACACCAGGGCGAGCAGGACGCCGGCCAGCCCGCCGTACATGGAGGAGAGCACGAAGACGCCCGCCCGGTAACGGGTGACCGGGACGCCGATCACCCCGGCCGCGATCTCGTGGTCCCTGATCGTGTTCATCGCCCGGCCCGGCCGCCCGCGCAGCACGCCCCTGGCGAAGAAGGCCGCCCCCGCCAGCAGCACCGCGCCGAGGAGCCAGAGCCGCTCCAGCGACCCGAACGGCACCGCCAGCAGGACCACTTCCGGCGAGTCCGCGAACACGAACCCGAACAGTTCCATCGGCGGTACGGCCCTGCCGTTGAACCCGCCGGTCACCGGCCCGGCGTTGAACAGCACGTGCTGACCCCCGAAGATCAGCGCGAGGGTGGCGATGCCCAGATAGGCGCCCTTCAACCGGCTCGCGATCGGGCTGAACAGTCCGCCCGCCACCCCGGCCGCCAGCACCGCGAGCACCGCCGCGAGCGGCGTCGGCAGCCCGAGCCCGCCCAGCGTCCCGGTGGGCTCGGCGGCCAGGAACACGTACGCGTACGCGCCGACCGCCAGGAAGAACGCGTGCCCCATGGACAGCTGCCCGGTCGCCCCGGTCAGCAGGTTGAGGCCGATCGCGCCGATCGCCGCCGACATCGCGAACAGGCCGGTCTGCAGCCAGAACCCGTCCAGATAGAACGGCACGGCCACCACCGCCGCTACTGTTGCCGCCACCGCGGCCCAGAACAGGATCCTAGACACGGGCGAGCTCCTTGGTCCCGAACAGCCCCGCGGGCCTGATCAGCAAGATAACGATCATCACCAGGAACGGCGCGACATCGCCGATGCCCCGGCCCAGGAAGGCCAGGTCGTTCTGGTAGCCGCTCATCATCGCCTCGGTGACGCCCACGACCAGGCCGCCCACCAGGGCGCCGGTGGTCGAGTCCAGCCCGCCGAGTATCGCGGCGGGGAACGCCTTGATCGCGGCCAGGCTGGTGCTGCGATCCAGGCCCGGCGTGGGGAACACGCACAGGAAGACGGCGGCGACCGCGGCCAGGCCGCCCGCCACCGCCCAGGCGCTGAGCGAGACCCGGCCCAGGCGGATGCCCATCAGCGCGGCCGTCTCCGCGTCCTCGGCGGTGGCCCGCATCGCCACCCCCCAGCCGGTGTACTTGAACGCCAGCAGGAACGCGCTGATCAGCAGCGTGGCCGTGACCAGCGCCACGATCCGGGTCTCGGCGATGGTGACGCCGCCGATCCGGACCACCGAGTCGGCCCACGGGTCGCCCACGGCCAGCACCTCGGTGCCGATCTGCCGGGTCAGCTCGGTGGTGAGCACGATGTCCACGCCGATGGTGACGATGGCCAGCACGCTGTGCGAGGCCACATTGGCGCGCCGGATGATCAGGAACTCGATCAGCGCCCCGATCACGGCCGCCGCCGCGATCCCGATCAGCAGCGCCGCCCAGAACCCCACGTACGGGTGCAGCCGCGCCACCAGATACCCGCCCGCCAGCAGCAGCGACGCGTGCGCGAAGTTCACCACCTCGGTCGCCTTGAAGATGACGACGAACCCGAGCGCGATCAGCGCGTAGACGGCCCCGATGGAGATTCCGTTGACGAGAAGCTCCAGGAACGTGATCACGAACCCTCCTTGCCGAGGTAGGCGCCGATGACGTGCGGATCGTTCTGCACCTCGGCGGGGGTGCCGTCGGCGATGCGCCGGCCGAAGTCCAGGACGGTGACCCGGTCGGCCAGGCGCATCACCAGGCCCATGTCGTGCTCGACCAGGAGGATGGAGATGCCGAGGCTCTGCCGTACCGAGATGATCAGTTCGGCCATCTCCTGGCGTTCGCCGCTGTTCATCCCGGCCACCGGCTCGTCCAGGAGCAGCAGCCGGGGCTCCATGCAGAGGGCGCGGGCCAGTTCGACGCGTTTCTGCACGCCGTAGGGGAGCAGGCCGACGGGCCTGGCCAGGTGCGGGGTGAGCCCGACGAACTCCGCGATCTCGGCCACCCTGGCCGCGTGGCGGCGCTGCTCGCGGCGGGCGTGCGGCAGGCGGAGCCCGGAGGAGACGAAGCCGGAGCGGGTCAGGCGGTGACGGCCGAGCATCAGGTTGTCGTGCGTCGGCAGGTGCGGGGAGAGGGCGATGTTCTGGAAGGTGCGGGCGACGCCGAGGGCGGCCACCTGGTGCGGTTTGCGGGTGGTGAGCTCGGCCGCGCCGAACCTGACGCTGCCCGAGGTGGCCCGGTAGACGCCCGACAGCACGTTGAAGCAGGTGGACTTGCCGGCGCCGTTGGGGCCGATCACCGCGTGCACCGAGCCGGGCGCGACCGTGAAACTGACCTGGTCGAGGGCGACCAGACCGGCGAACCGCACGGTCACGTCGCGGACTTCCAGCGCTGCCATACCGTCCGGTTGGTATGCCGTGGTCATGCGGACCACCTCGGCAGGGTACGGGCGACCAGTTGCCCTTCGACCGCGTCCGCGATGCCCAGATATCGCCGCCGCACCTCGTCGCTGGCCGCCAGTTCCGCGGCCGTGCCCTCCAGGGCCACCTCGCCGACCTCCAGCACGTACGCGTACGAGGCCAGCGACAGCGCCATCGCCACGTTCTGCTCCACCAGCAGCACCGAGGTCCCCCGCGCGTTGATCTCCTTGATCGTCTCCACGATCCTGGCCGCCACCAGCGGCGCCAGCCCCAGGGTCGGCTCGTCCAGCAGCAGGGCCGCCGGGTCCGCCATCAGCGCCCTGCCGATCGCCAGCATCTGCTGCTCGCCCCCGGACAGCAGCCCCGCCCGCTGCCCGGCCCGCTCCCTGAGCACCGGGAACAGTTCGTGCACCTGGTCGCGCGCCCGGTGCGCGTCCTTCCGCGACCGGCCGAGACCCCCCGCGCGCAGGTTCTCCTCGACCGTCATCCGGGCGAACACCCGGCGGCCCTCCGGCACCTGCACGATGCCCCTGCCGACCACCGCGGCCGCGCTCAGCCCGGACAGCCTGGCCTCGCCGAAGGTGATCATGCCCCGGGCGAGGCCGCGATGGAAGCGGAGCGTGCCCGAGACGGCCCGCAGCAGAGTGGTCTTCCCGGCGCCGTTGGCGCCGAGCACGGCGACGATCGATCCGGCCGGCACCCGGAGCGACAGGCCGCTCAGCGCGCGCACCGGCCCGTAGTTCACCGCCAGGTCGCTGACCGTCAGGTCGGTCATTCGGTTCACGGGCACACCCAATCCCGGCCGTGCACGGCCGTCCAGATGCGGCGGTGAAGTCGGGAGTTCTGCCCACCGGCGTACCGGGGTGACTGTGCAGCCGCACAACGGCGTGTCACGAAACGAAACCGAACCTTGTTCCGGAGTTGGCCGGGTGGCACCCTCGGGAGGATGCGCCCCCAACTGCACGCGGATGAGGAAGTCCGGGAAATGTTGCGCACGGCGGCCCGGGCGATGCTGGAACGCCTCCCCGAGCTGACGGACGAGCTGGTCGCCCGGGTCCGGGGCGGCGACGAGGACTACTGCTCGCTGGTGCCGTACGACGATCACTGGGCCAGCACGCTGGAGGGCATGCGGCTCGGCATCACGGCCATCCTGCAGAAGCGGGGGGAGCGGCGGGACCTGCAGTTCACCGAGGCGATGGCGCGGCGGCGGGCCGACCAGGGGCTGCCGCTGGACTCGATGATGCGGATGTACCGGCTGGCCGCCCAGGTCACCTGGGCCGGCATCGTCGACTACATGGAGCGGGAGCACCCCGACCAGCTGGGCGCGCTGGTGCGGACGGCCTGTCACGTGTGGCACGCCATCGACCGGCAGGCGCTGGTGGCGGGGGACACCTACCGGCGGCGGGAGAGCGAACTGCTGGGACGCAATCACGAGCGGGTGAGCGCGCTGCTGGACGCGCTGCTGGACGGCGCCGCGGACGCGGGCGTGGTCCGCTCCGCCGCCGCCGGGCTCGACCTGCCGGAACGCGGCAGGTACGCGGTGGTCACCGTGCGTTTCCCGGTACGGCACGACGGGGGACGCCTGCCGGAGAAACTCGGCGGCATGCGCCTGCTGTGGCGGATGCGCACCGGGCATGAGGTCGCGGTCGTCGCGCTGGGCGAGGGCACCCTGGACGGGCTGGCCAGCGCGCTCAGCGTGACCGTGAGCGGGGTCGCCGGGATCAGCCCGGTGGTCGACGGGCTGGTCGAGCTGGGCGAGGCGCACCGGCTGGCCGAACTGGCGATGCGCACCTGCGTGGACGCCGGGCCCGAGGTCGCCCGCCTGGACCAGCGCCTCCCGGCCGTTCTCGTCATCTGCCAACCCGAGATTTCCGGATATTTGGTGAATGGGGTGCTGGGGCAGCTGCTCGCCCTGGACCCCGCCGACCGGGACGTGCTGCTCACCACCCTGGAAACCTGGCTGCGCTGCGAGGGCTCCGCGGCCCAGGCCGCCGGGCAGCTCTACTGCCACCGCAACACGATCATCAACCGGATCCGCCGAATCGAGAACCTGACCGGGCGCTCCCTCTCCCGCCCCCGCGACATCGTGGACCTCGCCCTGGCCCTGGACGCGGTACGGCTCCTGCCCACCTCCTGACCTCACCGGATGGGAGAGCGCTCTCCCTTCGTGCGCTAGAGTTCATACATGAGGGAAGATCGCCTGGTTTCGCCCACTCTTGAGGACGTCGCCAGGGCCGCGGGCGTCTCCCGGGCCACCGTGTCCCGCGTGATCAACGGCATCCGCAACGTCGACCCGGAAATCCAGGAAACGGTCCGGCGGGCCGTCGCCGCCGTCGGCTACGTGCCCAACCGGGCCGCCCGCTCCCTGGTCACCGGCAAGACCGGCTCGATCGCCCTGGTCGTCTCCGGCGCGGGCCACTTCTTCGCCCGCGTCTTCACCGACCCCTTCTTCGGCCGCGTCGTCAGCGGCATCTCCGGCCACCTCCGCCCGCTCGGCGTGCACCTGGTGCTCATGCTGGCCGAGGCCGCCGACGCCCGCGCCCAGATCATCGACTACCTGCGCCAGGGCCACGTGGACGGCGCCATCCTCGTCTCCACCCACCCCGAGGACCCGCTCCCCGCCCAGCTGGTCGAGTCGGGCCCGCCCGTCGTCCTGTTCGCCCGCCCAGCCCAGCCCATCCGGATCAGCTACGTCGACGTCGCGCACAGCGCCGGGGCCCGCCTCGCCGCCGACCACCTGATCGCCCGCGGCTGCCAGCGCGTCGCCACCATCTCCGGCCCGCTCGACGTGCCCGCCAGCCTGGAACGCCAGTCCGGCTTCCGGGAGGCCATGGCCCGGCACGGGCACGCGTACATCCCCAGCGTGGAGGGCAACTTCACCCAGGAGTCCGGCGAACGGGCGATGGAACGCCTGCTCGCCGAGCATCCCGACATCGACGGCCTGTTCACCGGCAACGACCTGATGGCCCAGGGCGCCCTGCTGGTCGCCCAGGCGCACGGCCGCCGGGTCCCCGACGACCTCGCCGTCGTCGGCTTCGACGACAGCAGCGCCGCCCTCGCCTGCCGCCCGCCGCTCACCACCGTCCGGCACCCGGTCGAGGACATGTCCGCCGAGATGGCCCGCCTGCTGCTGGCCCACATCGAGGACCCCGACCGCCGCGTCACCTCGGTCATCTTCGAACCCGAACTGGTGATACGGCAGTCGGCCTGACGCGCTCAGCCCTTCGCGTCCAGGACCCGGACGTTCTGCGCGCCGCGCAGCGCGGCCACCCGGGACGCCTCCTTCTCCAGCGGTTCCTGGGGGAGCGGCTCGAACGCGGTCACCGTGACGTCCAGGGTGTTCTTGCCGGCCATCTTGGCCCGCCACACCCCGGCGATCTCGCCGTCCAGCAGGACCGCGCCGGGATTGCCGAGCATGCGCCAGATCTCAGCGTGGCGCGATTTGTCCGGGACCAGGAGGGTGCGGTCGCGGGCCTGCAGGTAAGGGTCGGACGGGGGGAGCAGCCGGAGCAGCCGGGGGCGGCGGGTCGCGTCCAGGAGTAAGTCGATCCGGTCGGTGGGCAGCCAGGCGCGGCGGCCGTCCACCCGCACCTCGGCCAGGTCCTTCGGCCACATGCGCTTGATCTCGGTCGGGGTGGTGCCCATGAACTTGGCCGCCTCGGCGGGGGTGGCCGGGCCGAGCAGCCGCAGATAGGCGGAGATGATCGAATCGGGGGCGATCGACTGGTTCGGGACGTTCCGGCGCCCGCCCACCGGAACCAGGGTGGTGGCCGAGCCCTTCGGCGCGAGCCGCACCCCGGCGGCCAGGCCGACCTGCTGGAACAGCGCGCCCGAGATGTGCTGGGCGTTGCAGCCGCGGCACCAGTAGGTCACGCTCTCCGGGACCAGTGCGCTCACCGCCGTGCTGACCTCGCCCTTGGTCATCGGGCCGGTGACCACCTCGTGCATGGCCTTGGCCGCCGCCCGGAACGCGGTCAGGCCCAGCCGGGCCCCCACCCGGATCTGCGAGGTGACGATCCGCGCCGTCGCGTCGGCGTCGCTGACCGGCCACAGGGCGGAGGCCAGCGCGGGCAGGTCGGCCGTCCGGTGCAGGTGGGGGGCGCCACGCGTCGACCAGACCAGGGTGAGCGCGGCGTCATCCGGCTCCGCGATGGTCCGCGCCGCCACCGCCAGCCGGGCCGACCCGTACGGAGTGTCCTGCACCCCGAGATCGAGGACGGCCAGGCCGGCGGGCGGGAGGTCGGGCCGGTCGAGTTGCTGGGCCGCGACGCGATAGGCGAGGACCTGTAGTCGATCCACGTTCATGACTCAGACCTTAGCCGTCCGGGGTGGGGCCAGGGGTTGGGCTTGCATGAGGCGAGTGACTTCGTCTGCTGCATCATGACGGGGGCGGGCTTTCCGCGTCCAGGACAGCCCACGTGGCCGTGCCCGAGACCATGACCGACCTCATGACTGATGACATATTCACGGTAGGAGGCAAGATCGCGGCCGTAGCCCTCCGACCCCTCCGCCCACCGCCTGGCGTTGATCACCGCGCGGCTGCCGTTCCAGCAGGACAGCTCCCCGCCGGTACGCAGCGGCAGGCACTGCGCGTTGGTCGTGGCCGGGCTGGACAGCGCCACCCGGACCTGGACAGGACCCGACTCGACCCGCTTGAACCGGGCCCAGCCGCGCTTGTCGTTCAGGATGCGGTGCACCTCGCGGGCGAACTCCTTGCCGTCGAACGGCAGGCCCTTCTCCACCTCGACCAGGTAGCGGATCTCCCGGCCGCCGCCCTTGCGGGACTTCTCGCCGCCGGGGACCAGCGCGTACCCGCCTTTGGCGCGGAACGGGACCTTGACCTTGGCCGGTTGTACCCGCCCGTTCACGATCAGCGCCTTCTCGCCCCGGGGCGCGGGCAGCGCGGTTGGCGAGAGGAGCGCGGGCGTCGGTTTCGGTGGTTTCGATGGCTTCGCCGACGGGACGGCGGCCGTCAGGACCGCCGGTCTGACCGGAGGCTCCGGCTCGGCCAGTACGACCCCGCCGATCAGCCCGGTGACAACGATCCCCGCCGCAGCCAGCAGGAAACGATGATCCACTAGCACTCTCCCACCCACACGAACCGAACACCGGGGATCTGATCATACGGGAAAACGATCACACGATTAGGCCGTCACGCTGGCGTTTCGTGCCTTCTCGCCAATCTGACTACCCGCCTTTCTCGAAAAAGTGCCGCGTGTCCGACATTTCCGAACTACAGTCCATTGTTATCGGGCGGTTATGGAGGCAGTGTTGCTGGAACGTTCCCACGACGACACCATCACGCAGGACCTGTTATCCGTCGTCACCAGGGAACTCGGTTACCGTGAGAAGCCCGGCCAGCACACCAAGTTCGGTGCCTGGTACGCGGATCTCACGAAAGACCCGCAGTACAAGAACGCCCCCTGGTGCGACATGTTCATCGCCTGGGCGGCGGATCAGGCGGGTGTCACCGACTATGTCGGCGAGTTCGCCTGGACCCCCTCCCACGCACGCTGGTTCGAACAGCACCAGGCCTGGACCGACCAGCCGGAACCCGGCGCCTTAGTCTTCTTCGACTGGTCGGGCGGCGGCAGCATCAAAGGCATCGACCACGTCGGAATAGTCGAAAAGGTCGAAAACGGAAAAATCCACACAATCGAGGCGAATGTCGATCGGGTCTGGCTGAAACGCAAGGTCCGCGACGAATCCAAGGTCGTCGGCTACGGCCTCCCCAGGAAAGTCCGCGACGCTGTCACCGGCACCCCCGTCTCGGTCGACCTCCGCCCCGACGCGGTCACCGCCGTCGCCAACCCCACCCCCGGCCTGGACCCCACCGCCACCATCGCCACCGCCGTCCTGGCCGTGGCCCTCGCCGCCTCCGTGGTGGCCACCGGCGTACACGTCCGCCGCTTCGCCCTCTCCACCGGCCGCCACCGCCGCAAACGCGCCACCCCAAGCCCGGCGACCCCGGCCGGCGAGAAGTAGGCCCGGCAGTAGCCGAATAGCAGGAGCCCGAACCGGGCGTGAGGGCGCCGCAGGCCGGGTTCGGCTGATCCCCCACCTGCCGCGCGGCCGGCTGGTCAGGCGCTGGAGCCGGGGAGGCCGCTGACGGGGGCGGGGCCGCGCTCGACCCAGGCGGCGGTCTTGGGATGGGCGAGGATCCAGTCGGCGATCTGGTCCTTGCGGGCCCACCACACGCCGTCCCGTTCGCGCAGCCGGGTGAGCACGCGGTCGAGGACCCGGACCCGGGAGGCGTGCCCGGACAGGCGGTCGTGCAGGGCGATGACCATCATCCGGCGCCTGTGCGCGCCCTCTTCGTAGAGCTGGTCGAACTCGTCGATGAGCTGTTGTTCGTAGGCGGCCGGGTCGTAGGCGGCGAAGTCGTAGCTGACGATGTCGTTCAGGTGCACCGTGTAGGGGACGGTGGCGAATGGCTTGCCGTTGATGGTCTGCAGGAAGGGCTCGTCGGCCGACAGGTCGTCGATGTGGTAGCGGAATCCGAGTTCCTGCAGGATCTTCAGGGTGTTGACGCCGGGGCGGATCCAGTAGTTGGTGTAGCCGGTGGGCCGGGTGCCGGTGGCTTCCTCGATGGCCTGGATGTTGCCTTCGATCCACGCTCGCTCTTCGGGGCGGGACAGGTGGTACTGGCGCTGCCAGCTGAGCCCGTGCGCGCCGGCCTCGTGTCCGCGGCGCACGACCTCGGCGGCCAGGCCGGGATGGCGGCGGACCGCGTCGCCGACCATGTAGGCGCTCACCTTGATGCCATGCTTGTCGAAGAGGTCCAGCAGGCGAGGTATTCCCTCGCGGGCGCCGTACTCATAGAAGCTGTTCTGCCCGAGGTCGGGGAAACCGGGCAGGATCGGCTCGCTGATCGGCCCCGGGGCGCCGCTGATCGGCTGTCCTCCCGCCTCGAACTGCACAGTGATCGAGAAGGCCAGCCGCGCGCCGCCGGGCCAGAAGAGGTTGTCTGTGGTCATGGTGCCATCCCCGTGTCGCCGCTGGGTCTGTCGTACCCGCGCTCCGCCCAGGCCATCCGGCCGACCAGGTCTCCGACTCGCCTGGCGGCCACCGCTGTGATCGCGGTGGCCGGAATCGGGTTCAGCCGTCAGCGGCCCATCCGTGGGTCCGCATGAGAACGGCGGCCACCTTCGCGAACCGCTCCCGGTCCAGGATCGCGCCCTCGCGCCGGATGCCGTCCTCGCTCAGCTCGAATATGCGGTCCAGCCGCAGGAACGACGGCCGCACTTCGCGATCCCACGTCCCCGCCCCGAGGGCGAGCCACTCATCCCCGCCGCCGCCCTTGCTGGACAACATCATCCCCAGCAGCAGCCGCCCATGCCGCCCCACCACCAGCAACGGCCGATCCTTACCGCGCCGAGCATCCTCCTCGTAAGGTACCCAGGCCCAGACGATCTCCCCTGGATCCGCCATCCCATCCAGGTCCGGCGAATACTCCAACGCGGCCACCCGATCCACCCGATGGACCTCACGAACCGCCCCCCGACCCGGCCGGGGATCCTCACCTAGATCACGCACAACCACACCATACCCACCCGAATCACTGGCTCCCGCTCATATCGGAACCAACGCCGAGATCTCTCGGGCCCCCACATCAAGGAACCAATGCCGACATCTCTCGGCTCGCGCATCAAGGGACCAACGCCGAGATCTTCTTGGGCACGCACATCCGCCACGCCTCGATCACCAGCTCGCGGGTCTCCTCCTCGTCCAGCGCCCCCAACCAGGCCCGAACCCAGTGATACCGCTCATCCGACGGCACAGGCATGAAGAACTTCTCCGGCTCCGCCTCAACCAGCGCCGCCCGCTCCTCTTTCGGAAACCCGAACCCCATCGACGCCTCATCCGGCGAAATCGCCAGATACACGATCCGCCCCACCCGGAACTTCACCCGATCCCTGATCAGATGCTCCGTGGTCCGCGGCAACGCCAGCGCGACCGCCCGAATCAAGTCAACAGTCACCATGCCCCGGATCGTAGACACCACCACCGACAAATCCGCGACCTGTGCGCCCGACTGCGTTCCGGTGGCCGTATCTGATGCGGGCATAGGATCGCGCGCAGCGGTGGATGAGGGGTAGGACTGCGTGATCGTGTGGAACGGGCAACAACGCGAGCCGATCACCTGGGACATGTTCCTTGAGATCGACCCCGGATATCCGCCGAGATCTTGAGATCGTGGACGGATTCGTCGTTCCGCGCGAGCAGCGGAGTCGTGAGCATCAGAAGGTGGCGACCCGGCTGTCGTTGGCATTGGAGCGAGCGGCGGTGGCGGAGATGCGGCGGTCCCGCCGAGGCGATTGCTACGAGACCAACACCGAAGTGGACGTTCTGCTCTGGGAGGTGCCCCCGACCTGCTCTGGGAGGTGCCCCCGACCTGCTCTGGGAGGTGCCCCCGACCTGCTCTGGGAGGTGCCCCCGACCGCGCGTAAGCCGGACGTGGTTCTCCATCGCTGCCTGGAGGAGTTCGGGCAGCTGGCGGCCGACCCCGTAATGATCGTCGCCGAGGTGCTTTCCACCTGGTCAGGGCGTCGCGATCGTGCGCACAAGATGAGTGACTATGCCGATGGCGGTATTCCGCATTACTGGATTGTGAGCTTCGACAAGGTCGGGGCGGTATCGATTGAGAGGTATGTGCTGGCGGGACGGAACAGCCCGTACACACATATCGGCACTACCCATCGCGACATGGGCCCCATGGCTGTGAATGTCACCGCGCCCTTCCCCATCGAAGTGTTGTGGGCGGATCTGGCGGTCGCGCCGCAGGTCTGAGTGGAGCGTTCGCGGTCAGGAGACGCGGATCCAGTGGGGGTCGTCGTAGAGGACTACGTCGGTGCCCTGGAGGAGGCGGTCGGGGGCGGACAGGAGGGCCAGTTCGCCCATGGACTGGAGGTGGAGGAGGAGGTCGCGGACGCGGGGGCCGACGGGGAGGCGGCCCGGGGGGAGGGAGAGGTGGGAGCGGACCTTGTCGGCGAGTTCGGAGAGGCGGAACGGGCGGTGGGGGAGGAGAAGGCGGATCAGGGGGAGAGTGATTGTTCGTTCGGCTTCGGCGTGGGCCAGTTCCCAGACGAGCTGGGGGCCCCGGCGGCCGGTGGCGGCGCAGGCGGTGCACGGGCGGTTGTAGCCGGGGACGGGTTCGTGGCGGGCGGAGCCGAAGCAGGTGGTGCAGCGGTTGAGCTCCATGGCGTGGAGTTCGGCGGCGGTCTGGTCGGGCAGCGGCAGGTCGCATGAGCAGGTGAAGGTGCGGGCCGCCGGGGAGTCCGGGTCAGGATGCCACTGGACTAGTATCTGATGGTTCATCATCGCTTCGCACTTTAGCCGCCGCCAGGCGGGCGGACGCGGTCAGTCGTGAGACCGCGAAACCAACGCCTGCCGTTCGGGGAATGCGTCCGCGGTGCGCCACGAAACCGCGGTCTCTCATCCGGCGGAGGTGCGCCCGCGCCACGAAGCACGGCCTGTCGTCCGGCGGAGGTGCGCCCGCGCCACGAAACACGGCCTGTCGTCCGGCGGAGGCGCGTCTGTGGTCTGTGGCGACACGCCTGGTTCTGGCCATGCCCCCCATCACCGGCGCGCGGTCCTTGTGACACCATCTTTGGTATGCGTAAATCGGGGTGGTTGGCAGCGGGATTGGCGGCGGCGGGGGCCGCTTGGGCGATGCGGGACATTCCTGCCGCGCTGGGCGCGAAGCCCGCCGGCAAGCGGGCCGAGCGGATGCGCCGTTCGCCCCAGTTCGACGGTGACGCCTTCCGCAACACGGAACCGACCACGGTGCCGCCCGCCGGTGAGAGCAAACCCATCATGCGCGACCTCATCGAAGGCCGCGAACAGCGCAAACCACACGGCCAGATTCCCCTGGTGACCCCCTCGGTCAAGCCTTTGAGCAGCCTCGACGTCATCTGGTACGGCCACGCCTCCACCCTGCTCGAAATCGAGGGCCGCCGGGTCCTGTTCGACCCGATGTGGAGCGACCGCTGCTCCCCGGCGGCCCACCTCGGCCCGCGCCGCCTGCACCAGCCCCCGGCCCCGCTGGACACCCTCCCCCAGGTCGACGCGATCGTGATCTCCCACGACCACTACGACCACCTCGACATGCCCACCGTCCGCGCCCTGGTCGGCCTCCAGTCCGCCCCCTTCCTGGTTCCCCTCGGCGTCGGCGCACACCTGGAGAAATGGGGCGTCCCCGCGTCCCGGATCGTCGAGCTCGACTGGAACGAGTCGACCACCGTCGCGGGCCTGCGCCTCACCGTCACCGAGGCCCGGCACTTTTCCGGCCGCTCGTTCCGCCGCAACGGCACCCTCTGGGGCTCCTGGGTGGTGGCCGGCGCGACCCGCCGCGTCTTCTACACCGGCGACTCCGGCTACTTCCCCGGCTACGCCGAGATCGGCGAGAGACACGGCCCCTTCGACCTGTCCCTCATCCAGATCGGCGCGTACAGCCCCAGCTGGCCGGACATCCACATGACCCCGGAAGAGGCCGTCGCCGCCCATCTCGACCTGCGGGCCCAACTTCTGATCCCCGTCCACTGGTGCACGTTCGTCCTGGCCTTCCACGCTTGGGGCGAGCCGGTCGACCGCCTCTGGCGCGAGGCCAAGGCCCGTGGAGTACGGCTGGCCGTCCCCAAACCAGGGGAGCGCGTCGCGGTCGATCAGCCGCCGCTGGTGGACGGCTGGTGGCAATCGATCTCCTAGAACCCCAGTACGATTGCCGGGCACATGACGTCTGGCTGGGGGAGAGCGCGTGGCAGAGAAGGTCATCCTGATTGATGATCTCGATCAGTCCGAAGGCGAAGATGTGGTTCGGCGGGAGTTCCAGCTCCTGCAGCGCACGTTCGCGATCGATCTGTCGGAGGCGAACAGTGCGCGGCTGGCCGAGGCGGTCAGCCTGATCGAGCTGGCGCTGGAGCGGGGCCGCGAGGTCAAGCAGGCGACCAGGGCGCGGAAGGCGGCCGAGCCGCAGCGGCTGCAGGGGTTCACCAACAGCGACGTCCGGACCTGGGCCAGGGAGCAGGGCATCGAGGTGCCCGCCCGGGGCGCGGCGCCGGATGAGGTGATCGACAAGTTCCTGGCGGCGCAACCGGCGCCCGTGGAACCCTGAGCCGTGCGGATCGATCTGCACAGCCACAGCACCGCCTCGGACGGGACAGAACGTCCCGCCGAGGTGGTTCGCCGGGCCGGGGAGGCCGGGCTCGACGTCCTGGCCCTCACCGACCACGACGGCGTCGCCGGGCACGGGGAGGCGATCGAGGCGCTCCCGGACGGGCTGACCCTCGTTCCCGGCATGGAGCTGTCGTGCCGCCGGGACGGGATGAGCATCCACATGCTCGCGTACCTCTTCGATCCTGGGCACGCCGAATTGGCCGCCGAGCTTGAGCTGATTCGCGCCGCCCGGGACGATCGGGCCGCCGCGATGGTGAACCGGATCGTGGAGCTGGGCGCGCCGATCACTCTGGACATGGTGACGGCCATCGCCGCCGGCGGTGTGATCGGCCGCCCGCACATCGCCCGCGCGCTGCTGGCGGTGGGGGCCGTCGCGACCGTGGCGGAGGCGTTCACCCCCGACTGGATCGGCTCCGGCGGGCGCGCCCACGTCAGCCGCTACGCGCTGGATCCGGTCCGCGCGGTCCGGCTCACGCTCGCGGCCGGGGGAGCGGCGGTCCTCGCCCAC
Source organism: Acrocarpospora corrugata (assembly GCF_009687845.1). Taxonomy (GTDB): domain Bacteria; phylum Actinomycetota; class Actinomycetes; order Streptosporangiales; family Streptosporangiaceae; genus Acrocarpospora; species Acrocarpospora corrugata. The sequence continues at coordinate 57,777 of NZ_BLAD01000074.1, forward strand.
CCCCGCTCCGCCAAACGCGGCCGGACCGTCCCCGCCGAGTGGATCGCCGAACTGGCCGACGCCGGCCTGGCCGGGATCGAGATCGACCACCGCGACCACACCCCAGAGGCCCGCGCCGAACTCCGCGCCCTCGCCACCGACCTGGACCTGATCATCACCGGCTCCAGCGACGACCACGGCGACCTGACCGGCCACCGCCTCGGCTGCGAGACAACCACCCCAGACCAGTACGAACGCCTCATCGCCAGCGCCACCGCGCGCACCCCGATCACCGCCGCCCTCCGCGAGCCCAACTGAGCGGCCCCGCGACTACAACTCCTAACGGAAAAGGTGAGTCGCTGGGTCGATCGCCGTTATCCGGCGCCGTTCACGCAAGTGATGCTTCTCACCGCACCGGCGCCAGGAAGGCGCGGCCCATGCTGTTAGTGGTCCTCGGAGCAGCCAGAAGAGCGAATCCCATCTCGCAGAGCATGAAGCCGCGAGCCTCACCTCGCACATCAGACCAGGGAAAGCGCGACCCAGGGGTCCGCTGGGAGTCACCCGTGGAACGCGAAGCCGCGAACTTCCTCGCACATCAGACGAGGGGAAGCGCGATCCAGGTGCTCGCTGCGAGCCATCCCGTGGAGCGCGAAGCCGTGTGCCTCCCCGCTCGTCAGATCAGGGAGAGGGTGAATTCTGTGGTCAGGTCGTGCCAGAGGCGGGGTTTGCGGAGCATTGCGTGGCCCTCGCCGGGGATGTCGATCAGGCGGACCTCGGTGGCGACTTCGGCGGCGTGGCGGGCGTAGGTGTGGGTGGCGGCGGGGGAGGTGATGCGGTCGGCGGTGCCGTGGATGAGGAGGATTCTCCGGGCGGCCAGTTGGGTGACGGGTTCGCCTTCGGGGACCCAGGGGGCCAGGGCGGCCACGCCGACGACGTTCGGGTGGCCGGCGACGCGCAGGGCGGTGCGGGCGCCCATGGAGTGGCCGACCAGGATGACGGGGACGTCGTGCTCGTGCCGGAGCCGGGTGAGGACCTGGTCGACGTCGGCGACGGGGGAGGCCTCGGAGCCGTTCCAGCCGCGCACGCGGTAGCGGACGCGCCAGACGGCCAGGCCGTGATCGGCGCCGGCCCGGGTGAGCGCCCAGGCGAACGGGAGCATCCGGAGCACCGCCAGTTGCCGCGCCGTGGTCGGGGTCCGCCCGACCTCCTGGCCGCCGTGCAGGACCATGGCGACCGCCTTCACCGCGCCACGGGCGGGGGCGACCTCGACGACGGGCTCACGCATCGCGGCCACCCCGGCGCGGCAGCCGCAGGGTGAGCAGCCGGGCGCGCGGAGCCACCCGCGCCGCCAGGCTGAACAGCGCCTCGGTCCGGGACCGGTCGGCGTCCAGATGCGTGAACAGGTTGACCCCCAGGTAGAAGGTGATCGCCGCGTACGCCAGGTCGCGCGGCGGCAGCAGTTTGGCGAGAGCGGAACCGCCGATGACGCGGTCCAGGGTCGTCTCGACGAAGTCGATCCACGGCTCGGAGCGTTTGACGATCTCCTCGCGCAGTTCGGGGCGGGCGATGCTCGCGCCGACCAGCTCGGAGAACATGGTGATGTGGCCCTCCGCGATGTCGGTGCGGTAGATCTGGGTGGCCACCTCCACCAGTTCCTCCAGGTTCCGGGCCGAGGCTACCGCCTCCCGGTAGGTGGTCATGCGCTGTTCTGAGGCGCGGTCCAGGGCGGCCAGCAGCAGCGGGTCGACCCCGCCGAAATGGTAGAAGACCAGGGCCGAGTTGACTCCGGCGGCGCGGGCGATGGTCCGGGCGCTGGTGCCCGCGTAGCCCTCCGCGAGCAGCGATTCGCCCGCCGCCCTGATCAGCCGATCCCGGGTCTCGGCCCCCGACTGCTGCTTCCCGACCAACGCGCGCCTCCACTTGACACGAACCCGTCCTCTCATCATACGGTTTAATCAGTTGATTAAATCACTTGGAGGATGAATGGGCTCCGCGCGCCGGATGCCGGCGGCCGTCCTGGCCGGACTGTTCGCCGCCTACCTGCTGTACGTGACGCTGCACGCCGGCGGTGTGGAGCAGACCGCGCTGTTCTACATCGGCATCCCGGGCCTCATCGCGGTCACCGTCGCCCTCACCGCCCGCCCGCGCACCGCCACCGGCCTGATCATGGTCACCATCACCATCGGTCTCGCCGTGGCCGGGCCGCTGCTGCGCGAGGGCATCGTCTGCCTGCTCATGGCCGCGCCGCTGTTCTACCTGGTCGGGCTGTTCATCGGGCTCTGCGTGGACTACGTCCACCGGCGTGGCACGTACCTGCTGGTGGGGCCGTTGATCCTGATGGTCGCGCTGGAGGGCGCCGCCGGGTCGGTGCCACGGGAGAACGAGGTCACCGTCAGCGTTCCTGCGCGGGGCGACGTCGAACTCGCGCTGGCGGAGGAGCCACGGTTCGGCCCTGTGCGGTCCCGTTTCCTGGCGCTGGGCTTTCCGAAGCCACTGAGCGCGGCCGGGACCGGGCTGGAGGTCGGCGACAGCCGGGTGGTCACGTTCACGCCACGGCGGTCGCTGGGGATCGGGGCGCCGCTCGAATCGCGTTCGATGACGTTACGGGTGATTCGCCGGGGGCCCGGCATGGTCGCCTTCGGCGTGGTCTCGGACACGACGCTGGCCCGCTGGATGGAGCTGCGGGAGGCCGAGTTCCGGTGGACGCCGGCGCGGCTGGAGGTGACCATCCGGTATCGCCGTACCTTCGATCCGAGCTGGTATTTCGGGCCGTTGCAGCGGCATGCGGTGGCGGCGGCCGCCACCTATCTGGCCGGGACGTTCACGTCGTGATCGCGGTCCTGACGTTCGCGCCGATCGTCGTCTGCTGGCTCACGCTGCTGGTGGTACGGCCTGCGGGGAGCGGCATCGCGGCCGTCATCCTCGCTACGGTCTGGAATCTGGTGGCGCTCAGCGTGGTCAACGTCGTCGCGGTGGAGGTCGGCTGGTGGTCCTTTCCGGGGGAGGAACTGCCGGTGGGGTTGCTTCTCGGGTGGGCGGTCCTTTGGGGTGCCATACCCGCGCATATCGGCCGGGATCATCCGCCGCCGCTGGTGGTCGGGGTCCTCGCGTGGATCGATCTCGCGTTCATGCCCCAGGCCGGGCCGGTCGTCGTGGTCCACGCCACCTGGCTGTACGGGGAGGCGGTGGCCATCGCGGTCGCGCTGATCCCGGGGCTGCTGCTGGCGCGCTGGACGGCGGCAGGGACCAGACTCGGGGTCCGGGTCTCCGCCCAGGTCGTGCTGGCGGGGGCGGTCATGCTCGGGCTGCCGCTCGCGGTCACCGGGGCCTGGGACCAGCCCGCGTGGGTGCTCTGCCTGCTGGCGCAGGTGCTCGCCGTGCCGTGCCTGCTCGGCGTGGCCGCCGTCCGAGAGTTCGCCGTCGCCGGATCCGGGACGCCGCTGCCCTTCGACCCGCCGGAACGGCTGGTGACCAGCGGGCCGTACGCGTATGTCCGCAATCCGATGCAGGTGTCGATGGTGGCGAGCTATCTCGTCCTCGCTCTGGTGGACGTGCGGTTCCTGGCCGGAGCGGTCACCGCGTTCTGCTATGGCGCGGGGCTCGCCGCCTGGCATGAGGGCGGGCAGTTGCGGGCCAGGTTCGGGCGGGGGCATGACGCGGTGCGGGCTTGGGCGCCGTCGCTCCGGCCATATCCCGGGATGCCTTCGGCGGTCGTCTATCTGGCCGAGAGCTGCGGGGAGTGCTCGGCGCTGGCGCGGTGGCTGGCCGGGCGGCGGCCGGTGGCGTTGCGGGTGGCCGCCGCCGAGGGGTATCCGGGGGAGCTGCGGCGGATGCGGTACGAGCGGGAGGACGGGGTGGCCGCGGACGGGGTGGCCGCGTTCGCGAACGCCGTACAACATGTGCATCTGGGGTGGGCGCTGGCGGGCTGGTTTCTGCTGCTGCCGGGGGTGCGGTGGTTCGCGCAGCTGGCCGCGGACGCGTTCGGCGGCGGGCCGCGTGACCTTCCGGTCAGGGGAGGGTGAGGATGCGGGGGCCGTCGTCGGTGATGGCGACGGTGTGCTCGATGTGGACCGCGCGGGTGCCGTCGGAGCTGCGCAGGGCCCAGCCGTCGCCCGCCGTGTGGTAGCGGTCGGAGCCGCCGGACAGGAACATCGGCTCAAGGGCCAGGGTGAGACCGGGACGCAGCACCAGGCCCCTGCCCGGACGGCCCTCGTTGCGCACGAACGGGGGCTCGTGCATGTGGCGGCCGATGCCGTGGCCGCCGAAACCGTCCGGGATGCCGTAGCCGGCGGCCCGGCCGACCTTCCCGATGGCGTGCTCGATGTCGCCGAGACGGTTGCCGGGGACGGCCACCTTGAGCGCGGCCTCCATCGCCTCCGAGGCCACGTCGATCAGGCGCTGGTCGCCACCCGAGCCGACCACCGTGCTGAACGCGGCGTCGCCCGCCCAGCCGTCCAGGTACGCGCCGAAGTCGATGGTCAGCAGGTCGCCGTCGCGGACCCGGTAGCGGTCCGGGATGCCGTGCACGATCACGTCGTTGACCGAGGCGCAGATCACGGCCGGGAAAGGCGTCGGCGCGAAGTCCGGCTTGTAGTGCAGGAACGCCGACGTGGCCTTGCTCTCCGCCAGGATCGTGACGGCGATCTCGTTCAACTCGGTCAGCCGCACCCCCGGCGCGACCGCCGCCTTCATCGCGGCCAGCGCCCGCCCGACCACCCGGCCCGCCGCCCGCATGGCGTCCAGCTCGCCGCTCGTCTTGATCTCGACCATGACTCCTCCAACCGGCATCCCAATAGTTATACCGGTATTGTTATCACAGTTGCTAGGATGCTCGGCATGGTGCGACCTTCACTCTCCGAGCTGGACCATGAACGCGGCCACCGCCTCGGCCACCTCCTCCGCCAGGCCAGAGGGGACCGCAGCATGCCCGAGGTGGCCGCCGCCGCGGGACTCTCCCCGGAGACCCTCCGCAAGATCGAGACCGGCCGCATCCCCACGCCCGCCTTCTTCACCATCGCCGCACTGGGCGCGACCCTGGGCATCTCCCTGGACGTCCTCGCCCAAGCCTGCGCGGACCAGCACGCCGCCTGAGCGGAGCCTCAGACGGCGGGCACGGCGAAGGGCGGCGGGGTCCCCGGGGGAGAAGCCCGCGAGGTTAAGGGCTCAGACGGCGATGGGCCCCCGGGAGAGGCCCGCGCCGGCGAAGAGCTAAGACGGCCGGGTGCGGCAATCAGCGGTTTCGTTTGCCTGGGTCGTTGAGGCCCGCGCGGCGCAGGGCCTCCGCCATCGAGCCGCCGCCGGAGCCGCCCGGACCACCGGAGCCACCGGAACCGGCGTCGCGTCCGCCCCGGTTCTGGCGGGGCTGGCCGCCCTGCTGTTTTCCGCCCGGTTTGCCCTGGCGGGTCTCGCCACGCGGGGACGGCACGGACTTCGCCGCCTCGTCCTCCAGGCGCAGCGTCAGCGAGATCCGCTTACGCGGAATGTCCACATCGAGCACCTTCACCCGGACGATGTCACCGGGCTTGACCACATCGCGGGGATCCTTCACGAAATTCGACGACATAGCCGACACGTGGACCAGGCCGTCCTGGTGCACGCCGACGTCAACGAACGCCCCGAAAGCCGCCACATTCGTGACCACACCCTCCAGGATGAGGCCCGGCTTGAGGTCGCCGATCTTGTCGATGCCGTCCTTGAAGGTGGCCGTCTTGAAGGCGGGCCGAGGGTCGCGGCCGGGCTTCTCCAGCTCCTTCAGGATGTCGGTCACCGTCGGCAGGCCGAAGGTGTCGTCGACGAAGTCGGCCGGGTTGAGCTTGCGCACCTGGGCGCTGTCCCCGATCAGGGACTTGAGGTCGCCCCCCGCCAGCATCCGCCGCACGACCGGATACGCCTCCGGGTGCACGCTGGACGCGTCGAGCGGATCGTCCCCGCCGGGAATGCGCAGGAAGCCCGCGCACTGCTCGAACGCCTTCGGCCCCAGCCGGGCCACGTCCTTCAACGCCCGCCGCGACCGGAAAGGCCCGTTCGCGTCCCGATGCAGCACGATGTTCTCGGCCAGCCCGGACCCGATCCCGGACACCCGGGTCAGCAACGGCGCGGAGGCCGTGTTCACGTCCACGCCGACCGCGTTCACGCAGTCCTCCACCACCGCGTCCAGCGACCGCGACAGCTTCAGCTCGGACAGGTCGTGCTGGTACTGCCCGACCCCGATGGACTTGGGGTCGATCTTGACCAGCTCGGCCAGCGGATCCTGCAGCCGCCGCGCGATCGACACCGCGCCGCGCAGCGACACGTCCAGCTCGGGCAGCTCCTGCGAGGCGTACGACGAAGCGGAGTACACCGACGCCCCCGCCTCCGACACCACGATCTTCGTCAGCCCCGGCATCAGCTTCAGCAGGTCACCGGCGAGCTTGTCGGTCTCCCGGGACGCGGTCCCGTTGCCGATCGAGATCAGCTCGACATTGTGCTTCTTCGCCAGCGCCCCGAGCACGGCGATCGCCTGGTCCCACTGCCGCCGCGGCTCGTGCGGGTAGATCGTCGCGGTCTCGACCACCTTGCCGGTGGCGTCGACCACGGCCACCTTGACCCCCGTACGCAGCCCCGGGTCGAGCCCCATCGTCGGCCGGGTCCCCGCCGGGGCGGCCAGCAGCAGGTCCCGCAGGTTGGCCGCGAACACCCGCACGGCCTCCTCCTCGGCCGCCTGCCACAGCCGGGTCCGCAGGTCGATGCCCAGGTGCACGAGCACCCGGGTCCGCCACGCCCACCGCACCGTGTCCAGCAGCCAGCGGTCCGCGGCCCGGCCCCGGTCGCCGATCCCGAACCGCCGCGCGATCCGCTGCTCGAACGTGCTCGGCCCCTCCTGCGGCTCCTCCGGCTCCAGGGTCAGCGAGAGGATCTCCTCCTTCTCGCCCCGGAACATGGCCAGGATCCGGTGCGAAGGCAGCCGGGTGAACGGCTCGCCGAACGCGAAGTAGTCGGAGAACTTGGCCCCCGCCTCCTGTTTGCCCTCCTTGACCTGGGCCAGCAGCCGCCCGCGCGACCACATGCTCTCGCGCAGCTCGCCGATCAGGTCGGCGTCCTCGCCGAACCGCTCGATCAGGATCGCGCGGGCCCCCTCCAGGGCCGCCGCCGCGTCGGCCACGGCCTCCCCGACGTAGGCGGCCGCGGTGGCCGCCGGGTCCAGGGTCATGTCGCTCATCAGCTGGTCGGCCAGCGGCTCCAGCCCGGCCTCCCTGGCGATCTGCGCCTTGGTCCGCCGCTTCGGCTTGTACGGCAGGTAGATGTCCTCCAGCCGCGCCTTCGAGTCGGCCGCCATGAGCTGCGCCTCAAGCGCGTCGTCCAGCTTGCCCTGCGACCGGATCGACTCCAGGATCGCGCTCCGCCGCTCCTCCAGCTCGCGCAGATACCGCAGCCGCTCCTCCAGCGTCCGCAGCTGCGCGTCGTCCAGCATCTCGGTCGCTTCCTTGCGATACCGGGCGATGAACGGCACGGTGGCCCCGCCGTCGAGCAGGTCCACGGCCGCGGCGACCTGCCGCTCGCGCACGTTGAGCTCGTCGGCGATCCGCTGGTTGATCGAAGTCGTCACCCGCCTATTCTGCCCGACCCCGGCCGCCCCCGCCCCCCGTGGCGGCCGATTCCGCACGTGAAGAGGCCCGCCGGAGAGGGGGGATTCCCCGGCGGGCCTTGGGTCGGGCGAGCGGGACTCGCCCTGGTCCGGTTAGGCCAGGCCGTTCTTCATGGCCGTGATGAGCTCACCGCCGGTGGTGTCGCCGGTGAGTTCCCAGAAGAACGCGCCGCCGAGCCCCTGGTCCTTGGAGTACGTCATCTTGCCGCCGATGGTGGCCGGCGTGTCGTAGCTCCACCAGTTGCTGCCGCACTTCGCGTACGCCGTGCCGGCGATCGTCCCGGTGGCCGGGCAGGTGTTCTTGAGCACCTTGTAGTCCTCGTTGCCCTGCTCGTAGGTGCCGGACGCCGGGCCTGTGGCCGTACCGCCGGGTGTGGCCTGGGTGACGCCGGTCCAGCCGCGGCCGTAGAAGCCGATGCCGAGGAGCAGCTTGCTGGACGGGATGCCCTTGCTCTTCAGCTTCTGGATCGCCGCGTCCGAGTAGAAGCCCGCCTGCGGGATGCCCGTGTAGGACGTCAGCGGCGAGTGCGGCGCGGTCGGTCCGGTCGGGGCGAAGGCGCCGAAGTAGTCGTAGGTCATGACGTTGTACCAGTCGAGGTACTGGGCGGCGCCGCCGTAGTCGGCCGCGTCGATCTTGCCGCCGTTCGTGCCGTCGGCGGTGATCGCGGCGGTGACCAGGTTGCCGGCGCCGAACCGGTTGCGCAGCGCCTGCATCAGGTTCTTGAAGGAGGCGAAACCGCTGGCGTCACAGCTGAGGCCACAGGTGTTCGGGTACTCCCAGTCGATGTCGATGCCGTCGAAGACGTCGGCCCAGCGCGGGTCCTCCACCAGGTTGTAGCAGGAGTTCGCGAACGCGGTCGGGTTGGCCGCGGCCTGGCCGAAGCCGCCGGACCAGGTCCAGCCGCCGAACGAGAACAGGATCTTGATGTTCGGGAACTGCTGCTTCAGCTTGCGCAGCTGGTTGAAGCTGCCGCGCAGCGGCTGGTCCCAGGTGTCGGCGACGCCGTCCACGCTCTCCCCGGCCGTGTAGGCCTTCTCGTAGTCGGCGTAGGAGTCGCCGATGGTGCACTGGCCGTTCTGCACGTTGCCGAAGGCGTAGTTGATGTGCGTCAGCTTCGCCGCGGAGCCGCTGGTGACGATGTTCTTGACGTGGTAGCCGCGCTGGTAGACGCCCCACTGCACGAAGTAGCCGAGCAGCTTCTTGCCGCCGCCCCCGCCGCCGCCGGTCGTCGTCGTCGCGGACACCGAGTTGCTCAGGCCCGACTGGTTGTTGGCCGCGTCGCGGGCCCGCACCTGGTAGGTGTAGGTGGTGCTGGCGGCCCTGCCGGTGTCGGTGAACGTCGTGCCGGTGACCGTGGTGACGAGCGTGCCGCCCCGGTAGATCAGGTAGCCGGTGACGCCGACGTTGTCGGTGGAGGGGTTCCAGGACAGCGAGACGCTGTTGCTGGTCACGCCGGTGCTCACCAGGTTGCCCGGCACCGATGGCGCGGTCGTGTCGCCGCCTCCGCCGCCGGTGGTGGTCCCGACCACCGAGTTGCTCAGGCCGGACTGGTTGTTGGCCGCGTCCCTGGCCCGGACCGTGTAGGTGTAGGCGGTGCTCGCCGAACGCCCGGTGTCGGTGTACGCCAGACCGGTGACCGTGGTCACCAGCGTGCCGTTCCGGTACACCAGGTAGCCGGTCACGCCGACGTTGTCCGTCGAGGCGTTCCAGGCGAGCGCGACGCTGTTGTTCGTCACGCCGGTCGTGCGCAGGTTGCCCGGCACGGAGGGCGCGGTCGTGTCGCCGCCGCCGGAACCGCCGGTCACCGCGACCGCCGCCACGATGGCGTAGTTGGCGCCGCCGTTCATGTTGAACTGCACGTTCAGCTGGCCGTCGCTCACCGTCGTGTTGTACGTCCGGTCGCAGGCGGTCAGCGCCCCGCAGGAGGCGAACACGTCGAAGGCGGTGGCCACCACCGTGTTCTCGACCCGGATGTCGAACTTGCGCTGCCCGGCGGCGTTGGCCCAGTCCTCGACCATCTTCACGGTGACCGCGTACGTGCCGTTGGCGACGTCGAACTTGTAGCCGCCCCAGCCGTTGAACAGCTGGTAGTTCTGGTAGAGGGCGTCGTCGGTGGTGCCCCCGATGGCGCTGCCGGTCGAGCCGGCGCCGTACGAGGTCTCGTAGCCCCACGTGCCGCTGGTGTAGCCCTTGTCGGCGAGCCAGGCGTTGCCGCCGCCGTCGGTGAAGGCCGGGCCGTTCGCGTTGGCCCGCAGCGGCACGCTCACCGCGCCGTACGCGGCGTTCTGGGAGAGGAGAAGAGGAAGAAGCAGTGCCCCCACTGCCAGTAACAGGGTGTGAACGGTCCTGAGTCTCATAATCTGTGCTGCTCCACGTCCATGGGGGGATCGGATGTCGCGGGACGCGTGTGCGCGGCCGACCGGGCTCGGGCGGGCACTCGGGGGGAATCGCTCAGCGGGCAGGCTTCTGGGCAGGCGGCGATCGCGGCATGACGCATGGTTCCTAGCTGCGGGTTCCAAGGGAACTATTAGGAAGCTTTCCTTTTAATTGGAGCGAACGTAACCCGCGGGCCGTTTCGTCGTCAATAACCAGCCTGGAGCGAGCGCCAGATGGGCTCGGGCAGCACCCGGGCGGCCTCGGCCAGATCGATGCCCGGCGCCCCCGACAGCCAGCGCCTGGTCACCTCCGACAGCGGCCCGATCAGCAGCATCTCCAGCAGCGGAACCGGCAGGTCGGCCACGGTCCCGGCGGCGATGTGCGGGCGCAGCCAGGCCACCAGGCGGTCCAGCTGCGGCGCCTTGCGCTCGGCGATGGCGGCCGCGTGCCCGGCCGTGTTCGGCGCGGCGTGGATGAAACATGCGCGGGCCGTTCTCTAGGGCAAGTCTCTAAAATCAGGCATCAGCCGCAGGTCCGCCTCGATCCGGTGCGCCGTCTCGGTCAGCTCCGGCAGCAGCGCGGCGAGGGTCTCCGCCGCCGTCCCCCTGGCGGCGTGCGTGGCCACGTTGACCGCCGCCACCACCCGCCCGGCGCAGTCCCGGACCGGCACGGCGAGAGAGCGCAGCCCCTCCTCCAGCTCCTCGTCCACGAACGCGTACCCACCCTCCGCCACCTCGTCCAGCACCGCGTCCAGATCGATCCGAGTCCGCCGGGTGAGCGGGCGCGGAGGCGTCCTGGCCAGCGCCCCGGCCCGCCGCTCGGGGCCGAGGCCGGCGAGCAGCACCCGCCCCATCGAGGTCGCGTACGCCGGCAGCCGGCTCCCCACCGTGATGTCCACACTCATGATCCGATAAGCCGAAACCCGGGCGATATATCGGATTTCGGTGCCGTCCAGCACGGCCATCGACACCGACTCCCGCACCCGCTCCATCAACCCGGCCAGATGCGGGTGGACGACCTCCCCGAACCCCATCGACGACAGCCGCGCGTACCCCAGCTCCAGCACCCGGGGGAGCGCCGCGAACCGCCGCCCGGCCTGCGCCACGTAGCCGAGCCCGGCCAGGGTCAGCAGCGACCGCCGCGCCGTGGCCCGCGCCAGCCCCGTGGCCTCGGCCGCCTCCGCCAGCGTCAGCCCGCCGCGCTCGTCGCCCAGCCGCGCCAGCACCGCGAGCCCGCGCGCCAGCGACTGCAGGAACTCCGCCCCGGCCTCCTCCTTCACCCCGCGTGCCGGGTCGACCCCGGCCGCGCCCGGCCGCCGCGCGCCGCGCGCCTCGGCGGCCAGCACCGGGACCGCCGCGCGCAGCCGGGGCAGCACGCGCCCGGCCAGCGAGCCGATCGTGTGCCTGCTGGTGTGGCTGACCACGCTCACCGCGCAGACCACCCGGCCGGAGGCGTCCCGCACCGGCACCGCGACCGCGATCAGCCCTGGTTCGATGAGCTGGTCGTCCTCGGCCCAGCCGCGTGCGCTCCCGGCGGCCCTGCGGCGGAAGTCCGGCTCGGCCTCCGGGGTCCGGGGCACCGCGGTCCCGCCCTCGGCCGACCGCCAGCGGTCCCAGTCCCCGTCGGTCCAGCCCGCCGCGAACAGCGCCCCCGGGGCGCAGCGTTCGGCCGGGAGCAGGTCGCCGATCCGGAACGCCGGCGACATCGTCCTGCGGCGGGTGATCTGGGTGACGAAACGCACCCCGTCCCCGTCCGGCACGGCCACCGACACCGACTCGTCGAACTCGCCGGCCAGGCGTTCCGCCAGCGGGCCGAGCGCGTCGGGGAGGCCGCTGCCCGCCAGGTACGCGTTCCCGAGTTCGAGCAGCGGCGGCGCGAGCCGTACCGACCGATCGGCTTCGCGGACGTAGCCGAGGCGGACCAGCGTGGCCAGCACCCGGTCCACGGTGGAGCGGGCCAGCCCGGTCTCGCGGGTCAGTTCGCTGGCCCGGGAGACCTCCGTCCCGGACATGGCGCGCAGGACGGCGAGACCGCGCTCCAGCGGCCCCACCGTCGCGTCCCGTGTCATTGACATCCGTCCTGTCCCAGGGGCAGACTCTGTCGGCAATCGATTTTGAACATTAGTTCATCAGGCGAACAACGCCTAGCTGATTCGAGGGGCCAATGGCGGAGATCCTGAGCCTGCGGGAGGCGGTGGCGAGCCTGGTCCGGCCCGGGGACACCGTGGCCATGGAGGGGTTCACCCATCTGATCCCGTTCGCCGCCGCGCACGAGGTGATCCGGCAGGGCGTCACCGACCTGACGCTGGTCCGGATGACCCCGGACGTCATCTACGACCAGCTGATCGGCATGGGCGCGGCCCGCAAGCTGGTCTTCTCCTGGGGCGGCAACCCGGGCGTCGGCTCGCTACACCGTTTCCGCGACGCGGTCGAGAACGGCTGGCCGCGCCCGCTCGAATTGGACGAGCACAGCCACGCCGGGATGGCCAACCGCTACGTGGCGGGGGCGTCCCGGCTGCCGTTCGCGGTGCTGCGCGGCTACCGCGGCAGCGACCTGGCGACCAGGTCGCCGACCATCTCGACCGTGCGGTGCCCGTTCACCGGCGAGGAGCTGGCGGCCGTGGCCGCGGTCAACCCCGACGTGACCGTGATCCACGCGCAGCGGGCCGACCGGGACGGGAACGTGCAGCTGTGGGGGCTGGTCGGGATCCAGAAGGAGGCCGCGCTGGCCGCCGAGCGGGTGCTGGTGACCGTGGAGGAGATCGTGGACGCGCTCGATCCGCGGCCGGGCGCGGTGGTGCTGCCGTCCTGGTCGGTGCACGCGGTGGCGGTCGCGCCGAACGGCGCGCACCCGTCGTACACGGCGGGCTACACGGTCCGCGACAACGACTTCTACCAAGCCTGGGATCCCATCTCCAGGGATCGGGACACCTTCCTGGCCTGGATGCGCGCGCATGTGCTGGAGGCGGCGTGAGCTGGACGCCGGATGAGCTGATGACCGTCAACGCCGCCCGCGCGCTGGCCGGGGCGCGCACCTGCTTCGTCGGCATCGGCCTGCCCAGCGCCGCCGCCAACCTGGCCCGCAGGACGGTACGGCCCGGCCTGGTGCTGATCTACGAGTCGGGCACGCTCGGCTCCAAGCCGTCCCGGCTGCCGCTGTCGATCGGCGACGGCGAGCTGGCCGACACCGCCGACGCGGTCGTCTCGGTGCCGGAGATCTTCAACTACTGGCTGCAGGCCGGGCGTATCGACGTCGGCTTCCTCGGCGCCGCCCAGGTCGACCGGTACGCCAACATCAACACCACCGTGATCGACCGCGGCCCCGGCCGTCCCGAGGGGCGGCTGCCCGGCGCAGGGGGAGCGCCCGAGATCGCGGCCGGCTGCGGGAAAGTCCTGATGGTGGTGCGGCACTCGCGGCGGAACCTGGTGGAGCGACTCGACTTCGTCACCACCGTCGGGCACGGCTCCGGGCCGGGCGACCGGGCCAGGCTCGGCCTGCCGGGCGCGGGCCCGGTCGCGGTCATCACCGACCTGGGCGTGCTCCGGCCCGACCCGGAGACGGCCGAGCTGGTGCTGACCGAACTGCATCCGGGGGTGTCGGCGGAGCAGGCGGCCGAGGCCACCGGCTGGAAACTCCGCACCGCCCCCGACGTCGGCGAGACCGAGCCGCCGACCGCGGAAGAACTCGCCGCACTCCGTGAACTATCCGACCGAGGAGCGTGACATGCCTGACAGCCAGGGCGATATCGACCGCGAGATCGCCGATATCGCCACCGCCGCGGCGAAGGCGGTGGCCGGGGGTGAGCCGGAGCCCGAACACGTCTCGCGCGACTACCCGCCCTACCGCAGCAGCGTGCTCCGCCACCCGCGCCTCCCGCTGATCCTCACCGAGGAGGCCGACACCGAGCTGCGCGGCCCCGTCTTCGGCGTCACCGACGTGACCGAACTCGACCGCGACCTCACCCGGCACCATCCGGGCGAGCCGCTCGGCGAGCGGATCACCGTCAGCGGCCGGGTGCTCGACCGGTCCGGCCGGCCGGTCCGCGGCCAGCTGGTGGAGGTCTGGCAGGCCAACGCCTCCGGCCGGTACGCCCACGACCGCGACCAGCACCCCGCCCCGCTGGACCCCAACTTCACCGGCACCGGCCGCTGCCTCACCGACGACGAGGGCCGCTACCACTTCACCACCATCAAGCCGGGCGCCTACCCGTGGCGTAACCACGTCAACGCATGGCGTCCCGCGCACATTCACTTCTCTGTATTCGGCACGGCCTTCGCCCAGCGACTGGTCACCCAGATGTACTTCCCCAACGATCCGCTGTTCCGGTACGACCCGATTTTCAACTCGGTGCCCAGCGAGTCCGCCCGGCAGCGCATGATCGCCGCGTATGATCACGACCTGTCCAGCCCGGAGTGGTCGCTGGGGTATCGCTGGGACATCGTGCTGGACGGCCCGTCGGCGACCTGGATGGAGGAAGGCCGGTGAAGCCGACGCCTTCGCAGACGGTGGGGCCCTTCTACGGGTACGCGTTGCCGTACCCGGGCGGGGGAGAGCTCGCTCCGGCCGGGCATCCTGACGCGGTGGTCGTGCACGGGTTCGTGTACGACGGGGCCGGGGAGCCGGTGCCGGACGCGCTGCTGGAGTTCTGGCAGGCCGATCCGGGCGGCGGCCTGGACGGGGAGCCGGGCTCGATGCGGAAGGACCAGGTGAACCGGTCGTTCGCCGGGCGGGATCTCGTGCGGTTCACCGGGTTCGCGCGGGTGGCGACCGACGCCGACGGCCAGTGGGCGGTGCGCACGTTCCGGCCGGGGGCGACCGGGCCGGGGCGGGTTCCGTACATTTCGGTGTGCGTGTTCGCGCGCGGATTGCTGCACCATCTGTACACCCGGATCTATTTTGAGGACAGCGCGTCCGATCCGCTGCTGGCGTCGCTGGAGCCGGACCGCCGCGCCACACTGGTGGCGACGGCCGGGCCTGGCGGCACGCATCGGCTGGACATCCACCTGCAAGGGGAGCGGGAGACCGTCTTTCTTGAATTCCGATGATTTTTCGCCGGACGCCGGGCTGCTCGCCCCGATCTGGGCGGGCAGCCCGGCGGAGGCCGCCACCGGCGACCTCGCCTTCCTGCGCGCCCTGCTGGACGCGGAGCTGGCCCTGGCCCGCGCCCAGGCGGCCGAGGGGCTGATCCAGGACGGCGCGGTGAAGGACATCGCGGCAGCCGCGGACGCGCTGGCCCGGGAGGGCGCGCGAACCCTGGCGCTGCTGGCGAGATCCGGCGGGAATCCGGTAATCCCCCTGGTCAAAGCCCTGACGCAACGGGCGCCCGACGCGCATCTGGGGGCCACGAGCCAGGACATCATGGACACGGCGTTCATGCTCATGGCCAAGCGCACCCGCGAAGTGATCCTCGCCGACCTCGATCGGGTGACCGAAGCGCTGGCCCGGCTCGCGGCGGAACATCGGGACACGCCCATGGCCGGGCGCACGCTGACCCAGCACGCCGTGCCGACCACGTTCGGGCTGAAAGCCGCGGGCTGGCGGGATCTGGTGCTGGACGCCCGCGACCGGCTGCACGCGGTGGTCCTCCCGGTCCAGCTCGGCGGGGCCGCCGGGACGATGGCCGCCTTCGAGGCGTTCGTCCCCCGGGTCGACCACCGGCGGCTGCTCGCCGGCTTCGCCGGGGAACTCGGCCTGGCCGAGCCCCTTCTGCCCTGGCACACCCTGCGAACCCCGATCGTGGACCTCGGCGCCGCGCTGGCCTTCGTGACCGGCGCGCTCGGCAAGCCGGCGGCCGACGTGCTGGTCCTGTCCCGCACCGAGATCGCCGAAGTCGCAGAAGGCGCCGGCGGCGGCTCCTCCGCGCTGCCGCACAAGAGCAACCCCGTCGCCGCCACCCTGATCGCCGCCGCCGCCCGCACCACGCCCTCACTCGCGGCGATCCTGTACGGCTCGCTCGCCGCCGAGGACGAACGCCCCGCCGGGGCCTGGCACGCCGAATGGTCGCCGCTGCGGGACCTGCTCCGCCACGCCGGCGGCTCGGCCGCCCACGCCGCCGCCCTCGCCGAAGGACTGCGCGTCGACCCGGACCGGATGCGCGCCAACCTGGACCTCACCCGGGGACTGATCGCCGCCGAACGCGTCAGCGCCGCACTGACCCCGGCCCTCGGCCGCCTGGAGGCCCGCGACCTGCTGGAACGCGCTTCCCGCCGGGTCGTCGCCGAAGGGATCACCCTCCGCCAGGCCCTCGTCAGGGAGACCTCGCCCGGCGACCTCGACTTCACCGACCTGGACGAACTCTGCGACCCTGCCACCTACCTGGGGGCCGCCCCGGCGCTGACCGACCTGGCCCTCACCCGCAGGGGGCGCGATGAGTGACGTCTGCATCCTCGGGCCTTCGCTCGGCACCTCGCAGGCGGTCTGGGACCCGCAGGCCGCCGAGCTGGGACGCCACTTCAGGGTCATCCGCTTCGACCTGCCCGGCCACGGCGATTCCGAAGCCACGCCGGTTTCGTCGATGGCCGGACTCGCCGGGCGCGTGCTCGCCCTGGCCGACTCCCTCGGCGCAGAGCGTTTCCACTACGCCGGGATCTCCCTCGGCGGCGCGATCGGGGCCTGGCTGGCCGTACACCATCCGGACCGGATCGAATCGCTCGCCATGCTGTGCTCCGCGGCCCGCTTCGGCGAACCGGAAGCCTGGCGGGAACGCGCCGCCCTCGTCCGCGCCGAAGGCACGGCCCCGCTCGTGGCGGCCGCTCTCGGCCGGTGGTTCACCGCCGAGGGAGCGCGGACGCCCGAGGCCCGACGGATGGCCGCCGACCTCGCCGCCGCCGACCCCGAAGGCTACGCGGCCTGCTGCGATGCCCTGGCCGGCTACGACCTGCGCGCCGACCTGCCCAGGATCACCGCCCCCACCCTGATCATCGCCGGCCGCGACGACCCCGTCACCCCGCCCGCCGCCGCCCGCGAACTCGCCGACGGCATCCCCGGCGCCGCCCTCACCGAGATCGCCCGCGCCGCCCACCTGGCCAACCTCGAACGCCCCGGACCCGTGCTGGCCGCCCTGCGCGGCCACCTGCCCGCACCCGACGGCATGACCGTACGGCGGGCAGTCCTCGGCGACGAACACGTCGACCGCGCCATCGCGAACACCACCGCCTTCACCGCCGACTTCCAGGACTTCATCACCCGCTACGCCTGGGGCGAGATATGGACCCGCCCCGGCCTGGACCGCCGTACCCGCAGCTGTATCACGCTCACCGCCCTCGTCGCGGGCGGCCACCTGGAGGAGCTGGCCATGCACGTGCGCGCCGCCCTCCGCAACGGCCTCACCCCGGACGAGATCAAGGAAGTCCTGCTGCAGACCGCCGTCTACTGCGGCGTGCCCGCGGCCAACGCCGCCTTCGCCGTGGCGCAGCGCACCCTTGGGAGGACCTGATGTTCGCCACCGTCGCCATCATCGGAGCCGGGCCGGCCGGGCTGCTGCTGGCCCGAATGCTGCACAAAGCCGGAATCGACTCGGTCGTCCTGGAACACCGGGACCGCGCCTACGTCGAGCACCGGCAGCGCGCCGGCATGCTGGAACAGGGCACGGTCGACGCCCTGCGCGCCTGCGGGGCCGCCGATCGCCTGGACCGGGAGGGCCTGCTCCACCACGGCATCGAGCTCCGCTTCGACCGGCGCAGCCACCACCTCGACTTCCCTGACCTGACCGGCGGGCGGAGCGTGACGATCTACGCGCAGACCGAGATCGTCAAGGACCTGGTCGCGCTCCAGCTCCGCGAGGGCGGCCCGCTGATCTTCGAGGCGCAGGCCGTCGCCATCGAACAGGACATGGTCACCTTCCTCCGGGACGGCGTCGAGGAGAAGCTGAGCTGTGACTTCGTGGTCGGCTGCGACGGCTTCCACGGCATCTCCCGGGCCGCGATCCCGGACGCCAGGACGTACGAACGGGACTACCCCTACTCCTGGCTGGGCATCCTCGCCGACGTCCCGCCGTCCTGCGCCGAGCTCATCTACGCCCACTCCGAACGCGGCTTCGCCCTGCACAGCATGCGTTCCCCCACGGTCAGCCGCCTCTACCTCCAGGTCCCGAACGACACCGACCCCGACGACTGGCCCGACGACCGCATCTGGGACGAACTGGACGCGCGCTTCGCCGTGGACGCCGACTGGAAGCTGATGCGCGGCCCGATCACCCAGAAGTCGGTCACCCCCATGCGCAGCTTCGTCACCGAACCCATGCGCCACGACCGCATCTTCCTGGCCGGCGACGCCGCCCACATCGTGCCCCCCACCGGCGCCAAGGGCCTCAACCTGGCCATCTCCGACGTCGTCATCCTGGCCAGGGCCCTGGAACGCTGGTACGCCACCGGCTCCGCCGACCTGCTCGACGCCTACTCCGACACCTGCCTGCGCCGGGTCTGGCGGGCCGAGCACTTCTCCTATTTCATGACGACGCTGCTCCACCGCGCGCCCGGCCAGACCGCGTTCGACGCCCGCCTGCAGCTCTCCCAGCTGCACCGCATCGCCGACTCCCGGCACGCCGCCGCGGAACTGGCGGAGAACTACGCGGGACTGCGTTAAGGAAGCAGGGCGCAGAGCAGGCGGTCGTTGCCGCGCTGCCACAGCGTGCCGATCTCGGTGAAGCCGGCCGCGCGCAGCGCCCCGACGTGGGCCGACAGCAGGCCGGACTCCGAGCCGTGGTGGCCGACGGAGTCCTGCCGGCGGTCGATGGCCCCCAGGATCGGATCCGCGGCCACGGCCGCCCACCAGGAGGCCCAGTCCTCCGGCGGGCTCCCGGCGAACAGCCGTTCGGTGGCGCCGGCCGCGAGAGCCAGTTCGAGGTCGTTCAGCCGGGGCGAGGTGTCGGACACGGCGAGATGGTCCCCGTTCAGGAACATGCCGCCGGGCCGGAGCACCCCGGCGAGTTCCGCGTAGACGTTCTTGAGCCGGGGTTCCGGGAGCCAGTGCAGGGCGGTCGTGCTGACGGCCACGTCGGCGGGCCGGGGCAGTTCGAGCGCCTCCGTCCAGCCGGGGACGCGCAGGTCCCGGTCCACGAAGCGCAGGCCGGGCAGGTCCGCGTACTCGGCCCGGCCCAGGGCCAGCAGGAGCGGGTCGGTGTCGACGGCGATCACCGTCGCGTCCGGGAGGCGGTCCAGCAGGCGGGCGCTCAGCGAGCCGGGGCCGCAGCCGAGGTCGATCACGATCGGGTCGGGACGCCCGGCGGCGACCGCGTCGATGAGGGCGGTGAAACGCTCCTCCCGGTCGGGCAGGTAGCCCTCCTGCTGGCGGTCCCAGCGTTCGATCCAGGCGTGGGCGTGAGCGTGGGTCAGCATCGCGGCACCTCTTGTCACTGTCGTCTATCATTTGGACAGTCACAAATTTAGGCACAGAGGATGTAACTGGTCAAGTGAACTTCAACAGTCACTCGGACATGATCGTGGCCCACGCCGTGGCCGTGGTGAACGCCCTCACGCCCGGCGAACGGCGCGGCAGGCCGTACCAGATCCCGGCGGATCGGCGCACGGCCGTCGCCGAGGCCGTGCCGCTGCGGCGGGAGATCACCGACGCCGAGGCGGCGGAGCTCGCGGGCTACGCGCTCGACCTGCGGGCGGTCTTCGAGGCGGTGGCCAAAGGTGATCTCGATCACGCCGCCGGGACGCTCAACCGGCTGCTCACCGACACCCGGGCCAGGCCGCACCTGTCCCGCCACGACGGCGAACCGTGGCACGTGCACTTCCACGGCGCCGACGGCACGTTCGGCGCCGACTACGCCGCCTCCTGCGCGACTGGCCTGGCCATCGTGCTGGGCAGCGACCTGCACGACCGCCTGGGTGTCTGCACGGCCGACCGGTGTGACCGCGTATATGTGGATGTGTCCAGAAATGGAACCCGGCGATTCTGCTCCACCGCCTGCCAGAACCGGGTGAAAACCGCGGCCTTCCGGGCTCGAACGTGAGATCGCGCCCGCATCAAGGAGCGATAACGGAGGGATGAACGGTTATGCGCAGGCGGTAGCGTCGCACTCATGCGACTTGGTGTCCTCGACGTCGGATCCAACACGGTGCACCTGCTGGTGATGGATGCGCACCAGGGAGCCCGGCCGCTGCCCGCGTACTCCCACAAGGTCGAGCTGCGGCTCGCCGAGCATCTCGACGGCGACCGGCTGTCCGAACAGGGGGCCGAGCAACTGCACGGGTTCGTCCGGGAGGCGATGCGGATCGCCGAGGACAAGGGCGTCGAGGACCTCGTCGCCTTCGCCACCTCGGCCGTCAGGGACGCCGTCAACGGCGAGGAGGTGCTCGGGCGGATCAAGGACGACACCCGGGTGGACATCCAGGTGCTGTCCGGGGCCGACGAGGCCCGCCTGACCTTCCTCGCGGTCCGCCGCTGGTTCGGCTGGTCGTCCGGGCGGCTGCTGGTCATCGACATCGGCGGCGGCTCGCTGGAGATCGCCTCCGGCATCGACGAGCAGCCCGACACCGGCATCTCGCTGCCGCTCGGCGCGGGCCGGCTGACCCGCGACTGGTTCACCGCCGACCCGCCCCCCGCCGACGAGGTGCGCGCGCTGCGCCGCCACATCCGCGCCGAGATCGGCCGAACCGTCGGCGGCGTCGTCAGGTACGGCCGCCCCGACCACACCGTCGCCACCTCCAAGACCTTCCGCCAGCTGGCCAGAATCGCCGGCGCCGCCCCCTCCAGCGAAGGCGCGTACGCCAAGCGCACCCTCACCCACGAGGCCGTCACCACCTGGACCACCCGGCTGGCCGAGATGAGCGCCGCCCAGCGCAACACCCTGCCCGGCGTCTCCATCGGCCGCGCCCCCCAGCTCCTGGCGGGCGCCCTGGTCGCCGACGCCACCATGGACCTGTTCGAGCTGCCCGCCTTGGAGCTCTGCCCCTGGGCCCTGCGCGAGGGCGTCATCCTGCGCCGCCTCGACGTGCTCCCCAACGGATCGGGCGTAAGGCTGTGACCTGACCTCCAGGTAAGGCATTTATCTACACATAGCGGGCAAGCGCTCCTATGACCTAGATCATTGGAGGGGTCGCATGGCCGAGCTCGCAGGCACGCTGATGTCACTGGGGGTGGTCGTCGCGCTGGTGATGCTCGCGTTACTGCTGATCTCGATCTTGGTGCTGACGGGTTTGGCGATCTTCGCCGCGTTTATCGCCCTTAAGTCGACATCAAGTATGAAACAGGGCGGTGTGGGGACATTGTGATCTATGGGTGGAAAGGCGGAGCGTGACCTCTGGGTGATCATCGGCGCGCTCATGCTCACCCTCCTGCTGGCCGCCCTCGACCAGACCATCGTCTCCACCGCGCTGCCGACCATCGTCAGCGAGTTCGGCGGCCTGAACCACCTGTCCTGGGTGGTCACCGCCTACCTGCTCGCCGCCACCGTCTCCGCCCCGCTGTGGGGCAAACTCGGCGACCAGTACGGCCGTAAGGGCCTCTTCCAGGCCGCCATCGTGATCTTCCTGATCGGGTCGGCGCTCTGCGGCCTGGCCCAGAACCTGCAACAGCTGATCTTCTTCAGGGCGCTCCAGGGCCTGGGCGGCGGCGGCCTCATCGTGCTCGCCATGGCCATCGTCGGCGACGTGGTCGCCCCCCGCGACCGGGGCCGCTACCAGGGCCTGTTCGGCGGCGTCTTCGCCTTCGCCAGCGTGGTCGGCCCGCTCATCGGCGGCCTGTTCGTGGACCAGCTCAGCTGGCGCTGGGTCTTCTACGTCAACCTGCCCATCGGGGCCGCCGCCCTGTTGGTGGTCGCCGCCACGCTGCCCGGCCGCCCCCAGCGCACCCGGCACGTCATCGACTACCTGGGCGCGGCCACGCTCTCCGCCGCGGTCACCTGCGTCGTGCTGATCACCACCTGGGGCGGCACGGAATACGCCTGGAACGCTCCGGAGATCCTCGGCCTGGGCATCATCTCGATCGCGCTGCTCGTCCTGTTCGTGCTGATCGAACGGCAGGCCGCGGAGCCGTTGCTGCCGCTGCGGCTGTTCCGGATCAACATCTTCTCGGTCAGCGCCGGGCTCGGCTTCATCGTCGGCTTCGCCATGATGGGGTCGCTGGTCTACCTGCCGCTGTTCCTGCAGGTCGTGCACGGCGTCTCGGCCACCACCTCGGGCCTCTACCTGCTGCCGCTGATGGTCGGCCTGCTCGGCATGTCCATCGGCTCCGGCCAGCTGATCAGCAGGACCGGCCACTACCGGGTCTTCCCCATCCTCGGCATGGGCCTGACCACCATCGCCATGCTGCTCCTGCAGTCGGTGGACGAGCGCACCTCGCTGACCCTGTGCGGCCTCTACTTCTTCGTGCTCGGCACCGGCCTCGGCATGGTCATGCAGGTGCTGGTGATCGCCGTGCAGAACGTGGTCGACTACCCGGACCTCGGGGTGGCCACCTCCTCGGTCACCTTCTTCCGCTCCATCGGCGGCTCCTTCGGCGTCTCCGTCTTCGGCTCCGTCTTCGCCAGCCGGCTGGCCGGGAACATCACCGGCGCGCTGCGCGGCCAGGACCTCCCGCCGGGCTTCGACCCCAACCTGATCCAGGGCGACCCGCACTACCTCACCTCGCTGCCCCCGATGGCCGCCGCCCGGATCATCCACGCCTACTCCGAGTCGGTCACCGCCATCTTCCTGTACGCGGTCCCCATCACCCTGCTCGGCTTCGCCCTCGCCCTGCTGCTGCGCCAGATCCCGCTCCGCTCCACCATCGGCGCCGCCGCAGGCGACCTCGGCGACGGGTACGGCAGGCCACGCGGCGAATCCTCCCAGGCCGAGATCGAGCGCGCCCTCAGCCGCCTGATCCGCCGGGACTCCACCGCCGTCTCCCTCTACACCGACCTGGCCCACCGGGCCGGCTACGCCTTCTCCGCCGGGACCACCTGGACGCTCTGCCGGGTCGCCCGCGAGGGCAGCGTCGACCGCGCGGTCCTGGCCGAACGCGCCGGGGTCACCGTCGAGCAGGGCCTCCCGTACGTGCAGCCGCTGGTCGACGACGGCCTGGTCGAGCACGCCGCGTCCCAGCTGGTGATCACCGGCACCGGCCTGCAGGCCGCGCAGCGGCTGATCCGCGTGCGCCGGGCGGCGCTCGCGCGGCACCTGGACGGCTGGGATCCGGACGCCAACCCCGAGCTCACCGACCTGCTCACCCGGCTGGCCACCGAGACCGTCGGCTGCGACTACGACGCGCCCCGCGCCGGGGGTTGACCGCCGCCATCCCCGCCGGTTTGATTGAATCTTCAATGGCCTCAACGGGGAGGCTGCTCTCCCCGCGAGGCCGTGCCGCCGCCCCCCAGGCGAGGAGAACCTGACATGAGCGAATGGGACGCCACCAGCGTCGAAGGCAAGGACACCATCCTGCGGGTCGTCCGCGAGGAGGCCGGGCGATTCTTCGCCCTCGCGGAACCCGAGGACGCCTGGGAGGCCCCCACCGCCTGCGCGGGCTGGCACGTCCGCGACGTGGTCGCGCACATCGTCGACACCACCGAGGGCTACTTCGCCGCTTTCGACGTGGCCCGCGCGGGGGCCCGGCCCGACGATCCGTACGGGTTGCCCGCGATGGGCGCCCGGGTCAACGAGCAGGCCATCTCGTTCCGGAACACCACCCAGAAGGAACTCCTCGACCGGGCCCGCGCCGACTTCGAGAAGATGCAGGGCATCCTCACCGCCCTCAGCCCCGAGGACTGGACCGGCTTCCTGGTCGTGCACCCCTACATGGGCCCCGTGCCCGCCTACTTCTACGCCGCCGGCCAGCTGATGGACTTCGGCGTGCACTCCTGGGACATCCGCGAGGGCACCGGCCGCAACCACGCCATGTCCGGCGACGCCGCCGACCTGCTGGTGCCGTTCATGCTGGTGCTCTGGCAGTACACCATCAAGGCCGACGCCGACCTGACCCCGTTCTCGGTGGGCCTGCGCATCGGCGGCCGCAACGGCGGCGACTTCCGGATCGACATCGGCGCCGAGGGCATGGCCTACGCCCCCGGCGACATCACCGGCCTCCCCGCCGTGATCGAGTTCGACGCGGCCAGCATGGTCCTGACCACCTTCGGCCGCGGCAACTTCGGCACGGTCCGCGGCGACGTCGACCTGGCCAACCGCTTCCTGAACCTGTTCTTCCGCATCTAGCGCTGCCCTGCGGCTCTGTGACCTGCCGGCGTGAAGCCTGGCAGGTCACAGTGTGTCAGCCGGCAGGTCGGGTGTCCCTTAACCAGGGCTGACCTGGATGAGCCTGGACCGCCCCAGGATGGGCGGAGACGACGTCGTCATGTTGCGAAGAGCGATTTGCAGGTAAATCTCCTCGCCCCCCAGTTCCGTGTCCACGTCGTCCTCCTTGACGCGCACCGTCCAGGTCCAGTCGTCCTGCGTAGTCGTGGGGGTCCAGGGCTCTTCCGGGAGCCAGTTCTTCACGATGTCGTCGTCCGACGGGTCGTGCTCCA
>NZ_BLAD01000075.1 GCF_009687845.1 Acrocarpospora corrugata
AGTGCGTTCCGCGAGCATATGCTCGTGATGTCGCAGTGTGATCGTATGGATTTGTAGCGTTACCGCCGATCGGCGAGATCGGATGTGCTGGGATAGCCGGGTGACCGAGCGTAAGCCGTACCCGAGCGACTTATCCGACGCGGAATGGGCGTTGATCGAGCCGGTGCTCGCGGCGTGGAAGGCCGCGCACCCATCCGTCAGCGGCCACCAGGGCAACTACGAGTTACGCGAGATCGTGAACGCCATCCGCTACCAGGGACGAACCGGCGTCCAATGGGACTATCTCCCGCACGACCTGCCGCCCAAGAGCGCGACGTACCACTACTTTTCCAAGTGGCGCGATGACGGCACCGACCAGGCGATTCACGACCTGCTGCGCTGGCATCTGCGGGAGAGGAAGGGCCGATTAGCCGATCCGAGCCTGGTGGTGCTGGACACCCAGAGCGTCCACGTCGCGGCCGGGGTCCCCGCCTCCACCACCGGACGGGACGCCGCGAAAAGGGTACCGGGCGCAAGCGTGGCCTGGCCGTGGACGTGCTGGGCCTGGTCATCGCGGTCGTGGTGCTGGCCGCCTCGGCGCACGAGAACACCGCCGGGATCGCCCTGCTGGGCCGGGTCGCCGCGAGCACCGAGGGCACGGTGACCAAGGCGCTGGCCGACCAGGGGTTCAAGAACGCGGTCGTCGCGCATGGCGCCGGTCTGGGGATCGACGTGGAGATCGTCGAACGTAACCCCGCCGACAAGGGGTTCGTCCCCCAGCCCAAACGGTGCGTGGTCGAGCAGACCTACGGCATCTTGATGTTCCACCGGCGTCTGGTCCGCGACGTCGAGCACCTTCCGGCCAGCTCCGAATCTTCGGCGCGGGCGCTGGACGCCTACCAGGAGAGCCTGGCGCCGCCCCGCCGCCCCGAGGCCCCCCGGTCGTACGGCCCGGTGGGCGAGGCGGCGTGGATCGGCGAGTTCTGCCTGCTCCTGCCGACGTTGCGGGAACGCGCCGAGAAGGTGGGCCTGACCAGCGAACTGGAAGGCCTGATGACCGCCGCGCAGCACGGGCACGAGGCGGGAGCGGACTTCGCCGAACTGCTGAAACGGCTGGACGAACGGTACGGCACCGGCGACCGGGGCCTGGACGGCCTGTACGGCGGCTACCCGATCATGGACCCGGTGTACGTGTGCCCGATCGGCAGGTGCGCGCGCACGCAGACGCGGGAGACCGACGGCCCCGCGCCCCGCTGCCACGTCGGCCGCAACATGCGCATGCGCGGATCATGACCGATGGACGTGCTGCTCGCCCCGCACGGCAGGCGTTCGCCGGTCCCCGGCGCGCTCTGGGCGGCGACCGCCTTCGCCGGTCCCGCGCTCGGCCATTCATCCTGGTACGACGTCGGCGTGCTGATCAAGCGGGCGAACGCCCTGCCGGACCGGCCAGCCGCCGTGCTCGCCTGCGCCGCGCTGTTCCTGGTCGCGGTGGCCGTACACGGGACGGCCGCGGAGTACGCCGGGCGGCTGACGCGGGCGTGCTGGATCCGAGGACCCGGCGGCACCCTGTCGCGGCGGCTGGCCGCTGGCCGCCTGCGCCGATGGGAGGCCGCCGAACACGCCTTCCAGGGACGCGCGAGCCGGTGGCGACGACGCGGCGAAGGCGGTGGCCGCCGCCCGCCGCAACCGGATCTCCCTGTCGCGTCCCCGGCACGCCACCTGGATGGGCGACGCCATGGCCGCCCGGGAGAAACACATCCACGGCGAGTACGGCCTCGACCTGTGGGCGGCCTGGCCCCGGCTCTGGCTGACGCTCCCCTCGCGGGTCCGCGACGAAGCCCGCAAGGCGTACGCGGCCTGGCACACGGCGGGCGTGCACGGTGGCGGCGGCCTGCTCTACCTGCTGATCGCCCCGTGGTGGTGGCCCGCCCTGCTGGTCGCCGTCGCCGGGTGCGCGGCGGCCTGGTGGTCGGGCCGCGCCGCGTGGGGCGACTTCACCGACCTGGTGGAGTCCCTCGCCGACCTGTACGGCGCCGCCCTGGCCAGGTCACTCGGCGTGCCGGTGGACACCTGGCCGGACCCCGCGATCGGCGTCGAGGTCACCGCGCGGCTGCGCAAGGGGATCTGACCTCACCGGCATCGGCCGAGGACCTTCTCGGTGGCGAGGGTGTGCGGGTGATCCGGGCCGAGGACCCTGGTCCGCCCGTCGAGCACGCCGGTCAGCACGGACCGCGCGCCGTCGCGGTCCTCCAGCGCGAGCAGCGCCTCGCCGAGGGAGTGGCGGATGGCCAGCGACCGGTGGTGCTCGGGCCCCTGCACCCGGACGCACACCGCGGCCAGTTCCCGCAGCCGCGCCAGGGCGGCGGCGTGCCGGCCGCGCGCCTGCTCGATCAGGGCCAGGTAGTGCCGGGTGATGAGGGTGGCGGGGAAGTCCGCGCCGAGGACCTGGGTACGGTCGCGGAGCACCTCGGTCAGCAGGTGCTCGGCCTCCGCCAGCAGGTTTCGCGCGTACAGCAGGTGGGCCAGGTTGTTCTTGCTGGTGAGGGTGTCGGTGCTGAGCGGCCCGAGCACCCGCTCGCGGGCGGCCAGGGTGGGCCGGAGCAGTTCCTCCGCCTGGTCGAGCCGGCCCTGGTCGAGCAGCAGCCGGCCCAGATAGTGCTGGGTGGTCAGGGTGTCCGGATGTTCGGGGCCCAGCACCAGCCGCCGGGCGGTGAGCGCCTCGCCGAAGCCGCGCTCCGCCTCCGCGTACCTGCCGAGGGAGGCGCGCACCTGGCTAAGGTCGTGCAGGACGGCGAGCACGTCGGGGTGGTCGGCTCCGAACAGGCCGACGCCGATCGTCAGCAGCGAGCCGTACCGGTCGCCGGCCTCCTCGAAACGGCCCGCGTAGAGCAGGTAGCGCGCGGCCAGCGTGGCGGGGCCGAGCACGCCCGCGGACGGCTGGGGACCGGGTTCCATCAGGTCGAACGGGCTGTGGCAGTGGTCGGCCAGGGCCCGCCAGCCGGACCAGGACACCGGATTCTTGGGGTCGAGCTCGTCGGCCACGGCGGCCAGCAGAGCCGTGCTCACCGAGAGGAGTTCCGGCAGGTCGTCGCGGGCGTGCCGGCGGCAGGCGTACCGCACCAGCGGATGGATCAGCAGCAGGTCGGCGACCGCCGGGTCGGCGGCGGAGTCCCGGACGAGGTCGACCAGGCCCACCCCGGACAGGCCGAGCAGCGCCGCGCGCAACGAGCCGGTGGTCAGGCCGGCGAGCAGCGGGGACCGGGACAGGATCTCGGGCCTGAGCAGCAGCCCGTACGGCACGGCGGCCTGGCGGAAACACGCGAGCAGCCGCAGCAGCGGCCGGGCCTGCGGCAGGCCCTGGTCCGCCAGCAGGTCGAGGGAGAGCTCCCAGGTCCGGTCGATCCGCTGCCGGTGCCGGAGCCCGCCGGGTGCGTCCACGTCGAGCACGTCCTCGTCCTGCCGCAGCGCCTCACCGTACTCGGCGAAGGTGGCCGGCCCCGCGAGCCGGCCGGGCAGACCGGCGGCCTGGGCCAGATGCAGACCGGCCAGGCGCAGCGCGAGCGGCAGGCCGCCGAGCCGCTCGGCGAGCGCGTGCGCGTCCTCCGCCGAGCCCGCCTGGGGCGCCAGCTCCCGCAGCACGTCCGCGCCCTGGCCGGCGGTGAGCGGCTCGATCCGGTGCGACCTGGCCCACGAGCCGGGCCGGCCCCACGAGAAGGAATCCCGGGTGGTGACGACCACCAGGCCGAATCTGCCCTCGACCGGGCGCAGCCAGCCGGTGGCGTCGGTGACCGGCGCGCCGTTCAGGCAGAGTTCCCGGCGCGGGTCATCGGTGTCGTCGATGACCAGCAGCCACGGGGAGCGGTACTTGTTGAGCAACCGCCACAGGACGTCGGGGTGGCTGCCCGAGCGCATGACCTCCCGGCCCGCGCCGAGCTGCACCGCGAGCGCCCGCATGCCGTCGGAGACCGCGCCAGGACCGTCGGCGGCCGTCACCCACCAGGTGTGCACCTTCCGCTCAAGCGCCCAGCGCACCAGGGCGAGCGCGACCGCGCTCTTGCCGGTGCCGCCCAGGCCGTGCAGCACGTGCACCCGCGGGCCGTCCCAGTCGGCGGTCAGTCCCGCGCCGAGCAGGCGGAGCAGGTCCTGGCGGCCGACCAGGGTGGGCTCCTCGCTGAGGCGTTCCACCGGCGGCCGGGTGGAGACTATGCCGTACGAGGGCGGCTCCCGCGCCGGCTCAGCCTGCGGGAGCACGGGTTTGCCCCGCCAGAGCCGGCGCAGCAGCGCGTACCAGCGGTCGATCTCGCCGTCGCTGGTGATCCCGCAGGCTTTGAGGAGCTTCGCCAGGTTGGCCGAGGAGATCCTCGGGCGGTTCCGCGCGTTGAGATAGTCGCTCACGGTCTGCGGAGGAATGCCGGCCCGTTTGGCGAGCCCGCGCAGGGTGAGCCCCGCCTGGTCCATCAGCAGGGTCAGCGCCTGCGCGAACTCCTCGACCGTCGAGATCGCATCAGGATCCGGGCGCATCCCAAAGTCCCCTCATGGTCCTCATGGTCCTCATGGTCCAAAGTGCACGTAGGGAGCCCAGATGAAGGGCCTCTTCCGGTGAGCCGCGCGCAGCTGGAGCACGGCTTCGTGCAAAGCGTGGGCGGCCCGGGAGGCGTCGAATCCGCCGTCCGCCAGCACCGTGTACATCGGCTCGCTCAGTTCGAGACTGGCCAGGTCGCCGACCGGCCAGAGCGACCCGGTCACGTGCCGGAACCCCGCCTGCTGCAGCGCCGCCGTGAGGTGCAGCGATTCGTCCGGAAGGGCGTATCCGCCGGCAGCGGTACGGCAGGCGCTCAGAAACGCGAACTCCGCGTTCTTCAGGCGCAGCCCCGCGATCTCCGGCATCCGCACCTGCCCATCGGCGAGGTACAGCGCGCCGTCGGAGGGGTTCCACGGGTCCTGCCCGCCATGACAGGCCAGATGAACCCAGGCGTGGCGGGGCAGTTCGGCCAGCAGCCCCGCCCGGGTGGCGTCCGCGTTCAGCAGCGTCGTGCCTGGAACCTTCGCCGCCACTTCGGACGCCTCCCGCACCGCGTAGACCAGCGGCGGGGTTCCCGGGCTCTTTCGGACTCCGACGCAGAGCAGCCGCCGGAACTCCGGGGCGGGCCGCGCCGCCTTCGCGGCACGCGTCAGCGCGGTCAGGGTGGTGGTGTAGGACGGCACGGTGCGGTCGAGCACACTGTCGTGGTCGTCGCCCGCCGCGTGCAGGGGCAGGAAGGCGAGCGGGCCGGTGGGGCACCACCAGACCCGTTCGCGGCCGGCCGAGGTGACGCCGAGCGCGGACAGGCAGGGTTCGGCGATGTCCCGCCAGAGTTCGTCGAGGAGCGGCCACCTGCCGGTGTCCAGCCTTCCATTCGCTTGTTCCAGATAGGTGAGGTGGTCGTTCGCCAGGGTGAGGATCCGGTCGTAGGTGATGGGCAGGGGCAGCGAGCTCACCTCGCCGTCGCGCACCAGCATGGCGTCGCAGCGGATCGTGCTCACGTTGAGGACGATCACCGGTCCTGGCACGCGGGCGAACTCCGCGAACGGCGCCGGCCGCAGGAAGGTGTCGAAGCCGGGCAGCGCCTGGACCTCGGCGATCGTCGTCTCCCACTCGCGGGCGTCGGCGATGCGCCGATCCGTGTCCGCGCCGTTCACGGCCGCCGAATCCAGGCCGGCGTGTAGTCGCTGGAGCCGGGCGGCCAAGTCGGGGGCCTTCGCTTTGAGCGCCGTGAGGTCCGTCCGGATGTCCAGCTGCTGGGACCAGAGCACGGATCTGCCCTGTTCCAGCAGTTCGAGGGCTCGTTGAAGGTCACCGTGCGCGATGGCGCAGGCGGCGGCGTCGGTGGCCAGACCGTTCCAGCTGCTGAGCTGGCGTTCCCTGGTGGCCTGGCTCAGGCCGCGCCACACCACTTCGGGCAGCAGCTCCATCGCCTTCTCGAAGTGGCCGGAGGCGGCGCGGAGGTCGCCGGATCGCACCAGATCCTCGCCGAGCAACCGCCGGGCGTAAGCCCGGATCAGCGGCGGGGTCACCGTGCTGCCGGCCGCTTCCAGCCACTTGTCGCGCGCTTCCTGCTCCCACGCCGGGTTCAGCTGGACGGCCCTGCGGCGGGGCAGGTCGAGCACGTTGCCCAGGTGCAGCAGGTATTGCCCCCGGTCGGGGTGGGTCTCGGCGGTGGCGCCGACCATGCGCCTCGCCTGTTCCCTGGCGGCCTCCAGATGCGCTTGGCGGCCGGAGAACTCGTACTGGGTGAGCAGCGCGTGGTGGAGGGTCTGTTCCACGACGTGCGGGCTCGGGTGGTCGCCGGGGGTGGCGTCCCTGATCGTGTATGCGGCGTTGCGGGCCGCGTACGCGGCGTTGACGGCGGTGGGGAGATCCCGTTCCGCCGCGTGGCGGTAGCGGGTCAGGTGGGCCTGGCTGAGTCCGGTCAGGCAGCGCATCCGGTCCGGGTGGTCGTGTGGCGTGATGTCGACCGCCGCACGCTGCCGGGTGATCGCCTCGTCGATGTCGGCGACGTTCGCGGTTATGCGGAAACGTCTGGTGAGGTCGGTGCCCAGGTTGGAGAGCAGCCCGGCGCGTTCGTGCGGGGGCAGTCCTTCCGTGGGGGGAGCCTGCGTCTTGAGTTGTGCGATCAGTTCGGCGGGCAGGCCCGCTGCCTCCAGGTGGTCGACGATCGGTTCCATCACGTCGGTCAGGCCGGCGGGCTGTTCTGCGAGCGAGTCGAGGGCTTCCCGGCCGAAGGTGATCGCCTCGTCGAGGTCGGCGAGGTCGCCGTACCGCTCGAATCTGGTGGACAGGGCCGTGGCCAGGCTGCCGAGACAGCTCAGCCGCTCCTGGCCGAGTTCGCCACCGGCGACCGCCGCGCGACCGGCCGCGATGGCGTCGTCCAGGTCGGCGAGCGCTCCGGTTTCCTCGAACCTGCGGATCAGGGAGGTGGCCAGGTCCCGCTGGAGCTCGGCCTGACCGCGCGGATCCGTGGCGGATGCTTTGGCGATTGCTCTCCGGTGCCAGTCGATGGCGGTCGTGAGGTCGTCCGCCCGGCCCAGCCGGGACGCGCGCTCGGAGAGCGTGGCCGCGTACGCGCCCATGCGCCGTGGGTCGTCGAGCAGGTCCGCGTCACGTAGCCGCTCATACTCGCGGATCGCCGCCTTGAGGTCTTCGAGGTGGCGGCCGTAGCGCTGATAGCGCTGCATGAACAGGGCCGCCAGGTTGGCGGGGTAACCTTCGGCCCACGGCTGCCGCCCGAAAGCCATCTCGACGAGCCTGGCCCAGCAGCGGATGGCGCCGTCCAAGGCTGTCGCGTCGTTCTCGATCCAGTCCACGCGCAGGTAGGCGACACCGGCGCTGCTCAGCACCAGGCCCTGGAATTCGGGATCGGTACCGACGAAGTCCGGGCGCTCGATCATGCTCTCCCATGCGGCGGCGGCGTCGATCGCCCCGGGCCAGCCGTGGAGCCCGGTCTTGGCCCGCTCGTCAGCTGCCACCGCGTTGTCCCACAACTCGTGGAAGTGTCCGGGGGTTTCCGGTGGGCGGGACGCCGTCGCTTCGGAGTGTTTTTCGGGTTCGCCGCGGAGGCGCGCGAGCAGGGCCACCAGGTCGCGCAGATGAGCTGGTTCCTCGGGGCGGCCCATCCTGGCCGCCAGGTCCGCGGTTTCCGTCAGGTGGACACCGGCCATGGGGTCGTCCAGCAGCCGGGGATTCGCCTTGATCAGCTGCTCGGCGGCGGCCAGGGTGGGGGTGTCTGCCAGACGCTCCAGCAGGGTGACCATCTCCAGGATGCGACGGGCCGACCCCAGGGGTTCGTCTTCCGAGTACTCGGCCGCGATGGCTTCGCCGGCGTCGTGGTCGTCTTCCAGGTCCTCGGCCGCGATGGCTTCGCCGTGGTCGAGTTCACGGACTATCTCCACCAGAGTGGCGGGGCTCGACGGCCAGGATTCGGGGTGCCCGGCCCGGCTTCGCGCGCAGAGTTCCAGGAAGCGGCGGTGCCTCGCCAGCTGGCTGAGTCCGTTGGCGGGTCCGAACTGCTGGATGAACGGGACCATGACGTCGAGGACGAAGAGCGCGTCCTCGTGCAGCAGTTCCTCCGGGTGCCGGGCCACGAGTTCGAACGACTCGCCCCACGAATCGGCTTCGAGCAGGCGCATGACCAGGACGGTCAGGGCTTCCGCGGCGGAGCGTCCCATCAGATCCAGCACTCCCAGGAGTCGGGGTTGTGGTAGTCGGCCATCCGGTCGATGGCGGCCGGTTCGTCATGTCGCCGACGGCAGACGTCGATGACGGATATGCCGGTCTCGGTGCCGTCGGTGGTACGGCAACGCCAGCCGTACGCGTGGTCGGCGACGAGGGTCGCGTCCTCCGCTCCCCCGGCCTGGCAGTGGGCGTCGAAGTCGGCGGAGTCCAGGACGCCGAGGCGGCGGGTGACCTGCCAGCACTCCCAGGATTCGGGGTCGGCGTAGTTGAGTGCTTTGTCCAGGGCGTTCTCGTCGCCGTACAGCTGTTTGCAGGCGTCGGTGACCGAGAGGGGGCGGCCGTCGCAGCGCCAGCCGTAAACGTTGTTCTCTTCGAGGGTGGCGTCGCCGGCGCCCAGGAGGCGGCAGTACGCGTCGAAGTCGACGCCGCCCAGCCGGACAGGTGCTGCGGCGGGCGGGTCGGGAGCCGGTTCTTGGGTCGGTTCAGCGGTCGGTTCTGGGGTCGTGGATGGCGTGGGGGAAGGGTCGGCGGATCGGCCGGTCGCGGGTGGGGTCGGGGTTTCCGGGTCCGTCTCCGGGTCCGTCGTGGGCGAAGGGGGCTTGGAAGGTGATTTATCCGGCTTGTTCAGCTTATTTGGGGATTTGGTGGAGGGTTCGGCGGGAGGTTCCGCAGGTGGCTCAGCCGACGTGGTGGCAGGTTCGGGTGGCGGTTCGGCGAGGCCGGGTGTTTCCGGTGGCATCGTCGCGAGGTCGGTGGCCGGATCCGGGGCCAAGTCGTCGTCGGCGGCCACGGGGGAGCCCGCCTGCGCGATGGTCGTCCCGTACGACACCTGGGGCCTGGAACCGATCGCGGTGTACCCCGCCACGCCGCTGCCTGCGATGACCAGCGCCAACGTCACGAAACCCGCGACCAGGACCGGGATTCTGTCGCGGAACGGCTCGCCGCCCGTCGTGTACCCGAGCAGACGCTCGATGCGGCGGCTCGTGCTCGGATGGGTGGAGAGCAGTTCGGCGAGCCCGCCCCCGGACACCGCCCGCGCGATGGCGCGTTCCTGCGCCAGCCAGCGCCCCCGGACCAGGGTCGTCGGCTCCCCCTCGATCCGCTCCAAGGCGGCGCAGAGAGCCTCGGGTCTCCCGGTGACGTACGCCGCCACCGCGTCCGCCGCGAACTCCCGATGCCGGCACAGCGCCATCAGGATCGCGTGGTTGACGACCAGCACGATCTTGCCGGCCTTGCGGATCGCGGGCGCGACGAACCTGGCGATGACGGCGCAGGACAGCCGCAGCGGACCGACGATGGGCCCTGACCTGTTCGTGGTCGCCGCCAGGAACCCCAGGCAGACGATTCGCAGGGCTTCGGCGTAGAACGTCAGCAGGGTGTAGACCCAGCGGTTCCACATCATGGCGCCCACCAGCACGCTCGCCATCCAGGAGTCGCCGTTGGCGTGATGGGCGAGTTCGTGCGCGATGACGGCTTCCAGCTCGTCGGGGTCGTCGTGGTAGAGGGCGAGCAGCCGTACGGACAGGCAGATGTGGGCCCGGCCCCCGGACCCGATCGCCACCGCGTTCACGCCGTTGTCCATGATCCTGACCCGGGGCGGCGCGATCCGGAACTCCGCCGCCATCCGGTTCACGATCGCCTGCAGCGCCTCCCGCCGTTCCGGGTCGTGCACCTCGCCGAAGCGCCACAACGTCAGCGAGTCGTTCGACAGCCCGCAGATCACCATGACGGCGACGAGCACGCCCCCGGCCGCCAGCCCCGCGGCGACATCGCGCGCGGACGCCGCGACGATGGTGGCGACAGCGGCGACGGCGGCCAGGAGAACCAGTCCGAGCACGCCCATGAGCAGCCGGTTGCGTACCCGCTGGCGTTTGACGAGGCCGAGTCCGGCTCGGTGACTCTCGGGGGATCCGGCTGGGGGCAGCATGGAAGCTCCTTCAGGCGGCGGCGCCCCGAACCGGTACCAGCAGGCTAGCAAGCAGCCAAATGAGTAGCCAGCGGGTTACCGCCAGTGTTCTGGAAATGTCGCATCACGTGTCGGTTTGCACGACCTTGGATCGTTCCGTGGGGGATGCCGTCGTGACGGCCATGACCAGGGCCGCAGCCGCCGCGACGACCGCCCCGGCGATCGGAAGCCATTTCGCCTGGTTGGGCATGCCCGGCACAGAACCGGGCCGGGGCAGCGGGGGGTCCAGCGGGATGATCCGCGAACCCTCTCCGGGACGCAGCGGCGGCACCACGCGGGAAACCACGGGCCGGCTCGGCGGAGGGACCGGCCTCGCCGACTCGATCGCCTCCATGCCGAACGCCTGCGTGGTCGCCGTAGGCTCCGTCACCCCGTGCAGCGCGGCCTGGAGTTCCTGCGCCTCCTCCCGCGCCTGCCTCAGCTCCGCCGCGAGCGACGGAAGCCCGAGCCGGGCGGTCTCCAGGGTCTTGCTGCCTTCGGTGTACGTCGTCATCGCGTGGACGACGATGTTCTCCGGTCTGATGGGCATCTCGTCCAGGCCCAGTTGCACCATCGCCCAGGTCATGCCCTGCCGGTAGCGCCGGAGCACCCACTGCCGGTCCTCCTCGGCGTGCACGGCCGCCAGGTCGGCGGCGTCGACGTGCCTGGTCGCCTGCCCGGCGAGCGTGGTCGCCCGCTGAACCGACGCCTCCAGCCGCGCCCCGAGCTTCGCCAGGCCCGCCCGCCCGTCGCGCAGCCGGTTTCCGAGATCGTTGCCGCGCGTGAGCAGGATGGTCAGCACGGCGAAGACCGCGCAGACGATGAGTCCCGCCGCCAGCCCGAAGATCGCCGCCTCGGCCACGGATCTGCCCGCCGAGCGGACCATGGACGCCACCCGGCCCCCGATCAGCAGGGTGTTGATCAGCGTGACCGTGAGGACGAAACCGAAGGCGAGCCGGGTCAGGCGGTCGGCGGCCTTGATCTGGGCCAGGATGGCCTCCGCCCGGCTGCGCGCCGCCACGTCCAGGCCGGTGTCACGATGGTCGCGGTTGTGGTCCCGCAGCGCCGACCGCGCGTCCCGGCTCGACCGCTCGCGCGTCCGGTACGCCTCCAGGCTGAAGTCCATCGCGACCGTCCAGAGCAACGCCAGGCAGGCGGCGGCGCCCCACTGCACCAGGGACGCGAGTGAGTCCAGCGGCCCGAGGTTGAAGATGAGCTCCCAGTAGAGGGCCACGTCGACGATGGCCGTCGCGCCCGCGACGACGATCACCCAGCGGCGGCGCAGCGGCTTGTTCGTGTGCTGGTCGTCGCTTTCCTGCGCACGCTTGGCCGCCAGCCGGACGCTGGCCCGATAGTTGTGGACGGCGTCGCGGATGGTCGCCCGCTGCTGGAGCGCGGCGCCCGCCTCGGTCGTCTTCTCGACCGCGCACCGAGCTTCATGGAACAGGCCGTTGTCGTGGCGTTTCGCCACTTCCATAGCCTCATCCTGGAGGCGCTCCAGCGCGTCTTCGAACGCCTTGCGCTGCCTGGCCTCGGCGCGCGGCCCCGTCTCCTCACGCTGGGAGCCGGTGATGGCCACGCCGACACCCAGGATGTCCTCGGGTGGCAGCACCTCCCCCCTGGGCAGGGCCTCGATCGGAATCGCCTTGCCGGCCAGCTGCCGCGTCGAGCAGTAGGGACAGCTTCCGTGGTGATCCGCCAGTTCGCCGGACATGATCCTCCCCCTGTCACGTGGTCTCAGGCGCGGTGATCTTCACCACGACGACACGCTGCGCCCGGTCCTGCGCGGGCTTCCCCGGCGTGCCCTTGACGTCCCAGCCCTTTCCGTCCGCCCGGACGAACTCGGGCGGCACGCCGGCGTCGACGAGCAGGTCCCTGATCACCTCGGCCCGGCGTTTGGACAGGGCGCGGGCGCCGGCCGGGTTGTCGCCGAACTTGGCGCAGAACCCGGTGACGGTCATGACCGAGCCCGCCGGCGCTTCGAGGTACTGGCCGGCGATCTGGGCAGCCTTCGACTCGACCGCCGCCGGGTCGATGAGCACGGCCTCGTCTGGCCGGAAGTACGCCGCGTCGATCCTCCCCACGCGCGGAGGGTCGGGCGTGGGGGTCGGCTCCGGTTCGATCTGGACGATCGGCGGGACGGCGGACGGATCGGCCCAGGGCGCCGCCCGCTCCCGATCGCGCACAGGTTCGCTCACCCGTGCGCCCAGAGCCTGGCCGAGCCCGACGATGAACTTCTCGCGCCACACCTCGCTCGCGACGCCCAGCGGCTCCTGCCCGGACCCGCCCGGAGTGAGCAGCACCGGATGAAGATCGACTCCAGACAGGTCGACCTCGCTGATGTCGGTCTTCATCACCTCCTGAACCGCCGCTTCCGGATCCCCCGCCGTCAGTACCGACATATCGAGGGGCGCCACGGTAGCCGTCAGAACGGCAGTCGCGAGTGTCACATCCGCGCGGCCGCCCTTCGAAATGTCCTCGGCCGCCTGCAGGGCCGCGTAGAGGTCGAACCCGATACTTCCGACCTGCGCTTTCGCGATCGCCTCCGACAGGTCGGTGAGCCGATCATCGACCCCGATGGCGCGCAGCGGCGGGCTGTGCTCCTCCTGATCCGTCCCTGCTCGCGTGATACGCAGGTCGATGAAACCCACCTCACTCGCCGTACGCCCCACCGCGAAGACCCTCAGCGTCCCGGCCCCCTTCTCCGCGAGCGCCTTCGCCTTACCCCTCATGTCCTTGGGAATGACCCCTGCCACCCGATCGGTCTTCTCAGCGATCAGAACGATCTCGCTGACGCCCTTGGCTGGTTCACTGTCGGCTTCCGTCGATTCGCCGCCACACGCGGCCGCCAGCGACGCCAAGACGACCAGCGCCTTCACTCGACCGGGAATGAAACGACTACTTCCCATCTGGCCTGACCTCCCCCTGTACGGGCATCAAGCCAACGCCAGACCAGCCCACCCAATCCATAGATGACTCTGTATCCGTACAAAGTCGGACATGGACATAAATCTTTGGTCAGCTCTGCTTGAGAGGGATCGGCCCATCCCGGGCAAGGTCAGTCTTTCGGTACGCCGCCGTAGTGGGCGATCAGGGCGCTTGCCTCGCGGAGGATCTCGGCCTGGCGCTGGAGGCGGCGGCGGGAGGCGGCCACCCGGATGACGAAGAAGGCGACGACGAGGAGAACGAGCTGTGGCCATGGCAGTGCCCAGAGTGTGGTGTCGATCGTCACTCGTTCGGCGACGACGCTCGGGGGGTGATTCACCGACGAGTGCGGGGATCGCGACGACTTTCGTGGTGATCGAACCCATCGGCCAGACGCCGGTCACCCGTGCGGTGAACTCGCGGCTGCCGCCCGGCATGATCTCCCTGGTCTTGGCTTCGGAGGTGTCGTCCCAGCCGCTCTCCCCCGCCAGCGCGGACGTGCGGATCTGCGCGTCCGGGGCCACCCGGACGTTGCCGGCGTTGGCCACGGTGTAGGTCACGTCGATGGAGCCCGCGGCGAAGGGGTTCCATGAGCCGGTGTATTCGGCCCGCAGGTCGGTCACGGCGAGTTTGGCCGCGTAGTCGCCGGTCACGCGGAGGTTCACCCGGACGCCCACCCGGTTCTGGACCCGGACCTGTTCGAAGATCGTTTCCACGGACGCGGTGACACCCGCGGGGTGGTCCCCCGGCGTCGCGTTCTGCGGCACCGTGACCTTGACCGGCACGACGGCGGTGGCGCCGGCGGGAATGGTCACCTTGCCGGGAACCTTGATCCATGCTCCGCCGTCGGTCGGCGTGGCGTCCGAGGGCCGCATGTCGAACAGTCCCTTGGCGGTCAGGTAGCCGTCGTTGGCGTCGATCGCGAAGACGACCTCCTTGGTGGAGCGGTTGATGACCGCGACATGCTCGGTCGCCTCCTGCCCACCGGCCAGTTCGAGATCGATCACGCTGCGGCCGTCGGGGCCGTTGGCGTCGGCAGGCGCGACCGACCAGGTGACGTCGCTGCGGCCTGCGGCGCCGGCCGGGCCGGCGAATCCGACCAGGGTGGTCGCGCCGACAGCGCACAGGAGCGCGAGGAGGGCAGGTGCCCTGCGCGGACTGCTCATGGCCAACGGAGGTGTCTCCTGTCTGATCGTGAACGTTCCCGGACGGAACCTGCGGCAGGGGCGTTCGGCCCCTGGGCTCAGGACTGGTTGAACAGCGAGAGCGTCAGCGTCGAGTGGTACTCCCCGGCCGCGACGTCGACCGGAGTCCGCAGCGCGAGATTGGCGTTGACCTGGTGAGTGCCGATCTCCTCAGCCGAGTCCGCGATCGAAACCAGCAGCTCCTGGCCCTGCAGACCCACCGCGGGCGCTCCACTGCCGTCGGAGACGACACTGGAAACCGGCTCACCCGGCGCCACCAACCCCGTCGTCGAACCGGTCAGCAGATGCGGAGCCCAGCCCAGGTACTCCGGACCGATCGTCTTGGCCGGGTCACCGGTCGCCGCGAACTGGCTCGACTGACCCACCACCGCCCAGAAGTCCCCCGCGGGGATCTCGTCCGGGAGACGGGTGTCGGTCACCGTGACCGTCGGCAGCGTACCGGTGAACTGACGAGCGGCGGCGTTGGATCCGTTCTCCGTCAGAGTCACGCCACTGTTGTCGGCCACCGTCATCGACACCTGACCGGGAACACGCAGAGGCTCGATCGTCACCGACACCTCAACACCGTTGGTGTCGGGGTCATCGGCCGCCATCGCGGGACCGGCCACACCGGCAATCGCGAGAGCCAGCACCGACGCAGCGAGAATCCTGTTTCTTTTCATATGGTTACTCCACTTATGGGGGGCAGGGCCGGCCAGCCTGTCGGCCGACCGGCCCCGGTTCAACTAAGCGGCGTCTTCGGCGCGTACGCCGTGGCTACCGCCGGTCCGGTCAGCCGCAGCTGATCGCGGCGTAGGCGGCGTCGTGCGACGCGGTGACCTGGCCACCGATCGTCGCGGTGCCCGTCACGTTCGCCGTGCCGGCGGCGAGCTGCCTGGTCCGGGTGTTGAAGGACTGGTACGCCTGCTTGCCGGGAGCGACGTCGGCCACGGTCTTGGAACCGTAGGGGCTCGACAGCGTCACGTTCGCGGGCACGGTGCCGTTGTTGACGGCCGTGACCGCCACGTACGCCGACGTGCCCACGCAGCGGGCCTGAGCGGTCGCGGACAGCGAGAGGCCAGGAGTCAGCTTCGGCTGGTTCTGCGGGTTGAACCCGCCGAGCTTCACCGCCTCCGCCGCGTTGATCTCGGCCTGGCTGAGGAACTGGCTCGGCTTCAGCTTGAAGGCGTCGAAACCGCGCGCGATCTCGTTGCCGTAGACGTGGCCGTTGTACCAGTAGGCGGACCAGAAGCCGCCGGTGACCAGCGAGGTCCCGCTGACCGGGCCGCGGTCGAAGAACGCGATCTCCTTCGGGTTGCTGGAGTCGGTGAAGTCGAACACCGACAGGCCACCCTGGTACCAGGCCTGGACCATCACGTCGCGACCGGGGATCGGGACGAGCGACCCGTTGTGCGCGACACAGTTCTCCATCGTCGTCTGCGGCGCCGGCAGCTTGTAGTAGCTCCGGAAGACGAGCTTGCCGTCGACGATGTCATAGATCGAGTTCGCACCCCAGGACGGCAGGTCGGTGCTCCTGCAGCGCGCGCCGGAGCCGCCGCCCCACTCGTCGGTGAAGATGACCTTCGTACCGTCGTTGTTGAAGGTGGCCGAGTGCCAGTACGCGTAGTTGGGGTCGGAGACCGCGTCGAGCCGCTTCGGGTTCGTCGGGTCGGAGATGTCGATCAGGATGCCGTTACCGGCGCAGGCGCCGGCGGCCAGCCCGATTTCCGGGTATGACGTGATGTCGTGGCACTGGCTGGTGACCGGCGACGGCGACCAGTTGGTGCCCGACGGGTGCTGCGGAGTGGGCGGGGTGTTCTGCAGGCCGTTGATCGCGCCGGTCGTCGAGTCGGTGAACAGCCGGGGGTTGCTCACGACCGCCGCGTTCTGCGGCGCGGCCAGCGGAACCCGGATGACGTCGATCCGCCACAGCGAGGTGGCCGGGTCGGTCGCCGCCGTGTTGGCGCAGCCCGCGAGCTCCTGCGCGGAGCGGACGCTGGAGGTGCCGGAGACGTAGACGTAGACGTTCTCCGGCTCGTTCTCGCTGGTCACCAGCGAGTGGGTGTGCGACCCGCGGCAGGTCTGCACCGCCGCCACCCGCACCGGGTGGCTGATGTCGCTGATGTCGAAGACCCGGACACCGGGGAAGCGGTCAGGGTTGACGGTTCCGCTGGCTCCCTGCGTGCCACAGTCGATCCGGCCGCGGGTCTCCTCCACCGACATGAACAGCAGGTTCCCGTACACCGACAGGTCGCCCTGGCCGCCGGGGCAGACGACCGAGGTCTTCAGGACGGGGCTGTCGCCGTTGGAGATGTCATAGATGTTGAAACCGTTATAGTTGCCGGAGAACGCGTAGTTCCCGCCAAATGCCAGGTCAGAGTTGAGGAACGAACCGCTTCCTGGGTTGGAGGCGACGTAGAAGCCCTCCGGCCGGTCCTGGTGCGCGGTCAGTTCCAGTCCGCTGATGGCCTGCTGGGCGTCCAGCCATCCGGCGCCGAGTCCGATCCGGGGGGTCGACGTCGGCCGCCGCGGAGGTCGCGGCTGGCAGGAGGCCCACCAGTAACGCGCCTACTGCGATGATCCCGAGCTTTTGTAGTCTGGCACGTCCCCCACGTGCCGAACGGCTACTTCTCACGGGCCGTTTCCCTTCTTTCGGGCATCCCCTCCGTAGTTGATCTATCGCGAGGGGCACCCGGGACCAGGCCGGTGCCTCTTGTGACACCAGCTGGGAGGGAGATCCACTTTGGTGTTACACGCGAACTGTAACGGAGACGACCTTGATGTTCTATACCATGACATCTCTACAGTTCCGGATGGACACCACCCAGCAAGGCGAAACAGGTCCAAATAATGAGTTCGCTGCCCACATTGCGATATATAGGCATGTTCGTGCTGGTCACGGGTGTGATCGCCGGATGCGCCGCGGAGACGCCCAAGGCGCCGGCCGCGCCAATGATCGTTCAACCGGGAGCTCCAGGCAACCCTGGACAGACGCTCGCCGCCACCGCGCTGCCGACGGTCGCTGACGCTCTGTACATGGCCTCGGACGTGCTCTTCATGCAGGGGATGATCCCGCACCACGCCTAGGCGCTGCGGATGACCGGCCTGGTCCCCTCCCGCAGCACGAACCGGGACATCACTTTGATCGCCAAGCGGATCGAGGCCTCCCAGGAGGACGAGATCGCGCTGATGCGACGCTGGCTCCAGGACCGCGGCCAGACGGTACCGGACGCCAACCACGATCACTCCGGCGCGGGCGCGGAGCTGATGCCCGGCATGCTGACCGAGGAGCAGTTCGCCGAGATGAAGAAGGCCACCGGCGAAGACTTCGACCGGGCCTTCACCCAGAACATGATCGCCCATCACCTGGGCGCGCTCCAGATGGTCGAGAAACTGTTCGACGGCGACGGCGGCCAGGAAACGGAGATCTTCACTTTCGCCTCCCACGTCGACGCCGACCAGCGCATCGAGATCGACCGCATGCAGAAACTCCTGGCCCAACTGGGCGGCCCCACTCCGAACTGAGTCCAGATAAGTCCATTTGAGGATGACTTGGTCGTCTCAAGGATTTACGCCTGGCCGGCGGGGGGCAGGCGTAACTCAAGGCACGTATCCGTGCCGGGGCTGTTTCGCGGCGTGTCGCCGATGCGAACAGCCAGCTGCTGGAGCCGGTGACGAAACCGGCCGGCCTTTTCCAGACCGATCAAGTCGCGGCATTCAGGCCGTCTCTGGGTGGATCACTTTTGCCTGAGGTCAGGCGTCGCGTCCCGACCAGGATGGCTGATCATGAGCAGGAGACCAGAAGCAGAACTCGTGGCGGAAGGCGTGGACACCCACCCGTGGGGTCCCACCGAGCCGGACGAGGAGCAGGTCCTGGTCTCTCTGGGCTACGTACTCAACCCGGAGACCGGCGTGTACGAGCACGGGCCGAACGGAAGGAGGACGCCGTGACCGCCGAGAAAATGGTGGCCCGGGCGAGCGACGACCTCGGACTGTCGGGCCGGCCGAACGTCATCACTCGCTGGTACGCCGCCCGGAACGGGTCGGAGTACCTGCGGGAACCGTGGTGCGATATGGCCATCTCGTACTGGGCACGGCACTCCGACAACGCCGCCGCGGTCCTGCCCAACGGGGATCGCGCCTACACGGTGTGGCACGCGCAGGACGGCGAAGGGCTCGGCCGCTGGCATCCGGGAACCGTGGCCGACATCAAGCAGTACGCGCGGCCCGGCTCGCTGGTGTTCTTCGACTGGGGCGGCACCAACTCCATCGGCCGGATCGACCACATCGGCGTGGTCGAGAAGAATCTCGGCGACGGCAGGCTGCAGACGATCGAGGGCAACACCGAGGACACCTGCAAGCGGCGCGTACGTGACGCGTCAGTCATCGCCGGGTTCTGGAACCCCGACTACGAGAAGCACGAGAGCTGGACGGAGGCCATCGTGAGAGAACTCCCGATTCTCAGGCAGGGCGAGCAGGGGCCGCAGGTGCGCACGATGCATCATCTGATGCTCGCCAGGGACGTCCCGGGCCTGGACGGTGTCAGCGACACCATGTTCACCCCGGCCCACTCCGTCGGCATCCGCGGCCTGCAGACTGCCGCGGGCATCGAGGTCGACGGCGTCGTCGGACCGCAGACCTGGCCTGTGCTGCTCGGCGTGCACTGAGAACCCGTGCGGCTCCGCGGGCCTATCGAACCCCCGCCATCCCGGCGGGGGTTCGCACTTCAGAACGTCGTGCTGTGCAGTCCGTAATCGCGACCAGGAAGCCCCGGGCCGGCGCTTACTCCTCGGCAGACTTGGGCTTCGGTCAGCGCTCGCAGACGATTCCGTCGCCGTCTCGGTCCTGGTACCAGTCGTACTCGGGGTCGATGCCGCGGCGGTAGGGGCCGTATCCGTTGTCGTTGGCCTCCGCGCACGTGCGGTATCGAGGGTCGTCGCCGCTTCCGGTTCCGCCGGACGGCGTCGGGTTCGTGGGTTTGGGCGTCGGGGTCGGCGCGCTGCCGCCTGCGGTGTCGCATTTGCCGGACCAGATTCGCAGGCGCTCGGCTTTGGCCTTGGCCTGGTCGGCACGGATGACCTGGATGTATCTGTCGTTGGGCTGCTTGAGGACCGCTTTGGCGTA
The DNA here is from genome assembly GCF_009687845.1 of Acrocarpospora corrugata. Taxonomy (GTDB): domain Bacteria; phylum Actinomycetota; class Actinomycetes; order Streptosporangiales; family Streptosporangiaceae; genus Acrocarpospora; species Acrocarpospora corrugata. The sequence continues at coordinate 19,370 of NZ_BLAD01000075.1, forward strand.
GCCGTACCGGACGAGGTTGCGGTTGACGAACGTGCCGCCAGCGTTCCACACGTAGAACTGGTAGTCGCCGTGCGGGTCCTTGAGTTGCTTGTCCCGCAGCACGTAGGCGAGTTTGCCGACCGGGAGCAGCGCCGCCGTCCGCGCGGTCGCCGTTCTGAACCAGCACTTGCCGCGCTCGGGAGCGTCTATTTCCAGGAGCTGAACCCGCAGGCTTTTCCCCTTGTACGTGATGTCCACGGTGTCGCCGTCGACAATCTTTTTGATTTTCACGGCGAGGGCGGTCTTCGGGACGTCCTTGGGGCGTACGGCCGCGCCGACCGGAACCGCCGCGGTAATAGGGGCAACCAGTGCGGCGGCGGCCACAATGGCCAGCGCGCGGGAAGGGAGGCGCATTGTGTTGCTCCAGAGGTTGGCGATGTGTTCCTTTCGTGGACGGGTGGCTCTCTCGGATGGGTTACGCGGGTATGGGATGGGAGACCGGATCGTTACTGTAAACCGGGCCCAACCTGCGAAAACGGGCCATTAACGCTCACGGCTCGACTACGCGGCCTCGAATCTTGGGATGATCCTTGCGGAGTCGAGGCCCTACGCGGAACGCCTCCCAGGAAAGATCGACTACGCCTCGTTCGGGCCACTGCGTAGGAGAGAATCATGCTTGGGAAAATCGCGGCGCTGAGTAGTGCCGGAGTTACGACGTTGGGAATGCTTGGCATCACCTCCGCGTCGGCCTCAGCGGACGAAGCAAAACGGCGCGTGGTCGTCTCCGGGACCGTCTACATCATGGATGACGAGAATTTCGGGACCAATGAGCGTTGCACCTACTCCCTGCTGGACAACGATCTCGTCTTCAACAGCCAGCAAATGGTCATCGACCAGAGCTGGTCCTGCGGCGGAGAGGTCCTCACCGAACTGCACGGCTTCGTCGAACTGCTGCCGGGCAACGCCATTCGCTACCACGGGGAAGTCGTCCTGCGTGAGGGTCAGTGCGGCTGCCAGGAGGACACGATTCGCGTGCGAAAGGGCTTCAACCAGGTCGTCCAGCCGGAAACGCAGGCGAGCGTGGCCACCGGGCGGGTGGAATGGAGCGGCGGCGACGCCACCGACATCAACCTGCAGGTGCTCAACATCAACCCGTGACCAGTTCGTAGACCTGGGAAGCGGTTGCTCAGGACGGCGGCGTAGCGGTCGCCGTGGTCTTCGCGCCGGTCTAAGTGAGCGCGGGTGCCGGGTGAGACGGTCAAAGTCGCGCCCGGACGTCGGCAGGCTGGGTGAGGTCGTCGACGATCTCACCCAGCAGCCGGGCCGGTCAGGTCACCAGGGCGGGCTACACCCACCACCAGGACATCCACTGTTCTGCATACCGGCATCCGTTCCAGGCGGTCGGAATGCCCGAGACCCAGGGCTGACGGTTCACAGGTCGCGGCGCTGGAAGGCCAGCCCCGCGAGCACCAGTACGAGGACGACCCAGAGGCCTGCCCAGCCGAGGTAGGCGGTGGTGAGCGGGGCCTGGCTCAGGAACGGGGAGGCCCCGAATCCTGGGCCGACCTGTGTGAACAACGTCTGGTCCTGGAAGGCGTGCATGGCCCCACGCCACAGGCCGTCCGTGGGCAGCAGCATCTGGGAGATGGTGCCGACCCTGGCCACGCTGTCATTGGCGAGGGCTTGGCCGACCCCGCCGATCACCCCGGCGATCCAGGTGGCGCCGAAGAGGCCGACCGCGACGATGCCCGAGGCCATCGGTGAGATGGCGGTGGACAGCAGCAGTCCCAGGGTGAGCAGCACGATCGTCTGGGCCGCGAGCAGCGCCAGGCCGATGGCCGGCTGTGGTGGCCAGTAGCCCAGGGTGGTCCTGACGATAAGGAACTGGGCAAGCCCGGCAAGGGCCACGAAGCCACTGCCGAAAGCCACCAGCCCCAGCCACTTGCCCAGCAGCACCGCCGAGCGGCGAATCGGCCGCGCCAGGATCGCCAGCGCCGTCCCCGACTCGACCTCGCCGGCCAGGGTGGGGCCGGCGAGGAACGCCGTGCCGAGCGCGGCGATCAGGCTCAGGCCGAACATCACCAGGTTGAGCACGGTGGAGGCGGCCACCTTGGCCTCCCCCGTGGTGAGCCCGCCGAACTCCGCGTCGAGCCGGGAGAACCCCCACGCGCTGAGCGCGAGCAGCGTGATCGTCAGTACGGCGAGTGAGCGCAGCACACGCCGGCGGGCGGCCTCCTGAAGGGTGAGCGCGGCGACGGTGAATACGATCCGGGCAGTCATCGGCGCTCCTCAGTGGGTCCGGCGCGGAGGATGTCCAGCAGCCGCTCTTCAAGGCTGATCCGCGCGGGCTCGACCGCGTGCACTCGCACTCCGAGGCCGACCAGGTCGGCCACGAGGTCCGGCACGGTGGTGGCGTCCGGGTCGGCGGGCAGCGCGACGACGAACGAGTCCCGGTCGCGGGTGAACGCGCCGGCGGCGGCCAGCCGTTCCTCCGCCGCCGAGTCCACCCCGTCGAGCCGCAGCCGCAGTTCGCGTCGGCCGAGCAGCTCGGCGAGGGTGCCGGAGGCGGCGACCCGGCCCTTGTCGAGGATGACGACTCGGTCGCAGACCCGCTCGACCTCGCCGATGAGGTGCGAGTTGAGCAGCACGGCGACCTGGCGTGCTTTGAGGGAGAGCAGCAGGTCCCGGACGTCGGCCCGGCCGAGGGGGTCCAGGGCGCTGGTCGGCTCGTCCAGGATGACGAGGTCCGGGCGGGCCACCAGCGCGACGGCCAGTCCGAGGCGCTGTTGCATGCCCTTGGAGAAGCCGCCCACCCGGTCGCCGGCGCGGTCGGCGAGCCCGACAAGGGCCAGGCACGCGCGCCGCTCCGCGGCCGGCACCGTGACACCCGCGAGCCGTACGTGCAGGGCCAGCACCTCGGCGGCGCTCAGCCACGGCTGATACCGGAAGAGTTCCGGCAGGTAGCCGACGCCGGCTCGGGCCTGCGGATCCCGCGCTGACCGCCCGAGCAGCAGCACCTCACCGGCATCGGGCCGGACCAGCCCGAGCAGGATCTTGATGACGGTGGTCTTGCCGGCTCCGTTCGGTCCGAGCAGACCCACCACTTCGCCACGTCCGACGGTGAAGGACACACCGTCGACAGCGGTCTGCCGCCGGTACCGCTTGCGCAGCCCCGAACACCACACGGCCGATGACGGGGGCAGGTCGGCGATTGGCTGCTCTTCGGCTCCGACGTCGAGGGAAGCGCTGGCGCCCAGCCGGGCGGTGGGGCCGGTCACCGGTCCCACCGCAACCCGCGAGCCACCGACAGCACCTCATCGGCGCTGAGCGAGCCGGCCACCGCGGTCACGATGCCGTCATCCACCCAGACCACGCCCGCCATCACGCCGTTGCGCGAGGTCAGCACCGTGGCCGGCACCCCGCCGACGTCGGCTGTGGAGCTCGCCAGCCGCTCGACCGAGACGACCACGGGCAGCGTCGTCCCGTCGCCGGAGAAGGCGCGCAGCTGCGACGCGACCTCTTCGGACAGGCTGGGCAGGGACAGCAGGTAGTCGCGGGCCGTGTCAAACGGGATGCCCGAGGAGTACACAGTGGGCGCGGCCGCGCGGACCACGATCATGGCCGGGATCCCGCGCGCTTTCGACCAGACCGAGGCGACCCCCGGACCGGCGACCAGCCGGAACTGGCTGCCGTCAAGACCCGGGGGCGGCGGTGGCGGCGTCTGACCGGCCGCCGCAGCGGTCTGCGCCGCCTTCTCGGCCGAGAAAGTGAACACCGCGCTGATCCGAGCCGCGACGTGATACGTGGGCTCTCCCGTCACACCGTGGGGCAACTTGCTCACCCACGGAACGGAAAGCCCACTGGCCTTCTCCGCCGCGCCGACGTCGGCGACCTCCCGCACGCCAAGCTTCTCGGTGATCTCAAGCTTGCCGAAGGCAGACAGATCGGGCAGCTTGACCAAGTCAGCCTGAGGAGCGACAACCGGAGCGATCTGCTCAGTCCGGAGGATCTGCAACCAGTCCCCGGCAACCGCAGCCCCGGCCCCGGCCAGCAGGACGACAACACCGACCACGGCAACCACCGGACTACGCAGCACCGCACGCCAACGGCGTCCGGGCGCAGCCGACCGCCAGCGAGAGACAGCCGTGGCCGATCCCCGCCCTTCCTCAGCAGCGACCGCATTCGACAGCCGCTGCCACCCCGCCTCCACGTCCACGTCGAACTCGACGCTCGATCCCACGCTGGCGGCCGTGTTCGACTGGCGGTGCCAGCCCGCGTCCACGTCCACGTCGAACTCGACGCTCAGCGCCTCACCTGGGACCACGTTCGGCTGGGGCTGCCATCCGGTGTCCACCTCGACAGCGACCTCAAGACTCGATGCCGCGCCGGTGGCCGCGTTCGACTGGCGATGCCCGCCCGCGTCCACGGCGACCTCAAAGCTCGAGCCCGCGCTGGCGGCCGCGTTCGACTGGTGGTGCCATCCCGTGTCCACGTCCAGGGCGAACTCGACGCTCGGTGCCACACCGGTGGTCGCGTTCGACGGGCGGTGCCATCTGGTGTCGAAGCCGACGCTCAGGGCCGCGCTGGTGATGGCCGCGTCCTGGCGGGCGGCTGTCAGTCCGGACCGGCATGCCGGGCAGCCGGTGACGTGCTCGCGGTCGGCGTCGGTGACGCCGGCCGGCTCGTCCAGGAGGCGGCGCAGTGTGCCGTCACTCGGATGACGCATGACGATTCAACTCCTCGCGCAGGGCGGATTCGGCGCGTCGCACGATGGTGCCCACGCTGCCGGGGGAAAGATCGAGAGCGGCGGCGACCTCGGCGTAGCTGAGGCCGCTGTGCCGCAGGACCAGGGCGACGGCCTGTCTGCGGGGAAGCCGCGCCAAAGCCGCCCGTACACGCCGCCGCTCCTCGCGGGCCACCACCGCGTCAGCGACGTCCGGGGAGACGGCATCGCCGTCGTCGGCGGCCTCTTCACGGGAGACGCGGCGACGACCGGAGCGCAGATGGTTCAGCGCGGTGTGCGCCGCGGCGACGCTCAACCAGCCAACCGCCTCCCCGGCCGGCACCGCGGAACGCCCGAACCTCAGGAACACCTCCTGGGCCACGTCCTCGGCCTCGTCCCGGGAACCGAGCACCCGGGCGGCGACCGCGACCACCCGCGGATAGGCCGCCCGGAAGACCTGTTCCAGGTCAGCCCGGACGGCACCTCCTCCAGGAGGACTCGCCACCACCCCACCGTCCTCCCGCCCGGCCACCACACCGTGCCCTCCGGACCGGGCGACCGACGCGCTCCCGCCATGCACTACAACGTCCACATCTTTAGAGCACCGCCGACGCCTCACATGTGACACCGGCCGTCGATGCGCGCGACCGGGAGCCGGATGATTTCCGGACAGTGGCTTTGTTCGGGGTTCGCTCACCGATCCCAGAGGCGGGACCGCACCGGATTCACGCCGGCTTCCTCGATTCGCCGTCGCCTTCGTGACCCATACTCATTGGGCCGCCTTCCGCCGCAAAGCGGCGGGGTCCGCGTTCCCGGACCGATCCACTTTTCTGAGCAGATAGGTGTCCATAATCCAGCCCTTGCGTTCCCGGGCCTCAGCTCTGGTCGCGCGGATGCGGTCGGCGACCTCGGTGACCGGCCCGGATATCAAGATCTCGTCAGGAGTGCCCAGGTAGGCACCCCAATAGATGTCGAACTCGGACGCGCCGGGCATCGTCGCGAAGGCATCGCGGGCGTCGAGCATGACGACAATGTCGTCGGATTCAACCGGGACGTGCTGGGCCAGCCGCCGGCCGGTGGTGATGTGCAGGGGCCGCGCGACCCTGGTCAGGCTCACCCGGTGCCGGGCGGCCAGGGCGGAGACACTGCTGATTCCGGGGATGACCTCGTACTCGAAAGCGATTCCCCGGCCGAGGACCTCTTCGACGATGGCCAGCGTGCTGTCGTACAGGGCAGGATCGCCCCAGACCAGGAACGCGCCCGTCTCGTCCGCGCCGAGTTCGTCGCGGATCAGCCGCTCGAAGACGTCGGCCCGGCGCGCCCGCCAGTCCTCCACCGCCGCCGCATACGCGGGCGTGGTCCGGTCCCGGGCCGGATCACCCGCCTCCACCAGCCGGTACGGCCCCGCCGCGTGCGCGTCGATGATCTCCCGGCGGAGCCGTACCAGATCCTGCTTGACCTCGCCCTTGTCCAGGATGAAGAACACCTCGGCCCGCGCGATGGCCTTGACCGCCTGGAGCGTGAGGTGATCGGGATCTCCCGCGCCGATTCCGATGATAGGGACTCGTTTCACACCCGAAAGTCTGCCCGTCCCGGTACTCCCTCATAGAGCCCCGCGGCACCAGGCAGGGTCAAGCGCCAGCCGCGTGGTGACGTCGACCGCGTAAGTGGTGACCTCCGTGTCCTGGGAGACGATCGGGGCCCTGGACGCGCTCCGCCAAAGGGAGACGTTGAAGATGCCACCGTCCTTCAGCAGGCCCCGATGGCAACCTTTCGCAGCATTCGCCCCGTCCTGGCGTCGAGAAGAGTGCGCATGTGCTGTCGCCACGCGACCCCGGCAGCACCACGGCCACCGTCGCCACGCCAAGCACCGCGACCACCGCCACGACGGCCAGCGCCAGAGTGGTACGCCTCCTGCGCTGGTGACCCGCGATGGCCAGGTCGGCCAGATTCACCAAAGGGGCCTCGTTGGCGATACTGTCCAGCGGGTCGTTCAGCTCACCATCGGGCCACCCAGGCAATATGACTTGCAAAGCATATCACTTTGAAGGCATAATCTGAGGGTGGACATCGACTGGCCAGCCGACTTCGGCAACTGGCTCGACCGGCTCGAAGCCGATGCACGCGCGGGCGATGAACAATCACGCCTCATGCTGGTCTTCACGGCCCGTGCATTGGATCAGCTACGAAACCTGTCCGAACCACCGGATCGAGAAGAAGAGACGGCCACAGTGCGATGGGTCCGCCAGTCGCGACGCTATCCCCTGTGGCGAATCTCCCACGCATACCATCCAGCGGTAGCAGTGCGGCTGATCTGCTGGTTCCCGCCCGACACCGGCAAGGTGGTCGTCGCACTGTTCGCCGGAAACAAAGCAAGCTAGGTGACCTGTTCTACAACGGCGTCGCCACCCGCGCAGACGACCTGATCGACCAGTGGAAACGGGAGACGTCCTACGAGGAGAAGCCATGACCGAACCAGAGAACACCACGTTTGTGCGCGGCAATGAGCATCTGGACCGGCTCCTGTCCGACCCGCAGCTTGCTGCCGAGGTCGCCCAGGCCCACGAGGCGGCCGAAGAGATGGACCGGGCCTACGCGATGAATCTGGCGATGATCCGCAAGGCCGGGCAGATGACCCAAGTGGAAGTGGCCCGCAAACTCGGGGTCGGACAGGGTGTGGTGTCCCGGCTGGAGAACCGCAACGACATGCTGCTGTCCACCCTGCACGACTACCTGATGGCCACCGGCGCCGACAGCGCGAGCATCGTGGTCACCGTCCACGGAGCTCGGATAGAACTCGATCTCGGTCAACTGAGGCATACCCACGGTTGAGCGGGTCGTCGTCCCCGAGGTTGAGAGTGGTCGCCGAAAGCAACACGAAGTAGTCGCTCCCGGCGACAACGGCGTTGGACTTGCTCTCGCGATTACGCAAGCTGTGTGCCCCGGGCACCGAGTGCTGCATGGTGGAGGCCGGTGGGTGAGAACGGTCTGGAGGGCGGGCGGCCAGGACGGCCGAGCACCAGTTCAAGGCGCGATCGCTTCTGGGCAATGCGGGAGATGGGCGGTGATCGGGGCGACTATAAGCTCCTCTACGTGGAGAAAAGAGCATTGGGCAGAACTGACCGGCATGCCTCGGTCATCGGATTGGGTACCTGGCAGCTGGGGGCGGATTGGGGACGGGTTGACGAGGCGGACGCCCTGGCGATCCTCGCCGCCGCCGTGGACTCTGGTGTGACCTTTCTGGACACCGCCGACGTGTACGGCGACGGCCGCAGCGAGCAGCTGATCGGCCGGTTCCTGAAAGAGCGGGAGCACCCGGCGGACCTGACGGTGGCCACCAAGATGGGCCGCCGGGTCGCCCAGGAGCCCGCGCATTACAACATGACCAACTTCCGGGCCTGGACGGACCGCTCGCGGGCCAACCTCGGCGTGGACACCCTCGACCTGGTGCAGCTGCACTGCCCGCCGACGCCGGTCTACGACACCGACGAGGTCTTCGACGCGCTGGACACCCTCGTCGCGGAGGGCAGCATCGCCGCGTACGGGGTGAGTGTGGAGACCTGCGCGGAGGCGCTGGCCGCGATCGCCCGGCCGAACGTGGCCAGTGTGCAGATCATCCTGAACGCGTTCCGGCACAAGCCGCTCGAAGAGGTCCTTCCGGCCGCGTCGGCGGCCGGCGTGGGCATCATCGCGCGGGTGCCGCTGGCCTCCGGGCTGCTGACGGGGGCGTTCAAGACCGACTCGGTGTTCGCCGCCGACGATCACCGTAACTACAACCGGCACGGCGAGGCGTTCGACGTCGGCGAAACCTTCTCCGGCGTGGACTACGCGTCGGGGATCGAGGCGGCCCGGGAGTTCGCCGCGCTGGCCGCGGAGGGCGCCACCGCGGCGCAGACCGCGCTGCGCTGGATCATCCAGCAGCCGGGCGTGACCACGGTGATCCCCGGTGCCACCACGGTGGCGCAGGCGCGGGCCAACGCCGCCGCAGGGGACCTCCCCCCGCTGTCGGACGCCGTGCTGACCGCGGTCGACGACCTCTACGCGGACAAGATCCGCGCCCAGGTGCATCACCGCTGGTAGTCATGGGTGCCGGGGCCGCCGCTCGTAAGCTGCCCGGCACCCTACGGCAATGGGCGGCCGCTTCGTAGGCTGCCTGACGCCCACGGCCATGGCCTGGCGGCTGACCCCCGCCGTCGGGCGGTGGCCGTCTCGGGGGGTCGCCGTCGCGGGGCGGTCGCCGTCGTCGGGGCCCTGGCCATCGCCGGGCCCTAGCCGCCGCTGGGCTATGGCTGCCGCCGGGCGGTGGCCGTTGCCCGCGGACTGCCGCGCCCTGGCTGCCGGATTCCCGGCAGCGCGCTTGACAATCCGGACGGCTTCGCCGGCCGATCAGGCGGCCGACGGGAACGCTCAACCCGAGCAAGCCCTATCGCCGATGGCGATCGGGTGTGAATGTAGATCTTTGGGCCGCCAACCCGCCTCAGCGGGGAACTTCGTCGCGGCCCAGTTGAGGGTGCCGATTCTGGCACCGGAGCACGCCAGACCGCCTGCGTGCAGGCATTATCCGGTGTTCGTCCCGGGCGAAAGGTGGGGATCCGGCGTCGTTGTACGGCGGCGAAATCTCCCCCCGAGCCATGGGCACCCCCTCACTTCCCCGGTACGAAGTGTCAACTCTGCGCGCACCGTGATAGTCTCGATTCGAGTTGCAGTTGTGGTTCCCAAAAACTTCAAGTGCCTCACCGGTGTCCCATGCCGGTGCTGGCACTTTTGTATTGCCGGGGCTTTCCGGACGGGGTAATCATTGCGGCGACGCGAGGCTCGTTAAAGTTACGAGTCTTCCGGCACTGCCCCATAAGGAGATTCATTATGGCTACTGGCACCGTGAAGTGGTTCAACGCTGAAAAGGGCTTCGGCTTCATCGAGCAGGACGGCGGCGGCGCTGACGTCTTCGCCCACTACTCGAACATCGCCGCCCAGGGCTTCCGCGAGCTCCAGGAAGGCCAGAAGGTGAGCTTCGATGTCACCCAGGGCCAGAAGGGCCCGCAGGCGGAGAACATCGTTCCCGCCTAAGCTCCAAAGTATTTCGTAGCTAAGGGCCCGCACCAAAAGGTGCGGGCCCTTAGCGCGTTGTTGTGGTGCCATGTGACGTTTTAACTGACGTCATAACTATCGTTCAATTGACAAATAGGCTTAAATCCCCCTCACGAGGGCTGGCTTGCCGCAGGGGCTTCGTATCGGCACGTCGTACCGGTGCGGATGGTGCGGTTGAGGTGGGCGCCGAGTTCCGGGTGTGCGTCGGTGATGCGGCGGATGGCGTCGCGGATGCGCGCGGTGACGGCCTTGCGGGCACGTTCGGCGGCGCTGTTGGGGAAGGCGCGGGAACTCCCGTCCGGCCGGGTCGCCCGGCGTAGTTCGGCCAGGAGTCGTTCCCGTTCTTCGGTGGCGTGCCGGTGCCGGGCGAGGTCGGCGTGGTACTCGGCGACGCCGAGTTCGTCGTCGAGTTCGGCCAGGCGCCGCCGATAGGCGGCCAGCGCGGTGCGGTCGAGCACGGGTTCGGTTCGCGTGGTGGGGGCTCCGTCGGAGCTCTCCCCGCCGGTGAGGTCCAGGGCGGACAGGTCGACGCCCGGGCGGGCGAGCAGCGCGGCCAGGTCGTGCAGTCCTTTGGCGTCGCGGAGGTAGGCGGTGTGCGCCCGGTAGTCGGCCTGCCACAGGTCACCGGCGCGCCGCAACCGCGGAATGTCATCCCGAGCCGCCGACGGGGAGACATCGGGCGCGGTGGTGACCTGGGCCTGGTGCGTTGATCCGTCAGGTTCGCCGAGAGTCTCCAAAGCGCGGCGGGTCTCGGCTAGCCAGGCGCGGGCGCCGAGCCGCCGATGCGTCTGAAGAGCTTGGTTGAGCCATAAATAAGCGGATTCGGACTCGCCGAGGGCGGCGTACAAGAGCCCGACCCGGTGAGCGTGCGCCCCCATGAAGCAGACGAGGGCGGCGTTGACGGCACAGGTCCCGGCCACAGGGAGCAGGTCGTCGAGGAGCCGCCGGCACAAGGGCCGGTCATGCAGGGCGATGGCGGCGGTGACCATCTCGCCGATGAAGATGGACCACAGGTAGGAACGGTCGGTACGCCAGTCTTCCAGCGCGAGCACGGTGTCGAGCTCCCGCCCGGCGGCGTCGAGGTCACCGGCCCGCGCGCGGAACCCGGCGGCGACGGCGTGCGCGTGCGCCGGAGCGCCGACCCACCAGGCGACCGCCTCCGCGGCCATCTCCCGCAGTTCGGCCGGCTGGTTACGGGCACGGACCACTTCGAGGCGCTGGGACATGCGGACGTTGCCGGTGTCAGTGTCGCCGACGCTCTCCCCGAGGGCGGCCGCCTCGGCGGAGAGCCGCTCACCGGTGGCGATGTCGCCGTCGAGCAGGGCCAGCGCGGCCTGCCGGGTCCGCAGCAGGTACTCGTGGCGAGGCTGGCGCAGCCGCCGGGTGGCATGCGCGTACTCGGTGAAGGTGGCGCGGAAGGCCGCCGAGCCGTTCTCCAGTTGCGCGGTCGCCGACAGCAGCAGGGCCTGGGCGTGCCGTTCCTGGTCGCCGGCCCGCCTGGCCAGGTCGGCGATCTCGGCGGCGATGCCGGCCCTGGCGACGACGGTGCCGGGGGTCCACAGGGTGTCGTGCTCGGCCAGCAGGCAGCTGGCCAGCGTGGCCGGGTCGTCCAGAGTGCGGGCGATCGTCACCGCGCGTTCGGCCAGTGGCCGGGCCTGCGGCCGGTCGGTGGGCACGGAGTGCTGCAGCTGGCGGGCCAGCGCCGCGGTCACGGTCGCCTCGGTGGTGGTGCCGGTGCCGTCCAGCGCGTGCCGGGCGGTGGTGAGCACGGCGAGGAGGTCGGCGCGGGGCATGGCGAAGCGGGCGTCGATCCGGTCCAGGCCCAGGGCCACCGCGCCGAGCAGGTAGGCCCTGCCGGTGCCGGTGGCCTTGGCCCAGGCGGTGGCCAGCAGCTCACTGGCCTGGACGGCGTGGCCGGCCCGCAGGCGCAGGTCCGCCTCGGCGGTGAACAGGCCGACCAGGTCGGTGTCGGACAGCCGGTGGCCGGCGGCGGCGACCGCGGCGCGCAGCCGGGTGAGGTGGCCGGCGGCTTCGGCGAAGGCGAACGGCCGGGTGAGGTCATGCTGACGATCCGCCTGCTGGGTCCACCCGCCATCGAACGCGACGGCCTGCCGGTCCGCCCGCCGCGGGGCCACAAGACCTGGGCGCTGCTCGGCTACCTGCTGCTGGCCGACCGGCCGCCCAGCCGCAGACGCCTGGCCGGCCTGCTCTTCGGCGACGCCGAGGATCCGCTGGGCGCGCTGCGCTGGTCGCTCGCCGAGCCGCGCCGCGCCGTCGGCGTGCCCGGACTGCTCACCGGCGACCCCGTCGTCGTGCGGTACGGCGACGACGTGAACGTCGATCTCCCGCTGCTCATCGGCGACCTGGCCGACCCGGCTCCGCTGCTGGAGTTCGGCGGTGAGCTGCTCGAAGGCGTGGACGTGACCACCAGCCCGGAGTTCGAGTCCTGGCTGCTGGTGGAGCGGCACCGGATCGCGGCCACGGTGGCGGCCAGGCTGCGCCGGGCGGCGACCGCCCTGCTGGCCGGAGGCCGGGCGCGCGAGGCACTCGCCTACGCGGGGCGGGCCGTGGCGGGTGACCCGCTGGAGGAGGCCAATCACGCGCTGCTGGTGCGGATCCTGGCCGTGCTGGGCGATCGGGCGGGGGCCCTGCGCCAGGTCGCGATATGTCAGGAAACGCTGCGCCGAGAACTCGGGATCGAGGCCTCAACGGCGCTGTGGGAGGCGGCGCCGCCCCGGCGGCCGGCCCGAGACGGGGTACGGGGCAGCTGGCCGGATCGGCGGCACCGGGGAACGGGCTGGGTGCGAGCGAGGCCGATGTCGCCTTCGCGGAGCGCTTCCGCGCCGAGCCGGCCTCGCGGGGGATGCTCCTGCCGGAGACATCATCCATGCGGTTCGATCGGCATGTAGCTACTCAGGCGACGTTCCGGCGGCGCACGAGCACGAGCAGGATCGCCAGGGCGGCCACCACCCCGACGCCGATGACGCCGAGCGTGAGGGGCAGGTCGGACGAACTCTCCTGGACCCGCTCGGTCAGTGCCGCGTCGGACACCGGCGCGACCGGCGCGGGGAGCGCGATGTCCTGGGACGCCAGGGTCACCGACTTGCTGGCCTTGGCGGGCTTGGTGGCGGTCACGGTGACCTTCCACTCCCCCGCCGGGAGCGGCTCGGCCGCGTTGTAGAGGTTCTGGCCCTCGGGCGCCGACTTCAGCGTGATCGGGCCGAAGGTGCGGCCGTCGGGGGCCGTCGCGAGCAGGGTCGCCGCCACGAGGTCGGTGACCGGGCTGCCGTCCTTCTTCCAGGTGACCAGCACGTTGACGTTGCGACCGCCGTCCCCGACGACCTCCAGCTGGATGGGTCCATCCGCCGCGGCGGAGGCGGCCGGGGCGCCGAGCAGCAGCCCGAGCCCGGCCAGCAGGATGATCGCGGCGTATCTCAGGGCCTTGTTCACGGGTGGTGATTCCCTTCCGGGTTCGCGAAACGGGGTGCCCCACACCGTGGGGCACCCCGGACTACGGATCAAGCGGGGGTGCCGGGCTCATGGCGAGAGCCCGGCGCCCCCTGGTCGGGGCCGGGGCCCCACTTACACGGGCGTGCCGCCGTTGGCGACGATCAGCGCGTTGGCGTCACGCAGGAACGTGGCCTTCACGACCGGGTTGGAGACGATCTTCGGGTCGTTGACCGCTTCGATGAAGCGCTCAAGCTTCTTGACGATCTTCTTCTTGTCCCGCTCGCGCTCCTTGTCCTCGGACACCATCACCTTGGAGATCTTGTCCTGGAGCTTCGCGGCGCCGGTGGCGGACAGCTGCCCGGCGGCCTCGAAGCGCTCGATCAGGGCGGAGATCTCGTCGGTCGAGGTGACCGTCTTGAACGCGACCGACTGCTCGTACGTGCCGCCCGAGTTGGTCTCGACGGTGACGGTGAGCGTGTGGTCGCCCAGGGCCAGCTTGTGGAGCTGCTGGACGGTCCCGGAGGTGAACGGCTGGCCGTCCAGCTTGCCGGTCACGGTCTTGATCCCGGTTCCGGCGACCTCCCAGGCGATGGTCAGGTCCTGGCTGTCGCCGTACTCGGTGCCGTCCGCGACACCGGAGATGAGGATGGTGGGTTCGGTTTCCACTTCCTCGATCTTGATGGTCGCGGCCTTGGTCTGCTCGACGTTGCCGGCCTTGTCGGTGGCGCGGTAGCGCAGCTCGTGGTCGCCGACACCGGTGACGGTGACCGTCGTGGTGTAGGGCGTCCAGTCGCCGCTGTCGAGGGCGTACTCGATCTTCTCCACGCCGGACGTGGCGTCCGCCGCGGCGAGGGTCACCGGCACCGCGGCCTGGCTGACCGGGAGGAAGTCCGCGGTCGTGGTGGGCGCGGTCGCGTCGACCTTGACGGCGAGCGTCTTGGCCGCCTCGACGTTGCCCGCCTTGTCGACGGAACGGTACGCCAGGGTGTGGTTCCCGTCACCGGTGATGACCACCGGCTCCAGGTAGGTGGTCCAGGCGCCGCCGTCGAGCTGGAACTCGGTCTTGTCGACGCCGCTGCCCTGCGCCTGGTCGGCGCCGGCCAGCGTGACCAGGATCAGGCTGGTGAACCATCCGCTGGCCGGCTGGGCCGGGTCGGGGGTGGCCGTGGTCACCGGCGCGATCGTGTCCGGCGCCGGTCCGCTGTTCAGGCGGAAGTAGTCGAACTTGACCGTCTTGGACGCCTGCTGGGCGGTGCCGATGGTGTACACACCGATCTTGCCGTTGCCGACCGCGGTGTTGGTCACCGCCTGCGCGAACTCCGTCCAGGTGGTGCCGTCGGCGGAGTAGGAACCCTTGAAGCTGGTTCCCTCCTTCTTCAGGCGCAGGTGCCAGACGCCCTGGGTGAGCGAGCCGACCTGCGGCTGCGGGTCCAGGACGACTCCGGCGACCTCACTGCGCAGCTCGATGCGCCGCGCCACCGCGGAACCCGCGGCGTTGTCTGCGACGTAGTCGAGCTTCACGTAGTCGTCGTCACCGGTGTAGATGATCAGACCGCCCTGCTGGTACTGCTCGTCGAGCGTCGAGGCGTCGACCTTCGTCTCCAGCGTCCAGTCGCCGCTCGGCGCGTTCTGCAGGATGAAGTTCTTCGGACCGGTGTTGCCGGTGCCGAAGATGTCGCCGGTCGTGGTGTCGAGCTCCAGGTTGCCGCCGGTCACCCGGGCGGCCGAGGAGTCGCCACGGACGATCGCGTTCCAGCGGCAGGCGTCCAGGGACGTGCCGTTGAACTCGTCGCTCGGCACCGCCGCGGTGGCGGTGTCGTCGGGCGTGATGTGGAACCAGTCGAACGCGGCGTCGATGACCGGCTTGGTGTTACCGGTGCTCGCGAACGAGATGAGACCGATGCGCGGGTTGGTGATCCCGGCCAGCGCCTTGGTCTCCGGCATGGCGGTGAAGTTGGTGCCGTCGGCCGAGTAATGAGCGGTGAGGTTGGTGCCGTTGCTCATGAACCGGACGTAGTAGGTGTCGGGGAAAGCGTCACCGAGGTTGCCGGTGTTGCTCGCCGCCACTTCGTTCGGCACGCCGTTCTCTTCCCGGATGAACTGGAAGATGCGAGCGGCGTGGTCGGGGGTGGCGCTCCGACCCTGGAGCACCATCTTGGCGTAGTTGTTGTCGTCGCCGTACACGACCAGACCAGCCTGCTGGTACTGCTGGCTGGCGACCATGGTCACCTTGGTGGTGGCGGTCCAGGCGCCCTGCGGGAGCGGCTGCAGCGTGATGTTGGTCACGGTGCCGGCGCCGGTGTTGTAGATCTCGGTGAGCGAGGTCGGCAGGATGAGCTTGCCGTCCTCCACCTTCAGGTTCTGGTCCTCACGGACGACCGACCAGCGGTCGCGGTCCAGCGAGGCGCCCAGGAAGTCGTCGGAACGACCGGTGAAGCAGGTGGTGCTCGGCGGGTCCACCTTGATGGAGACCGTCTTGCTGGTCGAGGCGCCCTTGGCGTCGGTCACGATCACCGTGGCGGTGTAGGTGCCCGGCGCGGTGTAGGTGTAGCTCGCGTTGGCCGTGGTCGGCTCCGGCGAACCGTTCACCCCGAAGTTCCACTTGTAGGTGATCGGGTTGTTGTTGTCGGGGTCGGTGGCGGTCGAGGTGAAGTCGACCTTCAGCGGGGCGATGCCCACGGTCGGCGTCGCCGACATGGTCACCGTCGGGCGCTGGTTGTCGGTCACGCCCTGGCCGATGAAGTCGACCCAGTTGAAGTTGAGCAGGTAGGCGTCATTGGCCGCGCTCGCCGGCTTGCGGACGATGAAGAACACCGGGCCGGTCGTCGCCGGGACGTTGGTCAGATCGACCGTGACGTCCTTGTACGTCTGCCAGCCACCGCTCGGCGTGATGTCGACCGAGCCCACCAGGGTCCCGGTGTCGGCGTTGCCGGTCTTGATCTGCACGGTGCCGCCGGCGCCGGCCGAGGAGACCCGGAACCGGACCTGGGAGATGCCGCCCAGGTTGACCGGGCTGTAGGACCAGTAGTCGCCGTCGTTGGTGAAGCCGATGTTCTGCGCGCCACCCTGCGGGTCGGCGCCGTTCTCGATCTGGACACCGGGTGTGTCGGTGCCCGTGCCGCCCGCGACGCGGCCGGTGGTCGAGAAGTGCTCGGCCTGCTTGCGCTTGGGCTGCAGGATGGCCTCGGCCCGCCCGGTCAGCGACTGGGCGCCGCCGGAACCGCCCTTGTCGGCGTAGTTCGCCTCAAGGATGTAGAACAGGTTGTCGTCGACGCCGTGGCCGCTGTCGGACAGCGTCTGGATGGTGCCCTCGCAGCCCTCGTGCTGGTCGAGCGGGTGACCGTGGCTGTCGTGGCCCAGGTACGCCTGGACCTCGACGTCGGCGCAGTCGATCGCGCCGTCCTCGGGGTCGGTGACGACGATCTTGTACTTGACCTGGTCGCCGAACTCGAAGAACCCGCCGTTCGGCGGCAGTTCGAGGGTCACCGTCGGGCGGGTGTTGCCCGCCGTGATCGGCAGGTTCGCCGTGCCGGTGAGGCCGTCCGGGTTGGTGACGGTCAGGACCGCGCTGTACTGCCCGGCCTGGGTGTAGGTGTGCGAGGGGTTGACGGCGGTCGAGTCGGTGCTGCCGTTGCCGTCGAAGTCCCAGGCGTAGGTGATCGGCTTGCCGTCGGGGTCGCTCGATCCCTGGCTGGAGAACTGCACGGTCAGCGGGGCCGGGCCGTCGGTCTTGTCCGCGGCGATGCGGGCGACCGGCGGGCGGGTGCCCTTGACGTACTCGATCCGGTAGATGCCGGAGTCGGCGTTGTCGCCGCCGAAGCCGGAGCCCCACTCGACCAGGTACAGCGCGCCGTCGGGACCGAACTTGATGTCCATGGGGCGCTTGAAGCTCATGGACTTCAGGATCTGGTTGATCTTGATCTGGGCGCTGCCGGCCTCGTTGAGCTGGAACGAGAACAACGTGTTGTTGTTCCACTCACCGAAGATGGCCTTGCCGTCCCAGTAGGCCGGCCACTTGACGGGCGACGCGAGGTCGGCGTCGAAGCGGTAGACCGGGCCACCCATCGGGGCGCCGCCGCTCAGCTCGGGGAAGCTGTTCGGGTTGGTCGCGCCGGTGTAGTGGATCGACGCCGGGATGACCGGCGGCAGGTTGGTCAGACCGGTGTTGTTCGGCGAGTCGTTGACCGGGTTGGCGCAGTTGTACGCCGCCCCCGACGCCCTCGTCGCGAAGTTGTAGTCGATGTACGGCGTGTTGTTGCCCACGCAGTACGGCCAGCCGTAGTTGCCCGGCTTGTCGACCAGGTTCCACTCGACCGTTCCGCGGGGGCCGCGGGTGGCACTCGCGGCGCCGGCGTCGGGACCGTAGTCGGCAACCATGACGTGACCGGTCTTCGGGTCCAGACCCATCCGGAACGGATTGCGGAAGCCCATGGCGTAGATCTCGGGCTTGGTCTTCTCGGTGCCCGGCGCGAACAGGTTGCCCGCGGGGACCGTGTAGGTGCCGTCCGCCTGGGGGGTGATGCGCAGCACCTTGCCGCTCAGGTCGTTGGTATTGCCCGAGCTGCGCTGTGCGTCCCAGGCGGAGCGACCGGCCTGCTCGTCGGTCGGCGTGTAGCCGTCCGAGGCGAACGGGTTGCTGTTGTCACCGGTGGCCAGCCACAGGTCGCCGGTCTTGTGGTCCATGAGCATGCCGCCACCATGATGGCAGCACTCGGCGCGCTGGACCGGCACGTTGAGGATGACCTTTTCGGTGCCGAAGTCGATCGCGTCGCCGACGACCGTGAAGCGGCTCAGCCGGTCGACGTTCCCGCCGGTCGAGGGCGAGTAGAACAGGTACAGCCACCCGTTGGTGTCGAAGCCCTTGTCCAGCGCCAGGCCGAGCAGACCGCTCTCGTTGGCGGTGAACACGTTCAGGCGGCCGGCCGTCACGGTCGAGCCGGTGGTCTTGATGATCTTGACGTCGCCCAGGCGGTCGATGTAGAAGACCCGCCCGTCCTTGGCGATGTCGGTCATCATCGGGTTCGCCGTGTTGTCGTCGAGGGTGACCTTCTGGAAGCTGCCGCTCTGCGAGGCCGAGCAGTCGGCCTTCTCGGCGCCCGCGGCGGTCATGATCCCGCCGAGGAGCATCTTCACGAAGTTCGGCTCGACGAAGCTCTCCTTGGTGTGGCCCAGGCCGGTGTACCAGGAGCGTCCGCCGTCGTAGTCCTGGCACCACACCGTCGGGTGGTCGATGCCCATGGTGCCGCCGGTGTAGGACTTCTCGTCCATCGAGGCCAGCACGTGCACGGTGCCACGCGGGTTGGTGGTGTAGTCGTACCACTCGTCGACGCGGGTCCACGAGGTCGGCAGGTGCGCCGTCGACGGGTGCGCGGGGTCTTCGACCCGGACGGTGGCCGACTGGGTCGCCGGGTGCGACTTGAAGTACGCGCCGACGAGCTTGCCGTACCACTCCCAGCCGTAGCCGCCGTCGGAGGCCGCGTGGACGCCGGCGAAGCCGCCGCCGCCCTGGATGTAGCGCTGGAAGGCGGCCTTCTGGTCCGCCGTGGAGACGGGGTCGCCGGTCGTCGACATGAAGATGACGGCCTGGTACTGCGCCAGGTTGGCGTCAGTGAACTGGGCGCTGTCCTCGGTCGTGTCGACCGCGAAGTTGTTCTCCAGGCCGAGCTTCTGTACGGCGGCGATGCCCTCGGGAATCGAGTCGTGCCGGAAGCCGGTGGTCTTGGAGAAGACCAGGACCTTGAAGGCGGGCTCGGCGGCGGCGTTCGCCGGCGACGTCAGGAGGGTGAGGACGGGCATCAGCGGCACGACGAGGGCCATGGCCATCGTCGCCGCGATCCGGCGTAGGGAGCGGGTTTCGGTCTTCGGCAGGACCTGTGTGATCCTGGCCCACGTTCGAGAACGTGGTGACATGGGGTAATCCCTTTCCTGACTGGGGTTCGTCAGGCAAAGCGCGCGCCGCCGCGCTGGTGCCACTTGTTACTGGGGTTGGGTGTTGCAGTGGCTGGAGGGTGCCATCTCCAGGCTTGTGGGGGCTGTCAGTTGGCCAACAGCCGGGGCAGGGGATTTATGATCATGGTCGGGTGGTCGATGAGCCGGTTGACCACCATGCTCGCGGCGCCCCGTGAGGCGGCGCCGAAGCCGAGGTCGGAGGCGATGAACCGGCACTGGTTGGCGGAGCGGGCCACGACCAGCCGCTCCAGCTCCGCCTGAGCGTGGGGCAGCAGCCATTCGGCCAGCGTGGCGAAGTAACCGCCGACGACGATCGCCCGCGGGTTGAACAGGTTGGCCAGGATCGAGCCGCCGAGCCCGAGCCACCGCCCCACCTGCGCTACCGCGTCCATCATCCGGCGGTCGCCCGCGGCCAGCCCTCTGGCGATCTCGGTCGCGCGCTCCTCGGGGTCGGACACCGGCAGATCGGCCGGCTGGTACGCGTGGCCGGGCATCACCGTACGGACCAGCGCCGCCAGCCCGACCTTGGTCTCCCAGCAGCCATACCGCCCGCAGCCGCAGCGGGCGCCTTCCGGGTCGACCGGCAGGTGGCCGACCTCGCCGGCGAAGCCGTCCGCGCCACGGAGCAGCTTGCCGTCGACGAAGATGCCACCGCCCACGCCGACCTCGCCGGTCAGGTAGACGAGATGGGGGGTGCCGGCGGCGACGCCGGAGGTGTGCTCGGCCACGGCCGCGAGGTTGGCGTCGTTGTCCACCGACACCGGAACGCTCCAAGGGCCGAGCGCGGCCGACAGCCGTGCCGCCAGCGGCAGGTCGTGCCAGCCCAGGTTGGGGGCGAACGTGACGACACCGCGCGCCACGTCGACCAGGCCGGGAACCGCCACACCGAGCCCGGCGGGTACGGCCTCGGCCCGCTTCATCGCCTCGACGGCCTCCAGGGCCACCCGGCTGAGCACGCGCAGAGCCCGATCCGGCCCGCCGGCTATGGCGTCGAAGCCGACCCGGCGCTCCACCAGGACCCGGCCGCCGAGGTCGGACCCGTGAACCGAGATGTAGTCAACATTGATCTCCAAACCCAGCGCGCCGACATGCGCGCCGTGCAGAGCCAGGGGCCGCCGGGGGCGGCCGATCGCGCCGACGTGCTCCGTGCCGATCTCCCGGACCAGCCGCCGGTCGAGCAGTTCCGACACCAGGTTGGAGACCGTGGCCCGGTGCAGGCCGGTCACCTCCGCGATGTCGGCCCTGGACTGGGACACGTGGTCACGCAGGTGGCGCAGGACCAACGAGAGGTTCGTCTGACGCACCATCGGAGAGCTGGTCGGTGAGGCGGTGCCGGCCGCGTGTGTGAGGTTGTGTTTCCGGGTCACGCGGGTCACCGCCTTTCGTTTGTCTCAGCAATCAATTAATGAGGTTTGTAACACGCATGTGTCCGGTGTGCACGTTGTCGCGAGGTAACGAGTTGACATCTTCAAATATGCGCAGGTAGATGGCATACACAGGCTGTTACTGGACCGTTACGATCGCTTCGTTTGCCTCTTGCGAGCCGGGCGGTCTTTAATTTGACCAGCCAGGCGGACCAATTGAGGAGGCGGGGCTGTGGATCTGACCGGTCCGGGCGGGGCGGGGGCTCCATCGGACCAGGCCACGATCCGCCGCGCCAACCTATCCCTGGTGCTGCGCCAGGTCAGCGGGAGCGGGCCGTGCTCCCGGTCGGCCGTCGCCGCCGAGACGGGCCTGAACAAGAACACCGTCACCAGCCTGGTGGGAGAGTTGCAGGCGCGCGCGCTGGTCAAGGAGATCGGGCCCAGGCACGCGGGCGCGGTCGGCCGCCCGAGCCTCGCGCTCGTGCTCGACGGCGCCGGGGTGGGCGCCCTGGGCGTCGAGGTCAACGTCGACTACATCGCCGCCTACGCCACCGACCTGGCGGGCCGGGTGCTCGCCGACCGGAGGGTCGGCTTCGACGCCCTCGGGCGTGATCCGGGACGCTCCATCGACAAGCTGGCCCAGGTGATCGGCAGGACCGTCGCCGACATCGGCCGGCTCGGGGTCGCGCTGGCGGGGATCACCGTGGCCGTGCCCGGACTCGTCGACACCAGCACCGGCACCGTCGTCGTCGCCCCGAACCTCGGCTGGCGCCTGGTGCCGCTGGCCGACCGGCTGCGGTGCGCCGCCATCGCCCCGGACGTCCCCATCACCGTCGACAACGACGCCAACCTGGCGGCGCTGGCCGAATATCGCTGCGGGGTCGCCCTGGGCACGGCGAACCTGATCTACCTCACCGGCGAGGTCGGCGTCGGCTGCGGCATCATCTCCGGCGGGCGGCTGCTGAACGGCGCGGACGGCTTCGCCGGCGAGGTCGGACACATCAGGGTCGACCCGGCCGGTGAGCGGTGCGGCTGCGGCCGGATCGGCTGCTGGGAGACCAAGGTGGGGCTGGCGGCGCTGGTCCGGATGGCCGCCCCCGACCACGCCTACGGGGTCGGCCCGCCGGTCGTCCGCGACCCGGAGGAACGGCTGGCCGAGATGGAGCAGCAGCGAGCCGCCGGTGATCCCCGCGTCGACGCGGCGATCACCGAGGTGGGCCGGTGGCTCGGGGTCGGCGCGGCGACGCTGGTCAACCTCTTCAACCCGCGGGTGATCGTCCTGGGCGGATACTTCGCCCAGCTGGCCGACCGGATCATCCCGGTCGCCCAGACCGAACTGGACCAGCTCAGCATGCGCGACGCCGCCGACCGCTGCCGTCTCACCGCCTCCGACCTCGGTTTCGGCGCCGCCTCCCGGGGCGCGGCCCACGTCGTCATCGAACGGGTGCTGTCCGACCCGACCACCATCTCGATCCGCAACCCCTAGGGTCGGTCCGTCCTGCGGCGCCCATACGCTGCCCGCGTGTCTGGCTCAGAAGTCGAGGAGCGCCGCCGGGTCGAAAGAGATCTCAAATGGTTTGTCGGCTTCGAGTTGCGTTGCCAGCAGCGAGCCGGCGGCGACGGCCGGCGCGGCCACGTAGCCGTACTCGCCGAGTACCAGCACCTGGACCCGTGGTTCTGGCTGATGATCCACGATCCAGTACTGGGAGATGCCGACCGTGGCGTACTCCCCCACCTTCCGCACCCGGTCGTTCCGCTCGCTGCCGCTGCCCGGGGAGACGACCTCGACGGCCAGCAGGACCTCCCTGCCGGGAATCACCTTCGGCGATTCGTCGATGATCGCGGCGCGGGCGACGTCCCGCGGGATGACGAAGATGTCGGGCTTGCGGATCCCGGCAGGCGTGCTGATCTCCCACTCGCCGCCGTCACACACGATCACGGCAGCGCCGGACCGCGACGCGGCGGCCTCGATGGTCCGGGACAGGTTCCGTGCCACCCAGTTGTGCCGGGAACCAGCAGCCACCTCGACCAGCCACCCGTCCTCAACCTCGAACCCCTTACCGTCCTCCGGAAGCTCATGGAGATCGAGGACGGTGTATGGCCCGAACTCCACCTCGTGGGCCAAGCCACGTCCGCTCATGATCTCGCCTCCTGGCTATCGTGGTCGGCATTTCGATGCTATCCCAGCGGAATGAGGGACCATTGGAGCGCCGGGATCTGATTTCATCGAGCTGATGGAGCCCTGATGGGAGCTCGACGATGAAGGCACTCCGGGCATCGCTGCTGGCGGTGCTCCTGCTGGCGACCGGGTCTGGTGCGGTGGTGGCCGCCCGGGAGGTGGTGAGCGCGCGCGGTGGGGTGGAGTCGGTGCGGCTGGCCGCGCAGAGTGAGAGTGTGGCCTCCGTCGATCCGGCGATGTCCCGGCTGCTCGCGGTGGCCGCCTGGCGGGCGGCGCCGACGCCGGAGGCGCGGCGGAGCATGCTGGCCGCGCTGACCAGCCCGCTGACGGCCGTGCTGCGGGGGCACCGCAACAGCGTGTACGCGGTGGCGTACAGCAGGGACGGCACGACGCTGGCCACCGGCGGCGCGGACGGCACGCTGCGGACCTGGGACGCGCGCTCGTTCCGGCCGGGTGAGCCGGTCACGGGGCACCGGGGCGGGATCACCCAGGTGACTTTCGCCGCGAACGGGCGGGTGATCACCGCCAGCCGGGACAGGACGGTCCGGATCTGGAACGGCACCGAGCAGGTGGGTGAGCCGATCGCCGGCACGATGATCGCGCCTGACCCGCCCGGCCGGGTGCTCGCGGTGGGCGACCAGAACGGCGTGCCGCGTCTGCTCAACCTGACCACGCGGCGGCAGCTGGGCCGTGCGTTCCCGCGCCACCCGAGCGGCCTGCGCGACCTCACCTTCGACGGCCGCGTCCTGACCACCTACGACAACGCGGGCGTGCTGCGCATCTGGAACGCCCGCACCCATCGCCTGATCGGCCGCATCGCCGGCGGACCAGGCCCGGTCACGATAAATCGGGACAACGTGGCGTTCATCGTGGACGGGACCCTGCGACGGCTGGATCTCACCACCCGGCGGCAGACCAACCGGCCGATCCGCGGCGATTTCGTGGCCCTCGCCTACGGCACCGAGGGAAACCTGCTCGCCACCGCCCAGCGCAACGGCCTGGTCCACGTCCTGGCGAACGGCGTCCCGCTGGCCGAGCCGTTCCGGGCCGGCGCGGTGCGGGACCTGGCGCTCAGCCCGGACGGCAACTGGCTGGCCGCGGCCGGCGACGACGAGGTCGTCCGCGTCTGGGACCTCGCCCTGACCCGCAGGCTGGGCGGCGAGCCCGCGGGGGCCGCGCCCGAGGCCGTCGCGGGAGCGCCGCCCTGCCGCCCGGCGACCGTCAAGGCGTCCGCCACCCGGCGGACCGAACTCGCCACCGCGACCGCCACCAGCCCGGACGGCCGCCAGTTCGCCACCGCGACCGCCGGCGCCATCTGCCTGTGGGACGCACGCACCCGCAAACGCCTGCGCGAACCGCTGACCGGGCACACCGGCCAGGTGAACACCCTGGTCTACAGCCCGGACGGCGCCGAACTGGTCTCCGGCGGCGACGACCACACCATCCGCTGGTGGAGCACGGCCACCGGAACCCCGGGTGAGCTGACGCTCGCCCAGGCCAGCGGCATCTCCGCGCTCGCCTTCGATCCGCGCGACCGCAACCGCCTGGCCACCGGAACCCAGAACGGCACGGTCCGGCTCTGGAACCTGGCCGAACGCCGCCCGATCGGGCCGCCGTTCCTCGGCCACACCGGGGCGGTGACCTCGATCGCGTTCAGCGGCGACGGGACCACCCTCGCCACCGCCGCCGGAAATATCCGGATCTGGGATTTGAACACCCACAAGCAGCTGGGCGCGCCCCTCGGCCGCGCCCTGACCACGGTCGCGTACGGCGCCGACGGCGGGCTGATCGGCGGCGGCCCGGCCGGGACCAGGCGGCTGTGGAACCCCGCGCTGACCCCCGACCCGGCCACCGAGGTCTGCCGGCTGGCCGGACGTTTCCCGCCGCCGCTCGACCTCCCGTCCTACCTGCCGGACCAGAATTATCCGGACATCTGCCCCTGAGACCGCTGGGCGGCCACGAAGTCATTGCACTGCGGCAGCCCGAGCTCCCGGATGATGTCGTTGAGCTCGAAGAAGTTGAGCTCCCCGATCCTGGGCAGCAGGTCGATGATCGGCGTGCCGTACTTGCGGGCCATGTAGCGGTAGTTCTCGGCCGCCTGGTCGTTGTTGCCGTCGAAGCTCTTCGGGTGCGGCACGTGGATCGCGGTGGCGTCGCGGTTCAGCACGAAGCGGGCGCCCGCGCGGTGCAGCCGGTAGCCGAGGTCGATGTCCTCGCCGCCCCAGCGCCGGAAGTTCTCGTCGAACATGCCGATCTCGTGGAGCTGCGCGGTGCGCGCGGAGACGTTGCAGGTCCAGTAGTTGAGCCAGGGCGCGGGCAGGTCGGCGAAGTCGTCGCCGTACCTGGCGTAGAAGATCTCGCGGACGTCGAGCCACTGGCCGGAGCGCTTCAGCTTGGCGATGGTGGCGTCGGGGTTGGCGAAGTCGATCGCCTTCAGGATGAGGATGGCGTCCTCGTTGTCGAGGTTGAAGCAGTAGACGTAGCCGCAGACGGCGAGCGGCACGTCGGCGGCCTCGTGGGTGGCCAGATGGGTGGCCAGGAAGGTGGTGGAGGCGAGCACGCCCGAGTCCATCAGCACGCAGATCTCCGCCGACGCCTGCGCGAGGCCCAGGTTGCGGGCCTGGGCGGCGCGGTGGCCGAGGTCCTCCTGGAAGAAGTAGCGCAGGTTGAGCCGGTCCCGGAAGCCGTCCACCACGGCCTTGGTGCCGTCACTCGATCCGTCGTCCCCGATCAGCACCTCGAAGTCGCCGGCCGGCAGGGTCTGCCGGGTGAGCGAGTTCAGGGTGTGCCGGAGCAGTTCTTCCCGGTTGTAGGTCGGGATCACCACACTGCATTTCACGAAGTCCTCCCCAGGTCGGTACGGAACCAGCTGATCGTTCGGGCGATGCCGTCCGGGATGCCGATCGCCGGGGACCAGCCGAGGAGCCGGTGGGCCAGCGCGGTGTCCGGGCGGCGTTTCTCTGGGTCGTCCTGGCCGAGCGGCGCGTACACGAACCGGAGCGGGTTGCCGGTCTGGTCGGCGATCAGCCCGGCGATGTCCAGGACGGCCATCTCCTCGGTGCTGCCCAGGTTGACCGGGCCGTGGTGCGGTGAGCGCATGAGGGAGAGCAGGGCCTCGACCATGTCGTCGACGTAGCAGAGCGAGCGGGTCTGCTTGCCGGTGCCGTTGACCGAGAACGGCTTCCCGGCGAGGGCCTGGGCGATGAAGTTGGGCACCACCCGGCCGTCGTTGAGGCGCATCCGCGGCCCGAAGGTGTTGAAGATCCGGGCGATGGCGGTGTCGGTGCCGTAGGTCCGGTGGTAGGCCGCCGTGATGGCCTCCGCGTACCGTTTCGCCTCGTCGTACACCGATCGCGGGCCGACCGTGTTGACGTTCCCCAGGTACGCCTCGCGCTGCGGGTGTTCGAGCGGGTCGCCGTACACCTCGGAGGTGGAGGCGAGCAGGAAGCGGGCGTTCTTGGCGCGGGCCAGGGCGAGCATGTTGTCGGTGCCCGCCGAGCCGACCCGAAGGGTCTCCAGGGGCAGGCGCTGGTAGTCCACCGGCGACGCCGGGGAGGCCAGGTGAAAGATCTCGTGCAGCGGCCCCGGCAGGTCCAGCGGCTCGATCACATCGTGGGTGACCAGCCGGAAGCCGGGCACGGCCAGCAGATGCGCGATGTTCGCCGCGCGGCCGGTCACGAAGTTGTCGACGCAGATGACTTCCAGGCCGTCCCGGAGCAGGCGCTCACACAGGGCCGAGCCGATGAATCCGGCGCCGCCGGTGACGAGCACGCGGATCGGGTCCAAGCGCATATGAACGGAGTCCTCTCGTGAAAAACCCGTCGGCGCTCGGGTGGGTGCGGCTTTACCTGGCGTTCGCGGCCAGGTAGTCGGCGCAGGCGGGCATGCCGCGCAGCGTGATGATGTCGTTCAGGTTGAAGAAGTGCACGTCGGGGATGGACAGCAGGAGCCGGGTGATGGGCGTGCCGTATTTGGCGGCCATCCGGCGGTAGTTGGCGTCGGCGTCGGCGTTGTTGCCCTCCTCGGTCTTCGGGTGCGGGCAGTGGATCGCGGACGCGTCCCGGTTGAGGATGAAGTGGGCGCCGTCCCGGTGCAGCCGGTAGCCGAGGTCGATGTCCTCGCCGCCCCACGCGACGAAGTCCTCATCGAACCCGCCGACCGCGCGCAGCTGGTCGGTCCTGGCCGAGACGTTGCAGGTCCAGTAGTTCATCCAGGGCGCGGGCTGGGTGCCGTAGTCGTCGCCGTACTTGGTGTAGTAGTCCTCGCGCATGTCGAGCCACAGGCGCTTGTCGGCCAGCAGGGCGATGGTGCCGTCGGGGTCGGCGAAGTCGATGGTGCGGTTCATCAGCTCCGCGTCGTCGCCGTTGAAGTTGTAGCAGTAGACGTAGCCGGTGACGGCGATCGGGACCGCCGCCGCGTCGTGGCTGGCCAGGTGGGCCGCCAGGCAGCCGGAGCTGGGCAGCACGCCGCAGTCGAACAGCACGCACACCTCGGCCTCGGCGTGCGCGATGCCGACGTTGCGGGTCTTGGCGGCCCGGTAACCTTCGCGCTCCCGGAAGAAGTAGCGCAGGTTGAGCCGGTCCTGGAAGCGGTGCGCCACCGCGGCGGTGTCGTCGTCGGAGCCGTCGTCGATGACGATGACCTCGAACTCCTCGCGCGGGAGCGTCTGCAGGGTCAGGGCGCCGAGCGTGTGCCCGAGCAGTTCCGCCCGGTTGTAGGTCGGGATGACCACGCTGCATCTGAGCATGTGTGCCTCATAGGTAATAGGTGTTCGGGTCGAGGCCGCAGAGGACCCGGCCGTAGAGTTCCAGGTTGGTGTTGGGGTGCATGAGTGCGTGCAGGTTGATCGCCCGCACGTCCCGTTCGATCTGCTGGATCGGCACGATGTCGTAGATCGAGGAGCCGCCGCTGGCCGTGTTCAGGATGTCCACGGCCTCCTTCACCAGCTGGCAGACCGAGCCCATGTCAGCTCGGGCGCGGGCCCGTTCCGCCGTGGTCCAGGTCTCCCCGAGGATCGCCTTGCCGTCGACCTGGCCGGCCAGCCGGTCGGCGTGGAACTCGGCTTCGTCGATCTTCATGGCGGCGGCGGCCACCTGAAGGTGGGTCACCGGGGCCTCGCGCTGGCTGGTGTAGCCGGTGTAGGTGATGCCCCGGCCGGGCAGCCGGTGCAGGAACGAGCCCATCGCGCCCCTGGCCAGGCCGAGCAGCGTGCCGACCGAGGACGCGGCGGCGGTGGGCAGCAGCGGCGACCGGTAGATCGGGGTGTCGGCGTTCCGCCGGGAGGCGTACTGCTCTTGCAGGATCGCGCCGAGCGGGAGCGCCCGGACTGCCGGGACGTAGATCTCGCTGGCGATGGTGGTGACGCTGCCCGAGCCTTTCAGCCCGGAGGTGTACCAGTCGTCCATGATCTGCAGGTCGGCCATCGGCACCACGGCCATGATCGGCCCGGTGCTCTCGGTCGCGGCGACGATCACCTGCCACTGGCTGTGGTGGGCGCCGCTCATGAACGCCCACTGCCCGCTGACCGAGTAGCCGCCGTCCTTCGGCGTGGCGACCGCCGTGGGGCTGAGCGTGGCGCAGATCCGCACGTCGGGGGTGGCGAACACCTCGTCCTGGACCTCGTCGGGGAACAGGCAGGTCAGCCAGGTCGCGATCGACCACACGGCGGCGGTCCAGGCGGCCGAGCCGTCGCCCTGCCCGAGCACGCCCAGAACCTGGCTTAGGGTACGGCTGTCGCAGGCGTAACCGCCGTACCTGGCCGGGGTTCTGAGCTTGAAGACGCCCGCTTCGGCCATCGCCTCGATGGACAGCGGGTGCAGGCGGCGGTGGCCCTCCGACCAGTACGCGTTCCCGCGCAGCAACGGCACGATTCTGCCGGCACGCTCCGCCAATTCAGGTTTCTCAAGAGTTTCCATGACCCTCCTCATTTGGAACGGTAGGTCCGCCGCCGAGAGGTCGCATCTCCTGAATTGCCGGGTGTTTCGAAATCATTCGATAGTGCGAATGCCCGGATTTAAATCGAACGCCCGATTAATTAATCGGCGGCTCGTTTGTCCGGCCACGACCGCTTCACCGAGAATTCAACGGTTGTTGATTTTCGCGTGGCCTGGTCGTAACCTGGCCGCAAGGAGGCGATCGCATGTCGTACATCCTGAAATTTCGGGACATCGGGGTGGGGGATCTGGGGCTGGTCGGCGGGAAGGCGCTGAACCTCGGGATCCTCACCGTGGCGGGGCTGCCGGTGCCGCCGGGCGTGGTCGTCACCACCGAGGCGTACGACCAGGTGGCGGGGGCGCTCGACCTCGGCGCCCAGGCGGCGGATCCGGCGAAAGCCAGGGAACTGGTCATGCGGGCCCCGGTCCCCGAGGACATCGCGGCGGCCATCCGCCGGTTCGGGGACGTGCCGGTGGCCGTCCGGTCGTCGGCCACGGCGGAGGACCTGCCGTACGCGAGCTTCGCCGGGCAGCAGGACACCTACCTGAACGTGATCGGCGGCGACGCCGTGCTCGACGCGGTGCACCGCTGCTGGGCGTCGCTGTGGACGGATCGGGCGGTGGCCTATCGGAGCGCGAACGGAATCGACCATCAGGCGGTCAAGCTGGCGGTCGTCATTCAGGAGATGGTGCAGTCCGAGATCGCGGGCGTCATGTTCACCGCGAATCCGATCACCGGCCGCCGCCGCGAAGCGGTCATCGACGCCAGCCCGGGACTCGGCGAAGCCGTCGTGTCGGGGGCGGTCAATCCCGATCATTTCGTCGTGCGGGATGGGCGGGTCCGGGAGCGGCGATTGGGCGACAAGCGCATGGCCGTACGATCCCTGGCCGGAGGCGGCGTCGAGCAGGTCGCGACCGCGCAGGACGCGGCGTGCCTCACCGACGCGCAGATCCTGGCGCTGGCCGAGCTCGGCGGCCGGGTGGAGGATCACTACGGTTCGCCGCAGGACACCGAGTGGGCGATCGACGCCGGCGGCACGCTGTGGCTCACCCAGGCCCGGCCGATCACCACTCTCTACCCGGTTCCGGAAGGCCCGCCGGGATTGCGGGCGTACTTCTGCTTCAGCCTGGCGCAGGGCCTGACCCGCCCGATCACGCCGATGGGCGTCTCGGCGTTCCGGATGTTGTCCTCGTCGGTCTCCGCGACCGTGTTCGGCTCCCCTGTCGCCGACCCGCGCGCCGGGGCGACGGCCTTCCACGAGGCCGGCGGCAGGATCTTCATCGACCTGACGTCCCTGCTGCGCAGCAGCCTCGGCCGCGCGGTCGTGCCGCGGGTCTTCGACGTGATGGAGGCCCGCTCGGCCACCGTCATACGCGGCCTGTTCGACGAGCCCGAGTTCAGCGTCACCCAGCGCGCCAAGCTCCCGGCGATCCGCCGCGGCCTCCGGCTGGTGTGGAGGTTCCGCCTCCCGCCGCACGCCGTCCAGGCCATCGCCAACCCGGCGAAGGCCCGGCTGCGGGTGGAGCAGATCGGCGCCGACCTGCGGGCCCGCCTCCCGCTCCCGCCCGGCGTGACCCCGCTGGACCACGCCGAATGGCTGCTGTCCACCCAGATGATCCCGCTCGTCCCGGCCATCCTGCCCGCCGCCGCCCCCGGCTTCATCATGCTCGGCCTGGCCGACCGGCTCCTCGGCGCCAAGGCCGGGCCCGGCGAAGTCCAGGGCGTGCTCCGCGGCCTCCCGCACAACGTCACCACCGAGATGGACCTGGAACTCTGGCACCTCGCCGAACGCATCAGGAAACACCCCGAAGCGGCCGCGGCGCTCCGCGACGACCCGACCGGCGACCTCCCCCCGCTGGTCCGCGAAGCACTCGCCGACTTCCTCGCCAGGTACGGCGACCGCGCCGTCGCCGAGATCGACCTCGGCCTGCCGCGCTGGCGCGAGGACCCCTCCCACGTGCTCGGCGTCCTGGCCAACTACCTGCGCCTGGAGGACTCTTCGCTGGCCCCCGACGCCCTGTTCGCCAGGGGCGCGGCCGAAGCCGAATCGATGATCGCCGAACTGTCCCGCCGCGCGGGCGGCCTGCGCGGCCGGGTCGTGCGCTTCGCCCTGGGCCGCGCCCGAGCTCTCGCCGGATTCCGCGAACTCCCCAAGTACTACCTGGTGGTCGCGCTGGCGACGGTCCGCGAACTCCTCTGGCGGGTCGGCGCGGACCTGGCCGGGCACGGCGCGATCGAGCGGCCCGGCGACGTCTTCTTCCTCACCCTCCCAGAAGCCCGCGCGGGCGGCGACCTCCGCGCCACCGTCGCCCGCCGCCGCGACGACTACGACCGCGAACTGCGCCGCCGCCACATCCCCCGCGTCCTGCTCTCCGACGGCACAGAACCGGAAGCCGTCGCGAGCCGGGCCCCGGCCCCCGACGGCGCACTGACCGGCACCCCCGCCTCCGCCGGCACGGTCACCGGCCTCGCCCGCGTCGTCCTGGACCCCGTCGGCGCCCACCTGGAGCCCGGCGAGATCCTCGTCTGCCCGTCCACCGACCCCGGCTGGACCCCGCTCTTCCTGACCGCCGCAGGCCTGGTCATGGAGATGGGCGGCGCCAACTCGCACGGCGCGGTCGTCGCCCGCGAATACGGCATCCCGGCCGTCGTCGGCGTCCCCCGCGCCACCGAATCCCTCGAAACCGGCCAGCGGATCACCGTCGACGGCACCTCCGGAGTCGTGACACCGGCCTCACAGTGAGATTGCTGGGACCGGGTTGGGTATCTACGCTCGGTCGCATGGGAATCCCCACCGAACCGATCGGTAGCATCCCCCGCTCCCCCGCCCTGCTCGCCGCGCTGGCCGACCACGCGGCCGGCCGGATCAGCGCCGACGTGCTGGCCGAACGGCAGGACGAGGCCGTCGCCGACACGATCGCCCGGCTGGCCGGGCTGGGCTGTCCCGTCCTGGTCGACGGCGAACAGTCCAAGCCGAGTTTCGCGACCTATCCCATCGACGGCCTGACCAACCTGAGCCCCGACGGCGCGATCATCCCGTTCGCCGACGGTCACACCCGGCAGCTCCCCCATCTGACCAGCGGCCCTTTCGGCTACCTGACCCACGCGGACAGCTATCTCAGAGCCGCGCGGCGCCACACCAGCCTGCCGATCAAGCAGGCGGTGATCGCGCCCTCCGCGCTGAGCCTGCTGTACCCCGCCGACGGCATCCCGGGCTATCCCCGTGAATCTTTCATCGCCGACCTCGTCGACGCCGCCGAGGCCGACATCCGCCGCTGCCTGGACGCGGGCGCGCACGTGGTGCAGCTCGACTTCACCGAGGGCCGCCTCGCCCTCAAGCTCGACCCCGGCGGCGGCGTGCTCGACGCCTTCATCGCCCTGAACAACCAGGTCCTCGACCGCTTCACCGCCGAGGAGCAGGCCAGAATCGGCGTCCACACCTGCCCCGGCGGCGACCAGGACTCCACCCACAGCCTGGACGTCGACTACGCGGGCCTGCTGCCGAAACTGTTCGGGCTGCGGGTCGGCAACTTCTACCTCCAACTGGCCAGCGAGCCCGACCCGGACCGCGTCCTGGCCATCGTGGCGAGCCACCTGCCGGCCGGCGCCCGCGTCTTCGTCGGAGTGACCGACCCGATCGACCAGACCCCAGAAACCCCCGCCCAGGTACGCGACCGCATCCTCGCCGCCGCCCGCCGCATCCCCCCGGCCCAGCTGGGCAGCTGCGACGACTGCGGCTTCGCACCGTTCGCCGACGACACCTCCACCTCCCGGGACCTCGCCTTCGCCAAGATCTCGGCCCGCCTGGAGGGCACCGCACTCGCCGCGGACGTACTCGGCGGGTGACCCTTACCGGCTGACAAGCTGGAGTAGTTCCCGGTGGCCGTCGGGCATTCCGGCGGGCAGCTCGTCCAGCGTGAACAGCCGGGCTTCGAGGACCTCCCGCTCGTCCAGCCGGAGGTTCTCGAAGTCGCCGACCAAGGTGGCCTCGTAGTAGACCTCGATCCGCAGCTTGAACCCGCTATTGATCTTGAGTAGCCGCCCTACCTCGACGGTCAGCCCGGTCTCCTCGCGTACTTCGCGGGTGATGGTGTCCTCGTGGCGTTCGCCCTTCTTCGCGTACCCCGTCGGAAAGCCCCACGGCCGTTCGGCGGGCCACAGCCGATGCCGGAGCAGCAGCACCCGCCCGTCCTCGGTTCGCACGACCCCTGTGATCCCACACATGAACTTCGCGTTCACGAAGTAGAGGAATCGCCACTGCACCGGCTTCGCCAGTCGCCACAGTTTGGTCAGCAACGCGTTCACGTCTACCTCCGCATCGACGCCGGGCTTCAGCGTGTCAGAGATCGACGTCACAAGGCCGAGATCAGCCACCCGAAAGCGGGGATGACCGAAGGGCCCGGCGGGTGGTTGTTCAAGATCGCGAGGAGTTGCCAGTAGCGTTCCACCTCGGCGTCCGCGAGGGTGCGGAGCCGGTCGGCGAGTTCGGCCCGTTCCCGGGGGATCTGAGCCACGATGGCCTGGCCCCGGGCCGAGTCCGGCGCGATCTGTTCGGCCACGGCGCGGCCGGCGTGTTCCAGGACCCGGCCGCGCAGGTCGAGGCCCTCGCCGAAGCGGGGTCCGGCGGAACCGATGAGCACTATCTTCCGGAGCCGGTCGGCGAAGCCCGCGTCGGCCACCAGTTCGGCCAGTTCCAGCCAGGCGTCGACCTGTTCGGCGGTCGGGTCGTCGGGCAGTTCGGCCGGGAGTTCGCGCATCCACTCGGCGATGACCTTGGCGTCGTCGTCGAGTGGCACGCCCGCGAACACGCCGGTCACGAAGTCGTCGATGATCTGCCGGCGTTCCGTCGCCGACAGCCGGGCCAGCTGGTGCATGATCTGTGCCTCCTCGGTCGTGCCGCGCCGGCGGGCGACCGTGCTCAGGACGGCGCGGCGCAGGCGTAGCGTGCGTATCTCCGCGTCCAGGGCCAGGACGTGTGTCTCGGCCACCTCGGCGACCGTGACCCGCTGGGCCAGGATCTCGTGGACGCTCTCCAGTCCGATGCCGAGCTCGCGCAGCGTCCGTACCAGCTCGAAACGGGCCACGGCCGCCGCGTCGAACAGGCGGTAGCCGCCCGCCGAGCGCGGCGCGGACGGCACCACGCCGCTGTCGGTCCAGAACCGGATCGTGTGCACCGACAGTCCGGTACGCCGAGCCAGCTGCCCGATGGTGATAAGTTCCCCGGCATCACTCACGACACCAACCTGCACCTTCGACCTACCCGAAGGTCAACCCGCCGGGCGTTCCACCGCGACCTCGTGCCCGCGCAGCGGCGCCAGGCACTGGTCGCAGCGGAGCTGGGGATGAAAGTCCTGGCCGCAGGACGGATGCGTGTACGTCATCGCGGGGCCCTCGGCCGCCCGGTGCCAGCGCTCCCCCCAGTCGACGGCGGTGCTGACGACGGGGAAGAACGCCCGGCCCTTCTCGGTGAGGTGGTAGCTGAGCCAGTCGGCGCGCTCGGCGCTCGGGCTCTGCTCGAAGACGCCCAGTTCGCAGAAGAGGCGCAGCCGCTCGGCCACGATCGTGGGCGGCGCGCCCAGGCGCTGCTCGAAGTCGCGGAACCGGTGCAGACCCTGGAAGGACGCGCCCAGGATGGCCGCCGACCAGCGGTTCCCGATCAGCGTCATGGTCTGCGGGAAGACGCCGGCGCCCGCGCTGGTGGAGCGCCGCCGGGTGGTGGCGGCCGGAACGGACCGTTCCCACGTGCCGCTCGGGCCGAACTCGCCGACGATGTCGCGCGGGCGGACCGGCTTGCCGCAGGCGGCGCAGGTCAGGATCGGCAGGAACGGCCGGTCGCAGCGCCGGTGCGCCATGGTGGGCAGCGACTCAACGTGCTCGGGCACCCAGGCCGCCTCCCAGGCCCAGACCGACAGCAGCACCGGCCACAGGTCGCGGCCGCGTCTGGTCAGCCGGTATTCGAGGCGGCGGGAGCGGCTCTCGTACTCGGCCTTCTCGAAGACCCCCATGCCGGTCAGGTAGGCGAGCCGCCGGGTCAGCACGGCGTGCGAGATCGGCAGCGCGGTCCGCCACTCGCCGTAGCGGCGGACGCCGAGCATCGCGTAGCGGAGCAGCAGCAGGTTCCACTCGTCGCCGACCAGGCCGAGCGTGTGGCCGATCGCGTTGGCGCCGCCCGGGGGCAGCGCGGTCGGCCGGTCCGGCGGGTGGACGAGCACGGGTGTCTCCATCGGGAGCAAATCAGAGCCGCAGTGCCTGGGCTGGTGAGTCCGCCGCGCGCCAGCCGGGGATGGTGTCCCCGGCCGCCCAGGTGGCGTGGGTGCCGCTGGAGACGCGTTCGGGCAGCTTGATCCGCGCGATCGGACCGTCCGCGATCCGGGCCGCGTCGAAGATCAGGCACTCCGAGCGATCATCGTTCATGTCGGTGGTCAGCGTAACAACGTAGCCGTCGTCTTCGGCTGAAGATCCGCTACGGGGGGCCATGGCGGGTTCGCTGCCGTACACGCCGGCGGGCAGCCGGAACCGGTCCTCGGCGCCGGTGCGCAGGTCGTGGCGGACCAGGCCGTCGAACAGGAACCAGCCCTCGACGCCGGTGGCCGCGTACGCGTAGCGGTAGCCGAGGCCGCCGTAGGCGCTGTTGAGCACGCCGAACTCGGTGATCGAGTCGGTCAGGCGCTCCTCCCGGCACTGGCCGGTGACCAGGTTGAGCCGCCAGCGGTGCAGCCGGGTCTGCATCCGGTCCAGCGCGAGGAAGCGGAACATGCGCTGGTAGTAGCCGCCGTCGCCGCTGTCCCTGGGTTCCGGGTCGTCCTGGAAGAACCCGTCCAGGACGATCTCGTCGCCCTCCTCGTACGCGTTGACCCAGTGCAGCACATAGGTCGGAGCCGCCTCGAACCACCGCACCTCGGTGCCCTTGCGCGGGATCACGCCGAGCCGCAGCGGCAGTTCGGGGTGGAACCTGGCCGCGTACCTGCCCTTCGCCATCAGCTCCGGATCCCAGAACATCGGGCAGTCGTTGAGTATCGCGTAGTTCTCGGTGAACGCCATGTCGTGCGGCAGCCGGGGGCCCGGCAGCGCGATGTCCACGTAGTGGCTCAGCCGGTCGTCCGCCCCGACGACCCCGTAGTGCATGTACGGCTCATCGGTCCCGTAGTTGAAGAACAGCAGCTCCCCCGTGCGCGGATCGACCTTGGTGTGCGCCGAGACCCCGCACCCGTACGGGAACTCGCCACCCCACTCGGCCTTCCCGAGCGTCTCCAGCGTCAGCGGATCCAGCCGGTACAGATCCCCGCACTGGTAGAAACTGGTCAGCGCCACCCCGGCGTGCACGACCACGTCCGTGCTGGACGCGTCCTTCATCCGCCCCCGCGCCCCCCACCCGTCCGCGCGCGGCGACTTGGCCGGCCGCTCCGCGATGCCCGCCCACAGCGGCTTGCCCGCCTCCGCCTCCAGCAGGAACCCGTCGGTGCGGACGAACTTGTTCCGGTAGAACGCCTTCCCGTCCCGGAACCCGATCACGTGCACCATGCCGTCCCCGTCGAACGGGTGGTAACGCTCCAGCGCCGGATGCACCGGATTCTCGGTGTTGCGCAGGTACACGCCGTCGAGGTCCGCGGGAATCTCCCCGACCACGGTCAGCTCGTCCGCGCGCCACTCGGCGGTCTGCGGACGCCACGGCCCGGTCCGGTACGGATGGTCGTCCTCCGCCGGCAGGGTCGACAGGACACGTCCGACGACGTCGACGTCCACGCGGGTGCTCCTCTACTCGATACCGACGACGAAGCCGACCGTGGTGGTCGTGCTGCCGCCGATGTTCAGCGTTCCGAACCGGCGCGCCCCTTCGACCTGGTAGGCCCCGGCCCGGCCGGTGACCTGCCGGCTGGCGTCCAGGACCATCCGGACCCCGGTGGCCCCGACCGGATGGCCGCCGCCGATCAGCCCGCCGCTCGGGTTGACCGGGATGCGCCCGCCGAGTTCCAGGTCGCCGTTCTCGACGGCCTTCCAGCTCTCGCCGGGGCCGGTGATGCCGAAGTGGTCGATGGCCGCGTACTCGGACATGGTGAAGCAGTCGTGGGTCTCGATCCCGTCGAGCGCGTCCACACCGGGGATGCCGGCCCGCGCGAAGGCGTCCAGGATGGTGTTGCGCACGTGCGGCAGCACATAGGGGTCGGCGGCGCTGCGTTCCAGCTTCTGGGCGAGCGGCAGCCCGACCGTGCGATGCCCCCAGCCCTGGATGCGGGCCTTCCGCGCCTTCGTACGGGCCGCGAAACGCTCGCTCACCAGCACGACCCCGGCGGCGCCGTCGGTGATCTGGCTGCAGTCGGTCCGGCGGACCCGGCCTTCGACGATCGGGTTGAGGGTGTCGTCGTCGGTGAAGCTGGCCTCGGTGAAGGTCCAGCCGCGGGTCTGCGCGTTCGGGTTGGCGCGGGCGTTGCGGAAGTTGAGTTCGGCGATGGCGCGCAGGTGCGCGTCGTCCAGGCCGTAGCGGCGGTCGTACTCGTCAGCGAGCGCGCTGAACATGTACGGCCACATGAACCGGGCGTCCTCGCCCTCGTGGCCGACCCAGGCGGCGGCGCCGAGATGCCCGGCCGCGTCGTCGCCGGAGACGGTGCGTTCCAGTTCGAGGCCGAGCACGAGGGCGCAGTCGTACCGGCCGGATTCGAGGTCGGCCATGGCGGCGAGCAGGGCGACGCCGCCGGAGGCGCAGGCGGCTTCGTGCCGGGCGGCGGGGACTTCCCAGAATTCGGGGCGCACGGTGGCGGGCATGCCGCCAAGCTGGCCCTGCCGGGTGAAGAGCTGGCCGAAGGCGTTGCCGACGTGGATGACACCGATGTCGGCGGCGTCCAC
Source organism: Acrocarpospora corrugata (assembly GCF_009687845.1). Lineage (GTDB taxonomy): Bacteria > Actinomycetota > Actinomycetes > Streptosporangiales > Streptosporangiaceae > Acrocarpospora > Acrocarpospora corrugata. The sequence continues at coordinate 56,877 of NZ_BLAD01000075.1, forward strand.
TCCCGCGTCCTCCAGAGTGCCGGCCGTGACCGCTTCGGTGAGATCGGCGAACTCCTGGTCATCCCGGCACCAGTTACGAGCGAAGTCCGTTTGGTGACCACCCAGGATCCATACTGACATGGTTCCTTACTACAATAACGAGAGTTGCGCGTCAACGAAGCAGCACGTCGCAGAGAGGCGTAAACCGTGTCCGACGTCTTCCTCTTGGAGTACCTCCGCACCCCCCGGGCGAAGGGCTCGGCCCGCGGTTCGCTGCACCATCGGAGCCCGGTGGATCTGGTCGCGGCGCTGCAGACGGCCATCGTCGGCCGTACCGGCCTGGATCCCGGCGCGGTCGAGGACGTGATCGTCGGCTCCGCCTCCCAGGTCGGCGAGCAGGGCGCCAACCTGGCCAGGACGGCGACGCTGCTGGCCGGGTGGGGCGACGGCGTGCCCGGCGGGACGGTCAACCGGTTCTGCGCGTCCGGCATCGACGCGGTGGCCCAGACCTCGGCCAGGATCCGCGCCGGGGAGATCGGCCTGGCCGTGGCGGGCGGCGTGGAGAGCGTCTCCCGGGTGCCGATGTACAGCGACCGGGGGCCGCTCTGGTCCGACCCGGAGACGGTCGAGCGGATCGGCTCCATCCACATGGGCGTGGCCGCCGACCTGAACGCCACCATCGACGGCTGGACCCGCGACCAGCTGGACGCCTACGCGGTGGAGACCCACGGCAAGGCGGCCGCCGCCTGGGACCGCGGCGACCACGCCCGATCCGTCCTGCCGATGACCCGCGCCGACGGCAGCGTCTTCGACCGGGACGAGCTGATCCGCCCCGGCACCACGGCCGAGAGCCTGGCCGCGCTCGCCCCCGCCTTCGCCGGGCTCGGGCAGGACCATCTGGCCCTGGCCGCCTACCCGGAGGTCGGCGCGATCGACCACCTGCACACGGTCGGCAGCTCCCCCGCCCTGGCCGACGGCGCGGCCCTGATCCTGCTCGGCACCCGCGAGCAGGCGGAGCGGCACGGCCTGCGCCCCCGCGCCCGGGTCATCGCCGCCGCCACCGCCGCCGTCAACCCGGTGCTCATGCTCACCGCCGGCCAGGAGGCGATCGAGAAGCTCCTGGCCAGGGCCGGGCTCACCCCCGCCGACATCGACGTCTACGAGTTCGCCGAAGCCTTCTCCGCGCTCTGCCTGCGGCTGCGGCGCGACCTCGGGCCCGGCCCCGACCGGCTCAACCCGGGCGGCGGCACGATCGCCATGGGCCACGCCTTCGGCGCCACCGGCGCGATCATGGTCGGCGGCTGCGCCGACGCCCTGGAACGCCTCGGCGGCCGGTACGGCGTGGCCGCCGTCAGCGGCGCGGCCGGCCTCGGCGTCGCCGTCCTGATCGAGCGGGTGGCCGCGTGACCCCCCTCAAGGGCAAGGTCATCGTCATCACCGGCGGCGGGCGCGGCCTCGGCCGCGCGTTCGCCCTGCACCTGGCCCGCCAGGGCGCCCGGCTGGTGATCAACAACCGCAACCGGCTGGTCGACAAGCACGGCCTCGGCCCCGCCGACCACGTGGTCGCCGAGATCAGAGACCTGGGCGGCGAGGCCGTCGCCGAACACGGCGACGTGGGCGACCCCGCCACCGCCGGGCACCTGGTCGAGCTGGCGATGGACATCTGGGGACGCATCGACGCCTGCGTGACCAGCGCCGCCGTCAGCCGCCCGGTCATGTTCCACCGCTCCACCGCCGAGGCGTTCGAGTCGATCATCCGGACCAACGTGCTCGGCACCGCCCAGGTCGCCGCCGCCTGCTCCGTCGTCATGCGCGAGCAGCGGTACGGCCGGATCGTGCTGCTCGCCTCCACCGCCGGGCTGCACGGCGAACCCACGGTCTCCGCCTACGCGGCCAGCAAGGGCGCGGTCATCGCGCTCGGCCGCTCGATCGCCGCCGAGGGCGCGCCACGGGGAGTGCACACCAACGTCCTGCTTCCCTATGCGCTGACCCAGCTGACCGACACCAAGATGGCCGAGCAGTATCGCGACGTCATGGACCCCGCGTCGGTCGCGCCGGTGGTCGCCGCGCTCTGCGATCCCGCCTGCACGCTCAACGGGGAAGTGATCGTCGCGGCCGGGTCCGGCCTCCGCGCCGCCGACGCGGTCGAGTGGGGCACGGTCCCCGTGACGCCGGGCTGCCCCGAGGGGCTGGCCGAGCTGCTGGCGCGGAGCCGGGCGGGCACCGCGCACCGGTACGGCAACGCCCACCTCGGCTTCCTGGACTTCGCGGAGGAGCTGCCCTGAGTTCTTCCCGCTGCCCCCCGAACGCGCCTAACATCTGCCAGGTGCTGATCGACCATGTGGAGGTGCTGGTCTCCAGCCCCGGCCGCAACTTCGTCACCCTGCGCGTCCGCACCGCCGACGGCCTCACCGGCTACGGCGACGCCACCCTCAACGGCCGCGAACTCGCCGTCGCCGCCTACCTCCAGGAACACGTGGTCCCGCTGCTGACCGGCCGGGACGCGCACCGCATCGAGGACACCTGGCAGTACCTCTACCGGGGGGCGTACTGGCGGCGCGGCCCCGTCACCATGGCCGCCATCGCCGCCGTCGACACCGCCCTCTGGGACCTCAAGGCCAAGGTCGCCGGGCTCCCCCTCTACCAGCTGCTCGGCGGCCGATCCAGGGACGCCTGCCTGGTGTACGGCCACGCCTCAGGCAACACCCTCCCGGAACTGTTCGACTCGATCAGGGCCCACCTGGAAAAGGGCTACCGCGCCCTCAGAATCCAGACCGGCCTGCCCGGCATGTCCACCGTGTACGGCGTCGCCAGCTCCCCCGCCGCGGCCGGCGAACGCTACGACTACGAACCGGCCCGCGCCACCGCGCTCCCGGTCGAGGAACGCTGGGACACCCGCCTCTACCTGCGCCACCTGCCCACCGTCTTCGAGGCGGTACGCGCCGAGTTCGGCCCGGAACTACCCCTGCTGCACGACAGCCACCACCGCCTGACACCCATCCAGGCGGCGTCCCTGGGCAAGGCCCTGGAACCGTACGACCTGTTCTGGCTGGAGGACGTGACCCCGGCCGAGAACCAGGAGGCGCTGCGGCTGGTCCGGCGGCACACCACGACACCGCTCGCGATCGGCGAGGTGTTCAACACGATCTGGGACTACCAGACGCTGATCCGCGAGCAGCTGATCGACTACGTGCGGTCCCCGGTGACGCACGCGGGCGGCATCACCGCGCTCCGCCGTATCTTCGACTACGCGGCGATGTATCAGGTCAAGTCGGGGATTCACGGCCCTACGGACATCTCGCCGGTCGGGCTGGCGGCGGCGCTGCATCTGGGGGTCGCGATCCACAATTTCGGCATCCAGGAGTACATGCCGCACACCTCCGACACCGATGCGGTGTTCCGGCCGTCCTACCGGTTCGCCGGGGGTTCGCTGGCGCCCGGCGAGGAGCCCGGGATCGGGATCGACTACGACGACGTGGCCGCGGCGCGGTTTCCGTACAAGGCGGCCTATCTGCCCGTCAACCGCCTGCTCGACGGGACGGTGCACGACTGGTGAGTCAGGGCTTGTAGGCGACGCCGCCGTACTGCCAGACCTGGCGGTCGGTGTAGTCGGTGCCCGGCTCCGGGTGCCACTGCGGGAGCGAGACCACGCCGGGCGGGAGCAGCTGGAGGCCGTCGAACATGGCGGCCACCTGCTCAGGGGTGCGGAGCCTGATCGCGGTGGCCCCGCTGGCGTTCCAGGCCGCGGCGGCCAGGTCCATCTCCGGGCTGACCACGCTGTGCGCGATGCCGACGTAGCTGCCGGGCGGGAGCGCGTCCACCAGCACCCCGAGCGCGTCATGGGCCAGGGTGTCATCGGTCACGAAGTCCAGCACGCCCATCAGCATCAGGCCGATCGGCCGGGCGAAGCACAGGGTGTCGGTGGCGGCCTGCAGGATGGGCTCAGGGTCGCGCAGGTCGGCGTCGATGTAGTCGGTCCGGCCTTCCGGGGTGCCCCGGAGCATGGCTCTGGCGTGGATCAGCACGATCGGGTCGTTGTCCACGTAGACGATCTTGGCGGCGGGGTTGACCCGCTGCGCCACCTCGTGGGTGTTGTTCACCGTCGGGTTGCCCGTGCCCACGTCCAGGAACTGGTCGATCTTCGCGCGGCCCGCCAGGAAGCGGACCACCCGCCCGATGAACTGCCGTTCGGCCCTGGCGATGATCGGCAGACCGGGCATCACCCGCACGATCAGGTCGCCGATCTCGCGGTCCGAAGGGTAGTTGTCGGTACCGCCAAGCCAGTAGTCCCAGACTCGGGCCGGATGCGGCACCGTGGTATCGATCCGGCGCAACGACCTGGACCTTTGCGCCTGCTGGGTCATGACGTCCCCTCTTTCGCTATGACCTTCAAGCTTAAACGAGCACACCCCTACAAATGGGGACGAAGCACCCAAATAGCCGCAATCCACACCCCACTCCTGGCATAGATATCCGAATATTTCGGGCATCCGACCATGGCAACGTATGCAGCCGGGAGGGGCGGACCGGCCGGCTGCGGCGGGGCCGGCGTCACACTTGTCACCGAAACAGGTAAATGCACGGCAAAATGGACTTTCATGCCGCGAACGAGGGAACCGTCCAGCGCGGGTTCCGGCGTCGATCCCGTTGCCCGTCCCCGCTCCAGCTCCCCGGAACCACCATGATCGAGTTCGACGACACCGCCGACCTGGGCGTGCTCCACACCCGCAGGGGCCGCCTCGACCTGGCCCTCGCGCACCACGCCGGCTCCGCCGCCATCGCCGGGGGCCTGGGCGACCATCGCCTGCGGGCGATCGCGCTCGGCGGCGTCGGCGAGGTCCTGCACCTCCAGGGCCGCCCGGCCGAGGCGGTCGAACGCCTCACCGAGGCCCTCAGCCTGCTGGACGGGGACGCCGAGTCCATCGCCCCGCTCAACACGCTCGCCCTGGCCTACCGCGACCTCGGCCACCTCGACGACGCCCTGCGCACCGCCCGCGCCGCCGTCGGACGCGCCGCCGGGGCCGCCACCCTCACCACGCTGGCCACCATCCTGCTCCGGCTCGGCGACCCGGGAACGGCGCTCGCCCACGCGACCGACGCCCAGCGCCTGGCCACCGCGGCACACGAGCGGATCGAGGCGTCCCTCACGCTCACCGCCATCCACACCTCGCTCGCCCAGTACGACCGGGCCCACCCGCACGCCCGGCAGGCGCTGACCCTGTCAGAACCCGGCTACCGCCTGCTCCACGGCAACGCCATGACCGCCCTGGCCACCCTGCACCACTGCGCCGGCCGCCCTGCCGAGGCCCACCTGCACGCGACCAGGGCCCTCCAGATCCACCAGGAGACCGGCCATCTGCCCGGCGAGGCGCAGACCCACCTGATCCTGGCCCACACCGCGCCCGGCGAGTTCCGCGCGTTCCACCTGCGCGCGGCCTTCACCCTGTTCGCCCAGCTCGGGGCTAATTTTAGAGCTTAGTTCAACTAGCGGCGTGAAGCCGCAGGGGAGCGCTGGTGTTCAGGAACTCCTCCAGCACCAGCGTCGCCGCCCCCAGCGCCACCGCGTCCGGGCCCAGCTCACCCAGGATGATCGAGGTCGCGTTGAACGGCTGGGTGAGCGAGTTCACCCGGGCGGCGGCCCGGATCCCCGGCAGCAGATCGCGCCCGATCATCAGACCGGCCCAGCCGCCGATCAGGATCCGCTCGGGATTGAGCAGGTTGATCAGGCTGGACAGGCCCATGCCCAGATAGGCCACCGTCTCCTCGATCACGTCCGGCCGCGTCTCCAGCACCCGGCCCAGCGCCGCCTGCCAGTCACTCGTCCGGGTCGGCACCCCCGCCCGGTCGAGGATTCCCTCCGCCCCGATGTACGCCTCCAGGCAGCCCCGGCCGCCGCACCGGCACTGCCGGCCCTCCAGCGCGATCTTCGTGTGCCCCCACTCCCCCGCGCTGTTGCTGGCCCCGCGCATCACCACCCCGTCGGCCACCACGGTCGCGCCCACCCCGGAGCCGATCAGCACGATCACCGCGTGCGCGGCCCCCCGCCCCCCGCCGAACCACAGCTCGGCCTGGCCCATCGTCTTGGCGCCGTTGTCGATGAACACCGGCAGCGACGTGCCCGCCCGCATCAGCGCGCCCAGCGGGACCCCGTCCCAGCCGAAGGTCTTGGCGTGGATGAGCGTGTCAGGGCCGCGCTCCACGATGCCCGGCACCCCGATGCCGACGCCCAGCACCCGGTCGGCGGGCACCTGGCCGTCCGCCAGCACCACGTCGATGCCCGCCAGGATCCGGCGGGTGACCAGCTCGATGTCGTGGTGGGAGGGCCGGAGGCTGTAGTCGACCCTGGCCTTCTCCGTCATCTCCAGGTCGAACAGCTCGACCCGGACGTGCGTCTCGGCCACATCCACGCCGATGACGTGCCCGTACGCCGGATTGACCCGGAGCAGCACCCGGGGCCGGCCGCCGTCGGAGTCCACCTGGCCGGCCTCGACGATGATGTCCTCGGCCAGCAGGTCGCCGGTCATGGTGCTGATCGTGGCGGCGCTGAGCCCGGTGAGCCCGGTGAGCTCGTGGCGGCTGGCCGGTCCGTCGAAATAGAGCGTGCGCAGCAGCATGCCGCGGTTGCCCCGCCGGACGTCCCGGACCGTCCTGCGCTCCGGCCTCGCCATATGCGACCTGCCTCCCCGTGCTTAGTTCAATACGTGAACCTATACTCCCGACGCTCTCACCTTGGACGCAACCGGGACGAAGGCAATTGAACAGACTATCCCGCGTTGCGTTACCAAAGCGTTTCCCGCGGAGGGCTGATCTTTTTTTGCATCTTACATTATCGTCTGTGCAACCCCCGATGAAGGAGATGGAAATGATCAGGAGAGTCACAGGCACCGTCGCGGTCGCGGCGCTGCTCGCCGGGCTCACCGCTTGCGGCGGCTCCGAGGAGGCCGCAGGGTCCACGACCTTGACCTACTGGATGTTCCAGGACCGCACCCCGCAGGCGGGCGAAGTCGTCGAGAAGATCCGTACCGACTTCGAGAAGGCCAACCCGGGCGTCACCGTCAAGATCGTCAAGATTCCCAAGGACGACTACAACACCAAGCTGGGCAGCGCGGTGGCCGCGAACACCGTCCCCGACGTCGGCGTCCTGGACCAGCCCCTAGTCGCCCGCTACGCGATGGACGGCACCATCAAGGAGCTGCCGGCCGGCACGGTCAACGAGGCTGACTACTTCGAGGGGGCCCTGAACACCAACCGCTACAACGGCAAGCTGTACGGCCTGCCCGTCGACCACACCGCGGTCGCGCTGTTCTACAACAAGAAGCTGGTGCCGACGCCGCCCAAGACCTGGGACGAGCTGAAGCAGATGAGCGACGCCATCCACAAGGCCGACCCGAAGGTGGCCGGCATCGTGGTGCCCAAGGGCGACGGCTACGGCGCCTGGATGTGGCCGGGTGTCGTGCACGGCGCCGGCGGCGAGATGGTCGACGAGGCCAACAAGAAGATCCTCTTCGACCAGCAGCCGGCCGTGGACGCGCTCCAGCTCTGGGTGGACCTGCTGCCCTCCTCGCCGCGCGACATCACCGACTCCGAGATGGCCTTCGCCAACGGCCTGGCCGGCATGATGATCTCCGGCCCGTGGGACGTGGCCACCATCAAGGACCAGTTCCCCGAGCTCGACTTCAACGTCGCGCCGCTGCCGTACAAGACGACGCCGGCCGGGAACATCGGCGGCGAGAACGCGGTGGTCTTCAGCAAGGGCCAGAACGCGGACCTGGCCTGGAAGTGGCTCAAGCACCTGACCAGCGCCGAGAACAACACCATCTACGCGCAGGCGCTCGGCGGCTTCCCGATCAACAAGGCCGCGGCCGAGCGGGACGCCGGCAGCTTCGGCGAGCAGCAGCAGGGCTTCCTTGAGCAGCTCAAGGTCGCGCACGCCCGCCCGGCCGTGCCCGAGTGGATCCAGATCAACGACGAGATCATCGCCCCGGCCATCGAGGCGGCGCTCAGCGGCAAGGTCACCTCCCAGCAGGCGCTCACCGACGCGGCGACCAAGACGCGCGCCCTGCTCGGCTGGAACAGCTAACGCGGAAGCGAGGCAAACGTGGCATCTCCGGTGGTGGCCGACAGGCCCGCCGTGACGCCCCGCCCCGGGCGGCGCCGCCGCCCGGGATTCGGGCGCTCAGACCGTCTGGTCGGGTATTTGCTGATCACGCCGGCGCTGATCTATTTCGTGGTCTTCCTGCTGTATCCGGCGATGGCCGCGCTGTACTACAGCTTCACCGACTGGAACCTGCGCTCCCCCGCCTCCTGGGTGGGCCTGCAGAACTACAGCGACCTGCTGTTCGAGGACGTGAAGTTCCCGCACTTCTGGAAGTCCGTCCAGGTCACCGTGCAGTACACGCTGATCGCCGTGCCGCTCACGCTGATCACCGCGCTCGGTCAGGCGCTGCTGGTGAACGCGATCCGGCGCGGCTCCAACCTGTTCCGGCTGCTGCTGTTCCTCCCCGTGGTCACCGCGGAGGCGGCCGTCGGCGCCATCTGGCGCTGGCTCTACGACCCGCAGTACGGCCTGATCAACGCGATACTCGGCTTGTTCGGCATCCCCAAACAGAACTGGCTCAACACCCCCGAGCTGGTCATCCCCGCGCTGGCGTTCATCGCCGCGTGGCAGTGCGGCATCTCGATGATCATCTATTTGGCCGGCTTGAAGGGCATCCCCGACTCCATCCGCGAGGCGGCGACGATCGACGGCGCGGGCCCCGTGCAGCGCTTCTGGAAGGTGGTCGTGCCGATGCTCAGGCCGACCACGTTCTACCTGGTGGTGACCGGGGTGATCGCGGCACTCCAGGTGTTCGGCCTGGTGTACGTGATCTTCTCGGCCGGCGGCGGCCGGAGCGTCACCGGCGGGCCGGAACAGTCCGGCCTGATGTACGTGCTGCACCTGTACCTGTTCGCGTTCCGGTATGACGCGATGGGCGCGGCCTGCGCGATGTCGTTCCTGCTGTTCCTGCTGATCATGATCGTCACCGCGCTGCAGTTCAAGTTTCTGAAGCAGGAGGCGGCTTGAACACCGCACAACGGGTGCGCAAAGCGCCCATCTATATTGCCCTGGTGCTGCTGACGCTGATCTCGGTGGTGCCGTTCGTCTGGATGCTCGCGACCTCGTTCAAGCACAGCTCGGACATCTACACCAAGGTGCCGAACCTGCTGCCGCTGGACAAGCAGACCGGCGAGTGGGCCGCGACGTTTGAGAACTACGCGTACGTGCTCGACATCGGCGGGCTCGGCCAGGCGTTCCTCAACAGCATCTACGTGTGCGTGATCCTGGTCCCGGCCAAACTGCTGATCGACGCCCTGGCCGCGTACGCGTTCGCCCGGATCCCGTTCCCCGGCCGGGACAAACTGTTCGTGCTGCTGCTGACCGGGATGATGGTGCCGACGATCACGCTGCTGATCCCGCGCATCCACGTCACCCAGTCGCTGGGCATGTTCGACTCCAGCTGGGGCCTGATCGTGCCCAACATCGCGTCCGTGCTGGACATCTTCCTGCTGCGGCAGTTCTTCCTCTCGCTGCCCGTGGACCTGGAGGAGGCGGCGCGGATCGACGGCGCCAGCCGCATGCAGATCTTCTGGCGGATCGTGCTGCCGCTGTCCAAGCCCGTGCTCGCGGTGGTGACGATCACGAGCTTCATCTTCCACTGGAACGACCTGGTGTGGCCGCTGGTCGTGCTCAACGACCCCGAGCTGTACACGCTGCCGCTCGCGCTCCAGCAGCTCGCGAGCACCGAATCCGGGCGCGCGTACTACATCATGGCGGGCGCGGCGCTGGCGGTGATCCCAGTGATCATCGTGCTGCTGGTGTTCCAGCGGCGGATCATGCAGGGCATCGCGTTCACCGGCCTCAAGACCTGACCGGGAGCCGGGGTGTGGAGGGACACCCCGGCTCCTCAGGCCGTGATCGCGAGGACGGCCGGATCGACGGGGTGCTTCAGGGGTTGCCCGCTCAGGGCGCGGAGCACCTCGTCGGCGGCCGATTCCCCGAGCCGGTGCAGCTCGGTGCCGAGCGCACCGGCGACGTGGGGGGTCAGGACGAGGTTCGGCAGCTCCCACAGCGGCGAGCCGGGCGGCGGGATCTCGGGATCGGTCACGTCCAGTACGGCCGAGAGGCGGCCGGTGCGGAGTTCGGCGAGGAGGGCGCGCTCGTCGACGAGGGAGCCTCTGGCGGTGTTGATGAGCGTCGCGCCATCGCGCATCGAGGCGAGCAGGCTCGCGCTGACCAGGCCGCGGGTCTCCGCGGTGGCGGGGGCGTGGATGGAGACGATGTCACTGGCCGCGAAGAGCTCGTCCAGGCCGACGAGGGTCGCGCCCAGATCGTCCGCGGCCTCGACGTACGGGTCGGAGAGCAGAACCGTGAAGTCGAAAGGTCTCAGCAGAGCGAGCACCCGGCGGCCGATCTTGGACGCCCCGACCAGCCCGACGGTCTTGCGGTAGTTGCCGATCCGAAGGTCCCGGCGGATGAGGTTGAGGTCAGCCCGGACGGAACGGTATTCGCGGGCCAGCGCGGGAACGCCTTTGCCGGCCAGCAGGATCATGGCCAGGGTGTACTCGGCGACAGGAACCGCGTTCGCGTCGGCGGCGGAACTCACCTGAATCCCCCGCTCGAAGACGTCCGGGCTGAGGTGACCTTTGACGGTTCCGGCGGCGTGCACGACGGCTCTCAGCTTGGGCGCATACTCCAAAGCGGCAGAATCCAGGCGCGGACTCCCCCAGCCGGTCAGCAGGATGTCCGCCTCCCGCAGCCGCGCACGCGACCGCGAGGAACGGAACTCGGTCAGCGGCGAAGCCAGGTCGACGGCGGCGACACCTTGAAGACGTTCCGCGACCACTGGCGGAAAAAGCCGCGGCGGCAACTCCGGGAACATCGCGAGCTCGATCCTCGCGGTGCCGTGGTGAACCCGGGTCATCCACGCGTCCATGCGGGGGTGTCCAGAGGGGTGCGCTGGACGCCGATCCACTGGCGGCGGGTGAAGCCCGGCATCTGGTTCTCCGCGCCGTGGCGGGCGTGGGCGTCGTTGACGTGGACCTCGCCCGCCTGGAGGCGTTCCGCGACGGTCAGGCCGCGGATGAGGTCGGTGCTGAAGACCGAGTTCATCAGCATGGGGTAGCCGTTGACGAGGGCGATGGCCTCCTCCTCGGAGTCGACGACCGTGATCGGGATGACCGGGCCGAAGATCTCCTCGGTGAAGGCGGGCATGTCGGGGGTGACGCCGGTGAGGACGGTCGGGCGGTAGAACAGGCCCTCGTAGCTGGCGCCGGTGGTCGCCTTCGCGCCCTTGGCGATCGACGGCTGGACGATCGCCTGGTGGACGCGGTCGCGCTGGGTTTCGCTGATCAGGGGGCCGAGGTCGACGTCGTCGCGGACGGGGTCGCCGACGCGAAGGGCCGCGACCTTGCGGGTGACCGTCTCGACGTACCGGTCGGCGACGTCGCGGAGGACGATGTGGCGGCTGGCGCTGATGCAGGTCTGGCCCTGGAATTCGAGCGAGGCGATCAGCGCGCAGGAGGCGGCCAGGTCGAGGTCGGCGTCGTCGAGGATGACGAAGGCGTTGGAGCCGCCGAGTTCGAGGCGGATCTGGCGCAGGTCGGTGGCGGCCGAGGCGGCGATGGCCAGGCCGACCTCGCGGGAGCCGGTGAAGTCGAGCAGGTCCAGGCCGCGGTGCTCGGCGAGCGCGTGGCCGGCTTCTGGGCCTTCGCCGGTGACGAGGTTGAAGACGCCGGGCGGGAGACCCGCGTGGTGGGCGGCTTCGGCGAGGATCTGGCCGCCGAGGATGGGGGTGAGTTCGGCGGGTTTGAGGACGATCGTGTTGCCGAAGGCCAGGCCGGGGGCGACGGCGCGCATGGCGAGGTTGAGCGGGTAGTTCCAGGGGGTGATGACGCCGATCACGCCGAGCGGGACCGCGCGGGAGAGCGAGAGTTTTCCCGCCTTGTACGGCTGGAGGATGTCGCCGGCGGTCTGGGTCGCCTGGACGGCGGAGATGGCGAGCTGGCGGAGGCCTGCGGAGACCTCGTCTTCGGCTTTGGCGCGTACGCCGCCGGTTTCGCGCATGCTGAGGTCGATCAGCTCGTCGTATCGGCTGCGCAGGTGGGCGGCGAAGCGCTCGAGGTGCGCCGCGCGGGCGGGGGCGCTTAGGGCGGCCCAGGCGGGCTGGGCGGCGCGGGCGGCGGCCACGGCGCGGTCGATGTCGGCGGGGGCGGCTTGCGCGTACTCTCCGATCTCCGCACCCGTCGCCTTTTCGTGCACAGAGGCCGTTCTGCCTGGTTGAGCCGGGGTGAAGGCACCGTCGATGTAAAGCTTGCCGGAGGCGAGAGAGGCAGTCATGACGCCGATTCTAGACTTACTCGTATGCCTAAAATAAGGTCTTGAGCATTGCGCCATCCCGGTTGGCACGGTCCGAAAGTTCCGGATATATCACGATGTACAAGCCCCCGGCGGAGCGATGCTCGCGACTTCTGATGATATATAAAACTAAGTCTTGACAGTCGTGACTCCAACGGCCAACCTTCCCGGTGAAGGGTCTGCCACCGGCCCGACGTCGCGCGTTCATCACCTGTACGTCCATGACCGCCCACCGGACCCGGGGGACCGCAGTGGAACAAACGGCCTCATCAGTAGCGGCACCTCTGGTAGATCACGGACGAGCGGAGATGCGGCTGCTGCTGCGGGAGCTGGTCGAACCGCTGCTGCCCCGATTCAGCCCCGGGCGGGCGCGCCTGCGGCTCGGCGGCAACGCCGCGCACTATCCCGACGCGGCGGCCGAACTGGAATCCTTCGCCCGGCCGCTCTGGGGGCTGGCCCCGCTGGCCGCCGGCGGCGGCGGCTTCGACCACTGGGACCTGTGGCGGGAAGGACTCGCCAACGGCACCGACTCCGCGCACCCCGAGTACTGGGGTCCCGTCACCGACATCGACCAGCGCCTGGTGGAGACCGCGGCCATCGGACTCGGCCTGGCCCTGTCCCCCGAGGCCCTCTGGGATCCGCTCACCGGACGCCAACGCGACAACGTCTCCGCCTGGCTCCGGAACGCGATGACCGTCAAAGCCGTCGACAACAACTGGCAGTTCTTCCCCGTACTGACCGGCCTCGGCCTGAACCGGGTCGGCATCGAGACCGTCCCGGTGTCCGCCCGCCTCGATCAACTGGAGTCGTACGCGCTCGGATCCGGCTGGTACAGCGACGGCGACACGCCCCAACGGGACTACTACATCCCGTTCGCCATGCACTACTACGCCCTGATCTACGCGGCTCTGACCGACGACCAAGCCCGTGCCCGCCGCCTGAAGGAACGCGCCGCCGCCTTCGCCCACGACTTCCAGCACTGGTTCACCACCGACGGCGCAGCCGTCCCGTACGGCAGGAGCATGACCTACCGCTTCGCCCAGGGAGCCTTCTGGGGCGCCCTCGCCTTCGCCGACGTCGAGGCCCTCCCATGGGACGTGATCAAAGGCCACCTGATCCGCCATCTACGGTGGTGGCTCAACCACCCCATCCGAGACGCGTCCGGACTTCTCACGATTGGGTACGCGTATCCGCAGCCAAACCTCGCCGAGCAGTACAACGCGCCGGGTTCCCCGTACTGGGCGCTGAAAGCCTTCCTTCCGCTGGCGCTGCCTCGTGATCACGCGTTCTGGCGAGCCGAGGACACCCCCGCGCCGGCCCTCCCATCGACCAGCACCCAGCCGGAGCCGGGCGTCACGCTGATGCGCTGCGAGGAAGGGCGCCAAGTCATCATGCTGACCTCCCTCCAGCACAACAACTGGGCCCGCCACGGCGCGGCGAAGTACGCGAAATTCGCCTACTCCACCGCGTTCGGGTTCAGCGTGCCGGGCGGGACGTGGGGCCTCGAACAGGGCGCGTTCGACAGCACGCTCGCGCTGAGCGAGGACGGCGACCACTGGCGGCCGTGCGAGATCCCCGAGGATTCCTCAGCGGACCAGGCGCTCCATCATCTGCGCTGGTCACCCTGGGCGGACGTGGAGATCGAGACGTGGCTGATCGCCTGCGCTCCGTGGCATGTGCGAATCCACCGGGTGCGCTCGGGCCGTCCCCTGCACACCGCCGAAGGCGCGTTCGCCCTGAACCGCGACGTACCCGCCCACCGAACCGCGACCGGAACAGCGCACGCGCGCCTTCTCTCCCCCGCGGGTCTCTGCCAGATCGAGGACCTCGCGCCGGCGCCCACCCGGCGCGGAGAACTTCTCGCGGCGCTCCCCGGCACCAACGTGATGGCCCCGCGAACAACGATCCCCACACTCCGAGGCGAACTCGCGCCCGGCGAGCATTGGCTGACCTGCGCCGTCGTGGCCCTCACCACCGCGGCGGAATGGCTGGCCCCGCCCGATCTCGCTACCCTGCGCGGGGACCGAAGAGCTGGGCTACCTTCGGATTGTCCTCAATTCGCGTCCGAGTCGAGGAAAGGGCCCACGACAGCGGCGAAATCCTCGGGGGCGTCCCCGTGAATGCAGTGCCCGATGTCAATGACGGCGGTCTTCGCGTCCGGGATGTTCTCGGCCACTTCCGCGTAGATCGCAGGCGGGACCAGACCGGTTTCGCCGCCGCTCAGGACCAGCGTCCTGGCGGTGATGGCCGGAAGGCGATCCCACCACGCGGGATCGGGGGCGCGGACGCCGCGGCGGATCTGATCGACCGCTCGCCAGTCGAAATCCACGGGTTCGTCGGGTTCCGGGAAGGACTCGATGGGGATGGCGGGTGGGCGGCGCGGCGGCACGGGTGGCTCTTCGACAACCAGCCGCCTGATCAGCTGAGGGCGATCCTGGGCGATCCGGATCGCGATCGCGCCGCCCATTGAGTGGCCGACCATGTCGATCACGTCGAATCCGCGCGCGTCGATGAAGGCCAGGGCGTCGGCGGCCATCAGGTCGATGCTGTATTCGGCCGCGCGAGGGCTACGGTCATGGCCTCGCGCGGCCAGGGCGAACGTGTGCCGATCAAGCCCGGCGATGAACGTGTCCCAGGTGGCCGGTTCGCCGGTCAGGCCGTGCAGCAGGAAAAGCGGGACGCCTCCCGGTACACCTTGCTCCTGGTAGGCAAGCTCAACAGTGCTCATAGCGAGCAGATTAGTGCTCCACGAATCAGATATGAGGTGACAAGTCGGCCAGAATCATTCTCTTGGGCTTGGCTCCCTTGATCTGGTGGATGATCTCGCCGTTCCGGTAGAGGTTGAGGGTGGGGTAGCCGAGGACGTTGTAGCGCAGCGCGATCTCGGGGTGGTCGTCGGCGTTGAGTTTGGCGATGACGAGGCGGTCGCCGTACTCGGCGTCGATCTCGTCCAGGATCGGGGCGAGCATCCGGCACGGTGGGCACCATTCGGTCCAGAAGTCCACCAGGACGGGGCGGTCGCTCTTCAGCACGTCCTCGTCGAAGCTCTCCGTGGTTACTGTGATCATTTGGTTCTCCTGATGGCGCATCCAGGGCAGGCCTGCTTCAGCTGAGTGGCGACCTCGGTTCTCCGGGCGACCAGCGCCTGGATCTCCGCGTCGATCTCGGCGAGCTTGCGCTGGTAGACGGCGACGGACTCCGGGCAGGCGTTCCCGGACGCGTGCCCGGCCCGCAGGCAGGCGACGAACGGCCGGGCGTCCTCAAGCGTGAACCCCACGGCCATCAGCGAACGGATCTGAGCGACCAGCCCGACATCGGCCTCGTCGTAGTCCCGGTATCCGTTCGCCGCCCGCTGGGCTCGAATCAGCCCGTGCTCCTCGTAATACCGCAGGGCCCGAGCACTCACTCCCGCCCGCCGCGCCAACTCCCCGATCCGCATCGACCCTCCACCAGCACCCACCACCGGCGGCGACACCCACCGGCCCTCCGAACCTAAACGCTCACACCAACGTCAAGGTCAACCCCAGACTTCCCGCCAACGCGGGCGAGCCCGCGGTAGCGCAGGTCATGTCCCTGACTCGCGCAGAACGCGGGGCGGGCCTAG
Source organism: Acrocarpospora corrugata (assembly GCF_009687845.1). GTDB lineage: Bacteria > Actinomycetota > Actinomycetes > Streptosporangiales > Streptosporangiaceae > Acrocarpospora > Acrocarpospora corrugata. The sequence goes on from NZ_BLAD01000075.1 coordinate 72,854, forward strand.
GCGATCGCGCGGTCGGGGATGGTGGTGTAGTCGGGGAAGTTGCCGGGGAGGCGTTCGTTCTCGGGGCCCGAGGTGACCGCGCGGACGAGGAGTTCGCCGCCGACGAACGCTCCGCGCCAGGAGCCGCCGAGGCCGCCGAAGAGCTCTTCGCGGTCGCCGCGGGAGCGGGGTTTGTTGAGGCCGACCTTGAAGGCGCGGACTTCGGTGGCGAGGCGGCGGGCGGTGCGGGTGTCGTCGCAGGAGATGGTGGCGACCAGGGCGCCGTTGCTGGCGTTCATGGCGGCCAGGAGTTCGGCTTCGGTGTCGACGAGCACGATCGTGTCCACCGGTCCGAAGGGTTCGGCGTGGAAGAGGGGCGAGGAGCCCGGCGGCGCGAGGATCGCCACCGGGGCCAGGTAAGCGGATATGTCCTGACCGGGAAGGAACCGGCCGTCGTCGAGCGAGCCACGGAACAGCGGCACGCCGCCCTTGGCGATGGCGTCGTCGATCTGGTCAGTTAGATCCTTCGCCTTGGCGTTGTTGATCAGCGGTCCGAAGTCGAGTTCGGGCAGCGGGTCGTCCGGCGACTCCACGGCGAGCGGATGCCCGAACCGCACCCCCTGCACCGCGGGCAGGTACGCGGCCACGAACTCATGGAACAACGTCCGCTGAACCACGAACCGCGGATACGCCGTGCACCGCTGCTTCGCGTAGTCGAACGTGGCGCGGATCTGCCGCGACAGCGTCTCCCAGTCGCCGAAGTCCCAGATCCCCCAGCAGTTGAGACCTTCCTGCTCCAGCACATGCCGCCGCCCGAGATCGGCCAGCGAGGTGGCGACCTGCCCGCCCGCGTCCCGGCCCCCCACGAAGGAGACGCACCCCAGCTCCTGCCCCCGCACCAGCGCCGGCGAGAGCTCCGCCCCTCCCCCGCTGACCAGCGTCAACGGCACACCCTCCCGTACGGCCAGCGCGCAGGCCAGGGTGAGGCAGGACAACCCCCCGTCAGTGGGGGTCTTCGCGATGGCGGCGTTACCCGCGAGCGCCTGAACGAGCATCGCGTGCATCAACACGCTCATCGGATAGTTCCAGCTGGCGATATTGCTGACCGGCCCGGGGAGCGGCCCGCGCCCCACGAGCATGCGGTCGATCTCCTCGACGTACCACCGCACGCCCTCGATGCAGCGATCCACGTCGGCGAGCGCCAGCCGCCACGGCTTGCCGATCTCCCACACCAGCAGCAGCGCCAGCAGTTCCCGATGCGCCGTCATCGAGTCCAGCGCCGCCGTCACCCGGGCCGCCCGCTCGCCGAGCGGCACGTGCCGCCACTGCCGATGGTCATCGAACGCCGCCCGCACCGCCCGCACCGCCGCCGACCGATCCAGCCGAGGCGGCCCCGCGATCGTCGTCCCGTCCACCGGTGTCACCCCTGGCACCGGCCTTCCGTCCCGCTGCCAGATCCCACCCCAGTGGTTCAGCACCCGGTCATCGTGAAACGCCTCCGGCGCCTCCGCGCAACACCGGCCGTACGCGTCCTGCCAGGACGTTCCCGGCTTGAGAACAAGCGGCATCAGGTCTTTCCTTTCCTGCGGAAATCCGGCGGACCGTCAACATTGACGGAAGGTCGATCAGAGGAAACCGGCCGATCGGACGGCCGAGGCCTGCCAGGTGATTACGCCGACTTCGGATAGCCGCCGAAGGCGGTAAGTGTTCGGTCGGACCAGTGGAGGCCGCCAAGCAACGGGTCCCGGCTCCGGAGGCTTCCGGAGCCGTAGATGTCTCAGTCGGACCAGTCGACGGCGTGGGCGAGGCGGGGTAAGGGTTCGAATTCCTTGATGGTGTCGAGGGAGCGGCCCATCGCGGCGTTGGCCTCGCGTTCGACCATGACCTCGACCAGGACGGGGAGTTGTTCGCGGGCGGATTCGGCGCTGGCCCAGGCGAGAGCGCCGGCGAGGTCGCCGGGGGACTCGATGCGGCGGGCGGGGCAGCCGAACGCCTCCATGAGCTTGACGTGGTCGATGCCGCCTTCGCCGTAGTGCAGATCGACGGCGAAGTTCATGTCGTAGGGGATCTCCGCCTGCCTGATCAGCCCGAGATACTCGTTGTTGATCATCACGATGACGAACGGGATCCGGTACTGCGCGGCCACCGCGATCTCCTCCATCAGGAACTGGAAGGAGTAGTCGCCCACCACCGCGACGACCTCACGATCGGGGAACGCGCATTTCACGCCCATCGCGGCCGGGATCTCCCAGCCGAGCGGCCCGGCCTGGCCGCAGACGAGGTAGCGCCGGGGCAGGAAGGTGCGCTGGAACTGCCCGGACCAGATCTGGTAGAGCCCGATCGCGGTCACGAACGTCGTGTCGGAGCCATAGAACTCGTTGATCTCCCGGAACACCCGGGGCGGCTTGATCGGGACGTCGTCGAAGTCGTCGCGCCGCGCCATCGTGTCGCGCAGTTCCTCGACCCGGCGGGGCCACCGTCCGGCGCGCTGCGGCTTGGTCCGGTGCCGGGCCTCCGCGGCCATCGCGGCGAGCGTCGGCTGGGCGTGCCCGACCACGCCGAGATCCGGCTCGAAGACGCGCCCGATCTGGGTCGGCTCGATGTCCACGTGAATGAACGTGCGCCCCTTCCGGTACACCTCCAGGTCGCCGGTGTGCCGATCGCCGAAGCGGGCGCCCACGGCGAGCACCAGATCGCTCTCCAGGAAGGCCGCGTTGCCCCACCTCGTCTGCGTCTGGATTCCGGCCATGCCCGCGAACAACGGATGGTTTTCGGGGAAAGCGCCCTTCCCCATCAGCGTCACCTGGACCGGCACCTGAAGATGCTCGGCGAGCGAGCGCAGTTCGGCCGTCGCGTCACCGATGATCACCCCGCCACCGGCCAGGATCAGCGGCCGCTCGGCCCGCGCGAGCATGTCCACCGCCGCCCGCACGGCCGAAGGCGTCGGTTCCGGCACTTCCACCGGGAACGGCGCGTCCAGCTCCGGGTCGTACAGACAGGTGCCCCGCTGCACGTCGATCGGCAGGTCGATGAGCACAGGACCCGGCCGCCCCGACCGGGCGATCCGGAACGCCTCCCGGAACACCCACGGCGCCTGGGCGGGCTCCTTGAGCTGGACCGACCACTTCGTCACCGGCCTGGCGATCTCCACGATGTCGACCGCCTGGAAGGACTCCTGGTGGAGCTTGCCACGCTCGGCCTGCCCGGTGATGCAGATCATCGGGATCGAGTCGGCGAGCGCCGTGTACAGCCCGGTGATCATGTTGGTCCCGGCCGGCCCGGACGTCCCGATGCAGACCCCGACGTTTCCGGTCACCCGGGACCAGCCGTCGGCGGCGTGGGTCCCGCCCTCCTCGTGGCGGACCGTGATGTGCCGGATCGAGCTGTGCTGGAGGGCGGCGTAGAGCGGGAGAATCGCCGCGCCCGGGATGCCGAAGACGGTGTCGACGCCCTCGGACTCCAGGACCGAGACCACGGCCTCCATGCACGGAATCCGCTTCATGCGTTGATCCTTTCGATGACCTTGAGCAGCGCCGAGTGGTCGAGGGAGCCGTGGCCCTGGGCTTTCGCGGCGGCGATGAGCTGGGCGACGACCCCGGTGAGCGGCAGCGCCACGCCCGCCTCCCGGGCGGCGGCGATGATGATGCCCATGTCCTTGTCGTGCAGGTCGATCCGGAAGCCGGGGGTGAACTCCCGTTTGATCATGGAGTGGCGTTTGAGTTCGAGGATGCGGGATCCGGCGAGCCCGCCCGCGAGCACGTCGAGGCCGGCCGCCGGATCCACCCCCGATGCCTCCAGCAGCACGATCGCCTCGGCGACCAGGCCGTAGATGCCGCCGACGACGAGCTGGTTGGCGGCCTTCACGGTCTGGCCCGCGCCGGACGGGCCCACGTGCACGATGGTCGTGCCGAGCACCCGGAGCACCTCGCGGGCGGATTCGACGTCTTCGGCCCGGCCACCGATCATGATCGAGAGCGTGCCGTCGATCGCGCCGCGCTCACCGCCGCTCACCGGGGCGTCGATCGCCCTGATGCCCTTGACGGCCGCGGCCTGGGCCACCCGCCGGGAGGTCTCCGGCCTGATGGTGCTCATGTCGATGTGCAGCAGGCCCGCCGAGCCGTACTCCAGCAGCCCCGCGCCGCCGAAGACGACCTCTTCGACCTGTGGCGAGTCGGGCAGCATGGTGATCACCACGTGCGCCTGCGCGACCGCCTCACCGAGGGTGCCCGCCGCCTTGCCGCCCAGGGCGACAAGGCGGTCCAGCTGCTGCTCGCTCACGTCGTACCCAACGACGGTGTGACCCGCTCTGACCAGGTTCGCAGCCATGTGCGCCCCCATGATCCCGAGCCCGATGAATCCGATGTTCATCCGTTCCTCCAGGCGAAGCTCTCGGCACTCGGGCCGGTGGGCCGATACTCAAGACCGACCTGACCCCGGTAACCCACCGAAGCCAGCCGTTCGAAAATCTCCCGGTACGGCATGCCGCCCGACCCCGGCTCGCCCCGCCCCGGATCGTCGGCGACCTGCACGTGCCCGAAGCGCGAGACACTCTCGTCGATCAGCGCCAGCACGTCCTCCCCCATCCGGTGCAGGTGATAGAGATCGGCCAGGAACGCCACATTGGCCACCCCCACCTCGTCGATCACCGCGAACGCCCCGGCCGACGAAGTGATCGGATAGCGCGGGTTCTCGTGCGCGTTCAGCGCCTCCACGACCACGACCGCGTCGATCCCGGCCGCGGCCTCGGCCGCGAGCAGCAGGTTGCCCAGTGCCGTCTCCCGCTGTTCCCCGGCCGGGAGATCGGGGGCACGGTTGCCGTAGAGCGCGTTCAGCACCCGGCAGCCGAGCGAGTCGGCCAGCCCGACCGCCACCTCCACGTTGGCCCGGAACCGGTCCGACGTGCCCGGATCGGACAGCAGCCCGCGATCCCCTGCGGCCATGTCCCCGGCGTCGAAGTTGAGCCCGACCAGCCGCACCCCCGCGTCACCGATCGCCCGGCGCAACTGATCGAGCTCCCGATCCGCCGGAACCGGCCCGTCGAACGGCCACCACAGTTCGATCGCGTCGAACCCGGCCTTGGCCGCCGCCTCCGGCCGTTCCAGCAACGGCAGTTCGGTGAACAGGATGGACAGGTTGACATCGAACTCGAACCCGCTCTCCCCCAGGGTCATGGGCTCTCCAGCAGGGATCGCATGAGGCGGGCGGTTTCGCTGGGGGTCTTGCCGACGCGGACGCCGACCTTCTCCAGCGCTTCCTTCTTGGCCTGGGCGGTGCCGGCCGC
>NZ_BLAD01000076.1 GCF_009687845.1 Acrocarpospora corrugata
GCCGTACGGACCTGGGCCAGCGCGTCCTCCGCGGAGTCGCCGATCAGGACCGTGACGTCACGGCCGCCCGCGCGTAACCGGTCCAGGACCGGGGCGAGCAGCCGGATGCCGCGCCCGCCCCGCGCGGCCGGATTGACCACGACGACGAGCGGGCCGGCCACTAGTCGTCGACCGGGACGCCGGGACCGCCGTCGAGCTCCTCTTCCAGCAGCCTGGCCCGCTGGGCGTCCAGCGCGTCACGCTTGCGGTCGCGGAAGAACATGAACGCCAGCGCCACGTAGAACAGGCCGATCATCGGCAGGCCGAGGGCCAGCATGGTGAACGGGTCCTGGCTCGGGGTGGCGACCGCGGCGAACACGAACATCAGGAACACGACCATGCGCTGGTGCTTGGCCACGGCCGAGTAGCGCAGCACGCCGATAATGTTCAGGAAGGCCATCAGCAGCGGCAGCAGGAACGACACGCCGAAGATGACCAGCATCAGCATCAGGAACGACAGGTAGTCGTTGACGTCGATCAGCGCGATCGCGTTCTCCGGCACGAACCCCAGCAGCAGCGACAGGCCCTTGTCCATGGTCAGGTACGCCAGCGCGGACCCGGACAGGAACAGCGGCACGGCGATGCCGAGGAAGGTGAAGGAGTAGCGCTTCTCGTTGCGGTACAGACCCGGCGTGACGAACGCCCAGAGCTGGTACAGCCAGACCGGCGCCGACACCACCATGCCGAACATGAAGGCGACCTTCAGGTTGATGAAGATGCCGCCGGTCACGCTGCCGACCACGAGGTTGCACTCGGTGCCGTCGCCCATCTTGTACGCCGCCGGCAGGCGGCAGAACGGGCCGGTCATGAAATCCCAGATCGGGTCGAAGAAGATGAACCCGACGATCGTCCCCGCCACCACGCCAAGAATGATCTTGACGATGCGGTTGCGGAGCTCACGGATGTGATCCATGAGCGACATGCGGCCGTCGTCGTCACTCGCGGCCGAGGGCGTCGACCGTTTCAGCAGCGCCATTGGACGATTCCTGGGCTAGGGGAAGGGAGTTCAGTTCTGCTTGTCGGCCTGGGTGGCCCGCAGCTTGGCGTTCTCTTCCTCCAGCGTGCGCAGCCGGTCCTCGACCGAGGGTGTCGCCGGGTTGGCCGCGGCCGGAACGGTGGGCGGGAGCTGCGCCGGGGGCGCCGGCACGGGCTGCGCCTGCGCGACGGTCGCGTCCTCGTCCTCTTCGTTCATCTTCTTGGTTTCCTTCTTGAACAGCCGGAGCGACTGGCCAAGAGCGCGGGCCGTGTCCGGAAGCTTCTTCGCGCCGAACAGAAGGATGACGATGAGCCCGATGATGATCAGCTCAGTGGGTCCCAGGTTAGGCATGACACTTCCTTACGGGGCCGAAGATGCACCTGCACGTCTCAGCCCGATGGTACGCCGTGCGGACAGTACTCATCACCATGCCCTGCGACAGCATAGATGTCATCCTTCGGAAGGACGATTCCCGATCTCTGCGCGGAGTCTGTTTTGTCCGGGTTCGATCCGCTGCCTGGCCCGGTCGATCTCACGTCCCAGACCGCGCGCCGCGACCAGCACCCGCGCGGTCAGCACCCCGAGCACGGCCAGCCCGGCCACGCCGAACCCGACCGCGGCATAGATCCAGCTCATGACGCCCCTCAGTAGTAGTTGGCCAGGGCCGCTTTGGCGGTGTCGGCGACCTGCCCGGCCAGCGACTCCGGCTTGAGCACCCGCCCGGAGTCGCCCAGCCGCAGCGCCAGCCGGACCAGCCAGCTCTGGTCGCGGGCCCGCAGGGTGACCCGCTGGCGGCCCTCGCCGAGCTCGTGCACGCTCTCCACCGGGTAGTACTCGGCCACCCAGCGGCCCGCGGCGGTTAGCTCAAGCTCCACCAGCTCGTCACTCTCGGACGGCCGGAAGACGCCGTCGGTGACGTCGATCGGCTCGGCCTCGGCGGGCGGGTCCACGGGCACGTCGAGCAGGTCGACCGCGAGGATGCGGTCCACCCGGAACATCCGCATCGCCTCGGCCCGGTAACACCAGCCCTCCAGGTAGTGGTGGCCGTCCACCAGCACCACCCGGAGCGGGTCCACCTCGCGCGGGGTCACCTCGTCGCGGCCCGGCACGTAGTAGCGGAGCGAGACCCGGCGGCGCTGCCTGGCCGCCGAGGTGACGGTGCCGAGCGCGCCGGGCGCGGTGTCGATCTCCACCGCGACCTGGTTGCTGACGGCGGCGGCGCCGTCGCCTGCGGCCTGCTCCAGCTTGGCGATGACCCGGGCCAGCGCCTCGGTCCCGGCGAACTCGGGCAGCTCGGCGAGCATGCGCAGGGCCACCAGCAGCGCGCTGACCTCGTCCACGCCCAGCTTCAGCGGCCGGGCGATGGTCTCGGCGTTGTCGATCAGGATCTCGCCGCCGTCCCAGGAGACGTCGATCAGGTCGCCGGGCGTGTGCCCGGGCAGCCCGCACATCCAGACCAGCTGCAAATCGTCGATGAGCTGCTTCTCGTTCAGCCCGAACAGCCTGGCCACCTCGGGCACCTGCGCCCCGGGATGGGACATCAGATATGGCACGAGGGCCAGCAGCCGGGGCAGCCGGTCGTTCACCGCAGGGCTCCCTTCAGGCGCCGGATGACGGCCTCGCGGGCGTCCGGCGGATCGATCACCTGGGCGTCGGCGGCCAGGCTGGCGATCCACCCGGCCAGCCGCTCGGTGTCGGTGAACGCCAGATCCACCTCGTCCCATTCGGCGCCGGGCCTGACCTCCCTGGCCAGGTGCCGCAGCCCCTGGCAGGTGCCGGGACGGACCCGGAGCAGGGCGGTGCGCTCGGGGAACTCCTCGCGCGCGTAGCCGACCTGGGCGCGCAGGTCGATGCCGTCGGGCACCACGACGGCGCCGGGCCGCCCGACCGGGCTGACCGCGCCGGCGATGCGGCTCAGCCGGAACACCCGGGTGTCGTCGCGGCCCCGGTCGTGACCGACCAGATACCACCGGCCGCGGCGGCTGACCACGCCCCACGGCTCCACCACCCGGCGCAGCACCGTCTCGCTGCCGGAGGAGCGGTAGTCGAACGAGACCGCCCGCCGGTCCCTGACGGCCTCCCAGAGCGTCGGGAAGGACGCGTCCCTGGTGTCCACCCGCAGTTCCAGCGGGCCCTCCACCAGGTCGGTCTCCACGCCGCCCGCCTTCAGCTTGAGCATCGCGCCGCTGGCCGCCTCGGCCAGGTTGGCCCGCTGCCAGACCTGCGCGGCGACGCCCAGCACGGCGGCCTCGTCGGGCTCCAGGGTGATCTCGGGCAGCTCGTACGCCTGCCGGACGATTCGGTAGCCCGGATCGTCCTCCCACGGGTCCTTGTTGACCTCGATCGGGATGCCGATCTCGCGCAGCTCGTTCTTGTCCCGCTCGAACATGCGCTGGAAGGCTTCGTCGTTGTCCGGGTCGTATCCCGGGACGACGTGGCGGATCTGCTCCGCGCTCAGCGGACGCCGGGTCGAGAGCAGGCAGATCACCAGATTGAGCAATCGCTCGGTCTTCCGCCGGGACATAGCCCCTCCCCTCCTTCTCCGATGAAGAACGCTACCCTTTTCCAGGTGATCAGATGGCGCAAGGGCGAGGTCCTGGAGATCAGGCGTGACTGGCCGGGCGCGGTGGAACTGGAGGTGTCCGTCGAGGACGGAACCCGGTGCCGTGCGCTCGCCTATCCCGCGCTGGTGGGCCGTCCGGAACCCGGCGACGCGGTGCTCCTGAACACGACCGCACTCGCGATGGGCCTCGGTACGGGAGGTTACGCCATGGTGGTGGCCATTCCGGACCGTTTGCCACAAGATCCGGTCGGTCCCGGGCATCTGGTGAAGGCGCGGTACACCCCGCTGCAGGCCACCGTGCAGGGCGCGGACGAGCAGGACTCGCCCCACCACGAGCTGCTCCGCGACGCCGACTCGCTGGACGGCATGCCCGTCGTGGTCGCCGACCTGCACTCGGCCCTCACCCCGATCCTGTGCGGGCTGTACGCCTCCCGCCCCGAGATCAGGGTCGCCTACGTGATGCAGGACGGCGGCGCCCTGCCGGCCTGGTTCTCGATGACCTGCGCCCGCCTCCGCGAACTCGGCTGGCTGTGCGGCGTGGTGACGGCCGGGCAGGCGTTCGGCGGCGACGTGGAGGCGGTGACCACGCACACCGCCCTGCTGGCCGCCAGGCACGTCCTGAAGGCCGACGTGACGATCGTGGCCCAGGGCCCCGGCAATCTGGGCACGGGCACCCGCTGGGGCTTCTCCGGCGTGATGGCCGGCGAGGCGGTCAACGCGGCCGCGACGCTGGGCGGGCGGGCGGTGGCCGCGCTCCGGGTCAGCGAGGGCGACCGGCGCGAACGCCACCTCGGGGTGTCCCACCATTCGCTCACCGCGTACGGCCGGGTGGCGCTGGCGCCCGCCGAGGTCGTGGTGCCCGCGCTGCCGGGCGAGTTCGGCGACCAGGTCCGCTACCAGTCGGCCGACCTGGCCTCCCGGCACATCCTGGTGGAGGTCTCCGTGGACGGCCTGTACGAGGCGCTGCGCAAGTCCCCCATCCCCCTGTCCACGATGGGCCGGAACCTGGACCAGGATCTGGCCTATTTCCTGACCTGCGCCGCCGCGGGCCGCCACACCGCCACGCTCCTGGCCTGAAATACCAGCTCAGCGGGGGTGTGGCTCCTAGCATCTGGCGAATGAACGCAAGACGAGGAACGGCGTCGGGGCGGTACTCCCGCATCGCCGTACATTTCGGAAACGCCAGGCGGCGGGCGCTGCTGGGCGCGGCCCTGCTGCTGGTCCCGGGGTGCGCGGGGTCGAGCGCGGACGCCGAGCCCATCCCGAGCGAGGCCGCCACCGTGGCGGGGTCGGCGGACGGCGAGGTCAAGCCGGTCGGCTTCCTGGCGGTCGGCGACGCCGGCACCGGCGGGCGGGCCCAGCGCCGGGTGGCGCGGGCGATGAAAAGGTGGGCGGCCAACCGCCGGGTGGACGCGATCATCACGACCGGCGACAACGTCTATCCCGACGGGCAGCCGGACAAGATCGAGGGTGTGCTCACCAAGCCGTACGCGGACCTGAAGGCCCCGATCTGGGCCTCGCTGGGCAACCACGACGTGCAGGCCGGGCACGGGGACGAGCAGCTGAAGGCGCTCGGGCTGCCCGTGCCGCCGTTCGCGAAGCGGCTGCCCGGGGCCGAGTTCCTGTTCCTGGACGCCAACCGCGACCACCCCGAGCAGGCCGGCTGGCTGGACCGCCAGCTGTCGGCGCCGGGCCCGCGGCTGCGGGTGGTGGTGTTCCACCAGCCCGCCTGGTCGTGCTCGCTGCACGGCTCGACCGCGGCCGTGGACAAGTACTGGGTGCCGATCCTGGAACGCCACCGGGTCGCCCTGGTCCTGAACGGCCACGACCACAACTACCAGCGTTTCATCTCCCCCTACGGGGTCAACTACATCGTCACCGGCGGCGGCGGGGCCGGCCTCTACCCGATCAAGTACGGCTGCCCTGGCCTGCCCAAACGGGCCGCCGCCCGCAAGCGCCACCACTTCCTGGCCGTCCAGATCACCGGCGACGACACCCTGAACGTCTCCGCCATCGGCCCGAAGGGCAAGACCTTCGACTGGGCGGTGATCACGCGCTGACGGGGTCGTAGAACTCCTTGAAGGTGAACGCCTCCGGGCCGGGCCCTCCGGTCCTGAGCCGCTCCAGCCGGGCCATCCCCTCCGCCAGGTCGGGAAGCTCCCCCTCCGGCACCCACCACATCACGCTGTACGGCACCGCGATCCGCTGGAACCACTCCCGCCGGCGCTGTAACACGGCCAGATGCCGGGACCGGTAGACGAAGTTCCAGAGCGCCTCGCGCGACTCCCAGACCGAGAAGTTGATCACGAGGTCGTCCCCGTAGTCGTGCTGCACGGTGTCGGTCGGATCCTCGCCGCCCTTCAGCCGCCAGACGAAGCCCGGCGCGGCGTCGGAGAGCACGTTGGTGGGCTCCAGCAGGGCGACGAAGTCCGCCAGCTGGGGGGAGTCGAGAGGGGCGAGCAGGTGCGCGACGTTCAGCTGGGCCAGATGCATGGCACCAGCATTCCCAGCGCGGCCCTCTATGTCAATTCTTATTAATTTTAGAAACGACCACGCAGCACTCCCCCGGCCGAGGGTCCAGTCCGGCGGTCGCGCCGTCGCCCAGCAGGCCCTGGCAGAGCGACAGGTTCATCGAGCACACCAGCAGCGGATGCTCCCCGGCCAGGACGTGGAAGGGGCAGTTGCGCAGCCGCAGCACCCCGTCCTCCTCGTAGGGCTCGTAGCCCTGGCGGGCCAGCAACTCCCGTACCGAACCGGACTGGTCGCCGGCGGCCAGCTTTCGCCCGGCCCGCCGCGCCGCCTCCTCGGCCAGCTCGTCGCCGCCGAGCAGGTCCACCACTTCGGCCAGGATCAGCGCCAGCGTGCGGTAGTCCCGGGGCGGCAGGCTGACCAGATGCTCGGTCCCGGACCGCCGGTACGCCTTCGCCGGCCGCCCGCTTCCCGGCCCGGTCCGCTCCCCCAGCCGCTTGAACTCCGCCGTCAGCAGCCCCGCGTCGACCAGCTTGTCGAGATGGAAGGCGGCCAGCCCGCGGGCCACCCCGGCCGCCTCCGCCGCCTCCGCCCGCCCGACCGGGCGGCCCTGGGCGGCCACGAACCGGTACAGCTCCCGCCGCACCGGGTCCCCGAGCAGGGCCACCGCCTCATCACTGTCCACAGCCGGAGTGTACGGAAATGCCAGAGCCCTCCTCCCCGTGAAGGGAAGGAGGGCTCCGGACCGTCGATCAAACCGCGCCGAGCACGTCCACCACGAACACCAGCGTGTCGGTGCCCTTGATGCCGGCCTGCGCCTGGCCTTCCTTGCCGTAGCCCAGCTCCGGCGGGATGGTGATCACGACGCGGCTGCCGACCGGGACGCCGGTCAGGCCCTGCGACCAGCCCTTGACGACCTGGTTGAGGGCGAACTGGGTGGCCTCGCCACGCTTCCAGCTGGAGTCGAACTCCTGGTCGGAGCCCCAGATCTTGCCGGTGTAGTGCACCATCACCGTCTGGGTCTCCTTCACCTTCGGGCCGTCGCCCTGGATGACGGTCTTGACGACCAGGTCCTTCGGCGGCTGCTCGGTGGTCTTGGTGGTCAGCGTGGGGGCCGACTCGTCGCCCGGGTTGACCAGCTTGACGCCCGCGATGCCCGGGTCCTTGGCGCTGCCCACGGCGGCCCTGGCGGCCGAGCCGACCATGTCGATGACCAGCACCTGCGAGGTCACCCCGAAGTCGGTGCCCTGCTGCTTGGCGTTGTCGATCATGGTCGGGTCCAGGCTGTCCTTGGCGATCACCACCAGCACCCGGCCGCCCGGCTTCAGGCCGACCAGACCGTCGTGCAGCACCTTCGGCAGGTTCTGGTTGACCGGCACGAACTCGGGCGTGCCCTTCTCGTACGCCGAGCCGACGACCTTGTTCTCCTTGCCGTCCCAGGTGTACACGCTGACGTTGGCGACCAGGGTGTCACCGTCCTTGGCGGCGGTGCCGTCACCGGCGGCGATCACCCGCGCCGAGGAGTTCAGCGCCGGATTCCCGGCCGGGAAGGTGACCTTCGGCATGGTGCCGGCGGTCCCGTCGACCTTGATGTTCTTGGCGTCGCCGAGTGGCCCGGACAGCGTCGCGGCGGGCGCGGCCGAACTGGGCGCGGCCGCGGCGGTGCCGGTGCCTGCGGAGGTGGTGGCGGCGGGCGTGGCGCCGGTGGCGGTCTTCTGGGCGGTGCCGCACGCGACAGCGGTCAGAAGCAGAGGTAGAGCGGCGGCGGCGATGGCCGTGCGGCGGCGCATGATGTGAATCCTCAGGAAGACAGCGGGAATCGGACAGCGGGTCCGCGTCACACTACCCGAACCCGCTGTCTGGATGATGTAAGGAGATCACATTCCCGCGATCAGCTTGTCCACCCGCTCGTCGACGCTGCGGAACGGGTCCTTGCACAGCACCGTGCGCTGCGCCTGATCGTTCAGCTTCAGGTGCACCCAGTCAACCGTGAAGTCACGGCGCTTCTCCTGCGCCCTGCGGATGAACTCGCCGCGCAGCCTGGCCCGGGTGGTCTGCGGCGGGACCGACTTGGCTTCGAAGATCTTGATGTCGGACGCCACCCGCTCCACCGCGCCGCGCTTCTGCAGCAGGTAGAACAGGCCCCGGCGGCGGTGCACGTCGTGGTAGGCCAGATCCAGCTGGGCGACCCTGGGCGAGGACAGCGGCAGGTCGTACTTCTTTCTGTAACGTTCAATCAGCTGGTATTTGGTGACCCAGTCGATCTCCCGGGAGACCAGGTCCAGGTCGCCGGTCTCCACCGCGCGCAGGGTGCGCTCCCAGAGTTCCAGCACCCGCTTGCTGATCTCGTCGCCGCCGCGCCGGTCCACGAAGTCCTTGGCCTTGCCCAGGTACTCCTGCTGGATCTCCAGCGAGGACGCCTCCCGGCCGTTGGCCAGCCGGACCCTCCGGCGACCGGTCATGTCATGCGAGACCTCGCGGATCGCCCGGATCGGGTTCTCCAGCGACAGATCGCGCATCACCACGCCGGCCTCGATCATGCGCAGCACCAGGTCGGTGGCGCCGACCTTGAGCAGCATGGTGGTCTCGCTCATGTTGGAGTCGCCGACGATGACGTGCAGGCGGCGGAACCGCTCGGCGTCGGCGTGCGGCTCGTCCCTGGTGTTGATGATCGGGCGGCTCCGGGTGGTCGCCGACGAAACGCCCTCCCAGATGTGCTCGGCCCGCTGCGAGACGCAGTAGACCGCTCCACGCGGCGTCTGCAGCACCTTGCCGGCGCCGCAGATGATCTGACGGGTGACCAGGTAGGGGATCAGCACGTCGGCCAGGCGGCCGAACTCGCCGTGCCGGCCGACCAGATAGTTCTCGTGGCAGCCGTAGGAGTTCCCGGCCGAGTCGGTGTTGTTCTTGAACAGGTAGATGTCCCCGGCGATGCCTTCCTCGCGGAGCCGTTTCTCGGCGTCCACCAGAAGACCTTCCAGGATTCGCTCGCCCGCCTTGTCGTGGGTTACCAGCTCCACGACGTTGTCGCACTCGGGCGTGGCGTACTCGGGATGGCTGCCCACGTCCAGATACAGGCGTGCGCCGTTGCGGAGGAAGACATTGCTCGATCGGCCCCAGGACACCACTCGCCGGAACAGGTAGCGCGCCACCTCGTCCGGTGACAGCCTGCGCTGCCCCCGGAATGTGCAGGTGACGCCGTACTCGTTCTCCAGCCCGAAGATGCGACGATCCATCACATCACCCTATGCCCCGAATGGCGGAACGACATAGGGATCATGAAGTGGATTGTCGCCGGGCGCGGCCCGGGGGTCGCCGAACGGTCAGAAATAGATCTCCACAACCTTGGTGACCTGGCCGTTCGTCACGGTGATCATGGCGGTGAGGCGGCCGTCGCGAGCGTGCTCGGCGAGTCGCGCGCGGGAGCAGCGCTGGGTGCCGAGGGCGTCGTCGTTGATCGTCTGATCGTTGCCGGTGCAGCCGGTGGCGCTCAGGTAGACGACGCCGGGCGCCAGCGTCGCGGCGTAGGCGGTGCCGTCGCCCTCGGCGGGGGTGACGTAGGTGCCGCCGTCCCAGCGGACCGGGACGTACTCGGCGGTGTCCCCGTCCTTCATGGTGACGAAACGGCCGCGCAGGATGCCGTCGGCGCTGGGGCTGATCCGCTTGGTGAAGTCGTGGCCGGGGTCGAACTGGAATTTGGCGCCCCGGATCCGCGGCTGCTTGGGGCCGATGACGTCACTCTGGTCGTACTCGCCGGACGGCTCGGTCACCTGGTTGGCCGGCGAGGGCTCCGGGGACGGCGTCGCGGCCGGGGTGGCGGCCTCCGGGGTGCCCGCCGGGGTGGCCGTGACGGTGGCCGGGGCGGAGGAGGCGGGCGCCGTGACGGTCACCGTCGCGGCCGGGGCCGCGGCCTCGGTGCCGGAACAGGCCGCGAGCGAGAGTATGGCGACGGCCAGAGCGGCCTGCCGGATATAAGTCGTCATATGCGGAAAAGACTAGCGAAATCCGCATTTGGTTGTGCCCAGAACCCGGGGGACCCCGAAACGCCCGGATGGCCACCGATCTCGGTGGCCATCCGGTGCTCGTCAGTCGGATCCGGTGTCGATGTCGCCGTCCGGGGCGGTCGGCGGGCCGGTGTCGACCTCGGGCGCGCCATCCTCCGGCAGCGTCGGCTCCGGCGGGGCGGGGGACGCCCCGGGGGCCGCCAGCAGGCGCTCCAGGCGCGGCCCGGCCAGCCGCAGGAACTTGCGCGGCTCCCGGGTCCTGTCCAGTACGGCGACCTCCAGCTGGCCGCTCGGGGGGCGTTCTCCACCGGGCTCGGTCAGCGCGGCGAGCGCGGCGTCCAGTGCCTCCGCCAGCGGCAGCCCCGGCCGGTAGCGCTCCTTCAGCCGCCCGGCGACGGCCTCGGACTGGCCGCCGATGACGGCCATGCCCTGCTCGTCGAAGACCGAGCCGTCGAAGGTCAGCCGGTAGATCTGGTCCTCCTCGGTGGCGTCGCCCACCTCGGCGACCACGATCTCCACCTCCAGGGACTTGATCGAGTCGGTGAAGATCATGCCGAGCTGCTGCGCGTACAGGTTGGCGAGGCCGCGACCGGTGACGTCGTTGCGGTTGTAGGTGTAGCCGTTGATGTCCGCGTACCTGATCCCCGCCAGGCGGAGCGACTCGAACTCGTTGTAGCGGCCGACCGCGGCGAAGCCGATCCGGTCGTAGATCTCACTGATCTTGTGCAGGGCCTTGGACGGGTTCGGCGCCACGAACAGGATGCCGTCCGCGTACTGCATCACGACCACGCTCCGGCCGCGGGCGATGCCCTTCCGCGCGTATTCCGCCCGGTCGCGCATGATCTGCTCGGGCGATGCGTATCCGAAAGGTATGGACACCTCGTGGGGTTCCTCTCTAGCGCAGCGGGGCGGTGGGGCCGTCGGGGTTGGTCATCCGGGCTTCCAGCATCGCGTGCACGTAGCCCGCGACCTCGTCGTCGCCGAGGCGCCGGTAGCCCTCCGCCGTGATCACCGCGGCCACCGGCCAGATCTTGCGGGTCACGTCGGGCCCGCCGGTCGCCGAGTCGTCGTCGGCCGCGTCGTACAGCGCCTGCACGCAGGTCAGCACCGCGTCCTCGGGCGAGGCGTTCTCCCGGTAGAGCTTCTTCAGCGAGCCCTTGGCGAAGATCGAGCCGGATCCGATCGAGTGATACTGCGTCTGCTCGTAGGGGCCGCCGCCCACGTCGTAACCGAAGATCCGCCCGGCGTCCAGATTCAGGTCGTAGGCCGCGAAGATCGGGACCACCGCGAGGCCCTGCATGGCCATCGGCAGGTTGCCCTTGATCATGGTGGCGAGCCGGTTGGCCTTACCGTCGGTGGAGAGCGAGCGGCCCTCCATCTTCTCGTAGTGCTCGAGTTCGACCTGGTAGAGCCGGGCCATCTCGATGCCGGTGCTGGCGGTTCCGGCGATGCCGAGGCAGGAGTGGTCGTCGGTGCGGAACACCTTCTCTATGTCCCGCTGCAGGATCATGTTGCCGGAGGTGGCACGCCGGTCACCGGCCATCACCACGCCGCCCGCGCAGGTCATGGCGATGATCGTGGTCGCGTGCGGGATCTGGTCGCCTACCGGGGCGGCCAGCGTCTGGGCCCGGAACGGCAGCAGATCCGGCGCGTGCACTCCCAAGAACTCGGTGAACGACGAAGATCCGGTATTCGTGAAGAGGTTGTTCATCCAGGCCTGCTGAGATGCCACGCGACTCCCTCCAAGTGTCGTCTGTTTAGGCCGACCCTACTCACCTCGGCGCACTGCTTGCACTCTTCCCGATCAGCTGAGCGCGAACCGCATTCAAGATCCCTGGCTTGTTATGTACGACTTGCGCCCGCGATATCACGATCTATCGTCGGGATGTGGGACTGGAGATCGTGGTGCGCAACCCCTCGCCGTACGAGCGGACCGGGGTGATCTTCGCAGACCTGCCGGAGAGCCACCCGCATCTGCGCGGCCCCGGCGGGAGCGGAGTGCCGGTGCAGTGGCTGGAACACGGCCCGACGCTCGTCGGCGGCGAGGTCGTGGCGCCCATGGTGACGGTGGCCGCCCAGGTGACGGTCCCGGCGTCCGGAGAGATCGTCCTGGTCGCGTCCGCCGCGCCCGCCTGGTCGCCGGGTCAGTCGCCGGGTCATGTGCCCGGCGGGAGTCTGCCGGCTCCGGGAGTGCTGGACAACGGGCTGCTCCGGGTCGAGGCCGGGCCCGGCGGCACGATCACGCTGCGGGACCGGGACGGCGGGGAGGTCCGGGGCGTCTGCCACGGCGGGGAGATCGACGACGTCCTGCGGGGCACGCTGGTGTCGGCGGTGGAGATCATCGGGGGTGAGCTGACCACCCGGGTGGAACTGCGCGCGGGTGAGCCCTTCGCGCGGCTGGAGACGGCGGCGGAACCGCCTGCCGGTCTGACTGTCATCCCGGGGGCGCCCGGTTGTTTCGCGGTGCTGCCAAGTCCTGGCGATGAATCGGTCTCCGCGCGGCTGGCCAGGGAATACCGCGAGGAGTCACTGGTCGTGAGCGAACGACGCGGCGCCCCGTCCCAGTAGGCGACTGGTCGGAACGCCGCGGTTCACGCAGAGAATCCCCGGGACCGCGCCGCTCACCGGGCAGGCTGTCGGGCCTGCCCGGCTCCGGCGGACGTCCGCTCGACTTCGGTCAAACTGACGGGGATTCCCCCCTTACTGGCCGCCCTTCTGAACGTAGCTGCGCACGAACTCCTCGGCGTTCTCTTCGAGCACTTCGTCGATCTCGTCGAGGATCGCGTCCACGTCGTCGGTGAGCTTCTCATGCCGTTCCTGGACATCGGTGGCGTCCTGCGCCTCGACGTCTTGGGTCTCACTCTCGGTGCGGCCAGTCTGCTTCTGACCGCCGGTGTCCTTGCTCGCCATCGGTGATACCTCCGCTCGGGGGACCTCTCTGCCTCATATCTTCCCCGAACCGACCGACAACTCGCCTGAATCGTCGTGTGATCTTTGGCTCGGCGAAGCGGTGCCGACAGACAACCCGCTGAGCGGGCCAAACGCAAGTGGCCTTGACTGGATAGCAAAACTATCCAACAATTGGATAGCACCACTTCCCAACGAAACGGATCATGGCCCATGTCCCCCTCGTCGCTCAGCACCGCCGGCATCCTGCTCATCACCGTCTCCGGGGTCGGAATCGGCGGGCTTTCCCTGCTCGGCCACATCCTCGGGCGGATCCCCGGCTACCTCGACAACCCGGTCCGGCGCGGCCTCTGGCGGGCCGGGCACGCCCATGCGGGGGTTTTGGTCCTCTTCGCGCTGGTCGCCCTGCTATACCTAGATCATGCAGATCTGTCCGCAGGGATGCGGGCGCTGGCCCGGGTGCTGATCGTGGCCGCGCCCATCCTGATGCCGCTCGGT
The DNA here is from genome assembly GCF_009687845.1 of Acrocarpospora corrugata. Lineage (GTDB taxonomy): Bacteria > Actinomycetota > Actinomycetes > Streptosporangiales > Streptosporangiaceae > Acrocarpospora > Acrocarpospora corrugata. The sequence goes on from NZ_BLAD01000076.1 coordinate 13,457, forward strand.
TTCTTCCTGTCGGTCGCACGGCCGTCGGACGTCAAGCCGAACAAACTGATATGGCTTACCGTGCTCGGCGGAGTGGCGCTGGGAGCCGGGACGATGATCCTCGGGATCGGCCTGGTGTAGATCGGATCGTTATCTCCCGCACGGGGAGTGACGCCGCCCTCCGGAACCGTGACAGAGCACAATATGGAACTCGGGAACGGCAGGGCTCGGAGCAGACGGGTGGATATGGGAACGGATCGCGCACGACTGCTCCTGGAGCGCTATCGGCTGGCCTCGCCGATTCGTCGTGATGGCACGGGAATCATGTGGCAGGCTCATGACCTGCGGCTGACTCGCGATGTGGCGATCAAGGAGGTGCAGCCGCCGTACCGGCTGGACATGCCCGACCTGGAGGACACCCGGCGGCGCGCCCTGAAGGAGGCGCGGTCGGCGGCGCGGCTGAGCCATCCCGGGATCATCACCGTGCACGACCTGTTCGAGGAGAACGGCCGGCTCTGGATCGTCACCGAGTTCCTGGAGGGGCTGACCCTGAAGGAGACGATCGGGCACATCGGGCGGATGCCGGTGCGCTGGTCGGCCTGGCTGGGGTTCCAGCTTCTGGCGGGGATCCGGCACGCGCACCTGTGCGGCGTGGTGCACGGGGACATCAAGCCGGAGAACATCCTGCTGACCGGGGACCGGGTGGTGCTGACCGACTTCGGGATCGCGGCCCTGGAGGAGGACACGACCTCCTCGCAGACCATCCCGCTCACCCGCTCGGCCGCCTACCTGGCGCCGGAGCGCATGCGCGGGGAGCGCGCCACGCAGGCGTCGGATCTGTGGTCGCTGGGGGCGACCATGTACGCGGCGGTGGAGGGGCGGCCGCCCTATCCCGGGGACGGGCCGCTGTCCATGCTCGGGATGGCGCTGACCCACGAGCCCGATCCGCCGTCGAACGCCGGGGCGCTGTGGCCGGTCATCGAGGGGCTGCTGCGGCGGGAGGCGGCCCGGCGGCTGACCGGGGAGACGGTGGCGCTGCTCCTGGCCGACCTGCTCCGCCGTGAGGGGATCTCGGCGGCGACCCCCGGCCGCCGCCCCCAGACCCTGCCATCGAGCGAGAACCTCCCGCCGGGCGCCTTTACTTTGTAGATTTCAGTCGGCTTCGAGGTCGCCTTCGGCCTTCAGGTAGACCTCCTGGAGGTCGCGCAGGATCTCCGGGTCCGGGTGCTCCCACATGCCGCGCTGGGCCGCCTCCAGCAGGCGTTCGGCGATGCCGTGCAGGGCCCACGGGTTGGACTCGCTGAGGAAACGCTGGTTCTCCTCGTCCAGGACGTAGGTGGCGGCCAGCTTGTCGTACATCCAGTCCGCGACGACGCCGGTGGTGGCGTCGTAGCCGAACAGGTAGTCGACGGTGGCGGCCAGTTCGAACGCGCCCTTGTAGCCGTGCCTGCGCATCGCGGTCAGCCAGCGCGGGTTGACCACTCGGGCCCGGAAGATGCGGCTGGTCTCCTCGGACAGGCTGCGGGTGCGCACGGCGTCAGGCCGGGTGCTGTCCCCGATGTAGGCGGCGGGCGCCTTGCCGGTGAGGGCGCGGACGGTGGCGATCATGCCGCCGTGGTACTGGAAGTAGTCGTCGGAGTCGGCGATGTCGTGTTCCCGGGTGTCCACGTTCTTGGCGGCGACGTTGATCCGCCGGTAGGCCGACTCCATGTCCTCCCTGGCCGCGACGCCGTCGACGCCGCGCCCGTAGGCGTAGCCGCCCCAGACCGCGTACACCTCGGCCAGGTCGGCGTCGTCCCGCCAGTTCCGGCTGTCGATGAGCGGAAGCAGCCCCGCTCCGTACGCGCCCGGCGCCGACCCGAAGATCCGCAGCGTGGCCCGCTCCCCCCGCGCCGCGTCCGCCAGCACGTGCTCCCTGACGAAGTTCCCCGCCTCGTCCAGCCCCGCGACCAGCTTGACCGCGTCGTCCAGCATGGCCACCACGTGCGGGAACGCGTCCCGGAAGAATCCGCTGATCCGCACGGTCACATCGACCCTCGGCCGCCCGAGCTCCGCGGCCGGGATCACCTCCAGCCCGGTGACCCGCCGCGACGCGTCGTCCCAGACCGGCCGCACCCCCAGCAGCGCGAGCACCTCGGCGATGTCGTCCCCCGCCGTCCGCATCGCGCTGGTCCCCCAGATCGACAACCCCACCGACCTAGGCCACTCCCCCGTATCGGCCCGATACCTCTCAACCAGCGACTCGGCCATCGCTTGCCCCGTCTCCCAGGCCAGCCTGCTCGGCACGGCCTTCGGATCGACGGAGTAGAAGTTCCGCCCGGTCGGCAGCACATTGACCAGCCCGCGCAACGGCGAACCGCTGGGCCCGGCGGGGACATATCCCCCGTCCAGCGCGTGCAGCACGTTGTCTATCTCATCCGTCGTACGCGCCAGCCGCGGCACGATCTCCGTCGCCGCGAACCGCAACACCCGCTCAACAAGCTCAATCCGGCCCGCCGCGTCACCGGCCACTCCGCGCGTCACGTGAGAAGCCGCTTCACCGAACACTCCACCGATCTCTTCGCCGGTTGGCTCGCTGACCACTTGAATGGCTGCTGCTTGAATGGCTGCTGCGCCGAACGCCTCGGCGACCGGTTCGCTGGTTGGTCCGCTGCGCGGTCCGCCAACCGGTTCGCTGGTTGGTCCGCTGCGCGGTCCGCCGACCGGTTCGCTGAGTGATTCGCCAGGCGCTTCCTTCGTTGGTTCGGTGGCCGGGTGGCCGGGTGATTCGGTGGTGGATCCGGCGGGCGCCTCCGCGGTTGGCTCGCTGACCGGTTCGCTGGGGGCGAGTTGCGCGAGGACGATTCCGGGGATGGCGGTGGGGGCCCAGTTGTGGGCTTCCATGGCCGAGACGAGGGCGCGGGCGGTGGTCTCGGCTTGGTCGACGTCGGTGCGGGTTTCGTCGCCTGATTCTGAGAGGCCGAGGGCCTCGCGGAGGCCGGGGAGGGCCTCGGAGCCGGCCCACATCTGCCGGGCGCGGAGCATGGCCAGGACCAGGTCGACGCGGGGTTCGCCTTCGGGGGCGGCGCCCAGGATGTGCAGGCCGTCGCGGATCTGGACGTCTTTGACCTCGCAGAGCCAGCCGTCGACGTGGAGGAGGAAGTCGTCGAATTCGGCGTCGTGGGGGCGGTCGTCGAGGCCGAGGTCGTGGTCGAGGCGGGCGGCCTGGATGAGCGTCCAGATCTGGGCGCGGATGGCGGGCAGCTTGGCGGGGTCCATCGCCGCGATGGAGGCGTGCTCGTCGAGGAGTTGTTCCAGGCGGGCCAGGTCGCCGTAGGTGTCGGCGCGGGCCATCGGCGGGACGAGGTGGTCGACCAGGGTGGCGTGGGCGCGGCGTTTGGCCTGGGTGCCCTCGCCGGGGTCGTTGACCAGGAACGGATAGATCAGGGGAAGGTCGCCCAGTGCGGCGTCGGGGCCGCAGGACGCGGACAGGCCCGCCGATTTGCCGGGCAGCCATTCGAGGTTGCCGTGCTTGCCGACGTGGACGACGGCGTGCGCCTCGAACGTGCCGGACAGCCACCGGTAGGCGGCGAGGTAGTGGTGGCTGGGCGGCAGGTCGGGGTCGTGGTAGATGGCGATCGGGTTCTCGCCGAAGCCGCGCGGCGGCTGCACCATGACGACGACGTTCCCGGACCGCAGCGCGGCCAGCACGATGTCCCCGTCCTGGACGAAGAGCGTCCCCGGCGGCGGTCCCCAGTGCCGTTCCATGCCTTCCCGCAGGTCCTCCGGGAGGGTGCCGTACCACTCGATGTACCGTTCGGCGGGGATCCGGACGGGGTTGCCCGCCAGTTGCTCTTCGGTGAGCCAGTCGGGGTCCTGCCCGCCGGCCGCGATGAGGGCGTGGATGAGAGCGTCGCCCTCGTGCCGGGGCAGGTCGTCTCCCAGTTCGTAGCCGCGCGCCGCCATCGCGTCCAGCAGCCGCACCACGCTCGCGGGGGTGTCGAGTCCGACCGCGTTCCCGATCCGGGAGTGTTTCGTCGGATACGCCGACAGCATGATCGCGACCCGGCGCTCGGCCGCCGGGACGTGCCGCAGCAGCCCGTGCCGGACCGCGATCCCCGCCACCCGCGCGGCCCGCTCCTCGTCGGCGACGTAAACCGTGAGCCCATCCGGATCGATCTCCTTGAAGGAGAAGGGAACCGTGATGAGCCGCCCGTCGAACTCCGGAATGGCGACCTGCGTGGCCGCGTCCAACGGCGAAAGCCCCTCGTCCCCCGCCTCCCAGGTGGCACGGTCCCCCGTGAGACAGAGCCCCTGAATGATCGGAACATCCAGCTCCGCCAGCGCCCCCACGTCCCACGCGCCGTCGTCACCTCCCGCCGAAGCGGTGGCAGGCCGAGTTCCCCCAGCCGCCAAAACCGTGACAACTAGTGCATCCACCTGCCGCAAAGTCGCAAAAAGCCCCGGCTCCGCCGTCCGAAGCGACGCGCAGTAAACCGGCAACGCCCGCCCCCCGGCGGCTTCGACGGCGTCACAGAGCGTCTCCACGAACGCGGTGTTCCCAGCCACATGATGCGCACGGTAGTAGAGCACACCGACAACCGGCCGAGGCCCTTGATCCAAAGGCTCCCGCGCCGACATGTGCTCGCCCGAGCGAGAATCGGAAGTCTGGGGATCCGTCACCTTCGCACCACGTTCAGCCCTCGAACGCTCGGCCTCCGCAGAACGTTCGGCGGCCGGCCGATCGGCCTCCGCATGACTTTCCGCCCACGAGTGACCTGCCTCCGCAAAACCTTCCTCGGACGGGCGTTCAGCCTCCACAGGGCCTTCCACACGTGAATGACCGGCCTCCGCATGACTTTCCGCAGACGGGCGATCGGCCTCCTCCGCACGTGAGCGAACGGCCTCCGCTGCCGCTCCGCGGCGGGGCAGGATTCCCCAGGTGGGCAAGGGGGCGGGGGGGTCGAAGCCGTGGCCGGTGAGGAGGACGGTGTCGGAGAGGAAGTGGTGGAGTTCGGTCAGGTTGGCGGGGCCGCCGTGGGCCAGGTAGGCGTGTGCTTCGGCGCAGACGCCGCCGGGGACTGTGGACAGTTCCATCAGTTCGGCGTCGGGAGCCTGCTCGCCGCCGAGGACGACTACCGGGACCGGTCCGGCCAGGAGGAGGTCCAGGCCTTCCTCCCAGGCGCGGCGGCCACCGAGGAGGCGTACCACGACGAGGTCGGCGCCGTCGAGCTGGGCGGGAAGGTCGTCCGGTCGTAACCGGGCGGGGTTCGCGAGGCGGTAGCCGGCGCCGCTGGCACGGGCGCTGAGCAGGTCGGTGTCGGACGTGGACAGCAGAACGATCACGCGAAGGCCCTCCCTCGGGGTCCGCGCCCCGGGTCGTCGAAAGTCACGACGACGCGAGTGTCCTGGCTCCCGGATCGACGCTCCCCCCGGCCTTCCCTGTGACAGTGGCCATGGTGGGGGTCGCTCCCCGGTGACAGTGGCGGGACCGCGCCGGATTCACACCGGCTTCCTCGTACGCCGTCGCCAGGAGGAGCGTATGCCAACACCTCCTTCTTGGACAGTCAGCCCCAATCCACACCAACCGGTCAAGCCCACAGTCGAGGGGACAGTCGTGTAGCCGGGGTGCGACGGCGACCCGTCGTTCGGCTCCACCAGGGCCCTGGCGGGTCGGCGTACGGGCCAGACGGCGAGGTTCATGTCCGTGCCCGTCGTTCGGCTCCGTCAGAGCCCTGGTGCGTCGATGTACCGGTGACGGCGAAGTTCATGTCCGTGCCCCTCGCTCGCCTCCGACAGGGCCCCGGTGCGTCGGCGCACCGGTGACGGCGAGGTTCAGGCGGTGTCGTCGCTTGGCTCCACCAGCGCCTTGGTGCGAGGCGTGTCGACGCGACAACGGCGCGCTATGGGGCGCTATCAGCGGCTCACACCCGAGAGCGGCGGCCAGCAGCAACTCGCACCCAAAAGCGTAGCCATCAACGGCACACGCACGACAGCAGCGGCCATCGGCGGCACACTCCTGACAGCAGCGGCACACGCCCGAGGGCGAGGGTCGTCAGCGGCACACGTCCGAGAGTGGCGAGATCAGCAGATAGGGCACCCTGGGGAGCAAAGTTCTCGGACAGGCTCTACGATCCAGGGCGTGGCCATTGCCGGACATATTGGGATTTCGACGCGAAGGGTCGCAGACGTGGATCCCATCCGTACGGGACCGGATGCCTGTCCCGGAACCCTGCAACTCCACCAGGCGGCCGACGGCCCGCTGGCCCGCGTACGCGTCCCCGGCGGCGAACTCCCCGTCGCCGCCCTCCGCGCCCTGGCCACAGACCTCGGCGACGGCTCGATCGAACTGACCTCCCGGGCGAACATCCAGGTACGCGCCCTCCGCGACCCCACCGCGTTCGCCACCCGGATCGCCGCCGCCGGACTGCTCCCCTCCCCCACGCACGAACGCGTCCGCAACATCCTCGCCTCCCCCCTGACCGGCCTCGGCCCCCACGGCACCCTCGACATCCGCCCTCTCCTCACCGCCCTGGACCACGGCCTCTGCGCCCACGCGCCCCTGGCAGCCCTCCCCGGCCGCTTCCTCTTCGCCCTCGACGACGGCACCGGCGACGTGGCCGCCCTCGGCGCCGACGTCACCGCACTCCCGGTCCCCGGCTCCATCGCGATCCTGCTCGCCGGCATCGACCACGGCTTCCGCTGCTCCGCCGAGTCGGCCGTCCAGCTGATGCTGGCCGCCGCGGAGTGCTTCCTCGCCGAAAGAACCGCCCAGAACAGCCAGGCCTGGCGACTGGCCGAACTCCAGGACGGCCCGGCCCGGATAGCCGCGAGACTGGCCTCGAACCAAACTTCGGCACCGGAGGTCGACCCAAGCCCCGGCGATAGAAACTCGCCTGAAACGGCTGGCCCGCCGCCCGTGGGGGTCGTATCGCTGCGTGATGGGACCTACGCGATCGGAGTGGCCGTTCCGCTGGGGCGGTTGTCGGCCGGGCAGGTGGAGGCGCTCGCTCGGGTGGCCGGACCCGGTGGGGTCGTGCGGTTGACGCCCTGGCGTGGGGTGGTCGTGGTCGGGTTGTCGGCGGAGGCTGTGGCCGCCGCCGAGGTCACGCTGGGGAACGCTGGGCTGGTCAGTGATCCTCGGTCGCCCTGGGTTGGGATCACGGCGTGTACGGGGCGGCCGGGTTGTGCGAAGTCGCTGACGGATGTGCGGGCGGATGCGCGAGCGTCGGTGGCGGGGGCCAGCGAGTTGAGGCCGGTGTCGTGGGCCGTCGGCCGGGTCGGAGCCGATCCGGATCGCCAGCCTGAGGGCCGAGTTGAGCAGGCCGGGGGGTCTAGGCCGGTGCATTGGGCGGGGTGTGAGCGGCGGTGCGGGCGGCCTCGGGGTGAGGTGGTGGATGTGGTGGCGGTTCCGGAGGGCTATCGGGTGGAGTTTGAGGGCGTTAGCCGTACATATCGGGAGTTGGATGCGGTGGTCGGGGATGTGCGGAGCAGGAGGCTTTGGTGAGTTACGTCCGGGATGGGGCGGAGATCTATCGGCGGTCGTTCGCCGCTATTCGCGCGGAGGCGGAGTTGGGCGGGCTGCCGGAGGATGTGGCTCGGGTGGCGGTCCGGATGATCCATGCCTGCGGGATGGTGGATCTGGTTGGGGATCTGGCCTGGTCAGCTGGGGTGGTCGCGGCGGCGGGGGCAGCGTTGCGGGGTGGGGCGCCGGTGTTGTGTGACGCGCAGATGGTGGCGTCGGGGGTGACCAGGAAGCGGCTTCCCGCGGCGAATGACGTGGTCTGCACGCTGGGTGACGCGCGGGTGCCCAGGTTGGCGGAGCGGCTGGGGACGACCAGGAGCGCGGCGGCGCTGGAGTTGTGGCGAGAGCGGCTGGAAGGGTCTGTGGTCGCGATCGGGAACGCTCCGACCGCGCTGTTCCGGCTGCTGGAAATGATCGACGAGGGCGCCGGACGACCTGCGGCGGTTCTCGGGGTACCGGTGGGTTTCATCGGTGCGGCGGAATCGAAGGACGCGCTCGCCGCCCGCGACGACCTGGAGTTCCTGGTGGTACGGGGACGCAGGGGCGGCAGCGCCATGACTGCCGCCGCGATCAACGCGATCGCGAGCGACGAAGAATGAACGAGGACGATGTGAAAGACGTGACCCTGCACGCCCAGGCCCCCGGGAGCCAGCCCGAGGAGACAGCCGAGACGGGGCGGCTCCACAACACAGGGTTCGAGCCCGACAATCCGGAACCAACGATGGCCAACAGAGGCCACAACGCCGAGCTTGGATCCGACGACCCAGAACCGGTGACAGCCAAGGTGGGGCCGCCCCATAACACAGGGTTTGACCCAGGCAATCCGGAACCAACGACGGCCAAAACTGGCCGCAGCGCGGGACTTGGGGTCGGCAGCACGGAACCAGTGAGGGCTGAGGTGGGGCGGCTCTACGGGGTTGGGCTTGGGCCTGGGGATCCGGAATTGGTGACGGTGAAGGCCGCGCGGCTTATTGGGGCGGCGGGGGTGATTGCGTATCACAGTGCGCGGCATGGGCGGAGTATTGCGCGGTCAGTGGCAGCGCCTTATTTGCGTGGGGATCAGGTTGAGGAAGCGCTTGTCTATCCGGTGACGACGGAGACGACAGATCATCCGGGGGGTTATCAGGGGGCGCTTGACGATTTTTATGCGGCGTGTGCGGTCCGGCTGGCGGGGCATTTGGACGCGGGGCGGGATGTGGTCGTGTTGTGTGAGGGCGATCCGATGTTCTATGGGTCGTACATGCATTTGCACAAGCGGCTGGCGCATCGGTATGAGACCGAGGTCGTGCCGGGGGTGACGTCGGTTAGTGGGGCGGCTGCGGTGTTGGGACGGCCGTTGGTTGAGCGGAATGAGACATTGACGGTTCTGCCGGGGACGCTGCCGGCGGAGGTGCTTGCGGGGCATATCGGGGCGGCTGATTCGGTGGCGGTTCTGAAGCTGGGGCGTACGTTCGAGAAGGTGCGGGACGCTTTCGCGGCGGCGGGGAAATTGGACGAAGCGTGGTATGTGGAGCGGGCCACGGCGGCGGGTGAAAGGATCGCGCCTTTGGCGGATGTGGATCCGGCCTCGGTGCCCTATTTCTCGCTGGCGCTTTTGCCGAGTCCGGTGCATGAGGCGGCCGTTGTAGCGGAGAGAACGGTCTCGTCGCCGGGGACGGGTGCGGTGGCCGTGGTCGGGCTGGGGCCGGCCGGGCGGCCGTGGCTGACGCCGGAGGCGTGGGACGCGCTGATGTCGGCCGATGAATTGGTCGGGTATGGGCCTTATCTGGATCGGGTGCCGCCCAATCCGCGGCAGAAGCGGCATGCCACCGACAATCGTGTCGAGGCCGAGCGGGCGGCGCACGCGCTGGAGCTGGCGTTGTCGGGGTCGCGGGTGGCAGTAGTTTCGTCAGGTGATCCTGGGGTTTTCGCGATGGCGAGCGCGGTGCTGGAAGTGGCCTGTGAGGATCGGTTCGCGGAGGTTTCGGTCCGGGTGGTTCCGGGGCTGACGGCGGCGCATGCGGTGGCGGCTCGGGTGGGCGCGCCTCTTGGGCATGATTACTGTGTACTTTCGCTGTCGGATCAGCTCAAGCCGTGGGATGTCGTGGCGGATCGGATAAGCGCGGCTGCTCGGGCGGATCTGGTGCTGGCCATCTACAATCCGGCCTCTCGTACCCGGACCTGGCAGGTAGCGGCGGCACGTGATCTGCTGCTGGAGCACCGAGCCCCCGAGACTCCGGTGATCATCGGCCGTTCGGTGGGGTCGCCCGGGGAGTCGGTTCGCGTGACCACGCTGGCCGAACTGGATCCCGCCGAGGTCGACATGCGCTGTCTGCTGATCATCGGTTCGTCGACCACCCGGGTCATGGCCCGTGAGCAGGGGAATGTCGTGTTCACGCCGCGCCGCTACCCGGCATGACTCCCCGGCTGCTGATCATTGGGGGCACGGACGAGGCCAGGCGGCTCGCGGCGGCCGTACATGGGCGGATCGACGTGATCTCGTCGCTGGCGGGTCGGGTCAACGACCCGCGGCTGCCGGTCGGCGAGGTCAGGATCGGGGGGTTCGGGGGGCCTGACGGGCTCGTCGCCTGGCTACGGGAGACGGGCGTGACTGTGGTCGTGGACGCGTCTCATCCGTTCGCGGCGCGAATGACCGGTTCTGCCGTGGCGGCGGCGGAACGTACCGGGGTTCCGCTGCTGGTGCTGCGCAGGCCCGGCTGGACCGCCGGAACCGGGGACGACTGGCGGTGGACGGCGACGCTGGCGGAGGCCGCCGAACGGCTCCCGGGGATCGGCTCTCGCGCTTTCCTCACCACCGGCCGCCGCAGCCTGTCCGCTTTCGCCCATCTTGATGAGGTGTGGTTTCTCGCGCGATCGGTCGACACGCCGGAACCTCCGTTTCCACGCCAGATGGAAGTGCTGCTCAGCCGGGGGCCGTACACGCTCGAAGGCGAGCTGGCCCTGCTGCGCGGCCATCGCGTCGACGTGGTCGTCACCAAGGACAGCGGCGGCGCGATGACCTCCGCCAAGCTCGCCGCCGCCCGCGAGCTGGGCCTCCCGGTCGTCGTGGTACGGCGTCCGCCCGCGCCCCCCGGCATCCGCACGGCGAGCACGGTCGGCGAGGCCGTGACCTGGCTCGACGACATACTCACGCGATGAGCGGCCTCCGATACGGCTGGACGACCGGCGCGTGCGCGACCGCCGCGACCACGGCCGCCTACACGGCTCTCCTCACCGGCGATTTCCCCGACCCGGTCGAGATCACCCTGCCCAAGGACAAACGCCCCTCGTTCGCGCTGGCTCGTGAGGCGCTCGGCGACGGCTGGGCGATGGCCGCGATCGTCAAGGACGCCGGCGACGACCCGGACGTGACCCACGGCGCCCTCATCACGGCCGCCATCCGGCCTGGTGCCCCCGGCTCGGGCGTGACATTCCAGGCCGGACCGGGCGTCGGCACCGTGACCAAACCCGGCCTGCCCCTCCCGGTCGGCGAACCCGCGATCAACCCGGTCCCCCGCCGCATGATGACCGAGCACGTCGCTGAGGTCGCCGCCCGCCACGGCGGAACCGGCGACGTCATAGTGGAAATATCCGTAGAAGGCGGCGAGGATCTCGCCCGTAAAACGTGGAATCCCCGGCTGGGCATCCTCGGCGGCCTCTCCATCCTCGGCACCACCGGCGTCGTCGTCCCCTACTCCTGCTCCGCCTGGATCGACAGCATCCGCCGCGGCATCGACGTCGCCCGCGCCGCCGGCCACACCCACGTCGCCGCCTGCACCGGCAGCACCTCGGAACAGGTCGCCACCGCCCTGTACGGCCTGCCCGACGACGCCCTCCTCGACATGGGCGACTTCGCGGGCGCTGTCCTGAAATATCTCCGACGGCACCCCATCCCCCACCTGACCATCGTCGGCGGCATCGGCAAGCTCTCCAAACTCGCCGACGGCCACCTCGACCTGCACTCCGCCCGATCGCAGGTCAACCCCGCCCTGCTGGCCGTCCTCGCCCTGGAGGCGGGCGCGACCCCGGCCCTCGCGGCCCAGGTCGAATCCGCCAACACCGCCCTGCACGCCCTCCGCCTGTGCCAGGACGCGGACATCGCCCTCGGCGACCTCATCGCCACCCGAGCCCGGACCAGCGCCCTGAACGTCCTCACCGGTTCACCCGTGTCCGTCGACGTGGTCGTCATCGACCGTTCGGGCACCATCGTCGGCCGCGCATCCGGCTGACCTGCGAAAAACCTTGAACGTCGTGCAGATCTGATACCAGGTACCCGCGCTGATCTCTCTGACCAGCGCTTGTGCCGAGGAAGGCTGCGGTCCCCCCGCGCGGGTCAGGTGCCCGGCCATTCGATGGAAATCCTCTGACCTGCAATTCGGCCGGTCGAGCCGTAAACGGGCTGGACTCCTGCGGCAAGATCAACGGCAGCGGCTACTGCGGCCCGGGGCAGGTGCGACGACATTCGCCAAACTCTGGCGCCTAAGGCGCAACCACCCGCCGGTCGCTTTCGAAGTGTGCGGCGGGTCTTGTTTGCAATGCGTCAGAATTTGTAGCCCGGGTCGATGCGGACTCGGTCGCTGGAGGCGCAGCAGTAGCGCAGGCCGCCCCAGGAGCCGTTGACCTTGTTCGACCTGAGCGTGTACCGCGTGCCCTTCGGGCGGCGGAAGTAGGCGTTCGCGTAGATCTCGTCGGTGTCGCCGTCGTCCTCGTTGAGGACTTCCTCGTAGAGCTTGAACCTGTAACTCGTCTTGGTCGTGTAGACGGTGAATTCGACGTCGTCGGAAAAGGTGTCGGAACCCATGAGCTTGAAGGCTCTCAGCTCGTCGCCGGCACTTCTCTGCTGGCAGACCAAGGTGACCGTCGCGTTGTTCTGGGCGTCCCCGGCGCTGATGGCCAGCCGGCAACCGGCGCTGTCGGCGTTCGCCTGAGCGGCCGGGACGACCGCCAGCGGTAAGGCCGCCAGCATCGCCAGCCCTCCGATCCAAATCTTTCTGGTAACCACTTGACACACTCCTTGTGCCCCCTGGGGAATCAATCGATTCCATCAAGCCATCGGAGGGCGGGGAGCGGACAGTGCCAGTAGCCGACGAGAAATCCGGTGAAGTGGTCTTGTCATGAGGGCCGGGAGCGGACCGCGGAATACAGGTGACTGTCGGGGAAGGTGGACGCGCTCAGCGCTCGGCCGACGATGATGACGGCCGTTCGGGTGATGCCCGACGCGTGGACTTTTGCGGCGATGTCGGTCAGGGTGCCGCGGAGCACCGTCTCGTTCGCGCGGCTGGCCCAGGCGACCACGGCCGCGGGGCAGTCGGCGCCGTATTCGGGGATCAGGTCGGTGACGACGGCGTCGATGCGCTGGACGGCGAGGTGGAGGACCATGGTGGCGCGGCTGCGGCTCAGGGTGGGGAGGTCCTCGCGGTCGGGCATGGGGGTCGCGCGCAGCGCCGTACGGGTGAGGACGATCGTCTGGGCGACCCCGGGGACGGTCAGTTCGCGCCGGAGTGTGGCGGCCGCGGCGGCGAACGCGGGGACGCCGGGGACGACCTCGTAGGGGACGCCAGCGGCGTCGAGGCGGCGCATCTGCTCGGCCATCGCGCTGAACACGGACGGGTCGCCGGAGTGCAGGCGGGCGACGTCGTGCCCGGCCCGGTGGGCGGCGAGCAGTTCGGCCATGATCTCGTCGAGGTTCAGCTGGGCGGTGTCGATCAGCCGGGCGCCGGGCGGGCAGCTGGCGAGGAGTTCGGCGGGGACCAGGGAGCCCGCGTACAGGCAGACGGGGAGGGTTTCGAGCAGGCGCAGGCCGCGCACGGTGATGAGGTCGGGGGCGCCTGGGCCCGCGCCGATGAAGTGGATCGTCATCGTGGCAGGTCCTCGGAGGGTTTGGTCACTGACCAGATGGAGACGGGCAGCTGGGGACGCCAGGTGGTGAAGTCGCCGATGGGGGCGGCCCGGTTGATGGCCAGGCGGAAGAGGTCGCCGCCGAGATGGCCGTACCACGCGGTGAGGATGGCCTCGGATTCGAGGGTGACCGCGTTGGCGACCAGGCGGCCGCCGGGGCGGAGGGCGGCCCAGCAGTGCTGGAGCAGGCCGGGGGCGGTCAGGCCGCCGCCGATGAAGACGGTGCTGGGCGGGGCCGACAGGCCGCGGAGGATGTCGGGAGCGGAGCCGGTGAGGACGCGGAGGCCGGGGGTGCCGAGGTTCTGGGCGTTCTTGGTGATTCTGGCTGCGCGGACGGGGTCGTGTTCGACGGCGACGGCCGTGCCGGTGGGGTGGGCGCGGAGCCATTCGATGGCGATGCTGCCCGCGCCGGCGCCGATGTCCCAGAGCAGGCCGTCGGTGCCGAGCAGGCCGAGGGTGACGGCGCGGACTTCGCGTTTGGTGAGCTGGCCGTCGTGTTCGAACGCGTCGTCGGGCAGGCCGGCGACTCTCGGGAGGGCCGTCGTGCCGGGTGAGGCGACGCATTCGATGGCCACGATGTTCAGCGGGTCGGGGGAATCGCCCCAAATCGCCCAACCGGCGGCGGTGGTGCGGCGGATGTTCTCCCCGCGCGCGCCGAGGAGTTCGAGGACGGTGAACGTGCTCTCGCCGTAGCCACGGTCGACGAGGAGGGCGGCGACGACGCCGGGGTCGGTCGCGCCGAGCACCAGGAGGCGTTCCCCCGGGCGCAGGGCCGCGTTGATGGTGCTGATCGGGCGGCCGACCAGGCTGATCACGTGGGTGTGCTCGACCGGCCAGCCCAGCCGGGCGCAGGCCAGCGACACCGAGGACGGCGACGGCAGCACCCGGACGTTCTCGGCGCCGAGCAGCCTGATCAGGGTCGAGCCGATGCCGTGGAACATCGGGTCGCCGCTGGCGACCACGCAGACCCGCCGATCCCGGTACGCCTCGATCAGCCCGGGCAGCGCCGGCAGCAGCGGGGACGGCCAGGCGACCCGTTCCGCGCCGGTCGCCACCAGGGCGAGCTGGCGGGCGCTGCCCATCAGCACCTCGGCGCTCTCGATCTCGCGCCGGGCCGAGGGCGAAAGCCCGTCCCAGCCGTCGGCGCCGATCCCGACGACGACCACGGGACTATCCATGATGGTTCACGCTCGGAGCGCTACGCATGGGGGAGGTTCCCCAGGATCCGGGTCACCTCGATCTCGATGACCACCCGCCGGGGGTTCGGCCGGGGCTGCCGGTAGCGGGCGGCGTAGCGGGATTCTGCGTCGGCGATCGAGGCGGGGTCGTCGCGGATGACGGCGCGGCCTTCCAGCGTGGACCAGCGGCGGCCGTCCACCTGGCAGACCGCGACCGGCGCTCCCGCCGGCCCGGCGGCGCGGACGTGCTCGGCCTTGCGTGAGCCGCCGCTGGTGATGACCCTGGCGGTGGACCCGTCCAGGGTCACGCCGACGGGGACGACGTGCGGGGTTCCGTCGGGGCGGATGGTGGTGAGGGTGCAGAGATGCCGTTCCTTCCAGAATGCCTCGAAGGTCATCGACACGCCTCCACGAATCGTCGCGCCAGCACCGGGCTGCCCGCCCAGTGCAGGTGCAGGTAGGACGCCAGCACCCCACCGGAAGCGTATCCGTCGGCACCGTCATTCCAGCGCCAGAGCGGATTCGCGGGCGGCGTGCAGGCCGTGCGGTGGAACTCGTGCCCGCGATACCGCTCCCCCGCCCGCGTCAGCACCGAGTCCCGTACGGCTACCGCGTCCCGATACCCCAGAGTCAGCCGTCCGGTCATTTCCGCCTTGGCGTCGATGATCGAGCACATGGGGTGTCCGTCGAGTTCGGCGCTCAGATAGAGCAGACCGGCGCATTCGGCGACGATCGCCCCGCCGTTCGCGGCGAATTCGGCGACCTTGGCGCGCATGGGCTGATTCGCCGAGAGCTCTTCCGCGTATATTTCGGGAAATCCGCCGGGGAGGAGTATTCCCCGGGTGCCGGGCGGGAGGTCCTCGTCGTGGACCGGGTCGAAGGTCACCACTTCGGCGCCCGCCGCGACCAGGAGTTCGGCCTGCTCCGCGTAGCCGAACGTGAAGGCGGCTCCCCCGGCGATGGCGACCACCGGACGGGGTCCGGCCGCGGTCAGGGGTTCCGGGCCCGCCGCGCTCGACGGGCCCGGCGGGCTCAACTCATTCGACAGACCCGACGTGCCCGACAGACCCGACGGGCTCCACGCGCTCCATGGGCTCGCGGACAAGGGCGCGGCCTGGTCGGCGGCGGCGATCAGGGCGGGGATGTCGCAGGTCGACTCGGTCAGCGTCGCGAGTGTGGCGATGGCCCGGCGGGCTTCGGCGTGACGTTCGGCGACGGGGACCAACCCTAGGTGGCGGGACGGCGTGGCCGCGTCGGAGGTCCGGGGAATCGCCCCCAGGACCGGGATCCCGGTGGATTCCAGGGATTCGCGGCAGACCTGCTCGTGGCGCGGGGAACCCACACGGTTGAGGATGATTCCGGCCAGGCGGACGCGGGTGTCGTACGACGCGAACCCGTGCACGAGAGCGGCCACCGACTGGCCCTGGCCGGTGGCGTCCACGACGAGGACGACGGGCGCTTCGAGGAGGCGGGCGACGTGCGCCGTACTCGCGAAGTCGGCGGTGCCGCGCATGCCGTCGTACAGGCCCATGACGCCCTCGATGACGGCGATGTCGGCGCCCTCGGAGCCGTGCAGGAAGAGGGGTGCGACGAGGTCTTCCGAGGTGAGCCAGGGGTCCAGGTTGCGGCCGGGGCGGCCGGTGGCGAGGGCGTGGTAGCCGGGGTCGATGTAGTCGGGGCCGACCTTGTGCGGGGAGACGGTCAGCCCGCGCCGGACCAGCGCGGCCATCAGGCCGGTGGCGATGGTCGTCTTGCCCGCCCCGGAGGCGGGGGCGGCGATGACCAGCCGGGGCATCCTCACCATTCGATGCCCTTCTGGCCCTTCTGCCCGGCGTCCATCGGGTGCTTGACCTTGGTCATCTCGGTGACCAGGTCGGCCTGGGCGAGCAGGTCGGGGTGTGCGTCCCGGCCGGTGATGACGACGTGCTGCGCGCCGGGGCGGGCGGCGAGGGTCGCGGTCACGTCCTCGATGTCGAGCCAGCCCCATTTGATCGGGTAGGTGAACTCGTCGAGGACGAGCATCCGGTAGGTCTCCCGGGCGAGGTCGCGTTTGATCTGCTCCCAGCCTTCGCGGGCGTCGGCGGCGTGGTCGTCCTCGGTGCCCGCCTTCTTGATCCAGGACCAGCCTTCGCCCATTTTGTGCCAGGTCACCGGTGGCCCGAGCTCGCCGAGGGCGCGCAGGGCGGCCTCCTCGCCGATCCGCCATTTCGCTGATTTCACGAACTGGAAGACGCCGATCGGCCAGCCCTGGTTCCAGGCGCGCAGCGCCAGCCCGAACGCGGCGGTCGATTTGCCCTTGCCCGGGCCGGTGTGCACGATCAGCAGCGGGCGGTTGCGGCGCTGCCGGGTGGTCAGGCCGTCCGCCGGCACGTGTTCGGGTTTGCCCTGTGGCATGTCGGATCTCCTCTAGGCCGCGGTCCGGGTGGCTCGGACCATCCGCGCCAGGCCGCCTTCGGCGAGTTCGTCCAGGCGGACGGCGAGCGCGCCGATCCGGCCGGCCAGGCTGGTGGCGAGGCCGAGCCTGATCGGGCCCGATTCGCAGTCGACCACGACGGTGGGCACGGCGGTGAGCAGGGTGGCGGCCCGGCCGGGGTCGGGGCCGAAGGTGGCGCGGCCGTCGGTGACGATGACGAGCAGCGCGCGGCGGGCCGGGTCGCGCAGGTGTTCCACCCGGAGCACGTCCGCCGCCTTCAGCAGGCCGGCGGCGAGCGGCGTCCGGCCGCCGGTGCGCAGGTCGCGCATCCTGGCCGCGCCCGCCTCCACTGAGGACGTCGGCGGCAGGACCAGTTCGGCGTTCTCGCCGCGGAAGGTGACCAGGCCGACCTTGTCCCTGCGCTGGTACGCGTCGAGGAGCAGGCTGAGCACGGCCGCCTTGACCGCGCCCATCCGCTTCCGGGCGGCCATCGAGCCGCTGGCGTCCACGGCGAACAGCACGAGGTTGCCCTCGCGCCCTTCGCGGACGGCTTCCCGCAGATCGGACTTCTCGATCCGGATCCCGGGTCCGTCCGCGCCGCGCGCCCGCTGGTGGGGGGCCGCCGCCCGGAGCGTCGCCATCAGGTGCACGGCCGCGATCCGCCCGTCGGGCAGGCGTGAGCCCGAGGTCCGGCCCTGCGGCGTGCGGCCCCGCGACCGCCGTCCCGGCACGCCGCCGCCGACCCCGGGAACGGTGAACAGCCTGGTCCGATAGGGCGCGCCCGCCTGCGCGAAAGCCACTCCCGGGGCGGTGTCACCTATGCCGGTTCCAGCCGCATCCGCCGGGTCCTGTGAAGCCGAACCCCGCGGGTCCTGCTTAGCCGGATCCCTCAGGTTCTGCTGAGCTGGATCCTCCAGGTCCTGCCGAGCCGACTCGGAGTTGCCCGGCGCGCCGGATTCCGCGGGCGCCCCCTCCGGGTCCAGGTCGGGACCGGCGTCGGCGCTGCCCTCGGGCCCCTCCTCGCGCGGAATCTCGTGTTCTTCGGGCTCGTCGTCCGGCCCGTCGTCGAAATCGGCCAAGAGCTCGTCGAGTCTGGCTTCGTCCAGGCCAGGCGCGTCGAAGGGATCCCGCCGCCGCCGATGCGGCAGGGCGAGCCGGGCCGCCGCCCGCACATCCCCTGAACCCACCCGGGTACGCCCCTGCCAGGCGGCATGCGCCATCGCCGCGTGCGCGGTGACGATGTCCGCCCGCATCCCGTCCACCTCGAACCCGGCGCAAACCGTCGCGATCTGCTTCAGCGCCCCGTCCGGCAACGTCACCCCGGGCAGCAACGCCCGCGCCTCCGCGATCCGCCGCGCCAGCTGGCTCTCCTCCTCGGCCCAGCGCGCCGCGAACCCGTCCGGATCGAGCTCGTAGGCGAGCCGCCGCCGGACGACCTCCGCCCGCTCCGCCGGATCCCGCGAGGCCCGCGCCGTCACGGTCAGCCCGAACCGATCGAGCAGCTGCGGCCGCAGCTCCCCCTCTTCCGGATTCATCGTCCCGGAGAGTAAGAATCGGGCCGCGTGCCGCACCGAAACGCCTTCCCGCTCCACGTAGCACGTCCCGAGCGCGGCGGCGTCCAGCAGCAGATCGACGAGATGGTCGTGCAGCAGATTGACCTCGTCCACGTACAGAATGCCGCGATGCGCCGCCGCCAGCAGCCCCGGCTCGAACGCCTTCACCCCTTCGGTCAGCGCCCGCTCAAGATCGAGCGACCCCGCCAGCCGGTCCTCGGACGCGCCCACCGGCAACTCGACCAGCCGGGCGGGCCGTACCGACCCGCCCCCCGAATGCGGCCCGTCGGGGCAGAACGGGTCGGGAGCCGCCGGATCACAGGAGAACCTGCACCCCTCCGCCACCGCGACCGGCGGCAGCAGCGCGGCCAGAGCCCGCACGATGGTCGACTTGGCGGTGCCCTTCTCGCCCCGGACCAGGACCCCGCCCACCCGCGGCGACACCGCGTTGAGCACCAGCGCCAACTTCAGATCCGCCAAGCCAACAACCGCACTAAACGGATATGTCACCGCGAATACGCCCTTTTCTCAAGAACCGAAATCCTGTCCGACTCGCCGGGAATCCGCACGTCATCCCCGTTATCACCCAAAAGTGTTCGCCGAAATTCCCGGAGAATCCCCAGGAATCTCCCCGAGCCCCCGCGACACTCCCAACAAAGGTCCCCATTGCGGTAACCGGAGGTTCCAGCGCCCGGCGAATCCGGTCAATTCGACTCCGCTCAACGGCGGGACATCCACCCGCCGGTACGCGGCCGCCGGCAGGCCCAGCGCCGACACCAGCACCGCCCGCACCACCGCCGGATGCGTGACCGCCACCAGCCGCCCGGGCGGGAGCGAACCCAGCCACTCCCCCATCCGCGCGATCAGCCCGGCCACGGACTCACCCCCATGCGGCGCCGCGCCAGGCTCGGTCAGCCAGGCCCGTACGCCGTCGGGATCCTCCGCCGCCACCTCGGCCAGCGCCCGCCCCCGCCAGCGCCCATGATCGCAGTCACGCAGCCCGGGATCGGCGACCGCGGCCAGACCCAGCCACCGCGCCGTGCCCAGGCAACGCTCCTCGGGCCCGGCCCGCCCCTCCGCCCTGACGACGTCCCCGCCCTCCAGGGGCTCAAGCACGTCGCCGGGCGACGGGAAGACGGCGGCCCGGACGGCCGCCGTCCTGCCATGCGCGACCACGGTCACCCGCGCCGCCCGCGAGGCCACGATCAGACCGGTACGGCCTGCGGCACTCCGGCCACCCGCTCAGCCCGATACCAGAGGAACGCGTACGAAACCCCCAGCACCCCCCAGAGCACAACCTGGGTACCAAGCGACGAAACCCGGAAATTCCACAACAGATCCGCCGGGAACCCTTCGGGCACCTCCGACACCGTCGGCAGCAACCCCCAGGCCGCCCCGACCGGGACGAGGAACCCCAACCCGGCGGCGAGCCACCGGACAGGCCCGCCGTTGACCTCGAAGAGCCGATACGCCACCGCGGCGGCGGCCACGGCGAGCAGCCCGATCAGGACCAGGACCAGATACAGCGAGGTCCGCGACCCGATCGTCGCCGGATCCCCCACCGCAGGCGGATTAGCCGGATATTTCACGAACGGCACCAGGACCACGCCGACGAACCCGGCCGCCGCCAGGGCGACCGACAGCGCCGTCCCCGACCGGGGCCCGGTACGTCCCCGTACCAGCGCGAACGCGAGCCCGAACAACCCGCCCAGCGCGGCGCCGTACAAGGCGGTGGCGAGGAACAGGCCCCCCACCTGGCCGCCCCTGCTGACCAGGGGAGCTTCGGTGTGGGTGTGCGCGGCGGCCTCTTCGAGGGCGATCGCGCTGTCGATGTGCGGCTCGCCGAAGAGGAACGCGAAAGCGCCCGCGGCGAGTCCTGCGATGATTCCGGCGAGCAGGCCCCGGACGAACAGTGTGCGGATCATCAGTGGCACGGAACGCCGAGCAGGTGACGCCCGTCATGCATGAGTTCGTGCAGGTAGTCGCCCGCCTGCGAGATCGCCCCCTGGTCGAAGGTGACGAGATAGGCCACGAGTAACAGAACGGGCACGGCAAGCGCCCACCAGGCCAGGTTGCGAAGGGGAATGGGCTGGACATGCGGGGCTGAGAGCTGGCTCACGCCACGGTCCTCCTCCGGGATTGCGCGTCCCTGTCGTCGGTCTGTGGCGGGTGGTGACCTGGCTCCCCTCATCGGGAGGGTTACAGTGGCGCGACCGCACCGGAGTTACACCGGATTTCCCTCACGCCGCCACAATTCACCGGGAACGTATCCCCGAACGGACAAACCCGTCAACTTTCGCCGGTCAGCGCCGCCACCAGGTCGGCCGCGGTGCGGCACCGGTCGAGCAGGTCGCCCACGTGCGCCTTGGTGCCGCGCAGCGGTTCCAGGGTCGGCACTCGCTGCAGGGACTCCCGGCCGGGGATGTCGAAGATCACCGAATCCCAGGAGGCGGCGGCCACCGACTCGCTGTACTGCCGCAGGCAGCGCCCGCGGAAGTAGGCCCGGGTGTCGGTCGGCGGGGTCTCGATGGCCCGTTCGACGTCGTCCTCGGTGACCAGGCGCTGCATCCGGCCGCGGGCCACCAGCCGGTTGTACAGGCCGCGATCCGGGCGGATGTCGGCGTATTGGAGGTCGACCAGCCCGAGGCGGGGGTGCGACCACGGCAGGTTGTCGCGGGTCCGGTAGCCTTCCAGGAGTTCCAGCTTGGCCACCCAGTCGAGCTCGCGGGACAGCTGCATCGGGTCCTCGGCCAGCCGGGTCAGCACCGACTCCCAGCGGTTCAGCACGTCCTTGGTCATGTCGTCCAGGCCCGCGCCGTACCGGTCCTCGACATACTTGCGGGCCTGCTCCAGGTACTCCATCTGGAGCTGGACGGCCGTCATCTTGCGGCCGTTCCGCAGCGTGATCTCGTACTTGCAGGTCGGGTCGTGCGAGACCGCCCGCAGCGCGGCCACCGGGGACTCCACCGACAGGTCGCCGGTCAGGAAGCCGTCCTCGATCATGGCCAGGACCAGGGCCGTGGAGCCCAGCTTGAGGTAGGTGGAGATCTCCGACATGTTGGCGTCGCCGATGATGACGTGCAGCCGCCGGTACTTCTCCGGGTCCGCGTGCGGCTCGTCCCGGGTGTTGATGATCGGCCGCTTCAGCGTCGTCTCCAGGCCGACCTCGACCTCGAAGAAGTCGGCGCGCTGGCTGATCTGGAAGCCGTCGCCGCGGGAGTCCTGGCCGATGCCGACCTTGCCCGCGCCGCAGACGACCTGGCGGGAGACGAAGAACGGGGTCAGATGCCGGACGATGTCCGCGAACGGGGTGGCCCGCCGCATCAGGTAGTTCTCGTGGCAGCCGTAGGAGGCGCCCTTGCTGTCGGTGTTGTTCTTGTAGAGCTGGATGGGCGCGTTGCCGGGCATGCCGGAGGCCCGCACGGCGGCGTCGTGCATGACGCGCTCGCCGGCCTTGTCCCAGATGACCGCCGCCCGGGGGTTGGTGCACTCGGGCGTCGAATACTCCGGATGGGCGTGGTCGACGTAGAGCCGCGCCCCGTTCGTGAGGATCACGTTGGCCAGGCCCAGGTCCTCGTCGGTCAGCTGACTGGAGTCAGCCACCTCCCTGGCCAGGTCGAACCCCCGCGCGTCGCGCAGCGGGTTCTCCTCCTCGAAGTCCCACCGGGCCCGCCTGGCGCGCGCGGCCGACGCCGCGAGGTACGCGTTGACGACCTGAGAAGAGGTCACCATCGCGTTCGCCCCCGGCTGACCGGGCACGGCGATGCCGTACTCGGTCTCGATGCCCATCACCCGCCGTACCGTCATGCGCACCCCATGGCCGTCGTTCCGCCGTTTATATCCCGAGCCTAGCCCCTCTTCTATGCCCGGTTACCCGACAGTTACGGCAGAGAGCCGACTATTCGTTTCGTATGGGTCTCCGGCCACCGAGAATCCGGCGCAGCAATCGCTGGCCAGGACGGTCGATCAGCTTGTAAACGAGATAAGCGAGCACGATTGAAGCTGCCATGGTGAGTCCGGTCAGCAGCCACGGGTTCAGCGTGTCGCGGAGGCCGGGAATGATGACCGCCGACACATTCTGGTGGAGCAGGTAGAGCGGGTACGTGAGGGCGCCGACCGTGGTGAGCGGCGCCCACTTGATCCAGCTCAGCCAGCCGAGGGCGACCGCGGCCATCAGCAGGAAGATCAGGGTGATGGCCACGATGACGGCCTCGGGCGGGGCCGGGAAGCGCTTGAGCCCGATCGCGTCCACCCGGCTCTGTACGCGCTCCAGAGCGGAGTACACCGCGAAGGCGTACCCAACCAGGACGAAGCCCCAGCGGGTCACCGAGGGGCCCACACGGTGGATCAGGTAGAACGCCATGCCGGCCACGAAGTACGGCGCCTGCCTGGGCATGACGATCTCGGTCAGCAGGTCGTTCTGGAGGTACTCGGCGGCGACCACCAGGACCAGCCAGACCCACATGAAGGCCATGGCCCGCCGCAGGTTGATGCCGATGACGACGATGATCGAGATCAGGAAGTAGAACTTCAGCTCGACCCAGAGCGACCAGAACACCCCGCCCGCGTGCAGGACGCCGAAGGCCTCCTGGAACATGGAGAGGTTGATCAGGTAGTGGATCGGGTGGAGGTCGCCCTTGAAGCCGGTGACGTCGGTGTAGTTGTACAGGACGTACAGGGCGGCGACGGTGAACCAGTAGGCCGGGTAGAGGCGGGAGATCCGGGAGACCGCGAACTTGCCGATGCTGCGCCCCCAGGCGCTCATCAGGATCACGAAGCCGCTGATCAGGAAGAACAGCTCGACGCCGAGGATGCCGAGGGTGGTGACCCGGTTGACCGGGGCGAAGACCTCGGTCGGGTATTCGCCCCAGAGGGACCTGCTGGCGGCCATGTAGTGGAACGCCATCACCGCGAAGGCGGCGATGAAGCGTAAGAGATCCAGTTCGACGAGTCTGGACCCTCCCCGGGCCGGCGGCTCGTCGCGGATCCGGGCCGGCGCGGGCGGCGGTGGCGGGGGGGCCGGGCGGCGGCGACGCCTCCTGGTCGGAACCGAGGTCACCAGCGAACCCCCAACTCAAACACCACGTTCCCCCGTAATCCCCGTCACTCAAATCGCACTAGAACGCCCAAGTATCACGCAAGGAGTGCGCTGCGGGCCACCGAAGCGGGCCGGGAAATGCGGTGAACCTCTCGGCCCGGCCGGGGGGCGCGAGCCGAGAGGCCGAGGGGCTACCGGCCTCGCGGCGGGACCGGGAGCACCATTTCGAGCTCGTAGAACGCCTCGGGGCCCGGCCCCGCGCCCGTGCCCACGACGGTGATCTCCCAGAGGCCCTCGCGGGGGCCTGGCTGCCTGGTCAGGGTCATGACCGAGGTGCCGCCGGCGAGCACGGCGGGCGGATTGAACGTCGCCGTCACCCCGGTGGGCACGCCGATCGCGGCCAGCGTGATCGGCTGGTTGTGGCCGTTGACGGCCTGGGTGGTGACGGTGGCGGTGACCGTGTTGTTGAGCCGCATCACGCCGGAGCCGGACAGCAGGGAGAGCCGGTAGGCGGGGATCGGCTGGGGCGCGCGGAGCACCATCGCGTGACTCGAAAGCGGTCCCGACACGACCCGGACGGCGTTGGACACCCCGGCCACCCGGACCGGAGTGTCCGACTCGGCCGCCTCGGTGCCGTCGCCGAGCTGCCCGTCGCCGTTGGCGCCGAGCGCGCGCACGCTCCCGTCGTCGAGGACGGCGTAGGCGTTCCTATAGCCCGCGCCGATCTGCACGACGCCCTCCTTGATCAGCAGGGTGCTGGCCTGCCGTTTCGGGGCTCCCGGGCCGAGTTCCCCGGCGAAGTTCAGGCCCCAGCCCCGGAACGAACCGTCGGAGTACAGCGCCAGGGTGAACCTCTCGCCGTCGGCGACGGCCGTGACGTTGTCGGGGCCGGACACGGCGATCGGAGCGGGCCTGGTCTGGGGGGCCGGTCCGTTGGAGATCAGGCCCCACTGGTAGACGCTGCCGTCGAACTTGAGCGCCGTGCTGCGGTAACGTCCGGCCGAGAGCTGCTCGACGTTGGTCAGCGAGACCACCCGGCTGGGCCGGTCCACGACCTCGCTGACCTGGCCCTGGCCCGCCTCGCCCCGGCTGTTCGTCCCCCAGGCGTAGACGTTGCCGTTCGCGTCCAGGGCGAGGGCGTGGTTGGCGCCCGCCTCGATCCGGGTCAGCGCCTGCGTCCCGGCCAGCAGCGCCGGGGTGGACCGGGAGCCGCCGGCGTCGCCCTGGCCGAGCTCGCCGTTCTCGTTGACGCCCCAGGACCAGGCGCGCCCGTCGGCGCGGACCGCGTAACTGCTGTGGATGCCGGCCGCCACGTCCACGACCCCGGTCACGCCCGCGACTTGGGCGGGGGTGGCGCGCGAGGTCTCCGTGTCGTCGCCGAGCTGGCCGAACGCGTTCTTACCCCACGTCCACACCGTCCCGTCGGCCGCCAGCGCGACCGTGTGGTTCGCGCCCGTGGCGATGTCGGTGAAGGTCATGCCGCCGGCCGTGACGACCGGCGGGTTGACGATGGAGGGGCCAGGTCCGGCCTCTCCGTTGAGGTTCTCTCCCCAGCCCATGACGGTGCGGGCCACGGGCGCCGCGTCCGCCGGGCTCATCGGCCCGGCCGCCGCCACCGCCAGGACGGCCAGCAGTGGCCATCTGATACTTGACCTGGATAAAGCCATCGATTTCTCCATTCGTGAGGCCTCGATGACTCTAGGTGTCCGGGTGCGGGACAGACAGATCCACTGCCCCTCGTGATCAGGCCGTATGTGGTCCTGGCACGCGCGAAGGCGGCGCGCCCCCGAGGGTGCGCGCCGCCTTGGTAGTCCCGTTACAGGTACTGGCCCGTGTTCGCGACCGTGTCGATCGAGCGGCCGGCTTCGGTGCCCTGCTTGCCCTGCACCAGCGTGCGGATGTAGACGATCCGTTCGCCCTTCTTGCCCGAGATGCGAGCCCAGTCGTCCGGGTTCGTGGTGTTCGGCAAGTCCTCGTTCTCACGGAACTCGTCGACACACGCGGCCATCAGGTGCTGGATGCGCAGGCCCTTCTGCCCGGTCTCCAGGAACTGCTTGATCGCCATCTTCTTGCCCCGGTCCACGATGTTCTGGATCATGGCGCCGGAGTTGAAGTCCTTGAAGTACAGGACTTCCTTGTCTCCGTTGGCGTAGGTCACCTCAAGGAAGCGGTTCTCCTCGATCTCGGTGTACATACGCTCGACCACGCGCTGGATCATCTCCGCGATGGTGCCCTCCCGGCTGCCGCCGTGCTCGGCGAGATCCTCGCCGTGCAGCGGGAGCTCCGAGATGAGGTACTTCGAGAAGATGTCCTTCGCCGCCTCGGCGTCCGGCCGCTCGATCTTGATCTTGACGTCCAGGCGGCCGGGCCGCAGGATCGCCGGGTCGATCATGTCCTCGCGGTTGGAGGCGCCGATGACGATGACGTTCTCCAGGCCCTCGACGCCGTCGATCTCCGACAGCAGCTGGGGCACGATGGTGTTCTCGACGTCGGATGAGACGCCGGAACCACGGGTCCGGAAGATCGAGTCCATCTCGTCGAAGAACACGATCACCGGGGTGCCCTCGGAGGCCTTCTCCCGAGCCCGCTGGAAGACCAGGCGGATGTGCCGCTCGGTCTCGCCGACGTACTTGTTGAGAAGTTCGGGGCCCTTGATGTTGAGGAAGAAGCTCTTGCCGGACTGGCCGGTCTTCTCCGCGACCTGCTTGGCCAGGGAGTTGGCGACTGCCTTGGCGATGAGCGTCTTGCCGCAGCCGGGCGGGCCGTACAGCAGCACGCCCTTCGGCGGACGGAGCTTGTGCTCCCTGAACAGGTCGGCGTGCAGGTAGGGCAACTCGATCGCGTCCCTGATCTGCTCGATCTGCCCGCGCAGACCGCCGATCTCGTCGTAGGAGATGTCGGGGACCTCTTCGAGGACCAGTTCCTCCACCTCGGACTTCGGGATCCGCTCGTAGACGTAACCCGAACGCGGTTCGAGTAGCAGCGAGTCGCCCGACCTGATCGGCTGATCCAGCAGCGATTCGGCCAGTTTGACCACGCGCTCCTCGTCGGCGTGCGAGATCACCAGGGCGCGCTGACCGTCCTCAAGAAGCTCCTTGAGCATGACGATCTCGCCGACGTCCTCGAAGCCCAGGGCCTCGACCACGTTGAGCGCCTCGTTGAGCATGACCTCCTGGCCACGCTTGAGCGAGTCGACGTCCACGGCGGGGCTGACGTTCACCCGTAGCTTGCGCCCGCCGGTGAACACCTCGATCGTGCCGTCTTCCCTGGCCTCAAGGAACACGCCGAAGCCGGACGGCGGCTGGGCCAGCCGGTCGACCTCCTCCTTGAGGGCCACTATCTGGTCCCTGGCCTCCTTGAGGGTGGAGACCAGGCGTTCGTTCTGGCTGGTGAGGGCGGCCACCTGGGCCTGCACGTCGTGAAGCCGTTCTTCGAGAACCCTGGCCTGCCGGGGGGACTCGGCGAGTTTACGACGCAGCGCGGTGATCTCCTCCTGAAGGAAGGAGACCTGAGTTGTGAGGTCAGTGACCTCCCGTTCGCGCTGCGCGGCCCGAGCCTCAGCGTCATCGCGAGCTGCCACGCCCGTCACCTCCTTCCATTCGAGGAAAGACTACTCAAGTCACTACCAATCTGACGGCTCTAAAAAACGTAGCCGACTGGTGTTCGTCTCGTTACGTTGAGTGCTTGGTGATTGGTGCCTTTTGGGACGGTTTATAAGCCTGAGCACATGGAACACAGGGTTTGTTCCCCATGTCACGCCTCTTTGCCCGTTCGCCGCTAAATCGTCACTGACCTTCGGTTCCCTCCCCGTACGCGCCCTTGGACGGGCGCCTGCGTCGCGGCGGCGCTGTGACACCGTCCGCCATGCGGCGGGCGGTGACGAGGAACCCGGTGTGGCCGACCATCCGATGATCGGGCCGGACCGCGAGCCCTTCGACATGCCAGTCGCGAACCAAGGTCTCCCACGCGTGAGGCTCGGTGAAACTCCCGTGCTCCCTGATGGTCTCCACGGTCTTGGACAACTGCGTCGTTGTGGCGACATAACAGCAGATAACACCACCCGGGGTGAGGGCCTTGGCGGACGCGTCGACGCACTCCCAGGGCGCGAGCATGTCCAGGATGATCCGGTCCACGTCGGTCTCGTCCAGCGCCTCGACGAAGTCGCCGACGACCAGGCGCCACTGCTTCATCTCGCCGCCGTAGAACTTCTCCACGTTCCTGGTGGCGACCTCGGCGAAGTCGGCGCGCCGCTCGTACGACGTCAGGGTGCCCTCCGCGCCCACCGCGCGGAGCAGGAAGCAGCTGAGCGCGCCGGAGCCGACCCCGGCCTCGACCACCTTCGCGCCGGGGAAGATGTCGGCCATGGCGACGATCTGCCCGCAGTCCTTAGGATAGATCACGGCCGCGCCGCGCGGCATGGACAGGGTGTAGTCCTGGAGCAGGTGGCGGAACGCCAGGTACTGGGTGCCGCCCGAGGAGCGGACCACCGAACCCTCAGGCTGCCCGATCAGGTCGGTATGCGGGATCCATCCCTTGTGCGTGTGGAAGACCCCGTCCTCCTTGAGCGTCAGCGTGTGCCGCTTGTTCTTGGGGTCGGTGAGCTGAACCTGATCCCCGGCCTGGAACGGGCCGTGCCTGCGAAAACCCATGAGCGCAAGGCTATCTGCGTTCGACTGGTACGGCTCCTGCGTACAAACCGCCCATGGAGGCTCTAAATCGACTCGCCGAATGGCCCAGGCCCTGGTAGCAAGGGGGTCATGCTCCCCCGTGAAACCATCCACGCCGGCCCGGTCGACCTCCGCCCGCCCGTGGACGCCGACCTGGACGCCATCACCCGCGCCTGCGCCGATCCGGAGATCGCCCGGTTCATCCCGCCCGTCCCGGTGCCGTACACCCGGGCGGACGCCCTGTACTGGAAGAACAGGGCGGCCGCGGAGAGCTGGGCGGCCGGCGGCGGCGACTTCGTGATGGCCGACCCGGCCACCGGCGAGCCGCAGGGCGTGGTCGGGGTGAAGCCGCCGGACCGGTTCGGCAACGTGGAGGTCGGCTACTGGGTCGCGCCGTGGGCCCGCGGCAAGGGCGTCGCCACCGCGGCCGTGCGGGCGATCACGGACTGGCGTTTCGCTCTCGGCGCAGCGCGGATGGACCTGCTGGCCGACATCGAGAACCTCGGCTCCCAGAAGGTGGCGATGGCCGCCGGGTACATCCGGGAGGGCGTCCGGCGCGGGGCCGGGACCCATCGGGACGGCTCGCGCTGCGATCTGGTGGCCTTCGCCCGGCTGGCGACCGACTCCGGCGAGCCGATCCTGCCCTATCTGCCGGACTTTCCCGGCGGGGAGCTCACCGACGGCGTGGTCCGACTGGTACGGCTCGGGCCCGCCGACGTCGACGAGTATCACCGGATGATGGGCGACCCCGAGGTCATGGCCCACCACGTGCCCCCCGGCCGCCCTGAGTACGCCGACACGGCGCTGCGCTGCCGCAACGCGGGTTATCGCTGGCTGGCGGCGGAACAGGCCGAGATCGCGATCAGGGACGCCGCCACGGGCGTCTTCGTGGGCGACGTTCAACTCTCGAACGTGATCCCCCCGCTCGGCGAGGCGATGACCGGCTACAGCCTGCTACCCGAATACCGAGGGCGCGGCTACGTGACCCGCGCGGTCCGCCTGCTGGTGGATTGGACCTTCGCCAGCACCCGGATCCACCGCGTGATCGCCGGGACGACTCCGACGAACACCGCGTCGCACCGCGTGCTGGAGCGGGCCGGTTTCACCCGGGAGGGCCTGGCCAAGGAGCTGCTGCCCGGCCCGGACGGCACCCGGCTGGACGACCTGCGCTGGGTCAGGCTGCGCCGAACTCCGTCCTGAGCTTGCCGAACGCGGCGTCGGTGCGGAGCAGCGCCCGGTCGATCTCGTCGTCGGTGTGCGCCGTGGACAGGAACCAGTTGTGCCACGGGTGCAGATAGACGCCCTCGGCCAGGCAGTGGCCCGCCCAGGCGATCCCCTGGGCGAGGGTCTCGTCGCCCGCGAAGGACAGCCACGGGATCTGCGCGGGCCCGGTCTGGTTGACCACGAAGCCGTGCGCCGACGCCTGGGCCGCCAGCCCCGCCCGGAGGCGCTCTCCCGCGCGTTCCATCAGAGCGACGCCGCCGGTGTCCCTGAGGAGCTCCAGAGTGGCCTTGGCGGCGGCCATGGCGCTCGCGGAGAACCAGAACGAGCCGGTCGAGTACAGAGTCTGGGCCGGGCCGCGCAACGCCTCCACGCCCGTCACGGCCGCGACAGGGTGCCCGTTGGCCATCGCCTTGCTCCAGGCCGACAGGTCCGGCCGGACGCCGAACCCCTCCCAGGACCCGCGCAGGTCCAGCCGCCACCCGGCCCGCACCTCGTCGATCACCAGCGCGGCCCCGATCCGGTCGGCCAGCGCGCGCACGCCCCTGGCGAACTCGGCCTCGGCGAACTCCTGGTCCTCGAAGGAGTCGTGCTTGAACGGGGTGACCAGGATCGCGGCCACGTCCCCCGCCGCGGCGGCGGCCTCGGCGCTGGCCAGATCGTTGTACGCGAACTCCACGTTGTCGGCCCGCTGGTTGGGCGTCACCCCCGACAGTCCAGGCGTGCACCACGGATCGGCCCCGTGGTAGGCGCCGTGCGCCACCAGCACCCTGGTACGGCCGGTGGCCGCCCGCGCCACCATCAGCGCCTGCGTGGTCGCGTCGGTGCCGTTCTTCGAGAACATCGCCCAGTCAGCCGCCGGAATCGTCTCCACCAGCAGCTCGGCCAGCTCCACCATGATCGGCCCCGGCCCGTTCAGGCAGTCGCCCCGCGCCTGCTGCGCCGCGGCGGCGGCCTCCACGACCGGATTCCGGTGCCCCACGATCATCGGCCCCCAGCTGCACATCAGGTCGATGTACTCCCGGCCGTCCACGTCCCACTGCCGCGCGCCCTGCGCGCGCGCGAAGAACTGGGGATACCTCTCGCCGTGCAGCGCCGCGTTGAGGTGCCCGTACATGCCGCCGGGAATGACCTTGGCGGCCCGCGCCCGCAGCTCAGCGTCAACCGACATGAAGATCCTCTCCTAGTGGGACAGCAGTTCGTGGGCGTTTTCGAGGCCGGCGTCGGAGCCGAGGCCGCCGGCGACGCGGGCGGCGACGGCGGTGCCGAGCTCGGCGGCGGCGACCGGGGTGCGGCCGTCCAGGAGGCCGGCGATGAAGCCGGCGCAGTAGGCGTCGCCGCAGCCGGTGGTGTCGACGACCAGGACGTCGAGGGCGGGGACGTGGGTGGCGCCCGCGCCGGTGGCGACCAGGCTGCCGGCCGCGCCCAGGGTGATCAGGGCGCCGGTCAGGCCCTCGGCGAGGAGCGCCGCGGCCGCCTCCTCGGCGGTGGCGGCGCCGGTGATCATGAGGGCCTGTTCCTCGTTGGGGAGGAAGTAGTCGAGGTGCGGGAGGAAGACCTTCGCGGCCGGCATCAGCTCCGGCATGTTGGACAGCAGGTCCATGGTGACGATCGTGCCACCCGCGCGCGCCTGGTCGAGTAACGCGAAGAAGGCGGGGTCGTGCAGGCCCCAGCTGGCGTCCATGCCGCCCAGGTGGACCACCTTCGCGCCCAGTACCTGGGCCGGGTCGATGTCGGCCAGGGCGAAGCCGAGGTTGGCGCCGGGGACGTGGAAGGACGGGCGGCCGCCGTCGGGACGGATCGGCAGGATCGACGCGGCGGTCTGTTCGCCGGACTTTCGCACCACACCCGACACATCCACGCCGTGTCTGGCCATAATCATGAGAAGGAAGTCGCCGAGTTCGTCGTCGCCGACCGCTCCCGCGGAGGCGACGGGGACGCCGAGCCTGGCGAGATCGACCGCCGTGCCCGCGGCGGCCCCGGCGGCCGTGATCCGGACCTGCTCCACCAGATGCGTGTCCTGGCCGGCCGGGATGGATTCCACCGGGCGCGCCAGCACGTCCACGATATGGACGCCCAGGGTGACGACGGTCATACCCTGGATAATAGACGGGCGTCCGACTAAAACGTCAACAGCCGGTTTGATCGGGGGAATCGTGCCAAAGATCGTGAACCACGAGGAGCGCCGCCAGGAGGTCGTGGCGGCCGCCCGGCGCATCATCCTGCGCGACGGCATCGAGGCGGCCACCACCCGCGCCATCGCCAAGGAGGCCGGGTACTCCAACGGCGTCCTCACCCACTACTTCACCGACAAGGACGACATCCTGCTGTCGGCCCTGCAGTCCTCGCACCGCCGGATCACCGCCCGGCTGACCGCCAAGCTGGCCGGCCGTACCGGGCTGGCGGCCCTGCGCGAGGTGCTGCTGGACAATCTGCCCCTGGATGAGGAGCGCGTCCAGGAGACCGGCCTGGAGATCGGCTTCTGGGCGCGCTGCATCTCCTCCCCCGCGCTGCTCCGAATGCAGCGCGAGGAGGCGGCCGATCTCCGCCGCCTGGTCCGCAGCCTGCTCCAGTCGGCCAGGGACACCGGCGAGATCCGCGTCCAGGAGAGCCTGGACGACATCACGGAACGCCTGCTCGCCCTCGTCGACGGCCTCAGCGTCCACCGCCTCCTCTATCCGGACGGCTCCGGCCGGATGGAGCGGGTGATGCGCGCCGAGATCGACCGCCTGGCCGGGTGATCAGGCTTCGCGGTGGCCGTCGAAGCGCATCGTCCTGGAGACGCCGATCCGGACGGTCGTGCCCGGGACGATGGGAACCGGCTCGTTCGGCGGGATGTCGTAGTAGTTCGGGTCGCCGGGAGGCTGGATCTGGGTGCCGTTGACCGAGCCCAGGTCGACCAGGGTCACGTCCCAGCCCTCCAGGGCCACCCGCAGGTGCCGCCGGGACACCGAGCCGTCCGGGCTGGTCACCCGGGCCGGCCGGGCCTGCCCGGCCTGCACCTCCGAGGCCCGCTCCGGGTCGCGGCCCAGGATGTAGTCCGAATCCAGCCGCAACGCCAGCCCGTCGTCCAGCAGCAGCACCCCGAGCGCGGGCCTGCTCCCCTTGTACGGCACCAGCGTGCTCTGCACCAGCGGCACCCCGCACACCGCGCAGTACGGCACCCGGGGATCGTTGAAGTGGTCGTTCTTGCAGTCCACCCCGTGCACCATCGGCCCGGACTCGCGCTCCGGCTTGGCGTCCAGCTGGGTGCTCTCGCTCACGTCGCCGGTCCTGGTGGCCGACCCGACCTCGTGCTGGTGCCCGTTGGCCTGCCGGTAGCTCTCGTCCCGGGTCGCGACCGGCATCGGGTCGTCCAGCGGGGAGGGCTGCGGTCCTGTCGGCATCGGCGGGGGCGGCGGCGGGTTGTTGCCCGGCATCGGATGCGGCATCTGCGGCGGCGGGGGTGGCTGCTGCGGCCCGGACGGATGCCCGAGCGGCGGCCCCGGCTGCCCCGGCGGCGGACCGGGAGGCATGGGCGGCGGACCCTGGGGCATCGGGGGCGGGCCCGGCGGCATCGGCGGCGGACCGGGAGGCATCGGCGGCGGCATGGGAGGCGGCATCGGGGGCGGCATCGGCGGTCCCGACGGTCCCCCGGCGGGCACGTACGGCGGCACGACGGGCTCACGGGGCGCGATCGGGTCCTGCGGCAGAATCGACTGCGACGAACCGGGCTGCGGCCCCGAATGCTGCGGCCCCGGATGCTGCGGATAGGGATGGCCGGGCGTCGGCCCGACCGGCACCGGGCGGTGCACGGTCTGCCCAGGCGAGGTGAAGTCGATCTCCACACCCGCGCCCGCCACCACACCGCCGTCCAGCCGCGAGTACGGGCTGGACGCCCCTGACCCCGGCAGGCGCAGCTCAACCTTCGTCACCGGGCCGTTCACCAGCCGGTCGGTCCACGTCAGCGAATCCTGGCCGGACAGCGTCACGTCGCCGTCCGGGCCGCCGACCACGGCCGCCGTGGCCGCCCCGCAGACCAGCACCGCCACCCCGCCACCGGCGGAGCCGGCCACCGCGCAGGCGATCGGCTCCCCGTTCATGGACCGGGCCAGCACCTGGGCCACCCGGCGGGCCAGCACCCGGCCGTCGCCACCGGTGCCCGCGGTCTCCCGCAGGGCGTCGAGCAACTCCTCCACCACCGGACCCGCGGGATCGCAGACCAGCAGCAACCCATTGAAGTGGGCCACCACGCCGTCACCCGGAAGCGGACGGACAACCCCCGCGCCCTGATCGGTCACAGACCTCTCCCTCCCCGCGCGCGCCACCTGACCGGCGGCGCCGATATCACGCCGCGTCGACCAGTCCTCAAACGTGGCAAATAGAACACTCCTGATCAGCTGACCAGAACACTAGTGGCGGAACGCCGGTTAGACGAGTGGGACAAATGGGTTCGGCATCCGGTCGCGCCGCCCAGGTCGCCAGCCCGTCCCCACCCGCGCTCACACGCCGGTGAAGACCTTGTTGACGTCGGCGGTGACCAGCACGCCGTAGATCTCGCCGCCCCGCTCGACCAGCAGGTACTCCCCCGCCGGGTTGCCGCGCATGGCGTCGATCAGCGGCTCGCCCTCCAGGTCCGCGCCCAGCACATGAGCCGGTTCCAGACTACGCGCGACCGCGCCCGCCGTGACCCACGGGCGGCGCTGCTCGGGGGTGGCGTTGACGGCGGCCTCGTTCACGATCGCGGTCGGCCGCCCCTCGTGGTCGACCACCACGATCGCGCCCGCGCCGCCCTCTCTGGCCCGGCGCAGCGCCTCGGCGAGCGGCACCTCGGCGGTCACCGGCAGCGCCCGGCGGGCCAGCGCCCTGGCCCGGACCTGGGGCAGCCGGGCGCGCACCTTGGCCACCCGCAGCGACTGGGAGGCGCCGATCCAGATGAAGGAGGCCAGCACCATCGACCAGAGCACCGTGGTGAAGTCCGGCTCCTGCCCGGACATCAGCGGCAGCAGCAGCTGCGACAGCACCAGCGCCACGGCCACCGCCCGGCCCACCCAGGCGGCGGCGACCGTGCCGGAGTTGGGGCTGCTGGTGACCTTCCAGACGCCCGCCCTGAGCATCCGGCCGCCGTCCAGCGGCAGGCCGGGCAGCAGGTTGAAGATGCCGACGATCAGGTTCGAGAACCACAGCATCAGGACCAGCACGCCGGGCACCGAGTTGGGGTCCATCACCCGGTCGGCCAGGAAGAAGATCCCGGCCAGGCCGAGCGAGGCCATCGGCCCGGCGAAGGAGACCAGGAACTCCTTGCCGGGGGTGTCCGGCTCCTTCTCGATCTCGGAGACGCCGCCGAGCAGGTAGAGCGTGATCTGCTTGACCGGCAGCCCGTACGCCTTGGCGACCACGCAGTGGGCCAGCTCGTGCAGGAGCACCGACACGTAGAGCAGGACGGCGAACATCAGGGCGATGCCGTACTGCGCGAGGTCGGAGAAGTCCGGCAGGCGGTCGGCCACCTGTGGCTTGAAGCTGATCGTGATGAACGCGGCGACGATCAGCCACGTCGGCGACACGTACACCGGGATGCCGAACGGCCGCCCCATGCGCAGCCCCGGGGATGGTGTGCTCATAGTGGTGGTGTTCCCCTTCCTTGGCGTCGATCCTACGCGCCGCGGGCCCGGGTGCGGCGCCCGGGAATCTTGACTTCGCGCCCGACAGCTGGGACAGAACCGGCCTGACCGGGCGCGCGGATCAAGGTCTCCGCCCCTGGACGGGGTTCTGTCGGTCGGGTGGCCTACAGTCTGGGCATGACCCTGACCGAGGAGCGCGCGATCATCGGGGCGCTTTCCCCCTCTCGCGCCGGCGATTTCATGACATGCCCGCTGCTCTACCGGTTCAGGGTGATCGATCAGCTGCCGGAGAAGCCCTCGCCGGCTGCGGTGCGGGGCACGCTGGTGCACGCCGTGCTGGAGCGGCTCTACGACCTGCCCGCGGCGGGCCGGACCGTCGCGGCGGCGGGCGAGCTGCTCGAACCGCAGTGGCGGCGGCTGCTGTCGGAGGAGCCGGAATACGGGGGGCTGTTCGCCGACGACGAAGCCAGGGACCTCTGGCTCGGCCAGGCGCGCGAGATGCTCGGGCGGTATTTCACGCTGGAGGATCCGCGGCGGCTGGAGCCGGCCGAGCGGGAGATGTATGTCGAGGCCGTGCTGGACAGCGGGCTGATGCTGCGCGGCTACATCGACCGGCTGGACGTGGCGCCCACCGGCGAGGTGCGGGTGGTCGACTACAAGACCGGCAGCGCCCCGGGGCCCGACTTCGAGGCCAAGGCGCTGTTCCAGATGAAGTTCTACGCGCTGGTGCTGTGGCGGCAGCAGGGCAGCGTGCCGCGCATGCTGCAGCTGATGTACCTGGGCAACGGCGAGGTGCTGCGCTACCTGCCGGACGAGGCCGACCTGCTGGCGACCGAGCGGAAGGTCCAGGCCCTCTGGGAGGCCATCGACCGGTCCGCGCGCACCCGCGAGTGGCGGGCCCGCCGCTCCCGGCTCTGCGACTGGTGCGACCACCAGGCCATCTGCCCGGAGTTCGGCGGCACGCCGCCGCCGGTCCCGGACCGGGAGCACCGGCCGTCCCGCCGGCTGGCGAAGCGGGCGGCCACCGACGAACTCTGATCGGATTGAGGCCGCGCATCATTCGTGGGGATGAGGCAGGAGGGGTCAGGGGCGGCCTAAATTTATTGGGTGCGTAGCAGTTTGCGGTCCAGGCTCCAAGCCTTCCCCCTGATCGGGGACTCAGCACTCGCGGTGGTGCTGACGGTGGCGTCGACCGTTTTCATCCAGGTCGCCGACGCCGAGCTGGTCGCGCAGTGGCAGGGCGTCCCCCAGGTCGCGATGCGGGATCCGAACGCGGGCAGCGTGCTGCTGGCGGGGCTGATGACGATGGCGGTGGCGCTGCGGCGGCGCTGGCCGTTCGTGCTGCTGGTGGCGCTGGCCGCGCCGCAGTTCGTGCTCGACCTGTTCCACTTCAACTCGGGGTTCGGCGGCGTGGGGGCGCTGATCCTGCTGTACACGGTGGCCGCCTACCGCGGGCTCGCGCTGAGCGTGGTCGGCGCGATGTTCACCATGGTCAGCTACCTGATCACGGTGGTGCTCCACTACGAGCGGCTGAGCTGGGCCGACCACGTCGTGGTGGTGGCCGTGATCGCGCTCAGCTGGGTGATCGGGCGGAGCGTGCGGCTGCGCCGGGCGTACCTGAACGAGCTGGTGGACCGGGCCGACCGGCTGGAGCGGGCCAGGGAGGCCGACACCCGGGCGGCGCGCGCCGAGGAGCGGTCCAGGATCGCCAGGGAGCTGCACGACGTGGTCGCCCACCATGTCAGCGTGATGACCGTGCAGGCGGCGGCGGCCCGCAAGATGCTGGACAAGGACCTGCGGGTGGCCGAGGACGCGCTGCTGGCGATCGAGCAGATGGGCCGGACCGCGATGGCGGAGATGCGCGACATCGTCGGCGTGCTGCGCACCGACGGCCCGGCCGAGCGCGGCCCGCAGCCCGGCGTGCACGACCTGCCCGTCCTGATCGAGCAGATGCGGGAGGCGGGGCTGCGCACCCAGCTGTGGCTGGAGGGCGAGCAGGCGAGCCTGCCGCCCGGCATCGACCTGGCCGCCTACCGCCTGGTCCAGGAGGCGCTCACCAACAGCCTCAGGCACGCGGGCCCCGCGGCCAGGGCCTGGGTGACGGTGCGGCAGCAGCCGAGCGAGCTCTCCGTGCACATCGAGGACGACGGCCGCGGCTTCGACCGCGCCGAACAGCGGCCGGCCGGGCGGGAACCCGGCAAGGGGCACGGCTTGGTGGGCATCAAGGAGCGTGTCGCCCTTTATGGTGGAGTCCTGCGGATAGGCCCGCGCCAGGGGGGCGGGTTCGAGGTCCGCGCCCGGTTCCCCCTCAAGGACAGACAATGACGATCAGGGTGCTGCTGGTGGACGACCAGCCGCTGCTGCGCACGGGGTTCCGCTTCATTCTGGAGGCGGAGCAGGACGTGACCGTGGTCGGCGAGGCCGGGAACGGTTCCACCGCGATGGACCAGGCCCGCGCGCTGCTGCCGGACGTGGTGCTGATGGACATCCGGATGCCGGGCATGGACGGCATCGAGGCGACCCGCCGCATCGTCAGGGACGCGGCGCCGAGCGCGCACGTGCCCCGGGTGCTGGTGCTGACCACCTTCGACCTGGACGAGTACATCGTGGAGGCGCTGCGGGCGGGCGCCAGCGGCTTCCTGCTGAAGGACGTGCCGCCGGACGAGCTGCTGCAGGCCATCCGGGTGGTGGCGGCCGGGGACGCGATCGTGGCCCCGAGCGTGACCCGGCGGCTGCTGGACCGGTTCGCCTCCCATCTGCCGACCGCGCACCAGCAGTCGACGCCGGCCCGGCTGGACCGGCTGACCGAGCGCGAGCTGGAGGTGCTCCGGCTGATCGCGAAGGGCCTGTCGAACGCGGAGATCGCCCGCGAGCTGGTGGTGAGCGAGACCACGGTGAAGACGCATGTCGGAAATGTGCTGACGAAGCTGGCGCTGCGGGATCGGGTGCAGGCGGTCGTCCTCGCGTACGAGACCGGGCTGATCACCCCGGGCGCGCTCCCCTAGCCGGACAGCGGGGCGCGGTCCCGCTCAGGCTGAGCGGGACCGCGCCGGGCGGGAGGCGTCAGGTCTGGGCGG
Source organism: Acrocarpospora corrugata (assembly GCF_009687845.1). GTDB lineage: Bacteria > Actinomycetota > Actinomycetes > Streptosporangiales > Streptosporangiaceae > Acrocarpospora > Acrocarpospora corrugata. The sequence goes on from NZ_BLAD01000076.1 coordinate 51,564, forward strand.
CGGCCGCGGGCATGGCGTCCGGGGCGGCCGGGGTGTTCTCCGGGAAGTGACAGGCGACCTGGTGACCGGGGGCCAGCTGGAGCAGCGGGGGCTCCTCGATCTTGCAGATCTCCTGAACCTTCCAGCAGCGGGTGTGGAAGCGGCAGGCCGGGGGCGGGTTGAGCGGGGACGGCACGTCGCCCTGGAGGCGGATCCGCTCCCGGCCGGCGCGCCGCTTGGGGTCGGGGATGGGGACGGCCGAGAGCAGCGCGGTCGTGTACGGGTGCATCGGCGACTCGTACAGGTCCTTGCGGTCGGCCAGTTCGACGATCTTGCCCAGGTACATGACCGCGACCCGGTCGCTGATGTGCCGGACCACCGACAGGTCGTGCGCGATCACCACGTAGGTGAGGTCGAGCTCGCTCTGCAGGTCCTCCAGCAGGTTGACCACCTGGGCCTGGATGGACACGTCGAGCGCGGAGACCGGCTCGTCGGCGATGATCAGCTTCGGCTTGAGGGCGAGGGTGCGGGCGATCCCGATGCGCTGCCGCTGGCCGCCGGAGAACTCGTGCGGGTAGCGGTTGTAGTGCTCGGGGTTGAGCCCGACCAGGGCGAGGATGTCCTGGACGGCCTTCTTGACGCCGTGCTCGGTCTTGACCCCCTGGATCCGGAAGGGGGCCCCGACGATCGCGCCCACCGTGTGCCGGGGGTTGAGCGAGCTGTACGGGTCCTGGAAGATCATCTGCATGTCGCGGCGGAGCGGGCGGATCTTGCCCTGCGACATGTGGGTGATGTCGTGGCCCTCGAAGACGACCTTCCCGCCGGACGGCTCGATCAGCCGGGTGATCAGCCGCCCGGTCGTGGTCTTGCCGCAGCCGGACTCGCCGACCACGCCGAGGGTCTCGCCCTTGAACACGTCGAAGCTGACGCCGTCCACGGCCTTGACCGCGCCGACCTGCCGCTGGAAGAGGCCCTTGGTGACCGGGAAGTGCTTCTCCAGCCCTTGCACGGAGAGCAGCGGATCGGTCATGCGGACTCCAGGTTCGGCTTGATCTCGTTCGCCCAGATGGCGCGCCGCTCCTCGCGCGGCAGGTGGCACCGGACCAGGTGACCGCCCTCGGTCTCGGCCAGCTCGGGCACCTCGGTGTTGGCCTTCCCGCCGGTGCGGCCCTCGAAGACGCAGCGCGGGTGGAAGGCGCACCCGGCGGGCACGTTGATGAGCGACGGCGGCGAGCCCTTGATCGGCAGCAGCCGTTCGGTGGGCTCGCGGTCCAGGCGGGGCATGGAGCCCAGCAAACCCCAGGTGTAGGGGTGCTCCGGCCGTTCGAAGATGTCCTCGGCGGTGCCGTACTCGATGGCCTTGCCGCCGTACATGACCAGGATGTCGTCGGCGAGTTCGGCGACCACGCCCAGGTCGTGGGTGATGATGATGAGCGCGGCGTCGAAGTCGCGCTGCAGGTCCCGCATCAGGTCCAGGATCTGGGCCTGCACGGTGACGTCCAGGGCGGTGGTGGGCTCGTCGGCGATGAGCAGCGTGGGGTCGCAGGAGAGCGCCATCGCGATCATCGCGCGCTGCCGCATGCCGCCGGAGAACTCGTGCGGGTAGCTGTCCACGCGCTTGTCCGGCTGCGGGATGCCGACCCGGCCCAGCAGGTCGACGGCGTGCTTCCTGGCCACCTTCTTGGCCACCTTGTGGTGGATCCGGTAGGCCTCGATGATCTGGTCGCCGACCGTGTAGTACGGGTGCATGGCGGACAGCGGATCCTGGAAGATCATCGCCATCTTCTTGCCGCGCAGCTTCCGCACGTGCTCGGCGCCGGCGCTGACGAGTTCCTCGCCGTCCAGCCAGATCTCGCCGGAGATCTTCGCCCGGCCGCCCTTGTGCAGGCCGAGGATGCCGAGCGAGGTGACGCTCTTGCCGGAGCCTGACTCGCCCACGATGCCGAGCGTCTTGCCCCGCTCCAGCTGGAAGGAGAGCCCGTCGACGGACCTGACCAGGCCGTCGTCGGTCGGGAAGTGGATCTGGAGGTTCTTGACGTCCAGGAAGTGCTCGGTCATGACAGCCTCACCCTCGGGTCCACGACGGCGTACAGCAGGTCGACGACGAGGTTGGCCATCACGATGAAGAAGGCGGCCAGCATGGTGAAGCCCATGATCTTCGGCAGGTCCTGGGTGGAGATCGCGCCGGTGGCGTACTTGCCGAGGCCGGGCAGCGAGAAGACGTTCTCGGTGAGGATCGCGCCGCCGAGCAGGATGCCGACGTCCAGGCCGAAGATGGTGACGATCGGGGTGAGCGCGGCGCGCAGGCCGTGCTTGGCGATGACCTTGGACTCGCGCAGGCCCTTGGCCCGCGCGGTGCGGATGTAGTCCTCCCCCATCGTCTCCAGCATGCCCGCCCGGGTGAGCCGGGCGTAGGCGGCCGCGTTGAGGAAGGCCAGGGTGAGCCAGGGCAGGATCAGGCTGTACGCCCATTCCACCGGATTCTCGGTCAATGGCACGTACGCCCCGCCGGGCGCGGTTATTCGCAGGCCGTAGCTGAACAGCGACAGCGCGATCAGGCCGGTGAAGAACGGCGGCAGCGACACGCCCGACAGGGCGATCATCATCGCGCCCCGGTCGAAGACCGACCCGCGTTTCAGCGCCGACAGCACGCCCACCGAGACACCGGCCAGCAGCCAGATGACCGAGGCGCCCGCGGCCAGGGACAGGGTCACCGGCAGCCGGTCGAGCAACTCCGGCCAGACCGGCTTCTTCGTGACGAAGGAGTAGCCGAAGCAGGGCGCCGGGCAGTGCTCGACACCCGCGCCGTAGTCGAACTCCGCGCCGACGAAGATGCCCTTCACCCAACGGCCGTACTGGACGACCACCGGGTCGTCGAGACCGAGCTTCTTCGTGACCTCGACGACGGTCTCCTGGGTGGCGGCCCGCCCGACGTACCTGTTGGCGAAGTCGGTGGCCGTGACGCCGGCCAGCCTGGGCACCACGAAGAAGATCGAGAAGGTGACCATGCTGACCACGGCCAGCATGACCAGGGCGCCGACGAGGCGCCGGATGATGTAAGTGACCACTGTCCCCCCTCGGCTGCCGAGGGCCGGCCCGGTCGGGGCCGGCCCTCTTACGCCGCCTGCGGCTTACTACTCGACGCCGAGCGCCAGGTAGTCGTACATGTCGAAGGCGCCGGTGATGAACTGGTTCGTCACACCCTTGCCGCGGAGGAGCAGGCCCTTGGCGTAGACGGCCGGGAGGACGTAGGCGCCCTCCATGACCTTCGCGTCCGCCTGACCCCAGAGGGCGTCACGCTTGGCGGTGTCCAGCTCGGCGAACGCCTGGTCGACCAGTGCGTCCACGGCCGGGTCCTTGACGCCGAGGTTGTAGTTGCCCGCCTCGCGGATGGTCCGGCTGTCGATGATCTGCGACAGGAAGCCGAAGCCGTCGTTCCAGTCCGCGCCCCAGCCGTTGGTGGCCAGGCCGATCTTGTTCTCCTTCATGTAGGAGGGCTTGCCGGCGTAGGCGGGGAAGTACTCGGAGGTCGGGAAGCCCTTCAGGGTCAGCTTGATGCCGACCTTGGCGAGCGACTGCTGCAGCGACTCGGCCGCCGCCTGCTCCTTCGGACGGTCCGCCCGGAAGGTCATCGTGGCCTCGAAGCCGTTCGGCTGGCCACAGGCCGTCAGCGCCGCCTTGGCCTTGGCCTCGTCGCCGGTGTCGGTCGGGTAGGTGTCGATCTTCGCCCAGCCGCCGATGCCCGCGGGCAGCAGGGAGGTGGCGATCTCACCGGCCAGCTGGCCGCCGTAGGCGGTCTGCAGGCTCACCCGGTCGGCCGCGAAGAGCACGGCCTTGCGGCACTCGATGTTGTCGAACGGCGCCACGTCGGGGTTGAGCGAGATGTACCAGGTGCGCGCCGTGACCGGGTTGTCGGCGCGGGCGTTCAGCTCGGGATCCTGCTGCACGCTCGCGATGGCGGCCGGCTGCACGCCGGAGCCCGCGACGTCAATGTGCAGGTCGCCGGAGATGATCCGGTTGTCCAGGTCGTCGCCCTGCACGCCCAGCGTGATCTCGTAGGAGTCCGGGAGCGCCTTGCGGATCGGGTCGGTCGCCTGGTCCCACTGGTCGTTGCGGATCAGCGTGTACTGCTTGCCCGGCTCGACCTTGTCGAACTTGTACGGCCCGGACGCGAGCACGTGGTCGCGGTACTTGATGCCGGTGTCCTTGGCCTGCGGGATCGGCACGGTGGCCGGCAGCGCCGCGAAGTTGTCGAAACCGGCGTACGGCTTGTTGAGGTGGAAGACGACCGTCTGGTCGTCCGGCGTCTCGATGGCCGAGTCGGTGTTGACGTCCGGCGTCTTGTAGACCGACACGAAGTCCTTCGGCAGGTCCAGCCAGTCGTTGAAGTACGTCGGCCCGTTGACGTAGGTGGTCTTGTCAAGCTGGCGGAGCACGGCGTACTTGACGTCCTTGGACGTGATCGCCGTGCCGTCCTCGTACTTCAGCCCGGCCCGCAGCTTGTAGGTCCAGGTCTTGCTGCCGTCGCTGGCCACGCCCAGGCTCTCGGCCAGGTCGGGGACCAGCTCGCGGCCCTTCGCGCCCGGCGCGGGGTTGTAGGTCACCAGCGGGCGGCCGTAGATCCGGAGCAGGTTCCACGACATGCCGTAGTAGGTGTCACCGGGGTCCACGGAGTCCCAGTCCTCGGTGACGGCCATCTTCAGCACGCCACCCTTCTTGTCGGACGGGTTCGTCACGTTGTCCAGACCGGCGTTGAAGCCGGCCGGGCCCGCGGCGCCGGACGAGGCGGGAGCGGCGGCGGAACCGCTCGGCTCCGAGGTGGTGTCACCCCCGCCGCAGGCCGACAAGGCCAGGGCCAACGCCGCGCCCGAGGCCGCGACGGCCAGTGTTCTCTTCTTCATTTAATCCCCTTGTTGGTAGGAGCTGGGGGAACCGGGGTGGAACTCAGGGAGGCTCAGCGGTTCGACTTGGGGTCGAGCGCGTCGCGCAGGCCGTCACCGAACAGGTTGAAGGCCAGCACGGTGATGAAGATCGCCATACCGGGGAAGATCATGAAGTGCGGCACGGTGTAGTACTTGGTGGCGGCCGAGAGCATGGCGCCCCAGGTCGCGGTGGGCGGCTGGATGCCGACGCCGAGGAAGGACAGCGCCGCCTCGAACAGCACGTTGGCCGGGACCAGCAGGGTCGAGTAGATCAGGATCGGCGCGATCAGGTTCGGCAGGATCTCCTTGAACAGGATGTACGGCCCGCGCGCGCCCAGGCTCCTGGCCGCGTCCACGAACTCGCGCTCCCGCAGGGACAGCGTCTGGCCGCGGATGATCCGGGCGATGTAGCCCCAGTTGAAGAAGCCGATCACGAAGATCAGCAGCAGGATGCGCAGGGTGTCGCCCTGGACGCCGAGCTGGGTCTCGAACTGGCCGAGCACGCCCACCAGGGCGAGCGCGAAGACCAGGATCGGGAAGGCCAGGAAGATGTCCATCAGGCGGCTGATGACGGCGTCCACCCAGCCGCCGAAGTAGCCGGCCACGACGCCCATCACGGTGCCGATGAGGACCGAGAGCATGGTGGCGAAGAAGGCGATGAGCAGGGAGATGCGGGCGCCGTAGACGACCCGGCTGAACAGGTCCCGGCCCTTCTGCGGCTCGACGCCGAACAGGAACTCGCCGCTGATGCCGGTGCCGCCCTTGGGCCGCATCGTCATCGTGTCGATCATTTCCTCGTGGAACTCGTTCGGCGGGTGGCCGAACCAGCCGACGATGAGCGGGGCGAAGATCGCGACCAGGACCAGGAAGATCACGACACCGGCGCCGGTGAGGGCGATCTTGTCCTTCTTGAGGCGCATCCACGCGATTTGCCCGAGTGACCGGCCCTGGATCGCCTTGGGTCCCCCCAAGCCGGTGACGACAGCCTCCGGCGTCGCCTTCGTCTCCTCACCGGAGACATCAAGCGGTGCGGTCATGCGTTAGGCCCCCTGGGTTCCAGACGACGTCGTCCATATGGGCTGCGCCCGTTGACGTCGCTCCCATTTCTTGCGGGTCCGCGTTGTGAGCGGGTCCCCGGAGGCAGAATCTATGTGCTGAACTGGGTAAACAAGACCTAGTAGGCGCTATGTGGCCCAACCGTGATTGACGCGCAATGCATTCGTATCGATCTTGTCAAGAATGTCAGAGGCCGGTTCCGGTTGCGTCTCGGAACCGTGACATGTCACTGACGAGTAACCAACACATCCCATCATCCGAGATTTCGCGAGCCGGACTCAGCTGATGCCGTGCTTCTTGAGGATGTCCTCGATGTCGGAGAAGTCCTCGGTTGGCTTGGCGGGCTTGGCGGTCGCGCGCTCGACAGGCTTCGGGGCTTCCGGCTTGTCCTTCTTGCCGTTCTTCGCGGTCGGCAGCGGGCGCGTCGGCGCCTCCGGCGAGGCCTTCCGGCCCATCGCCCGGAACCTCGCGAGAGTACGGCCGCGCATCCCGCCGCTCACGAAGAACAGCAGCACCGAGATCCCCGCGAGACCCACCCCGGACCACACGGCGGGCGAGAACACCAGCCCGGTGGCGAAGCTCACCAGCGCGGCGCCGATGTTCCAGATGGTCTTCAGCGCGCCGGTCAGGTAGGCGGCCAGCGGCAGCAGCGCCCAGGCGGTCGCCCGCAGCCCGGCCGAGACGCCGCGGCGGCGGAAGGCGAGGTAGGCCAGCGCCACCCCGGCGGCGGTCAGGCCCGCGCAGAGCGGCAGCCAGGCGATCTGGTCGAACGTCATGAGGGGCCCCCTTTGTGCGACTTGATCCCATCCTGGCACGTACGGACCTGGTCCGCGCTCCTCCTCCAGGAGGGCTCTTCCCCTAGGGGTACCCCCGGGTTAGCCCCGTACAGCCCGGGGGTTCACACGGATCCGCCGGGAACGCCGGATTCCTAACGTCGAGATCAACGACAAGGGATCTCCCGGAGGTAGCTCATGTGGCCTTTCACCGGCCGAGCGGCGGAACGCGATCTGGTCCGCTCGGCCTTACGCGCGGGCGGCGGAATCCTCATCTTCGGCGCGGCGGGCTCCGGGCGGACCCGCCTGCTGGCCGAATCGGCCGCGGGCGCGCACGGGAGCCGCGCCCGCGTCCGGGGCGCCGGCGCGGACGTGCCCTTCGGGGCCTTCGCCCGCCTGCTGGGCAACCCGGCGTGCCCGGTGAACCCGCTCGGCTGGGCGATCAGGGCGCTCGGCGAGGCTCCGGCCGTCCTGGAGGTGGACGACGCCCACCTGCTCGACCCGCACTCGGCCGCGCTGGTACGGCATCTGGTCACCGAGCGCGGCACCCGGCTGGCGGCGACGGTCCGGTCGGGCGTCCCCGTGCCCGAGCCGATCCTGGCGCTCTGGCGGGAGGGCCTGGTCGACCGGGTGGACCTGGCCCCGCTCAACCCGCGCGAGACCGGCCTGCTGCTGGCCGCCGCGCTGGGCGGCCCGGTCGAGGTGGGCACCGCCCGCCGGCTGCACCACGCCAGCGGCGGCAACATCCGGCTCCTGGGCGAGCTGGCCGGCGGCGTGACCATGACCCGGATCCACGGCCAGTGGCAGTGGCAGGGCGAGCTGACTCTCACTCCCCGGCTGCGGCACCTGGCCGAGGCCGAGCTGGCCGAGCTTGACCCGGCCGAGTCCGAGGCGGTCGGCCTGGTCGCGCTGGGCGAGCCCGTCGACCTGGAGGTGCTGCTGGAGCTGGCCGACCGGGAGGCGGTGGCCCGGCTGGAGCGGCGCGGCCTGATCGTCCGCACGCCTCCGCGCGCCCGGCTGGCCAACCCGATCCTGGCCGGCGTGGCCCGGGAACGTGCCACCGCGCCGCGTACCCCCGACAGACTCGCCCGCCTGGTAGCCGCCCCCGAGACGCGGGCGGAGCGCTGGAGCGGCGAGCTCAGCGCCCGCGAGATCGAGGTGGCCAGACTCGCCTCCTGGAACCTGACCAACCGGGAGATCGCCGACTGGCTGGTCCTGTCCCCCAGAACAGTCGCCAACCACCTCTGCCGCGTCTACACCAAACTCGGCGTGCACGACAGGGGCGACCTCGCCCCTTTCCTGGCAACCGCCTAGAACAGCGCCCGCAGCACGTTCAAATCGACTTCGAGCAGGGACGGCACGACCAGCCGTCCCGGCGCCGCCGGGATCGGCACCACGCTCGGCACCGCCACCACCCGGCACCCGGCGGCGGTGGCCGCGGCCACCCCGTTCGGCGAGTCCTCCAGCACCGCGCAGCACTCCGGCCGCGCCGACAGCAGCCGGGCCGCGGTCAGGTACGGCTCCGGGTCCGGCTTGGTCCTGGCCACGTCGTCGGCGGTGACCACGATCGCGAACCGGTCCCGCCCGACCACGTCGAGCACCGCGTCGGCGACCGGCTTCAGCGAGGAGGTGACCAGGCCGGTCCGCACCCCGGCGTCGTTCAGCTCGGCGAGCAGTTCGAGCGCCCCCGGCATCGGCTCGACCTCGACCAGCAGCCGCTCGACCATCCCGTCGAGCAGCCAGCGGGCGACCTCGTCCGGCGGCGCGTCGGACCCGGTGAGGTCGAGCATGTAGGCGACGGTCCTGTCCCAGGACCCGCCCACCAGGGCGGCCCCGTGCTCGGGCCCCCAGGAGCCGCCGAGCCGCTCCACCACCTCGGTCTCGACCTCGAACCACACCTTCTCGGTGTCGACCAGCAGGCCGTCCATGTCGAACAGAACCGCGTCCACGGCGTTGTACCCCTCGGGAGAATTCAGGCGTGCAGTCCGGTACGCATGACGGTCTGCCGGCTACGCGCCAAGCCTATCGGGAGCACAACGTGACCAATTGGACACACCGTCCAACTATCCCGGGAACACCGGGGTTGTGCGGTCCTTCCCGCGCGAAGATAACGCTTGAGCCGTCACTCCGAATAGTCTTAGCCTCACGACTACGTGAGGAGGCGGCTTGATCGAGCTCGAAGGGCTCCCTGAGCTCGTCGATCCGGTGCTCATCGCCGCGTTCGAAGGGTGGAACGACGCGGGCGAGGCGTCCAGCGGCGTGCTGGCCCACCTCGAAGCGGAGTGGAAGGCCACCCCGCTGGTCGAACTCGACCCGGAGGACTACTACGACTTCCAGGTCACCCGCCCCATCGTGGAGCTGGGCGAGGGCCTGACCAGGTCCATCACCTGGCCGACCACCCGGCTGCTGGTGGCCCGCCCGCCCGGGGCCAAGCGGGACGTGGTGCTGCTGCGCGGCATCGAGCCGAACATGCGCTGGCGCAGCTTCTGCGCCGAGATCGTCGGCCTCTGCCACGACCTGGGGGTGGAGCTGGCGCTGCTGCTCGGCGCGCTGCTGAACGACTCCCCGCACACCCGCCCGGTGCCGATCGTCGGCTCGGTCAGCGACCCCGGGCTGGCCCGGGTGCTGAACCTGGAGCCGACCAAATACGAGGGGCCGACCGGCATCGTCGGCGTGCTGCAGCACTCGCTCGGCAGCGCCGGAATGCAGGCGGTCTCACTGTGGGCGTCCATTCCGCACTATGTCGCCCAGCCCCCGAACCCGAAGGCCACTCTGGCGCTACTCCGCAGGGTAGAGGACATGCTGGACATTCCCATGCCGTACGGGGACCTCACCGAAGAGGCGCGGGCCTGGGAGACCGGGGTGGACGAGCTGGCCTCGCAGGACTCCGAGGTCGCCGAGTATGTGCGGGAGCTGGAAGAGCGCAAGGACGCCGCCGAACTCCCCGAGGCGAGCGGCGACGCGATCGCGGCCGAGTTCGAGCGTTATCTGCGCCGCCGCGACCGGGGCACCGACGGATAAATCCCGAGTCCGGCTCGGATAATCGCTCTCAAACCCAATCACCGGGGTTTCTCGTATTTCATCGGGATTTGCGGTAATAATTGCCGCTACAACTGGCCTGCGCACCTTAGGGCGACCATGCCGACTGCCCAACCCGATCCTCACCAGAGAGCACAGGAGACGCGGCAGCGCGTCCTGAAGATGGCCGTTCTGATGAAGTCGAGCACCGCCGCGGACGGCGGCGCCGCGTACCCGCACCTGCGGGGCACCACGCCGCAGCAGGCGGTGGACACCTTTCTCGCCCTGCTCCAGGACCGGCTGCCGATGTGGCTGCGGATCCTGCATGATCTGTCGCACCTGGCCGGCAAGGGCCGGGTGACCGACAACCTGCTGCCGATCGCCAAGGCGGGCATCGAGTACTACGCCGAGGTGCAGGCCACCGCGATGCCCGCGTTCGTGTCGCCGACCCTGACCGTGCGGTTCCGGCAGGCGCTCAGGGACAGCGAGCTGGGCCCGCAGGCCGAGATCGAGCCGCTGGCCGCCTACCTCGCCGCCGAGCAGGCGCTGGGCCGGATCGGGCCGGAGGTGAAGCCGGAGGCCACCGCCCGGCTGCTGCTGGCGGGGTGCTTCCGGCACGCGTACTACGAGATGTTCACCGGCGCGGACTCCGAGCCCTCCCGGGACGAGAGTGCCGAGGACATCGTCCGCGAGCTCCGGCTGGAGGCCTGAGCCTCGTCGAATCTGGCCCACACCAGGGCGGCCAGGTCGTCGTCGGCGCCGAGCGGCGCGGACACCAGGTCGGCGCTGCTCTCGGCCAGCCGGTTCTGGAAGTGGCCGGGGGCCAGCAGGTAGGAGGCCACGGCCACCCGCGGCCCGGTCCGGGTGGTCCTGGCACGGGTCAGGGCCTCGGCCAGGGTGGGGGTGCCGCCGGTCGCGAAGGCGGCGGTGACCGGGCGCGACAGCCGTACCGACAGCAGGCGGGCGGCGGCCCGGACGTCGTCGAGGGCCGCGGGGTCGCTGGAACCGGCCGCGCCGAGCACGACCGCGTCGCCGGGGCGCAGCCCGGCCTCGGTGAGGCGGCGGGCCAGCACGGCGGTGAGCAGCGGGTGCGGGCCGAGCGGAGCGGCCACCCGGGCGTCGGGGCGGACCCGGGCGACGACCTCGGGCAGGTCGGCGCGGGCGTGGTAGCCGCCCGCGAGCAGCAGCGGCACCACGGCCACCGGGCCCACCGTGGCGGCCAGCACGTCGGCCAGCGGCGGCGAGCTGAGCTCCAGGAAGGCCAGCCGGACCCGGTGCCCGGGGCGCCGGCGGCGGACCCGGCCGGCCAGGTCGGCGAGGACCGCCGACCACTGGCCGTCCCTGGCGCCGTGCCCGGCCATGATCAGGGTGGTCATGCCTCGTCCCGCTCGCAGGCCAGCCGGTAGCCGCGCTTGACCACGGTCTCCACGATGCCGCTCGGCCCGAGGGCGCGGCGGAGCCGGGTGATCGCCATCTCCACGGCGTGCTCGGCCGAGTCCCTGGAAGGCCCGCCGGGCAGCACCAGGCGCAGCTCGGCCCGGGACACCACGTGGCCGGGCCGGTCGGCGAGGCGCTTGAGCACGGCCATCGGCGCCGGCGGCAGCGGCTTGAGCTCGCTGTCCACGGCCACCGCGTGGCCGCGGATCTCCAGCTGGTGCTGCCCCGCGATGAGCCGGGTGACGCTGTGCTCGGGCAGGTGCCTGGCCAGCGCGCGGGCCAGCGAGCCGAGCCTGGCCCGGTCCGGCTGGATCACCGGGACGCCCCGGGACAGCAGCGGCTGCGCGGTCACCGGGCCGACGCAGGCGGCCACCACCGGGCCGGCGAAGGCGGCCACCAGGGAGTCCTCCAGGCCGTCCGCGCGGGCCGCGTTGAGCATGGCCAGCACGGCGGGGGCGCTGGTGAACGCGACCGCGTCCACCGAACCGGAGACGGCCTGGCTGACCAGGCGGCGCAGCGGCGAGGTGTCCCGGTAGGGCAGCCAGCGGTAGACGGGGACCTCGGTCACGAGCGCCCCGGCCGCGCGCAGTTCGGCCACGAAGCCGGTGAGCGGTTCGCCGTGCAGCTGGACGGCGATCCTGCGGCCGCGCAGGTCCTGGGCGAGCAGGTACTGCTTGACCTCCTCGCAGGACTCGGTCGCGGGGGTCCAGTGGTCGGTCAGCCCGGCCGCGCGGACCGCGCCGCGCGCCTTGGGGCCGCGGGTCAGCAGGCGGGCCCCGGTGAGGTGCCCGGCCAGGTCGCCGGACAGGCCCCAGCCCTCGGCCGCGGCCATCCAGCCGCGGAATCCGACCCCGGTGGTGACCACCACGTCGTCGACGGGGTTGGCCAGGCACTCCCGGGTGGAGGCGAGCAGGTCGGCGTCCTCGGCCAGCGGCACCAGCCGGATCGCGGGGGCCCGGACCACCCGGGCGCCGCGCCGCTCCAGCAGGGCGGCGAACTCCTCGCGGCGGCGGGTGGCGGTCACCCCGATGGTGAAACCGGCCAGCGCGTCGGGCGCGGTCTCGGGGGATCCGAGCTCCACCGGCGTGTCCGCCGGAGCTTGCGCCGGAGCTTCTTCGAGTAGCGCGGTCACAGAACGCTCACCTCTACCATCCCACTGGTGACACGAATCGGAAATATCGGGATAAAAGTCGCCGGGTCGTCCAAGCAGGCGCCGGTGACCAGGGAGAACACTTGCTTGTGCATGGGGGAGGCCACGGTGGGCTCCCCCTCTCTGGTGCCGACGATGCCCCGCGACAGCACGTACGCCCCGCTGTACGGATCCCGGTTGCCGGTGGCGTAGAGACGGCCGTCGAAGGTGCGGAACACCGCGACCTGCTCGGCCCCCACCAGCGCGCAGGCCCCCCGTTCCGGCATCAGGTCCGCGTAGCCGCAGACGGACATCCAGCGCTTCACGAGCTCACCCCCACGGGTCTGATCTGGTCGCGTTCGGTGACGAAGGCGATGGACGGGTCGGGCACCCCGGGCGCGTTGACGAAACTGGTGAAGCGCCGGAGTTTGTCAGGGTCGTCGAGAGTGGCCCGCCATTCGTCGAAATATCCGGCCACGTGCCGCTCGATCTGGGCGTCCAGGTCGGCGCACAGCCCCAGCGAGTCGTTCACGATCACGTCCCGCAGGTGGTCCAGGCCGCCGTCCAGGGCCTCCAGCCAGGCCGAGGTGCGCTGCAGGCGGTCGGCGGTGCGGACGTAGAACATCAGGAAGCGGTCGATGGTGCGGATCAGGGTGGCGGTGTCGACGTCGGAGACCAGCAGGTCGGCGTGGCGGGGCTTGAAGCCGCCGTTGCCGCAGACGTACAGGTTCCAGCCGTTCTCGGTGGCGATGACGCCGAAGTCCTTGGAGCGGGCCTCGGCGCATTCGCGGGCGCAGCCGGAGACGGCGGACTTCAGCTTGTGCGGGGAGCGCAGGCCGCGGTAGCGGGTCTCCAGCAGGATCGCCAGGGCGGCCGAGTCCTGCACGCCGTACCGGCACCAGGTGGAGCCGACGCAGGACTTCACGGTGCGCAGGGCCTTGCCGTAGGCGTGGCCGGATTCGAAGCCGGCGTCGACCAGGCGGCGCCAGATCAGCGGGAGCTGCTCGACCCTGGCGCCGAACAGGTCGATCCGCTGCCCGCCGGTGATCTTGGTGTAGAGGCCGAAGTCGCGGGCCACCTCGCCGATCACGATGAGCTTGTCCGGGGTGATCTCGCCGCCGGGGATGCGCGGCACCACCGAGTAGGTGCCGTTCTTCTGGATGTTGGCGAGGAAGTGGTCGTTGGTGTCCTGCAGGGCGGCGTGCTCGCCGTCCAGGACGTGCGCGTTGTGCAGGGAGGCCAGGATGGAGGCGACGGCGGGCTTGCAGATGTCGCAACCGCGGCCGGTGCCGTGCTCCTCGATCAGCCGGGTGAAGGTGGCGATGCCGCGGACCTGGGCGATCTCGAAAAGCTCGGCCCGGCTCTGGGTGAAGTGCTCGCAGAGCGCCTTGCTGACCGGGACGCCGGACTTGACCAGGATCTGCTTGAGCAGCGGGACGCAGCTGCCGCAGGTGGAGCCGGCCCGGGTGCACGCCTTGAGCCCGGGCACGTCGGTGATGCCCTGGTCGAGCACGGCCGCGCGGACCGTGCCCGCGCGGACGTTGTTGCAGGAGCAGACCTGTGCGTCGTCGGGCAGGTCCAGGGTGAGGCCGCCGCCGGTGAACAGCAGGTCGCTGGGGGCTCCGGGCAGCGGTTTGCCGACGAAGGGCCGCAAGGTGTCGTACGGCGCCGCGTCCCCCACGCAGATGCCGCCCAGCAGGGTGGTCGCGTCGTCGCTGACGAACAGCCGCTTGTAGACCCCGGCGACCGGGTCCATGTAGGTGACGTCGAGCGCGCCCGACATCTGCCCGAACTGGGCGACGGCCACGCCGAGCAGCTTGAGCTTGGTGGACAGGTCCGCGCCGTGGAAGCTCGCCACGCCTCCCTTGATCCGGTCGGCGGCCACCTCCGCCATGGTGAAGCAGGGCCCGACCAGGCCGTAGATCTGGCCGCCCGCCAGCGCGCACTCGCCGATCGCGTAGATGCTCGGATCGGAGGTCCGCATGCCCTCGTCGACCACGATGCCGCCGCGCTCGCCGACCGCGAGGCCGGACGCGCGGGCCAGCTCGTCGCGCGGCCGGATCCCGGCGGAGAAGACGACGATCTGGGCAGGGATGAGCTCGCCGTCCGGTTTGAGCAGGCCGGTCACCCGGTCCGGCCCGGCGATCTCGGTGACCCCGGCTCCGGCGTGCACGGTCAGGCCGAGGCGTTCCACGTGGTCGCGGAGGACCGCGCCGCCGCCCTCGTCGACCTGGCGGGGCATCAGCCAGGGGCTCATCTCGACCACGTGGGTGTCCAGGCCGAGCCCGCGCAGCGCGTCGGCGGCCTCCAGGCCGAGCAGCCCGCCGCCGACCACGATCCCGGCCGTGGCGGTGGCGGCCGCCGCCGCGATGGCGTCCAGGTCGTCGATGGTCCGGTAGACGAAGCAGCCGGGCAGCTCCCGGCCGGGCACCGGCGGCACGAACGGCGCGGAGCCGGTGGCCAGCACCAGCACGTCGTATGCCGAAATTTCACCATCTGCGGTGGTCACCGTGCGGGCAGCCCTGTCGATGCCGGTCACCCGGGAGCCGAGCCGCAGGGTGACCCCCTGCGGAACCGGATATGTCAGGTCTTCAGCGGATTTACCCGCCAAATAGGAGGTCAGCGCCACCCGGTCGTACGCCGGTCGCGGCTCCTCCCCCAGAATCGTGATCGATCCCGTGAAGCCGCGCAGCGACTCCACCAGCCGGTAGGCCGAGGGGCCGTGACCGACCACCACGATCCGCGTCATGCGCTCGCCCCTTTCCCGTCCGGGCATCCGGCGGGGAGCCGCGACATCACAGGCGGCGCGCCGGAAAGTGAGACAGGCATGGGTCCGATGGTGCTTTCAGGCCGTTTCACCGCTGGGTCCCTTCTGTTACCGCTGTGCTACAAGGCGCTAACCGATGCTCACGACGGCGTCCGGCCGCCGGTGAGAAACTTCACACCCGGGCGGCGGCGAGGCTGGGGGCCAGCCGCTCGCCGACCGTGCGCAGATAGCAGAACCAGGTCAGCGCGCAGCAGACCACGTAGAAGACGGCGAAAGCCGTGATCGCCGCGCCCGCGCCGCCGGTCGACGCGATCGACGTGCCGAAGCCGCGGTTGATGAAGAATCCGCCGAAGGCGCCGATGGCCGAGATGAAGCCGATGGCCGCGGACGCGTCCCTGCGGCCGATCCGGACCGCCTCCTCGTAGTCGCCGGTGCCCGGCTCCAGGCCGGCGACGGCCTTGGCGCGGAAGATGGCCGGGATCATCCGGTAGGTGGAGCCGTTGCCCACGCCCGCCGTACCGATCAGGAGCATGTAGGCGGCGAAGAACAGCACGAAGTTGTGCTGCGCCAGCCCGAAGTAGACCAGCAGCACCGCGCCCGCCATCGCGACGAAGTTCCACACCGTCACCGTCGCCCCGCCGAGCCGGTCCGACAGCCATCCGCCGAGCGGCCGGATCAGCGAGCCGACCAGCGGCCCCAGGAAGGCCAGCGTGATCAGCTCCGCGTGCTCGGCGAACTGCGACTTGATCAGCAGCGGGAACGCGGTCGAGTAGCCGATGAAGGAGCCGAACGTCCCGATGTACAGCACCGACATCACCCAGGTCTGCGGGTTCCCCGCCGCCTGCGCCATCTCCCTCGGCTCGGCCTTGGCCGTGCTCAGGTTGTCCATGAAGAAGTACGCCCCGGCCGCCGCCGCCAGGATGAACGGCACCCAGAACAGCCCCGCCGCTGCCAGCCCGAACCCGCCGATCACCAGCGGCATCACCAGCTGCACCGACGACACCCCGATGTTGCCCCCGGCCGCGTTCAGCCCCAGCGCCGACCCCTGCCTGGCCTGCGGATAGAAGTAGGTGATGTTCGCCATGCTGGAGGCGAAGTTCCCGCCGCCCAGCCCCGCCGTCGCCGCGATCACCAGGAACATCCAGTACGGCGTCGCCGGATCGTTCACCGCCACCGCCAGCAGCACCGCGGGCACCAGCAGCAGCAGCGCGCTCACCACGGTGAAGTTCCGCCCCCCGAACCTGGCCGGCCCGAACGTGTACGGAATCCGCAGCGCCGACCCCACCAGATTGGGCAGCGCCACGATCCAGAACAGCTGGTCGGTGGAGAACTTGTACGACCCCAGCTTGACCGCGACGATGCTCCACACCGTCCACAGCGTGAAACCCAGATGCTCGGCGAAGATCGAGTAGATCAGGTTGCGGCGGGCCACCTTACGCCCCGACGCCGCCCAGAACTCCGGATCGTCCGGTCGCCAATCACTGATCCAGGCCATCTCGTGCCCTTTCCTTGGGGGATGTCCCCCAGAAAGTAGGCGGCGAGCGTTACGCACATTGACGATTGGTAAC
The DNA here is from genome assembly GCF_009687845.1 of Acrocarpospora corrugata. Lineage (GTDB taxonomy): Bacteria > Actinomycetota > Actinomycetes > Streptosporangiales > Streptosporangiaceae > Acrocarpospora > Acrocarpospora corrugata. The sequence continues at coordinate 68,213 of NZ_BLAD01000076.1, forward strand.
AGTGCGCCCGTTACGAGTGACGCACTCGGGAAACACGCAACTCATACGACGCACCGCGGCAACATGGAATTAACGAGGATTGGCGAAGTCCGCGACGGGGAATTCCAGAACAGGTGTCGCCGTCGCCGCGGGGAGCGTGCATGACAGCCCGACAGATTCGCCCGTTCACCGATCCGGCGCTGCGCGGTGTGGCCGAGCCGGTCACCGTCTTCGACCGCGCGCTGCGCGACGTGGTGAAGGCGCTGACCCTCACCATGCGCTCCGGCGCGGGCCGGGCCGGCCTGGCGGCGCCGCAGCTGGGCCTGCCGCTCCGGGTGGTGGTCTTCGAATACGACGGCAAGGGCGGCCACGTGGTCAACCCGCGGCTGGAGCTGTCCGAGCGGCGCATCGTCGCCGACGAGGCGTGCCTGTCGGCGCCCGGCCTGTGGTGGCCGTTGGAGCGCTCCTTCTCGGTGGTCGCCCGGGGCCGCGACATGTTCGGCAAACCGGTCACCGTCCGCGCGATCGGCATGCTGGCCCGGGTGCTCCAGCACGAGGTGGACCATCTGGACGGGGTGCTCTTCAGCGACCACCTGGCCCCCGAGGAACGCGAACGTTTCCTGGCCCTCGTCTGAGAAAACCGGTTACGCGGAGTGACCGGTGGGGATATACAGTTGCGACGACCTCCCGTGACGTGTGGGGTCCCCGAGGTTTCACACCACTCGGGAGGTCGCCACCATGTCCGTCGCACGCAGATCGTTCCTGACGATCGGCGGAGGGCTGGCGGGAGCGGTGCTCCTGGCAGCTCCCGCCGAGGCCTCGGTCCCGCCGATCGGCCCGCCGGTCATCCCCGGCGAAACCATCATGCCGGTCGGCGCGGCGCTGCTGCCGAGGCGGCCGAGAATATACCTCCGTAGGGAATGGGAGGCCCGCCCGCCGAAATCCCGAGCCGTCGTGCTCAACCGGGTGCCCGACCGGCTGATCGTGCACCACACGGCCACGCTCAACCACGAGGAGATCAGCCTGGAGGCCGCCTTCGGGCTGTCCCGGGCGATCCAGCGCTACCACATGCGCCACAACGGCTGGGACGACATCGGCGAGCAGTTCACCATCAGCAGGGGCGGCTACATCATGGAGGGCCGCAACCGCACCATGCGCGCCGTCGACCGCTGGCGGCACGTGGTGGGCGCGCAGGCCGCCGACCACAACCGGCACACCCTCGGCATCGAGACCGAGGGCACCTACATGGCCGAGCTGCCGCCGCAGCGCGCCCTGGACGCCCTGGCCAAGCTGCTCACCTGGCTCTGCTGGCACTACGAGCTCGAACCGGAGGTGGCCGTCATCGGCCACCGTGACGTCAACGCCACCTCCTGCCCCGGCGACAAGCTCTACGAGTACCTCCCGCAGCTCCGCGAGATGATCACCCAGCGTCTCGACCGCGGCTACCAGACCTACTACCGCTACGGCTTCCGCCGCGCCGTCCCCGACTGGGGGCCGCTGCCCGGGCCCGCCCACTACTTCGACCACGGCCCCACGATCGGCGCCGGGGAGAACATCCGCTAAAGGATCCCGAGGAGCGCGTCGGCGGTGTCGCGGACCAGCGCGGGGGCGTCCTGGTCGGTTCCCTCGCCCGCCGCCCATTCGTCGATGGCCGCCAGCGCGCCAGGCGCGTCCAGGTCGTCGGCGATCCGGTCCCTGACCCGTTCGAGCAGGGCCAGTCCATCGGGTCCGGCCGGGCGGGCCATGGCGGCGCGCCAGCGGGCCAGGCGCTCCTCGGCGCGGGTGAGGTCGGCGGGGGTCCACTCCCAGTCGGCGCGGAAGTGGTGGGCGAGCAGCGCCAGCCGTATCGCCATGGCGTCGTGGCCCTGCCGGAGCTTGGAGACGAAGACCAGGTTGCCGCGGGACTTGGACATCTTCTCGCCGTCCAGGGCGACCATGCCCGCGTGCACGTACGCCCGGGCGAACGGCCATTCGCCGGTCGCCACGTGGCCCTCGCTCGCGCCCATCTCGTGGTGCGGGAACACCAGGTCGCTGCCGCCGCCCGCGACGTCGAAGCCGCTGCCCAGGTTGGCCAGGGCGATCGCGGTGCACTCGATGTGCCAGCCGGGGCGGCCGGGCCCGAACGCGGACGGCCAGGACGGCTCGCCGGGGCGTTCGGCCCGCCACAGCAGCCAGTCCAGCGGGTCGCGCTTGCCGGGGCGGCCGGGGTCGCCGCCGCGCTCGGCGAACAGCGCCAGCATCTCGTCCTCGCCGAGGCCGGAGACCGCGCCGAACTTGGGGGCGGCCGAGCGGGCGAAGTAGACGTCGCCGCCGACCCGGTAGACGGCGTCGCCGAGCCGCTCGATCAGGGCGGCCACCTGGTCGACGACCTCGGTCACGCCGACGTACTCGCGCGGCGGGACGATGCGCAGCGCCGCCATGTCGGAGCGGAACAGGTCGATCTGGCCGGCGGCGAGTTCGCGCCAGTCCACGCCGGTCTGATCGGCGCGCTCCAGCAGCGGATCGTCCACGTCGGTGGCGTTCTGGGTGTAGTGCACGTCGTGGCCGGCGTCCCGCCAGGCCCGGTTGACCAGGTCGAAGGCGAGGTAGGTGTTGGCGTGGCCGAGGTGGGTGGCGTCGTAGGGGGTGATGCCGCAGACGTACATCCGGGCTTCGTCATTGGAGGCGCCGTCGGGGGTGGTGGCCCTGACCTGCCGTGCGGCGGTGTCGTACAGGCGCAGGGGGTGCCCGGAACCGGGCAGCCGGGGGATGTTCGGTGCAGGCCACGATCGCATGAACTGAGCCTATCCGCGCCCCTGCGCCGGTATATCCACGGTGTGCCAGGTGCGCGGATCCTCGGGAAACGGGAGGAAGTCGTACCGCACTCCGGACTCGGCGAGCGCCACCAGGGTGACCGAGAGGCTGGCGTAGACGCGGCCGTCGTCGAGCGCGTGCCGGACCACCAGGGCGCGCGTATCGTCGTCGGGCACCCCGTCGCCGCTGGCCAGCCGCAGCCAGTCGCCCCAGAACCGTTCGGGCGCTCCCCCGGTCATCAGCGCGGGCCGGGCGGCCTGCGCGAACCTGGGGCGGAAATATCCGACTCGCGCGTTCTCCTCCTCGGCGGGCCTGCCGGTGTTGACGATCACGTGCAGGCCGCGCCTGAGCTTCTCCTCACTGATCCGCTCGCCGTCCCAGGTCCACAGGCGCACCCCGTCCAGCCCGGCGACGACCAGATAGAAAGGGTCGTACCTCGATAGATCCACGTGCGGCATCTCGCCGGCGTCGGCGGCCTTCAACGGCAGATCCCCGCGGCTCAACCGGACCTCAAGCCCGGCCGGACGCCCCCCGCCGTTCAGCAACGCCGCCACCCGCCGCGTGCCCGGATTCACCGCCAGCCAGGTGCCCCCGGCCAGCAGATCCCGGCCGGCGATCAGAGCCGGATGATCCGGCCAGTACGCCGCCGGCGACATCCAGGGCCGCGCCACGAACTCATCACGAACCCCGGCCAGCAGGACCGGCACCTCCGCGTCGGGTTCGACACTCACGATCACCGTACACAATGCCCGTTCCCTCCATTATCGGTAGAGACTCATGCAGAGTGCCCGAAATAGTGTCACCCGTCTAGATCGGCGGCCACGGGATGGCCGGCCAGTCCTCCGACGGGTAGGGGTGAACGCCGGTGTCCAGCAGTTTCCTTACCCGGTTCCAGGTCGCCTCGACCTCGGCGGCGGTGAGCAGTTCGCGCAACCTGCGCCCCAGCCGCCCGCGCTCCATCTCCCGCTCCAGGGTCACCAGCACGGTCACCGCCTCGCGCGGCAGCGGCTTGCCCCGCCACTGCCACAGCACGGTCCGCAGCTTGCCCTCCTCGGAGAAGCAGACGCCGTGGTCCACCCCGTAGATGTGGCCGTCGGTCAGCGGCAGCAGGTGGCCGGCCTTGCGGTCGGCGTTGTTGACGACGGCGTCGTACACGGCCATCCGGCGCAGCGCGGGCTGGCGGCTGCGGACCAGGGCCATCAGGTCGGCCTCCGGGTCGGCGTCGATCCACAGCTGCACCATGCCGGGCCCGAACGGGCCGTCCCGGTACACGGTCGGCGGCACCAGGCGCCAGCCGGTGGCCGCCGCCACCTCGTAGGCGGCCACCTCGCGGGCGGCCAGCGTGCCGTCGGGGAAGTCCCACAGTGGCCGCTCACCGCGGACCGGTTTGTACACGCACGCGGCGAGCTGATCGCCCTGGCTGATGGTGCAGTAGAGCGTCATGTTGGTGGCCTCGACCAGCCGGCCGGCCACCTCCAGCCTGCCTTCGCGCAGCAGACGCATGGCCGCGGCGTCGTCAAGACCCGGACCTTCCTCGGCGCTCTCCGCTGTCATGCAGTCAAACCCCCGGGGTGGTGACCGTTGAGACGAACACAGATGTGGCCCTCCGCGTCCAGCGGCTGGCCGCAGAGCGGGCAGGGCGGGCGGCCCGCCGCCACCACGTCGAGCGCGCGGCGGCTGAACGCGCGGGCCAGGGCGGGGCTGATCCGGACCCTGAGCACGGCCGGAGCGGGCCGCTCCGGGTCGACGAAGAGCGGGTCCTCCTCCTCGTCGTCCTCAGCCGTCGCCTCCTGCGCCTCGATGATCACCTGCGCGGTCTCCGGGTCCCAGGCCAGGGCCATCGTGCCCACCCGGAACTCCTCGTCGATCGGCATCTCCAGCGGGGCCATGTCGGCCAGCTCGACGGAGGCCGCGGCCGGGACGGGCGCGCGCCCGCCGCTGCGGCGCAGCACCTCGTCCAGCAGCTCGTCGAGTCGATCGGCCAGCACTGCCACCTGAAACTTCTCCAGCGAGACCGTCGTGACCCTGCCCTGCCCCCGGGCCTGCAGAAAGAAGGTCCGCGCGCCCGGTTGCCCCACGGCACCGGCCACGAACCTGTCTGGCGGATCGTAGTCGAAGACCGGCATAACCAGACCCTACGTGGTCCCAGCTCCGCCGCCGACGGCGGCATCGCTCCCGGTGATGTTTTCTCCCCCATCTTTGTCTGCCGAACCCTGTTCGGGCAGAGTGATATTTCCAGTCTCGTTAAGTTTGAGCAGGAAGGGGCGTATGGGGGTGTATCTGATGATTGTGACCGAGGCCGGGTCGGCGGTGATGCGCTGGAACTGGTCCAGGTGGAGACCCATCGCGTCGGCCACGATCGCCTTGATCACGTCGCCGTGGCTGCAGACCAGATAGGTGGCCTTGTCGCCCAGGCGTTCGTTCCAGGACCGTACGGCCTGCACGGCGCGGTGCTGGACGGTGGCCAGTGCTTCTCCGGCCGGGAAGACGGCGGCGCTCGGGTGCGCCTGCACGACCTGCCAGAGGGGTTCCTTCGCCAGTTCGGCGATCTTGCGGCCGGTCCAGTCGCCGTACTCACACTCGATGAACCGCTCATCGGTGTGGATCTCCGCACCGCGCCCGGCGGCGACCGCCGCCGCGGTCTCCTGGCAGCGCTCCAGCGGGCTGGAGACGATCGCGTCGAGCGGAATACCGGCCAGCCGTTCTGCGACCTTCCTGGCCTGCTCACGGCCGCGCTCGTCCAGCCGCACGCCGGGGGCGCGGCCCGCCAGGACGGGACCGGTCAGCTCGGTCAGCCCGTGCCGCAGCAGCAGCAGGGTGCTCATGGGGTGATCACGCCGAGCGAGAGCAGGGTCAGCAGCAGCGACCCCGCGAACACGCGGTAGATCACGAAGATGTTGGTGGAGTGCTTGGCCACCCACTTCAGCAGCCAGGCGATCGACGCGTACCCGACGATGAACGAGACGATCGTGCAGATGATGGTCGGCACCAGCGGCGGCCCGCCGCCGTCGCCGACGTGCCGCATCTCGAAGATGCCGGACAGCACGACCGCCGGGATGGACAGCAGGAACGAGTAACGCGCCGCCGCCTCCCGGGTGTAGCCGAGGAACATCGCGCCGGTCAGCGTCGACCCGGACCGGGACGCGCCGGGGATCAGCGGCAGCATCTGCCAGGCGCCGATGATCAGGCCGTCCTTCAGGGTCAGGTCCTCCAGCTCCTTGCGCTTGGACCCCCACTGCTCGGCCACCAGCAGGATCAGGCCGAACACGATCAGCATGCTGGCGTTCAGCCACAGGTTCCTGGCCGGGCCCTCGATCGCGTCCGCGAACAGCAGCCCCGCCACCGAGATCGGGACGGTGCCGAGGATGATGTACCAGCCCATCCGGGCGTCCAGGCTGCTCCGCAGCTCCTTGTCGCGCAGGCTGCGCAGCCAGGTCCAGCTGATCCGCACGATGTCGCGCCAGAAGAACAGCAGCACCGCCAGCATGGTGCCGAGCTGGATCACCGCCGTGAAGGCGGCCCCCGGGTCGGGCCAGTCGAGCAGCTTGGGCACGATGAGCAGATGCGCGGAACTGGAGATCGGCAGAAACTCGGTGAGCCCCTGCACGATGCCCAGCACGATGGCCTGGAGAACGTCCACGATCGGCCAGCTTAGAGCCTTCGGCACGATACTCTGACTCACAATGGATCAGCGATTTGTCGGGCGCAGCGGGCTCTCGGTGTCCCGGCTCGGCCTGGGCACGATGACCTGGGCCCGTGACACCGGCGCCGACGAGGCGACGGCTCAGCTCACCGCGTTCGCCGACGCGGGCGGCACGCTGATCGACACCGCCGACGTGTATGCCGGAGGCGACGCAGAACGCCTGATCGGCCGCCTGTTAGCCGAGGTGGTCCCCCGCGCCGGCCTGATCGTCGCCACCAAGGCGGTGCTCACCCCCGGCGGCAAGGACGCCTCCCGCCGCCACCTGATCCGCGCCCTGGACGCCTCCCTGGACCGCCTCGGCCTGGACGAGCTCGACCTCTGGCAGCTGCACGCCTTCGACCCCGACGTCCCCCTCGACGAGACGCTCGCCGCCGTCGACACCGCCGTCTCCTCCGGCCGTACGGCTTACGCGGGCGTCTGCAACTACGCCGGCTGGCAGCTGGCCGCCGCGGGAACGTGGCAACGCGGCGCCCCCGGGCGGGCCCCCCTGGTCGCCGCGCAGGTCGAGTACTCCCTGGTCGCCAGGGAGGTCGAGGACGAGTTGCTCCCCGCCGCCGCCCACGTCGGCGCCGGCATCCTGGCCTGGTCGCCGCTGGGCCGGGGCGTGCTCACCGGCAAGTACCGGACCGGCATCCCCGCCGACTCCCGGGCCGCCACGCCCCATTTCGCCGACTTCGTCCAGCCGTACCTGGACGAACGTTCCCGCCGCATCGTCGAATCCGTCACCACCGCCGCCGAGGGCCTGGGCGTCTCCCCGCTCGCCGTGGCGCTCTCCTGGATCCGCGACCGCCCGGGCGTGTCGTCCGCCATCGTGGGCGCCCGCACCCACGCCCAGCTGCTCGGCGTCCTCCAGTCCGAGAAGCTCACCCTCCCGTGGGAGATCAGGGAAGCCCTGGACGACGTCTCCTCCTGAGCCCACGAGCCGTGACCGTCTTGCCACTCTCCGTTAAGGCGCGCAAGGTCTCAGTCAGGAACGAGAGGGGGCCTCGCGTATTACGCGTCGATACCGAATCGCAACTTTCAGCGGAATTCCCCGGCGCGGCGGAAAAACTGGAGCGAACCAAGTAAGCATTGCGCTTGCTGGGATGGGGAGGGACTTCTATGGGGATCGGACGTCACGCGTCCGCGATCTCCGCCGGCGCGCTGGCGCTCGCGCTCAGCGGGGGCATGCCCCTGCTCGCGGCGAGCCCCGCGCGGGCGGCCGACTGCGACTCCCGGGGGCCGCTCTCCGGGGTCGCCAACGGGCTCTGCCAAGTCGTCGACGGGGTCACCGACGTCGTCAACGGCGTGACCGGCGGCACACTCTCGACGGTCACCGACACCCTGGACAGCACGGTCAGCGGGGTGACCAACACCGCGGGCAACGCGGGCGCCACCCCCACCCCC
>NZ_BLAD01000077.1:0-30655 GCF_009687845.1 Acrocarpospora corrugata
TGTCGGACACAAGACAGCATGATCGAGGATCACGTCCCGGCGATCAAACCGAGGTCGCGCCGCAGGTCACGAGATCCCGTGAATGGACACCCTGCAGGAGCTGGTCGTCGAGAAAGCGGATCAGGAAGTCGAGCACGGTGGCGGCGCGGACCTCGACCGCGGGGGCCGATTCCGTTAGTCCCCAGTGCTGGAGGGCGTTGCGCGTCCTGGCGAAGCGGAGGAGCTCTTTCTTGTCGGCCTCGCTGATGCCGATCCCGACGACTTCCACGAGCCTGCGGATGGTTTCCGCGTGGGTGGGGCTCTCGAAGTCACTGTCCAGGTAGTGCTGTTTCCTGGTCTTGGCGGCGTCTTTTACGACCAGGGTCCAGTGTTCGATCTGGAGGCGAGCCTTGAGTAGTACCTCGGAGGCCGCTTGAAGGTGCAGGACGGCGTACTTCAGGTCGCGTGGGCTTGGGTTTTCGCCGAGTAGCTGCATCACGCTGACGAGGTAGTCGACGCCGTTGGGGATGGGCGGGAAGCTCACGTTTCTCTCGGCCATGTGTCCCTCTCAAATGCCGACATGCACGTGCGCGGCCCACTGGGCGGGGCTGGCCGTGAACTGGTCACGAAGCTGACGGATGGCCAGGTGCAGGGCCAGGGCGGTGTGCTCGGTGGCGGGTGTGGTCGTGCCGTCGGCGGTGAGGTGGGTGTAGACGGCGTCGGCGACGCGGGTGGCCAGCACGTCCCTGATCGGCCACAGGGTGCCTACGACCTGCTGGTATCCGGCCAGCTGGAATGCGCCCGTGATGTGCACGGCCTCGTCGGCGAGACGCTGGTTGCCGGCTGTGGTGCTGCACGCCGACAGGTACGCGAGCCGGGCGCGAGTCAGGTCGAGGAGGGATATGCCGGTCACCGTGAGCGGCCGCGTGGCGTGGTCGTGTAGCAGCAATCTGCTGGAGTCGGGCGAATTCCAGTCGCTGAGCCCATGGCAGGCCAGGTGCACGATCGCGTGATCGGGGATGGCCTCGATCACGGCGTCGCGGGTCGCCTGCTCGCCGGAGAGGACGCGGGCGGCGGGAATCAGTTCGGTCAGCCGGCGTGTTTCGGTGCGCGCGCCCGGCAGGTCGGGGGCGTTCGGTGTTTCGGGCATGGCCACGATCAGCGCAGTCGCTTTGATGGACGCGGGCTCGCCGATGTTCAGGCGGGCATGCCGCAGGGCGCGGATCGTCGGGGTGTAGGAGGAGATGACCCGGTCCAGCACCGTGCCGGTCCCGCCGTCATGGTGGCCGGTGGCGTGCAGGGGCAGGAAGGTCAGCTCCCGCTGCGGGCACCACCACAGGCGTGGCCAGGTCTCACCCGGCGGACCGGTGAAACCGAGAGCCTCCAGGACAGGTCCGGTGATGTGGTCCCACGCCCACCGCAGCACCTGGTGAATCTGCTGCTGGGCGGCCCGGCGGCGGTTGAGTGTGCCGGTCTCGGTGTCGGCTACCGCGCCGAGGAAACGTGTGACCTGGTCGAGGACGTCCTGGTGCGTCAACGTGGAAAGCGGTACTACCCGGACCGGGCGGTCGGGATCGGCGGTGACGATGAGCGCGTCACAGCGATGCCAGCTGAGATTCACCAGCACGATCGGGCCGTCGGCGGCCTGCGGCCACAGCCGGTCGATGCCCGGCGGCAGCAGAAACTCCTCCAAACCGGGCACGGCCCGGATCTCGGCGAGCAGCGCGTCCCATTCCACGGCAAGCTCGCGACGCCGTACGGCCACCGGTCTGGCCGCGACCCGGGCATCGGGTTCCAGGAGCTGGGCGTCCACCAGGATCCGCTCCAGCACGTCCATCTCCGAGTACTCGACCAGTTCGTCCGTCAGCGTGGTGTGGTCGGCCAGGTCGAGTTCCTCCCGTACCAGCTCGAACTGGGCGGCCAGGCCGGGTGCGCGGGCCCGGAGTTCGGCGCGGTCGCCGCGCGCGCCGATCACCTCGCCGAGCAGCACCCCCCGGGCCAGTTCCAGCAGTTCGACCGCGCGCTCCGGGCGCCCCAACTCGATCGCGGCCGCGGCCGCCTCCGACGCGAGCCCCACCGCCTGGCCCAGACCGTGCTCGCGGTCGGGCCGTTCGAGTGATCGGGACGCGACGGCGGCCAGTAGCGCGATCGCCGCCTCGTAGGCCGCGAGCGCCCGCGTGAATTCACCCACGCCCATGGCCGCGTCCGCGAGACGGCGGTTGGCGTTCAGCCGCAGCGTCGCCGTCGCGCCTTCCGTCTCCGCCGACTCGGCGAACGCCTCCAGGGCCTCGCGCACGGAGACCGGTTCCAGCACGGCGCCGAGGTTGTACAGGTACATGGCACGCTGGGCGTCGCCGGGCGGGGTCAGTTCCACGGCTTCCCGGCAGACCGCGATGGCCTCGGCCAGGACGTGCTCGTCCTTCTCATAGGTGTACGACATGCGTAGCGCGTCACCCAGATTGGACAGGAACCGGGCACGACCGGGGTCGTCGGAAGTCGCGGCGGCGACCGCGCGGCGATGGATGTCGATCGCTTCTGCCAGCGTCCGGAAGTCCCGGGGGCGCTCCGAGTACGTCGCCAGCGCGACCCCAAGGTTGGTCAGGTAGACCGGGTGATCGGGGGCGAGTTCGACGACTTCCCGGCCGAGGTCGACCGCCTCGGCAAGCCTTTCCACCACCTGGGTCCGCTGGTAGAGGGTTCGTAAGTAGATCCCCAGGTTGGACAGGTAGACGACACGTTCGGGATAGTCCGGGCCCGCCACGGAGAGGGCCAGCCTGGCCGCCTCGACGGCCTCGGTGACGATCAGCAGGTCGTTCGATTCCTTGCCGAGGTCCCAGAGCACGGCCGCGTGCAGGGAAAGAATCTTGTGGTTGTCCTCGCCCGCGAGACGTCCCAGTTCGGCGGCCTTGACCAGGGCCGCCGGCTCGCGGTTCTGCTGCCACAGCTCGTGCAGGTTCTCGATGAGGCTGGCCAGCATCTCCGCGCGCTGATGATGCCCGGCGGGAACCGCCAGCAGGAACTGCGCCGCCGCGTCGTCCAGATAGGCGGGATCGCCCGTCTGCTCCCACTCCTCCAGGAGATCGACGCCGCCGTTCCAGATGGCGATGTCCACGGTCTCGTCGGGCTGGAACATGCCGTCGGGCGCGGTCATTTCCACGAATTCCCGCAGCATGGGCGGGAGTTGATCGGCCGCCGCCTCGTACACGATGGACAGCAGCCGCATCGCCGCGAACAGGTCCGCCTGCCCGTCGGCGTCGGACCGCACCTGGTAGCGCCACCAGTGCACCGCCCCCGCCGTGTACGTCGCCGGGAGATCTTCGGCGGGGTCGGGGACGAGGGCGAGCAGGCGCTGAACCAGCTCGACGGCTTCGTCGTCCAGGATCGCCAGTGGATCGCCACCGGCGTCCACCGCCAGCAGCCGCGATTCGAGCTTCTCGAGGAGAACTCGCCGCTCGTGCCGGGCTCGCGCTTCCCGCCAGCTTGTCATGTTTCCGCCAGGGGCCTGGGATTGCTCCGAGCGTACTTCGTTCCGGCCCTGGGCGCAGAGGTCAGGGACTGAAGTCGCAGACGTAGCTCGACCTGGCGACCTGCCACTGCCAGTGGGTGTTCTCGTCGTAATCGTTGTAGTAGGGGTTTGCCGAGTCGGGCTCTTGTGGTGGAGGCACGACGTACACGGTCTCGGTGCCCCAAGGTCGCGCCACCTGCACCGGGATCGGCCACTCCTCGATGAGGACGGAATTACAGTCGGTGACCTCGTAGACGAACTCGAGTTGTGCCGTGTCGCCGTGCTCCAGGGTGATGGGCAGTTTCACGCCCTCGATTTGAACCAAACGTATGGAGGAATTGCTGCGACCGGCTCCCACGATGGTGGTGGAGGTCCATCCGTCGTTCTTGACGCCGAATCTGATGGAAAAGGTCTTCGTGTCGCCGGAGCCCCAGCCTTGGCTGCCGTCCAGCCAGACCACCTGGAAGCGTGCGTTCACCAGGCTCGAGTTCCACACGAACACCCCGGCGAGGAGCACGAGTACGGCAGCCAGGACCAGGCCCCTCTTCCGGCGCACGCGTGGTTTCGCGGGTTCCATCTGGCTCACGTCCCGATCATTACATAGACGCAATGCGGGAGAAAGGTCTGGTTCACCTCGTCTATTTTCCTTGGCTATTTTGGTTCAGTTCGGATTGCTTCTATTCGTCGCGGGCTCCTGTACTCCGCCGGATCCGGGAATTTCGACTCCGGAATTGTCGGCGAAAGGCGCTGGTTGCCTTGACGCTAATGGCAAGGTTCTAGCGTGGCTGCCGACCATCGCATGGGCTGACTAACCTGAGGGAATGATGATGAAGTTTGGAATCAGCTACAGCACGCCCTACTACGGCGTTGACCCTGACAAGATCATGGCCTATGCGCAGCAGGCCGAGGAGTGCGGCTTCGAGTCGCTGTACCTGCCGGAGCACATCGCGCTGTACCCGGGCGCGATGGTCGGGCGCTTCGAGTTGCCGCCGTCGCTGCCGTACGTCGATCCGCTCGATTGTTTGAGTTTCGTGGCCGCGGCTACGCGACGGATCCTGCTCGGTACGGGTGTGCTGCTGCTGCCGTACCACCATCCTGTGGTTCTCGCCAAGCGGCTGGCGACCATCGATGTGCTGTCCAAGGGGCGGATGCGGCTGCTGACCGCGGGGCTCGGCGCCCTGCCCGGTGAGGCTCGGGCGGTGGGGGTTGATTTCAGCTCCCGCGGCCGTCGTGCCGACGAGGCGATTGACGTGATGCGGCTGCTCTGGGCCGGCGGCGAAGAGGGTGTCAGTTTCGACGGGGAGTTCTTCGCCTTCGATGATCTGTGCCAGTTCCCGAAACCCCACGGAGTCACCCACTTGCCGATCCACGTCGGCGGATCGAGCCGGGCCGCCGCACGCCGCGCCGGGCTACGCGGCGACGGCTACTTCCCTGGTGGCGCACTCGATCTCAACGAGCGCGCCATCCAGCTGGACCTCGCCCGGTCGACCGCCGTTGAGGCCGGTCGTAGCCCGGAAACGCTGGAGTACACACGATCGGGGTCGATCGACATGACCCTCGATCAGGTTGAGGCATTCGCCGCACAAGGCGTGACCCGCATCGTCGTGGGTGCCACCGCCACCGAGCCGGGCCAGCAACGCGAAGAGATGTCCGCCTTCGCCCAGCGGTTCGCCCTCGTCTAACACATGCCGCGATAGAGAGCATCGTCCAACGTCACCGCCACCTGGTGCCACGTCGATCTCCCGATCCGGTCTGGAAAGATGGTCAGTGGCCGCCAATGGTTCGCCCCGACTCGCATGCTGAGGGGCACTGATCGCTTTGCCGGTACGTTGACCCGGATGATGGCTCTCCCCGCGTCGGCGACCGGCTTCGACGAGTTGACGGCTGCCCCGCTGCAGATCATCAAGAGAGCGCGCCACCGCCTGACCAATGTCGAGTTCGGCACGCCGCTGGACAGGAAATAGGGCGGCGGGATCATGAAATCGGCAATGCCGTGGGCCTGGAAGCGACCGACCGCGTACGCGGCGTACGCCACATGCGTGTGCACTGCGGCCTACGGTCTGATGAAACTCGCCCAGGCGCTGGGCGCGAACGCTCTGGCGGACAAGGACCCGCTGCCGCCGGACCTGCGGCGGCGGCTTCTGGCGCGTGACCCGCTGTTTGTGGCCAGCCACTGGATTCTGTTCACCCTTGCCATCGTCGGTATTGTCATCGCGCTCGCGACCATACGCCCTTGGGGCAGGCGGTTTCCGCGGTGGATTCTGCTCACCGCCACGTGGACGGCGGGAATCTTCATGATCGTGCGGTCCTTGGGCCCGGTGGGTTATGGCTTCGTCGGTGACACGCTGGTACTCACCGGCGTGCAGCCACCGCCGCCTCAGCATGCCGAACTGGCCCGCCATCTGGCTCGCTGGGATCTCATGCTCTGGTCGCCGTTCTTCCTGCTGTGGGGCCTGTTGTGGACGGCGACGGCATGGCGCTTCACCCGCACGACTCGAACCTAAAGTCCGATGCCCATACCGGAAGCCTCAGCGCTGTCTCACCGTGCCGCGATTCGCCGTCGAACGGCGCCCATGCCCGCCACGCCGGACGGCAAGCCCTGCTGGTCCTCACCCACCTGCGCAATCGTGAGGTCCGCCGGGCATCACATGTTGTGGCGGAGGTTGACGGGGTCGTGCCAGCCGAGGAGGGCTTCGGTCATGCGGATGGCGTCCACTGAGGCGCGGACGTCGTGGACGCGGATGATTCGGGCGCCGTTGAGGACGCAGAAGACGGCGGCGGCGAGGGAGCCGGGGAGGCGGTCGTGCTGGGGGCGGTTGAGGGTTTCGCCGATGAAGTCCTTGTTGGAGAGGGCGACGAGGAGGGGGTGGCCGAGGGCGGCGAGTTCGGGAAGGCGGCGGGTCAGGGCGAGGGTGTGGAGGGTGTTCTTGTTGAGGTCGTGGCCGGGATCGACGATGATCTTGTCGGGGGCGACGCCGGACTGTTCGGCGAAGGCGACGCGGTCGCGGAGGAAGGCGACGACTTCGGCGGTCACGTCGTCGTAGGTCGGGCGGGGGTGGTGGACGCGGGGGCCGGACAGGCTGTGGGTGACGACCAGGCCGGCGTTCGCGGCGGCGACCGCGGTGGCGAGGGCGGGGTCGCTGACGCCGCTGGTGTCGTTGACGACGTCGGCGCCGGCTCTGATGGCGGCTTCGGCGACCGTGCCGCGGTGGGTGTCGACGGAGATCACGGCGTCGGTGGCGGCGCGGATGGCCTCGATCAGGGGGACCACGCGGTCGATCTCTTCGGTGACGCCGACCTGGGGGCCGTCGGGGCCGAAGGGGACGCCGCCGATGTCGAGCCAGTCGGCGCCGTCCGAGACGGCGGACAGTGCGGCTTCGACGGCTTTGTCCAGGGCGAAGGTACGGCCTCGATCATGGAAGGAGTCAGGTGTGCGGTTGATGATGGCCATCACCGCGACCTGGCGAGAGAAGTCGAACGTCCGGGCTCCGAGCTTCATTTCACTCCTGTGGGTGGCAGCGGCGCGGCGGCGGCCGCCATCAGATGTGCGAGGTAGGCGTCCCGGTCTTCGAGATCGCCGCGGTAGCTTCCCATCGTTTCGGCCAGCCACGCCACCCAGTGGTCCCAGGCGGGGCGGGCGGGCGGGGCCAGGCGGCCGTGGGCGATGGCGACGTCGAGGATGGCCTTGCCGATCTCACGTCCCATATCCGGTTTGTACCGGAACCGCTGCCGGTACATGCCGATGGGCGTGACTATGAACGGCCGCCCGGACACGGCGACGGTCAGATTCAGATGCGCCTCCACCCCGAAGTCATCCGGAACGTCGGCCACCAGCTCCGGCCGCACCACCCGGAACCCGCTCAGCGGCCGGCGCCCGAATCGCCCGTCGGCTTCGGGGAACAGGGCTCTCACCAGGGTCGGATACAGGGCGATCGTGTTGCCCAGCACGGGCTCGGGCGGCGGATCCGTGAACTCGCCGACGATCATCGCCACCTCGTCACCCGCGCCGAGAGCCCTCTCCCGCAGAACGGCGGCGATGTTGTGCGACGTCTCAACAAGATCGGCATCGAGGAAGCACACCCACGGCGTGTCCACGAAGCTCGCCGCCAACCGCATGGCCGCACCCTTCCCCAGCGGCCCTCGAATCACCTCGGCCCCGGCCTCCGCCGCGAGATCCGCCGTGGCATCCGTGGACCCACTGTCCACCACGACGACACGACTTCGGCGGGCAGGATCACCCATCGGTTCGCCGCCACCGTCCTCGTGAGTGCGCCTGGCCCCCGCCGAGCCACCGGCACCCTCAACGCGATCGGCCTCCGCCGGGCCGCCACGCTCGACGCGATTACGCTCGCCCCCCACCAAGCCGCCGGCGCCCTGAACGTGAGCGCGCCCGGCCCCCACCGAAACCTCCGCCGGCCCGGATGAAGCCGCCTGGGCCGCCGCGACCGCGCCCGCCACCGTCTCCTGCTCATTATGGGCAAGGATCACGAATGTGATCATCCTGCGACCCCCAGAATCGCCCGCGCCCCGTGGACTAGAATCCGCAAAGTGATCATTTATGATCCCCTACCCCCCGTATGGACCGTCAGCTGGTTCCGAGGCTACGATCTGGGGGTCCTCGCCGACATTCCCCCGCCCGAGCTCCTGGCCACCGGCATGCCGCCGGACGCGGAACCCTTTGACGTCGGCGCGCACACCTTCTTCGACCTGCAGGCCCGCAGGCTCGGGCATTTCGCCAAGATACGGCTCGC
Organism: Acrocarpospora corrugata; assembly: GCF_009687845.1. Classification (GTDB taxonomy): domain Bacteria; phylum Actinomycetota; class Actinomycetes; order Streptosporangiales; family Streptosporangiaceae; genus Acrocarpospora; species Acrocarpospora corrugata. The sequence continues at coordinate 8,236 of NZ_BLAD01000077.1, forward strand.
CCCGATCGAGTTCAGCGGGGTCCTCCGGCTCCCCCACGGCGAACTCCCGGTCAGCGGAAGCGTCCGGGTCCACATCCTCGCCCACGCCTCCGGATTCATCGTCATCCGCCCCACACTTCACTCCGCGAACGCGGTCCTGCCGCGCGGGCACGGCGCCGACCTGCTGAACCAGCTCGAACGAGCCTCCTACGTGTACGACTACCCACTCCGCTGGCACGTATCCGACGCCGGCGACCCCGTCACCGGCGGTGTGCGCAGCCTGATGAACTGGGTCTACCTCGACCTGACCGAACGCGCCCGCGGCCGGGCGGACGCGCCGCCGGCGGCGTGGGCGGTCGAGGGCATGAAGGGCTGCGACCGGCTGCACGAGATGTCACGGAAAGGAGAGCTCGCGTATCCGTTCCCGGTGAGTTTCGGGCCGCAGTTCGAGCTGGTGCTGCCGAAGCTGGACCGGCTGGTCACCGCGGAACCGTCGAAGCACGCGGAGGCCATCGCGCAGTCCCTGCTCTACCCGGCCGAGCAGTCGACTCCCCCGAAGCCGGTCGGATCCAACCAGATCGACCCGGATGTCTGGTGGTTCGTCGGCGAGTCGAAGGCGGCGCTGCTCACCTCCACCGGGCGGATCGACGACGATCATGACGCGATCGACCCGGACCGCACCCAGCTCATGGAGTTCCTGGCGCTTCGCCGTACCACCCTGACCTGCGTGCAGCGGGACACCCAGCGGGTGCTGACCGAGCGGGGCGCGGTCAGCAGGGGGCAGGTCGAGCGGTGGCAGCACATCGTGGCCAGCACCAGCGACGACTACGTGCTGGACGGCCGGATCGGGCAGCTGCTCGCGCCGCTGCTCCGGCACAATCTGGACGATGTACGGATCCGCGACATCACCGGCATGGAGTTACAGGTCCGGCAGAACCTCGCCTGGTTCCAGCAGCGGATGGACACGCTGTCGGAGTGGACCGGCGGGCTGGTCGGCGCGGCGGTCGGGTCGGCGGCGATGGTGCTGAGCCTACAGGAGGTGGTGAAGGTCATGCTGGCGAAGGCGACCGGCGTGGAGGTGGACAAGGTGCTCAACGCGCACGGCGCGATGTTCGCCCTGATCATGTTCTTACTGGTCTGCCTGTCGTTCGTGCTGGCCCTGGCCGGGATCCGGTGGGTGACCTCACGGCTGCGGCCCTTCCATTTCAGAACCAGGCGCCGCCGTCACCCCGCCGCCGCGTGGCGCTCCAGGAAGGCGTAGACGTCGGCCTCGTCGACGCCGGGGAACGAACCGGGCGGAAGGGCCGCCAGGACGTGGGAGTGCGCGCGCGCCGACGGCCACGCGTAGCCGTCCCAGCGCTGCGACAGCTCGACCGGCGGGCGGCGGCAGCACTCGCCGTTCGGACAGTTCGACTTCTTGCGCACCGTGGTCTCCCGCCCGCGGAACCAGCGCGACTCCCGGAACGGCACGCCGAGGGTGATCGCGAAATCCTTCTCCTGGGACGGGTCCACGTGCGCGACGCAGAAGTGGGTACCTGACGGCGAGTCCGAATACTGGTGGTACGGCGAGAAACGATCCCTGGCCAGGAAGACCTGCCGGCCGGACCACTGCCGGCAGAGCCGCTGCCCCTCGATCGAGCCCTGCTCGTCGGAGGGGAAGAGCACCCCGTCGTTCTCGTACGCCTTGTAGATGATTCCGCCCGCGTCGTTCCGGACGAAGTGGCACACCAGGTCCAGGTGGTGGGTGGCCAGGTTGGTGAATCGGTGCGCGGCCATCTCGTACGACACCGCGAACACGTCCCGCAGGTCCTCCACCGACAGCGCCCGGTCGCGTTTGGCCTCCAGCAGGTACGGCGCCGCCGCCGCCTCCGGCATCAGGACCGCCGCGGCGAAGTAGTTGGCCTCCACCCGCTGCCGCAGGAAGTCCGCGAAGTCACGCGGTTTGTGGTGGGAGAGCGCGAAGTGCCCGATGGTCTGGAGCAGGATGGTCCGCGGGGTGTGCATCCCGAGCTGCTCGCGTTTGAGGTAGATCCGCCGGTTGCGCAGATCGGTTACCGACCGGGCCGATCGCGGCAGGTCGGGAGCGGTGTGCACGGTGAAGCCGAAGTGTTCGACCAGCGCTTGGACCGTGCTCTGGGAGAGCGCTCCGGTCCGGTAGCCGACGGCGGCCAGCGCTTCGGCGGCGGCCCGCTCGATGTCCTCGAAGTAGTTGCCCAGTTCGCTCTGCTTGCGGCGGAGTTCGGCGTTGGCGGCCCGCGCCTCCTCCGGGGTGGCGGTGCCTTTGGCCTGGCGCGCCTTGAGCTCCTCGTACAGCGCGAGGATGTGTTCGAGCACGTCGTTGGTGACCCGGGCGGACACTTTCAGCCGGGCCAGCCCGAGCGCGGCGTACAGCGGATCCCGCTGGGCCTCCTCCAGAGCGATCTCCAGCTGCGCCCGCCGGTTCGGCGCCTGCCGCCTCAACAGCTCCTCGACCGGCACGTTCAACGCCCCGGCCAGCGACTTCAGCAGCGACAGCTTCGGCTCGCGCTTGCCGTTCTCCAGCAGCGACAGCTGGCTCGGCGCCCGGCCGACCCGCTCGCCGAGCTCGGACAGGGTGAGCCCACGCTGCCGCCGCAGGTGCTTGAGGCGCTGGCCGAAGGCCAGAAGATCGAGCTCCTGCGTCAAAGACAGCGGTTCTTCACCGAGCAAGGAGGGCATGCAGCGATCCTAGGCAGAATTTCACGCCTTCTTCCACCCCCGTGTGAGCTACCCCACACTGACAGCCCTCATCAACCCCAGAAATCCGGGTAAATCACCATATAACCAGACAAAACGGCACGGTCTGGTGTGACTCAGCTCACAGAGATTGGTCTAGTCCATAACGAAAACTCGGCGATTCTTCTCCGCTGAATACTCATCAGTATTTTGTTACAAGAAAATTTGGCCTTCTTTCGAGCTTCCCCACCTTGCTGGATCTCTTGACGTCGACACAAACTCAGACCAAGCACCCAGGTGACGACACCGCCCTCCGCCGGGCCCGCCGGCCGCGGAGAGGCACGCAACAAGGGAGTGACAGATGATGGTCGAACGCCTCAGATCCGCCGCCGCTCAGCTGCGGCACGACTGGGAGAGCAATCCCCGTTGGGCCGGAACCGAGCGGACGTACAGCCCTGAGGACGTGGTGAAGCTGCGCGGCTCCGTGCAGGAGCAGTTCACCCTCGCCCGCCTCGGCGCCAAGCGCCTGTGGGACCTGCTGCACACCCAGGACTACGTGAACGCGCTCGGCGCGCTCACCGGCAACCAGGCCGTTCAGCAGGTGAAGGCGGGCCTGAAGGCCATCTACCTGTCCGGCTGGCAGGTCGCGGCCGACGCCAACCTGAGCGGGCAGACCTACCCCGACCAGAGCCTCTACCCGGCCAACTCGGTCCCTGCCGTGGTCCGCCGGATCAACAACGCGCTGCTCAGGGCCGACCAGATCACCTGGGCCGAGTCGTTCCACAACGGCGTCGACGACCCGCCGCAGTGGATGGCGCCGATCGTGGCCGACGCCGAGGCCGGTTTCGGCGGCGTGCTGAACGCCTTCGAGCTGATGCGCGCCATGATCGCGGCCGGCGCCGCGGGTGTGCACTGGGAGGACCAGCTGGCCTCCGAGAAGAAGTGCGGCCATCTCGGCGGGAAGGTGCTCATCCCCACCGGGCAGCACATCAAGACCCTGAACGCGGCGCGGCTCGCGGCCGACGTGTGCGGGGTGTCCACGCTGATCATCGCGCGTACCGACGCGCAGGCGGCGACGCTGCTGACCAGCGACGTCGACCCCCGGGACCAGCGGTTCGCGACCGGCGAGCGGACCGCGGAGGGCTTCTACCGGGTGCGCGGGGGCATCGAGCCGTGCATCGCCCGCGGGCTGGCGTACGCGCCGTACTCGGATCTGCTCTGGATGGAGACCGCCACGCCGGACCTGGACGTGGCCCGCCGGTTCGCCGAGGCGATCAAGGCCGAGTACCCGGACCAGATGCTCGCCTACAACTGCTCCCCGTCGTTCAACTGGAAGCAGCACCTGGACGACTCGACGATCGCCAAGTTCCAGCGCGAGCTCGGCCACATGGGGTACAAGTTCCAGTTCATCACCCTGGCCGGGTTCCACGCCCTCAACCATTCCATGTTCGAGCTGGCCAGCGGCTACGCCGAGGAGGGCATGACCTCCTACGTCGAGCTGCAGGAGCGGGAGTTCGCGGCCGAGGCCCGCGGCTACACCGCCACCCGGCACCAGCGCGAGGTCGGCACCGGTTACTTCGACCTGGTCAGCACCGCCATCGCGCCGGACTCGGCGACCACGGCCCTGCGGGGCTCCACTGAGGAGGCCCAGTTCTAGCCTCCCGCGAGCGCGCGGCCCCGCCACCGCAGGTCACCCTTCAGGACCTGACGGCACCGTGGCGGGGCCGTGCCGTTTCCGCGTGCAACAGTTCGGCCCGCTGCCCCGTCTGAGCGGATGTGGAAGAAGACGACGACTACGCGAGGTTCGCGGCGGATCGCGCCGACGCACTGATGCGGTTCGGCTACGTTCTGAGCGGAAATCCGCACGACGCCGCCGACCTGGCCCAGAAAGCGCTGGTACGGCTCCGCGCCGCCTGGCCCCGGGTCCGCCGCAAGGGCAACCCCGAGGCGTACGTCCGGACGACGATGACCCGCCTGCACGTCAACGCCTGGCGGGTCCGCAGCCGCGAGCGCCTCTCCTGGGATCCGCCCGACCAGCCCGTGTTCGACTCCCCCGACGACGGCGTCCTGTGGGCGTCCCTGGCCGGGCTGCCCAAGCGGCAGCGGGCGGTGCTGGTGCTGCGCTACTACGAGGATCTCTCCGACGCCGAGATCGCCGACATGCTGAAGATCTCCCGAGGCACCGTACGGAGCCAGGCCTCGCGCGCTCGACAAGCTCCGGACTCTCCAGCCCCTGGGAAGCAACCGATGAACGAACTGGAAGAAAGGCTCAGGCGGACGCTGTCGACGGCCGCCCAGCAGGCTCCCCCCGCTCCGGCCGGCCTGGCCGGTCAGCCGGCGAAGAGCCGCCGGATCACGATGCTGATCGCCGCGGTCGCCGTGGCGGCTGTCGTCACCGCGCCGCTGACGGTCTCCCCGCTCGGCTCCCTCATCGCCGGGCCGGCCGCCACCACCGCTGCCCAGCCCCCGCCCGCGACCCTGCCGCCGCCGCTGGAGCGGGTATGGCCGGACGCGATCCGCGAAATACCCCTCAAGCTGCCCAATGGCAAGAAATTTCGGCCTTTGCTCTTCCTGCCGGGCGGGGAGCTCCTGATCAGCACCGAGGCGAGCTTCGAGAAGGCCGACCTGCTCGCCTCCTACGATCTGGAGACCGGCACGGTGCGGGACCTCGTCCGGATTGTCACGCTGCCGGACACCATCTATTTCGCCGCCGATTTCGCCGTCGGATCCGGGACGATCGTGTGGACCTCGACCCGCCGCGTGAACGACCGGGAGACGTCGACGTCTGGACGGCCCCGCTCACCGGAGGAAGGGCGACGGTGCTCGCCTCGGTCGACACCGACGGACGCACCGAGGGCAGCGCCCTCTACGGCCTGTCCGTCGCCGGGAACGACCTCTACTGGTCGACCGCGGGCGACGGGGGCGGCGTCTGGCGGCTCCCGCTCACCGGCGGCGCACCGCCGTCCCGGGTTCCCCACACCTTCGGCTTCCACCTGTTCTCCTATCCGTGGGTGGGCAGCCCCAACGAGTATCAGCGGACGCCCTCGGGCCCGTCGCCGTTCGGCGTCTTCCCGCCGCTCTTCGGGTCCCTGCTCAACGTCCAGACCGGGGAGTTCCGGACCGCGTCCGTCCCCGCCGAGGTCTCGTTCTGGGCCTGCGGCCTGACCCGGTGCGTCGGCAACCTCCCTCCCGGGCCCGGCGATCAGCGGCAGCCCGCGGCCACCCGCCTCCGGGACGGCTCAGATGAGCGGGTCTTCCCCTGGATGTCCGCCATGAACGCCCAGATCGCCCTGGACCGATTCACGATCCTGACGGTGTCCGACGAGGACCAGCGGCTCGTGGGGGCGGCCCTGGTGGACCTCGTCACGGGTGACGCCGCCGATCTGGGCCTCCGCCAGGAGGGCGGCGGCATTGCCGTGAGCGCACTCCACGCCGATACCGACATGTACGCCTACGAGCTCAAGGACAAAATGATCATCGTCGACCTGAAGAAGATCGAGTAGCTCACGGGGTCGGGCTGGGCGAAGGCGACGGGCTCGGCGAAGGGGACGGCGAGGGGGACGGCTGCGGTGACTCCTCGTCGCCCCACTGCGGTTCGGTGCTGATCCCCCCGGTCGGGGTCGGGATGGTGGGGGCCGGAGACGACGGCGCTCCCGTGGCCGTCGACGGCGGCGTGGTCGCCGGGGGCGGCGACGGCACGAGCGAGCTCCATGGGTCCTCCGCCGATCCGCCGGTCGGATCCAGCGTGTGGGTGGCGGTGACCGTGACCGGTGCCCCCGCCGTCTGGCCTGGCGCCGTCGGCGGGCGCGCCGTCCCGAGCACCTCGCCGGGATCGACTGTGCGGTCCACGCCGGGCACCAGCATGGGGAACGCGATCGGCGGTTCGGCCACCTTCTCCACCTGGGCGGGCGTCTGTGCGGCCGTGGCCACGGTGAGCGCCGCGATGGCCGCGGTCGCCAGAGCGGCGAACCCGGCGTGCGAGAAGTGCACCCCGGGCCGCTCCTTACGGCGCCGCTTGGCCGGCGGGGCCTCATCCACCGGCGGGAACTCCATCGAATCCGACTCACGCGGAATCGCCGGGTACGCCACCGGCTGCCATATCTCCGCGAATACCGACGCCACCGCCTGCCGGTTGTCCCCCGGCAACCCGATCCCACCGGCCGCCAGCAGCGCCGACAGCAGTTCCGCCGCGTCAGGCCGCTCCTCGGGCTCCTTGCGCAGCGCGGCGGCGACAGTGTCCCAGAGCAGTTTCGGCACGGCCGAGACGCGCGGCTGCTCCACCAGGATCCGCCGCATGATCACCTCGGCCTCGCCGGAGCCGAACGGGTGGTGCCCGGTCGAGGCGAACGCGATCAGGCAGCCCCAGGAGAAGATGTCCGAGGACGGCAGGGCGTGGCCGCCGGTCAGGCGTTCCGGGGCGACCCAGCCGGGGCTGCCCATGACCTGGCCGGCCTGGGTGTGGGCGGCGACGGTGTCCAGGTCCCGGGCGATGCCGAAGTCGATCACGAAGGGGCCGCGCGGGGAAAGCAGGACATTTCCGGGTTTGAGGTCGCGGTGCACCAGGCCGGCCTCGTGCGTGGCCAGCAGGGCGGCGGCGGTGCCGAGGGCGACGCCGTACGCGAGGTCGGGGGTGAGGGCGCCGCGGGCGGCGACGACCTGGGAGAGCGCGGGGCCGGGAATGTACTCGGTGACCAGGTAGGGGCGGTCCCGGTCGAGTCCGTCCTCGATCACGGCGGCCGTGCAGAAGGGGACGACCCGGCGGGAGAAGGCGACCTCCTCCTCGAACCTGGCGCGCAGCGTGCGGTCGCCCAGGTGCACGGCGTGTGGCGTCTTGAGTGCGACCAGGCCGCCCTCGGGGCGCTCGGCGAGGTAGACGACCCCCATCCCGCCGGTGCCGAGACGGCCGAGCAGCAGGTAGCGCCCGATGATCACCGGGTCCCCCACGGTGAGCGGACGCACGCCCGGAGGCATGCCGCTCTGGAGCCCTGTTCCGCCACGTGCCATCCGGAAGTACCCCTCCGACTCAAAGTGCTCGCAAGGGCCACTGTGGTCGGCTGGAACGCGCCATGCCGCTAACTAGTCATAGTCGGCATGAGCAGGTAAGGCCACTGGCACCCGCAGGTAAGAATCCGCAGGTCGCAGTGGCCACAATAATCACAGGGTTACGCCGCCGCCGCGTCCGGCTCACGCGCCTCGACCGCGTCCACAAAGGTGCGGATGTGCCGGAAGACCAGGCGGGCCTCGGGCACGATGTCGGCCAGTATGGCGAAGACGTGCGGCATCCGGGTCCATTCCTCGTAGCGGACCGGCACGCCGTCGGAGCGGGCCCGCAGCACCACCCGGTGGGCTTCCTCGCGGAGCACCTCGGTGGAGCCGGTCACGATCATCAAAGGCGGAATATCCGTATAGTCACCAAAAACAGGGGATACAAGAGGGTCGGTAGGGTCCAATCCGGCGGTCCACTGTCTGGCCAGCCAGTCCACCCGCCCCGCCGACAACATCGGGTCGGCCCAGCGGTTGGCGCTGCGCTGCACGTCGCTCAGGTCGGTCCACGGGGACAGGCAGATCGCCGCCGAGGGCATCGGCAGGCCGCGGTCACGCAGGGCGAGCAGGGTGGCGAGGGTCAGATGCCCGCCGGCCGAGTCCCCAGCCAGGATGATGCCCTCGGGTTTGAAACCGCGGTCGAGCAGGCCCGCGTAGGCGGCCAGCGAGTCCTCCAGCGAGTCGGCCAGGGTGTTCACCGGGCCCTGCCGGTAGTCCAGGGCCAGCACCGGGCGCCCGGTGACCACGGAGAGCCGCCAGGTGATCGGGCGGTGGGTCACCGGGGAACAGACGAAGTAGCCACCTCCGTGCAGATAAAGAACCACTTTGCCTTCGTCGAGCCCTTCGTCGCCGCGGACCCACTCACCGGAGCAACTGCCGAGCTCCTCCGCCACGATGGTGGCCTTGGGGGGCATCATGCCCGGCAGGAGTCCGGGCACCCGGCCGCCCAGGGCGATCAGCCGCTGGGCCACCATCAGGCTGGCCGTGTTTCGCAAGAGGACTGTCGAGATGGGTTTCATCGTGCCGCGCAGCAGCCCGTTGCACGCGGCGGCCTGCCAGCTGATGGGGTACGTAGGGTGAACGTCTACGTTGATCTCGTCGTGCATGCAGACCTCCCTATTAGGACATTTCCCCCAAACAGCCATTCCTACTCCAGGGTAGGTAACCTCCTGCTTACAGCGCTGTAACAAAAGGAGCACTTAGCGATGGTTGGGTATTCCGGCACACCGCTGCCGAAGAAGCTCGGGATCAAGCCCGGGCACCGGGTGCTCCTGATCGACGCGCCGGGCACCCTGGCCGGAGACGGCGTCCTCGGTGATCACGCGGACGACGGCGCGGCGGAGCCGTACGACGTGATTCTGCTGTTCTGTCCGGACCAGGCGGCGCTGCACGCGGGGTTCCCGCCGGCGGCGGCGCGGCTGGCCGGGAACGGCGGACTGTGGGTGTGCTGGCCGAAGAAGTCCAGCGGGGTGCCCACCGACCTGACCGAGAACCCGATCCGGGACTACGGGCTGGCCCGCAAACTCGTCGACAACAAGGTCTGCGCGGTGGACGCCACCTGGTCGGGTTTGCGCTTCGTCTACCGGCTGGCGGATCGTTGAGCGTACGATCAAGGGACGACGCTTCGGAGGTGCGCCGCCTTCCCCCTTTACGCCCGCATCGCCTGGTACGGCTTCCGCCGGCACAGCGCCTACCGGGCCGCCGCCATCGCCGGAGCCTTCACCAACACAGTATTCGGCATTTTGCGGGCCTATGTCCTGATTGCGCTGTGGGATGTCAGGCCGGGACTGGGTGGATACACGGTCGCTGACGCGATCACTTTCTGCTTCCTCAGTCAGGCGTTCATCGGGCCGATGCAGATGTTCGGAGGCGGGCTCGGGATCAGTGATCGGATCAGGACCGGGGATATCGCGTTCGATCTGGTCAGACCGGCGTCCATGCTGGTCTGGAACATGGCGGACGACCTCGGCCGGGCCGCCTACCTGACGATTCTCCGCAGCCTGCCGCCGACGATCATCGGCGCCATCCTGTTCGGCCTGGTCGCCCCGGCTCAGCCGAGCTTCTTTGTGCTGTCCTTCGTGCTCGCCGTAACCGTCAGCTACGCCTGGCGGTATCTCATCGCCCTCTCGGCCTGCTGGATCATCGACGACAAAGGCGTCCAGACCATATCGTCCGTGCTGACCATGTTCTTCAGCGGCATGATCCTGCCGCTCACTCTGTTCCCGGGCTGGCTAGGCACGGCGGCCAACGCCTCACCCTTCGCCGCGATGGTCCAAGTCCCGGCCGACATCTACCTCGGCACCCGAAACCCCCTCTCCGGCCTGGCGTTCCAAGTGTTCTGGGCAGCCGTCCTACTCGCCGCCGGCGCCCTGCTCACCCGGCAGGCCCGCCGCAAAGTGGTGATCCAGGGTGGTTAGGGCCTACCTGCTGCTGGCCTGGACCTGGCTGCGCGCCTCCGCCCAGTACCCGCTCTCGCTGACCCTGCTGACACTCGGCTCCTTCGCCATCAACGGCCTGGACATCGCCGCCATCTGGGTGATCTTCGCCCACACCACCGCCCTGGCCGGTTTCACCCTCCCCGAGGTCATGTTCCTGTACGGCACCGCCGGCCTCTCCTTCGCCCTCGCCGACCTGCTGTTCGGCAACGTCGACCGGCTCAGCCAGCACATCCGGGCCGGCACCTTCGACGTCATGCTGATCCGCCCGGTCAGCCCGTTCGTGCAGATGGCCGCCGACCGGTTCGGCGTGCACCGGCTGGGCCGGATCACCCAGGCCGCCGCCGTACTCGTGATCGCCCTCACCCAGCTGACCCCGCCCGCCTCCCGGGCCTGGATGATCCCCGTCATGATCCTCTGCGGCACGGCCATCTTCACCGCTGTCTTCGCGCTCGGCGGCGCGCTGCAGTTCCTGCTCACCGACGCCCCCGAGGTGGCCAACGCGTTCACCTACGGCGGCTCGCAACTCACCCAGTACCCCCTCAGCGTGTACGGCGAGCAGCTCGTCCGCGGGGTCACCTTCATACTGCCGCTGGCCTTCGTCAACTGGCAGCCCGCGCTCTACGTGCTGGACCGGGACGATCCGCTCGGCCTGCCCGGCTGGGTACGCTTCGCCTCGCCGGTCGCGGCCGTCGTCCTGGGCGGGGTCGCCGCGCTGGCCTGGCGGGCCGGGCTGCGCCGCTATCAATCGACGGGACACTGAATGATCGAAGCCGAAGGTTTGGGCCGGACGTTCAAGGTCCGCCGTACCGTCGTGCACGCCGTAAAGGATCTGTCGTTCTCGGTGGAGGCCGGGGAGTTCGTGGGGTGCCTGGGGCCGAACGGCGCGGGCAAATCCACGACGATCAAGATGCTGACCGGGATCCTGGCGCCGACCGCCGGGCGGATCCAGGTCGCCGGGCTGGATCCGGCCCGGCGGCGGAAGGCGCTGGCGCGGCGGATCGGCGTCGTGTTCGGGCAGCGGACCACGCTCTGGTGGGACCTGCCGCTGCGGGACAGCTTCGAACTGATCCGGCTCCTTTACAAAGTAGATCGGGTTCGGTTCGCGGAGCGGCTGGCGGAAATGTGCGCCATCCTCGACCTGGGCGGCTTCCTGAGGACACCGGTGCGGCAGCTCAGCCTCGGGCAGCGGATGCGCGGCGACCTGGCCGCCGCGCTGCTGCACGATCCGGACCTGCTGGTGCTGGACGAGCCGACGATCGGGCTGGACGTGGTCAGCAAGGCCGGGGTGCGGGAGTTCCTGCTGCGGATGAACGCAGAACGCGGCACCACCGTGCTGCTGACCACGCACGACCTGGGCGACATCGAGAAGCTCTGCCGCCGGGTGCTGCTGATCGACCACGGGCGGCTGGCCTTCGACGGGAGCGTGGCCGGGCTGCGGGCGCTGGTCCCCGGCGAGACCTCCATCGAGGAGGTGGTGACGCGGCTCTACCTCAGTAGTACTCCGGCTGGGTCTCCTCGTATTCGTCCTCTTCCTCCCGCTGACGACCGGCCCAGCGGGACGGCATGAGCACGGGGACGAAGAGGGCGATGCCCAGCATGCCGTACACGCCGTTGCCGAGCAGGGTGAGCATTCCCTCGCCGGCTTCGGAGATCTCCTTCTGCATGGAGGCGCCGATCGGGGCCAGCGCGGCGGCCCGGCTGACGTCGATGACGTAGACGACCGTCCAGGCCAGCAGGACCATCGACGGGATGAAGGTGGCCACCGGCGAGATCCGCCCGGCCAGCAGCAGGCCCAGCAGCAGGCCGATCACGAGCATGATGCCCAGGGCGATCAACATCCGGGTGTCCCGCAGCGGATCGATGTTCTGCACCATGCCCCGGAGTGACTCCCGGGAGGCCCAGCCTCCCCCGAACAGCAGGGCAGCGGCGACGACGACGCCGACGAGCAGCCCGAATATGTGCCGCATGATCACCACCTCGTGTGAGAACGCCCAGAGGTAGGAGGCGTTCGTGCGGTTCGCGGCCACATTAGCGACAAACCCTCAAAAAAGGCACGCGCCTTCACGGGATAGATCTTCTTCGGCGCAACACCCTTCAAGACCACCCCACAAGCATGAGAAGATTTCGAACCGTGGTCCCCCGCCTCCCCCGACTCAACCGCCCGGCCCCGCCGCCGCGCGTCGGGATCATGCCGCGCGACCTCCCGCGAGCTGATTCCGGGGTGCCGGTACTGCTCTCCGGTTCGGCCGATCCGCGCCACCAAGCTGGTTTCCGGATGCCGGTACTCCACCGCAACCTGAGCTCCGGTTCGGCCGATCCACGCCACCAAGCTGATTTCGGGGTGCCGGTACTCCACCGCAAGTTGAGCTCCAGTTCGGCCGTTCTGCGCCGCGGAGCTGGTTTCGGGGTGGCTGATCTGTCGTTTCGGCTGGTGAGGTCTGCGGCGTTCGCGGCGGTTTGTGTGCTGCTCGCGGCGCTGGCGCACCGGCTGGCCGGTGGGGATGGGCCGACGGCGTGGGCGCTGGCCGTCGCGGCCGGGGGTGTTTTCGCGGGGTCGGTCGTGCTGGCCGGGCGGGAGCGGTCGCCGTTGCTGATCAGTGGCTTGCTGCTGGTGGCGCAGGGTGGGCTGCACGAGTTGTTCAACCATGGGGCGATGGTCAAGGTGATCCTGGCGTCGCGGTTGCGGGCGAGCGTTCCGGCCGAGGCCGCCGGCGGTCATCAGGCGCATGGGCTGGGGATCTCGCTCGGGATGCTGGTCGCGCACGTCACCGCGTCGCTGGTGACCGCGTGGTGGGTGGCCCGGGGTGAGGCCGTCCTGTGGTCGGTGCTGCGGCGGGTCGGGGTGGCCGCGGTCCGCGGGCTGCTGAGGCTGTTCGCGCCGGTCGCCGAGGCCGGGCGGGTGGCGCTGAGCCCGGTGGCGCACGGGTGGCGGCATCTGGGGCTGCCCAGGCGCAATGAGCCGCTTCGTCACACGGTGGTCAGACGGGGTCCTCCACTCCTCGTCTGACGTTCCCCTATTTCCGGCGTTTCCCCTGTGGGCTGCGTATCACCTGATGAGGCCGTCTCCGGCCTCCGGCGAGCGCGGTTGTTCCGCGCGTGCTCCGACGCAAGCCCGGCATCTCATACTTTCGACGTTCCCAGTGGAGAACTCATGTCCATCCTCCGTCGCGCCATCGCCGTCACCGCCGGTGCCACCGCACTGACCTTCGGCCTCGCCCTGCCCGCGCTCGCGCACGTCACCATCAACCCCGGCAGCGCCGAGAAGGGCGGCTTCACCAAGGTCGCCTTCCGGGTGCCCAACGAGCGTGACGACGCCTCGACCACCAAGATCGAGGTCTCGCTGCCGCTCGACCACCCGCTCCCGTTCGTGTCGGTACGGCCCGTACCGGGGTGGGATGTCAAGGTCACCGAGAGCAAGCTGCCCGCGCCCGTGCAGTCCAAGTACGGCGAGATCACCGAGGCTGTCACGAAGATCACCTGGTCCGGCGGGAAGGTCGAGGCCGGGCAGTTCCAGGAGTTCGAGGTGTCGATGGGCATCATGCCCGACAACGTCGACCAGCTGATCTTCCCGACCACCCAGACGTACTCCAGCGGCGAGGTCGTCAAGTGGGCCGACGAGCCCAAGACCGACGGCACCGAAGCCGAGCACCCGGCCCCCACCCTGAAGCTGGTCGCCCCGACCGGCGACGACTCCCACGGCGCCGCCGCCGCGGCCACCCCCACCGCCGCCGCCCCCTCCGTCGTCCCGATCGCCCAGACCGGGGCCGACTCGTCCACCACCAGCTCTGACAGCACGGCCCGCCTGATCGGCGGCGTCGGCGTCGCGGTCGGCGTCATCGGCGTCGGCGTCGCCATCGTCGCCCTGCGCCGCCGCCCCACCGCCTGACCCTCGAATCCCGCCTCCGGCGTGGCCGTCCACCACGACCACGCCGGATCTCCGCCCTCCGGCCGTCGCCGTTCATCACGACCACGCCGGAGGGCTTGCCTCGGCTGAAGTTCATGCGGCTGATTTAGCCGACCTGGCCCCCTGACCGGCCCAGCTCACCTACCGGCCTGACGAGGTGAGCCGACCTGATCTCATGCTGGCCTGGCCAGCGTGATGGATGGCCGATGTGGCTATTTAGGCGGTGATGTCGCGACTGGTGAAGCGGGCCCAGGCGATTGACCCGCAAACCACGATGTAAGCCGCGAAGACCAGTAGCCCCTGCCCCATCTGGTCGGTGGCGACGGGGTCGCGGAGAGCGCCGTCGAACCCGGCCCACCAGGACGTGAGCAGATAGGGCTCGATCACCGCCAGCTGCGGGATCGCCTGGAGCACCTGCGCGACGACGACCAGCACGAGTGTGGTCGCGATCGCCCCGATGGATGTCTCGGTCAGCGTGGAGATCGCGAGCGCGAGCGCCCCCAGCGCCGCCATCCCCGCGGCGGCGTAAAGCGCCACCAGCCCGATGCGCAGCAGCCCCTCGGCGAGCGGAATCGTACTCCCCGACAGCAACGTCACCGGCCCGACCGGGAACAGCACCAGCCCCGTGACCAGCGCGGAGACCGCGACCAGCGCGCACGCCGCCACCGCGAACACGACCACGTTCGCGTACTTCAACGCCAGTAGCCGGGTACGGCCCGCCGGCGCCGTCAGCAGATACCGCAGCGTCCCCAGGCCCGCCTCACCCGCGATCGAATCCCCCGCGACCACTCCGACCGCCAGCGGCAGAACCAGCGGAAGCATCACGAAGAACGCCGCGAACGTGAGCACCAGCCCATTCCCGGCGACTTGCCCGACAAAGGAATCGGCCCCATCCCCGGCCGCCCGAATCGCCACACCGATCACCAACGGCACCACGGCGAGAACCCCCAGCAGCGCCAGATTCCTGGGCCGCCTAAAGGTCAGCCCGATCTCCGACCTCAGCAACCGAACCCCCGCCCGCACCCCCGCCAGGGCCCCCCGAGGCGACTCCGGGCCATCGCCACTCAGGCTCCTCGCGCGAGGTCCGGCGCTCACTGCGGACGAATCCGCCTGCACTCCCGCGGAAACGCTCAGGCCCTCCCCGAGAGGTCCAACTTTGCTCATAGCGGACGAATCCACCTGCACCCCTGCGGAAACGCTCAGGCCCTTCCCGAGAGGTTCAGCTGCGCTCCCAGCGGACGAATCCGTCGCCCCCGCACTCGGGCTCTTCTCGAGAGACGTGCTCGCCGGAGGCGAATGCGGCGTCGATGCCTGCCCGGCAGGGTCCGCGGGTGGAGCGGATGCCGATCCGTACCCGCGACTGTCTGGATGTGCGCGGTCGGCAGGGATGAGTTGGTCATGCTTCGACATCGAAGCCCTCCCCGGTGAGATGGACGAAGACGTCTTCCAGGGTGGGGTGCACTACCTGGAGGCCGCGGACGGCGATGCCCTCGCGGACGAGGGCGGCGGTGACGCGTTCGGGGAGGGCGTCGCCGAGTTCGGCGGAGACCTCGCCGGGGGCGGGGATGATGTTGGTCAGGCCGAACGCGGTCAGGGCGGCCGCCGCGAGGGAGCTGTCGGGGGTTTCGACCCGGATGCGGGGGACGCTGGCGGAGCGGAGTTCGGTGAGGGTGCCCTCGGCGACCAGGCGGCCGGTGCTCATCACTCCGATATGGGTGCACATCTGCTCGACTTCGGCGAGGAGATGGGAGGAGACGAAGACGGTCGTGCCGCCGGCGGCGACGTCTTTGATGAGGTTGCGGACCTCGCGGGTGCCCTGGGGGTCGAGGCCGTTGGTGGGCTCGTCCAGGACTAGGAGTTCGCGGGGGCCGAGCAGGGTCGCGGCGATGGCGAGGCGCTGGCGCATGCCCAGCGAATACGCCCGGTAGCGCTTCTTGGCCGCCGCCGCGAGGCCGACCCGGTCGAGCGCCTCCGCGACCCGCCGTCCCACCGTGCGCGGGTCGGCGCTCGGGTCGGCGGCGTCGAAGCGGCGCAGGTTGGCGGCCCCCGACAGGTACGGGTAGAACGCCGGGCCCTCCACCAGCGCGCCCACCCTCGTCAGCGCCTGGACCGGCGACGCGGCCCCGAGGATCGAACTCGAACCGGACGTCGGGGTGACCAGGCCGAGCAGCATCCGGATGGTGGTGGTCTTGCCGGAGCCGTTGGGGCCGAGGAAGCCGAACACGGCGCCGCGCGGGACGGTCAGATCCAGGTGGTCCACGGCGATCTGGCCGCCGCGGAAACGTTTGGTCAGGCCGCGGGTGACGATCGCGGGCCCCCCGGCGGGGGACGCCGTCATGGCATCCCCCGCCGCGTCGATCGTCGTGGTCACTTCCGGCCCGCCGCCTCGTACAGGACTTCGGGGGTGACCGCCCCGGCGATGAGGCGCCCGTCGTCGGTGAGCAGCGCGGAGACCAGCTTGGTCCTGATCAGCCGGCCGTTCCCCCAGGCGCCGCTGACCGGCTCGGCCGCCTTGAGCACACCGTCGGCCATGGCGCCGACCGCCAGCCCGGGGCCGTGCCCCTGCTTCTCTCCTTCGGCCAGGTCGGCCGTGGCGAACGGCAGGACCACCACCGAGGTCCAGCCCGATCCGACCGTCTTCAGCTCCCCGTCCTCGGCGTGCTCGCGCAGCGCGGCCCGGTCCTGGTCGAGCGCGGGCATCTCCCCATCCTGAACCTTCGCGCCGGCGGGCGGCGTGAACTCGAAGTTCTCCGGGGCCGGGCGGGAGAAGGTCACCGAGTCGAAGCCCACCTCGAAGGCGGGCTCCGCGGCGCCCTTCGCGTACACCTGGACCCGGAGCGGGATCAGGGTCTCGCCGTCGATGGCCACCCGGATGTCCTTGACCAGGGAGGTGGCGGCGCGGGGCGCGAGCACCAGCTCGTACGCGGCCCGGCCGGCCACGGTCGCGTCGTTGCCCACGCTGACCGCGGTGTCATGGTCGGCCGCCGCCAGCGCCCGTTCCGCGGCCTCCTGCGGTGTGATCACCGCGGGCGGCAGGGCCGGTTCCGACGGCATGGGCGGCGTCTTGATCCGGGTCGCGGTGTTGGCGGCGCTGTCCCACCACCAGGTCTGGTCCCCGTTGACGATCAGGTCGTGCTCGCTCATGTGGCTGGGCAGGGCGAGCCTGATCTGCGAGTCGGAGCCGTACCAGATCTTGACCTGGTGGGAGCCGGCCAGCAGGGCCACCGGCCCGGTCGCCTCGCCCGTCAGGGCGGACAGGCCGGGGACGCCCAGGGACGCGGTTTCGATGATCGTCCCGGACATCGGCGGCAGTTCGCCCGACTTCCAGCGGGTTCCCACGTCGGCCAGGAGTTGCTGCGCGGTGCGCTCCGGCAGCACCGGGTCCCCCTGGACCGCGGCGATCACTGGGCCCGCCCCGACGGCGCCGGCCACCACGGCGATGGCGGCGATCGGGACCCCCCACCTCACGGCGCGTGCTCTCTTGGGCATTTCACTTCTCCAATCTGATGGATACGGCCCCACCATGCGCGCCGCCGCCTGTGCCGACGCTGAGAGCCGCTGAGATCTCTCTCAGCCGAGCCCTCTGGTACGGCGCCTCTCAGCCGGGTCTCAGCAGGTTAGGACCAAAATGGGGGCATGCGGGTACTGGTGGTGGAAGATGAGCGGCGGATGGCGGCGGCGCTTCAGCGCGGCCTGCGGGCCGAGGGGTTCGCCGTGGATCTGGCGCACGACGGCGAGGAGGGGCTGCACCTGGCCCAGGTCGGCGACTACGACGTGGTCGTGCTGGACATCATGCTGCCGCGATTGTCCGGATATAACGTGTGCAAACGGCTGCGGGCGGAGGAGAACTGGGTGCCGATCCTGATGCTCTCCGCCAAAGACGGCGAGTACGACCTGGCCGACGGCCTCGACCTCGGTGCCGACGACTACCTCACCAAGCCGTTCTCCTATGTCGTGCTGGTCGCCCGCCTCCGCGCCCTGCTCCGCCGCGGCGGCGGCCGTCGACCGGCGGTCCTGCGTTCCGGAGACCTCACTCTGGACCCGGCCCGCCGCCTGGTCTCCCGGGGCTCGGCCTCGATCGACCTAACGCCACGCGAGTTCGCTTTGCTCGAATATCTGATGCGCCACCACGACGAGGTGGTCTCCAAGGCCGAGATCCTGGAACACGTCTGGGACACCTACGACACCGACCCCAATGTGGTCGAGGTCTACGTCGGCTACCTCCGCCGCAAGATCGACACCCCGTTCGGCCGCACCGCCGTCCAGACGGTCCGGGGCGCCGGCTACCGGCTGGTGAGCGATGGCGGTTAGCCCCGCACCGGAACCCGGCTCCGACAGCGACCTTCGCCCGGCACCCGTCGGTCTCGGCTCCGGCTTGGGCTCCGGCTCCCGCTCCGACTTGGGCCCGAGCGCCGGCTCCGGTTCCCGCTCCGGCTCCGGCTCGGGCTCGGGCTCGGGCTCGGGCTCCGTCTCCCCATCCGATCTTCGGCCTTCTTCTGGCGAGGGTTCGGGGCGGGGCGGGCCGGTTGGGTGGTGGCGGCGGCGGAGTCTGCGGGTCCGGCTGACCGTGGTGGCGGCGGCCGTGCTGGCGCTTGGGCTGGCGTTGTCGGCTTATGTGTTCGTGGACGTGCTGGGGCGGGCGCTGGTGACGACCATCGATGAGGGGATACACCAGCGGGCCCGGGAGGTGGTCGCGCTGTCGGACGCGCATCGGCTGGACGGGCCGATCGTGACCACGGACAACACAATCGTGCAGGTGATCTCGCGGGACGGCCGCATCGTCGGAGCCACCGGAAACACCGACCGGCTGGTGCCGCTGCTCTCCTCGAAATCCCGCGCCGCCGCGCTGGCCGAAGGGGACGCCCAGTTCTTGGACGGTCGTCCGTACGGGATCCCGTCCACGCTGCGGGTGATCGTGCTGAGCGCGGACAACGGCATCACGGTGATCGCGGCCCGCTCGTTCGCCGAGGTCCAGGGCAGCATCCGGGCCGCCGGCCATGTCCTCCTGATGGGCACCCCCTTGCTCCTGGTGCTGCTGGCGGGCGCGTCCTGGCTGGTCATCGGCCGGACCCTGCGGCCGATCGACGCCCTCAGGCGCGGCGCCGCCGAGATCACCGGAACCGCGCGGTCACGGCGGCTGCCGATGCCGGAGGCGCACGACGAGGTCCACTCGCTCGCGATGACCCTGAACGACATGCTGGCCAGGCTGGAACACGCCGGAGCCCGGCAGCGCGCCCTGGTCTCGGACGCCGCCCACGAACTCCGCAGCCCCCTGGCCAGCATCCGGCTCCAACTGGAAGTCGCCCTCAACCACCCCGAAGGCCAGGACTGGCGCGAAACCGCCGAAGGCGTGCTCGAAGACACCCTCCGCCTCGCCCGGCTGGCCGAGGACCTGCTCGCCCTGGCCCGCCTCGACGAAGGCCGCCCCTCGCGCCGCGAACCGGTCGACCTCAACGAACTCCTCTCCCGCACCGCCGACCGCTACGGCATCGCCGCCGACCTCCCCGCCCGCACCCTCACCACCACCGGCGACGCCATGGACCTGGGCCGCGTCCTCACCAACCTGATCGACAACGCGGTACGGCACCGCACCGCCGAAGTCGCCGTGACCCTCACCCAGCCCGGCCCCCGCACCGCCGAGATCACCGTCACCGACGACGGCCCCGGCATCCCCGCAGCCGACCGGGAACGCGTCTTCGACCGCTTCACCCGCCTGGACACCGCCCGCAGCCGCGACGACGGCGGCGCCGGCCTGGGCCTGGCCATCGTCCGCACCACCCTGCACGCCCACGGCGGCACCATCCACCTCACCGACGCCTCCCCCGGCCTCACCGCCGTCATCCACCTCCCCCTGACCTGAAGGGTTCGTCCCCCGTCCCTCTTTGGCGCCGGTCCGGTGAGTAACGCCGTTGACGGTGCCGGATAACGGTGATCAACCCGGGCGACGCGCCGGCCGGGATGCTGAAGCGAATGGGCCGAGCTTGATGGTGCTGGTCCTGGAGTTCAGTGCACGACTTGGTCGTGCGCGTCGGCTGGGCTATTCGGGTGCCGTCGAGCGCACTGCCCTGCTTCGTGCATGGCTAGCGGCAAGATCGCCGAGTTATCCACAGGCCTTTCCGGGGGGCGGCGCGAGGAGTTTAGGGTGGGCGAAGCACCGCTGTCCCCCGGTAGGAGAACGCCCTTGTTTCCCGAATTCGGTCGTCCGGTCTCTGATCTGCTCGCGGAACTGGCCCGGCTCAAGGCTGCCGATCTGCCGGTGCGTGGCGGGCGGGTGACTGCCTATGTGTACGACACCGGCAGGGCGGAGGTGCATGACGCGGCGCACGCGGCGTACGCGGAGATGCTGGAAGTGAACATGCTCGACCCGACGGCTTTTCCCAGCATGGTGGCGTTGGAGAAGCAGGTCGTGGGGGCGGTGGCGGAGTTGCTGGGCGATCCGGCGGCGCCGGGGATCTTCACGAGTGGCGGGACCGAGTCGATCATGCTGGCGGTGAAGGCGGCCAGGGATTCGCGGGCGGTGGAGCGTCCGCAGATCGTGGTGCCGGTGACCGCGCATCCGGCGTTCCACAAGGCGGCGCACTACCTGGGTGTCGAAGTGCTTCCGGTGCCGGTGGATCTGGAGACGTTCAAGGTGTCGGCGGAAGCGGTCGAGGCGGCGATCAGTGAGCGGACCGTGCTGGTGGTGGCGTCCTCGCCGTCCTACCCGCAAGGGGTGATCGACCCGATCGAGGAGATCGCCGCGCGGGCGGCGGCCCGTGGGGTGTTCTGTCACGTGGACGCCTGCGTGGGCGGCTGGCTGTTGCCGTGGCTGCGCGAAGCCGGAGCGAGCGTGCCGCCGTTCGACCTGGGCGTGCCCGGAGTGACCTCGATCTCCTGCGACCTGCACAAATTCGGATACGCCCCGAAGGGCGCGTCGGTGGTGCTGTTCAAAGACGCCGCGCTCCGGCGCAAGGCGTATTTCGCGTCAGCCGCGTGGCCCGGCTACACGATCATCAACTCCACTGTGCAGAGCTCACGATCGGCCGGTCCGCTCGCCGGTGCCTGGGGAACGATGCAGTCCCTCGGCCGCGACGGCTACCTGGACCTGGGCCGCGCCACCCTTGAGGCCACCCGCCGTCTGATCGACGGCATCGCGAAGGTCCCCGGCCTGCGCGTCCTCGGCACCCCCGAGGCCTCCCTGATCGCCATCGCCGGCTCCCCCGACGTGGACGTCTTCGTCCTCGCCGACGAAGCCCGCAAACTCGGCTGGTTCCTCCAGCCCCAGCTCTCCTACGCCGGCATCCCCGCCAACATCCACATCACCGTCACCGGCGTCACCCTCTCCGGCGTAGACGCCATGCTTCAAGTAATCGCCCAATCCGCCGAATCCGCCCGATCCCGAGGCCCCGCCCAGGTCCCCGACGGCCTCCCCGAACTCATTGCCTCCCTCGACCTGGACGCCCTCGACGACGCCACCTTCGTCGACCTGGCCGCCTCCGTGGGCATCAACCTCCGCAGCACCGACCAACCCGAAATGTCGTCCGTCAACGCCGTCCTCAACGCCTTACCCGCCCCCACCCGAGAAGCCATCCTGATCCGCTTCCTCTCCGTCATCTACTCCTGACACGCCACACACCCTGCGTTCCCATCAGGTGAATTGTGGCGTGTGCGTCATGGCCGGGTTGGGCGTGGATAGTCAGGCGCCGGTGGGAGGCGCTCAGCTACATCGTCACTGTCAGTTGGCGGTGGGGTTTGGCTATTTGGTGCGGTCTTTGCCCTCTAGGAGGGTCCAGATTTTGACCTTGTAGGGGCCGTAGGTGCTGGTGGCTTCTAGTTGGGTGCGGCCTCGGTCGAAGGGGGATTCGGTGGGGTGGGTGTTGAGGATGCGGGCGTAGATGGCGAGGAGGGTGCGGCGGTGAGGGGCGGGGACTTTGTAGCTGTGGATGTGGAGTTCGATGCTTTCCTTGTCGGTTTTGATGGAGATGTCCATGGTGGGGTCGGCGCCGAATTTGGTGGCTGATTCGATCATGGTGGTTGCGGTTCGCAGGGCGCCGGTGATCGAGGTGTCTGGGGTGGGTGGGGTGGGGGTCCAGGGGCGGTCGGCGAGCAGGCGGGGCATGGCGGCCAGTTGGCCCAGGTAGAACCAGGTTTCCAGGGCGCGTTTGAAGTTGGTTTCGGGGGTGGTGGCGAGAGGTGCGTCGGGGGTGGCCGTGTGGAGGGCGGACGCGTAGTCGGCGGACGCGGCGGCCTGGGAGGCGAGTTTCTTCAGCCAGTTGACGGCCTGGGTGTGGTGGTCGGTGGTGGTCGTGCGTTCCAGGGCGTAGAGGGCGGCGTCGACGCGGGCGCTCAGGGTGGGGGCGGCCGACATCATGGCGGTGAGGGG
>NZ_BLAD01000077.1:30698-73679 GCF_009687845.1 Acrocarpospora corrugata
AGCTGGCTGAGCGGGAGGGGCGGCGGCTGGTCAGTCCGGCGGATGAGCCGGACATCATCGCGGGGGTGGGGACGCTCTACTACGAGATGCTGACGCGGCAGCCTGAGCTGGATGTGATCGTGGTTCCGGTGGGGAGCGGGACGGGGGCGGCGGCGGCCTGTGTGGTGGCGCGGGCGTTGGCGCCGCGGTGCCGGGTGATCGGGGTGCAGTCGGCGCAGGCGCCGGCGGCGCATGACTCGTGGCGGCTGGGGGAGCTGGTCCGGCGGCCGATGAAGACGACGGTGGACGGGCTGGCCACGGGGTCGGCGTTCGCGTTGCCGCAGCGCATCATGCGGGGTGGGCTGAGCGATTTCGTGCTGGTCTCCGATGACGACTGCCGGGCGGCGCAGCGGGTGCTGGCCGCCGACGCGCACACCCTCGCGGAGGGCGCGGGAGCCGCGGCCCTGGCGGTGCTGCTGACGCGGCCCGCGGAGTTCGAAGGCAAGAAGGTGGGCATCGTGTGCAGCGGCGGCAACGCGGGTCCGGCGGAGATCGCACAGTTGGCCACCGCGCGAAGCTAGCCTGCCGCGCGCGGGCTTGTCGTGCGGGAACAGCTGGCCGCGTGGGAGCAGTCCGGCTGGTGGTTAGAAGTTGGAGATGACTGCCGTGAAGACCTGGTCGATGCTGCCGGATTCGCGGGAGTCGTAGGCGGCGGCGTCGGTGGATTGGGAGATTTGCTGGAGGACGGCGAGGTCGGCGTCTTCGCCGTAGGCGATAGTGAACATGCGGACGGTTTCCTGGCCCTGTTCTTTGCGGAGGTCGGGGAGGAGGTCGTCGAGGGAGAGGGAGGTCTGGTCCTCGTTGCGGCCGTCGGTGAGGAAGACGACGGCGTTGATGGCGTCGTCGGTGTGGCGGGTGAGGACGTGGCGGTAGGAGGCGAGGGCGGTGTCGTACAGGCCGGTGCCGCCGTTGGGGATCAGGTCTCTGATGCGGGCTTTGAGGTCGGACGTGGTGCCACGCTTCATTGGGACGAGTTCGCGGTAGTCGCGGGTGCCCTGCTGTTTGGTGGAGAAGATCCAGAGGCCGACGCGGTCGTTGGGGCCGAACTGGGGGAGGGCGTTGATCGCGGCCTGTTTGGCGAGTTCGAGTTTGGTCTTGCCGGTGCCGGTGACCTCGGCGGACATGGAGCCGGAGACGTCCATGACCATGAGAACGTTGGCGGGTTTGCGGAGGCTGGCCCAGCTTTTCAGGACCTGGTCGAGTACGCCGGGTAACGGCACATTGAGCCGTGTTTTCGGCTGTTTCGGGTCCAGGCCGTTGGCGGCGGTGATCAGCTTGCCGGGGGTGCCCTGGTGGGACCGGAAGGCGAACGAGGCGAATTCCGCCTGCTGGGCGTCCTCATGGAGATATTTCAGGAACCCGGCCGCGGCGGCGCGCTTGGTCTCGTCGGCCCAGGAGAGCACGGCGTAAGGGTTGTCGGAGAAGAGCGTGCCCTCCTTCGGGTAGATCGCCACCAGCGGCACCTTCGGCTTGCGATGCTGCCCCAGCGTCTTCGGGTCACCCGTCGGATTGCCCTGGTTGTAATCCCAGACCGACTTCTCCTCCACGGTGACAGCCGATATGTACGACATCGCCGCCCCCGCGTCATCCGCCCGCTGCAGATTCGACAGGAACGTCAGCGTGGTGTCCCCGTAGTGCACGATCGACCGCTCGACCCCTTGGACGAAGTCCCGCGTCTTCTGATCGCTGACGTTCGCCTTCACCAGATCCCCGGACAACCCGGTCGCCGCGAAGTACGCCCCGATCGTCGCGTTCAGCCCGGACGTCGAGAAGTTGGGATTCGTCTTGCCGAGCCGGAACGCCCCCCATTCCGGATGCCCGTACCGCGCCCACCCCTCCGGATCCGACCCCAGCTCCAGGATGTCCGACCAGCCCAGCTTCTTCTTCGGCCAGCCCATCGCCGCCGCCATCGGCTTCGGCATCGCGATCACCAGCGGCGTACTGGCGATGGAGGGATTGTCCGCCCCCACCGGATCGCGCCCCTTGACCCGCTGCCGGAGCAGCGTGATCCACCCGGACCCGGCCGGGGACCAGACGTCCGGCCGGGGCCCGTCGACCTTCTCGTTCCAGCCCCGCGCCAGCGCCTGCATCACGCCACCGGACGCCTTCGCCTGCACGGTGACATCCACGCAGCCGCCGTTGTACCCGTCCGCGATTTGGCGGAGCAGCTCCGCCTTCTCGCTGGAGACCGCCACCACCAGCTTGACCGGCTCACAACCGCCGTACACGGTACGGAAGACGACTACCACCGCGCCCACCAGAATTACCGCCACGATGACCGGGGCGAATCCGCGCCGACGCCGCTGGTTCAAAGGGCCTCCCGGAAATCTCAGCCTTGCCTCTGAGATTTCCGACGAATGGGGGCTCGTGTTAGTTGCAGATCACTGGGCTCCATACGCGGCGAGGAAGAGCGCCTCGGCGGTGGCCACCCGACGGAACTCCTCTAGATCCACTCGCTCGTTCGGCGCGTGGATCGCCGCGTCGTCGTCCTCGGCGCCGTACAGCAGGATCTCGGCGGCCGGGAACTGCCGGGTCAGCGTGGCGACCAGCGGGATCGACCCGCCCTGCCCGACGTCTCTGGGCGCCCGCCCGAAGGCGCGCTTCATCGCCTCGTTCAGCGCCGCTCGCGCCCGCCCCCCGGCCTCGGCCAGATAACCGGACCCCATCACATGCTGCGAGAACGACACCTGCGCCCCCCACGGCGCGACCTGCCGCAGATAATCCTGAACATCGTTCAGCGCCGTCTTCGGATCCCCCGTCGGAGGGATCCGGATGGTCACCCGGGCCCGCGCCACCGCCTGCACCGCGTTGATCGCCCCGGACACCGTCGGCACGTCCAGCCCGGTCACCGTCACCGCGTACGACGCCCAGAGCCGGTCGGCCAGCGATCCGGACCCGACCAGCGACACGCCGTCCAGCACGCCGGCGGTGACCCGGAAGTCCTCCTCCGACGAGCCCTGGCCGCGGAAGGTCCCGCGCGGCAGGCCCGGCACCCGCAGGTCGCCGTTGTCGTCGTGCAGCGCGGTGAGCATGCGCATCAGCGCGGC
The DNA here is from genome assembly GCF_009687845.1 of Acrocarpospora corrugata. GTDB lineage: Bacteria > Actinomycetota > Actinomycetes > Streptosporangiales > Streptosporangiaceae > Acrocarpospora > Acrocarpospora corrugata. Next base: position 33,785 of record NZ_BLAD01000077.1, read on the forward strand.
CAGCGCGTCCGGCGCGGCCCCGCCGAAGGAGCCGCTGTGCACGGCCTCGCGCAGGGTGCGCACCTCGACGGTGAACGCCGCCATGCCGCGCAGCGTGGTCGTCACCGCGGGGTCGCCGACCCTCGGGTTGCCCGCGTCGGCGACCACGATCGCGTCCGCCCTGACCAGGTCGGGGTTGTGCTCGACGAAGGCTTCCAGACGCTCGCCCGCGTACTCCTCCTGACCTTCCAGGATCACCCGGACGCCTACCGGGAACTCGCCGTTGAAGGCGCGGAGCGCGGCGACGTGGATCATGATGCCCGACTTGTCGTCGGCGGCGCCGCGTCCGTAGAGCGCGCCGTCGATCTCGGTCGGCTCGAAGGCCGGCGTCCGCCACAGCGCCGGGTCGCCGGGGGGCTGCACGTCATAGTGCGCGTACAACAGGACGGTGGGCGCGCCGGGCGGCGCGGGCGCCTCCGCGTACACGGCCGGGAAACTGCCCGCCACCGGGATCTGCCGGACGTCGGGGAGGCCCGCCGAGCGCAGCAACTCCACGGCGAGCGCGGCGGCCGCGCGCACCGCTTCTTCGGGATGTCCGGGAAACGCCACGGACGGGATGGACACCAGCCGTTTGAGGTCTTCTACCGCCTGCGGCAGGCCCGCGCGGACGGCGTTCTCGATTTCCTCAGGTGCCACGTCAATCCCTCACTATCTCAGCATTTGGTCAGCCCATTGCATCACAACGCGCGCCGGGGGGCGTGGATGCCCAAGAATCTCCTCACGGATTTCGTTGCTGTTACATGTCGATGTCGCGGAATCCGAAGTCTTTCCAGATTGGAGCCACGTAATCGCTTGGCAAATGCCAATCTGGCGATGCACACTGTGGAGAGCTCAGAGACCCCGAGGGAAGTATCAGATGACGAACGCCGAAGACCTGCAGAAGGCGGCCCAGGATCACCTCTGGATGCACTTCACCCGGCACGGCTCCTACGCCGACGCCGAAGTGCCGATGATCGTCCGGGGCGAAGGCGCCTACATCTACGACATCCACGGCAAGCGCTACCTGGACGGCCTGGCGGGCCTGTTCGTGGTGCAGGTCGGGCACGGCCGGTCCGAGCTGGCGGAGGCCGCCGCCAAGCAGGCCCAGGAGCTGGCGTTCTTCCCACTCTGGTCGTACGCGCATCCGAAGGCGGTCGAACTCGCGGCCCGGCTGGCCGAAGCGGCCCCCGGCGACCTGAACCGGGTCTTCTTCACCACCGGCGGCGGCGAGGCCGTCGAGAGCGCCTGGAAGCTGGCCAAGAACTACTTCAAGCTCACCGGCAAGCCGCTCAAGCACAAGGTGATCAGCCGCCAGATCGCCTACCACGGCACCCCGCACGGCGCGCTCTCGATCACCGGCATCCCGCCGTTCAAGCAGGTCTTCGAGCCGCTGGTGCCCGGTTCCGTCCGGGTGCCGAACACCAACTACTACCGGTCCGAGGAGATCAGCGGCTTCGCCGGGCTGACCCCCGAGCAGTACGGGCTGTGGGCCGCCGACCGGGTCGCCGCCGCCATCGAGATGGAGGGCCCCGACACGGTGGCCGCCGTCTTCGTCGAGCCGGTGCAGAACGCGGGCGGCTGCTTCCCGCCCCCGCCCGGCTACTTCCAGCGCCTGCGCGAGATCTGCGACCGCTACGACGTGCTGCTCGTCTCCGACGAGGTCATCTGTGCGTACGGCCGGCTCGGCACCATGTTCGGCGGCCAGAAGTTCGACTACGTCCCCGACATCATCACCTCGGCCAAGGGCCTGACCAGCGGCTACTCCCCGCTGGGCGCGATGATCTGCACCGATCGGCTGTTCGAGCCGTTCGCTCACGGCACCGAGATGTTCGCGCACGGTTTCACTTTCGGCGGACATCCGGTCTCGGCCGCGGTGGCCCTCGCCAACCTCGATCTGTTCGAGCGGGAAGACCTTCTGGGCCACGTGACCCGCAACGAACCGATCTTCAGGAGCACCCTGGAGCGCCTCTACGATCTGCCCATTGTTGGCGATGTGCGAGGTTCCGGGTACTTTTGGGGTATTGAACTGGTCAAAGACAAGAACACCAAGGAGACGTTCTCGGCCGAAGAGTCCGAGCGGCTGCTCCGCGGGTTCCTCTCCAAGGCCCTGTTCGATGCCGGTCTGTACTGCCGCGCGGACGACCGCGGCGACCCGGTCATCCAGCTCGCCCCCCCGCTGATCGCCGGTCCCCAGGAGTTCGACGAGATCGAGTCGATCCTCCGTTCCGTCCTGACCGAGGCATGGCGCCGGCTTTAGTCCAATCAAACTGGCTGGGCGCGCCTGCGTCTGGACTGAGGAACGCAGGTCGCGAAGCGGCCGGAGCGACGAGGGAAGACGCAGGCTGGGGGCGCCCAGCCCGCCGAGCCGGAGGCTCGGCCATATCACTGAAAGGACCCAATCAATGAAGATCGGCGTGCCTGCCGAGGTAAAGAACCACGAGTACCGCGTCGCCGCTACCCCGGCGGGCGTGCACGAGCTGGTCAAGCACGGGCATGAGGTGCACGTGCAGCGTGGGGCGGGGCTCGGATCGCACATCACCGACGAGGAGTACCTCGCGGCGGGTGCCAAGATCCTGGACACGGCCGACGCCGTGTGGGACGAGTCCGAGATGGTGCTCAAGGTCAAGGAGCCCATCGCGTCGGAGTACCACCGGCTGCGCCGGGACCAGGTCCTGTTCACCTACCTGCACCTGGCCGCGTCCCGGCCGTGCACGGACGCGCTGCTCACCAGCGGAACCACCGCCATCGCGTACGAGACCGTCCAGATCGGGAACACGCTGCCGCTGCTGGCCCCCATGTCGGAAGTGGCCGGGCGGCTCGCGCCGCAGGTCGGGGCCTACAACCTGATGCGGTTCAACGGCGGGCGCGGCGTGCTGCCCGGCGGGGTGCCCGGGGTGGCCCCCGCGAAGATCGTGGTGATCGGCGGCGGTGTCTCCGGGCTGCACGCGGCGCAGATCGCGGTCGGCATGGGGGCGGACGTCACCATCCTGGACGTCAACGTCGACCGGCTCCGGTTCATCGACGCGATCTACCAGGGGCGGCTGAAGACCCTGGTCTCCACCGCGTACGCGATCGAGCAGGCCGTGCTGGAGGCCGACCTGGTGATTGGCGCGGTGCTGATCCCCGGCGCGAAGGCCCCGACGCTGGTCTCCAACGAGCTGGTGTCCCGGATGAAGCCGGGTTCGGTGCTGGTGGACATCGCCATCGACCAGGGCGGCTGCTTCGAGGACTCCCGGCCGACCACGCACGCGGAGCCGACCTTCCCGGTGCACAACTCGATCTTCTACTGCGTCGCGAACATGCCCGGCTCGGTGGCCAACACCTCCACCTACGCGCTGACCAACGCCACCCTGCCGTACGCGCTCAAGCTGGCCGATCTCGGCTGGCAGGCCGCGCTGCGCGGTGACGCGGGGCTGGCGCTGGGGCTCAACGCGCACGCGGGGACGATCACCTCCCAGCCGGTGGCGGTGGCGCACGGCCTGCCGTACGTGCCGGTCGCCCAGCTGCTGGCGGCCTAGCTCAGGCCCAGCCGTTTGCGCAGGTCGCGGGCGGTGGCCAGGACACGTTCGATCTCGGTCGGGGTCGGCCAGGGGGCCGTGCCCGGCCGGATCAGGGTGGCCCGGACCGAGCTCAGGTGCTCGACGGCGGAGGCGTGCAGGCAGGACTTCTCGGTCAGCCAGGTGACCGGGTCCAGCGGTTCGCGCAGCCGCCGGGTGAGCACGTCCCAGGTGCCGAGGATCTCGGTCAGGTCGGCCACGGTGAGCGTCGTGCCGCCCCGGCGTCCGGACGCGGCCACGGCCAGTTCGGCCCTGGCCGCCAGCTCCGGTTCCGCGCTCCGGTCCCAGCAGGGCGCGGGCGGCGCGGACAGCCACTGCTCGGCCTCCGCGGCTTTCCCGGTGACCGACAGCAGCGTGCCCAGTTCCAGCGCGGCCCGGTAGTGCCCGGCCGCCGCGGCCTGCCGGAACCAGTGCTCGCCGCCGTTCAGATCGGCGTGCTCGGCGATCAGCAGCAGCCCGAAGTTGTACGCCGACTCGCTGTCCCCGCTGGCCGCCGCCCGCCCGAACCAGTGGCTGGCGGCAGCGGAGTCCTCCAGCTCCACGCAGACGAACCCGGCCATGCGCTGGTCCTCGACCCTGCCCGCCCGCGCGGCCCGCTCGAACCAGGCCCGCGCGGTCCGCAGGTCCCGCCGGGCCAGCGCGATCGCGCCCAGCTGGGAGGCGGCCCCGGCATGCTCGTGCTGGGCGGCCAGCCGGTAGAGCACCTCGGCGCTCTCCGGGTCGCGGAGCGCGTGCATCAGCAGGCCCAGATGGTAGGCCGCCTTGGCGTGGCCGCCGCGCGCGGCGAACTCCCACCAGTGCCTGGCCTCGCCTTCCTCACCGGCCGCGTAGCCGAGGAAGCCCAGGTCGTGGGCGGAGGCGAGGTCGCCGTCCAGCCCGGCGCGGCGGTGCCAGTCGCGGGCTTTGCCGAGTTCGCCGGCGTCCTCGCAGAGCAGGGCCAGCCGGCGGGCGGCCTGCCGGGAGCCTGCGGCGGCGGCCGTCTCGTACCACTGCCGCGCGCCTGGGGCGTCGCCCTTCTGCTCCAGCAGCAGGGTGGCCAGGTTGGCGGCGGCTTCGGCGTCACCGGTGCCGGCGGCCAGCTCGTACCAGCTGATGGCTTCGTCGAGGGTGCCGTGCTTCTCGTGCCACATGCCGAGGTTGAAGGCGCTGTCCACGTTGCCGGCCCCGGCCGCGCGCTCCCACCAGTGGCGGGCGGCGGCGCGGTCGCCGCGCTGCGCGTACAGGCGGCCGAGCCGGTGCGCGGCCAGGGCGTCACCCGCCTGCGCGGCGCCGAGAAGGTCGGCCTCGCCCTCCCCAGCAGAGGGCTGCCGGGGGATGGGTGGTGGCGCGGTCGCCACCTCCGGCCAGATTGTCATGCCGGACAGGGTGGCATGTGATCGCGTTGTGACGGACCGTAATTGCCACTTCCTTACGCGGCCGGGGTCATTGAATGCGGATGAATCCGGCATACATCCCCATTCCACAGCTGTAGTGCAGGGTTCCGGCCGGCTGGGCCGGGACGTGGACGCTGACCTGGCCGGTCTCCGGCAGGACCAGGTCATGGCCGTCGATGGCGAGCGTGCGGGTGCAGCCCCTGTTGTTCTTCGTCCGGAATGTGATCTCGATCGGGCGGTTCGGTTCGGCGGCGGCCAGGCCGGGCCGGAACCCGTCGGCGGTGGCCCAAACGGTCAGCGTCTGGGTGTCGCCGGGGCCGGGGGCGGCGGCGACGGCGGGGGTGCCGAACTCGGGTAACCAGCCGCCCAGGCGGAGCCCGGAGAAGATCGTGAAGACACCCGCGACCAGGGCGACCACGGCGACGAGTTTGGTGGCGAGCCGGCGGACGAGCAGGCCGAGCAGCACGAATCCGGGCGCGGAACCCACCACGAACCCCGCCATCACGGCCGCGCCCTCCCAGGCCGATCCGGTGGAGACGGCGACGATCTCCATGCTCAGGGTCACCCCGCACGGCACCAGCACGGTCGCCAGCCCGAGCACCAGGCCGCCGCGTTTTCTGGTGTGGCAGGGCGGCGGCTGGCTCAGCCGGCGAATCCCGAAGAAGATCAGCACCAGCCCGGCCAGGATCAGCAGGATCGTCCGGACCCCGGGCCCGATCTGGACCGCCGAGCCGACCAGCCCGAGCGCGGCTCCCACGGCGGCGTGACCGGCCAGCCGCCCGGCCAGGAACGCCCACACAGAGGAACCCCCGGTGAGGAATCCGCCCTGCACCGCCGTGCAGGAAGCCGATCCGGCCACCAGCCCGGCGGCCAGACCACTGAGGAACAGCGTGCCCACGCTCATCGTCAGCAACGTAACGTGGTCGTCCGGACGCCACCAGTAACAGTTTACTGTCGGCTGGACGTGCTTGACTGGCTGAGTCATGCTGGGTGATCGCTTATGTGGTGGAGGTGGCAAATGGGACGTATCACCGGAACGCTGTTCGGTGCCGTGGTGACCGTGGGCCTGGTCGCGGCCCCCGCGCACGCGGACCTGGTCAAAGAACCGGTCGCGGAGGGGTACGGCGGAGCCGTCGCCACCGTGGACCTGGACGCCAGCAAGGCCGCGCTCAGTGTGCTCAAACAGGGCGGCAACGCCATGGACGCGGCCATCGCCGGCGCGGCCACGCTCGGCGTCACCGAGCCCTACTCGGCGGGCCTGGCCGGCGGCGGATTCCTGGTCTACTACGACGCCAAACGCGGCCGGGTCGTCAGCATCGACGGCCGTGAGACCGCGCCCGCCGCGATGACATCGTCCACCTTCGAGGGCATCCCGTTCGCCGACGCCGTCACCAGCGGCCTGTCGGTCGGCGTGCCCGGCAGCGTCGCCCAGTGGGACCTCGCGCTCCGCAAATACGGCACGTTATCGCTCCGCCAGGCGCTCAAACCCGCGATCGACGTGGCCACCAAGGGCTTCGTCGTCGACCAGACGTTCGTCGACCAGACCGCCGCCAACGCGGCCAGGTTCGCCGATTTCACCTCCACCGCCGCCCTCTACCTGCCCGGCGGCCAGCCGCCCGCGGTCGGTTCGGTCTTCCGCAACCCCGACCTGGCCCGCACCTACCGCGAACTCGGCGACCGCGGCCCCGCCTGGCTGTACGGCGGCAAGCTCGGCCAGGAGATCGTCTCCACCGTCAAGGCCCCGCCGGTCACCCCCGGCTCGCCCAGGGTCGTCCGCCCCGGCCTGATGGAACTCGCCGACCTGCGCGCCTACCGCGCCCTCACCCCCGAACCCACCCACGTCCGCTACCACGGCCTCGACGTGTACGGCATGGCCCCGCCCTCCTCCGGCGGCTCCACCGTGGGCGAGGCGCTCAACATCCTGTCCGCCGCCGGAGACGTCACCCTGCACGAGTACCTGGACGCCTCCCGCCTGGCCTTCGCCGACCGCAACGCCTACGTCGGCGACCCCGCGTTCGTGAACGTGCCGCTGCGGGAACTCCTGTCGGCGCGGTTCGGCAAGGAGCGCGCCTGCCTGCTGGGCGAGACCGCGCTGCCGAACCCGGCCGCCCCCGGTTCCCCCGACGGCTCGTACGGCCCCTGCCCGCAGCCGGTCCCCGCCACCGGCACGAAGGAGCAGGCGGAAGGTCCGGAAACCACCCATCTGGTGGTGTCCGACCAGTGGGGCAACGTCGCCGCGTACAACATCACCATCGAGCAGACCGGCGGCAGCGGGATCGTCGTGCCCGGCCGGGGCATCCTGCTCAACAACGAGCTGACCGACTTCACCTTCGGGCCGGCCCCCGGCGACCCCAACCTGCCCGCGCCCGGCAAGCGCCCGCGCTCGTCGATGGCGCCGACGATCGTGCTCAAGCACGGCAAGCCGCTGCTGGCGGTGGGTTCGCCCGGCGGCGCGACGATCATCACCACCGTGCTGCAGATCCTGGTCAACCGCCTCGACTTCGGCATGACCCTGCCGCAGGCGCTGGCCGCGCCGCGCGCATCGCAGCGCAACATCCCGGCGACGCAGGCCGAACAGGCCTTCATCGATCAGCACGGTGCGGCGCTGCAAGCCCGTGGGCATGTGTTCGCGGTGACGCCGGAGATCGGCGCGGCGACCGGGCTGGAGTTCCTCGGCCGGGGCAAGGTCCAGGCCGTCGCGGAGCCGACCCGGCGCGGTGGCGGTAGCGCTTTGGTCGTCAGGAACCGATGAGCCGGTAGGCGTCCGGCTTCACCTTGCGGGTTCTGGCCCAGTACTCGAAGGTGAAGCCGGGCCAGAGTGTGCGGTTCTTGCCGTGTTCGTCCAGGTACCAGCTCTGGCAGCCGCCTTCTGACCAGACCAGGCGCTTCAGGCGTTGCTGGAGGCGGTCGTTGTAGGCGCGGGACGCCGCGGGGGTTACGTCTATGGCGGCGGCTTTTGTGTGGGAGAGCAGGCGCAGGCAGCTCATGATGTAGCGGACCTGCGCCTCGATCATGAAGACCACCGAAGTGTGGCCGAGGCCGGTGTTGGGGCCCAGCAGGAAGAACAGGTTCGGGAAGCCGGGCGTGCTGACGCCGTGGTACGCCTCGACGCCGTGCCGCCAGGCGTCCTGGATTTTCAAGCCGCCACGGCCGATGATGCGCTGATCCTGGAGTGCGTCGACGACCTTGAACCCGGTGCCGTAGATGATCACGTCGACGGGGGTCTCGCGACCGCCCGCGACGATCGAGTGGTCCCGGATCGTCGTGATCCCGTCGGTGATCAGTTCGACGTTGGGCCTGTTCAGAGCCGGATAGTAGTCATTGGAGAGCAGGATGCGCTTGCAGCCGATGGTGTAGTCGGGGGTCAGCCGGGCGCGCAGGTCCGGGTCGGTGATCTGCCCGGCCAGGTGGCGTTCGGCGAGGACGCGGTGGACCTTCATGAGTCTGGGGTCCAGGGCGAAGCCGAGCGCGCGGGTCTCCAGGAGCCAGTAGATCGTGTTGCGGAAGGCGCGGGTGGCGCCGGGGAGGCGCAGGGCGCGGCGCAGGCGGTCGGGGACGGGGATGTCGGGTTTGGGCTGGATCCAGGGGGCGGTGCGCTGGAAGACGTGCAGGCTGGCGACCTGTTCGGCGATCTTGGGGATGAACTGGATCGCGGAGGCGCCGGTCCCGATGACGGCGACACGCTTGCCCCTGAGTTCAACGGAGTGATCCCATTTGGCCGAATGAAACGCCGCCCCCACAAACGACTCGCGTCCCGAAATTTCGGGATATGACGGGATGTGGAGGGCGCCGATTCCGGAGATCACCGCGTTGGTACGGAACGTGGTTCCGGCCGCCGTGGTGACCTGCCACTGGTTGGCGCTGTCGTCGTACTCCAGGCCGGTGACCTCCGTACCGAACCGGAAGTGTTTCCCGAGGTCGTATTTTTCGACGCATCGGCGTAGGTAGGCCCAGATTTCCTCTTGCGGGGAGAACATCCTGGTCCAGCCGGGGTTGAGCTCGAATGAGTACGAGTAGAAATGGGACGGCACGTCGCACGCGCAGCCGGGATAGGTGTTGTCCCGCCACGTCCCGCCCAGCTCGGCGGCTTTCTCCAGGATCACGAAATCGTGGTAACCCGCAGCCTTCAGCTTGATCGCCATGCCGATCCCGGCGAAGCCCGAGCCGATGATCGTTATCCCCACTGACTCTCCCGGAACTCCCGATGCGCGGCCGACACCGCGATGTAGTCGAGCGCCTGCCGGATGTCGCCCTCGTGCCGGGGATGGAACCCCGGCCGCAGGTATCGCGGCATGGCCAGCACCAGCGACCGCAGCGTCGGCACTCTGCCCTGACGCGCCCGCACGTAGAAGTGGGTCCACCGCCCGCGTACCCCCGGGCCGCCCACCACCGGATCGTTGGCCAGCAGGAACGTCACCCCCTTGCGCAGCAGGTAGAACAGCGCCGGGGCGACCAGCGCCATCGCGCGCGCCCGCCGGACGTACGAGCCGTCCAGGTGAATGAACAAGTCATAGGCGACATTGCGATGCTCCACCTCCTCCGCGCCGTGCCAGCGCAGCAGGTCCATCATGACCGCGTCCGCCCCGGCTTCGTCCAGGGGGCGGGCGTCCAGCACCCACTGCCCGAGCACGGCGGTGAAGTGCTCGATGGCCGCGACGATGGCGACCCGCTCGGTCAGCCAGAACCGCGCGGCCGACGGCGGGAGGGTGTGGTCGCCCAGTAATCGCTCGAAGAGCCACTCCACGTCCTCGACATACGCGGACGGGTCGAGGCCCTGGTCGCGCATGTGTTCCAGCACCCGCTGGTGGGCGACCGCGTGGGTGCCCTCCTGGCCCATGAAGCCCTTCACCTGGTCGTACAGGACCTGGTCGGTGATCAGGGGGAGGGTCTGTTTGAACACGTGCACGAACCAGCGCTCCCCGGCCGGGAGCAGCATGTGCAGGACGTTGATCAGATGCGTGCTGAACGGGTCGCCGGGCACCCAGTGCAGGGGGGTCTGCTCCCAGGAGAACCGCACCCGGCGCGGCGTGATTCGCGTCTCGGTATCCATCGCGCCTCTTTTATTGGACGTCGAGTCCAATGTAGTCGGTCACGATCTGCTGTCAAGGCATGACAAAACCGCCGACGGGCGCGGTCGTCGGCGGTTTGCTTTATGAGGTTGTCAGCCGATCGCGAAGTACGCGGCGACGGCGATCACGACAAGAAGCGCGACGCCGACGGCGATCCAGATCGGAAGCCGGGACGGCGGTTCCTGGGCGGACGCCGTCTCCTGCTCACGGGCGAATGCCTTGAACTGCTGCGTGTTCCCGGCTGGGTCAACCTGAGGGTCGGACATGAAACGAACTCTAGCGACACACCCTGCGCACATGACACCTGTTTGTCGGAATTGCGAAAGGTCAGCGGGTGCCCGTGGCGGGACTGCCGAGGTCGCCGGATACCGTGTAAGCCATGCTGCGCACCCTGTTCTCCCCCCGGCTGGTGGGCCCCCACCTCCTGGTGGTCGGAGTTCTGGTGGCCTTCACCCTGCTCGGCCGCTGGCAGCTGGCCGTCTTCGAGGAGTCCGGCCGCCCGGCCGCCGCCGCCGACCCCGGCCCGGTGGCCGTCGAGTCGGTCAGCCGGGTCGGGCAGCGGCTCACCAGCGAACTCGCGGGACGTCAGGTGCGCGCGGAAGGCGTCTACGGCGAAGGGCAACTCCTGGTCGCCGACCGGCTTCCCGATGTGGAGGCGCCGGGCGGGCGGGCCGACCAGGGCGCCGGTTTCTGGCTGCTCACCCCGTTGCGGCTCAAGGACGGGAGCACGCTGCCCGTCGTCCGAGGGTGGGTGGCCACGCCGCAGGATCCGGCGGCAGCCGTACCGGCCGGGCCGGTGGCCGTGACCGGGCGGTTGCGTCCCCCCGACCAGAGCGACGCGGTGCAGCGCGCCGGCGCGCTCCCGGAGGGCCAGGTGGCGACCGTCTCCACCGCACAACTGATCAACCTGTGGGACGGGCGGCTGCACGACGGCTTCCTGGTCGCGGCCACCCAGACCCCGCCGCTCGCGGCGACGCCCGTGGCCGTCCCCCCACCCACCCAGGGCGCGGCGCTTACCTGGCGCAACCTCGCCTACGCCGCGCAGTGGTGGATCTTCGCGCTGTTCGCCGTCTTCATGTGGTGGCACTTCGTGCGGGACGCCGTACGGGCCGCCAGGACGGCGCGAGTATCGTTGACCGACCCCGCCCCCGAACCCGTGAGCAGGTAGAACCGTGGACTCCGCCCTCAAGCCGTTCCGAATCATGGCCTACGTCGTCGGCGTCATGCTGCTGGTGCTGACCACCTGCATCGTCCTGCGCTACGGCTTCGACATCGAGGGCCCTTCCAAGATCGTGTCCCCGATCCACGGCTTCCTCTACATGGTCTATCTGGTCGCCGCTGTGAATCTGGGCATGAAGGCCCGCTGGTCCTGGGGCTACATCCTGGGCGTGATGCTCGCCGGCACGGTCCCGTTCCTGTCGTTCGTCTTCGAACGCAAGGTCACCGACCGGGTGCACCGCGAGCTCGCCGCCCAGGCCGCCGCCTGACCGGTCAGCTCCCGATGCCCTTCCTGCGGATCCGCCGCAGCCGCTTGCGCTGCGACTCGTCGAGCATGAAATAGGCCACGGCGGGCGCGGCCAGCAGGCCGATCACCACCAGCCAGGAGATCAGCCCTGGCAACAGCCAGAGGGCGAGCAGCGAGCCAACGCCCGCACCGACGTAGTACTTCCCGAGTGGCGACATGCCGGCCCCTTCGTTTCGCGATACATCTCAATACTGCCCGATGGATGCCCGCGCCGCGCGTCAGGTGCTTCGCCACGTGGTGTAGTCGATGGTCAGGACGGGATCCGGGGAGGCGGCCTGGATCCGTACGAGTGCCGGTCTGCACGCACAGCCGCGATCCCGCGGGGAACTCGCGCAACGGGATCCTGGCCACCCGGCGAGCGTCGTCCGCGAGAACGCTCAGGCAGTGTTTGCTCCAAAGTTTCGCCAATTCGTGCCTGCCCGAAAATACGGCGCCCACAATGGCGCGGCCACTCCAGAACGGCAATGGCGACAAGGCCCTGGACGGCAAGTCCTTCCTGGAACAGTGGCAGGTGGGGTTCAACGGCCGGCTGTCCGGCGCGCTCTACTTCGACAAGATCGCGCTGTGGACGCTCGTCTGCCTCGGCGTCCTGCTCGTGGTCTCGCTGGTCCAGGCCATGCTCCGGTGGCAGGCCGACCGGGCCGCGAACCTGGAGCAGGAGGATCTGCTCGCCCGGCTCGCCGCCGCGCTGACCGCGGCCGAGTTCCGGCTCACCGAGTACCGGACGACCGACACCGCGCAACTCGCCGTCGGCGCCCAGGACCTGCTCAACGCCGCCAAGGAGATCCAGCGGGCGAGCGACTCCGCCCGGGTCACCCAGCTGGAGGCCCACGAAGGCCTCAAAGAGGTCCGGGACACCATCGACAACCTGCGCCTGGCGGTCGACACCCTGCTCGCGGGCGCCACCTCGGTACGGGCCGCCGCGGACCGGATCGGCGACGCCGCACAGGGGGTGGGCGTCAAGCTGGCCGAGATCTCCGCCGCGAGCACGTCGGTGGCCGGCGCCACCTCGGCGCTGACCAGGTCGTCGGCCTCGGACAGCGCCCTCATCCGCACGACCGTCGCCGAGAGCCAGCGGGAACTCGGGGCCGGCATCGGCGGCGCCCTCGCGCACACCGGGGACGCGATCCGGCAGGCTCTGGACGAGTGGCGTACGGAGGGCGCGATCTACGCGCACCGGAACGAGACCACGGCCGACCAGCTCGGCCTCATCGTCAGCTCCATCGAGCAGACGATCAGTTCGATGGACCGGCTGCCCGAGTCCATCCAGCGCCTGGACGGCCAGTCCGTGCTGACGGCGCAGCGCCTGGAACAGGCGATGACCGACGCGGTGAAGGGACTCCACCGGGAACTCGATCGCTTCATGATCGGCCTTCCGGACGCGACGGCCAGGACTGAGCTGGTGATCAACGAGCTGGCCGCGGTGCGCCGATCCGTGGACCTCCTCTGCGCGCGGCTCGGCACCGTGGGCCCGAAGAAGCGGAAAGCCGGTCGGCTGCGCGCCTGGTGGTCCCGGTGAATCCCAGGATCGCGGTGCCGGCCATCGCCGGCTGGCTCTTCGCGGACCTGCTGCTGGCGTTCTCGATCGTGGTGCTCGGCACCCAGGAGCCGCCGCCGCTTCCCGTGGTCGAGCCGACCGTCTCCCCGTCACTCAATCCGAAACCGACGCGGCTGGCACTGGAGCGTCGCTACATCAAGGTCTCACTCAGAGTCGATCCGAGAAAGGGCTCACGTTCGGCGATTGGGGCGCTGAGACGGGCCATCAAATCTCATCCCGAACTCAAGGACCGCACGGCCGGAATCGTCCTGACGTTCGGCGCCGTGGTCAGCGGGGGCGAGGACTTCGCCAAGTCGGTCAACAAACTGCTCCCCAGAGTCGACCGCGAACTGTTCCGCGATGTCGCCACCCGCGATTTCCAGCTCATCGGCGGAACCGATGGCGCGGTGGAGCTGCAGATCTATCTCTTCTTCAACAAATAAGCCCTGGAGGCATGTCAATGAGCCAGCAGGTCCTGCCTTTCTATCTCGTGTGCGACGAGTCCTCGTCCATGAACGGGGCCCCGATCGACGCGATCAACAAGTCGTTGCCCGAACTCCATCAGGAGATCGGGGGCAACCCGGTGGTCGCGGACAAGACCCGCTTCGCGCTGATCAGCTTCAACCACCAGGCCCAGGTGCTGCTGCCGCTCTCGGATCTGAGCAACGTCTCCTCCGTACCCGGACTGAACGCTTCTGGTGGCACGAACTACAAGGAGGCGTTCGACCTGGTCCGCGACACGATCACGCAGGATGTGGCGAAGCTGAAGGCCGACGGCCACCAGGTTCTCCGGCCCGCGGTGTTCTTCCTGACCGACGGCCACCCCAATGACAATGCCGAATGGCCGGCCGCCTACCAGCGGCTGACCGACCCCGGCTGGGGTCCGCGCCCCAACATCCTCGCTTTTGGATTCGGGCAGGGCGGACACCACGATCATTCAGCAGGTGGCCACGGTGCGCGGATTCGTCGCCGATGGCTCGCTCAGCCCGGCGAAGGCGCTGCAGGAGTTCGCCCAGTCCCTGATCAGGTCCATCGTCAACTCCGGGACCTCGGCCAACGCCACGGGCGCCATGAGTCTCGCGATGCCCGACACGGTCCCCGGTTTCACCACCATCCCCGCCGATGTCATATGAAGTTCTCGAAGATGCAGGAGCCCGCTCCCGCGGTGGACTTCGTGCCGAAGAAAGAGGTTCCGGAGAGCCCCGAGTTCGCCGGCCCGGTGAACTACGGGAATCCGCACGTGAAAGCGGGGATCCCCCGTGGGCTTCCGGCGACCTGGAAAGGGGGTCAGGACACCGTCATCGACGGCGCCGACTTTCCCGGCCTGACCGTGCGGGGGGCGTCCATCCGCGGTGACGATCACCGTTACCAGAAGGAGGTCCGGCAGGACGCGATGGGGATGTGGACCCTCTCCGGTCCCGGAACCTCCGAGGTGCTGCTGGTCTGTGCCGCCGACGGCGTGGGGAGCCAGCCCTTCTCGCACCGAGGGTCGATGCTGGCGTGCCGGACTCTGCACGAGGAGATCGGGCAGCACATCGAACCGATGCTCACCGAAGGCCAGGGGAGCGAGGCCGCCCAGAAGCTTTTCGAAAGCATCGCGCACCGGATGACCGTGCTGGCCCAGAACTGGGGCATGGAGCCGAAGGCCCTCTCCACCACCCTGGTCGCCGCCCTCGTCGAACTGACGCCGCCCGGCGCGCCGCGCCGCTGCCTGGCGTTCGGGGTGGGCGACAGCGCCGCCCTGCTGCTCCGGGACGAGACCTTCACCGGCCTCTGGGACGACAGCCATGACACAGGGCCCATCTCGGACACGGCGACCGCCGCGCTGCCCACCCATTTCTCCTCGGTGGCCAGTGCGGAAGTCCAGCTCGGCGCCGAGGACGTCCTGGTCGTGTGTACGGACGGCCTGGTGAATCCCATGCGCAACGAGGACGTGCGAGCCCAGATGTCCAGCTGGTGGCGGCGCGAAGCGGTGCCCGGCCTGCTGGAGTTCGCCTGGCAGCTCAGTTTCCGGGCCAAGTCCTTCGGCGACGACCGGACGGCCGTCTGCGTCTGGGGCAGGTGAGCGCATTGGCATGGCCCGACGGATCGGACCTACCGGTGAGCTCGCTGTCTCTCGGGGCGAAATTGGGCGTCGGCGGACAAGGCGCGGTCCATGAACTGAAGAAGCACGGCGCGGGCTTCGTCTACAAGGAGTACCTCTCCCCGGCGGCGGTGAACGCGGCGGCGCTCGCCGATCTGGTGGCACTACCGGGACGGTTGCCGCCCAGCGAGCGGGAGCGGCTGCTACGGCAGGCCGCCTGGCCATTGGCCCGAGTAGTGGACGGCAGCGGCGTCAAAGGCTTCATCATGGCCCGGGTCCGGCCCCCCTTCATGGGCAAACAGGCGGCCGGACTCAAACTCCGTGAAGCGCAGTTCCTGATGTATCCACCCAAGCCGCTCTGGGAGAGCATCGTCCCGCTCGACGCGACCGGGCGGCTCGAAGTCGCCCGCCAGATCGCGTCCCTGTTCCAGCTCCTGCACGCCAAAAGCCTGGTCGTCGGCGACATCTCCATGAACAACCTGCTCTGGTCGGAGACCCCGGTCGGCATTTTCCTGCTCGACTGCGACGGCGTGCGTATTCAAGGCCGCCGACCGGTCATGGTCCAACCGGCCACGCCGGACTGGGACGACCCCCGGCAACCGCCGACCGGACCCGATCAGGACACCGATCGCTACAAGCTCGCTCTCCTGATCACCCGGATCCTGACCCGCTCGCCCGACATCCGGCCGGGCGATCCGCTGAGTTTCGTCCCCGGCCTCCCGGACCGGGTCATCGCGGAGGTCGCGAAGAGGTTCGCGGACGCCGCGTGCCCGTGCGGCACCCGCCCGGACGCGGGCCACTGGGCGATGGCGCTGAGCGACCGCGGGACGATCGACCTGCCGCCGCTCGGCCCGGTCCGCCGGCCGCCCAGCCTGCCGACGGCACCACTGGACCGTCCCGCTCAGCGCCCGATAATCCAGCTGAACCCGCCCAGCTGAGCTCAGCCGCCCAGCGGGGCGAGGGCACGCAGTGTGCGGACTCCGCCGGGGTCGTGGTCGGTGCTCGCCGGGACCAGGGCCACCTCGTCCACGCCGGCGTTGGCGTATTCGGCCAGCCGGGACTCGATGGCAGCGCGGTCGCCGAGCAGGGCGACGGACTCGATGAGTTTGTCGGGGACGGCCGTGAGGAGTTCGCGGGGGTGGGGGCGGGTTCTGGCGTACTCGACGATGTCGCCGAAGCCCGCCTCGGCGAACATCTCGCCGTAGCCGGGGGCGGCGAGGTAGCCGACGACGGCGCGGCGGATCTGTTCGATGGCGGACCGGTCGGGGTCGGCCGCGGCCGTCACCCAGGCGGCCACCCGGGTGGCGCCGGTGACGGCGCGGAGGTCGGCGACCAGGCGGGCGGCCGAGGCGGGGGTGATCAGGTTGAGGACCATGCGGTCGGCGCGGGACGCGATGCGGACGGCGGCGGGGCCGAAGGCGGCGACCGTCAGCTCCGAGTGGGGGGCCGGGAGGCGCAGGCGGTAGCCCTGGCTGCGCGGATGGTCGGATTTCACGCCGTCCAGGAGGGGGCGCAGCGCGTCGACGGCCTCGGACAGGGCTCTGGTGGAGCCGGCGTGGGGGCGGCCGTGCCAGCGTTCGACCACCACAGGGCTGGAGGTGCCCAGGGCGACCCCGACCGGGCGGCCGGTGAGGGCGGCGACCGAGGCCGCGCCCATGGCGATCATCATGGGGTCGCGGACGGCGACGGCCAGCGGGCCGATGGTCAAAGGGATCCTGGCGGTGGCCGCGCCGATGGCGGTGGCCAGGGCGAAGGCATCGTAGGTGGCCATCTCGCCGACCCACAGCCCGGGGTAACCGAGTTCGTCGGCGGCCCGCGCGGTCATCAGCGCCTCCTCGGGGGGCCGGTCCTGCCAGAGGCCGAGGGAGACGGTCAGCTTCATGGGGTCGTCCGGTACTGGTCGGCGCGGACCCACGTGGCGTGGAAGCCGAGCGGCACCCGCTGGGGCAGCAGGACCCTGGCGATCGGGCCCTTGGCGATGTCCGCCGCGTCCAGGATCTGGACCTCGGAGGAGCCTTCACGTTCGTCGGTGACGAAACTGACCAGGTAGCCGTCGTCCTCGCCGGTCGAGCCGTCGCGGGGGGCGAAGGGGGCCTCGCTGCCGTAACGGTGCTCGCCGTAGTAGTACTCCTGCTTGGCCCCGGTCACGTTGTCGTACTTGACCAGGCCGTCGAACAGGTTGGTGTCGGCGTCGGCGACGGAGACGTTGTAGGAGTAGCGGCTCTGGCGACCGGTTCTGCGGACGTCGATGCTGGGGAACTCGGTGTTGTGGTCGCCGTCCAGGTAACCTTCGCTGGTCCGGCCGGTGACCAGGTTGAAGCGGTACCGGTAGAGCCGGGCGTCCAGCTTCAGGTAGGAGATCATGCGGGCCAGCGGGCCGCCGTCGCCCTTGGGGGCCGGGCGGCTGACCCGGCAGACGTCCAGGATGATCTCCTCGCCGCTCTCCCACGAGTTGACCACGTGGTAGATGTAGCACGGCCGCGCGTCGAACCAGCGGATCTGGCCGGCCGCGCCGCGCCGGGGGATCACCCCGAACCGGGACGGCAATTCCCGGTTGAAGGTCAGCTTGTACCGGCCCTGCCGGGCGGCGTCCATGTCCTGGTAGAGCGGCAGGTCCATCAGGATCGAATAGTTCTCGGTGATGGACATGTCGTGCGGCAGCCGCGCGCCCGGGATCTCCAGCTCCACGCAGTGCTCCACCGCGCCGCCCGCGCCGACCACCCCATACCGCAGATACGGCCGGCGCGGCCCGTAGTCGAACCAGAACAGCTCCCCGGTCCGCTCGTCCACCTTCGGGTGCGCCATGAAGTCGCCGGTCAGCGTGTCGAGGAAGGTCTCCACCCCGAGCGTCTCCAGCGACAGCGGATCCAGCCGGTACGGCGACCCGCACAGATACCAGGTCGCCAGCACGTTGCCCCGGTGGTAGACCAGGTCGGTATTGGCGGAGTCCTTGAGGTTAAGCCCGCGGGTGTTCCCGAACGGATTGCCCTTGGGGTTCTCCATCACCCCGGTCCACAATGACCGGTCGGTCTCGGCCTGGAAGGCCTTGGTGCGCACATACCGGTTTCGATATCGAGCCCGGCCGTCCTCGAAGTGCATCGCGTGCACCATGCCGTCGCCGTCGAACCAGTGGTACCGCCCCCGCATGGGGAACCGCGCGTTCGGGCCGTTGCGCAGGTAGACGCCGTTGAGGTCGGCCGGGATCGCCCCGATGACCTTGAGGTCAGCAGCGGTGACCTCGTCCTGGACCGGTGCGTACACGCCGAGGAGATACGGGTTCGGCTCGCCGGACTCGTCCATGATCACCATGGGTTGTGCCATGATAGGACACTACGATAACAAAAGTCAGCTAGTCAATAAGCCTTTAGAGTGGACTCTTTCCACCCGAGTTCAGAAAGACCGGAGTTCCCATGCCGGGCGTACAGACCACGACCGCCGTAGCCGAGCGAACGACACCGGTAGAACTCAGTGCGATCGGGCAGGCCCTGGCCATACTCGGTGATCGTTGGGTCCTGCTGATCCTGCAACGCGCCTTCCTGCTCCGGGTGCGCACCTTCGCCGGCTGGCGGGACGAACTGGGTATCTCCGAGTCGGTGCTGGCCTCCCGGCTGAAGGAACTCCTGGCTCACGGGATCCTCACCACGGCCGCCTACCGGAACGGCCGCACCCGCAACGAATACCGGCTCACCGACCGGGGGCTCGACCTGTGGTCGCTGCTGGTCGCCATCCACTCCTGGGAGCGGGACTGGACCGATCGGCCGCTGCCGCCGCTCGTGCACGACGTCTGCGGCCGGGACGTGCGGGCCTACCTGGCCTGCGGCGGCTGCCGGGAGGGTATGACAGCGCGCGACACCCGGACCGTGCGGGGGCCGCTGGCCACCTTCGCCCGGGTCGGGCTGCCCCGGCAGCACCGCAGGACGATCGCCACCAGGACCGATTTCATCGGCTACTGCCCGGACTCGATGGAGATACTCGGCGACCGCTGGAGCACCAGCGTGCTGGCCGCCGCCTTCCTCGGCGCGCGCCGGTTCGGCGACTTCCAGACCGAGCTGGGCATCGCGCCCTCGGTGCTCACCGACCGGCTGCGCCGCTTCGTCGAACTGGGCGTCTTCCAGCTCGGCGGCGGCAACTACCGGCTCACCGAGCGCGGCCTGGCCTTCTTCAAGGTCTTCGCGTTCCTGGTCTCCTGGGCGCAGCGCGAGCTGCCCGCGCCGGCCGGTTCCGAGCTCACCATCACCCACCACTCGTGCGGCGCGGCCCTCACCCCGGTGCTGCTCTGCTCGGACTGCGGCGGCAAGCTGGAACGCCGCGAGGTCCACTTCATCACCTGATTTCGCCTTATAGGTCGGCATATGTTGACCGTGGGCGGTGGCTTTCGTAGGGTCGCGGGAAATCGAGCGCGGGAGTCGCGATGAGGCTGCACCCGAAAGACCACGTGGAGCGTTACACCGGCGAAGGCTGGTGGACCGGCGACACGATCGACGAGCTGTTACGGGCGCGGGTGGCTGAGCGGCCCGACGCGGTCGCGGTGGTCGACCCGCCCAACAAGCCCGCCCTGATGGGCGGCGTCGCCAAACGGCTGACCTGGGCCGAGCTGGACGCCGAAGTGGACCGGGTGGCCGGGGTGCTGCTCGGGCAGGGCGTCGGCGTGGACGACGTGGTGGCGGTCCAGCTGCCCAACAGCGTCGAACTGACGGTGACCCTGCTGGCCGGGGTCAGGATCGGCGCCATCCTCACCCCGTTCCCGGTGCAGTACCGGCAGTATGAGCTCACCCAGCTCGGTGAGCTCGCCAATGTGAGCGTGTTCGTCACCGCCGCCGATCGGGCGCCGGGCATCCTGGAGCTGGCCGTACCGTCCCTGCGGTCGGTGCTGGCCTGGGGCGGTGAGCTGGAGAGCGCGACCGCGGACCCGGCCGCGCTGGACGCGCACCTGAAGACCTTCGAGCGGGACCCCAACGACTGCGTCACGATCTGCTGGACCTCCGGCACCGAGGCCACCCCGAAGGGGGTGCCGCGCTGCCACTACGACTGGCTCGCGGTCGGCTGGACCTGCGCGGAGGCGGTTCAGCTCACCGCCGACGACGTGATACTCAACCCGTTCCCGATGGTCAACATGGCCGGCATCGGCGGGGTCTTCCTGCCCTGGCTGCGTACCGGCTGCACGTTGGTCCAGCACCAGCCGTTCGAGCTGCCCGTCTATCTCACCCAGATCGCCGCCGAGCGGGTCACCTACACGCTCGCGCCGCCCGCGCTGCTCACCCTGCTGCTGCACAAGCCCGAGGTCCTGGCCCAGTTCGACATCTCCTCGCTGACCAGGATCGGCTCGGGCTCGGCCCCGCTGCCGCCGCCGATGGTGCGCGGCTGGCAGGAGAAGCACGGCATCGCGATCATCAACTTCTTCGGCTCGAACGAGGGCATCGCGCTGCTGTCGGACCCGGCGACCATGCCCGACCCGGACGACCGGGCCCGGTTCTTCCCCCGCCCGGACGCGCCGGACACCAGCTGGCCGGGCACCCTGGGCGGCACCAAGGTCAGACTGGTCGCCGCCGACGGCACCGAGGTCACCGGCGAGGGCGTGCCCGGCGAACTCCGCCTGTCCGGCCCGACGGTCTTCGCCGGTTATCTGGCCGGTACGGCTGACGCGGACCCGTTCGACGACGAGGGCTACCTGATCACCGGGGACGTCTTCGAGCTGGCCGGCGACCGTTACCTCCGGTATGTGGATCGGACCAAGGATCTGGTCATTCGCGGCGGCATGAACATCGCCCCGGCCGAGCTGGAGGCCCTGCTGGCCGGGCACCCCGCCGTGGCCGAGTCCGCTGTGATCGGCTACCCCGACGAGGTGCTCGGCGAGCGGGTCTGCGCGCTGGTGGTGACCAAGCCGGACACCGAGATCACGCTGGAGTCCGTGGTCGAGTTCCTCCGGGCCGCCGGCATCGCCTCCTACAAGCTGCCGGAGCGGCTGGAGATCGTGGACGGGCTGCCGCGCAACGCGGTGGGCAAAATCCTCAAACGCGAGCTCCGGGAGACGCTCTGAGCGCGTCCAAGACGAAGGCGTAGATCTCCGCTTCGTAGGCGAGGTGGGCGTATCGGCCAGTCGGCCCGCTATGCCCACCCTCCTCGACTTCGACCCGGAACAGCACGTTCGCTCCGTGGGCGCGGAGTTTGGCCACCCATTTGGCGGGCTCGCGGACGAGGACGCGGGGATCGTTGACGGCACCGGTGACCAGCAGCGGGGTGTCGGTCTTGGGGATGTTGTCGTACGGACTGTAGGCGAGCATGTACGCGAAGTCCGCGGGTTTGCGAGGATCGCCCCACTCCTCCCACTCGTTGACGGTGAGCGGGATCGTGTCGTCGAGCATCGTGGTGACCACGTCCACATACGGGACCTCGGCGATGACGGCGGACCAGGGGCGCATGCCGTACACGGCGCCCATCAGGAGGCCGCCCGCGGAGAGGCCGCGGGTGGCGATCGCGCTGACCTTGTCCTCCAGCCAGGAGGCCACCGCGACGTGGTCGGAGAAGGTGGCGGGCTTGGCGGCCAGGCGGCCGGCCTGCCACCAGGCGCGGCCCAGTTCGCCGCCGCCGCGGATGTGGGCGTGGGCGAAGACGCCGCCTTCGTCCAGGAAGACGGAGAGCGGGGCGTCCCAGACGAAGTCGAAGACGGCTTCGTAGGCGCCGTAGCCGTACAGCAGGCAGGGGGCGGTGCCGTCGAGGGGGACGTCGCGGCGGCGGACGACGGTGACCGGGATGAGGACGCCGTCCTGGGCGGGGGCCCAGTGGCGTTCGCTGACGTAGTCGGCCGGGTCGTAGCCGGGGGTTTCAGCGGTTTTGCGTACCTCGCGTTCGCGGGTGGCGAGGTTGACCGTCGACCAGCGGGTGGGCTCGCTGTAGGAGCCCGTCTCGATGAGGATCTCGGTCGCGTCGTAGTCGTGGTTGTGCACGAGTTCGATCCGGCCGGCCGTGGTCTCCGGGTGAATCTCCCACGGCCCGGTCCCGTCGAGCGGGACCACGCGGAGCAGCGGCTCCCCGCCCCTGCGCAACGTTATGACGATATATCCGGCGAAGCAGTCGGTCTTGTAGACGCGTTCGCCCTCGTTGGGGGCGATCAGGTCGTCGTCGCCGGCCAGCACCCGGAACTCCGCCCAGCCGTCGTCCGTGGTGATGATCAGGCGGTCGTTGGTCGCGTCGTGGTCCACCCGGTACTCGACCCGCGGACGGCGGCCACGCACCGAGCGCGGCTCGGCCTCCGGGGTCGCGGCCGGGACCAGCCAGACCTCGGTGGTGTCCCGGTTGGCGGCGGTGATCAACACGTACGCCCCCGAGCGGGTGGCCTCCACCGTCACCTCGAACCGCCGATCCGGCTCGGTCAGGACGACGGCCTCCTCGGTCCCCCCGAGCACGTGCCGCCGCACCTCGTAGGGCCGGTAACAGTCATCCACCACCGTGTAGAAGAAACTGGACGAATCCGCAGACCACGCCCCCGTGTAGTACGTCCCGGGCACCCGATCCGGAAGATCATCGCCGGTGTCCAGGTCACGGAACCGCAGCTCGTAGACTTCGTCTCCGCTCGTATCCACCGAATAGGCCAGGAACCGCCCGCACGGGCTCACCTCCCGGACCCCCAACTCCACGTAGCCCGCCGCTGCCAGCTCGTCGAGATTCAGCAGCACAGAACCAGGGTCGGAACCATCACGCTTTCGAAAGAAGTCACCAAACTCCCTTCCAGTTTCAATCTGGGTGTAGTAGACAAATGCCCCATGACGCCAACTGACTGAAGACTCAGTCTCAGGCGTCCGTCCAGCCATTTTGGCCGTGAGAACCTGCTGAAAGGGGGCCAGATGGGCGGTCTCCGCCGCATAATGCCGCCGTTCGGCGAGCAACGTCTCGCGCGCCGCCTCCGGGTCCCGCATCCAGTCGTAGTCGTCGATTCGCTCGATACCGTGCAACCGGTGCACCACCGGTATACGGGGGGCGATGGGTGGCTGTGTCATGGCAGGACAGTACAAACCCCACCGACTGATTGACCAGTCAATGTCACGGATCGACTCCCGCCCCCGGAGGACGATATGCACCACCTCGTCAGAAGAGCTCTGAGCGTCGCGATCGCCGCCGGGCTGCTGGCGGCCCCGGCCGCCACCGCACTCGCCCAGGCGCCGGCCCCCGCGCAGGGCAAAGTCACCTTCACCGTCGGGATCCAGTCCGATGTGGACTCGACGAATCCGTTCACCGGCATCGTGGTCGAGGCGTACGAGTCCTACGCCCTGATGTACGACTACCTGGTCAGCTCCAAGCCCGAGGACGTCTCGCCGATGCCCAGCCTGGCGGAGTCGTACCAGGAGGCGCCCGACAAGAAGAGCTGGACCTACAAGATCCGCGCCGGGGTGAAATGGTCGGACGGGCAGCCGCTGACCGCCCGGGACGCCGCCTACACCTACAACCGGGTCATCAAGGGCGACTTCGAGCAGACCAACTACGGCAACTACGTCACCAACATCGAGCGGGCCGAGGCCACCGATGACACGACCCTGGTGCTGTACGTGAAGAAGCCGACGCCGATCATGGAACGGCTGGCCATCCCGATCCTGCCGGAGCACATCTGGAAGGACATCGACGGCACCGAGGTCAAATCCTTCGCCAACGAGCCCGAGAACGGCCAGCCGATCGTCGGCTCCGGCCCGTTCCGGCTGGTCGAGCGGCGTAAGGGGCAGTTCCTCCGGTTCGAGGCGAACAAGGAGTACTGGCGCGGCGCGCCCAAGATCGACGAGCTGGTCTTCCGGGTCTTCCTCAACGCCGACGCCGAAGCCCAGGCGCTCACCCGGGGCGAGATCGACTTCGCGTACGACCTGCAGAGCAACGTCTACGAATCGCTGAAGAACAAGCCCGGCATCACCACCAGAAGCTCCCAGTACCCCGGCTTCAACGAGATCGCCTTCAATAACGGCGCCGCCCTCGCCGACGGCACCCCCATCGGCGACGGCCACCCCGCGCTCAAGGACAAGCAGGTCCGCCTCGCCATCTCGCAGGCCATCGACCGCGACGTCCTGGTCGAGCGCGTGCTGCAGGGCCACGGCTCGCCCGCCGACACCTTCATCCCGCCGATGTACCCGGCCCTGCACCTCGACCCCGCCACCAAGCAGACCTTCGACCCGGCCAAGGCCAACCAGATCCTGGACGCGGCCGGCTACCCGAAGGGCGCCGACGGCGTCCGCGCCAAGGACGGCAAGAAGCTGGAGCTGCGGCTGTTCGTCCGGGAGGGCGCCGAGTCGGAGGCCACCGGCGAGTTCGTGAAAACCTGGCTCAAGGACATCGGCATCGAGGTCAACGTCAAGGTCATGTCCGAGGACGCGCTCACCGAGATCATCGGCCAGGGCGAGTACGACATGTTCGAGTGGGGCTGGGTGGTCGAACCCGACCCCGACTACCAGATGTCGGTCTTCACCTGCGGCAAGCGCAGCTACAAGGACGGCGACTCGATCTTCGCCGACCTGTCCGACTCGTTCTACTGCAACCCCGAGTACGACAAACTCTACGAGCAGCAGGCCGGCGAGACCGACCCCGCCAAGCGGGCCGAACTCGCCAAGCGCATGCAGCAGATGGTCTACGACGACGCCGCGTACGCGATGACCTACTACTACAACGACATGGTCGCCTACCGCAGCGACAAGTGGACCGGCTTCGTCCCGCAGCCTGCCCCCGACGGCTCACTGCTGTTCCAGTACGGCATCCACTCCTACCTCACCATCGAGCCCGTCAAGGCCACCTCCCCGGCCGCGGCCGCGGCGGCCGAGGACGGCGGCATGAGCCCCGCCCTGATCGCCGTGGTCGTCGGCGGCCTCGCGGTGGTGGCGGTGGCCGGAGTGCTGGTGGCCCGCCGCCGCCGTACGGCTGACGCGGACGAGCGGGAATAGCCGATGGCGACCGCCACGGTGTCTTCACCGGACCCGGGTCCGGTGAAGACACCGTTCCTCACCGGAACCCGGGGCTACGTGATCAGGAAGATCAGCTGGTCGCTCGGCACCCTGCTGTTCGTGCTGGTCTTCAACTTCTTCCTGTTCCGGCTGCTGCCCGGCGACCCCATCGGCCTCTACTCCCGGGGCCGCAACATGGCCCCCGAGCAGCTGGTCAAACTGCGCGCCCAGCTCAACCGGCCGGTCGGCGCCCAGTTCCTGGAATACCTGTCCAACCCGTTCGCCAGCACCATCAACTCGGTCCGGTTCAACCGCCCGGTCTGGGAGCTGGTCGGCGAGCGGGTCTGGCCGACCGTGCTGCTGGTCGGCACCTCGATCCTGATCGCCTCGGTGGCCGGGGTCTGGCTGGGCATCCGCAGCGGCTGGCGGCGCGGCGGCACCTTCGACCGGTGGACCACCGGCACCACCAACACCCTTTACGCGATGCCGGAGTTCTGGGTCGGCATGGTCCTGCTGATCGCGCTCCCGTTCTTCCCGAGCGGCGGCATCTCCACCCCGGGCGTGACCGGATTGCTGGACACGATTCTGGACACCGCCTGGCACATGGTGCTGCCGGTGACCGCGCTGGCCATCGTCTACCTGGCCGAATACACCTCGATCATGCGAGCCTCCCTGGTGGACGAGCTCCGGCAGGACTACCTGCAACTCGCCCGCGCCAAAGGGCTGCGCGAGGACCTGGTCCGGCGGCGGCACGCGGTCCCCAACGCGCTGCTGCCGACCATGACCCTGATCTTCCTCAACCTGGGCTTCGTGATCGGCGGCGCGATCACCGTCGAGACCGTCTACTCCTGGCCCGGCCTCGGGCTGCTCTCCTACGAGGCGCTGCGCGGGCCCGACATCCCCCTCCTCCAGGCCGTCTTCCTGCTGTTCTCCATCGGGGTGGTCGTGTTCACGCTGTTCGCCGACCTGCTGTACGCGGTGCTCGACCCGAGGGTGAGCTCCCAATGACGACCCCCACCTCGGCCAGGTCGATCACCTGGGCCCGCCGCCGGAGCACCCTCGCCCGGTTCTGGCGGGACTTCCGCTCCCACAACACCGCCATCGCCGGCCTCGCCATCCTGGCCGTGTTCGCGCTGATCGCGATCTTCGCGCCGCTGCTGGCCGACCCGGACGGGCTCAACGTGGCCAAGGCCACCGCCAAGGGCCACCAGCCGCCGTCGGCCGACTACTGGCTCGGCACCGACCAGAACGGCCTGTCCATCCTGACCCTGCTGGTGCACGGCACCCGGGTGTCGCTGATCGTCGGCCTGTCCGCGACCGCGATCGCCATCGTGATCGGCACCCTGGTCGGCATCATGGCAGGGTTCTACGGCGGCTGGGCGCGCTCGCTGCTGATGGGGTTCACCGACTGGTTCCTGGTGATCCCGTTCCTGCCGCTGGCCATCGTGCTGGCGACCGTGCTGGGCGCGTCCCTGGTCAACATCATCATCGTGATCGGGGTCACCTCCTGGCCCGGTACGGCCCGGCTGGTGTGCGCGCAGACGTTGAGCGTGCGGTCCCGGCCGTACATGGAACGGGCGAAGGCGCTCGGGGCCGGGGACTGGCATCAGATGACGCGGCATGTGCTGCCGAACGTGATGCCGGTCGTGGTCGCGCACGTCGTGCTGACCGTGTCGATCGCGATCCTGTCCGAGACCACGTTGTCGTTTCTCGGGCTCGGCGATCCGACCCAGCAGTCGTGGGGGAACATTCTCGACAGCGCGTACGGGACCGGGGCGATGTCCAACGGCGAATGGTGGTTCGTGCTGCCGCCCGGGATCTGCGTGGTGCTGGTCGTGCTGGCGTTCACCCTGGTCGGGCGGGCGCTCGAAGTCGTGCTCAACCCGCGTCTGAAGGAGGGCTGATGAGTCTTCTGGAGCTGAAGGGCCTGCGGGTCACCTACGGCGGGGACGTGCCCGCCGTGCGCGGCGTCGACCTGTCGGTGTCGCCCGGGGAGGTGCTCGGCATCGCCGGGGAGTCCGGCTGCGGCAAGTCCACGATCACGAACGCGGCCCTGCGGCTGCTGCCGAGATCGGCCAAGGTCGAGGGGCAGGTGCTGCTCGACGGCGAGGACGTGTACGGGATGTCGTTCGGGCGGCTCCGGGCAATACGGTGGGCCGAGGCGTCGATCGTGTTCCAAGGGGCGCTGCATTCGCTGAACGCGGTGCAGAACATCGGGCGGCAGATCGCCGAGCCGATCCTGCTGCACGAGCCGAAGACCTCCAGGCGGGAGGCCGACCGGCGGGTGGGTGAGCTGCTCGAACAGGTCGGGTTGCCGGCGCGGCGGGCCCGCGACTATCCGCACCAGCTGTCTGGCGGGCAGCGGCAGCGGGTGATGATCGCGCTGGCGCTGGCGTGCAGACCCCGGCTGGTGATCGCGGACGAGCCGACGACCGCGCTGGACGTGATGGTCCAGGCGCAGGTGCTGGAGCTGCTGTCCGGGCTGGTCCGGGATCTGGGGCTGGCGCTGGTGCTGATCTCGCATGATCTGTCGGTGCTGGGGACGACGTGTGACCGGGTCGCGGTCATGTACGCCGGGCGGGTGATCGAGCAGGGGCCGGCTTCGGCGGTGTTCGATGATTCGCGGCATCCGTACAGTGCGGCGCTGGCCGGGGCCTTTCCCCGGGTTGGGGATGAGCGGTTCCGGTACGCGCCGCGAGGGCTGCCGGGGGATCCGCCGTTTCCTGGAGATCTGCCGGGCGGGTGCGAGTTCCATCCGCGGTGTCCGGTCGCGCTGGATGGGTGCGCGACTACTGAGGTGGCTTTGTCGGAGCTGTCCCCCGATCGGAGCGCCGCCTGCGTGCGTGCCGGGGAGACCGGCCTGGATCTGCGAGGTGCCCGATGAGCTCGGCTTCGGTTTCGCCGGATGTGGCGCTGGCGGCGCGTGGGGTTTGCGTGCGGTTCGGGGCGGCTCGGGCGGTGGACGGGGTGGATCTGGAGATCGGCGCCGGGGAGATCGTGGCGCTGGTCGGGGAGTCGGGGTGCGGGAAGACCACGCTGGCGCGGAGCCTGCTCGGGCTGGTGAAGCCCGCCGCGGGGAAGGTCGAGTACGGCGCCCGGCCGCTCGGGTATTCGCGGGGGGATCTGAAGGAGTTCCGGCGGCATGTGCAGCTGGTGCTGCAGGATCCGAGCGGGTCGCTGAATCCCCGGCACACCGTGTATGAGGCGGTGGCGGAGGGGTTGCGGATCCACGGCGTCTCCGACGGGGAGGAAGTGCGGGTGGCCGAGGCGCTGTCGAAGGCCGGCCTCCGCCCGCCCGAGCGATTTTTCATGAAATATCCGCATGAGTTGTCTGGGGGGCAGCGGCAGCGCGTGGTCATCGCGGGTGCGCTCGTCCTCGAACCCGACGTGCTCGTCGCCGATGAGCCGGTTTCCTCCCTCGATGCGTCCGTACGTGGGGAGATCCTGGCGTTGCTGTTGAAACTGCGCGACGAACTCGGGTTGTCGGTCCTGGTCGTCACCCATGACCTGGGGCTTGCCTGGAACATCGCCGATCGGGTCGCCGTCATGTATCTCGGCCGGATCGTCGAGACGGGCGACACCGCCGAAGTGCTGATGGCCCCGCGTCATCCGTACACGAAAGCGCTGCTCTCCGTGGTGCCCGAAGTGGCACGGCAAGCCCCCATCGTCCTCGTCGGGGAGACGCCCGACCCGTCCCGCATCCCCACCGGCTGCCGGTTCCGCCCGCGCTGCCCTGTTTATGCCGCCGGGCTGCCTGCCGAAGTCGCCGCCCGCTGCGAGAAGGAGCCCCAGCCCGTGCTGCCCCCCGACCGCGGCCACCACGCCGCCTGTGTGCTCGCATGAACATCGGCACCATCTGCTCCGACCTGATCAGGATCGACACCACCAACGAAGGTGACAACCGGGGGCGGGGCGAGCGCGCCGCCGCCGAGTACGTCGCCACCCTGCTCTCGGACTGCGGCGTCGAAGCCCAGATCCTGGAAAGCTCGAAAGGCCGCTCCAACGTGGTCGCCCGCGTCCCGGGGACGGGATCCGGTGATCCGTTCCTGATCCACGGGCACCTGGACGTGGTTCCCGCCGCCGCCGAAGACTGGGCGATCCACCCGTTCTCCGGCGAGATCGTGGACGGCGTCGTCTGGGGTCGCGGCGCGGTCGACATGAAGGGCACCTGCGCGATGACCCTCGCCATGGTGGCCGACTGGGCGCGCGCCGGGGTCCGCCCCGACCGCGACCTCGTCCTCGCCTTCACCGCCGACGAGGAAGCCACCGGCGAGTACGGCTCCTACTACCTGGCCCGACAGCATCCCGACCTGTTCACCGGCGTCCGCGAAGCGATCAGCGAGGACGGCGGCTACAGCGTCGTCCACGACGGCAAACGCCTCTACCCCGTCGCCGTCGGGGAGCAGGGCATGGCCTGGATGCGCCTGCGCGCCCGCGGCATCGCCCAGCACGGCTCCCTCCGCGCCACCGACAACGCCGTCGCCGAGATCTGCCACGCGATGTCCCGCCTGGCCTCCCACGAATGGCCCCTGCAACTCACGCCCGGCGTGCGCAGCATGCTCGACGGCATCTCCGCCGCCCTCGGCCGCCCACTCGACCTCACCGACCTCGACGCAGAAGCAGAGCGCCTCGGCAAAGTCGGCGAACTCTTCAAACACGTCCTCCGCAACTCGGCCAACGTCACCATGCTCAACGCCGGCTACAAGGTCAACGTCATCCCCGGCTCCGCCGAAGCCCAGGTCGACGGCCGCTTCCTCCCCGGCTCCCGCGACGAATTCCTGACCACCATCGACAAACTCCTCGGCCCCAAAATCACCCGCGAATTCGTCTGCTTCGAAGACGCCCCAGAAGCCGACCCTGGCGGCCCCACTTTCGACGCACTCTGCGCCTCCCTCATCGCCGAAGACCCCGAAGCCCTCCCCATCCCGTACGTCATGAGCGGCGGCACCGACGCCAAAGCCTTCAACGAACTATCCATCGTCACCTACGGCTTCGCCCCCTTGGCCCTCCCTGCCGACTTCGACTACAACGCCATGTTCCACGGCATCAACGAACGCGTCCCCGTCAACGCCCTCGAATTCGGCGCCCGCGTCCTCGACCGCTTCTTCCGCCCATCCGCCCACGAGGGGCCGTCATGACAACGTGCCACGCCTGGCCGGGGGATCGGCTTGTCCGCGTCATGACGATTCGCTCCGCGCGGCTGGGGGATTGGCGCGTCCGCTCATCGGGTCAAGGGAGGTCCTCGTCGTGACGATTCGCTACTCGGCTGGGGGATTGGCGCGTCCGCCCATCGGGCCAAGCGAGGTCGCGGTCATGACGACCAGCTACGCACGGCCGGGGGATCGGCGATTGCGGCCATCTGGCCAAGAGGCGTTGGAGTCATGACGACGGCGATTTGGTCGCCCGAAACGCTGGCGCATATGCCGGGGGCGGAAATCTGGATCGGTGTGCGGACGCCTGGGACCGAGGTCGCCGAACGGGTCACCGTGATCCGCGACACGCTGGCGGCGGACGGGATCCCGATCGTGGAGGCGGTCGCGCATGACGACAAGGCCCTGCTCGCCGTTCACCGGCCGGAGTTCGTCGCGCACCTCCGGGAGATCTGGCAGAAGTGGGACGACGGCGGATACCACCCGGATTACGGCGCTGACCGCGTCGTGCCCTACGTGTTCCCGACCGAGGCGATGCTCGCCGGAATGCCCGCCCACGACCCGGTCGCCACCCACGCCCGCGCCGGGCTCTACTGCTACGACACGATGACCCTGGTCGGCCCCGGCACCTGGCCGGCGGCCCGGGCCGCCGTCGACGCCGCGCTCACCGCCGCCGACCTGGTCGCCGCCGGCGAACGCGTGGCGTACGCGCTCTGCCGTCCCCCCGGCCACCACGCCACCCCCGCCGGCTACGGCGGCTCCTGCTACCTCAACAACGCCGCCATCGCCGCCCAAGCCCTCCGCGACCACGGCTACGCCAAAGTCGCGATCATCGACATCGACGCCCACCACGGCAACGGCACCCAGGCCATCTTCTGGAACCGCCCCGACGTCTTCTATGGCTCCGCCCACATCGACCCCGCCGCAGGCTGGTTCCCCCACTATTTCGGCTTCGCCGACGAAACCGGTACCGGCCCCGCCCGCGGCACTACCCTCAACATCCCTCTCGCCCCCGAATCCGCCGACCCCACCTGGCTCGCCGCCCTCACCCGCCTCCGCGACGCCACCGAATCCTTCGCCCCCGAAGCCCTGGTCGTCTCCCTCGGCGTAGACGCCGCCGCCGACGACCCAGAAAGCCCCCTCCGCATCACCCCCTCCGGCTACCACCAAACCGGCACAATCCTCGCCTCCCTCAACCTCCCCACCGTCGCCATCCAAGAGGGCGGCTACCACCTCCCCTCCCTAGGCACCCTGGTAACCGAAACCCTCCACGGCCTGTCCACCTGACTGGCGCGCCGAATAGCCGCCCCTGTCGGCCCCACCGTCGCCGTCCAGGAGGGCGGCTACCACCTTCCCTCCCTGGGCACCCGAACCCTCCCGACCAGGGGCACCTGACAATGGCGCCGGATAAGCGGCTCCTTCGGCCTCCCGGTCGTCGCCGTCCAGAGGGCCGGTGCTACTTCCCAGCCCTCGGGACCCTGGTCACCCGAACTTCCCCGACGGATGTATCTGACACTGGCACCGGGTAGCGGCTCGTCTCCTTCTGCCGGGCGCCTTTGGATACCGTTCAGTCATGGAAATTCAGCGGTACGTGGCGTTCAGCAGTGATCCTGCGGGCGGGAATCCGGCCGGTGTCGTGCTGGACGCCGCGGGACTCGATGATTCCGTGATGTTGGCGACAGCCGAGGAAGTCGGCTATTCCGAGACCGCGTTCGTGTCGGCCCGCGCGGACGGAAGTTTTGACGTCAGGTATTTCAGTCCGCTCATCGAAGTGCCTTTCTGCGGCCACGCGACGATCGCGACAGCAGTGGCTTACGCGGACCGGCATGGAGTGGGAGAGCTGTTGTTCCACACCAAAGCCGGTCCTGTATCCGTTCGGACCACGCGAACGGCAGACGATTCGATCGCGGCCACGCTGGTAAGCGTTCCGCCCCGATCCGTGCCGATCACTCCAGCGGATCTGATCGAACTCCTCGCCGCGCTCCGGTGGACCGCCGACGACCTCGACCCCGCATTCCCGCCCCGCGCTGCTTTCGCCGGCGCCTGGCACCCGATCATCGCAGCCGCCACCCGAACCCGCCTGGCGGACCTCGCCTACGACATGCCCGCCCTCACCGAGCTGATGCTGCGCAACGACTGGACCACCATCGACCTGGTGTGGCGAGAATCCCCATCGACCTACCACGTCCGCAACCCGTTCCCACCCGGCGGCGTCACAGAGGACCCAGCCACCGGAGCAGCCGCCGCCGCCCTCGGCGGCTACTTGCGAGAAACAGGACTCGTACAACCCCCCACAACTCTGACCATCCACCAAGGCCATGACATGGGCCGCCCCAGCACCATCACCGTGACCGTCCCCACCGACCCCAGCACTGGCATCGCCGTCTCCGGAGCAGCCGTCAAGATCTGACTCCAGCCGCACCGTTCGGAGAATCTCAGTGATCTTCATTCCTGATTCACCGGCAGCTGCCCCGGCGGACCGGGGTCTTACATTGCCTCCACAGGCGTTTAGCGTCTCCGGGGAACTGCCCGGCGACGTCGAT
The DNA here is from genome assembly GCF_009687845.1 of Acrocarpospora corrugata. Classification (GTDB taxonomy): domain Bacteria; phylum Actinomycetota; class Actinomycetes; order Streptosporangiales; family Streptosporangiaceae; genus Acrocarpospora; species Acrocarpospora corrugata. Next base: position 66,551 of record NZ_BLAD01000077.1, read on the forward strand.
TAAGCTGCTTGCTGCTCGAGGTTCATCGCGGCCAGCAGGTTCCGGGCAGCGTTGACGTCCCGGTCATGCTCGAGCCCGCAGCCACATATCCATGCGCGGTCGGTGAGCGTCAGACCGATGTTGACCGCACCGCAGCCGCCACACAGGCGCGACGACGGGAACCAGCGGTCGGCCGCCCACACGCTCGAGCCGTACCAAGCGCTCTTGTACTCGAGGTGGCGGAAGAACTCCCCGAACCCGAGGTCGCTGATCGCGTCTGCGGTTCTTGACCATTCCGGCGACGTTCAGGGTTTCCACGGCGATGGCCCGCTTGGTTCTCGCGAGCCTCGTCGTGGTCTTGTGCAGGAAGTCGCCCCGCTGGCTGGCGATCTCGAGGTGGACTTTCCCGAGCCGCTTCACGGCTTCGGCCCGATTGCTGGAGCCGTGGGCCTTTCTCGAGAGAGCCTTGTTCGCCTTCCGCAGCTTCCGCAACGCGGTCTTGAGCGGCTTGGGCGCGTAGATCTCGGTAACGGTCCCGTCGTCATCCACGATCGTGGCGAACCTCTTCACGCCCACGTCGATGCCGCATGCGGGTGCATCACTCGCGACCGTGCGCCGCCGGCCGATGTCACTGCGGTCGATCTCAAGCTGGAAGGACACCCACCAACGGCCCGCGACCTCCTTGACGGTGGCACCCAGCAGCCGAGCCCGTCCGTCCGCGATGCGCCCGGTCAGCCACGACATGCCCTCCAGGGCGCGGACCTTGCCGATTCCCGGCAGGCGGACAAGCCGGTCCGATTCGGGACGGGCGCGGTCCGCGTCGTACCGGAACCTCGAGCCGTGCTTGCGCTTGCGCCAGTCCGGGAACCCGGCCTTCTTGCCTTTGCGCTTTCCGTTCCTGGAGTCGAAGAAGTTCTTGAACCCGGCAGCGCGGACCCGGCACGCCTCCTTCGGCACCCTGGAGGACAAGCCCTCATCGAGAAACCACGGGTAACGGTCTGGGTGAGCGGCCCGCCACGCCCGTTCGAGCGCGGGGGCCGACCACGGAACCGGCGCCAGGTCCTTGTCGGCCACGCCGTAGGACTTCTCAGCTTCCCGCTGGTCGAGAGCGGCCTTGACCCTCTCCAGGCAGAAGTTCTCCACCACCCGCGACAGTCCGGCGTGCCGGCCGAGCCGTCGCCGCTGTTCGGGCGTCGGCGCGAGTGCCACACGGAAACCCTGACGGAGACTCTGGCGATCGCTCACGTCGCCTCCCGGGCGGCATCCAGGGCGGCTTTGGCTCGCCGGGAAGCGGAGCGGTGGCCGTACAGGCGGGCGCAGAAGGAGGTGAGGATCTCGGTCATATCCCGCACTAGATCATTGTCAACCTCGGCGTCGTCGATGACGACGATGCGGCGGCCGGTCGCCGCCAGGGCTGCCGACAGGTGCTCGATCCCGAACCGGGTGAGCCGGTCACGATGCTCGACCACGATCACCGACACCAACGGGTCACCCAGCAGGCGGGCCAGCTTCGCCCGCTTGCCGTTCAGGCCGGAGCCGACCTCGGTCACGACTTCGGCGATCGTCAATCCCCATGCCGGTGGCGGCGGTGACGACTCGCCCGGCTTGCCGCTCAAGGTCGCCCTTCTGGTCGGCGCTGGAGACGCGGCAGTACGCCACGGTCCGGCCCTGTCCGTCGGCGGCCTGCTCGAGCACGAGATACCGGCCCGTGGCGGTCTTGACCACCGGGACCGGCATCGTCCCGTTCTTCGCCCACTGCCAGGCGGTCTGGTGGTGGACGCCATTCCGCCGCCCACTCGGAGAGCTTCCCATGCTGATGATCGAAGATGAAAACTGAAGAACGCTGATGATTTCACTAACAGCAGACAACCACTCGACCTCTGCTGTGAAGCCGAGCGCGCCAGTGGGGCCGACGTGGTCGTGGGGCCGAGCGTGCTGTGGAGCCGAGCGGTGGTTGCTGCGTGGATCGCCCTAAACCGCCCGCCTTTCAAGGCTGCTCTGCTTGGCGGAGAGGCGGGATTGGTCGGCGTCCCGCAGGCTCAGCTTGCCGTGCCGGAGATTCCCTCGATATCCGGCGGTGTGGCTGTCGTGAACCCCCCGCTACGGACGCGGGCACTCGAACTGCTTAGAACTCCTCGCGGGAGGGGTCGCGCTTCCTGGGCGCCGGTGCGTGAGGACTATTACCTGCGTGAACGTCGCCGGACACGGTGAGTAGCCCGGCGGCCGGCTCATTAGCCACGAGTTTCAGCGAGCGCGCTTGGGTTCCCCTGGCGAGAGGCGCAGGCCGTTTACATTCCGGGGTTGTGTAGCCGGTTATGAGGTCTTTGTGGTTAGCCATTTTTCGTGGGCGGTCCAGAGGCGGGGCCAGAGGTGGGTGAGTTCCTGGCGGGTGATGGTGAGGCCGAAGATGTCGGCCAGGGCTTCGGAGAAGTCTGTTTCGCGGTCGAGGAGGGTGGTGGTGTCGTGGTGGCCGAGGCGGCGGAGGGAGAGGCCGGTGAGGGTGTCGATGCCGTTGGGGTCGCGGCGTTGGATTGCGCTGGTGCGGACGAAGGAGGAGTCGGGGGAGGTGCTGAGGTGTTTGTGCATGTTTTCGAAGGTGTCCATGGTGACGGGGCCAGGGCGGAGGTCCATGCCGTGGAAGCTGCCGCGGGGGTCGTGGTCGAGGCGCCAGCCGCCGGGTTCGGCTTCGGAGGGGCGTAAGCCGTATACGAACGGGCCCTGGTGGTAGGTGCCGGGGATGAGGGGGATGGGGTCGTGGATGGCGTCGCCCAGGCCCGCGTCGACCAGCCATTCGCCGGTGGGGTTGTCGGGGGTGGGCAGGCCGGTGACCGTGAGGACCAGGTGGTTGCCGATGGAGCCGGCGGGTGAGGCGGGGGAGCCCTGGACGCTGCCGAAGTGGCGGGTGACCTGGTAGCCGAGGGCGTTCAGTAATGCGGAGAACGCGCCGTTGAGGTGGAAGCAGTAGCCGCCGCGGCCGGCGACGATGCGTCCGGCCGATTCGGCCGGGTCCACGGTGGTGGGCTGGTCGAGCCAGATCGCCAGGTTCTCGTAAGCCACTCGCTCGACATGGGCGCGCTGCAGCGAGAAGAGACCGGCCACGCTCGGCGGGCCGTCGTGGAGCAACCGCAGCCGTCGCAAATACCCCTCAACATCGATCACAACCAACACGGTAACCTCCGCCACCGACAATCTCGCGAGCGGGCCGCGTGCACCATTTCTGCACATAGGTGGGTAACTCCTCTGCACGTCAGGCCTCTACGCTGCCGACATGGCATCTCCTCAGCAACGACGGGTCCTCCTGGTCGAGGATGACGAGACCATCGCGAAGGCGGTACTGAACCGGCTGGTGGCGGAGGGGTTCGAGGTGCGGGTCGCGAGCGATGGCGAGGGTGCGCTCGCGGCCTATGCGAAGTCGGAGCCCGATCTGGTGGTGCTCGATCGGCTGCTGCCGGGGCTGGACGGGCTGGAGGTCTGCCGGCGGATGCAGGCGGCCCGGCCGGTGCCGGTGCTGATGCTCACCGCGCTCGCGGAGGAGACCGATGTGCTGGTGGGGCTCGGGGTGGGGGCCGACGACTACATCACCAAGCCGTTCAGCATGCGGGAACTGGTCGCCAGGATTCACGCGCTGCTGCGGCGGGTCGAGCGGGCCAGCCAGCTCGCGGCCGAGGACACCGTGATCAGGGTCGGCCCGGTGGAGATCAACACCGCCGAGCGGCGGGTGTTCGTCCGGGGGGTCGAGGCGCAGCTCACGCGGACCGAGTTCGACCTGCTCAGAAGGCTGGCAGAACGGCCGGGGCAGGTGTTCGAGCGGGAACGCCTGCTGTCGGACATCTGGGGGTTCTCCGAGGCGGCGGCCACCCGGACGGTGGACAGTCATGTCCGGGCGTTACGCCGAAAGCTCGGTTCCGAGGTGGTCAGGACGGTGCACGGCATCGGGTACGCCCTGGTTCGCCCATGATTTCGGTGAACTTTTCCCGGCGGACCAGGGTCCAACCGGTCATGCATGGCATCGGATCCCCGGTCTGGCTGGCCGGATTCGCACCGGCCAGCGGACCAAGCTTGATCGGGCCGGACCCCGGTATCGGGCCGGACTTCAGTGCGTCGGCCCGCCGATGAGGCCGCTGGACTTTCTCGGGCGGATCAAGGTCAAGCTGGGGCTGGTGATCGTGCTGGCGGTCGTGACCGCCTTCGTGGTCAACGAGCTTGGTCTGGGCGCGGACCTTCCCGGCAACCTGCGCATCGCGATCGCCGTCGTCCTTGCGGTGATCATGGTGCAGTTCCTGGCCAGGGGGATGACGAAGCCACTTCGCGAAATGGCCGCCGCCGCCCAGACCATCGCCAAAGGCCAGTACGGCCTGCGCGTCTCCACCACCTCCCGCGACGAGGTCGGCGAACTCGCCCGCGCCTTCAACGCGATGGCCGCCGACCTCGGCGAAGTCGACCGCCAGCGCCGCGAACTGGTCGCCAACGTGAGCCACGAGCTGCGTACCCCGATCACCGGGCTGCAGGCCGTGCTGGAGAACGTGGTCGACGGCGTCTCCCCGCCCGACCGGGAGACCCTCGGCACCGCCCTCGCCCAGACCCAGCGCCTCGGCCGCCTGGTCGCCCAGCTTCTCGACCTGTCCCGCCTCGACTCCGGCACCCGCACGATCGAGGCCGAACGCTTCGACCTCGACTCGCTCTGCGGCCAGGCCGCCCGCGAAGCCGGCCTGGCCACCGACAGCGTCACCGTCCGCAGCGACGTCACCCCCGGCCTGCACCTGGAAGCCGACCCCGCCCTGCTCGCCCAGGTCCTCGCCAACCTGCTCGACAACGCGGTAAGGCACAGCCCGCCCGGCGCCACCGTCCGCCTCGAAGGCCGCACCGTCGGCGCCAAGGTCGAGCTCAGCGTGCACGACGAAGGCCCCGGCATCCCCGCCTCAGAACGCGCCCGCGTCTTCGAACGCTTCTCCCGCCTCGACGCCGCCCGCGCCGCCGACGCCGGCGGCGCCGGCCTCGGCCTGGCCATCGTCAAGGAGATCGTCGAACTCCACGGCGGCACCATCCGCGTCGCCGACCAGCCGTACGGCTGCCGCATGCTCGTCCAACTCCCAGGGAGAATCCAGATGCCCGGCACCCGGCCCGACCCCGACCCCATCGAGCCGCTCGGCCGCACGGACCCCCGCCCCCAGCCGACCACCGAGAACCCGGTGATTCGCGCGTCCGAGCCCGCCGGACCCGACGGGAAGGGGAGCCGGACGGATCCCTGCGCGGAGGCGGCCACTGCATCGGCGATGGCCCCCGGCTGGGACGCGACCGCTGCATCGGTGATGGCCCCCGGCGCGGACGCGACCGCGGCGTCGGTGATGGCTTTCGGCTCGGGCGTGGCCGCTGCGGCGACGATGCCCCCCGGATCGGGAGTGACCGGCGCGTCGGCGGAGGGTCCCGGCTTGGGGGGCATTGAGTCGACGGGGGCTCCCGGCCTGGGTTCCGGCACGCCGATGGTGGTTTCCGGCTCGGGGGGTGTCGCGCCGACAGTGGCTCCCAGTTCGGGGGCCGCCACGCCGACGGCGGGTCCCGGTTCGGCGGGTGTGGTGCCGATGGCGGCTCCGGGGTCGGGGGCTGTCACGCCGATGGCGGCTTCGAGTTCGGGGGCCGCCACGCCGACGGTGGGTCTCGGTTCGGCGGGCGTGGTGCCGATGGCGGCTCCAATTTCGGGGACCGCCACGCCAGCGGCGGCTCCGAGTTCAGGGGTGACCGTCCCGTCGACGGTGACCGTGGCGGCGACGGCAGTTCCCAGATCGGCGGTGAGGGTCGCGTCGAAGGCGGGTACTTCTAGCCCTCACGCGGAGGAACTGGTGTCCGCGGAACAGCCGGTTGGGGAGGGTCTGCCGGGTACGCAGCCCCAGGCCACCATGGATAACCCATCCGGACCCGGCTACAGTTGGCCGCCGCCTCCGGGCAGCCCCTACTACCTGCCGCCTTCCAGAGCCTCGATACGGGCCGGTCTCGGCGCGGGGGTCGGCATGCTGGTCGGCTTCATGGTCGGGCTCTTCGTGGCGTTCTTGTTCGGTGTGTGGGTCAACGGCCTGCTCGGAGTGGTCTTCCTGCTCGCGCTCACCTTCGGCGGAGCCGTGCTGGGCGCGGTGATCGGCGCCAACTCCGGGAGATCCTCGTTCACGACTTACGGCCTCTACCCTCCCAACCAGTGGGTCGTGCCGCCCACCCCGGGCTCCTCCTATCCCGACGTAACCGACGCCCCCACGCAGGCATCCCCAGGGGATCACCGCCACGAAGCGGAGCATGCGTCGCCCGCTACCGTGCCTGACGCCGAGGCGGCAACCGCTTCTACTCGGGTTGGCGTGGCGGAGCCTGCCGTCGTGGCTTCAGACGCTAAGGCAGCGATGACTCCGACTGAAGCTGAAGTGCGTCAGCCTGCCGCGACGACCTCAGAAGTTCAGGGGGCGACAACACTTCCTCGTCCCGACGTGACGCCGGATGCGGAGATGGCAGTGGTTCAGACGGACGGGCATGATCCTGCGGGTGCGGGTGCGGGTGCGGGTGCGGGTGCGGGTGCGGGTGCGGGTGCGGGTGCGGGTGCGGGTGCGGGTGCCGGTGCCGGTGCCGGTGCCGGTGCCGGTGCGACAGCTCAGGCTGAGGTGCCGCAGCTTGCTGTGATGTCGGATGCGGAGAGAGCAGTGGCCCAGGCGGGCGCGCATGATCCTGCGGGTGTGGCGTCGGATGTTGAGGGGGCGGCAGCGCTGCCTCGGGCTGAGGTGCCGCCGGCCGCTGTGACGTCAGATGCTGTGACTTCAGATGCGGAAAGGGCAGCGGCCCAGGTGGACGCGCATGATCCTGCGGGTGTGGCGTCGGATGGTGAGGCGGTGGCGGTTCTGCCTCAGGTTGAGGGGTCGCGCCTTGCATCTGCGGCGGTGGTTAGTCCTGGGATGCCGCCTGCTACTGCGGCGACGGCCGCTCCCCAGGCGGAGGGGTCGCAGCCTGCTGTCTTGGTGTCGGACGTTGGGGCGGTGGCGGCGTTGCCCGAGATTGAGCGGGTGTCGGCTGTCGGGGCCGGTCGGGGTGGGAGTGTGGGGGCCGATCGGGGTGCGTCGTATCGGGGGATGCCGCCTTCGGCGGAGGGGCGGCTGAGTGGTTCGGCGCGTGTTGGGGG
>NZ_BLAD01000078.1:0-41929 GCF_009687845.1 Acrocarpospora corrugata
GGGCGGGGGCAGGGCGGGGGCAGGGCGCGGGCAATGACGCTGCGGGTGGAAGGGCTGTGGGCAGCGGACCATGCCGGACCTGAAATGGGAATACGTGAGCGAGAAGGTGGTCCCGCCTTCGCTGAGCGTTTCCTTGGGAGTCACGGATCATTGACAGGTTGGCGTCAAGGCTGCATCCATCCCGGCCTTGTGCGGGTCACCGGGTGCTGACATGCGGCCGTTTTTGTCCGTCATCCCCCGGTGCCGCTGATGCCGGCGCGGGGGCGAAAACCGGAAGGCGTCATGACCTTACTCCGTACCACCTCGGTTGCCCTGCTCGCCGGAGTGGCCGTGCTGGCCCTCTCGGGTCCGGCCCTCGCCGATCCTGGATTCTTCGGGAAACATCACCGTAAGAGCTTTGACGTTCAGGCCCATCGGGGCGGGCTCGGCCTCGTGGTGGAGAGCACTCTCGACTCCTTTGCCAATGGCCTGCGTGTCGGCGTCAGCACGCTCGAACTCGACATCCAGATCACCGAGGACGGCAAGGCCGTCGTCACTCACGACCGCAGGGTGGACGGCCGCAAGTGCCAGGACACCGGCCCGGCCGCCCCGAACGACCTCGAATATCCCTATGTTGGCAAATATGTGAACACGCTCACCTTCGCCCAGGTCAGGATGCTGGATTGCGGGTCCACCACCCTGCCGGACTTCCCCGGGCAGCGGCCCGCTCCCGGCGCCAGGATGCCGCTGCTGAGCGAGGTGTTCGACCTGGTCAAACGCTTCCACGCGCGCGACGTCATGCTGAACATCGAGACCAAGGTGGAGGCGGGAGCCCCGGCGGAGACCGCACCACGTGAGCAGTTCGTCCAGGTCGCCGTGCAGGAGATCCGCCGCGCCCGGATGCATGAGCAGGTGACCATACAGAGCTTCGACTGGGGGTCGCTCATGCGCATGCGCCAGGTCGAGCCGCGGTTGCCGCTCGTGGCTCTCACCAACTACGACTTCCTCCAGACCGGTCAGCCCGGCGCGTCACCCTGGCTGGGCGGAATCGACATCGACGACTTCGGCGGCGACCCGCTCAAGGCCGTCAAGTCCTTCGGTGCCAGCGCGTTCTCGCCCGTCCATGGGTTCCCCCAGAACGGAAAGGTGACCGACCCCGGCTACCGCCCCTACGTGACCAAGACGATGGTCGATGAGGCACACCGCCTCGGCCTCAAGGTGATCCCGTGGACAGTCGATGACGAGCCCACCATGAACAAGCTGATCGACGACGGAATCGACGGTCTCATCACGGACTATCCCGACCGCCTGCGCGGGGTGCTCGCCGGCAGGGGCTACAAGCTGCCGAAGCGGTACCAGGGTCCTCGCCGCTGATAGTGACCTGCCGCCCGCGCAGGCGAGCCCCGTCTGCGCGGGCCTTAATCCTGAACCAAAGAGCTCCCGATTCGACTGGGAGCTGTTAAAGCGTGGCTGCGATCCGTTTGGTGCCCGAACCGGACAAGGCGGCGAGTGCCGCGGGTCGGCCGGTTGCCAGTAGTAGCAGGTCAGCCACTGGTCCGCGGACCTCGTCTGGGCCCTCGCCTGCGGACCAGTTCACGTCGGTGGCGATCAGTTTGGTGCCGCGGAAGCGTTTCGGGCCGCCGTAGAAGCGGCGATTGCGGACATGGTCGAGTGTCGCGATCGCCGCGTCGCCCGGCATTTCGCGTACGAGACCGAGTGGTCGTGCGATGTCCTGCCCGTGTGCCAGCAGGTCGATGAGCGGGTCCCACGGGCCGGAGCCGGGGGAGCGGTTTGTCGAGTCGGCCGACTCGCGGAGTTGGGCGATGAGCTCGGCGGGACCGAAGCTGGCCGCGCGTTCGCGTGCCTGGTCGGCGGTCATCCGGTGGAAGTCGCCGCGCGCCCGGATGGCGTCCTTGATGGTCATCAGAAGCGTGGTACGGGTGGACGTGGTCAGGTGAGCGACCACATCGTGGACTGTCCAGCCGGGGCAGAGGGAGGCGACTTGCCACTCATGGTCGTCCAGGCCGTCGAGGAAATCGGCCAGGCTGAGCCATTCGGCCCGGATCCAGAAAGGGAGTTCATCAGGCACATTCTTGCTCATCGGCCCTGCTCCTCATCGGAATCGGACGAGCCCAAGAGCGGGCGGACCTCCACAGTGCCGAACCGGGCGTCGGGAAGGAGCGCCGCGATCTCCGTCGCGCGCTCCATGCTCACGCAATCGAGCAGGAAATACCCGGCGAGGTGTTCCTTCGCCTCGATGAACGGCCCGTCCGTGGTGGCCGGGACACCGTCGCGTACCCGGACGGTCCGGGTGTTCGCGGGGGCGGTCAGCGCTTCGCCTCCGATCAGTTCGCCGACCTCGAAGAGCTCGCCCATCAGTTCGTCGGACTGTGCCGTCAGTTCGTCGCGTTCCCGTTCCGACATCGCCAGCGCCTCAGGGGCTTCCAAGTGCATGGGATGCGCCCAGTTCCGCGGGTTGGCGTAGATCAACACCATGTACTTCACGGCGGCTCCTCACGTTCGTTCGGCGCCCGGGGCGGGCGCCTCCAAGCGGGGTCGGAGCGCAGGGCCCGGTCTCGACATTCGCCGCGAGGATTTATCTTCTCAGGACGGATGCCCCGGCGTGCGTACCCACTGTCTGCTTCGGCGACGACGCATCATCGGGCTGACCACCTGACTCACCTGCTCACGTCAGCGAAGTAGAACTAGGTGCGCACATTGCTATGGAAGTCTGCACGCACAGGCGATTACCCAGCCGCGGCTCCAAAGGCCGAGAGATGATCGCGCGGGCCGAAACCGAACGGACCGTGGTGATGATGTGCGGCGTCGCGGGTTCGGGTAAGACGACTCATGCTCGGGCGCGGGAAGAGCAGGGCTATGTACGGCTGTCGATCGATGAGGCGATCTGGGCGCGGTACGGACGCGACGGCGCGGAATTCGATCCACAGGTGTACGAGCAGTACCAGGCCGATGCCGAGGAAGAGCTGCGGCAGGAACTGATGCGTTTGATGCGAGCCGGTCGGCGGGTGGTTCTGGACTACAGCTTTTGGCAGCGCGCGACACGCGAACGGTACAAGTCCTTGATCGAGAGCTACGGGTATCGCTGGGAGCTCGTCTACCTGAAGGCCGACCCGGAAACACTGCGTCGGCGACTCGCGGTCCGGAATGAGTTGGGCGGCCCGAACGGCGTCACGGTGTCCGAGAGCGTGCTGGAGAAATACCTGGCGGGCTTCGAAGAGCCGCACGGTGAGGGAGAACACACGATCGTGCAGGGCGCGAGATGAGCGTCTTCCAGAACTAAGAGGTCACCAGTCGCGCCACTCGCCAGTGATTCCGACCGGTCGATGCCGTGTCGGGCTGCCAGGGCGTCGACGTCGATTCCGGCTTCGGTCAATGCGGCATCGAGGTAATCGCAGAGTTCCTCGCGGTCTATCGTGTCATAGTCACTGTCGAACTGGGATTCATTCACCGAGTTCAGCGCTTCGACCACGTGTCTTACCGCCGCGAATATCTCTTTGTCGGTCGGATCGGTGAAGTTGCCGATTCGACCGACGAAGGATGTGAGTACTTGTTCGGTGGCGGCCAGGAATGCCGCATGGTGATGCTCGTGCCAGCTGTCTGTCGGTCTTGTTGGCATTGCGTGATGGTATCGAGGGCTGCGGAGTCGCCACCACTATGCCCGTGACCTGGGCGTACGATTTGTCGGGGGAGGGTTGATGCGGCGGGGGGATCAGGAGAGGCGGCGGGCCGAGTTGGGGGAGGCGGCTTTGCGGGCATTGGGGAGGCGGGGGTTGGAAGGGTTGCGGTTGCGGGATGTCGCGGCGGAGGCGGGGGTTACTTCGGCGGCGGTTCTTTACTATTACGGGGATCTTGGTGAGTTGATGGGGGAGGTTTATCGGCACGGGGTGGAGAGATATTGCCGAGGGCGGGAAGAGGTGGTTGAGCGGGTTGAGGATGCGCGGGAGCGGTTGCGGGTTTGTATTGACGCAGGAGTCCCGCGCGGGCCGGGGGATCTGCTGGCCAGGTTGTTGGTGGAGTATGGGCCGCGTAGTTTGCGGGATCCGCATGCGGCGGCGCTGGAGAGCAGTTTGGTGGAGCGGCAGGTCGCCATTTATCAGGGAGTGCTCGTGCTGGGGCGGGCGCAGCGGCATTTCGAGTTCGAGGAGTCGGCGCGGGTGTTGGCGGGGAATTTCGTCGCGCTGGAGGGCGGGTATCGGATCGATGTGCTGACTGGGCGGCGGAGGCGTACCGATGTCGTCGGGGTTTTGTGGTCGTATGCGCAGAAGAGTGTCGGCGGCCTGGCCGCGTGATGCGACCAGGCCGCCGACCGCAGAGAAACGGCTAGCCGGTGATCAGGTCGAACTGTTCCCAGGGGCCGATGGCGGTGCGGTTGGCGATCAGTGGCTGGGCGCCGCCGCCGTCGGCGCAGACGTAGCGGCTGTTGGCTTGGGCGCGCAGGCTGATCGTGCCGTTGGGGTTGTTGATGACCTGGAAGGTTTCCCACGGGCCGGCCGCGGTGCGGTTCGCGATGAGCGGCTGGGAGCCGGCCGCTTCGGCGGCGACGTAGAGGTTGTTGGCCTTCGAGCGCAGGGCGATGTTGCCGTTGCCGAGGTCGATGCGGTCGAAGAGTCCGGTCGTCGTGACCGTGGACTTGTTGGCGATCAGGGTGGAGTTGGCGGTCACGCTGACGAAGAGGTTGTTGGCGCGGGAGCGGAGGCTTGTCCCGGTTGGGCCGGGGTTGCCGGGGGCGCCGAACCAGGTGAGGTTGACCGCGTTCGCCATGGCCTGGAGGCCGGCGTCGTTGGGGTGCAGGTGGTCGCCCGGGTCGTACGCGGGGAGTAGGCGTTGCGGGTTGGCGGGGTCGCGGGTGGCGGCGTCGAAGTCGACGAAGGAGTCGCAGCCGCTGCCGGTGCCACGGGCCCAGTTGTTGTAGCCGACACGCTGGGTTTCGACCGTTTGGGACCAGCCGCCTGCGCCCTGGAAGGGGGTCAGGGTGGCACAGATGAAGGAGATGCCGCGGGCGTGCGCTCGGTTGATCAGGCTCTGGGTGGCGGTGATCAGCTGGCTGGCGGTGGGCGGTGGGCGGTGGGCGGCGGGTTGCTGGAGGTGAGGTCGTTGATCGGGTTGTCGGCGAAGACCACCCAGCGGACGCCGGGCTGGTTGAGGACATCGCGTTCGAACCGGTTTCCGGCGCTCTGCCCGGCTCCGTCGGCGAGGAGGCGGTTGCCGCTGATGCCCTGGTTGATCACGTCGATGGTACGGCCGGAGGCGTTCAGGCGGGTGGCCAGGCGGTTCGGCCAGCGCCGGTTGGCGATGAAGGAGGAGCCGACGCCATCGACGATGGACGCTCCGAAGGTGACCACCGCGCCCGTCGCGCTGGCGTTGACGACGTCCAGGTTGGCCAGGAAGAAGTAGTTTCCGAACTCCTGGACGCCGGTCAGGTTGGCGCTGCCGCTGACATTGCCGGGGGCGACATAGTTACTTTGTGAGCTCATCTGGTGATACGTGGCCCGGCCGGTGGCCGAGGGCAGATGCACGCTGACGGCCAGGTCGGACTCTGCGGCGACGTTCATCGCGATCTCGTCGCTGGCGGCCAGGCCGCCGACGGGGACGGTGATCGACGCCTGGCCGCCGAAGGTCAGCACCTTGTCGGTGCTGACGTCCACCGAAGATTCCGAGGTACGGCGGGCGACGTGCACATTGGCGAACGTCACCGGCTGGGTGCCGAAAGCGTTGGATAACTGGACGCGGATCGCGGTGCCGCTGATGCTCGTCCGGATGATCTGGCGCAGGGTCTGGTTGCTGAACTGGCGGTCCCCGGTCTGGGGGGACACCGCCCAGGTGCCGGTCCAGGTCGCGGCTGCGGCCGTCCCGGTGGCCAACGGGGTGATCACGAGAGCGATCGCCGAGAGCAGGACGGTCACGAGCGCGGTTATCGACAGCCTGGGGACAGGGCTTCGGTGCATGGTGTCCTTCTCGTTCGGCGGTGACCGGTTTGCGAATGGGCGGCCTTCATCGGCAGTTCGGGGCCTGGCGTAATCACGGTGAGATTAAGCCGACACATCCGGGCCGTCAAGAGATAGATAGGATGTATGAGAGTCGTTTCGGCCTACTTGTGCTTCCTGTACCGCCCAATCTCATCGAGACATCGGACCTTCGACATTCTCGAGTGGAATGGCAGGAACGCACCAATGGGCAGATTGGCTAGCCATGGCATGCGGCTCCGCTGCCTCCGTGACTGATGCCGGGCTGCTCGCCGTTATCCGGCGCCGTTCACGCAGGCGACAGTCCTCGCCGCACCGGCGCCAAGGAGGCGCGGCCCATTCGGCCGGAAATTCTTACGCGGGCGGGGCGCGCGGTGAGTCAGGCGCCGTGGGGCCAGGCGACCGAGACGGATGGGCGGCCCGGGTGGTGAAGGCGGCTGCCTGAAAGGGGCGCGGTGCCGGGCGTGTCAGGGCTTTGGGGGGAGGTCGTTCAGGATGGTGTCGAGGCAGCGGATGAATTCGTTCTTCGCGCGGCTGTATGCGGCTGCGTCGCCGTCGGACAGATCCAGTAGCAGCCTTTTCATGTGCGAATACGAGAGTGCCATATCGCGATTCCGCAGCAGCCGGTCGCGGAAAACTCGCTCGTGGCTGTGCTGCCATTGGTATTCGTTCACCACGTGAATGTGAAGGTCGGGGTTCCCGTCCGGGCCCCAGCGGCGATAGAACGTCCGTCCGCCCAGTTCGGCGATGTTCATCCGGGTCAGGCCCATGCCCGTGATGACCTGATCCACCTGGTCACGCGCCTCCGGTGGGACTTTGATCATGATGTCCAGGACCGGTTTCGACCATAGTTCGGGGACCACGCGGCTGCCGACCGCTTCCATCTCGATGTCCCACCCGGCGAGAGATTTGGCAAGAATTCCGCTTATTTCGTTATACAGGGTTACCCAGTCGGAGGAATACTCCGTCAGGACGACCTCGTATTCGTGTCGCTTCTTGTCCGCCAATTTTCCTCCAGGACATATCATCCCATCCACGGATGAAGGTGGCTAGAGTCCTAGAACGTGAGGCGCTGGCGAGTGCTCGGGGTGGTCGCGTTACTCGTCATCCCCAGCGCCGCCCCCCAGGGCGACGAACGCACCAGGATCGTCTCCACCGCGTACGCGATCATCGGAACCCTCCCCTACTCCTGGGGCGGCGGCCACGCTCCCCGCCCGGGCCCGTCCCGAGGCACCTGCGCCGGATACGAGGGAAAAATCAAACCCTGCCCGGCCAAACGGACCCGTGGCCTCGACTGCTCCGGCCTGACCCGCTGGGTCTACCACATCGCGTACGGATGGGACGTTTTAGGCCCAGGAAACACCGACTCCCACCTGAAACGCCTCCACCGGACCACCGACCCCCGCCCGGGCGACCTCGTCTTCTTTGGCAAGCGCAAACGCACCCACCACGCCGGCATCTATATCGGCGACGGCAAGATGATCAACGCGTACGCGACCGGAACCGTGATCCGCGTGGACGAGGTCGATATTCTCGACGATCTCCTGGGTTACTACCGATTCTGACCCAACCTATGCTTTTCCCACCATGGTGCGTATACGTGTTTTGGGGCAGTTGACGGCCGAGGTGGCAGGGCAGTCCGTTGACCTGGGAACCTCGCTTCAACGTGCGGTGGTGGCACGGCTGGTCTCCGCCGCCGGGCACATCGTCTCGACGGATCGTTTCATCGACGATCTCTGGCAGGGCCAGGCGCCGCCCAAGGCCCTCGCCGCCCTCCAGGTCTACGTCTCGAACCTGCGCAGAGCCCTCGAACCCGGACGATTGCCACGCACCCCGGCGACCGTGCTGGTCAGCGCGCCCCCGGGCTACCGCCTCCAGCTGGCCCCCGACGCCGTCGACGCCTGGCGCTTCCCCCGGCTGATCGATGAGGCGGTGCGCGAACTGAACGCGGGCCACCCGGAGACCGCGATCAAGCGAATCGACGAGGGACTCGGCCTGTTCACCGGCCCGGCCTACGCGGAGTTCGCCGACGAGGAGTGGGCCGTCGCCGAGGCCGCCCAGCTGGAAGAACTCAAGCTGGTCGCCATCGAGTACCGTGCCGAGGCGGGCCTGGCGCTGGGCGGGCAGGCGGCAGCCGTACCCGAGTTGGAGCGGCATGTGACCGCGCATCCGTTGCGGGAGAACGCGGTGCGGTTGCTGGCGCTTTCCTACTATCGGGCCGGGCGGCAGGGGGAGGCGCTCGCGGTCATCCGGCGGACCCGGGAGCTGCTCGCCGACGAACTGGGCGTGGATCCGGGGCCCGCGCTGCGCACCCTCGAAACCGACATCCTCGCTCAGACCGAAACACTCCAGCACACCCCTCCGCCGGTACGGCCCAAGTCGGCCGTCATGTTGCCCAGCCCCGAGATCGTCGGACGTACCGCCGAACTCGCCCGGCTGACGACGGCGGCGGGCCTGGCGCGCGGCGGGTTCCGGGTCGCCTGGCTGGGCGGGGACCCGGGCGCGGGCAAGAGCACGCTGGCCGAGGCGCTGGCCCGGCAGCTGGCCGGGCAGGGCTGGACCACGGCGGTCGGGCGCTGCCCGGAGACGCTGGGCGGAGTGCCGCCCGCGTGGGCGTGGAGTGAGGTGTTGCGGCAGTTGTTCGGGGTTCGCACCCCGACGGCGGAGGTCGCCGCCCGGCTGGCGCCCCTGCTTGTCGACGACGCGCCGCCGGTGGGGCAGTTCTGGCTGGCCAGGGCGGTCGGCGAGTTTCTGGACGGGGTGCCGGGGCCGCTGCTGATCGTGCTGGAGGACGTGCACCGGGCCGACGACGAGACCCTGCACCTGCTCCGGCATCTCGCGGCGCGGCTGGCCGAAACCCAGGTGCTGGTCCTGCTCACGCATCGTCCGTCGGAGGCCAGTGACGACCTGATGGCGACGGGGGCGGCGCTGGCCGTACAGGCGGCGGAGAATTTGACGTTGGACGGGCTGGGCGTGGCGGATGTGGCGACGCTGGTCCGGGAACGTTCCGGGGTCGAGGTGAGTCCGGCGACGATCGTCACGATCGCGGAACGCACCGGCGGGAATCCGCTCTTTGTCAGTGAAATGGCGCGGCTGTTGGGGGCGGAAGGGGCCGCCGCGGCTTACCGGCTGCCGCCCGGGGTGCGGGATGTGCTCCGGCGGCGGCTGGCGCGGTTGCCGGCGACGGCGCAGACGACGTTGCGGAACGCGGCCGTGCTGGGGCGGGACGCCGACGCGGACGTGCTGATCGCGATGCCGGACTCGGACGAGGAGACCGTGCTCGACGGCCTGGAAGCGGGTGTTCTGTCCGGGTTGCTGACCGAGCCCGCGCCGGGGAAGGTCAGGTTCGCGCACGTGCTCGTCCGCGAGACCCTTTACGAGGACATTCCCCGTCTGCGCCGGACCCGGCTGCACGCGAAAGTGCTCACGGCCCTCGAATCGGTACGGCCCGGCGATGTCGGCGCGCTGGGACATCACGCCCTCGCGGCCGCCACTCCGGCCACCGCGATTCGGGCGGCCGGATATGCCCTGCGGGCCGCGGCCAAGGTCTCCGCCCTCTACGCCCATCGCGAGGCGGTCAGCCTGCTGCGGGACGCGCTCGACGTCCTCGATCAGGCCACCGAGCCGGACCACGCGGTCACCCTGGACGTCATGTGCCGGCTGGTGTCGGCGCACGTGCACGCCGGTGATGTCAGCAGGGCGTTGAAGACGCGGGCCGAGGCACTGGCACTGGCCCGGCGGCTGGGTGATCCGCAGGGGGTCGCGCGGGTGGCGGCCTCCCTGGACGCACCGCTGCTCTGGACGATCCGGCCGACCAATATCCCGGACCTGGAGATGATCGCCGCCATCCGGGAGTCGATCCCGCTGGCGGACCCCCCGCTCCGGGGCCGGCTGCTGGTCGCACTGTGCCACCAGCTGGAGGGGCACGACATGGCGGGCATCGAGGTCGCGAGCGCCGAGGCGAGCGAGATCGCCCGCGAACTCGACGATCCCGTCCTCCGCTGCATGGCACTCAACGGCCTGTACTGGGTGGTCAACTATCCGCTCCGGCGCGCCGAACTGGCGGAAGTGGGACGGCAGCTGCTGGAGATATCCGAGGCGCACGGCCTGCCCGCCTACCGGGCGCTCGGGCACTACCTGATGATCATGGTGACGCTGGGCGACTGCGACCGGGCCCAGGCGCGCTGGCACGCCGAACAGGCCACCAAGCTCGCCACCAGCGGGCAACTCGGGCACATGCTGGCGATCGTCGCCATTCTCGACGAGATCGACCTGGTCATGGCGGGCGACTTCGCCGCGGCCGAGGCCGCCTGCCAGACGCTCGCCGATCAGATCGCGGAGACCGGCGGAGTCAACGCGTCGGCTTTCGGGGCCCTCGCCCTTTTCGCGATACGGCACCTGCGCGGGCGCGGCGGCGAATCCGTGGCGGAGATCAAGGACGTCATGCACCTGTACGGCGACGAGTTGCACGAGGCGTACATCCGCGCCCTGGTCGCGGCCGGGCGACTGGACGAGGCCCACGCCGAGTGGCAGCCCGGCTCCCCGCCGGCACGCGGGGTCTACTGGGAGTTCATGGCCGTCCTTCGCGCCGAAACCGCCATGATCCTCGACAGTCGCGAGGTCGCCGCGGAGTGCTATCGCGACCTGGGACTGCTGGCCGGGGAGTTCGCGGGCATGCACACCGGCTCCGTCACCCTGGGTCCGATCGACCATACTCTCGGCGAACTGGCCGAATACCTTGGCGACCGGTCGGCCGCCCGCGCGCATCACGCCGCCGCCGTGGAAGTCGCCAACCGAGCCGGTTCTCCCTATTTCGCCCAGCAGGCCCGCAAGGCGCTTCGCCGACTGTGATCCGTTATGCGGTTGTCGAGCCGAAGATCAGCCGGTGTCGGCGGCGGTGGCCTGGGCGGATCATGGCGATCATCAGCGTGATGATCGGGCCTGCCTTGGCGCGGAGGTGGGCCAGTTCGGCCGGGGTGGCGTAGTGGGCCACCCAGCCGAGGTCGAACTTGATGCTGCCGCCCTTGCGGATCTCGTTCTCGGAGTGCTCCCAGTCGGCGGTCGTGACGTATTTCTGGATGACGGGGAAGATACGGCGTTCCTCCTCCTCAATGTGTTCATCGAGGAGTTCGGAGAGCTTCCGAACAGAGGCGGCCAGCGCGCCGATGGCGTTCCGGTTCGCGACGAAGGCGCGCCCGGCGGACTCCATCTCGGCGAGCAGCGGGTCGAGCACCGAGTGGTCGTCGGAGAGGTCGGTGAGGTCGACGGCGGCGCCGGCCGAACGTTCGAGCAGCGGCCAGACGATCTCGTCCTCGCGGGTGTGATGCTGGTGGATGGCGTGCCTGATCTGGCCGACGAAGTCGGCGAGGGCGCGGGCACGGGCGGGTGAGACGTCGGTGCGGCCTGCGGCGATCGCCTCAGTGAGGGCGACAAGAAGGTGCAAGTCGCCACGCATCGCGCGGTGAATGATCCGGATTCCGGTGAGATCTGGGGTTGTCATGGAGCTACCGTGCGCCCGCCCGCTTAACGTCGACCTAGTGTCGACTTGGTGAAACGCGAGTGGCGTGTGTCATTGCCCGAAAATGACGGTGCTGGACGCTAGTTTGTCGAGCTATGGACAGTCGATGGGTGGGACCGGACGGATACGACATCGTGCCCGCGCTTCTCGACGGGCGCCAGGTGCTGCGCGTCAGAAAGAACGGGCAGGTGATCGCCGACTGCCTTTCGGTCGAGGCGGTCGCCCGACATGTCGACCTTGCCGACCTCTGTGAGGTCATTCCGCTGCCCCGCCGCGTCGCCGACCGCTGGGCCGCTGTCCCGTAGCCGCCGCTGTCCCATAATCACTGCTGTCCCGTAGCCGCCACTGTTGCGTTGATTCCGAGAATCCGCAGGCCAAGCCATCTACGGTCGAGGTATGCGCCTGTCCATCGTCCTCGCCGCCGCGTCCCTGGCCGCCGTCTCCTGCGGCACTTCCACCCCATCTGGTACGCCTTCGGCGACCGCGACCCCCGCCTCGGTCTCCCCTTCCTCAGAGCCGCAAACCGGGCCGGTCTATGTCCTCAACCTCTTCGGCGACGAACAGGGCAGACCAGACCAAAGCCCGAAAAATCTGGTCGTGTCGGAGTTCAGTTCGCTCAGTGAGGTGACCTGGCGGAACTGGGGGCCGGCCACCGCCGTCGGCGCCGGCAAACTGAGCGGCAGCTGGTGCCTGCCGGAGTGCCTCGACAAGCCCTATGACGCGACCGTGACACTGAGCTCGATCAAGGTGGCGCAGGGCCAGTCCTATTTCTCCAGATACGACATCGAAGTGGACTTGCCGGTGGCTCAGCAGGAGGGCGCCGACCTGAGCGGAACCCTCGCCACGCCCTGATCCCGATCCCGATCGAGGGCGGGATTTGATTTCACATCCGTCGGGGCGGACGTGTATGGTTGCACCTGTCCGCAGCGCGCGAGCGACGCGGATGCCGCCCCTATAGCTCAGTCGGCAGAGCGTCTCCATGGTAAGGAGAAGGTCAACGGTTCGATTCCGTTTGGGGGCTCCAGCTACCAGTGAGAACAGGCCATCACCGGACTCCGGGATGGCCTTTTGATCTTCTGGAAGCGATCCTGATCCGGGCCAGATGGCCAGTGTCTTGACTCTGGGTCCGGTGGGTTAGGATGGCGGTTGGCAAAGGGATGACACCTGCCGGTGTCGGGGTTCCCTGCCGAAAGTGATGTGGGGGCTCCGGTGAAAGTCGTGGGCTTCTTAGCCCGATCCTGGCGATGCGCGCATGTGCGTGACTGTCGTGCAGGTCGGGTATCCTTGCGTGGCCGGTGAATTTCGTCGGCCTCCAGGCGGAGTAGCTCAGTCAGGCAGAGCAAACGGCTCATAATCGTTGTGTCGCCGGTTCAAGTCCGGCCTCCGCTACTACCCTGCCGGGTCCCCCTCCATAGGAGCCCGGTCCGGGTTCGTCCAGAGTCCCAAACGTAGAAAGGCACTCCCACGTGGCTGCCACAGACGTTAGGCCGAAGATCACGTTGGCCTGCCAGGAGTGCAAGCACCGCAACTACATCACGCGGAAGAACCGGCGTAACGACCCGGATCGGCTTGAGCTGAAGAAGTACTGCCCGAACTGCAAGACGCACCAGGCCCACCGCGAGACCCGCTAGCCCTAAAGGGCCGCTGGTTCGCCTCCCTTTCGCATCTTTCAAGGTGCGGAGTTCGAGGTTCCATAGCGACGTGCGACTTCGTGGTGCGTTCGTAGGTGGGCGGTTCTTTTA
This sequence comes from Acrocarpospora corrugata, assembly GCF_009687845.1. Taxonomy (GTDB): domain Bacteria; phylum Actinomycetota; class Actinomycetes; order Streptosporangiales; family Streptosporangiaceae; genus Acrocarpospora; species Acrocarpospora corrugata. The sequence goes on from NZ_BLAD01000078.1 coordinate 13,224, forward strand.
GGTCGATGGGTCTTCTTGCTTTGCCTTTTGTCAGGCTAAGCGGCCATTGGTGTATTCGCGAACCGGCGTACCCGGAATGGGGCGCCGGTTTGTTGTGTCCGCACAGTGCGTGCGGGATGGGCTTGGCGGGTTCGGCAGCGGGGTTTCCCGGCTGGACTGGCTACGGTGGAGTTGGCCGCGCAGACAACGGAATCTTGTTCTGTTACTGTCGGTTTCCTGTCTCTTGCCGCCGAAGGAGCACGTGCCCGATGGCTTTGAATCGCGATTTCCTTGGGCGGGCGTACGCGTCGTCCGTTCCCTACGAGGTCAGCCGCGTGAAGATCAAGGAGTTCGCGGCCGCCATCGGCGACACGAACCCGATCTACCGGGACCGGGAGGCCGCGGTCGCCGCCGGGCACCCCGATGTGGTGGCTCCGCCGACCTTTCCCATCATTTTCAGCCTGTCCGGGGCGGGTGAGGCGCTCTCCGACCCCGAGTTCGGGCTGAACTTCGCGATGGTGGTGCACGGGGAGCAGCGATTCAGCTACCAGCGGCCGATCTACGCGGGTGACCAGCTGATCTGCACGTCGACGATCTCGGAGATCCGCAGCGTCGGGCGGAACGAGTTCCTGACGGTCAAGAGCGACATCACGACCGTGGGCGGGGAACAGGTCTGCACGACGTACAACGTCATTGTCGAGCGTGGAGGGGCGGCGTAACCATGGCTGCGACGATCAAGTATGACGAGGTCGAGGCCGGCCAGGAGATCCCGGCGGTCGAATACCCGGTGCGCCGGGTGAACCTGGTCATGTACGCCGGGGCGTCCGGGGATTTCAACCCGATTCACTGGAACGAGCGTTTCGCCACGTCGGTCGGGCTGCCCGATGTGATCGCGCACGGCATGTTCACCATGGCCGAGGCCGGGCGGTTCGTGACCGACTGGGCAGGGGATCCGGCCGCGGTGGTCGACTACGGTGTGCGGTTCTCGTCGATGGTGGTCGTGCCGGATGACGAGAACGGGGCGACCCTCGTGGTGAGCGGGGTGATCGAGGAGAAGCTGGAGGACAAGCGGGTCCTGGTCGCGCTGACCGCCAGGTCGGGGGACTCCCGGGTGCTGTCCAAGGCGCGCGCCGTGGTGCAGCTGTCCTGATCGGCCGCCCGCGATAGTTTCGGATGTGGCTGGGTAGCGTCATTTAGGTGACTGAACCTTCACGTGATGTTGTCGAGCTGGCCGAACGGCGGGCGCAGGCGCGCGCAGAGCGTGACTTCGTGTCCGCCGACAACTTGCGGGACGAGATCGCGGCGGCTGGGTGGATCGTGCACGACACGCCCGGCGGCGGCTTCGAGCTCACCGCGAAACCACCGTTCGAGGTCTGGCCGACGGTGGAGTCGATCCCTGTCACCGCGGTCGTGGTGGATATTTCGCGACTTGATCAGGGTGGGTCCAAGGCCGGGCAGGCGTTGACGGGGTCCGAGGATCGGGCGCGTCAGTGGGAGCAGGCGCGGGACCAGGCGGTCGCCGCCGAGCGGGCGGGGGATCGGCCGGAGCGTTCGCACGAGGGTGCCGGTCCGGCGCTCAAGCCGCAGCATGCCGAGGCCGCGCGCGTGGCGAATGAGGCGAGCGGGGTCGTCGACGATCCGACGGCGCCCGGGGGCATGATCGAGACCGCGCTGACTCGGGCGGGGACGCCGTCGATGGTCGCGTCGCAGCTGCTGTGGGACGGCAGCAGCGCCACCTCCAGAATCGACCAGGTCATCGCCGATCACGAAAAATCCGTGCATAGGGCCGCGGAAGAGGCTCTCGACCGCGATCGGCGTGAGCAGGCCGGTGAGCCGAGCTCTGGCGCGCCCGCTGAGCAGAACGAGCGCCCGCTCGTTTCGGTGGGGATCCTGGTGGACGGGTGGCCCGATGATCTGCGGACCTGCGTCGAGTCGCTGATCGCGCACACGTCCGCGCAGATCGTGGCCCTGGACCTGGGTGATGTCGACGGCGCGGGAGCGATGCTGCACGAACTCGCTCAGCGCTACCCGGATCGCGTCAAAGCGTGGCATGTCGCCGAGAAGCCGCACTGGCGGGAAGGCTCGGCCGGTTGGGGCGCCGCGCGGAGCAAGCTGCTGCACCTGGACAACGCGCAGGTGCACGTCGTCCTGGAGACCTCGACCGTCTTCGAGGGTGACGCGATCACCCCGCTGGTGCACGCCCTGGACGCGGACGGCGTCGCCGCCGCCGGCTGGCGTGGGGTGATCCCCGCCAACAACGGACATCAGTGGGCGGAGGCCGGACCCGGCGAGGTCAAGGCGCTGCTCGGGCATCTGTTCGCGGTCCGGCGGCTGACCGCGCTCGGCGTCGGCGGATTCCCGGAACGGGCGCGTTTCTCCCGCCACGCCGACCTGGAGTTCTCGCTGAACCTGCCGGGCAAGCTCGTGGTCCCCGAGAAGGATCTCCCGGTTCGGGAGGAGCGGCACCGGGGCTATCACGACGTCGATCCGGAATATCGTGACAAGGAGTCTCGGCGCACCTACGACCGGGTGCTCAAACGCCTGCGCGAAACCGGGGACGACTAGGCTGGTCGGCGTGTCTGATCGTTTGACAGGGGTACGGCTCGCGCCGTACACGACGCTGCGGCTGGGTGGGCCCGCGCGGGCGTTCGTGTCGGCGGGGTCGCAGGAGGAACTCGTCGAACTCGTCGCTGAGGCTGATCGGGTGGGGGAACCCGTGCTGGTGCTCGGCGGCGGGAGCAATCTCGTGCTGGGGGACGGCGGGTTTCCCGGGCTGGTGGTGAAGGTCGCGTCGGCGGGGGTGGAGATCGGGCCGGCGGGGCGGGTGACCGTACAGGCGGGGGAGGATTGGGACGGGCTGGTCGCGCGGTGCGTGGCCGAAGGGCTGTCCGGGGTGGAGTGCCTGTCCGGGATTCCGGGGTTGGTGGGGTCTACGCCGATTCAGAATGTGGGGGCGTACGGGCAGGAGGTCGCGCAGACGATCTCGTCGGTTCGGGTGTATGACCGGGTGACGGGGGAGACGCGGGATCTGCCCGCGGCGGCGTGTGGGTTCGCTTATCGGGATAGTGCCTTCAAAGCGGATGCCGGGCGGCATGTGGTGCTGACGGTTACCTACGATCTGGCCGAGTCCGGGGTGTCGGGGCCGGTGGCGTACCAGGAGCTGGCCTCGGTGCTGGGGGTTGAGCTGGGGGCTCGGGTGCCGCTGGCGGCGGCGCGGGCCGCGGTGCTGGGGTTGCGAGGGGGGAAGGGCATGGTGCTGGACGCGGGGGATCCGGACACGATCAGTGCGGGGTCGTTCTTCACCAATCCGATTCTGGGGGCGGTCGAGGCAGCCGAACTGGAGCTGCGGGCGCCCGGGTATCCGCGGTGGGGCATGCCGGGGGACCGGGTCAAGGTGCCGGCGGCCTGGCTGATCGAGAACGCGGGGTATCCGAAGGGGTACGAACGCGGGCCGGTACGGATCTCCACCAAGCACACGCTCGCGCTGACCAACCCGACGGGGGCGGCGAGTGCGGCGGAGCTGCTGGCGCTGGCCAGGGAGGTTCGCGATGGCGTACGGGAGAAGTTCGGGGTCACATTGGTGAACGAACCGGTCATGGTGGGAGTAAGTCTCTGATGGGCTAGGGTGGGAGCACCCGAAGGGGAGTAGTCCAGAATCCGGTGATCGACATACTGGCGCGTTTCGCGTCCGGTCCCGGGGCCCGAGTGGCGGACGAGACCTTCGGTCCGACAGTGATATCAAGCTGCCGGACCGAAGTCATGCTCTCTGTGTGGAACGCGGTCCGGTTGCTGTGAACGGAAGGGCAACCCCCGCGTGGAAGCGTTCTGGATCTCCCTCGTTGTCATCTTCGTGGCCGAGCTCGGTGACAAAAGCCAGCTGATGGCCCTGACCTTCGCGACGCGCTTCCGGACCCTGCCGGTTCTTGTGGGCATCACCATCGCCACCACGGTCGTCCATCTGCTCAGCGTCGCCATCGGCGGCGTCCTCGGCGACGCGCTGCCCACCGCCATCTCCATCGCGGCCGGAGTCGCCTTCCTCGGCTTCGCGCTCTGGACCCTGCGCGGCGACGAACTCACCGCCGACGAAGCCAGGAAAGCTCAGCAGACGACCAGGTCAGTCCTGGTCGCCGTGACGGTCGCCTTCTTCCTCAGCGAACTGGGCGACAAGACCATGCTCGCCACCATCACCCTCGCCACCCAGCACGGCTGGTTCGGCACCTGGATCGGCTCCACGGTCGGCATGGTCGCCGCCGACGCCCTCGCCATCGTCGTCGGCCGCCTCCTCGGCACCCACCTCCCCGAAAAGTGGATCAAATACGGCGCCTCCGCGGCTTTCGCCATCTTCGGCATCATCCTCATCGCCGAAGGCATCACGCAGCTGTAGAGGTCCTCGCCGTTAGCCGGCGCCGATGGACTTCGTGCCGCTTCTCGCCGCACCGGCGCCAAAAGCTTCAGGTCAGGCGGGCGGTGCCAAAAGCGTCCGGGGAGGGGTGCCGGAAGCCTTAGGTCAGGAGGGCCAAGCGGTGGGCGGCGGCGGTGGCTTCGCCTCGGGTGGAGACGCCTAGTTTGGCGATGATGTTGGAGACGTGGACGCTGGCGGTTTTGGCGGAGATGGAGAGTTGGGTGGCGATGTCGCGGTTGGAGCGGCCCTCGGCGACCAGGCGGAGGACCTCCAGTTCGCGGGGAGTGAGGAGGGTGGTGTCGTCGGGGGCGGGGGTGCCGGTGAGCGAGATGCCGGCGCGGCGGGCCACCAGGTCGAGATGCGTGACCAAGGGGGTGGCGGCGAGGTCGGTGGCGATGGTTCTGGCCTCGCGGAGCCACTCGGTGGTCAGGTCGCGGTTGGTGGCGGTGGTCGCGGCGTGGAAGAGGGCCTTGGCGCGGGCGTAGGGGCGGTTGAGGTGCAGCCAGCCTTCGGCGGCGCCGATGAAGTCGCCGAGGCATTCGAGCCGGAACATCTCGCTGACCGGGCCGTCGGTGTTCATCGCGGTGGCCAGGTCGTCGGCGCGGGCGCGGAGGGCCTGGGCGCGGGCGGGGTCGACGGTGGCGGCGGCGTCGCAGACGCGGTAGATCTGGGCCAGCAGCCGCCAGCCGAGCATGGCCTTACGCGACCAGGGCGGGTCGATCAGGGCGGCTTCGGCCTTTTCGAGCGCGGTCAGCGGGTCGCCGACGACGAGGTGCCAGTTGAGGGCGAGCCGGGTGTTGTGGGTCCATTCCTGGGTCCACTCCTTCAGCCGGCCGGAGAGCGCGCCGATCTCCACCAGGTCGGCTTTGGCGGCGTCCGTCTCGCCGCGGGCGAGCGCGATCCCGGCCCTGGTCCGGGTGAGATGCCAGCGGTTGCGTACCGACGGGTCCATGGTCATGGCGCGTTTGATGACGGCCAGCGCCTCGTCCCAGCGGCCGAGCGATTCGAGCGCTTCTGCGCGGTTGTTGGCGATGAAGACGCCCTGGTCGCGGTAGCGGCCGTACTCCTTGGCGAGTTTCTCGCCTTCGACGGCGAGTTCGACGGCGTCTTCCGATCGGCCGAGGTTCTCCAGCGCGTCCACGTTGTTGGCCAGCGCGCGCAGCACGACGCGGCCGGATTTGTGGCGGGTGCCGATGGCCTGGGCGCGGCGGTTGGCGGCCAGGGTGGAGTGCAGGTCGCCGGAGATGGAGTGGCCGAGCGCCAGGTTGATGAGCAGGTCGGCTTCCTGGCATTCGTCCCCGACGGCGCGGGCGACCCGGAGCGCCTCCTGGGTGACGGCGGTGCCTTCGACCACGTGGTCGCCGAGCATCAGCAGCGTGCCCAGCCGGGACAGCACCATCGCCCGCGTCTCGCTGGGCAGCGGCACCAGCCGTTCGGCTTTCCGCAGGTCCTCCAGGGTGCCGTCCTTGCCCTTCTGGACCCGGCAGTTGACCAGCCGGACCAGCAGCGCGGCGACCCGCTCGGGCGCGGTGGCCTCGTCCAGCTCGCTGAGCGCGCCTTTCGCGAACTTCGTGCACCGTTCGATGTCGCCGCTGGCGTAGGCGGCCTCGGAGGCCCGTTCCATCACGGTGGTGTGGTCGGCGCCGATCCGCTCGGCCGCGTCGGGCACCTTGTCCCACAGGGTGAGCACCCGTTCCAGCAGCTGGATCTGCTCGGTGTACGCGAACGCGTTGGCCGCCTTCCCGGCCGCCTCCCATGCCGACACCAGGGCCCACAGATCGTCCCGCGCCGAGAACCAGTGGTGCGCCATCTCGATGGCGGCCCGGCCCGGCGGCACCAGGCTCCGATCCCGGTCGATCGCCTCCGCGTACCGCGCGTGCATGCGCGCGTGCTCTCCCGGCAACAGCTCGTCGTGTACGGCTTCGCGGATCAGCGCGTGCCGGAACGCGTACGCCCCGCCGTCGGCGACCTGCATCACGTTGCCCGCCACCGCCGGCCGGAGCGCGTTCTCCAGATCCACGTCGGAGAGCCCGCTGACCAGCGCGAGCAGCTCGTGCCCGACCCTGATCCCGCCGGCGGCGGCGATCCGCAGCACCCGCTGGGTCTCCTCGGGCAGCCGTTCGACCGAGCCGAGGATCAGGTCGTGCAGCGAGTCGGGGAAGGAGTAGTCGCCGTCGCAGTCGACCATCGCCTCGACGAACAGCGGCACGCCCTCGGTGCGCTCGAAAACCTTGCCGACGCGGGCGAACTCGGGGGTCCGGCCGAGAATGCCGGCCATCTGCTCGGCGACCTCGTCCAGGGTCAGCCGAGGCACCTCGATCCGGGAGACCCCGTCGACTCTGGCCAGCTCGGCCAGTACCGGCCGGAGCGGATGGGTGCGGTGCAGTTCGTCCGACCGGTACGTCATGACCATCAGCAGCGGAACGGCCCGCATGTTCCGGCTGAGGAAAGCGATGAGGTCGCGACTGGATCGGTCGGCCCAGTGGATGTCCTCGATGACGAGGACCACTGGCCGCCGCTCCGCCAGTCGCTCCAGCAGGGTGAGGATCTGCTCGAACAGCCGGGCCCGCGCCGATTCTGTCTCGGTGTCCCCGCTCGGCTCCCCGAATTCGGGCAGCAGCCGGGCCAGGTCGCGGGCGGCTCCTTCGGGCAGCATGGCGGCCACTTCCGCGGCGCCCATCTCGCGGACGAGCTGCCGCAGCGCGGCGGTGAACGGCGCGTACGCCAGGCCCTCGGTGGAGAGTTCGACGCAGCCCCCGACGATCACGTGTGCGCCGTCCTGCTCCGCCTGTTCGGCGAAAAGGCTCAGCAGGCGGGTTTTGCCCACCCCGGCCTCGCCTCCGAGCAGGACCGCGGCGGCGGCCTGCTTCCGCGCCTGATCGAACATTTCGGCCAGGAACGCCAGCTCCGCAACTCGTCCCACAAAGACGGGGCTAACCGCTCGACCCACCATGTTGTCCAGCATGTCATGCCTTCTATGGGCTATTCGCCCTGTTTTTTCTGCGGGTGAAACCACCCGATTCATGGCTATGGGGGGATCTCGCATGCCCGGCCGGGAGGGAGGTTCCGGCCGGGCATGCTTGGCGCCGTCATGAGGAGCGGAACTTGCTCAGCCCGGCGCGGAGGCGACGGCTCGCGCTCCGCTGGTGGGCCTTCCTGGACGCCTGCGCCTCGCGCGCCCGGCGGTGGCTGGTGGCCTCCTCCTGAAGCTCGGCGACCCGGTTGATGATCAGCTGGTAGTGCAGTTCGGGACCCATTAGGGGCTCTCCTTGTTTCGTTGTTTGCTTACATACTTAAGATTCGGTCTAAGGCCCCCACCCTCACATCGGGCGGATGCCTTATCTCTGGCCGAACCTTTGGCCTAGGACTGCCTAGGGTGTGCCGTATCCCCGCCTTAGACGCGCGAGCATGGGGCTCCGTGATGTCTTTGACGATCTTCTCGGTGCTGTTGACCTTGCTGTCTCCGCAGGTGAAGGCCGCCAAGTGGCAGGTCTTCCGGACCATGCGCCCGGCGCCTTCGACCCCGCTCGAGGGCGCGGCGGCCGGGCTCGCCGATCTTTGGGTGGTACGGGCGGGCGCCACCGCACTGCACTGGGACGGCCGGCTCTGGGGCGAGGACGGCGAGCCGCACCTGATGGCCGGTCGCGGGCGCGAAGTGTGGCGGTTCACGGACGGCCCGGCCGGGGTCGTGGCCGGGCGCCGGACCGGGAAGAGCTGGGCGGAGCAGCCGCTCGGCGTGCCGGACGCGCATGTGACCGAGGCGGTCGTGACCGGGCCGGCCGACGCCTGGGCGTCCGGGTTGCAGTGGACGGAGGCCGGCATGCGGGACGTCTCGTGGCGCTGGAACGGCCGCGCCTGGCGGAAGATCACAACGCCCCGGCCGGTCACCGACTACGCCGCGACCGGGCCGGCCGACGTGTGGGCGGTCAGCAGCATCGACCGGGTCACCTATTTCCTGCACTGGGACGGCTCGGCGTGGACTTCCACGGCGGCCCCCGGTGGCCCGGTCGAGATCACGGACATCGTCGCGCTGTCGCCGAAGGAGGCATATGCCGTCGGCTCAGTGAGCCCGGTCCAGCCGGTCGTCGCCAAGGTGGCGGGGCTCCTCGCTCCGCCTGACACCACCGGTGTGGCGCCCCGGTCGGAAGGCGTGGTGCTGCGCTGGAACGGGACGGCTTGGAGCCGTGTCGTGCGGAAACCGGCCGGCGGCCCATACACGCACGCCGCGCCCGACGGCGTCGGCGGCGTGTGGCTGGTCGAGGGGACGAATCTGGTGAACCTGCGGAACAGGCGCTGGACGCGACATCCGGTTCCGGTTCAGGCGGAGGTGAAAGGGATCGCCAACGTGACCGGCACGGCCAGGATGTGGGCGGTCGCCGAGTCGGCGGCCGGGCAGTACGTGCTGTCCTACCCGTGACATGTGCCAAAGATTGCCCGCCAGGATCGGCGTGCTGCTCCCTTCTCCCCGGGTTGACCTGCGGTGACGCCTTCTTCGCCGGGGACGCCACGCACGGGCCGGTTTGGATTCGTTCGTCCTGGTCGGCGATGCTAGGGAGGTGTCAACTCTGACGACCTCCGGGTTCTCCGATGTCGCCTCGTCGAACGCGGCCCTGCGCGGGTTCCTGCATGGGCTGCCCGGTGTCGACAAGGTGGGCGCGGACGGCCGCGCCGCCATGCTGGGCACCAGGTCCATCAAGACCACCGCCAAGCGGCAGGCGATCGACCTGGCCATCTCGATGGTCGACCTGACCACACTGGAAGGCGCCGACACCCCGGGCAAGGTCCGGGCGATGTGCGCCAAAGCAGTCCATCCCGATCCGTCGAATCCCGACGTTCCCCGGGTAGCCGCGGTCTGTGTGTATCCGGACCTGGTGGCGGAAGCCGTACGGGCGGTGGGGTCTTCCGGGGTGAAGGTGGCCAGCGTCGCGACGGCGTTCCCCAGCGGGCGGTCCTCGCTGGAGGTGAAGGTCACCGACACGGAGCTCGCGGTCGCGGCGGGGGCCGACGAGGTGGACATGGTCATCGACCGGGGGGCGTTCCTGGCCGGGGACTATCTGAAGGTGTTCGAGGAGATCGTCGCGATCAAGGCGGCCTGCGGGGACGCGCACCTGAAGGTGATCCTGGAGACCGGCGAGCTCGCCACCTACGACAACGTGCGGCGGGCGTCCTGGCTGGCCATGCTGGCGGGAGGCGACTTCATCAAGACCTCCACCGGGAAGGTGCAGCCGGCGGCCACGCTGCCGGTGACCCTGGTGATGCTGGAGGCGGTGCGCGACTTCCTGGACAGCACCGGCCGCAAGGTCGGCGTGAAGCCGGCCGGTGGCATCCGCACCACCAAGGACGCGATCAAGATGCTGGTGCTGGTCAAGGAGACCGCCGGGGACGGCTGGCTGGATCCGGACTGGTTCCGGCTGGGCGCGTCCTCGGTCCTCAACGACCTGCTGATGCAGCGCCAGAAGCAGGACACCGGACGCTACTCCGGCCCCGACTACTTCACATTGGACTAAATGATGTTCGAGTACGCACCAGCGCCCGAGTCGCGCGATGTCGTCGACATCAAGCCGTCCTACGGGCTGTTCGTCAATGGCGAGTTCGTGGACGGGTCGGGATCGGCGTTCAAGACGATCAACCCGGCCTCGGAGGAGAAGCTCGCCGAGATCGCCGCCGCCTCGGCCGCCGACGTGGACCTGGCCGTGCAGGCCGCCCGTAAGGCGTTCACGACCTGGTCGGCGATGCCCGGCGCGGAGCGCGCCAAATACCTGTTCAGGATCGCCAGGATCATCCAGGAACGCGCCCGCGAACTGGCCGTGCTGGAGTCCCTGGACAACGGCAAGCCGATCCGCGAATCCCGCGACGTGGACCTGCCGCTGGTCGCCGCCCACTTCTTCTACTACGCCGGCTGGGCGGACAAACTCCAATACGCCGGGTACGGCACCCGCCCGCTCGGCGTCGCCGGCCAGGTCATCCCGTGGAACTTCCCGCTGCTCATGCTGGCCTGGAAGATCGCCCCAGCGCTGGCCTGCGGCAACACCGTGGTCCTGAAGCCGGCCGAGACGACCCCGCTGACCGCGCTGCTGTTCGCGGAGATCTGCCAGCAGGCCGACCTGCCGCCCGGCGTGGTCAACATCGTCACCGGCGCGGGCGAGACCGGCGCGGCCGTGGTGAACCACCCGGACGTGGACAAGGTCGCGTTCACCGGTTCGACCGAGGTCGGCCGCCTGATCGCGCGCTCGGTGGCGGGCACCGGCAAGAAGGTGACCCTCGAACTGGGCGGCAAGGCCGCCAACATCGTGTACGAGGACGCGGCGCTGGACCAGGCGGTCGAGGGCATCGTCAACGGGATCTTCTTCAACCAGGGGCACGTCTGCTGCGCCGGGTCGCGGCTGCTGGTGCAGGAGTCGATCGCGGGTGAGCTGCTGGCCTCGCTGAAGCGGCGGCTCGGCACGCTCCGGATGGGCGACCCGCTCGACAAGAACACCGACATCGGGGCGATCAACTCGGCCGCCCAGCTGGCCAAGATCCGCGAGCTGTCCGACGCGGGCGAGCAGGAGGGGGCCGAGCGCTGGTCGCCGGCCTGTGCCATCCCCGCGCAGGGCTTCTGGTTCCCGCCGACGATCTTCACGGGGGTGGCGCAGTCGCATCGCATCGCCCGGGAGGAGATCTTCGGTCCTGTGCTGTCGGTGCTGACGTTCCGTACGCCCGCGGAGGCCGTGGAGAAGGCGAACAACACGCCGTTCGGGTTGTCGGCGGGGGTGTGGACGGAGAAGGCGTCGCTGATGCTGTGGACGGCGGATCGGCTGCGGGCCGGGGTCATCTGGTCCAACACCTTCAACCGCTTCGATCCGACGTCGCCGTTCGGCGGCTACAAGGAATCCGGGTACGGCCGCGAGGGCGGGCGGCACGGTCTGGAGGCTTACCTTGACGCGCGTGATGGGAGCCTGTGATGACTGAGCGGCTGTCGGTTCGCAAGACGTACAAGTTGTTCATCGGCGGGGCGTTTCCGCGATCGGAGAGTGGAAGGTCCTATGTCGTGACCTCCGCCAAGGGTGAGTTCCTGGCCAACGCCTCCAAAGCCTCCCGTAAGGACGCGCGGGACGCGGTCGTCGCGGCGCGGAAGGCGTTCGGGGGGTGGTCGGGGGCGACGGCGTACAACCGGGGTCAGGTGATCTACCGGATCGCCGAGATGCTGGAGAGCCGCCGCGCCCAGTTCGCCGCCGAACTGGTGGCCGCCGACGGCGTCGCCGCCAAGAAGGCCGCCGAGCTGCTGGACGCGGCCGTCGACCGGCTGGTCTGGTACGCGGGCTGGTCTGACAAGATCGGCGCGATCCGGGGTTCGGCCAACCCGGTCGCGGGCCCCTACTTCAACCTGTCCTCGACCGAGCCGACGGGCGTGGTGGCCGTGGTGGCCCCGCCGACGGGTCCGCTGCTCGGCCTGGTCAGCGTCATCGCGCCCGTGATCGTGACCGGGAACACCTGCGTGGTGGTCGCCTCGGAGCGGGCGCCGCTGCCGTCGATCACGCTGTCGGAGGTCCTGGCCACCTCCGACCTGCCCGGCGGCGTCGTCAACATCCTCACCGGCGGGTCCGAGGAGATCGCCCCCTGGCTGGCCGGCCACATGGACGTCAACGGCATCGACCTCACGGGTGCCGCACCCGACCTGGCCAAGACCTGCGAGGAGCTGGCGGCGGAGAACCTCAAGCGGGTGCTGCGCCCGCCTGCCGACAAGATCGACTGGCTGGCCGATCCCGGCACCGCACGGATGACCGCCTTCCTGGAAACCAAGACCGTCTGGCATCCGATCGGCGTCTAGGGCGCGTGCCGGGACCACGGGCGGGCTGATTCCAGCGTCGCCGCCAGGCCGAGAAGCTGAGCTTCCGCGCCCGGCGGCGCGATCAGCTGGACCCCGATGGGCAGGCCGCTGGAGTGGCGGCCGTACGGCACGGTCATGGCCGGCCACCCCGCCAGGTTCCAGGCGGCGGTGACCGAGGCGTAGCCGACGTTGAGCAACGTGTTCCTGGTCAGCCCGCGGCGGCCCCACCGGGCCGCTTTCGGCGGCAGCTGGGCGAGCGTCGGCGTGACCAGCACGTCGGCGTTGCCGAACCACTGGTCGGCGCCGTTGGCCCGCCAGCGGTCCCGGGTGCGGCTCCCGTCCAGGTGCAGCGAGCGCACCGCCCGGCCCGCGGCGGCCATCGTCCTGGTCCGGCGTTCCAGCTTGGCGTGGGCCAGGCCGCGCACGTCCAGGGCGGCGCAGGAGTACCAGACCGCGACCGACGACACGCCCACGATGGCGGGCACCCGGCGGCCGGGGACCACGGTGTGGCCGGCTTCGCGGAGCGTGTGGCCGGCCTCCTCGACCGCCCGCTGGAACTCCTGGTCGATGGACAGGCCGACCGGCAGCGGGTTCGGCGTGATCGCGATGCGCAGGTCGAAGGCTCGCGGGGTGACGGGGTCGCCGGCCATGACGCCGAGCGCCAGGGCGGTGTCGGCGACCGTGGTGGCCAGCGGGCCGTTCTCGGCCATCTCGAACCAGTTGTGCACGGGCGGGGGGACCAGGCCGAGGCCGGGTTTGATGGCGAGGACGCCGCAGCAGGCGCCGGGGATGCGGAGTGAGCCGAGGCCGTCGTTGCCGAGCGCCAGCGGGACCAGCCCGGCGGCCACGGCCGCGGCGCTGCCGCCGGAGGAGCCGCCCGCGGTCCTGTCCAGGTTCCAGGGGTTGCGGGCGGTGCCGTACACACTGTCGGAGAAGGCGACCAGGCTGAGTTCGGGGACGTTGGAGAGGGCCAGGACCACCGCGCCCGCCTGCCGCAGCCGGGCCACCACCGGGTGGTCGGCGGTCGCGGGCTCCGCCGGGGTGGCGGCGGAGCCGTTGCGGGTGGCCTCGCCCGCCACCTCGACGTTGTCCTTGACCACGATCGGCACGCCGGCCAGCGGCAGCCGGGCCAGATCATCCCGATCCTGGACGGCCCGCGCCTCCCGGACGGCCTCGTCGATCCGCACCTTACGGAAGGCGCCGAGCGTCGCGGCCCGCGCGTCGATGGCGGCGAGGTGCTCGGCCACCACCGCCGGCGCCGTGGTCTTCCCGGTCCGCACGGCTTCGGCGATCTCCACGGCGGTACGTCCGACCCACGACATGCCCAGAGTCTGACCCCACCCTCCAACCGTGGGAAGGCCTGTGACCAAGCCGATGCATCACTCGCCGCGCGGTTCGCGCCCCACCTGTTTGAGCGCGAGCCGCAGCGCGAACTCGATCTGCGAGTTCACGCTCCTGAGATCGTCCGCCGCCCATTTGGCCAGGGCCTCGTGGACGGCGGGGTCGAGCCGCAGGAGCAGCTTCTTCGGTTCGCGCCGGTTCTCAGGCATACAGGCTGCCGGTGTTCACCACCGGCTGGGTCGCGCGATCACCGCACAGCACGACCAGGAGGTTGGAGACCATCGCGGCGCGGCGCTCCTCGTCGAGCTCGACCACGTGCTCGGCGCTGAGCCGGTCCAGCGCCAGCTGGACCATGCCGACCGCGCCCTCGACGATCTGCCGCCGGGCGGCCACGATCTGCGAGGCCTGCTGGCGGACCAGCATCACCTGGGCGATCTCCGGCGCGTAGGCCAGGTGGGTGATCCTGGCCTCCAGGACCTCTATGCCGGCCAGGTCGGTGCGGTCGCGCAGCTCGGTGGTGAGCTCCTCCGCCACGGTCGCGCCGTCGCGCAGGCTGGCACGCTCCTCGATGTGCGAATCGTAGGGATGGGTGGTGGCCAGGTGCCGCACCGCGGCCTCGGACTGGATCGCCACATACTCCTCGTAGTTGTCCACCGAGAAGGACGCCTTGGCCGTCTCGACCACCCGGAACACGACCACCGCGCCGATCTCCACCGGGCTGCCGTCGGCGTCGTTGACCTTGAGCTTGGCGGTCTCGAAGTTACGCACCCGCAGGGTGATCCGCCGCTTGTCGGTCAGCGGGATGACGAACTGGAACCCGGGGTCCTTCACCGAGCCCACATACCGCCCGAAGAACTGGATGACCCTCGCCTCGTTCGGGTTGATCACCGTGAATCCGGTGCCGACCACCGCGGCCAGCAGCACGGCGACGACGAGACTGACGACCATCGTGGCTTCGTCTCGGGAGATGCCGAAGACCACCAGCACCGCGACGACGATGACCGCCGCCAGCAGCACCCAGAAACCGTTGACCCGGAACGCCTGTCGCTCCATCGGCTCCTCCTTGCTATTGAAGTGATATCACCAAGCTATCACTTCTCGGCCGTGGACGCGCGCGCGAAAAGTTCGGCCACCGTCACCCGGTAGTGGAACCGGGCCGTCGCCCCGATGACCATGGTCAGCCACATGTCCTCGTTGATCCGGTAGACCGCCCGGTCCTGCTCCACCACCGGATGTTTGGGCTGGTGCCGCATCGCCAGCTCGTACGCGATGGACCTGGCCTCCGCCTGCCCCCCGTCGACCTCGTAGATATCCGCGATCCGCCATTCCTTGCGGTCGAACCGACCGACGTTCTCCTCGATGAGAACCCGCCACTCACTCATGCCGCGATCATGCCGTGCCGGACATGACAAGGCGAAGGCACGCCCCCGGGTGAGGGCGTACCTTCGACGGTGGTGGTTAGCCGAGGCCCCACTTCTGGAGCACCTGCGGCGGGACCGGCTTGGTCTGGTCGGCGGGCGGCGCCTGGACCGAGACCGGCTGGTCGTAGTCGGTTACCGTCGAGGTCAGCGTGAACTGCGGCTTCTGGCCTTCCTCGTTGCGGTAGCGGGTCTTGCGGACCATGCCCTTGTCGTCGACCCAGATGTCGGAGCGCAGCTCGTGCACGCCGGCCGCTGGGGAGGACTCGGCGCCCGGGCTCCCCATCGGGCTCGGCGCGGTGCTGTCCCCGAAGGCGGCCTTGACCATGTCCAGGTTGTAGTTGGCGGTGTAGTGGGTGACGCTCACGCCCTCCACCTCGGCGGTTCCGACCATCTTGACGTCTTCGTACGCGTCGACGACCTTCCCGATGGTGGCCGGGTCGGTGACCGTGGCGGTGTTGAACATCTTGGCCACCGCCTTCCCGTGCGGGCCCTTGAGGTCGGCGAGGTTGACCTTCCACCAGGGGGTGTTCTCCCCGGGGCTCTGGAAGAGGCCATCAGGGTTGAGGTACCCCGCGCCACCGCTGACGATCAGCTCTGGTTTGGCGTCGCTGGCCTTGCCGTTCATGGTGAGGTCGGTCACCTTGGCGTCCATCGTGACGGCTGGTTTGGTCTGGTACTCGTAGGTGCCGTTGGCTGTCGTATCACCTGAGTTGAAGGTGAACTTGCCCGAGCCACTTTTGGCCTGCGCGGACTTGGTCAGCGCCTGCCGCAGCGCGGTCGTCGGGTCGGCCTCCGTGGACGGGCTGGCGGACGGGCTCTCCGATCCGCCGGGCTCCGGCGCCGTGGTCTCCTCCGACGGCATTTCGCTGGGGTTGTTTTCGGTCATACCCGGTGACGGCGGCGCGGGGGTCGCCCACGCTGTGGTCGCACCGATGCCGCTGGCCAGCACACTGAAGGTGCCGAGAGCGGCTAGTCGAAGACGAGCCTGTCCCATGTATCCCCCTGGTCCGGCGAAATTGACCTGCCAAAGAACGTTATGTACCGAATTCGCATGAAATATCCGCGAATGCGTATTTCAGAGGGTTCGCGGGTGATTACTTTGCGTCAACGGCAGGGTTGCCGACCATGTGTTGACCAGGGTGGGATTGTCAGTGGGATCGTCAATGGGATCGTCAATGGCGGCGGGGGTTGACGCGGCGGGTGGCAGTGGCGTCCGACGGGTTCTCCGGCCATGGGTGCCGGGGGTACCTGCCGCGCAGCTCCGCACGCACCGCCTGATATCCCTCGCGCCAGAACGAGGCCAGATCCGCGGTGACGGCCGCGGGGCGGCCGGCGGGGGAGAGCAGGTGGACGGTGAGGGGCACGCCCGCGATCCGCGGGGTCTCGGTCCAGCCGAACAGTTCCTGCAGCTTGGCGGCGAGAACCGGACGGTCGCCGGAGTAGTCGATTCTGACCTTCGAGCCGCTCGGGACCTCGATGCGTTCTGGCGCGACCTCCTCGATCCGCGCCGACCAGGGCAGCAGCCGGCGCAGCGCCGCCAGCACGTCGATCCTGGCCAGATCACTCCGCCGCCGTACGCCGGAGAGGTCCAGCCAGTGCTCGGCGCGAGCCACCAATGTCGCGTCGTCCACCGGCGGCCAGGGTTCCCCGAGCATCCGGTGGCAGAATTCCATGCGGTCGCGGAACGCACGCGCCTCCGGCGTCCAGCGCAGCAGCGTCAGCCCTTCCTGCCGCAGGCCCTCCAGCACGGCCGGGCGCAGGTCGGCCTTGGCCAGCGGGCTCGACGACAGTTCGATCGCGCCGAGCCGGCGGACCTTCCTGGCGACGATCTCCCCCCGCCGCCAGCCGATCTCGTCCGCCTCCGCCAGCAGGGCCGCCGCCGCGACGCGGGCGATCTCCTCGTCGATCACCACGCCCTGCCGGACCCGGGCGGACACGCTGCCCACCCCACGATCGGCCACGGCCACGGCCAGCCACTCGGCCCCGCCCAACTCCGGACCGGCTTCGGCCCCGGTCCCCGAGGCCATCACGAAGCCGCCTTCGCCGCGCCGCCGCGCGACCCGATCCGGATAGGCCAGCGCCACCACCAGCCCCGCCGCCCGGTCGTCCGACCCGCCGCCGCGACCGGTGGCGCCGAGGGCCTGGGTGAGGCGGCGGGTCTCCTGCCGCCAGCGGGCGGTCAGGCCGTCCTCGCCCCGGCGGACCGCGCGCAGGACCGCGACGAAGTCGTCCGGGGCCGAGCGGGGCAGCCGTTCGCCGAGCAGGGCGACGATCTCGGCGGCCCGGGTGGCGCCGACCCGGGCCGCGCCGTCGATGAGCGCGCGGGCCAGCCGGGGGTGCACGCCGATGGCGGCCATCTTGCGGCCCCGCTCGGTCGCCCGGGTGCCGTGCAGCGCGCCGAGTGCGGTCAGCGTGTCGTGGGCGGCGAGCATCGCGCCGGACGGCGGCTGGTCCAGCAGCGCCAGGCTGGCCGAACCCCAGCAGGCCGCCTGTAGCGCGAAATCGGTCAGATCGGCGAGTGCGATCTCCGGCTGCGGATACTCGGGCCGCCGGTCGTGCTCGGCCGCCGACCAGCACCGGTACGCGCTCCCCCGGCCCTCACGCCCGGCCCGCCCGGCCCGCTGCGCGGCCGACGCCTTCGAGGCCCGTACGGTCACGAGCGACCCCAGCCCCCGCGCATGATCCATCCGAGGCTCCCGGGCGAGCCCGGCATCGACGACGACGCGCACCCCCGGAATGGTCAGACTGGATTCGGCCACCGAAGTGGCCAGAATCACCCTCCGCCCGGCACCCGGGACCAGCGCCGCGTCCTGCACGGCGGCCGGCGCCTGACCGTGCACCTCCAGCACCTCGACGTCGCCGGGCAGCATCCGGGCCACCTTGCCGAGTTCCGCGACCCCCGGCAGGAAACAGAGCACATCCCCGTCGTGACGGCCCAGCGCCAGCCGTACGACCTCGGAGACATGACCGAGGAACTTCGGGTCGACCCGCAGGCCGTGCGGCGGCGCGACCGGCTGGGCCGGCGGAGCCCAGAAGATCTCCACCGGGTGGATGATCCCCTCGGCGTGCACGATCGGCGCGTCCCCGAGCAGCCGCGCCCAGCGACCGGCGTCGGTGGTCGCCGAGGTGGCCAGCAGGCGCAGCTCAGGACGGAGGTTCGCGCGGACGTCGAGCAGGAACGCGAGCGCGGTATCCGCGTCGAGATGCCGTTCATGGCATTCGTCCATGACGACCACGTCGACCCCGTCCAGATCCGGCTCGTTCTGCAGCCGCCGCAGCAGCACCCCGGTCGTCACCACCTCGACCCGCGTCCGCGGCCCGACCTGGCGTTCCCCCCGGATCGAGAACCCGACCCGCTCCCCGACCTTCTCGCCGAGCAGCCAGGCCATCCGCCGCGCCGCCGCCCGCACCGCGATCCGCCTCGGCTCCGCGACGAGCACGCGCCGCTCCGCCGAAGGGAACTCGGGCATCAGACCCGCCAGCGCGAGCGGCACCAGCGTCGTCTTCCCGGTTCCCGGCGGCGCCGTCAGCACCGCGGCGCCGCGGTCGAGCGCGCCCAGCAGTTCGGGCACCACATGCCGGACGGGAAGGGAGGACCACTCGGGGCGCATCCGCCAATTGTGGCGGCTCAGGCCGCGCGCAGGGCGAGCAGCAGTTCCGCGTTGGAGGAGGTCTCCTTCAGGCGGGCGATGAAGGGTTCGTACGACTCCGGCCCGTACAGGGCCTTGCGGAGTTTCCAGACGAGGGAGAGCTCGGCGGGGTCGAGCAGGAGCTCCTCGCGGCGGGTGCCGGACGCGGTCACGTCGACGGCGGGGAAGATACGGCGGTCGGCCAGCGACCGGGCCAGCTTGAGCTCCATGTTGCCGGTGCTCTTGAACTCCTCGAACAGGTTGTCGTCCATCTTGGAGCCGGTTTCGACGAGCGCGGTGGCCAGGATGGTCAGCGAGCCGCCCTCGCGCAGGTTGCGGGCCGCGCCGAGCAGGCGCTTGGGCGGGTGGATGGCGCGCACGTCGATCCCGCCGGTGAGGATCTTCCCGCCGCCGGGCTGGGTGGCGTTGTACGCGCGCCCGAGCCGGGTGATCGAGTCCACCAGCATGACCACGTCGTGGCCCAGCTCGACCAGGCGCTTGGCCCGCTCCACGGCGAGCTCGGTGACGGCGATGTGGTCGGCGGCGGGCCGGTCGAAGGTGGAGGAGATGACCTCGGCCTGGACCGAGGCGCGCATGTCGGTGACCTCTTCAGGCCGCTCGTCGACGAGCACGACCATCAGATGGCAGTCGGGGTGGTTGGTGATGATCGCGTTGGCGACCGCCTGGAGGAGCATGGTCTTGCCGGCCTTGGGCGGGGCGACGATGAGGCCGCGGGTGCCCTTGCCGATGGGCGCGACCAAGTCCAGGACCCGGGTGGCCAGCACGCCCTTGGTGGTCTCCAGGCGGAGCCTCTCGGTGGGGTGGATGGGGGTGAGTTCGCCGAACGCGGGACGGTTGCGCGGCGGTCCGGTGGCGATCGAGATCAGCCGGCCGCCCTGGGCGGTGCCGGTGACCACGTCCCCGGTCCTGAGCCCGTCGAGCAGGTCCTTCGGGATGGTGACGTCGTCGGGACCGCGCAGATAGCCCGCGGTACGCAGGGTGGAGCCGTCCAGAATGCCGCTGACCTCGCGAAGCGCCGTGGGTTTGGCCGCGGTGTTCCGGGTACGCGTCCGGGGCTCACCCACACGAGTTTGGGTAAGAGTCATGATGTTGTCCTTGCGGATATGGGGAAGCTTGACGTGACCGCAGGCACGACTGAAGAACGAGAAAAACGCGGTCACAGATTTCGGCCTGGCGGCCGGCCGCACGCGCCCAAGAGGGCCAGAAACATGCGAGCTACGACGAAGATAACACGCGGGACGGCGAAATGTATTCCGCCACGCCGCGTGTCAGCGGGCCTGCAGCGCGTCCAGAGCCACCGCCATGGCGATGACCAGGCGCCGGTCCAGGCGCGGATCGTTGATCTCGATGGCGTAGCGGTCGCGCAGACCCCAGCGGCGTTCCACCGAGAAGGCGATGGAGGCGCCCACGCTGAAGTCGAAGTGGTAGGGCAGCCACGACAGCGAGTCGGTGAACCGCCGCACGATCGCCACCAGCGGGTTCCGTTCCTGGCCGGTGTAGGTCGGCAGGCCGGGCTGCTGGAGGTGCCAGGTGGAACGGAGCAACGACTTGGCGAAGTCCTTGCGGAACAGCCCGATCGGGCCGCCCGAGGCGTCGACCACGTCGTAGCCGCTGGCCAGGTCGATGACCTTGCGCGCCTTGAAGGCGGCCAGCGCCTCGCCCCTGGATTCGTCGGTGTAGAGGGTGACCTGCTCTTTCAGGGTGAGACGCTTCTGCTCCGCGAAGGCGACCACCGGGCCCTCTGAGCCGTCGAATTCGGCGACGTGGACGACATAGCGGTTGACCATCATGGTGATCTTCTGGCGCAGGATCAGCCGCGTCTGCGTCTGGAGGGTCGCCGTGTCCACTTGAACCTCCGTAAATGGTCTTGTTTGCCACCTTAATACGGCATCAGCGCAGCGGAAGATCCCCGGTGAGAAAGCGCTGGATGGAAGGTGCCACACAGGCCACGATCTCCTCCGGCGTGAGCGCTGTCATGATCTCGATCTGGATCACGTAACGGGCGAAGGCCACCCCCATGAGCTGGGACGCGGCCAGCAGCGCGCGTTTCTCCGGATGGTCGCGTTCCAGCAGCTTGACCATCGGGCCGGCCAGTTCATGGATCATGAACTCTTTCAGGATGGCGGCCGCCGCCGGGGAGGTGGCCGCCGAGGTGACCACCGCCCGGATCCGTGGACCGATCTCGGGATCTTCCCATAGGGCGATATAGCGGGCGGTGAGTCGCTCGCCGATCGTGTCCAGGTCGCCTTCCAGGGACTCGGTCAGCTGCCGGACCGGCACCCCGCCGTAGGCCAGCGCCGCGCCGAACAGGCCGTCCTTGTTCCCGAAGAAGTGCATGACGAGCGCGGGGTCCACCCCGGCCGCCCGCGCCACGCCCCGGATCGTGGTTCCGGCGTAGCCGGACTCGGTGAAGGCCGTCATCGCCGCCGCCAGGATGGCCTCCCGCGTCTGCGGGTTGCCCGGCCGCCGGCCGCTCTTCGTCTCGCTCTCCATGCCCGCTATTCAACCATGTTGAATTCGTCTATGGTGAACTCAACGCTGTTGAAGTCACCACTAGGAGAATTCGATGAGGAAGCTGCTGCCGGCCGTCGTGCTGGTCACGCTCATCGGGCTCGCGTTCGCCGCGTCGTTCGTCGGCGCGCTGCACCAGCCCGAACCCCATGGCGTGCCGGTGGGCGTGGTCGCCCCCGCCCAGGTGGCCGCCCAGATCGACGCCGGGCTGGCCGCCAAGAAGCCCGGCGCGTTCGAGATCACCGCTTACGCCGACGAGGCGACCGCCCGCACCGCGCTCGGCGACCGCGAGATCGAGGCCGTGGCCCTGCCCCAGCAGGCCAAGCTGATCGTCGCCAGCGCCGGCGGCCGGACCGCGTCCACCGTGGCCACCCAGGTCTTCACCGGCCTCGCCCAGGCCCAGGGCCAGCAGCTCACGGTCGAGGACGCCCACCCGCTGCCCCCCGGCGACTCCGGTGGCATCGCCGGCATGTTCTACGTGCTCGCCCTGGTCATCCCCGGGATCGCCATCGCCGTCCTGGCCGGTCACGCCGGCGTCGGCACCGGCCAGAAGATCGCCGCCATCGCGCTCGCCTCGGTCACGGTCGCGCTGGCCAACGCCTGGCTGGCCGACGCCGTCTTCGGCGCGCTCCCCGGCGCCTACCTCGCCCTGGCCGCCGTCTCGGCCGCCGTCACCTTCACCCTCGGCCTGGTCGTCGCGGGCCTGGTCCGGCTGCTCGGCACCCCCGGCGTCGGCCTGGCCGCCCTGCTCTTCGTGGTGATCGGCATCCCCGCCAGCGGCGGCCCGCTCGGCGCCCGCTTCATCCCCGAGTGGTACGCCGCGATCGGCCAGACCCTCCCGATCGGCCAGGGCACCGCCGCCATCCGCAACACCGTCTTCTTCGACGGCGCCGCCCTCACCGTCCCGCTCAGCGTCCTGGCCGCCTGGTCCCTGGTCGGCCTGCTCCTCCTCCTCATCCCACTCCGCCACGCCACCCCCGCCCCCACCCCAACGACCCACCCCATCCCGGTCGCGTGACACACATCACCCCATATCCGGAAATCTCAGGCCGGGCAATTGTCCAATATCGGGCATAGCCCGGCCCTCCCCACCGCTACACCCTGGAAGAGACCAGACCCACAGACCCCCCTCAGCCTCATCTCAGCAACGACCTGCAAAACTCTCCATGTCCCATCCCCGCAATCAAATCCCTCTCCCCCTCCGCCCAGGCTTGGCCGCGCCTGTGTCTGGACTGAGGAACGCAGGGTCGCGGAGCGGCCCGGAGTGACGAGGGAAGACACAGGCTAAGGAGCGGCCAAGCCCGCCGCGCCGGAGGCGCGGCCATAAAAAGGAGTGCGCATGTTCATGGGGTGGAGGTGGGTCGCCGCGCTGGCTATCGGCGGCGGCGCATATCTCGTCCTGCGCGACGAACTGCCGGAGCCCGGCGAGATCTGGGCCACCATCACCAACGTCAGTCCCGCGTGGCTCGGGGTGGCCGTGGTCGCCGAGGCGATGTCCATGGCGGTCTTCGCCCGGCTCTTCCGCCGCCTGCTGACGCTGGGCGGCACCAAGCTCTCCTTGGGGCGGGCGCTCGCCATCACCTACGCCCGTAACGCCTTTTCCAACTCGTTGCCCGCGGGGCCGGTGGTGTCCATCGCGTACACGACGCGGGAGTTCGGGCGGGTCGGCGCGAGCAGACCGCTCATCGCGGCCACGCTCGTGCTGGCCGCGTTCTATTCGGGCGTGACCTTCGGCGTGCTGAGCCTGGTCGCGCTGCTCGGCTCGCCGGCCACCCGGGTGCCGACGCTGGTCATCGCCCTCGCGGTGGTGGCCGTGACCGCCATGCTGATGGGCACCCGCCCGCTGGTGGGCGTGCTGCGGCGGCGGATGCCCCGGCTGTCGGCGGAGCTGGACGCGGCCAGGACCGCCATCAGGGCGGAGCGGCGGGATCACCTGATCCTGGCGGGGCTGGCCCTGCTGAACTGGCTGCTCGACGTCGCCTGCCTGGTCGCGGTCTGCGTCGCGGTGGGCGTCGAGATCGGCCCGTACACCATGCTGCTCGGCTACGTCGCCGCCAAGGGCGCCCAGGCGCTGGCCCTGATCCCCGGCGGGATCGGCGTCGTCGAGATCGGCCTGGCGGCCACCTTCGTCGCCGCCGGCGCGACCGGCGGGACGGCCGGCGCGGTCGTCGCGCTGTACCGGCTCATCTCCTACTGGGCGATCCTGGTGACGGGCTGGCTGGCCTGGGCCTTCCTGCACGACGAGGTCCGCGCGGCGGCCAAGGCCGTCGGCCGCTTCCTGCTCCGCGCGGCCGCCACCATGAGCCCGTTCGCGCTCCCGCCGACCGAACGCAGCGCCCACCCCTAGGGTTTTGTCAGGGTTCCTGGTGGAACGGGGTATGCCACCGGTTCGTTTGACTAGGTGAATAGCAACCCTGACGGAGGAAAATACGATGCACCGGTCCAGACACCACAAGATGATCGCGGGCGTCTGCGGCGGGATCGCCGAGCGCTTCGGTATGTCCCCCACCACGGTCCGGATCCTGTTCCTGCTCTCCTGCATCCTGCCCGGTCCGCAGTTCATCCTCTACCTGATCATGTGGGTCTTCGTACCCAAGGCACCGGCGTATTCTCGATGACATGCAGAACCGGCCGCTGACCCTCATTCAGGACGATCTGGTCGACTACGAGAAGGCCATGGACCGCATGGCCGACCTCGTGGCCGAACGCCAGGACGAGCTGCGGCCGGACACGCTGTGGCTGCTCAGCCACCCCATGGTCTACACGGCGGGGCGGCGCACGCTGACCGAGCACCTGCCCGACCCGTCGCACGGGATCCCGGTCGTCTCCACCGGCCGGGGTGGGCAGCTCACCTACCACGGCCCCGGGCAGCTGGTCGGCTACCTGATCGTCAAGCTCGGGCCGAACGAGGGTGTGGTCGACTACATCCGCGAGGTCGAGCTCCGGCTGGTGGCCGCGCTGGGCGTGCTCGGGGTGCCGGCCGAGCGCCGGGACACCCCGCCGGGCTCTGAGCTGCTCACCGGCGTCTGGACGACGGGGCGCAAGATCGTTTCCATCGGCATGCGGGCCAGCAAATCGGTCACCAGTCACGGATTCGCCATCAACGTCAACGGCGACCTGACGCCGTGGGACCTCGCGGTCGCCTGCGGCATGCCGGATGTGGACATGACCTCGGTCGCCCGCGAACTCGGCGGAGCCGACTTCGAGACGGTCCGGGCGACCGTCGCCAAGGAGTTCCAGGCCTCCTGACCGGCCGGTACGGCTCCCGCGGGCGGAAGCCGTACCGAACGAAAAGGTCAGGCGTCGATCGAATCGACCGAATCGGTCGTGTCGACGGTGCGGCGCGGCCCGGTGAACCACTTACGGGCCGACAGGTACCACCACAGACCCACTCCGAGCACCATGGCGCCCACCACGATCGGCGCGTAGTTCACGGCCGTCCAGGTGAACGACTCGTCGGCCTCGGTGGCGGGGTTGTCGGAGTTGAACGGGACGCCCGCCGGGGCGAGCGGCAGGATGAAGTAGATCGACACGATCGTGATCTCGATGATCGCGATCCAGCCCATCACCTTGTACTTCTTGCCCAGCGTCCACGGGCCGGGCTGGAAGGCGTCGCCCATCCGCAGGCGCAGCCAGATCGGGATGGCGAAGGCGATGTACAGGCCGATCACCGCCACCGAGACCACCGCGTAGAAGGCCAGCGGCGTGCCGGTGGGGGCCTGGTACAGGGCGGGCAGGGTGAGGATGAGCGCGGCCACGCAGCCGAAGATGATGGCGTTGACCGGAGTGCGGTTCTTGTCCACCTTGGACCAGAGCCGCCAGCCGGGCACCGCGCCGTCCCGGGAGAACGCGTAGGTCATCCGCGACATCGAGGTCACGCAGCTCATGCCGCAGAAGAACTGCCCGATCGTGGAGATCGCGAAGATCGCGTTCGCCAGGTTGCCGGGCACGGCGGTGTCGAAGATCGCGCCGACGAAGCCGAACTGGTTGTTGATCTCGTCCACGTTGGTGGCCGCGAACAGGAAGGCCAGCAGCAGCACCCAGCCGCCGATGGCCGAGTAGAAGATCGACTGCCAGAGGCCGCGGGCCGCCGAGGTGGCCGCGCCCTGGGTCTCCTCCGACACGTGCGCGCACGCGTCGAAACCGGTGATCGTGTACTGGGTGAGCAGGAAGCCCAGCGGCAGCACGTAGATCCAGAAGCTGCCGCTGCTGAAGCCGGAGTTGTTGATCGTCTCGGTGAACACGAACGACATCGACTGGTGCGAGTCCGGACCGAAGATGAGGATCAGGACTACCACCGCCGCCCCGAACACATGCCACCAGACCGACACATTCTGCAGGACGGAGATGAGCCGGTGGCTGAAGATGTTGATCAGGGCGTGCAGCACCAGCACGATGGCGAATAGGACGAAGGTGTTGGTCAGTGACACCTCGAAGCCGAAGAACCGGTCGAGGGTGATGTTGAGGAAGGTGGCGCAGCCGTAGTCCACCGACGCGGTCACCGCGATCAAGCCGATCAGGTTGAACCAGCCGGTGAACCACCCATGGATCGGCTTGCCCATCTTGGCGGCCCACCAGTAGATGCCGCCCGCGGTCGGATACGCGGACACCAGCTCCGACAGGCACAGACCGATGATCAGGATGAACATGCTGATGATCGGCCAGCCCCAGGAGATGGCGATGGGGCCGCCGTTGTTCCAGGCCTGGCCGAAGGTGGTGAAACAGCCGGCCAGGATGGAGATGATGGAGAAGGAGATCGCGAAATTGGAGAATCCGCTCCAGGTCCGCGACAGTTCTTGTTTGTAACCGAGTTCGGCGAGTCGTTTGGCGTCGTCGTCGAGGGCTTGCGCCATGAAGGCCTCCTCAGTGCCTTTGGGGGGTTACCGGCGCACGGAGTCGATCAGACGTCCGAAGCCGGGGTCTTTGAGATCGCGTACGGCTTGCGCGAACTTGTCGGCGGCCTCGGCGTTGTAGTCGAAGTCGCGGTGCTGTGGGGTCAGCCCGTGGTGCACGACGAACCAGAGCGTCCAGGTCAGATTGGACATGATCAGGTTCAGCCGGACTCGTGCGGCGGGGGCGTCGTCGTCGAAGTACGCCAAGGTCAGGCGCTCGACGTCGTCGGGGTCGAAGTCGGCCTCGGCGGCCAGATCGCCGAGCTCGAAGCAGGGGTCGTTGTTGCCGGACAGCTGGTAGTCGACGATCCGGATCGCGCCGCCGGCCTTGATGAAGTTCTCCGGCAGCAGGTCGTTGTGGCAGGGTACGGTCGCCATCGGCCGGACCGCCAGGGCCTGTTCGATCTCGGCGACGGCGGGGGAGCAGTCCTCGTACCCGGCCGGGAGCTTGAGTTCGCTGGCCCGGCAGAGGGCGACGAAGTCGGCGTGCTTCCGGAAGATCGAGAAATCGTTGCCGAAGCGGGGGCCGGCGTGCAGCACCCGGCAGGCGGCCGCGATCGGCCCGATCTCCTCGCGGACGGCCGGGGCGTCGAGGGTCACCCCGTCGATGTACTCCAGGATGAGCGCGCCCGGCAGTTCGTGCAGCACCTGCGCGCCGACGCCCGTGGACGCGGCCAGTTTGGTGTTGGCTATCTCCTGGGCCAGGGGGATGCCGAGGCCGGTCGCGGCGATCCGGGGATCCAGCACCCGGAGCAGCCAGCGGTCGCCGTCCTCGGTCTCGACCCGGGCGATGTGGTGGCTGAGACCACCTTTGATCGTCGTATGGCTGACCGGTCGCCCGGCCCAGGCCGCGACCATCTCCAGCGCGTCGTTGACGGCATCTGGCATGCCCGGCTCCTTTTGGTCTACCTTCAGACCATTGATCCGATTGTGGAGCCCAGGCGTTACAGGACGGTACCAATGGTGCAACTTCCCGCAGACGCCCAGGCGGTTGTGGTGGGTGGTGGGGTAGCCGGATGCAGCATCGCTTTCCACCTCGCCCGGCTGGGCTGGCAGGACGTGGTCCTGCTGGAACGCCACGACCTGACCGAGGGGACGACGTGGCATTCGGCTGGTTTCGTCGGCCAGCTTCGGTCCACGGTCACGCAGACTCGCATGATCATGTACTCGGCTGGTCTCTACCCCGAACTGCGTGATCTCACCGGGTTGGATCCTGGCTGGCACGGGGTCGGGGGGTTGCGGCTCGCGACCACACCCGAACGGCACGAGGAACTCCTGCGCCAAGCGGGTGCGGCCGAGACTTACGGCCTGGACATGGATCTTCTCGACGCGTCGGCGACCCACGATCTTCTGCCGTTGCTCGCGGTGGACGATGTCCTCTCATCGCTCTGGCTTCCCGGTGACGGGTGGCTGGATCCGGCCAGGCTGGGCCGCGCGCTGGCGGAGGGCGCCCGCAAACTCGGCGTCCGGATCGTCACGGGTGTCGAGGTGACGGGGCTCGACGTCGAGAACGGCCACATTCGTGGCGTAAAGGTCCGCGCATCCGCCGTCGGCGAGCCGGAGTCGAGCGTTCGCGAGTCGGCTGGCGGGGACTCGCATGGTCGCGGCTCCGGTGCCGATGGCCCACACGCGAGCGTGTCACGTTCGCCGGAAGGCCCGGCCGCCGGAGGGCGTGCGGAATTGTCGCCGGGTGAGCAGTGGGTCATTCGGACCGGCACGGTGGTCAATGCCGCTGGGGCAGCAGCTGGTGTGGTCGGGCGGATGGCCGGGGTGGATGTGCCCATTGTGCCGATCAAGCATCAGTATGTGGTGACCGCGCCAAGTGGGGTGCCGGTGACGGCGCCGACGGTTCGTGATCCGGACAACATCGTGTATTTCCGTGAAGAGGGCGGCGGCATTCTCGTCGGGGGATATATCCGGACTCCGGATGTGTGGGATGACCCCAATCCGCTCTCCCGGCCGCGTGCGCTTTTCCCTCCGAACATGCCCAAATTCGAGGAGTCCTGGGAGTCGGCCCGCCGTCGTCTCCCCTCGCTCCGCACTGACGGCGAGATCGTCAAAGTCGTTCACGGCCCCGAAGCCTTCACACCCGACGGCGAGTTCCTCCTGGGCGAAACCTCCGTGCGCGGCTTCTGGGTCGCGGCGGGATTCTGCGTGCACGGCCTCGCGGCGGCCGGCGGCGTCGGCAAGGTCATGGCCGAATGGATCGTCGACGGCCAGCCCGAATACGACATGTTCGGCATGGACATCGCCCGCTTCGGCAGCCACGCCCGCTCCCGGAAATGGGCCCGCGCGAAGGCACTGGACTCCTACAGCAAGTACTACGACATCGCGTACCCCGGTGAGGAGCGCACGGCCGCCCGCCCGCTGCGGCGCTCTCCCGCGTGGGTACGGCACGCGGAACTGGGCGCCGAATTCGGAGAGAAAGCCGGCTGGG
Organism: Acrocarpospora corrugata; assembly: GCF_009687845.1. Classification (GTDB taxonomy): domain Bacteria; phylum Actinomycetota; class Actinomycetes; order Streptosporangiales; family Streptosporangiaceae; genus Acrocarpospora; species Acrocarpospora corrugata. The sequence goes on from NZ_BLAD01000078.1 coordinate 41,667, forward strand.
AACGAGTCAATTGGTACGACTTGCCCGAGTTCCTACGGGGATCGTCATCTGAAAGGCACTCGGACTCTGCGGGAGTCGCGGCGGGGGAAACTTCGTCACTCCAGGCTTCATCGCTTCTAGCCTCCTCACTTCACGCCTCGTCAGATCGAGACGCCCCCGACCAGATCTCCGCTGAGCCTTTGGTGTCCGATGCCTCCGGCGAAGCCACGGAGGGGGCCCGGGAGCGGAGCTCCGGATTTAGACCGGGTGGGTGGGCGGGTCGT
>NZ_BLAD01000078.1:42017-73094 GCF_009687845.1 Acrocarpospora corrugata
GGGGGGGGGGGGGGGTTCGTTTCTGGTCGCCTTCTATTCGGGAGGAGTGTGTGGCGACTCGGGATGCGGCTGGGTTGTTCGATCAGAGCTCGTTCGCGAAGTTGGAGGTTTCGGGGTTCGAGGCGTTGCAGGCTCTGGCGGGGAACGACCTTGGTAAGCCTGTGGGGGCTGTGGTTTATACGCAGTTGCTCAATGGGCGGGGTGGGGTCGAGGCGGATGTCACTATCACCCGGTTGGGGGAGGATCGGTTCAGGGTGGTCAGTGGGACCGCGTTCGGGGTGCATGATGCGGGGCTGCTGCGGCGGCATGGGGTTGAGGTCAGGGATGTTACCTCGGCTTATGCCTGCTACTGCCTGTGGGGGCCGAAGGCGTACGAGATCCTGGCGGGGTTGACTGACGACGACCTGAGCTTCGGGTACATGAAGGCGCGGGAGATCAGTGTCGGGTTTGTGCCGGTGCTGGCGCAGCGGGTGACGTTTGTGGGGGAGTTCGGATGGGAGTTGTACTGTCCCGCCGAGTATGGGCTGACCTTGTGGGACACGCTGATGGCGGCGGGGGCGCCGCTGGGGATGCGGCCGGCCGGGTATCGGGCGATCGATTCGATGCGGCTGGAGAAGGGGTATCGGGTGTGGGGGCTCGACATCACGCCGGAGACCACGCCGTTGGAGGCGGGGTTGGGGTTCGCCGTCCGTCCTGAGCGGCGGGCCGGGATGAAGAAGCCGGAGAGCGAGCTGGCCTGCCTGCTGCTGGACGGCGGACGGGATGTCGCGCTGGGAGGGGAGCCGGTCCGGTTGGCGGGTAAGCCCGTGTCGCGGGTCACCAGCGGCGGATACGGCCATCGAGTCGATCGCGCGATCGCCTACGCGTATCTGCCGGTCGGCGCGTCCCAGGCCGAGGTGTGGGTCAACGGGAAGTGGATCGGAGCGGATGTCACGATCGGGCCGGTGTACGACCCGAGTCATGAGCGAATCCGCGCCACCCCCTGGAAATGATCACGGAGGCAGTTCGTCGCGGGTCGGCAGGCCCTGCCAGGTGCTCGGGCTTGCCACCGCGAAAGCCGCCAGCGCGATCCCCCGCTTGAGCCGATCCGACGGATGCGAGTCATCCAGCAGCGCACTCAGATACCCGGCCACGAACGCCCCACCGACCTCCGTCGGATCGACCACCGTCACCGGAGCCGCCTGCGTGTCGTACCGAAAACCGTCCACCGTCGCGCTCGCGCCCTTCGACCCGCGCGTCACCACCAGCTCTCGGAGTGATCCAATGGCGGTATCGACCAGGTCCAGCTCGTCCTGATTGGCGAAGAGCACGTCCGCCGAGCGCGCCAACTCGGTCAACCCTTCCCTGGCCTCCTCCACGGTCTCCCACAGATAGGCCCGATGGTTGACATCCACCGACACCAGCACCCCGGCGTCTTTCGCCAGCTTGACCGCATGATGCACCGCACTCCAGGTGAACCCGCTCAACGCCGGAGTGATCCCGGTCACATGCAGGATCCGCGCGGATTGGATCGCTCCCGCCGGAACATCTCCGGTCGAAAGCCGCGATCCAGCCGACCCCTCCCGATAGTGCACCGCGTGCGCGACTCGCCCGATCCGCCGCTGCCGTAACACGATCCCGCTCGACGCGGTCTCGTCCACCCGCATGTGGCCGGTCCCGATCCCCTCCCCGCGCAGCACGGTGAGCGTCCGCACCCCGATCTCGTCGTCGCTCACCCGCCCGAGAAACTCCACCGAGTGCCCGAGCCGCGCCAGCCCGACCGCGACGGTCAGCTCGGCGCCCTCCACATCCAGCCGTGCGGTCATATCGTGGCGGATCCGCTCGGCCGAGATGACACCCAGCACCTCGCCCAGCGTGAACACGTCGCTCATGTACAGGTCTTTCCTAGATCTCTGGTCTCGGGGGCAGGGGCTCGATGGTCCACGACGCGCCGTCCAGGCTCCAGAGCAGCTGGTTCTCCGAATCCCACTTCTTGGGGGCGTCGGTGGTCGGGCGCGGATGCATGTCCCGCTCGTCCAAGGCCGCTTTGTACGCCTTCCAGGCCTGCCGGTACGCCCGCCGCGCCTCAAGGTCGTCGTCGGAGTACATCTCCGGCGGGGTCTGCTCCTGCCGGGTCTCGCCATCGGGGAACAGCGTCTGCCAGCGATCGCTGCTGCTCATCCGGCTGCTCGCCCGGAACTCCAGGGCGCCGTCCGGCAGCCAGCGCCACCGGACCGCCCAGCCGCGCGCGTGGAGCGTTCCGTCCGCGCGCGTGTCCACCGCGACCCGCGGCAGGGCCAAAGCCCATGGCCGGAAGTAGGCCGCGAAGCTCTCCGCCACCGTTGTTGGCTCCATACCTCAGGATGATCTCAAGTTTCTCGCATAAACGGTGATAATTGCCCAAATCGCAACACGGGCACGGCTCTCAGGTCGAGAGCAGTGCCCGTGCCCGGCGGAGGCCGGTCGGCGGTTTCTAGCGGGTCTCGTCGGTTCGGTGGGCGTGGCGGCCACCGGCGACGAGCCGGTCCGAATCTTCCGGAACCCGGTCGAAACTCTGCGTCCTATCGGTTTCCGGATCCGGGTCGAACGCGTCGTCCTCCGTCCGTGCCTGGTGCGGAACCGGTCGCTGGTCGCGATCGTCCACTCCGTCGTGGTCGTTGTCGACAGCCGGATCGGCCGGGTGACCGGCCGTGTCGAGCCGTCGTTCCAGGTCCCGCTTTTCGTTTTCCAGTCGCGAGACGCGGTCGCGTTCGGCCAGCCGCGTCGTCCGCCGACGCCTGCGGCGCAGCGCGGATCGGCGCATCCCTCCCACGACCAGAGCCAGGCCGATCAGAAGCGCCATCGCGGTGGCGGCGCCGGCCAGGAACACCTCTACCGAAGTCAGGCTGAACGTCCAGTCCAGGACGGAAACGTTGGTGGTGACCGCGCTATCTATCGCGGACACCTCGATCAGGGCCGCCGCCGCGACCACGATCAGAAGAAGTCCCAGCAGAACCATGTGTGTCACCCCTAGCTGATGTGGTTGACGTGGGCGAATCCCGTCTGCCCCGGAAGCCACGGATCATGCGTTCAGGACGGTGATCGCCCGGCCTTCCAAAGTGAGCGCGTCGGCGGCATGGCCCGCGAGCTGGGTGAACAGGGTCGCGCGCTCCTCGACGGTGAGCGGTTCCGCCTTGGCGGCGAGCTCGAAGGTCTCCGCCGCGAGGGCGGCCAGCCGGGGGGCCGCCGCCGAGCCCTGGGTGGCCTGGAGGGTCATGTGCTCCTCCAGGATTTCGGCGAAACGGCCGAGCTGGGGGATGGCGGGGGTGAGGGCGGCCGTCGCGAGGGCGGACCAGGCGGTGGCGGCCTGGCGGTAGAGGTCGGCCGCTTCGGTCAGGCGGTCGGCGACGAGGGGGGCCGCCTCGTCCAGGAAGTCGGCGTAGACCGGGCGGGTGGCGCCGGGGGAGCCGTACTCGATCTCCAGGCAGACGTGCAGGCGGGCCAGGGCGGAGAAGAGCGCGCCCGGCGAGCTGAACCTGGAGAGCCAGCCTTTCTTGCCGGTGGTGTCGCCAAGCTGTTCCACCAGGCGGCGCATGCCGGACAGGCCCATGTTGACGTCGAAGGAGTTGCCCAGGACGGGCCCGGTGAGGTGGGCGACCGTGGTGCGAATCGCCTCCTCGATCGCGGGGGCGGTCTCGACAGCGCCGGGCTGGAGGGCGAGCAGGTGGTGCCTGCCCTTGCGGTGCCGGGCCCAGGCGCTCTCCAGGATGGACAGCGGGATGCGCTCGGGGGTGGTGCGCTCGTCGTATATATAAACGGTGTCGCGGTCGAGACCGATGACGGCGACCTCGTAGCCGTCGCCGAACGGCAGCCCCGGGTGCCAGGGCAGCGCGTGCCGGTCGACCCGGCAGATGGCGGCGCGGCCGTCGCCCAGCACCTCGCGCAGGTGCCCCTCGGCGATCCTCGCACTGCCGGTCCGCCGGATCTCGTAGCCGATCCCCGCCCGGGTGAGCGCCGCCGGGATGAACGGCTCCGGATGGTGCTGCGTGACGATCGTCATGGTCGTCATCTCGGTGTACTCGAAAATGGCGTACAAGAAGCCGATGCCGCCGCCGAGCCCGGCCAGCATCGCCTCGCTGTACGGCTCCCCGCTGTGCGGCGCGACCACGCCGGCCTGCCGCAGCACCCGGGCCAGCAGCGCGGAGTCGTGGTGCACGCCGCCCCCGGTGGCCGGATACTCCGGCAACACCGCCGGATCCACCGGCGGATTGGCCGCGGCGAGCACCTGCCGCCGCGCCGTGGTGTACGCCTCGCCGGTCCTGGCCATGCGCTCGCGGACCAGCCGCTTGAAAGTCTTGCCCTCGGTCATCTGAACCGCGTCCCATCAGGCCTGATGACAGCCGACGACGGGTCCACGCTCCGTCGCGGACGTCGGTGGCCTGACATCTACGCAGCCGGAAATGACCGCCCCGAGGACACGATCCCCTTTGCCCCCGCACGGCCGATGGGCGTGGACCACCGGTTAGGAGGTTGGGCGCGAGACGTCGCCCGACCCCTTTTCTACCATCCGGCCCTTGACGATCGCCATGCCCAGCAGCGCCCCGGCGACGTACCAGAACAGATCGGGGGCGTTGAAGGTGGACCCGAACACCAGCCGGGCCAGGCCGCTCCGCGCGGACAGCTCCGCCGGAATGCCGGTGAGCTGGAAGAACTCCACCGCCCAGCTGACTCCCACGGCCGTCAAAGTAGCCCAAAGAGGACGGAGCCAGTAGGCCACGAGCGCGTAGATCAATGTCGCGTAGAGCGCGACTCCCGCGTATTTGGCGAAGTCACCGCCGGCGAACGCGTGTACGCCGAGACCCAGCGCCAGCACGACGGGCACCGCGAGCCAAGGTCTCATCACGACACAGATGATCCCGCATCCGCTGGGTAGGGCCTACTCCATGAACGAGTTGCAGCAGGTGGAAGAGGAACTGGCCCGCCTTCGCCGGCAGGCTCGCGAACTGCGGGAGCAGATCGGGGAAGGACCCACCGATCCCGCGGAGATAGCCATGCTCATCGCGAACGCGGACCAGTTGGACGCCCTGGCGGAGAACATGGAGATCCGCCGCCAGGTCTTGCTCAACGAACGGTAGCTATGCCTTCGGTGCCGGTACGGCCCGGCGCGGCCGTACCGGCACCTCCGGCCGTCACTGGTAGACGCGCACGTAGTCCACGAGCATCCGCTGCGGGAGCACGGTCGTGCCGTCCGGCGGGCCCGGCCAGTCGCCGCCCACCGCGTTGTTCAGAATGATGAAGAACGGGTGGTCGAAGACCCAGGGCCCTCTGGTCGCCTCAAGCGAGGCCCGGTCCACGGTGTGGACCGTGTTGCCGTCCATGGTGAACTTCATGCCGGTGCTGTTCCACTCCACCGCGTACACGTGGAAGGCGCTGGCGAAGTCCCCGGCGATCGTGTACGGCGAGCCGAATCCGCCCGCCCCGAAGTACGCGGGCGCGTGGATGGTCGAATAGGTGGTGTTCGGGATGCGGCCGATGTGCTCCATGATGTCGATCTCCCCGACGTACGGCCAGGGGCGGCCCTGGTCGAAGAAGTCGGCGCCGAGCATCCAGAACGCGGGCCACAGGCCGGTGGTGCCGGACACCTTGATCCGGGCCTCCACCTTGCCGTAGGTGAAGCTGAACTTGCCGTAGGTGTTGATCCGCGACGAGGTGTACTGGCACGGGCCGCCGGGGCAGGCCGAACCGGCCACGGTCTGGCGGCGGGCCTCCATGACCAGGTTGCCGGCGCCGTCGGTGGAGGCGTTGTCGTGGTTGGTGTAGTACTGCAGCTCGTTGTTGACGCCGGGGCCGATCTCGGGCTGCCAGCGGGCGGCGTTCGGCTTGGTGCCGGCCGCCTCGTTGAACTCGTCGCTCCAGACGAGCTGCGGGGGGTTGCGGGGGTCGGGCGGCAGCGGCGGCGGGGTGATCGGGGCGCCCCCGGTGCCGTACACCTGGAACTCCCAGAGCGAGTAGCCGTAGGGGGTGGCGCGCTGGGTGCCGTACATCCGGACGTAGCGTCCTGAACCGGTTACGGTCAGGGTCTGCTTGAAGCCGGTGCCGGTGGTCGTGGTGTAGATCGGCGTCCAGTCGACGGCGTCGTTGGACGTCTGGATCTGGAACGCGCGGGCGTAGGCCGGGTCCCACTGCAGGACGACCCGCCTGATCTGGGCGACCGCGCCCAGGTCCACGTAGATCCAGCCCGGGTCCACCCAGCCGGTGGTCGAGCTCGTCGCCCAGCGGCTGGCCGGGTCACGGTCGAAGGCGCGGGCGGGCGTGCACTGGAAGCAGTTCCCGTCGCTCTGCGACGTCGAGGCGAAGCCAGGCTTGTTGTACGAAAGCAGGACTTCGGTCCCCGGCGACGGAGAAGGCGAGGGCGACGGGCTGGGCGAGGGCGACGGGCTGGGCGAGGGCGAAGGCGAAGGCGAGGGCGACGTCGGCGGGCCCGAACCCGTCCTGACCGCGACCTCCCAGAGCGAGTAACCGAACGCGGTCGCCCGCTGGGTGCCGTTGACCCGCAGGTAACGGCCGGTCCCGGTGACATCCAGGTTCTCGGTGCCGCCGGGCCCGGTGGTGGTCGAGTAGATGTTCGTCCACCCGCTGGTCCCGTTGGCCGACACCTGGATCTGGTACGCCCGGGCGAATGCGGTCTCCCAGCTGAGCGTCACCCCGCAGATGGACTGCGAGGAGCCGAGGTCCACCTGGATCCACTGCGGGTCGCTGGCCGCGCTGGACCAGCGGGTGCCGGGGTTGGCGTCGAACGCGGCCGACGCGGGGAAGGTGGCGTTCTGGATCGAGGACGCGGTGGCGGGCCGGCCCTGGGCGGCGTTGGCGGTGCCACAGCCGCTGGTGCCGACCGGGCTGCCGTACACCTGGAATTCCCAGAGCGAGTAACCCCAGGCGGTGGCCCGCTGGGTGCCGTTCATCCGGACATAGCGCCCGGTCCCGGACACGTTAATCGTCTGCACGCCGCCGGTGCCGGTGGTCGTGCTGTACATGTTCGTCCAGGTGGTGCCGTTCGCCGAGATCTGCAGCTGGAACGCTCGGGCGTAGGCGGGCTCCCAGTTCAGGATGACCTGCGACACGGTGGCCTGGAGGCCCAGGTCCACTTGGATCCATTGCGGATCGGCGAAAAGGCTGCCCCAACGGGTGCCGGCGTTGCCGTCCACGGCCGCGGCGGGCGTGAACGCGCCTTCCGAGGAGGACGCGGTGGCGGTTTTGCCCTGCGAGAGCAGGGTGTCGGCGGCGGCGGCGGGGACAGCGACGAAATAGGAAACGACCAGGGCGAACGCGGCAAGCAGTCCTAATCGGACGCGTGCGTGCATGGAACCTCCTCGATGGGAGCAACCAACCAGGACAGGCCGCGCCGGGCCGAGCGAGTGCGGGGAAGCGCTCTCGGACACTGAGAGTGCTCGCGATTCAGTACTACTGTCAAGGGTTGAATTAACATGTGAGAAACCCTTGAGACGTGCGAGAGAACGCTTTCTCCGGCCCGGAAGATCTCAATTTCAGACCGCTGACGTGCGGATATGTCGGAAAAATCAAGAGAAGGTGCCCAAGAGGTTACGACGATCGTTATCTCGGAACCCATTGACAACTTTCGGGAGCCAGGACCAACCTCACTCCAGGGAACGTTCTCTTCATGATCATAAATAGGAAGGTTCCAACCGAATGTTCACACTCCCTCGCCGCCGCGTGACGCGGCTCGTCGTGCCCCTGATCGCCGCATCCGTCCTGGCCGCCTGCGGTGGCGAGGCCCCGGCCCCCAGCGGTGGCGCGTCCGCTTCCGCGCCGGCGGAGAACATCACCCTGACGGTCGCGCTGTTCAGCGACTTCCACTTCGCGCCGCTGTACGAGGCGTTCAAGAAGATCCACCCGAACGTCACCATCACCGAGCGCCGCTCGCAGTTCAACGACCACCACAACAACCTGGTCACCCAGCTCGCCACCGGCGCCGGCGCGGCCGACGTGGTCGCGGTCGAGGGCGGCTTCATCACCACCTTCCAGCAGGTCCCGGACAAGTTCCACAACCTCGCCGACTACGGCCTCAGCTCCCGCCAGTCCGAGTACCTGGACTGGAAGTGGCAGCTCGGCCTCTCCGCCGACGGCAAGACGCTGCTCGGCCTCGGCACCGACGTCGGCGGCCTGGCCATGTGCTACCGCCCCGACCTGTTCAAGAAGGCCGGCCTGCCCGGCGACCGCGAGTCCGTCTCCGCCCTCTGGCCCACCTGGGACGCCTACGTCGAGACCGGCAAGAAGTTCGTCGCCGCCGACGTGAAGGGCGCCGCCTTCACCGACGGCCCCGGCGAGCACTTCCGCGCCATGGTCGAGCAGGCCCCCGTCGGCTTCTACGACACCTCCAACAACCTGGTCGTGGCCACCAACCCGGACGTCAAGAAGGCGTTCGACATGGGCGTCTCGATGATCCAGAACAAGCTGTCCGGCAAGCTCACCGCGTTCACCCCCGAGTGGACCACCGGCATCGCCAAGGGCACCTTCGCCACCATGGTCTGCCCGGCCTGGAAGACCGGCGTGATCAAGGACCAGAAGCCCGGCGAGGGCACCTGGGACATCGCCTCCGTGCCCGGCGGCGGCGGCAACCAGGGCGGCACCCACCTGATGGCCCCCAAGCAGGGCAAGCACCCCAAGGAGGCGGCCGAGCTGATCAACTTCCTGACCAGCAAGGAGAGCCAGCTCACCCTCTGGAAGGACGCCAGCGCGCTGCCCTCGCTGCCCTCCCTGTACGAGGACCCGGCGGTCTCCACCTTTGTCAACCCGTACTTCGGCGACGCGCCGATCGGCAAGATCTTCACCGACGCGGCCAAGGCGCTCAAGCCCCAGCACACCGGCCCCAAGTCCGGTGACGTGCTGCTCGCCATGGGCAACGGCCTGAGCCGGGTCGAACTGCAGAACCAGGCGCCGGAAGAGGCCTGGGCGCAGGCGGTCTCGGACGCGGAAAAGATCAAGTAGCTGACCTGGGTGGCCGGGCGCGTCCCGGCCACCCGGATCATCCCCTAAGGAGCCGCCATGGCCACGCGTGCCCCGGACCGCCCGACCGCGCCGCCGCGTCCCGCTGGGAAACGACGCCGGTTCAACGGGCGGCACTGGCGCTATCAGGCCGACGTCAAGGGTTCGCCGTACGCCTACGTCACGCCGTTCTTTCTGCTGTTCTGCGCCTTCGGGCTGTTCCCGCTGCTCTACACGGCCTGGGTCAGCCTGCACGAGTGGACGCTGCTCCAGGACGAGCATCCGTTCGTCGGCCTGGACAACTTCACGGCGGTCGTCCAGGACTCCTACTTCTGGAACGCCACCTTCAACACCCTGTCGATCGGCATCCTGTCCACCGCGCCGCAGCTGCTGCTGGCGATCTGGCTGGCCCACCTGCTGAACCGGCCGCTGCGGTCGCAGACCCTGTTCCGGGTCACCCTGCTGCTGCCGAACGTGACCAGCGTGGTGGCCGTGGTGGTCATCTTCGGTCAGATCTTCGGGCGCGACTTCGGGCTGCTCAACTGGGTGCTCTCGCTGTTCGGAGCCGGCGAGATCGACTGGCGGGCCGGGACCGGGACCTCGCACATCGCCATCTCGACCATGATCATGTGGCGCTGGACCGGGTACAACGCGCTCATCCTGCTGGCGGCCATGCAGGCCGTACCCCGGGAACTGTACGAGGCCGCCACCATCGACGGCGCGAGCAACATGACCCAGCTACGCAAGATCACCATCCCGATGATCAGGCCGACCATCATCTTCGTGGTCATCACCTCGACCATCGGCGCCATGCAGATCTTCGCCGAGCCGCTGCTGTTCGGCGCGTACAGCGTCACCGGCGGCCAGGACCGGCAGTACCAGACGCTGGCGCTGTTCATCTACGAGAACTTCACCCGGCTGGACTTCGGCTACGCCTCGGCCATCTCCTGGATGATGTTCCTGTTCATCATCGTGATCGCCGGGATCAACTTCCTGCTCACCAGCAGGACGAAGGGGGATCTGCGATGAGGGCTGCGAAGGGCATGCGGCTCACCTATCTCACCCTGATGGGCGTCGCCTTCTTCACCGCGCTGCCGCTCTACTTCAGCATCGTGGTGGCCTCCCGGGACAACGCCGCGCTGGCCCAGGTGCCGCCGCCGCTGATCCCCGGCGCGAACTTCTTCGAGAACATCGCCCGGGTCTTCGAGACCGTGCCGTTCGCGCTGGCCATGCTCAACTCGGTGATCGTGTCGGGGTCCATCGCGGTGGCGGTGATGTTCTTCTCCACCCTGGCCGGATTCGCCTTCGCCAAGCTGCGCTTCCGCGGCAGGAACGCGCTGCTGCTGATCACCGTGGGCACCATGATGGTGCCGTCGCTGCTCGGCATGATCCCGCTCTACATGCTGATGGTGAAGCTGGAGTGGACCGGCAGCATCTACGCGCTGATCGTGCCCGGCCTGGTCAACGCGTTCGGCGTGTTCTTCATGACGCAGTACCTGTCCCGCGCCCTGCCCACCGAACTGCTGGAGGCGGGCCGGGTGGACGGCTGCACCACCTGGGGCCTGGTCTGGCACGTGGTCTTCCCGGCCGCGCGCCCGGCGGCGGCGGTGCTCGGCATGCTCACGTTCATGAACGCCTGGAACGACTACATGTGGCCGCTGCTCGTGCTCACCCCGGAGAACCCGACAGTCCAGGTGGCCCTGTCCACCCTCGCCGCGGGCTATGTCAACGACTACGTGATGGGCCTGGCCGGTACGGCACTCGGCACGCTGCCGCTGGTCATCGTCTTCGCGCTGCTCGGCAAACACATCATCGGAGGAATCATGCAGGGAGCGGTCAAGGGATGACGTCGACCATAGAGACTCGGGGGCACGGGAAGACGGAGCCCTCGACACAGGCTCGTTCCGTGGTCTTTCCGGACGGCTTCATCTGGGGCGCGGCCACCGCCTCCTACCAGATCGAGGGAGCCGCGCGCGAGGACGGCCGCGGGCCGTCGATCTGGGACACCTTCTCCCGCACGCCCGGCCGGGTGACCGACGGGCACACCGGCGACGTGGCCTGCGACCACTACCACCGGTACCGCGAGGACGTCGGGCTGATGGCCGGGCTCGGGCTGGGCGTGTACCGCTTCTCCACGGCGTGGCCGAGGATCGTGCCGGACGGGTCAGGGCCGGTCAATCCGCGTGGGCTGGATTTCTACGACAAACTGGTGGACGAGTTGCTGGGGGCGGGGATCACGCCCTATGTCACGCTCTACCACTGGGATCTTCCGCAGAATCTGGAGGATCGGGGTGGCTGGGCCAACCGGGACACCGCCTATCGGTTCGGGGACTACGCGCGAGCCGTACACGCGCGGCTCGGTGACCGGGTGCGGACCTGGACCACGCTGAACGAGCCCTGGGTGGCGGCGTTCCTCGGCTACTGCAGCGGCGTGCACGCGCCCGGCCGCAAGTCGGAGGCGGACGCGTTCAAGGCGACGCACCATCTGCTGCTCGCGCACGGGCTGGCCGCGCAGGAACTGACCGGGGAACTCGCCCTCACCCTCAACCTGGCGCCGGTGGTCACGCCGGCCCAGGCGCTGGACCCCACGGTGGTGCTCTCCGACGTCGACCAGGAGGCAGTGAACCGGATCGACGCGCTGCTCAACCGGCAGTTCATCGACCCGGCACTGCGCGGCGCGTACCCGCCCGAGGTCCTGGAGATCGCCGAACGGCACGGCGGCCTCGGCCACATCAAGGACGGCGACCTGGAGATCATCAACCAGCCGATCGACCTGCTGGGCATCAACTACTACAACCCGTGCATCGTCGAGGCCGCCCCCGGCACCCCCGCCAACGTCGCCTACCCGGGCTCGGAGGGCATCGGCTTCGCCAGCCTGGACGTGCCCTCCACCGCGATGGGCTGGCCCATCATCCCGTCCGGGCTCTCCTCCCTGCTGGTACGGCTCAGCCAGGACTACCCCGAAGTCGGCCTGATCGTCACCGAGAACGGCGCCGCCTTCGACGACGTCGTGGTCGGCGACCGAGTGCCGGACACCGACCGGGTAGCCTACCTGGACGGCCACCTGAGGGCCGCGCACGCCGCCATCGAGGCGGGCGCGGACCTGCGGGGTTACCTCGTCTGGTCCCTGCTGGACAATTTCGAATGGGCCGAGGGCTACCACCTGAGGTTCGGCATCGTCCGCGTCGACTACGGCACCCAGCGCCGCGTACTCAAAGACAGCGCGCTGTGGTACCGCGGGGTCATCCAGCGAAATGGGATTGATTGACTACTCTCCGCCCTGAAAGACGGGGATTCCTCGCGTCGCCACGGGAGTTCCTGCTTCGTCGCCGACTGCCGAAGGGAGGACCCTTGCGGTCTGACATCAGCTCCACAGGCCGACACGGCAAGACCTGCCGCCAGAATGTTCTTCGCGGCGTTGACGTCCCTGTCGTGCAGGGCACCGCAGCCGGGACACGCCCATACGCGCGTCCCGAGGTTGAGCGTGGGGAGCAGATGCCCGCACGCGCTACAGGTCTTCGAGCTGGGATACCAGCGGTCGATCACGATCAGGTGCCGACCGGCTCTGGCCGCCTTGTATTCGACCACGCGGCGGAAGGTTCCCCATCCGCAGTCGGAGATGGCCTTGGCCAGCGCGCGGTTGCGGACCATGTTCTTCACGGCCAGGTCTTCGAGCACGATCACGTCGTGGCCGCGAACCAGCCGGGTGGAGGTGCGGTGCAGGAAATCCGCCCGGGACGCGCGGACCTTCCGGTGAGCCCTGGCGACCTTCGCCCTGGCCTTGTTCCGATTGCTGGAGCCCTTGACTTTGCGGGCCATGCGTCGCTGGTTGCGGGCCCGCCGGGCCAGGTGGCCAGGGTTGGCGATCTTCACGCCGTCGGAGGTGACGGCGAAGTCCTTGATGCCCATGTCCACGCCGGCCACCGCGCCGGTGGCCGGAAGCGGTGTGGGTTCCTCCACGTCTACGGCGAAGGAGACGTACCAGCGTCCGCACGGGTCCCGGGAGATCGTCACCGTGGTCGGGTTGATGGCCGCCGCGTCCACGCCGGGCCAGGACCACACGAAGGTGAGGGGCGTGCCCATCTTGGCCAGGAGCAGTCGCCCGTCGCGGTAGCAGAACCCCGATCGTGTGTACTCGGCCGACTGACGGCCGCTACGGGACTTGTACCGCGGGTATTTGGCGCGTTTAGCGAAGAAATTGCTGAACGCGACCTGCTAGTGCCGGATCACCTGCTGCAACGGGACCGAGGACACCTCGTTCAGCCAGGACAGGTCGTCGGTGGTTTTCATCGCGGTCAGATAGGCATTGGCCTGCGTGAAGCTGGTGCAGGTCTGGTCGCCGTGGAAGCGGGCGCGCCGCCAGGCCAAGGTGCGGTTCCAGACGACGCGCACACATCCGAACGTGCGGTTCAGCACCGCCGCCTGTTCGGGTGTCGGGTAAACCCGGCACTTGTACGCCGCCCTCATAGATCAATCTTAACGGAACAGAGGGTAATGGATAAGCTACCATCCGGCACAGCGTCGTGTTTCCTGCCTGGTCTGGAGGCCGGGGTCTCCAGGCTGGAGCGGCGATGAAACGTCCTACCTTGGAGGCGGTCGCCGCCAGGGCCGGTGTGTCCAAGTCGACCGTCTCCCGGGTTGTGAACGGCGACACCACGGTGACGCCTGATTTCCGCGAAGTCGTGCTGCGTGCGGTCAACGAGTTGGGGTATGTGCCCAACTCGGTGGCTCGCAGTCTGGTCACCCAGCGGACCAACTCGATCGCGCTCATCATCTCCGATCCGCCCGCGGGGCTCTTCTCCGACGATCCGATGTTCTCCACCGTGGTCCGGTCGGCCAGCCGGGCGCTGGAGGCGGCCAGCAAGCAGGTCGTGCTGATGCTGGCCGGCTCGGACGAGAGCCGGTTGCGGGTGCAGGAGTACATCGCCGCCGGGCATGTGGACGGGGTCATGCTGGTGTCCTTCTACGGCGCCGATCCGCTGCCGGCGGCGCTGGTGCGGATGGGGTTGCCGATCGCGTCGTTCGGGAAGCCGGTGTCGGCGCCGTCGGTGCCGTACGTGGACAACGACAACCATGACGGGGCCGCGCAGGCGGTCCGGCACCTGCTGGGGCGGGGGCGGCGGCGGATCGCGACGATCTCCGGGCCGCTGGACATGATCGCGGCGCAGGACCGGCTGACGGGATACCGGGACACGCTTCGCGACACCGGGCGGCGGTCGATCATCGCGGTCGGGGACTTCACCCGGGTCTCCGGCGATCAGGCCATGGACCAGCTGCTGGAGGACGATCCGGGGCTGGACGCGGTGTTCGCGGCCAACGACCTGATGGCGATCGGCGCGCTGCACGCGCTGCGGCGGGCCGGGCGGCGGGTGCCGGACGATGTGGCCGTGGTCGGGTATGACGACATAGAGGCCGCGCTGTACACCGATCCGCCGCTGACCACTGTGCGCAGCCCGATGGCGAATCAGGCGCTGGCCGTGGTCAGTCAGCTGCTGGGCCTGTTCGAGGGCGGGTCGACCGATCCCGTCATCATGCCGACGGAACTGGTGGTGCGGGAGTCGAGCTAGGTATCACCCTGCAGTAAGCAAATGCACCAATTCGAGCTGGTAATAGTGTATTGATGCATTCACGGACGCTTGGGGAGCATATGTCCGTAAAGCTCGGATTGGTGGACCTGCGGGACGCCGAATACTCCTACCTTGACGCGCGGGGGCATGTCTACCTCGATTACACGGGGTCAGGGCTGCCCTCGCGGCACCAGATCCGCGCCCACGCCGAACGGGTCATCGGCGGATGCTACGGGAATCCGCACTCGGAGAATCCGACCTCCAGCGCGGCCACTGAGCTGGTGGAACGCACCCGCGCGGCCATTCTCGCCTACTTCAACGCCGCACCCGACGAGTACGCGGTGATCTTCACCTCGAACGCCACCGGGGCCTGCCGGCTGGTCGGCGAGGCCTATCCGTTCGGGCCGGACACCCCGCTCGTCCTCACCAGCGACAACCACAATTCGGTCAACGGCATCCGCGAGTACGCGCGGGCGCGCGGCGCGGACGTGACCACGGTCGGCCTGGTCAGCCCCGAGCTGCGGGTCGACGAAGGGGAACTCCTCTACGCGCTCGAAGGCAGCCGTGGCCTGCTCGCCTTTCCCGCGCAGAGCAACTTCACCGGGGTACGGCATCCGCTGCGCTGGGTCACCGAGGCGCGGAACCGGGGCTACGACGTTCTGCTGGACGCCGCCGCCTTCGTCCCCGCCAACCGTCTCGACCTCAGCGAGATCCAGCCGGACTTCGTGCCGGTCAGCTGGTACAAGGTCTTCGGCTATCCGACCGGCGTCGGCTGCCTGATCGCCCGCCGCGAGGCTTTATCGCGACTTATCCGGCCATGGTTCGCGGGTGGCACCATCAAGGCCGTCAGCGCGCTCGGCAACTGGCATGTCTTCAACGAGGACGAGAGCGCCTTCGAGGACGGCACTCTCAACTTCCTCTCCATCCCCGACGTCGAGATCGGTCTCGGCTGGATCGCCAGCGTCGGCATCGACGCCATCCACGACCACGTCACCGCCCTGACCGGCGTCCTCCTGAACCGCCTCACCGAGCTCCGCCACAGCAATGGCGCTCCCTTCGTCAGCGTCTACGGCCCAACCGACACCCGCGACCGAGGGGCCATCGTCACCTTCAACTTCCGCACCCCCGACGGCGACATCGTCGACGAACGCCAGGTCGCCCGCTCCTCCGCCGCCGTCGGCATCTCCCTGCGCACGGGCTGCTTCTGCAACCCCGGCGCAGGCGAACGCGCCTTCGCCATCGACGAATCCCTCCTGGCCGGCCCCTACTTCCATGCCGACCTGACCCTCGACGACTACCTCCACGCCCTCGGCCTCCCCAGCGGCGGCGCCGTCCGCGTCTCCCTCGGCATCGCCTCCAACCTCACCGACATCGACCGCTTCATCACGTACGCGAAATCGGAGTACCTAGACCGAGTCCCGGACTACGCGGGACTGGCCCCGCGACTTCGCTGCTAAGGGCTCGCAGGAAGTTAACCCATAGGTTCACAAGTCTCTGACCTCGACAAACCCTTTGTGAGCGCGCAAGTTAATTCTCTGCGAGTCCTAAGGGAGGCGGCGGAGGAGCCTCAAGCCCTCTTGGCGCCGGTACGGCGAGGACGGGGATGGACGTAAACGGCGCCGGATAACGGCGAGCAAGATCGATGATCTAGCGGCGGAGCGCCCATTCGACCGCGGGGCAGCGGTTCATGACGACGTCCAGGCCGGCGGCTTGGGCGCGTAGGGCGGCGGGGACGTCGATGACGTCGAGGGGGAGCCAGACGGCTTTGGCGTGGATGGCGATGGCCTGGTCGATGGTTTCGGCGGCGTGGGCGGAGCGGCGGTAGATGGCGACGACGTCGATGGGGACGGGGATGTCGGCGAGGGTGGGGTAGCCCTTCTCGCCGAGGACGGTGTCCGCGAGGGGGTGGACGGGGACGATCGTCTTGCCGCGGGTCTGGAGGAGTTCTGCTTGGGTGTACGCGGTTCGTTGGGGGTTGTCGGCGAGTCCGACGAACGCCCAGGTGTGGGTGTCGTGGAGCAGGCGCCGGATGACAACCAAGTCCGCGAAACGGTCTGCCATGTTTTCTTTAACATCCGGGGTGCCCGAAATCATCCGGTAACGGAGGGTGCCGGTGGTCACGCACGGTCGCGGACCACTCTTAGGCGATTGCCATTCTCGCGGTCGCAACCGCCATTATCGGCTGTCATCAGATCATCCTCTTCACTCACACATATTCGGAAAAATGGACCGATGACAATGACCCCCAACCGCCGGATTGGTTGGGGGTCAAGCTGTTCGCGAGTAATATTCGCCTTTGGTCGGACCGCAGGTCGAGCCCCGGTTCACGGCTTGACCCGTGATGTTTGCCCATGAGTCGTTGGTTGAATTTGTAACTAGGAACTCATCGGGTTATCCGTAATTCTCTCTGTAGAGGAAAGCAGGGAGATGGCCGTGAATGACCAGTATGAGCTTTATTGCCTGGCGGACCGGCTTTTTTACGACACGCCGGATAATCGGCGCTCGGAACACCCCGATTTCCCGGTAGCCGGCCGGGAAGTGCCGGTCGGATGGGAGCACCAGCCGACCGACACGTGGCTGCACTACGCCCCGGTCACCCGCCGGATCGCACCCCAGGGTTGGAAGATTCACGTTTCGGCCCGGCTGGAAGACGCGGATCGGGCGCTGGCCGCGGTCTGGGACTACTGCGTGCCGCGCGACATCGCGTTCAAGTTCCTCCGCAGCGCCCCCGTCATGACCATGCTCAACGCGAAGGCCGCCCCCCGAGGCGCCAGCGGAAAACTAGTCACGATATATCCGCTCGAATCGGAACTTGAGCTCGTGCTCAAGGAGCTCGACACCCTCCTGCGCGGCATCCAGGGCCCCTACATCCTCAGCGACCTCCGCTACGCCGACGGCCCGCTCTACGTCCGCTACGGCGGCTTCACCCCCCGCCACACCCTCGGCGACAACGGCGAACAGGTCACCGCCATCGAGAACCCCGACGGCGCCCTCGTCCCCGACGTCCGCGGCCCGTCCTTCGTGCTCCCGCAATGGGTGCCCCTGCCGGATTTCCTGGCCCCCCACCTGGAGGCCAGGAACACGGTCACCACCGGCGCACTGCCGTACGACATCGAGAGCGTCCTGCACTTCTCCAACGGCGGCGGGGTATATCTCGGGACGGATCGCCGCACCGGCGAGCGGGTGGTGCTCAAGGAGGCCAGGCCGTACGCCGGACTGGACTCGGGCGGCCGGGACGCGGTCACCCGCCTCCAGCATGAGCGGGACATGCTCCAGCGCCTGGCCGGCCTCCCCTCGGTGCCGGAATATCGCGACTATTTCACCCTCGGCGAGCACCACTTCCTCGTCATGGAGTTCGTCGACGGGAATCCGCTGCAGCGCCAGCTCGTGCACCGCTATCCGCTGACCAGGGCGGACTGCTCCGCGGCGAGCCTGGCCGAGTACACCGCGTGGGTCCTGAAGATCCTGCCCGGGGTCCGGGACGCGGTCGAAGCCCTGCACCGGCGCGGCGTCGTCTTCGGCGACCTGCACCCCAACAACATCCTGGTCACCGAATCCGGCCGGCTGGTCCTGATCGACTTCGAGGTGGCCCTGCCGATCGAGGACCAGGGCAGAGCCCTGCTGGCCCACCCCGCCTTCCTGGCGCCGCCGAACCGCCGGGGCGCGGACGTCGACCTCTACTCGCTCGCCTGTCTGGTCTTCGGCCTGTTCGCCCCGCAAGCGACCATCATGCTCCCGCTGACCGACAACAAGATCACCCAGCTGGCCCGCCTGATCATCCGGACCTTCCCGGTCCCGCCCGAGGTCATCGCCACCGCCCTGGCCACCGTCCAGGGCACCCCGGCGCCCTCCCTCGACCTGCCGCAAGGCTGGCCCTCCGGCGCGGACGCGATGATCAGGGCGATCCTGGCCACCGCCACCCCCACCCGCAGAGACCGGCTCTTCCCCGGCGACATCGCCCAGTTCCGCCCCGGCGGCGGCGTCAACTTCGCCCACGGCGCCGCCGGCGTCCTGTACGCGCTGGACGCCGCCGGAGCCGGCCGCTTCCCGGAACACGAGGAATGGCTGCTCGGCCGCGCGCTCACTCCAGACCCTGGCACTCCGCCCGGTTTCTACGACGGAACCCACGGAATCGCCCACGTCCTGGACCGCTTCGGGCAACGGGCGGGCGCGCTGGAACTGGTCGACCGCGCGATGCGCACCGACTGGCGGCGACTGGACACCGGATTGGCGACGGGTTTGGCGGGAATCGGGCTGAACCTGCTGCATCTCGGCTTGGATGCGTGGCAGATGATCGAGGCCTGCGTCGACCGGCTGCCGGAAGATGTGCCCGAGCTGAGCGGCGGATCCAATCCCCGCGCGGGGCTCATGCACGGTTCCAGCGGCTCGGCCCTGCTCTTTCTGCACGCGTACGAGCGAAGTGGCGACAGCACTCTGCTCGATCTCGCCGAACGCGCCCTCCGGCAGGATCTGCGGCGATGCGTCCGTACTCAGGACGATTCACTTCAGGTGAACCAGGGCTGGCGGACGTTGCCGTACCTGGAGGAGGGCTCGGTCGGCATCGCCCTCGTGCTCGAACGCCTCCTGGCCCACCGGCCCGACGAGGATCTACGCGCGAATCTCGACGCGCTCCTCCTCGTCACCCGATCCCGATACTTCGTGCAGCCCGGCCTGTTCGCCGGCCGGGCGGGCCTGATCCTGGCCGAACCGGCACTGATCCCCGGCCTGGACTGGCATGCCCTCCCCTACCGGGACGGACTCGCGTTCCCCGGTGACCAGCTGCTCCGCATCTCGATGGATTTCGCCACCGGGACCGCGGGCGTGCTGTTCGCCCTGAGCGCCGCTCCGCTCCCCTTCCTGCGACCGCCAGGCGACCACGCCGGCCCAGGGGCGCCCCTGTGACCGGCCGCCGAGCGGCACCTGTCCCGACCAGTTCTCGATGGAGGTGACAACACAAATGGTTCTTCTCGACCTTCAGGCCATGGAGGTGCCGGGTGGGGGCGGCCACGGTGGTGGCGGCGGTAGCACGCTGACCCTGCTCGGCTGCAACTCCAACAGCCCGAGCAACCTGAGCCTCCTGCTCTGCCACTAGAGCCCGGCTCTCGCGTCACCCACTCATGAAGATCTCGAAATCACCCGATAAAGAAGGAGCACGACCATGGTTCTTCTCGACCTTCAGGCGATGGAAGTTCCCGGCGGCGGCGGCCACGGCGGCGGCGGTGGGAGCACGCTGACCCTGCTCGGCTGCAACTCGAACTCGCCGAGCAACCTGAGTCTTCTCCTCTGCCACTAGCACGAATCTCCGAGCCCTGAGCTGGCCCCAGCTCAGGGCTCGGCCCGTCTGTCTCGTGTCTCGCGTTCGCGGAAGGAGAATCGGGTGCGTACCGCGGATCGGCTGGTGGCCGGGGCGATCAGGCGCGGCGGGCCGGCGGTCGGGGTGCTGGCTGTGACCTCGGTGGCCGGGGGGGTGCTCGCGCTGGCGTTGCCGTACACGCTGGGGCGGACCGCCGACGCGCGGTCGGGGGGCTGGCTCGCGGTGAGTGTCGCGGTGGTGGGGTTGCTGGTGGTCTGCGACACGCTCGGGGTGTGGGCCGGGGCCGCGAGTGGCGCGCAGGCTGCGGCCTGGCTGCGGCATCGGCTGCTGCGGCAGGTGGTCGGGGTCGGGCCCGGGTTGACCCGGTCGATCCCGGAAGGTGATTTGGTGACCCGGCTCGGGATGAACGCCGAAGAGGTCGGGCGTGCCCCGGATGCCGCGATCACCGGCGTGACGATGCTCATTCCCGCGGTGGGGAGTCTGGTGGCGCTGCTGCTCATCGATCCTTGGCTGGCGCTGACGCTGGTGGCCGGGCTGACGGTCATTGTGCTGGTTTTGCGGGCGTTTCTGCGGACTTCGACCGCGCTCGCCGGGGAGTATCAGGAGGCTCAGGCCGATATCGCGTCCCGTCTGGTGGACGCCGTCGCCGGAGTTCGCACCATCGCCGCCGCCGGGACCGCCGCGCAGGAGACGCGCCGGGTGCTGGCCGCGCTGCCCCAGGTGCGCGCCCACGCGATGGAGCTGTGGCGGGTCCGCGCGCAGGCCGGCGTGCAGGCCGCCGTGGTGATCCCGCTCCTGGAAGTCTGCGTGCTCGGCGTCGGCGGCTTCCGCCTCGCCTCCGGCGACCTCACCGCCGGTGAACTGTACGCGGCCGCCCGCTACGTCGTTCTCGGCGCCGGCCTCGGCTCCGCCCTCGGCTACGTCAGCCAGGTCGCCCGCGCCCGCGCCGCCGCCCGCCGCCTGGCCGAGGTCCTGGACGAGTGCCCCACCCCCCACGGCGTACGGCACCTGCCCGCCGGCCCCGGCGCGCTGACCTTCCACGACGTGATGGCCGCCGGCCTCCACATCCCCAACCTCAAGGTCCCCGGCGGCGCCGCCGTCGCCGTGGTCGGCCGCTCCGGCTCCGGCAAATCCCGCCTCGCCGGCCTGGCCGCCCGCCTCACCGATCCGGCCCGCGGCCAGGTCCTGCTCGACGATGTCCCCCTGCACCGCCTGTCGCGTACGGCGTTGCGGCAGGCGATCGGGGTCGCGTTCGAGCGTCCGGCGCTGGTGGGGGAGACGGTGGCGGACACGATCGGGCCCGGCGCGGAGGAGGCCGCCCACGCGGCTGGGGCCGGCACGTTCATTCGGCGGCTTCCGTCCGGGTATGCGACGGCGCTGGCTGAGGCTCCGATGTCCGGGGGTGAACGTCAGCGGATCGGGTTGGCGCGGGCGTTCGCGCATGGGGATCGGCTGCTGGTGCTCGACGACGCCACGTCCAGCCTGGACACGATCACCGAGCATCAGGTTGGGCGGGCGTTATCCGCCGATTCGCGGACCCGCCTGATCGTCACGCATCGGGCTGCCATGGCGGCCCGCGCTGACCTGGTCATCTGGCTGGAGCACGGCCGAGTGCGCGGTTACGACCGGCATGGCCGCTTGTGGCGCAACCCGGACTACCGCGCGGTCTTCCAGGCGGAGGCGTCATGACGGACGTTCGGTCGCGTCAGCGAAGGCCGGTGGAACCGAGCGCGGGTTCGTTGGTTCGGCCTGCGCGGACGTGGCGCAATCGGGCCTTCCAAGTGGAGGCGTCATGACGGACGTTTCGCGGGTGTTGGTGCGGGCGGTGGCGCGGGAGCCTGGGCGGGCCGTTCGGCTGGCCGCGTGGTCGATCGCTGAGGTGGCGCCGTCGTTTGTGGTTGGGCTGGCGTTGGCGGGGGCCATTGACGATGGGTTCGGGGCGGGGCGGCCCGGGGTCGGGGTGGTCTGGGTTGGGGTGTTGGGGCTGTCGTGGATTCTGGCGGCGGTGGGGGCTCGGCAGGCTTTGCTGGCGTTGGCGGGGATTGTGGAGCCGTTTCGGGAGCGGCTGATCGCGGGGGCTGTGCAGGACGCGCTGGTGGGGGGGCGGGCGGAGGCGGCCGTGGTCACGCGGTCGAATCTGCAGGTTGAGGTGGCTCGGGATGCGTTCGCGACCGTGCTGGGGGTGTTGCGGTCGTTCGTGTTCACGCTGGTCAGCGTGGTGTTGGGGCTGTCGGCGCTGATGCCCGCCGTGCTGGTGCTGGTGCTGCCGCCGTTCGTGCTGGGAGTGGGGCTGTTTCTGCTGTCGTTGCCCGCGCTGGGGCGGCGGCAACGGGAGTTTCTGGCCGCCGATGAGCGGACCACGGAGTCGGTCACGGTGGCGATGGGCGGGTTGCGGGATGTCGTGGCTTGTGGCGATGAGGAGCGGACTGTCGCGTGGGTTGGGCGGCGGGTCGACGAGCAGGCGGGGGCGGCTCAGGCGCTGGCTCGGGTGACGGCGGTGCGGACGTTCTCGCTGGGGCTGGGTGGCTGGCTGCCGGTGGTGCTGGTGCTGGGGTTCGCGCCGGGGTTGGGGGCGACTCCGGGTGTCGTGGTGGGGGTGCTGGCTGCGGTCATTCAGTCGCTTACGCCTGCTCTGGGGGGGTTGGTGGAGGGGCTGGGGGTGAGCGGGGTTCGGCTGGTGGTGACGCTGGAGCGGCTTTTGGGCAATCGGCCGGCGGTGGGTCCGGAGCGGGTCACGCCGCCGGATGTCCGGGTTGAGCTGGCGGGGGTGACCTTTCGATATGGGCCCGATGCTGATCCGGTTGTGGCTGAGCTCGATCTGGTGGTGGCGGAGGGGGAGCATCTGGCGGTCGTCGGGCCGAGCGGGATCGGGAAGTCCACGCTGGCGGCCCTGATCACGGGGTTGGTCCGGCCGGAGGAGGGCAGCGTCACTTTCGGCGGGGTGGCCGCGGATCGGGTGGATCCGGCGGCGCGGGTGCTCATCCCGCAGGAGGCGTACATCTTTCGCGGGACGCTCTGGGACAACCTCACGTATCTGTCGGTCGCCTCCGAGACCCGGGTCGACGGGGCGGTGGAGGCGGTCGGCGCGGGGGAACTGGTCGGGCGGCTCGGCGGCTATCAGGCCGACATCCACGCGGGCGCGCTTTCGCCGGGGGAGCGGCAGCTGCTGGCCCTCGTCCGGGCCTATCTGTCGCCGACCAGGCTGACCATTCTCGACGAATCGACCTGTCATCTCGATCCCGCCGCCGAAGCACGCGCCGAAGAGGCGTTCGCTCGCCGGGGCGGCACTCTGATCGTCATCGCGCACCGGCTGACGTCGGCTCTGCGCGCGCGGCGCATTCTCCTCCTGGACGGCACCAAAGCCGTGTCCGGCACACACGCCGACCTTCTTGTCTCTTCCCCGCTCTACGCCGACCTCGCCGGACAGTGGGATCCCGAACTGGAGCAGGTGTCATGACTTCGTACCCCTTCGCGGAACGTCAGCCGATCGTGGAGACGATCCACGGGCATCGGGTCGAGGATCCGTACCGGTGGCTTGAGGATCCGGCCAGCCCCGAGACCGAGAAATGGCTGGCCGCCCAGGACGAACTCTGGCGCAGGCATTCGCTTCCGGCGCGGCCCCGGCTGCGCAACCGGATCGCTCAGCTGACGGCTACCGGCGTGGTCGGGACGCCGGTCTGGCGCGAGGGCCGAGCATTCCGGGTTCGCCGGGAGCCGGGGCAGGAACACGCTGTGCTGTTCGTCGGTCTTCCGGAGATCCCTTCCGAGGTTGTACGGCGGATGCCGGCCGACGTGGGGGAACTCGTCTGGCATGTCGTGCTCGACCCGATGGTGGTGGATCCGGCGGGGACGACGACGCTGGACGACTGGCATGCGTCCCCGGACGGGAAGCTGGTCGCCGTACAGCTGTCGCGGCGGGGCGAGGAGCGGGCCGAGCTGTATGTGCTCGATGTCATGTCCGGCGAGGTGGTGGACGGGCCGGTGATGGATTGCCGGTATTCGCCGGTGGCGTGGCTTCCGTCGTCCGATTCGTTCTATTACATCCGTGGCCGGGTCGCGCATCTGCGGCGAGTCCGGGGGGACGATGTGCCGCTGGTCGAGGCGGATGGGCTGGCGTTGAGCGCCGACGGGCGGTGGTTGACGCTTTCCATCAACCGGGGGACCGGCAACGACATCCGGGTGTGCGATCTGGCCGGGCCGGAATGGCGGCAGGTGCACGGCGGCAGGGGCGTCAAGACGGCGGTGAACGTCGGGGCAGACGGGCGGTTGTACGTCGCGACCACCCAGGACGCGCCGCGCGTGCGCCTGGCCGTCGGCGATCCGGTGCAGCCGAACCTCTGGAGCGACCTGGTGCCCGAGGACCCGGAGGCGGTACTGGCAGATTTCGCATTGCTCGACGGCGCGTTGCTGGTGACCCGGGTCCGGCACGCGATCAGCGAGATCAATGTTCACGACCCCGTGACTGGGGAGTGGAAAAGCGCGGTTCCACTTCCCGGTCACGGTTCCATCGGGCGGATGTCCGTACACGGGCATCAGGCCTGGTTCACGTACGCCGATTACGTCACTCCGGAGAGCGTGTATCGATATGACGCCCGTACCGGACAAACCACGCTTTGGGAGGGCGCGCCGGGCCGGGCCGACCTGCCGGAGATCGAGTCGCACCAGCTCGAATACCCGTCCGCCGACGGCACGCTGATCCGCATGGTGGTGCTCTCCGGCCCGTCCATCGGCCCCCGGCCCTGCATTCTGTACGGCTACGGCGGCTTCGGCGTGCCCCTCACCCCCGCGTACTCCAGCTACGTCCTCCCCTGGATCGAAGCCGGGGGAATCTTCGCCTTCGCCCAGATCCGCGGCGGTGGCGAAGAAGGAGAAGACTGGCACCGCGCCGGCACCCTCGACCGTAAACAGAACGTCTTCCACGATTTCGCCGCCGCCGCGGAAACCCTGATCAACTGCCGCTGGACCACTCCCGACCGCCTCGGCATCTGCGGCGAATCCAACGGCGGCCTGCTCGTCGGCGCGATGCTCACCCAGCGCCCCGACCTGTTCGCCGCCGCCGTCTGCTCCGCGCCCGTCCTCGACATGGCCCGCTACGAACGCTCCGGCTTCGGCCCCCGCTGGCGCGCCGAGTACGGCTCCGCCGACGACCCCGACGCCCTCGCCTGGCTGCTGCGCTACTCCCCGTACCACCACGTAAGCGAAGGAATCCCCTACCCCGCCACGCTGTTCGCCGTCTTCGGGGGCGACACCCGAGTGGACCCCCTACACGCCAGGAAGATGTGCGCCGCCCTCCAGCACGCCACCGCCGGCCCTCGTCCCATCCTGCTCCGCCACGAGTCCGAGGTCGGCCACGGCGCCCGCTCGGCCAGCCGCTCCATCGAACTCGCCGCCGACATGCTGGCCTTCTTCACCGCGCACCTCTGACCCCTCACACGCAGGCGATCTCGAACCAGACCTTGTTCCGTCCCGCCTCCCGGACCATGCCCCACCGGGCCGAAAGCGCGTCCAGCAGGGGCAGCCCACGACCGCTGGACCCGTTCGGGATGGAATGCCCCGCGCACGGCGGGTTCGCCGAGCCCTCATCCTGGACACACACCCGCACCCGGCCCCGCGGAAAGGTCACCGTCACCGTGAACTCGCCCCCGTCGCCGGACCGGGAGTGCACCACCGCGTTGGTGGCGATCTCGCTGGTCAGCAGGACACAGTCATCATGCAGAGGGTGATCACGACCAAGCGTCGCCGACACCAACCGACGGGCGTGCACCACCTGATCCCGCCCCCCGGACAGCTTCGCCTCGACATCCCCGACAGTGGTGGTGTTTCCCATCTCATACCCCGACCCGTTCATGAGCCCTCCTATGGCCGCGAAATGAAGACGCACGGCCACCTCTTCTGAGATGTCGCGAGAAGGTAGGAGTTGGCTTCCCTTATGGAACCGTTAACCGGGAGATGTGAAGGTTGTCAACCGCTGATGCCGGAGTGGCTGCGGTTTGGCTAGCCCGGGGGACGAATAGGCCCTTCTATTCAGTCGACTCTATTCAGTCGACGACCAGGCGCGCCTCACGGCCGTTGTGTTCGCGCTGCCGTCGCACCACATAGCTGCCGGGCGCGCACCCGCTGGCCCCATGCTCCGGATGCAGCAGATACGCGACGGCCGAGGTCTCGAACACGCCGATGGCCAGCCAACTCCGATCCGCCACACCGGTCGTCCACCGGCAGGTACGCGGATCGGCGACGAGCGTGTGCGGATTCCCGCCGGCCCCGTCGTAGTGCGCGACCCAGGAAACGCACTGCGTCTCATACCAGCCGGTCCGGCTCACATCCTGGTCGGACGCCAGGCGAACGGGGACGCGCAGCGACCTGAGTACGGATCGGACCTGTCTACGGGCCTATTGCAGTTCGCGCGTCGTCTCCATGATGAGTTCATCGACGACGTCCGGGAGATGGCCGGTGGCGGTGAGGGTGCGCTGCTGACGGCGCGAGGAGGTCCCGGAGGCGAGGAGCCTGGCCGCGAGGCTGGAGATTTCCTCCCAGTCGCCCAGGTCTTTCAGGGCCTCCTGGCCGTACTGCAGGATGCGGTCCAGCATGGCCGAGGCGGGGACCTTCTCGGCGGTCATGGGGTCGATCAGGTCGGCGGTCAGGCCGGAGCGGGCGGCCCGCCAGGTCGCGGCTTTGATCATGGGCGGGGAGATGCGGACCGGCGGGCGTTCGGCCTGGATCTCGTCGATGCAGGTCAGGACCAGGGCTCGGGCCAGACCGGCGAGCAGGATGGTCTCGTCGACGGTGGTGCAGGCGTCGGCGATCCGGAATTCGAGGGTGGGAAAGTTGGTGCCGAGGCGGGCGTCCCAGTAGAGGTTGCCGGTGTCGGTGAGCGCGTCGGTTTCGAGGAGATGGCCGACGTGCTCGGCATAGTCGGCGTGGGAGTCGAACAAGGGCGGCGGCCCGCCGATGGGGAACCCGGCCCAGAGGGGATTCCGGAAGGATTGGTAGCCGGTGTCCGCGCTGTCGTAGAAGGGGGAGCTCGTGGAGAGGGCGAGGAACAGCGGCAGCCAGGGCTGGATGCGGTTCAGGACGTGGACGGCGAGCTCTCTGTCGGCGATGCCGATGTGCACGTGGCAGCCGCAGGTGATGCGGCGCTGGACCACGTCGCGGTAGTGCTCGAAACACCGGTCGTAGCGCGGTTTCCGCATCAGCCGGGCGGTTCGCCAGTCGGCGGTGGGCATCGTTCCGGCGGACAGCACGGAAAGCCCGGCGTCTGAGGCCGTCCGGGTGAGCGTGCCCCGGAGTTTCCTGAGTTCACCGCGGAGCTGCCGCAGGCTACGGCAGACGTCGGTTCTGGTCTCGACCGTGGCCATATGGAATTCGTAGTCGAATCCGTGATAAGTGCCGGGAGTGGTGGGGTTCGCGTCGAGCAGGGCCCGCATATTCGGCAGCCCTTCCGAGGCGAGCATTCGGCTCACCGGATCGACAATGAAGAACTCTTCTTCCACTCCCATCGTGAGCACACCGCGACTATACCGACGTAATTACGGAAGTCAAACGATGCAGAAAACTTTATGGATGGCCTATATCGGGAGATCTTGCTTGGGGTGTTATTTGTCCGGCTGGAGTGCGTCGGCGCGGCGTCGGAACAGGGTTCGCTCGCGCTCATTCCGGGTCAGTTCGGCGGCCCGCTCGAACTCCTTTCCAGCCTCCGCCGTACGCCCCAGGCGGGCGAGTAGATCTCCGCGAACGGCGGGCAACTGCGGGTAATCCCGGAGCGCCTTCTCCGCGCGCAGCCCTTCCACGATCTCCAGTCCCCGGGCCGGCCCGTACGCCATGCTCACCGCCACGGCCCGGTTGAGTTCGACCACCGGCGACGGTGCGACATGGCCGAGGACCAGGTAGAGCGCGGCCATCCGCTCCCAGTCGGTCTCCTCGGGTGCCAGGGCTCGCGCGTGACAGGCGGCCAGCGCTGCCTGCAGGCCGTACGGGCCGAGGGTGCCGAGGGACTCGGCTCGGTCCAGCGCGGCGAGGCCACGGCGGATGAGCAACCGGTCCCAGCGTCCACGATCTTGGTCGAGTAGCAGGACGGGTTCGCCGTCCGGGCCGGTCCGGGCCGCGATTCTGGACATTTGCAGTTCCATCAAGGAGACCAGGCCGTGTACTTCGGTCTCCTTTGGCATCAAACCCACGAGGATTCGCCCGAGCCGCAACGCGTCCTCGCAGAGTGAGGGGCGCATCCAGTCGGTTCCGGCGGTCGCGGCGTAGCCCTCGTTGAAAATGAGGTAGATCACCTCCAGGACCGAGGCGAGGCGGGCGGGAATCTCCGCCGGCGGCGGTAGCTCGATCTTGATTTGTTTCTCGGAGAGGGTGCGTTTGGCCCGGAAGATTCGCTGTCCGACGGTCGGCTCCGGCACCAGGAAGGCGCGCGCGATCTCTTCGGTGCTCAGGCCGCCGAGCAGCCGGAGCGTAAGAGCCAATCGCCCTTCCGTGGACAGAATCGGATGGCAGGCCGTGAACAGCAGCCGCAGCACGTCGTCACCGAAAGGATCGTCGAGTGCGGCTTCGGCATCGACGTCCGCGTGCCGGCGCTCCTGATCGCGGCCGACTTCTTCGAGCTTCTGCTCGTACCGGCTGCGGCGGCGCAGCAGATCGATGGCCCGGTGTTTGGCCGTGAGCATCAGCCACGCGCCCGGATTGTCGGGAACTCCGGATTGCGGCCATTGTTCCAACGCGATGACCAGCGCGTCCTGGGCGAGCTCTTCGGCCAGGCCCACGTCTCCGACAAGGCGGGCGAGCCCGGCGATCACCCGTCCGGCTTCGATCCGCCAGACCGCCTCGATCACCCGATTCGGATCGCCGCCCGTCATACCGGCCGATCCAAGCACGTCGGACCAGGAAATACGACCGGGCCCCCGGTGCTCGACCGGGGGCCCGGTACAGGTCAGGCGAAATCCTCCGGGCCGTACACGCGGTGGATGGCGGCCTCGCCCTCGAATCCGGGCCACAGGTCACGATGGATCTTCAGGAAGCGGCTGCTCCACTCGACCGCCTCCTCCTTGGACCTGACCTGGTACAGCGCGTAGCTGATCAGTTCCTTCGCCTCCGCGAACGGGCCGTCGGTCACGGTCAGCTTGCCGCCGACCAGCTCGACCCTGGCCCCCTCCGTGCTGGGCGCCAGCCCGCCGTTGTCCAGCAGCGCGCCCGCCTTCGTGGCCTCTTCGCCGAGCTTGTCGATGGCTTCCATCAGCTCGCCGGGGGGCGGGGTGTCCGGACGGGCGATGACGCTGAGAGTGATCATGTATCGCATCGGTGCTCCTTGCGAGTCTGGGATTGTTCCCCGATGACTACGCTTCGAATGAGGTGACGACGTTTCGACAGCCGCCGCGAAGATTTTTCAGCGCTGGGGTTCGATCACGATTTTGAGGCCCTGGCGCCGGATGGCGGCGGCGAAGGCCTTCGGTGCTTCCGCGAGCGGGTAGCGGGCGCTGACCAGCGAGGATACGTTGACTCTGCCTTCCTCGACGAGCCGGATCGCGCGCGGGTAGACGTCGTTCATGCGGCGGACGAGGGCCAGCGTGAGACCCTTGCGGCGGGCCAGGGAGGCCCGGAACGAGGTGTGGTCCCCGTCGGGGATGCCGACCAGGACCACCCGGCCGCCCGGCCGGGCCAGCTCCAGCGCGGTGTCCACGGCGGTGTCGTTGCCGGCCACCTCGAAGACGACGTCGGCCTCGGTGGTCTCGGTGAGCACGGCGCCGAAACGCCGGGCCGCTTCGGCGCGGTGGGGGAGCGGTTCGACGGCGGTGATCGTGGACGCGCCGGCCAGGCGGGCGAGCTGGATCAGCAGCAGGCCGATCGGGCCGCAGCCGACCACGGCGACCGTGCCGCCGAGGTGGAGGTGGCTCAGGTCGAAGGCGTGCAGGGCGACGCCGAGGGGTTCCAGCATGGCGCCGTCGCTGTCGGAGAGGCCGTCCGGGAGGGCGTGCAGGAGTTCGGTCGGCCAGGAGATGAGCTCCTGGAGGCCGCCGTCGAGCTGGTCGTGCCCGGCGAAACGGACGTACGGGCAGAGGTTGCGGTAGCCGCTGCGGCAGTTCGCGCATTTCTCGCAGGGGATGGCGGGGTCGACGGCGACGCGGCGGCCGTGGGCGGGGCCGCCTTCGATGACGCCGGCGAACTCGTGGCCGACGACGAGGGGGCGGGTGATCGTGGCGTCGCCGATTCCGCCTTCGGCGTACCAGTGCAGATCTGAGCCGCAGAGGCCGACGGCGGTGACGCGGACGAGGCTCATACCGGGTCCGACCTCGGGGGATGGCTCCTGGTTCAGGCGGATGTCGGCGACGCCGTGGAGGCGGGAGGCTCTCATGAGGTTGTCCGCATTTGTGTCATAAGGCTCCGACCTTTACTAGAGTCTGGGAATCTGTCAAGAATACGTGTGGCCGTCCTGATCGCCGCTCGGTAGCGTACGCACTGGGCGGACTTTGTATAGTTAGGTAGCAGATTGGCGATTTGCTATAGCAAAATCGCGGTGTTTGCGTGACTGGCACCGCGCTCTCCCACCTGACCTCCGAGACCCTCGCTGACCAGGCGTATGCCGCACTGCGGCTGGCCATAGCCAACGGGGAACTCGCGTGGGGAGAGAAGATCACCGAGCGTGGCCTGGCGACCCGGCTGGCCGTCAGCCCGACTCCGGTCCGGGAGGCGCTACGACGCCTGGAACAAGACCGGCTGGTCGAACGGACGGGGCCACGTTCGTTACGGGTGGTACGGCTTTCGCCGGAGACCCTGGCCGAAATTCGTGAAGTGGAGCGGCAACTTCAAGGGCTGACGGCACGGTTCGCGGCGCGGCACATCAGCGCCGAGGAAGTGGCTTCACTGGAGGCCGCACTCGCCGAGGCTGACCCGCTTCGGGCGGCTTTGTTACGTGCCGGCGGGACGTTGCCCTCAGAGGCCGTTCAGCGGCTTCTGGCGGCCCTGCGGCGCTTCCACGCGATCATTGAGGAAGTCGGCGCGAATCCGGTTCTGGCGGGGCTCCTGGAGCAAGCACGCGCCTTCAGCCCGGCGATCCGGGTCGAAACAGCTTTCGTCCACCTGATGGCAACCGACGGCTCCTACGAAGAACACCACCTCCTCCTCCAAGCCCTCCGCGACCACAACGAGGACGTAGCCGAACAAATCGCCCGCCGCCACTTCACTGGTTAGGTGACTCTCCCACCCACCCACCCGTTTGTTTGATTGCGGGCCTCCGCCCGCCCC
>NZ_BLAD01000079.1 GCF_009687845.1 Acrocarpospora corrugata
GTGGTGAGGAGTTCGGTGATGCGGGCTGGGGGGTGGGTGGGGTCGAGGGGGAGGTAGGCGCAGTCGGTGCGGAGGATGCCGATGATGGCGGCGATGGCGTCGGATGAGGTGGGGAGGAGGACGCCGATGACGCTTCCTGGGTGGGGGTCCAGGGTTTGCAGGGCTTGGGATAGGCGGTCGGCTTGGCGTAGTAGGTCGGCGTAGGTGGTGGTTCCGGATTCGGTGATGACGGCGGGGGCGTGCGGGGTGGCTGCGGCCCTGGCTGCGATGAGGTCGGTAACCCGGGGGGCTTGGCTGGTGGGGATGGGGCTGGCGGGGATCGAGTCGGCGGGGATGGTCGTTAGGGGGATGTCCCAGATTCGGGTGTTGGGGGTGGTCGTGAGGGTGGCCAGGACTCGGAGGAGGTGGTGGCCTAGGCGGGTGATTGTGGGCGGGTCGAAGAGGTCGGTGGCGTAGTCGAAGTGCAGGTGGGTGGCTTCGGCGATCACTGTGAGGTCGAAGCGGGCGGGTGGGGCGGTGAGGGCCCAGGATTCGGCGGTCAGGCCGGGGGCTGGGTGTTGGGTGGATCCCGCTTCGCCGGTGACGAGCATGACCTGAAATATCGGGTTATAGCTGAGGGCTCTGCGTCTGCCCATCAGGTCCACGACCTCGTCGAAAGGCAGGGCGCGATGGTCGAGCCCGGACATGGTGGTTTCCCGAACCTGAGCTAGAACCTCACCGATGGCGGGATTGCCTTCCAGCCGGGTACGGAACGCAAGCGTGTTCACATAGAACCCGACCGACTGCTCCAAATCCGGATGATGCCGATCGCTGACCGGCGAACCGACGACGACATCGTCCACATCGGCCATCCGCGCCAGAACCACCGCAAGCGCGGCCATCACCACCATGAACGGCGTACCGTCCGCCCGCCGAATACCCTCCCCGATCTCGTCGGGCAATGGCAGCGAAACCCGATCCCCTCGGTAGCTCGCCCGGCTTGGCCGTACCCGATCGGTCGGCAACGGCAGAAACCCAGGCGCGCCCGCGAGCTCCCCCCGCCAGTACTCAGCCTCCGCAGCGTCCCTCCGCCCCGCGGCCCACACCGCGTAGTCGGGAAACTGAATTTTCACCTCGGGAAGACCCTCGCCCCGATAGAGCGCGTAAACCTCCCCGAAGATCACCCCCACCGTCTCGCCATCAGAGATCAAATGGTGCAGGCACAACACGAACACATGCTCATCCACCCCCGTCTTCACCAGCAAAGCCCTGATCAGCGACCCCGACCCAAGCTCAAAACCCCGCCCAAGAAACTCAACGACCCGCCCACCGATCCCAGACCCCGGCTCCGCGCCTTCCGCGATCCCCAAGACAGGATTCACGCCTTCCGCGATGCCTGAACCCGAATCCGCGCCTCCCACATTCCCTGAACCCGGCTTCGAGCTTTTCGGGATTCCTGCGGCCGAGTCGAAGCATTCCGGAACCGAGTTGCCATGAGGATCGATTTCCTGTGATCCCTGGCCGCTCCCCTCTGTAACGTCCGCGTATTCCAGTACCGAGCCGGCGTGAGAGTGGACCTTCTGGGTTGGGTGGCCGTTTTCTTCGGTGATGGATGTTCGGAGGGCTTCGTGGCGGTTGACGACTTTGGTGAGGGATTCGGTGAGGAGGGTGGGGTTGAGTGGGCCGGTTAGGCGGTGGGCGGCCCAGCAGAGGTAGGTGTCGGGGTTCGGGTTGGTTTGGGAGAGGAACCAGAGGCGTTCCTGGGCGGGGGTGAGGGGGATGGGGGCTTGCGGATCGCGAGGCGGGATCGTGGTGCGGGTCGCTGATACTCGGGCTATTCGCGCGCGTAAGCCGGCCATCAGGTGATCACCACGTCGCGGAGATGGGCGGGGACGTGGTCGCCGAAGATGGCGCGGTATGCCTGGACGTGTTCGGGGTCGTCTGCCAGGAACGGCAGGTCGGTGGCGACCATGTGGCGGATGACCAGCATCGGCACAGGGCTCGCGAGCGGACGTAAGAGCGGGTTCCACAGGCCGGCTTTGTCGGGCGGGCCGTCGTGGAATTCCCCGATCATGAGGCCGTCCAGCACGTAACGGTCCTTGAGACGCTTCTGGGCGGCGTCGATGAGCTCCAACTCGCCGTACGCACCAGGGAAGAGGATCAGGATCGCGGTGTGGAGAGAGTCCGGCTCGTCCCGCGGAGCCAACTCGGTGAACCACGCTCGGTAGGGTTCGACCGCCTTCACCACCTCATCCACCGTCCCCGGCGCACCAGACCACACAGCCAGATGGAAGCGATTCCGGTCGATCGAGGACTGCGCGTACGGGCAGACCGGGCCGCGGCGGCCGAGGTCGGGGTGCGGGTTGCAGAGGTATTCGCGGGCCCAGTCGGCCACTGCGCGCAGGTGGCGGTGGTCGCCGACCTCGGTCACGTCGTAGAGGCGGAGCGCGGGGTCGCCGGAGTGGATGATCACTGCACGTGCCTCCTGCGTTTCCATGCCGCCAGGACGGCTGCGCCGGCGAGCAGCCCGGCCAGCGCGGTGCGCAGGACCAGCCGGTCCTGGGCTCGGGCGCGGTCAAGCGCGTCGCCGTACGGCATGGTGGTGTGGCTGATCATGGTGTAGAGGGGGTGCCAGCGGCCGGGGAAGGCGCGGCTGAGCAGGGTGTCCAGTTGCTTTTTTGCGCGGTGGAGTGGGGAGCGCAGGCGGTCGCGGAGTTCCACGAAGTTGTCCTCGGAGAGGTCGGCGAGGACGTCGGTGTGCGGCTTTCTGGCCCGCTGGTAAGCGGCGAAGGCGGCGGCGCGGTCGGCCGGGTGGGCCGCCAGGCAGGTGTCGAGGACGACGCAGTCCTCGAAGGCGGAGTTCATGCCTTGTCCGTAGAAGGGGTACACGGCGTGGCAGGCGTCGCCGATCAGGACGACGCGGTCGGCGTGGCGCCAATGGGAGGTGCGTACCGTGACCAGGTGGCCGACCGGGTTGGCGGCGAACTGGTCGGCCAGGTCGGGAATCTCGGCGGACGGGAAGTTCCTCCGGAAGAAGCCGGGCACGTCGGGAAGTGCGGCCAGTTCGGCGTACGGCATGAAGAGCGTGCAGGTGAGGGAGGCGTCCACGTTGGGGTGGGCGACCATGAGGCCGCGTTCGCCGGGCCAGACGTGCAGGGCTTCGAGGTGGTCGGTTTTGGGGAGGTGGAGTTCCTTGTAGCCCCAGTCCAGGAAATCCTGGCGGAAATCGGCGGGCAGGCCGCGGTGAGTTTCCTGGCGTACGGTCGAGAACGCGCCGTCGGCGCCGACGATGTAGTCGGGGGTGAGCCGGCCGTGGCCGGTGACGGTGAGGGCGGGGATGTCGCGTTCGATGCCGGTGCAGGGGGCGTTGAAGTGGAATCGCACGTTCGGGGCGGCTTGTTCGACGAGGACGCGGGCCAGGACGTCGCGGCGGATCGAGTAGAGGATCTCGGTGGGATCCTGGCCGTACGGCTGGAAGAAGGGTTCGCCGTCGCGGGGGTGCACGTAGCGGCCGCGCATGGGGACGGTGTGCGGGCGCACGCTCTCCCACAGGCCGGCCAGGCGGAGGGCGCGGATGCCGCGGGCGGACAGGCCGAGGTTGATGGAACGGCCTTCGCTGGCGCTGCCCTGCCGGGGGTCGGCCCGGCGTTCGAAGACTTCGACGCGGTGGCCGCGGGCGGCGAGGTAGATCGCCAGGAGTGAGCCGGCCAGGCCGGCGCCGACGATCGCGACGTGGTCGCCGGTCAGGGGGTCGGGCACCGTTCCGCCTCCTCCAGGATGGCCTCGACGGCCTGGGCGAATTCGGCGACCGTACGCCGGGTGAAAATGGTGCGGACGGGGATGGTCAGGTCGGCGGCGTGGCGGATGCGGGCGATCACGCGGGTGGCGAGCAGGGAGTGGCCGCCGAGGGTGAAGAAGTCGTCGCCGGCGCCGACTCGGTCGAGGCCGAGGACGTCGGCCCAGATCTCGGCGACCAGTTCTTCGGCTTCGGAACGTGGGGGAATGTAGGCCGATGGGGAGGTTGTCGGCGCAGGGAGGGCGTTGCGGTCGAGTTTTCCGTTCGCGGTGAGGGGGAAGCCGTTGACGGTTACCCAATGGGTGGGAAGTAGATGCGGCGGCAACGCCTGCTGGGCGTATCGCCGCAGGTCATCGTGGCTGGCACTGCCTGCGATGTACGCGACGAGATCCCCGTCCCGCGTGACGACGACCGCTTGCTCAACTGCCGGATGGCCAGCCAGGCAGGACTCGATCTCGCCCGGTTCGACCCGATAACCGCGAACCTTGACCTGGTCGTCGAACCGTCCGAGGAACTCCAGCTCGCCGTTGCGAAGCCACCGAACCCGGTCACCGGTCCGATACACCCGCGAACCCGGCGGCCCGGCGGCGTCGGGGACAAATCGGTCCGCTGTCAGCCGTGCCCGCCCGAGATATCCCCGCGCGACACCGACACCGCCGATGAGCAGCTCCCCCGCCACCCCGACCGGAACCCGCTCGCCATACTCGTCGACCACCCGAACGGTGGTCTCCCCGATCGGCCGCCCAATCGGCGGATTCCCCGCCTCCCCGCACAATTCCGCCGCCGTCGCGACGACCGTCGCCTCCGTCGGGCCATACGTGTTGACCAGCCGGACCCGATCACCGAACCGCTGCCGCCACCGCGACACAGCCTCGGCCGAAACCTGCTCCCCACCCAGAATGACCAGCCGCAACCCCTCCGGCCAGGCCACTCCATCAAGATCCCGAACCAGCTCATGCCAGCACGCCGTGGGCAGATCCAGCACCGTGACCCGCCGCCCCCCGGGCGTCCTCAAGAAGTCCGGAAAACTCCGTCCCCCATCCGGCACCATGACCACCGCGGCCCCCGCCGCCAACGCCGGAAAGATCTCCTCCACATGCGCGTCAAAACTCAACGCCGCAAACTGCGCAACCCAATCCCCCGGCCCCAGCCCGTACTCCGCCACCATCCACCGCACCCGAGCAGCCACACTCCGCCGCTCAACCACGACACCCTTGGGCACCCCAGTCGACCCAGACGTATAAATCACATAAGCGGCACCCGACCCCGCGGACGACGTTTCCGGAAATATCAACTCATCCGCTCGCCCACCACCACCCAAACCACCCGACTCGACGACCAGCGTCGCCCCGCTGCCACCCGATTCGATGGTCAGCCTCGCCCCGCAGCCACCGGCCAGCCCCGCCTCCCTGCCACCCAAACCAACCGACTCGACGGTCAGCCCCGCCTCGCTGTCACCCACGCGACCCGACTCGACGGTCAACCTCGCTTTGCTGTCACGCAGAAGGTAGGCGACTCGATCGTCGGGATACTCCGGATCAATGGGCAGATAAGCAGCCCCCACCCGCCAGATCCCCAGCAGCGTCGGCACCACCTCAAGCGTCCGACCGAGGCGAACCCCCACCACATGCCCCGGTCCAACACCACGCTCGCGCAGCTCTGCGGCAACCTCATCAACACGACGGACGAGATCCCGATAAGTCAGGTGCTGACCATCGCACTCAACGGCGACGCAGTCCGGTGCACCGGTCAGCCCAGTGAATTCACCGATGACCCCCGCCCCACTGGTCAGCACGCCCAACTCCGAAGAAATCGTCGGCAAGCCGGTTTGTTGGTTGTCGAGCTGGATCAGTTCGGGCGTGGGAATGACGGCGAGGCGGCTGATCCTGTTGTGGGGGTGGGTGCTGATTGCGGTCAGGAGGGTGAGGAAGCGGTCGGTTAGGGCGGTGATGGATTCGGGGGTGAAGAGGTCGGTGTCGTAGGTGAAGGTGAGGCCGGTTTGGGTGGGGCCTTGGTAGATGTCGAGGGAGATGTCGGTTTTGGCGGTGGCTAGGCCGGAGTCGAAGATTTCTACGGTCAGGTCGGCCAGGCGGGGGCGTTCGGATTGGGTGCGGAGGTACATGAACATTGCTTGGAAGGGGGCGCCGAAGGGGAGTTCGCCCTGGTCGTAGGCGCGGAGGGCGGTATTGCGGGTGGTTCGGAGGTGGTCGCGGAAGGGGGTGTGGCCGGAGATGTCGGCGCGGAGCATGATCAGGCCGGTGAAGTAGCCGATCAGGGGTTCGGTGTCGACGCGGGTGCGGCCGATGATCGGGGTGGCGATGGTGATGTCGCGCTGGCCGGAGTGGCGGGCCAGGAGGATCTGGAAGGCCGCGAGGTAGACCATGAAAATGGTGGCGCGTTCCGCCCTGGCCAGGGATTCGAGTGCGGCGACGAGGTCGGGCGGGATCTCGTGGTGGATCTGGGCGCCTCGGGTGGAGCGGGTAGCCGGGCGAGGGTGGTCGGTGGGGAGCTCCAGGGGCGGGGCGTCTTTTAGGGCTTCTGTCCAGTACGTCGTGCGACTGGCGGTGGCTTCGTCACGCGAACGGCGTACATGGTCGGCGTAGCGGATGGGGAGGGGTGGGAGGGGGAACGGGCGTCCGGCGATGAAGGCTTCGTAGCAGTCGGCCAGTTCGCGGAGCAGGATGTCGACCGACCAGCCGTCGGCCACGATGTGGTGCAGGACCAGGCAGAGCACGTGATCGCCGGGCGCGAGCCGAAACAGGGTGAACCGGGCTACCGGCCCGTCGGCCAGGTCGAAGGGCTGGTTGGCCTGGTCGGCCACCAGATCACGGACCGTTTCGATCGTGGCTTCACGCGTGTGGAGCGGGATGTCGTCGAGCACGATGACGCAGGCGGGCGTGCCGTCCTCCTCGGTGAAGCGGCTGCGCAGCACGTCATGGCGGGTAACGATCTCGGCCAGCGCGCGCCGCAACTCCGTACAGTCGAGGGCACCGTGGATTCGCAGCGCGATCGGCATGTTGTAGGACGCGTCCGCCGGATCGAGACGATGCAGGAACCAAAGGCGTTCCTGGCCGGGAGTGAGCGGGGTCATGCGTGGCCGCCTCGATCACTGACCACGGCGGCGATGCCGGCGATCGTGGGCGTGTCGAAGAAGGCATAGAACGGGACGTCGACGTCAAATCGGTCCCGGATCCTCGCCGCGATCTGGGCGATGGTGAGGGAATGGCCGCCGAGGTCGAAAAGGCTCTCCTCGGGGTCGATGCCATCCATACCCAACACCTCCGCCCAGATCTCCGCGACAGCGGCTTCCGGCGACACGCCCGTTGCGGGCGCGGCCGGGGCGGCGGGCTCGTCGTGCCGGGGCAGGGCGGCACGGTCGAGCTTGCCGTTCGGGGTCAGCGGCAGCGCGTCGAGCTCGACGAACGCGGCGGGCACCATGTACGCGGGCAACTGCCTGGCCAGATGACGCCGCAACTCAGAGCCACCACCGACGGTGTAAGAGACAAGCTTTCCGTCCTGTACGGCGACCGCCGCCTCCTTCGCGTACGCGAGCAGGCACGCCTCGATCTCGCCGAGTTCGATCCGGTGGCCACGGAGTTTGATCTGATTGTCGGTACGCCCCAGGAACTCCAGCTCGTCGCCGCGAAGCCGGACGCGGTCGCCGGTCCGGTACATCCGTACCGGTTCCGAGCGGAAACGTTCCGCGGTCAGTTCGGGCCGGTTGAGATAGCCACGGGCGAGTCCGGCCCCGGCGATGTACAGCTCGCCAGGGACACCGGCGGGGACCGGGGCGAGGTTGTCGTCGAGGATGTGCAGCTGGGTGTTGGCGAGCGGGCGTCCGATGCTGATCCGTGCGGGATCGGACGGAATGTCGGCGATGGTGGACCAGATGGTGGTCTCGGTCGGGCCATACATGTTGAGTAGCCGCCCAACCCGGGGCCTGAGCTGCACGGCCAGCGGCAACGGGAGCGCTTCACCCCCGGTCAGAGCGGTTCCGTCGAAGGCGAACCCGGCATCCAGGAGCAGCCGCCAGGTGGACGGAGTGGCCTGCAGGTGAGTGACCGCGTGCTGCTTTGCGAGTTTCGTCAGAGCCGCGCCATCGGCGGTGTCCGGCTCGGCTGCGATGACGACCGAACCTCCCGTGATCAGCGGAAGCCACAGCTCCAACGCGGAGATGTCGAAGGACAGCGAGGTCACAGCCATCCAGACATTTCCCGCTTTGGCGTCAAGCTCGTCCCGCATCGCCAGCAGCAGGTTGGTCAGCGCACCATGCCCGATCTCAACACCTTTGGGACGACCGGTGGAACCCGACGTGTAGATCACATACGCGAGGTGGTCCGCGGATCCATCAAACGCAGTGGAAGCGAGCTCGCCCAGCCCGGCACCATCGGACGCCGTAGACAGCTCGCCCAACGCGGCAACTTCCAACGCCGTGAGCGCAGGCTCGTCGAGCCGGACCAGGGTCGCGCCCGTCAGTCGCGTGCCCGGGTCGGCGAGCAGAACCTTCGCGCCCGAGTCGGCCAAGATGTAGTCCAACCGCTCGGCTGGGTACGCGGGATCGAGCGGCAGATACGCGGCCCCCGCCTTCCAGCAGGCCAGTACGCCTGCCACCAGCCGCTCCGACCGTCCGGCGGACAGCGCGACCAGGTCACCGTCCCTGACCCCCGCCGTCCGAAGCCGTTCCGCCAGCTGCCCCGAGAGCAGATCCAACTCGGCATAGCTCAGCCGGGCATCCCCGCTGACCACCGCGACGGCATCCGGTGCGTCGGCGACCTGCTCCCCAAACAACTCCAGGGCGCTCACCTGCGGGTATGCCGTATCCACCCCCGCCACGACCGTTCCATCGGCGACATCCAACTCCTGCAACGCCGTGTCCGGATTTTTCGTGACCTGCGCGAGAATTGCCTGCCAATGCGCGGCGATCCGCTCCACGTCGGCACGAGCGATCGACCTCGGCGGAAACTGGAACATGACGCCGAGCCCATCCGGCCCATCCACCAGGTGAATCCGCAGGGCATTGCGCGCGGTCTCGTTGAAGACCACCCAATCCACCGCCATCCCCGGCGGCGGCGCGATCCGCCGACGGTAGGTCAGTGACACGGGCGCGAGCGAAACCCCAGGCCGAAGCCCCGAAACAGCCCGGCCCAGCGGAACTTCGCGAACCCGATATAGCTCCCGCAGATTCGCCCGCACCAACCGGGCGAACTCCGCGAAGCCCATCGCCGGCGACGGCTCAGAAGCGAACGGCAACTCGTTCACGTACACACCGATATGGCCACGCGCCTCCGCAGGCCGTACCCCAAGATCCAGGGCGGTCACCGGGCGCTCGTTGCCGTATCTGCGCAGGAGCGCGTGCACGCTCGCGACGACCAGCTCGAACCGCGTCACCCCGAGCCGCTCCGCGGCGTCCCCGAGCACGGATTCGGGCAGCCGGAACTCGACCGCCTCGCCCTCCTGAACCTCCTGGTCCGGCCGGTCGAACCCGGGCAGAACCACCTCGTCCGGCTCCGCCCACCGCCCCGACCAGTACGCCCGCGCCGCCGGCACCCCCGCCGCGACCCGCGCCGCCTCCCGATCGGGATCCTCCCCCGGCCCGAACACCGGCAGCTCCGGCGGGAACCCCGCCACCTCGGCCCGGTAACACTCGGCGAGATCGGCCACGAAGACGTCGGTCGACTGCCCGTCGAAGGCCAGGTGGTGCACCACGACGAGCAGCCGCCCGTCGTCGAGCAGGCTCAGCCGGGCCAGCGGCCCGCGCTCCAGGTCGAACGGCAGGGCGATCTCCATACCCGGATCCGAACCGAGCTCGACCCGGACCGGTTTCCCCTCCACCAGGTACGGAACCCCGTCCGACTGCCGGACCGCGGCCCGGAGCATCGGATGCCTGGCCACCACGCGCGCGCACGCGCGGCCGAGCGCCTGAACATCGACCGGACCGGCGAACCGGACCGCGAACGGCATGTGATGCACCGCCCCCAGGTCACTGAGCTGCTCGTTGAACCAGATGCCGCTCTGCGGGACAGAGATTCGAACGTGTTCCATTGAACCGCCCCAACGATCGCTTATTTCGTGAGTATGACTAGAAATTGCATCTGTTTGCTAGATACTTGTGATGATTCGTTCGGGATGGTTTACTCCGAGAGATCAATCACGGCTGCGGAAGAGGCAGGCGATGACCGTCACACTCCCCGGGCTGCTCCGGGCAAGAGCCAGGGAGCAACCGTCAAGACCGGCTCTGAGCTGCGACGACAGCGCGCCTCTGAGCTTCGGGGAATGGGACGAACGGGCTGACGCCACCGCGTCCGCCCTCCTCGGACGCGGTCTCACCACCGGAGACCGGGTCGGCCTGCTGTTCGAGAACGAGCGCTGGACGGACTACGCGGTCACCTTCCTGGGCGTCCTCCGCGCGGGCGGCGTGGCGGTCCCCCTCCCGGCCCGCCAATCCCCGGCCACCCTCCAGCTGATGATCGACGACTGCCAGGCCCGCTGGATCCTGGACCAACCTCTCGACCCCAAAGCACCCGAACACCCGAACGTCGTTCCGGTAGGGACCAACCTTGGGATCACCCAACTCGACCTCGGACCGAACCACCCGCCAGGCCTCGTCCCGGCAAGCAAGGGCATACAGCCCGTCCTCAGGGGCGCCCTGTGGGGAAGCCGTGAGGAGCCGTTGGTCGAGCCGGGTGATTTGGCGCAGATTCTCTACACGTCAGGGACGACGGGGCGGCCCAAAGGGGTGGCGGCCAGTCATGCCAATTTGGCGTTCGGGCATCGGCCGCATCCGGCTTATCGGATGTTGTCGCATTCGGAGCATTTTCTGCATGCGTTTCCGATTGGTACGAACGCGGGGCAGATGATGCTCGTCAACACGCTCGTCGCGCATCCGGCGGCGGTCGTCGCGTCGGTGTTCGAGGCGGAGCGGTTCTGCGCGTTGATCGCGGAACGTCGGGTCGGGACGGTGTTCCTGGTTCCGTCGATGGCCGTTGACCTGCTGAATTCGGGAGCGTGGCAGCGACATGATCTGTCTTCTGTGCTTCTGCTCAGTTCATCGGCGGACGCCCTTCCTCCGCATGTGGCGGTCGCGCTTCCCGAGGCTTTCCCGAAGGCCACGATCGTGAACTTCTACACCTCGACCGAGGCGGTGCCGGCCCAGACGACGATGATCGTTGATCCGGGGCGGCCGCATTCGGTGGGGCGGGCGACCGAGTCGGGAGATCTCAGGATCACCGGCGAGGACGGGGGGACGGCCGGGGTCAGGGAAGTCGGGGAGGTGTGGTTGCGGGCGCCCGCCGCGCAGCGGTCGTACTACGGGGATCCGCAGGCGAGTGAGCGGGTGTTCCAGCGGGGCTGGACGCGGATGGGGGATCTTGGATACCTCGACAAGGACGGCTATCTGTATCTGATCGGGCGCGAGTCCGACGTGATCAAGTCGGGTGGGTTGAAGATCTCGACGTTGCAGGTCGAGGCGGCGGTGCGGGAGCATCCGGCGGTGTCCGATGTGGCGGTGCTGGGGGTACCGCATCCGGTGATGGGGGCGATGGTGGCCGCGGCCGTGGTGTCGCAAAGCCCGATCGGGGCCGACGAGCTCCGGACGTTTCTGCATCAGCGACTGGCTCGCAATGAGATTCCCACGCGGTACGCCTTCGTCGACGTGTTGCCCCGGAACGAGCTGGGCAAGGTCGTCAAGGGTGAACTGCGGGAGTTGTTCACGGTCACGCGAAGTGCCGGGGGACGGCCGTTGGAGACCCCCGGGCAGCAGGCGCTTGCCCGGCTGTGGAGTGGAGTGCTCGGCCTACCGGTCACCAGTCCCGATGACGACTTCTTCGCGCTCGGCGGCGATTCACTCAAAGCGAGTCAGCTCGCCACCCGGACGGCTGCGGAGTTCGGTGTCGAAGTCCCTGGCACCCTCGCCTTCGACCATCCGACCCTGGCAAGCCAAGCCGAGCAACTCCTCATACACACGCCCACCCAGGACACGACATATCCAGAAATGTCGCCCGAGCTGGGCGGGCTGTCCGGGGTTCAGGAGCACTGGTGGCACTGGATGCACGCCACCCCCGAAACCCGGCACATGCCGCCCGTCCACGTCGCCGTCCAGATCGACGGCACGCTCGATCCAACACTCCTCAACCTCTGCCTGGCCGAACTCACCCGAAGACACGAAGCCCTGCGAACCGTCTTCAGAGCCGGCCAAGCCATCACAGCCCCAGACTCCGACATCCGCGTCACCCTCCACGAAGCACGTGATCTCCCCGAAGCCGGCCGACTCGCCGCCGACCTCGTGCGCGCCCCCTTCGACATCGGCCGGGGCCCTCTACTCCGCGCCGCCCTAATCCGCCTCCCCGGCGGACCCAAGAGCGACGCGGCAGAACCCGCCGCCGGTGGCGGCCTTTACCGGGATTGCGGCCCCACCGGCGGCACGGGTTCAACCA
Organism: Acrocarpospora corrugata; assembly: GCF_009687845.1. GTDB lineage: Bacteria > Actinomycetota > Actinomycetes > Streptosporangiales > Streptosporangiaceae > Acrocarpospora > Acrocarpospora corrugata. Next base: position 12,208 of record NZ_BLAD01000079.1, read on the forward strand.
CCAACACCAACCCCACCGAACCAAGCAACAGCGCCGGACCCACCAACGGCAGAGGACCAGCCAACGGCAGAGGACTAGCCAACGGCAGAGGACCCGCCAACCGCGACGGTGGCGTACGGCCCACCAGCGGCGCGGAATCGGCCGTCCTCGTCCTGGCCGCCCACCACATGATCTTCGATGGTTGGTCGGCGGGGGTCCTCTTACGCGAACTGGGCGTCCTTTACTCGGCTTTCAGCCACGGAGCCCCTTCGCCCCTCCCGCCGCCTACCCAGTACGCCGAATTCGTCGCCTTCGAGCACCGCGAATGGCACCGAACCCGCCCTCACTGGACGAGCACCCTGGCGGGAGCCCCCAGCACTCTCCCCCACCTCCCCGGCCGCTCCCCCACGGTGACCCTCTGCGCCGCGATTTCCCACGATTTCACTATTCCTCCCGTGCGTGACCTGGCCACCCGCCACAACGCCACCCCCGCCATGGTCCTGGCCGCCGCCTGGGCCACGACCCTGAGCGCCTGGTCCGGCTCCCCCGAAATCGTCCTCGCCACCCCAGTGACCGGCCGCTCCCGCCCCGAATTCCAAGCCACCATCGGCTGCCTGTTCCGCTGGAACCTCCTCCGCGTCCGCCTCGACGACGACACCACCGATCGAGCGCCCAACGGCGAAGACCCCACCAGGCGAGATACCGCCAGCGAAGCCAGCCACGAAAGCAACGACGAACGCGTCCGTGAAGGTATCCACGAAGGCGTCCCTCAAAGCATTCGCGAAGACGGCGCTGGAGACATCCACGAACGCGTCCCTGAAGACGTCCCTCAGGGCGTCCGTGCGGGCGTACCTGAAGGCGCCCGTGATGACGTCCCTCGGGGCGTCCGTGCGGGTGTCATCGCGCAGGTGCGGCAGGCCGCGCTTGTCGCCAACGACCACCAGTTCCACAGTTTCGCGCGGCTGCACGACCTGGTCCCCTACCCGGCGTACTTCCGCTTCGAAAGCTGGGGCCGTCCGGCGCACCTTCCCGGACTGCCGTCTCAGGAGTTCGTCATTCCCGCCGGGCCGGTTATGGAATGGCGTCTCGCCGACGACGATCCGGATACCCACCCGCCCGAGCTCCTCGTCACCGAGCGCCCGGACGGCTCGCTCACCGGGTCGATGATCTTCAATAAGCACGCCTACCGGCAGCAGGACATGGCCGAGTTGGCGGAAGCATTCGTCGGCGTGCTCAGCTAGTCAGCAATCGTCCCCACCGGCGGCGTGCCCAGGTCAGGAAGAGCGTGCCGAACACGATCAGGTATGCCGCGTTCAGTAGCAGGCTGGGGCCGAGGCGGCCGAGGGCGAGGCCGCGGACGAGTTCGATGGCGTGGTAGAGCGGGAGGGCTTCGACCAGGAGTTGGACTGGCTCGGGGTAGACCGTTACCGGGTAGAAGGTGGTGGCGAAGAGGAACATCGGCAGCATTATCAGCTGCATGTACTGGTAATCGTGCCAGCCTCGGACGTACCCGGTGAAGGTCAGGGAGGCGGCGCCGAAGGCGAAGCCGATGAGGAGGCCGGCGGGGACGGCGAGGAGGATCCAGGGGGATTGCACCAGGCCGAAGGCGGCGATGACGGCGAGGAAGCCGGTGCCGGTGATCAGGGCGCGGAGCATGCCCCAGAGGACCTCGCCGGTGACCGCGCCCGTGACGGTGACGGGGGTGACGATCAGCGAGTGGTAGAAGCGGTCGAAGGCCAGCTTGGCGTAGGCGGACTGGCCGGTTTCTTCCAGGGCGCTGTTCATCATGGCTGTGGCGAGCAGGGCGGGGGCGACGTACACGGCGTAGGGAACCTCGACGCCGGGGACATCACCGACCAGGCCGCCGATGCCGACGCCGATGGCCAGCAGGTAGAGGATGGGTTCGAAGATGGAGAAGAGCGCCATCGTCCACGGGCTGCCGCCCTTGTGCACCCAGAGGTTCCGCAGCACCACCAGGTGCGCGCCCCCGGCGCGGGGCAGGGTAGGGATCATGCGTGCAGGCTCCTCCGGAAGGTGACCCGGCCGATCAGCGCCCCGGCGATCGCCAGCCCGGCCAGATATCCGGCGTGCACCAGGCTCGGGCCGAGCGACGCGGTCCCGAGGGCGAGCGTCCGGCACAGGTCGACCCCGTGCCAGAGCGGCGTGATCCGCGCCAGGGTCTCCAGCGGCTCGGGCAACTGGGCGATGGAGAAGAAAGTGCCGGAGAACAGATAGAGCGGCATCACGACGAATCGGAACACGGTGTTGATCTGCGAGATGTCGCGCGCGGTGACCGCCCACGCGGCCAGCGGCGTGGCGAAGGCGAGGCCGGTCAGCGTGGCGGCGAGCGTGATCACCACCCCCACCGCGACGCTCTCGATCAGCCCGAACAGCGCCATCGCCACGACGAACGCGCCCGCGCTGATGAAGAGCCGCAGCGTGATGAAGATCAGATGCCCGGCGAAGATCTCCCCGGGTTCGAGCGGCGTCGCCGCGGCGGTCGGATAGATCCGCTCCCGCCGCAGCGCGCTGTTGACCACGAACCCGCCCTCCACGAACGCGTTCTGCAGCGCGGCCGCCGCCAGCAGCCCCGGCGCGAAGAACGCCAGATAGGACGCACCCTCCACCGGCTCCTGAACGAGCGTCCCAAGCCCGGCCCCGATCGCCAGCAGAAACAGGATCGGATTGGCGACACTCACCACGATGGTGCCCTGCCACGTCCGCCGATACCTCATCAGCCAGTACGCCAAGGCCCGAAAGGCCATAACCTGCCCGCCGCCCGTCATACCGCGCACCCTTCGGGCACAGACAAGGACCACCTGACTCCGCCGCGCGTCATAGCGTGCGCCCCTCGGGCATGAAGTACGACCGGCTGGCCCTGCCGCCCGCCCCTTCGGGGCATACAGAAGGACCCTCTGCCATCGGCCATACGCCGATAAATCATCATCAGTCTGTGAGAGATCGGCCGGTCAGGCGGAGGAACACGTCCTCCAGGCCGGCCCGGCGGACGAGGGCGGTCAGGGGGCGTATGCCCAGTTCGGTCGCGCGGGCCAGGGCCTGTTCGCCGTCGTCGGCGTACCAGAGCAGGCGGTCCGGCAGTACTTCGACCTGTTCGCCAAGCTCGCGGCCGATCTTCTCGTGTTCGCCCGGTGGGAACCGCAGTTCCAGCACCTCCCGGGTGACATGCCGCTCGATCAGCTCGCGCGGTGACCCTCCGTCCGCGATGAGCCCCTTGTCCATCACCACCAGCCGATCGCAGAGCTGCTCCGCCTCGTCCATGTAGTGCGTGGTGAGGATCAGCGTCACCCCGTCCTGCTTCAGCCGGAACAACCGTTCCCACAGCACGTGCCTGGCCTGTGGGTCCAGCCCGGTCGTCGGCTCGTCCAGCAGCAGGATCTCGGGGTCGTTGATCAGCGCCCTGGCGATGGTGAGCCGCCGCCGCATCCCGCCGGACAGGTTCTCCACCCGTTCCCCGGCCTTGTCCTCCAGCCGGGCGAACGCCAGCAGCTCGCCGGCCTTCGTTCGGACCGCCCGCCGGGACAGGCCGAAGTACAGCCCGTACACCAGCAGGTTCTCCTCGACGGTGAGCTGGGTGTCGAGGGAGTCGTCCTGGGGGACGACGCCGAGCCTGGCCCGGACCCGGCGGCCGTCGGCGACCGGGTCCAGGCCGAGGATGCGCAGCGTGCCGGCGGTGGGTGCGGAGACCCCGGCGAGCATGCGCATGGTGGAGGATTTCCCGGCGCCGTTCGGGCCGAGAAAGCCGAACGCCTCGCCCCGGTGCACCCGGAAGGCCACCCCGGCCACGGCGCGGAACGGCGTCCCCTGCCGGTTCCGCGCCGGGTATGTCTTCTCCAGGCCGGTCGCCTCGATGAGCGCCTCAGACAAGCCACACTGCCGTGTCGGTGGGCAGTTCTTCGCCTTCCAGCGGGCCGCTGGCCAGGAGAACGGAGGTGTGCGGCGGGAGCCGTACCGGCTCGGGACCGAGGTTCACCACGCAGGTGAGGCCGGATTCGCGGCTGAAGGCGAGGACCTCGGGAGCGGTGTCGAGCCAGGTCAGGGTGCCGTCGCCGAGCTGGTCGCGGCGGATGGCCAGGGCGCTCCGGTAGAGGGTGAGCATCGAGCCGAGGTCCTGGGTCTGGGCTTCGGCGGTGAGCTTGTTCCACGCCTCGGGCTGGGGCAGCCACGGTTCACCGGCGCCGAAGCCGAACGGCCGTTCGCCGCCGGACCAGGGCAGCGGAACGCGGCAGCCGTCGCGGCCGGGGATGGTGAAGCCGGAGCGCGACCAGATCGGGTCCTGGCGGAGTTCGCCGGGGATGTCGTCGACCTCGGGCAGGCCGAGTTCCTCGCCCTGGTAGATGTAGACGCTGCCGGGCAGCGCCATGGCCAGCAGCGCGGCCGCGCGGGAGCGCCGGTAGCCGAGCTCCAGGTCGGCGGGGACGCCGTCGCGGCGGGCGCCGTGGTCCCAGGAGGTGTCCTCGCGGCCGTAGCGGGTGACCACCCTGGCCACGTCGTGGTTGGAGAGCACCCAGGTGGGCGGCGCGCCGAGCGGGATGTGGGTGGTCATCGTCTCCTGGATGGAGCGGCGCAGCGCGGCCGGGTTCCACGGGCAGGCCAGGAAGTCGAAGTTGAAGGCGGTGTGCAGCTCGTCGGGGCGCAGGTAGCGGGCGAACCGCTCCTGGTCGGGGAACCAGACTTCGCCGATGAAGATGCGCCCGTCGTACTCCTCGGCCAGGCTGCGCCAGCTCCGGTAGACGTCGTGCACTTCGAGCTGGTCGGTGTATCCGTCGGGGTCGCCGCCGGCGAAGTCCTTGACGAGTACGGCGGCCGAGTCGATCCGGATGCCGTCCACGCCCCGGTCGAACCAGAAGCGCAGCACGTCGTGGAACTCCTGGTGGACTTCCGGGTTGGTCCAGTTGAAGTCCGGCTGTTCCGGCGCGAACAGGTGCAGGTACCACTGGCCGTCGGCGACCTGGCTCCAGGCGGGGCCGCCGAAGATGGACTTCCAGTCGCCGGGTTCGTCCTGGAACCAGAACCGGTTCCTGGCCGCGGAGCCGGGGCCGGCGGCGAGCGCCTCCTGGAACCATTGGCTCTGGTCGGAGCTGTGGTTCGGGACGACGTCGATGATGACCTTGATGCCGAGCTCGTGGGCTTCCTGGATGAACTTCTCGGCCTCCTCCAGGGTGCCGAAGGACGGTTCGATGTCGCGGTAGTCCGCGACGTCGTAGCCGCCGTCCGCCATGGGGGACGGGTACCAGGGGTTGAGCCACACGGCGTTGACACCGAGGTCGGCGAGATACGGCAGGCGACTCCGCAGGCCGGCGAGATCGCCGATTCCGTCGCCGTTGCCGTCGGCGAAGCTGCGCAGGTAGACCTGGTAAATCGCGGCCCCCCGCCACCACGTTTCGGGCATGCTGGAAACAACTCCTTTAGAGGTTGGGATTGCGGTCAGGTGGTTGTTCAGCCCTTGAGGCTGCCCGCCGTGAGACCGGCCATGATGCTGCGCTGGAAGATGAGGAAGACCACGATCGCCGGGATGCTCGCGATGAAGAGCGCGGCAATCAGGACATTCTGCGGCATCTGTGCAGAAAGCGACGAGATGCCGACACTGATTGACATCTTGTCGCTATCCGGCAGCACCAGAAGTGGCCACACGAAGTCCTTCCAGACGTTGACCACGGCGAGGATGGAGACCACGCCGATGATCGGCCGGGACACCGGCAGGACGACCGACCACAGGATCCGCAGCGGCGAGGCCCCGTCGATCTGGGCCGCCTCCAGCAGTTCACGTGGGATCGAGTCGAAGAAACGTTTGAGCAGGAAGATGAAGAACCCGTTGGCCGCCGCCGGGAGCCAGATGGCCCACGGGGTGTTCAGCAGGTTCCACCCCAGGATGGGGAGGTCTTTGACGGTCAGGTAGGCCGGCAGCAGGATCACCATCGGCGGGATCATCAGCGTGGACAGCATCAGCGCGAGCACGAGCCTGCCCAGCACCGGCCGCAGCTTGGACAGCGCGTAGGCGGCGGCCACGTCGAAGCCGAGCGTGAACAGCCAGGCGCCGCCCGCGTAGAGCAGGGTGTTCTTCATGAACAGCCCCAGGTCCAGCAGATCCCACGCCTCCGCCCAGACCCCCCAGTTCAGCGACTGCGGGAAGAACGTGGGCGGCACCTGGACGAGTTCCTCGGGCGACTTCATCGCGCCGGTGAACATCCAGTACAGCGGGAACACGAACGCGGCGGTGAAGGTGACGAGCACGAAGCCCATCACGGTCCAGTAGATGATCTTTCCACGGGTGGTGGTCAGCGTGTGCGGCGAGACCAGGCCGCGGAACTGCGGCCCCTCCCGCTTCCGCCCCGGCTTCCTGGCCCGCCTCGGGCGCGGCGCGGGCGCCTCCGGCCGCGACGCGGCCCGCTCCTGCACGGTGCTGTACGACATGCGCCCCTCCTCTCTAGGTCCGGTCCCGCGAAACACGCAGGTAGACGGCGGAGAACACGATGAGTACGAGCATCAGCATGAGGCCGAGCGCGCCACCCCCACCCCAGTTCCCGAAACTGAACGCGTACTGGTACATGAGGTACGCCACGGTGAGCGTGCCGTTCTCCGGACCGCCTCCGGTCAGCAGATACGGCTCGATGAACACCTGCATGGTGGCCACGATCTGCAGCAGCAGCATCACCAGCAGGATGAGCTTGGTCTGCGGGATCGTCACGTGCCAGATCCGCTTGAACAGGCCGGCGCCGTCCAGCTCCGCGGCTTCGTAGAGCTCGCTCGGAATGCTCTGCAGCGCGGCCAGGTAGATCAGCGTGCCGGTGCCCAGGTTCATCCAGGTGGAGACGATCACCAGCGAGAGCAGCGCGGTGTCGGTGGAGTCCAGCCAGGCCAGCGGGCCCAGGCCGAAGACGTCCAGCGCCTGGTTGAACAGGCCGGCGCCCGGGTCGTAGAACCACTTGAACAGCAGCACGGCCACCGCGGGCGGGAGCATCACCGGGAGGTAGACGATCAGGCGCAGGTAGGCGCGGGCGTGCCGCAGCTCGTTCAGGACGAGCGCGAACACGAACGGCACCACGTAACCGAAGACGAGCGCGAGCAGGGTGAACGTCGCGGTGTTCAGCCAGGCGGAGGCGAACGCCGAGTCGTCGATCACCGTCGCGAAGTTCTCGAAGCCGACCCACTCTGGCGGGTCGACGAAGTTCGTCTTCTGGAAACTGAGAATGAACTCCCGGACCATTGGATACCAGGAGAAGAAGGCGAAGCAGATCAGTGCCCCGCTGAGGAACCCGTAGGCCGTCAGGTTCCGGCTCACCGAGCGACGTGTCGCCCCAGGGGATCGTCGCCGCGATCCCTTCGCGGTGATTGTGCTCATCGGATGGCTCCCGATCTCGACGTGAGTGTCGGGGGCCGGCCACTCGCGGCCAGCCCCCGGAGGTCAGGTCAGCCCGCTGCCAGCAGCTTGTTGACCTTCGACTCGGCATCGGCGAGGAGCTCGTCGACGTTGGCGTCCTCGCGGGTCAGGACCGCCGACATCGCGGTGTCGAGGATGGCGTAGATCTCCTGTGCCTTCGGCGGCTCCAGCTTGAACTGGACCGTCTTGGCGCCCTCGACGTACGGGGCGAAGTGGGCGACCGGCACGTTCGCGAACTGCTCGCGCTGGGCGTTGATCTCCGTTCCCGGGGCGGCGGGGCCGTACAGGTCGGTGGTGGGCAGGCCCACCGGGGTGCCGTCCTTGGCCGCCCGCTCGTAGTTGAACTGGCCCTGGCCAGGGGTGAGGAAGCGGAAGTCCAGCCAGAGCAGGCCGGCCTTGATCTGCTCGGGGGTGGCCTTCGGGTTGAACATGTAGCCGTCGCCGCCGCTCAGGGAGGCGGTGGACTCGGGCAGCGCGGTCACGCCGTAGTCCTCGAACTTGCCCTTGAAGTCGTTGTTGACGGCCTGCACCACGTCCGGGGCGCCGATCATCATGCCGAGCTTGCCGCCGCCCATCATCCGCATCAGGTCTTCCCAGCGGTGCAGCTGCTTGGTGCCCATGCTGTTGTTGGCCCAGCGCATGGTCTTGAGGTTCTCCAGCACGGCCTTGCCCTGCGGGCTGTTGAACGCCGCGGTCTTGCCGTCGGGGCTCACCACGTCGCCGCCGCGACCGTAGATGGAGGAGGTGAAGTGCCAGCCGCCGGTGTTGCCGGCGCTGTACTCGCCGTAGCCGACGTAGCCGGCGCCGAGGGCGCTGATCTTCTTGGCGGCATCCTGGACTTCGGCCCAGGTCTTGGGCGGCATGTCCGGGTTGAGGCCGGCCTGGGTGAAGAGCTTGCGGTTGTAGACGAGGCCGGTGCCGTAGTTGGTGCGCGGCAGGCCGTACACCTTCTCGCCGTCCTTGAAGATGCTCATCACGTCCTGGCGGAGCTCGGCGGCCTTGGGCACCTCGCTCAGGTACGGACTGATGTCAGCGGCCTGACCGGCCTGGATGATCTTCCGCACGTCCGTGTAGTAGACGTAGAACAGGTCCTCCATCTCGCCACCGGCGAGTTTGGCCTGGAACGTCTCAGGAACGATGCAAGGGAACGCGTCCTTGCTCTCGATCGTGATGTGCGGGTACTTCGCCTGGAACGCCGTGACATCGGCGTCCCACTGCGCGCGCTCCTTGGGGTTCGTCTTCGGCGGCTGACAGCCGACGCTGATCGTCACCGGGGCGGCGGCCGCCGGAGCGGCGGCCGAGCCGGAGGCGGCCTGGGTCGGGGTAGCAGCGGGCTCCTCGGTGCCACACGCCGCGGCGGCCAGCACGAGCCCGGCCACTGCGAATACTGTCGCGATCTTTCGGGATTGCATCAATGTTTCCCTCCTGCCGTGGGTCATCCACGACATCGTGAGAACACCAGTTCTGGTGGTGGTGCCGTGTGAACGAGCCCCCGAGGTCCCGCTCGATTTAGGTGGCGTTACGAGATTGATTCGTTTACCAGTTGCGAGAAACATACAGAGACGGACAATGCCTAGCAAGAGGCCGTCACTGGTGATGCAAAAAAGTGACAGGTATCTGGACGTCCCGGAGAACCCCCAGGTCGGGGGCGCGCGCGAAAAAGCCCGCGTCGCGGGATGCGACGCGGGCTCAGGGGCGGGAAGGGCCGGGCGTTAGACCAGGGCGCGCACCTTCGCGGGCGCGGTGGAGCCGCGGACCACGAGCTCGGGCTCGTAGAGCAGTTCCTCGGCGGTGACCACGGCGCCGTCGATCTGGTTGACCAGCAGGGTCACGGCGGCCCGGCCGATCGCCTCGATCGGCTGGCGCACGGTGGTCAGCGGCGGGTTGGTGCAGTTCATGAAGTTGGAGTCGTCGAAGCCGACCACCGAGATGTCCTCGGGCACCGACATGCCCAGCCGCCGGACCGCTCGGATCGCTCCAAGGGCGAGTGGGTCGCTGGCGCAGATGATGCCGGTGACCCCGCTGCGGATCAGCCGGTTGGTCACCGCCTGACCGCCTTCGAGGGAGAACATCGCGTGCTCGACCGAGATCTGGTCGACCCCGGCGGCCTCGGCGGCCAGCCGGAGGGCGGCCAGCTTGCGCCGGGACGGTATGTGGTCCTCGGGCCCGAGCACCAGGCCGAGGTGCTCGTGGCCGAGCGAGACCAGGTGGCCGAAGGCCTGCTCGACGGCGACCGCGTCGTCGGTGGAGACGCGCGGGAACTCCAGGTTGTCGCTGGCCGCGTTGACCAGCACCACCGGCAGGCCCAGCGCGAGCAGCCGGAAGTAGTGCTCGTGCGGGGCGTCCGCCTCGGCGAAGTGCCCGCCCGCGAAGACCACACCGGAGACCTGCTGCTCCAGCAGCATCTCCACGTAGTCGGCCTCGGACAGGCCGCCGGCGGTTCGCGTGCACAGCACCGGCGTGAAGCCGCGCTGCGCGAGCGCGCCACCGACGATCTCGGCGAGCGCGGGAAATATCGGGTTGCCCAGTTCGGGCAGCACCAAGCCGACCAGGCGGGCGCGCTCGCCCCGCAGCTGGGTCGGGCGCTCGTAGCCGAGAACGTCCAGGGCGGTCAGCACCGCGGCCCGGGTCGCATCGGAGACCCCGGGTTTGCCGTTGAGAACCCGGCTCACGGTGGCCTCACTGACCCCGACTTTCTTCGCCACTTCAGCAAGTCGACGTGTCACAACGCAAACCATACGCCAGATTCACGCAATCCGCTTGCGTTCCTGCGACGGAATCTCCCGAGGAGAGCGTTTTCCACTGCACGCTCGGGAATCCCGGTGAGTGAAGACCGTCCAGCTAGTCCCGATTATTCGCTGATTTGCACAGAAATTCACGGACTTGCGCGGCGGGTGCGCCGGTCGAGGCGTGGGAGAGCTCCCACGGCGCGGGCTCGGCGGTCGTTGCTCCGCAAACGGGCCGCAACAAGCCGCATCCGCCGGTGTTTTCCCAGCTCAGCACCCTGACAACAGGGCAATCCAGGAGCAAGGTGGGGCGTGAAGGGTGGATGGGGTCCGCGACCGGCAAGAACGTACTGGTTACCTAACGCAGCCGACATGTTCTTTTGCGAAACCAAGTTGAAATATTGCGGACTTCTGTTCGCCATCCTATGGTGTGCACAACTCGATGCCTCCGATCGCGGCCGACCGGTGGCGTCAAAACACCCCCCGCCGGTTCGCGTCATCAGAAGCGTCCCTGGTCACGTGGCAAGCCCGGCTCTGCTGAGGAAGGGTCCACCGATGATGACATCGGGCCATCCCCCCACCGACGGCGCCTTACGCGCCCGGACGACCCGCAAGATGTCCGCCATCGTGGCCTCCGTGGCGCTGACCGTGGCCGGAGGTGCGGTCGCAGTCCCGCTCCTGTCCACCAGCGCGAGCGCGGCCACCTCCACCATCGGACCGTTCGACGTGCCAGGACGCGGCGCGACCGTCCCGTTCACCGAATTCGAAGCCGAAGCCGCCGTCACCAACGGCTCGATCATCGGCCCCAACCGCATCTACGGCACGCTCCCCTCCGAAGCGTCCGGACGCCGCGCGGTCACCCTCGACTCCGCCGGCGAGTACGTCGAGTTCACTCTCACCAAGCCCGCCAACGCGATGACCGTGCGCTACAGCATCCCGGACGCGAACGGCGGCACCGGCCAGACCATCAACGCCGACATCAGGGTGAACGGCACCAAACTCAAGGACCTCTCGCTGACCAGCAAGTACGGCTGGTACTACGGCGGCTACCCGTTCAACAACAACCCGAGCGACACCAACCCGCACCACTTCTACGACGAGACCCACACCCTGCTCGGCAGCACCTACCCGATCGGCACCAAGATCCGGGTGCAGACCGCCTCCGGCATCCCGGTCACGGTCGACGTCGCCGACTTCGAGGAAGCTCCGGGCGCGATCGGCCGCCCCGCCAACTCGCTCTCCGTGGTGGACTTCGGCGCGGTGGTCAACAGCGCCGGCACCGACAACACCGCCGCCTTCCAGGCCGCGGTCAACGCGGGCCGGACCCAGGGCCGCGAGGTGTACGTCCCCGCCGGAACCTGGACGCTCTGGGACCACGTGGTCGTGGACGGCGTCACTTTGCGCGGCGCGGGCCCATGGCACACGGTGCTGACCGGCCGCCACCCCAGCGATCGCAGCCGCGCGGTCGGCATCTACGGCAAGTACGTGGCCGGCGGCGGCTACCAGGGCGGAATCCGGCCGCACGAGGCCGGCGGCCCGAGCCGGAACGTGACCGTACGGGACCTGGCGATCCACGGCGAGATGCAGGAACGCGAGGACAACGACCAGGTCAACGCCTTCGGCGGCGCGATGAGCAACTCGGTCATCGACAACGTCTTCATGGAGAACGCCAAGGTCGGGGCCTGGATGGACGGCCCGATGGACAACTTCGTGATCCGCAACAGCAGGATCGTGGACCAGATCGCCGACGGCGTGAACTTCCACACCGGCGTGACGAACTCCACGGTGACCAACACCTTCGTCCGCAACACCGGTGACGACGGCCTGGCCATGTGGCCGGACCGGATGGCGAACGTCAACAACTCCTTCACCTTCAACACGGTGATCTCGCCGATCCTGGCCAACAACATCGTCACCTACGGCGGCCGGGACATAAAGATCACCGACAACGTGGTCACCGACACGGTCACCAACGGCGGCGGCATCCACATCGCCAACCGCTACCCCGGCGTCAACTCCGGCCAGGGCACCGCGGTCGCGGGCGTGCACACGGTGGCGCGCAACACCCTGATCAGGGCCGGCAACAATGACTACAACTGGCGCTTCGGCGTCGGCGCGATCTGGTTCTCCGGCCTGAACGAGCCGGTCAACGCCACCATCAACGTCACCGACTCCGACATCCTGGACAGCTCGTACGCGGCGATCCACTTCATCGAGGGTTCGACGAGCACGGTCAACTTCCGGAACGTCAACATCGTCGGCGTCGGCACGTACGTGATGCAGGCCCAGTCCGCCGCCAACACCACGTTCCAGAACGTGGCCGCCTCCTTCATCGGCGCGGGCACCCCGATCCACAACTGCGTAGGCGCCTCGTTCACCCCGCAGGACCTGGGCGGCAACTCGGGGTGGAACATCCCGAACAACACCACCTGTGGCGGGGTCTGGCCGGAGCCGAACTACATCTACCCCGGTGGCGGCAACCCGACCCAGTCGCCCCCGCCGAACTCCCCGTCCCCGTCGCCGTCCCCGCCGACCTCGCCTTCTCCGTCGCCTTCTCCGTCGCCGTCGCCGCCGCAGTGCAACGTCGGCACCGGTGACCTGGCGCGCGGCAAGACGGCCACCGCGAGCAGCCAGAACCAGAACTTCACCCCGGCCAACGCGGTCGACGCCAGCGCCGACACCTACTGGGAGAGCGTCAACAACGCCTTCCCGCAGAACCTCACGGTGGATCTGTGCGGGAACGCGAACGTGTCGCGGGTGGTCCTGAAGCTGCCGCCCCCGGCGGCCTGGAACACCAGAACCCAGACCCTCTCGGTCCAGGGCTCGACCAACGGCTCGACCTGGAGCACCCTGTCAGCCTCGGCCGGCCAGGTCTTCAACCCGGCCACCGGCAACACCGTGACGATCAACTTCACCACGGCGAACGTCCGGTATGTCCGGATCAACGTGACCGGCAACACCGGCTGGCCGGCCGCCCAGCTGTCCGCCCTTGAGGTGTACGGCACCGCCGCGAGCCCCAGCCCGTCACCTTCGCCCAGCCCCAGCCCCAGCCCGAGTCCAAGCCCGAGTCCCAGCCCCTCGCCGTCTCCGCCGACGGGCAACCTCAACCTGGGCCGCCCGATGACGGCGAGCAGCTTCACCGACGTCTACCCGGGCTCCAACACCAACGACGGCAACGCCGGCACCTACTGGGAGAGCGCCAACAACGCCTTCCCGCAGACGCTGACGGTCGACTTCGGCCAGAACCGCACGGTCAGCCGGGTCGTGCTGAAGCTGCCGCCGCCGGCCGCCTGGGCCACCAGGACCCAGACGATCGCCGTCCAGTGCTCCACCAACAACACCAGCTACAGCGTGGTCTCCGCGGCGCAGGGGCGGGTCTTCAACCCCGCCACCGGCAACACGGTGTCGATCACGTTCCCGTCGGCCAGCTGCCGCTACCTGCGGCTGAGCATCACCGGTAACACCGGCTGGCCGGCCGCTCAGCTGTCGGAATTCGAGGCGTACGCCTCGTGACAGACCGGTGCCCGGGAGGAGGGAGGACGCCCCGCCTCCCGGGCGCCGCACCTATTTGAGCAGTACCGTGCAGGCCTCGCGCACATCGGGGCCGATCGGGGCGGGCCGCAGGGTGGCCGGGTCGATCTTGACCTGGACCCGGCGGCCTTCCGCGTGCACCACGCTCCGGTCGGCGGACAGGACGCGGAAGCCGTACACCAGGCTGCTGGTGCCGACGCGGTCCAGCCAGAAATGCACGCCGACGACGCCGACGGTGTTGACCGGGATGTGGTAGGTGATGCTGAACTCGCGGACGACGAAGAAGATGTCGGCGAAATGCGGCAGGGTCGGGTCGAAGGCCCAGCCGCGTTCCGACCAGTACGCGGCCAGCGCGCGTTCTAGGAGTAGTACGTAGCGGCCGTTGTGCAGGACGCCCATCGCGTCCAGGTCGTCGAAGTGGATCTGGACGTTCTCGATGGTGCCGGGCTCGACTGCGGTGGTCATGGAGAGGCCTCCGGGATGACGCGGGGGTCGGTGGCGAGGGAACGCAGCCGGTCCAGCACTGCGCGGCGCGCGAAGCGGATGCTGGGATCCTGGCGGAGCACCAGGGTGTGGGTGATCACGGCCGCGCCGAGCGCCTGGATCTCGAAGGCGAGCTGGGCAGCGTCGGTTTCCGGCGGGAGCTCGCCGATCTCGGCGGCCTGCGCGATCAGAGTCGTGATAAGAACCTCAAAGTCGTGTTTGGCGGCCGCGATGGCGTCCCGCACCGGCCCGGGGTGGTCGTCCACCTCCGGCTCGACAGCCGCGAAGAAGCAGCCGCCGGGGAGGACGCGTTTCTCGTAGAAGTCCATCCGGTAGGCGTGCAGGGCCCAGAGCCGCCGGACTCCGCGTGGCTCGCGCAGGGCGGGGCGAACGATCTCCTCGATCCACTGCCGCCGGGCGTGCTCGATCACGGCGAGCTGGAGGTGCAGTTTGTCGGGCCAGTGGCTGAACAGCGCGGATTTGCTGACGTCCAGGCCCTGCGCGAGCCTGGCCAGGGACATGCCCTTCAGGCCCTCCACCGAGGCCAGCGCCACCGCGCGGCCGAGCACCGCCTGCCGGGTCCGCTCGCCGCGCACCAACCGTCCGTCGATCACGCGATCAGCCTACAACAATAAGACCGACCGGTCGCTTTTATTTTTTAGAGCTGGGACATCGGCACCGGGATCGCCGGGAACGGGTTGTCCGGCAGCAGAATGACCCGGCGGCACGAGCCGCCCTCCCGGGCCGCGCCCAGGTGCAGCAGCGCCGCCCCGATCCCCGCCGCGCCGACCAGGTAGCCCGTGTCGGCGGTGACCTCACCCGGCCGCAGCCGCCGGTATGCCTGATACCAGCGGTATCCGCCGTTCTGAGTGGACCGCTCGATCAGGTCGTCCGCGATCGCCCCCGCCATCTCCAGGTGCGCGTCGTTCCCCGTCGCCGCCCAGAGCCCGACGAACAACTCCAGCAGGCCGGCCGCGCCGCAGCACTGACAGGCCACGTCCCAGTAGCCCTCGGTCCGCCGCCACGGGACGCCGCTGTTGACGATCCCGCGCGCCAGCCGCTCCACCCAGTCCAGATCACCGGGGTCCCCGGTCACCCGGTACAGCTCGTAGAACATCCGCGCCACCCCGGCCGAACCCGAACAGAACCCCAGATAATGCAACGCCCTGGCCTGCGGCACATGATGCGGCACGAGCGCGCACTTATCGCTGACCGCGCTGATGGTACGGACGAAGTCCGCCCCTCTTCTCGCGGCCGCCAGGAAACGATCGTCGCGCGTCACCCCGTACAGACGGGCCAGCAAAAATCCGGTGCCGGAAGTGCCCGACAGGAACCCCGGCGTGACCGCGTCCATCGGCAGGTCAGGCGTCTCCACCCCGAACCGGTGCCCAGGAACCACGAGCTGCGCGATCCGCTCCCCCGCCTCGACCGCCACCTCCTCATACTCCGACACCCCGAGAATCCCGGCCGCGTGCAACAGCCCCAGGATGACCCCGCCATCCCCCCGCTGCGCCGGATCCCCGGTCCACCCGATCCCGTCGTCGAACTTGCGCACGCTCCGGACGACCTGGTCGGCGACCTCCCGCGCCGCCGCCGAGAAACGCTCCTGACCGGTCGCCCACCCGGCCTCGGCCAGCGCGAAGGCGATGCCCGTCAGGCCGTGGTACAGCGACGGGTCGCGGATCTCCCGCCAGCTGGCAGCCAGGTAGTCCGCGCCCGCGGTGGCGTCCTCCAGATAGGACTCATGGCCGGTCGCGGCGGCCAGTTCCAGGAAGAACAGCACGATGCCGGCCGCGCCGGAGTAGAGCGAGCTCTCCTGGCCGGGGGCGGCGGAGCGGCCGTCCGGATCCGGGTTCGCCCGCCAGTGCCGCCCGCGCGCGTCGTCCACGGCCGCGCCGCGAATCCAGCGGGCGGCCCCGATCGCGACCGCCTCGGCACGCTGCATCTCGCCTCCCGGTATTTCCTACTAGGATAGTCCTAATTAGACTCCCCGAGTAGCCCCGCGCAGCGTCGCCGGCAACTCCCCCTGGTGGAGCACCGTCAGCCGCCGGGTCGCTCTGGTGATCGCGACATACAGCTCACGACCCGCCATCTCCTCCGGTGCCACGACGACGACCTCGTCGAACTCCAGCCCTTTGGAGCGCGTCACCGTGAGCAGAGCCACCGGAGAATCCAGCGGATCGAGCCTAACTGCTTTCGGTAGTAGCGCGGCTACTTCCGCGTAGCGTTCAGCTGTCGTGATCACGGCGATTCTGCCGTCGGCGGGGGTGTCCACCAGGCCGGCGAGGACGTTGGGGAGGGTTTGGGGGGTGACCTGAATGAAGTGGGGTGGTTCGCCGTGCCGTACCGACCGGGGTGGTTCCTGGTCGGGGGCGACCTCGTGGAGCACGGCGGCGGCCACGTCCATGATCTCTTTGGGGCTGCGATAGTTGACCGTCAGGCGTTCCTCCCGCCAGCGGACATAGCCGTCGAGCATCTCGCCCCAGCTGCGGGCGCCCGCCGGGGAGCCGGTCTGGCCGAGGTCGCCGACGATGGTCATCGAGCGGGTCGGCACCCGGCGCATCACCATCCGCCAGGCCATCGCGGAGAGCTCCTGGGCCTCGTCCACGATGACGTGGCCGTAGATCCAGGCGCGGTCGGCGACGGCGCGGCTCGCGGTGCTGCGGTCCGGGCCCTGGTCGTGGTGCCAGTCCGCGAACGCGGCGGCGTCGATGTCCTCCTGGCCGGTGATGGTCAGGACTTCCCGGGCATACAGCTCCTCCTCCGCGCGGGCCCGCTCGGCGGCGCGCCGCTCGGCCTGCGTCCGAGGCTCCTCGCCGAGCAGCTCCGCGGCCTCGTCCAGCAGCGGCACGTCGTCCACCGTCCAGGGCGCGTCCAGCGGACGCAGCAGAGCCTGGCTCAGTTTCGCCGCCGCCAGCCGCTCCCCGTCCGCGAACAGCTCCGCCACCAGCCGGTACGGCGTGAGGGCCGGCCACAACCCGTCAACGGCGGCCTTGACCTGCGGTTCCTGCCAGAGCAGTTTGCGCGCGTACTCCAGGTCTTCGGGGTCGTCGGGCGCGTCGAGTTGCCGGGCTTCGTCGCGGGCCAGGGCGCGCAGCAGGTCGAGGGTGAACAGTTTGCGGCCGACGTTGTGCGGGTGGCGGGACGCGCGTTTCCTGGCCTGGACGCAGACGGCGTGCGGGACCACCAGGGTCAGCGCGCCAAGTTCGATCTCCAGGTCCTTCTTGGGGACGCGCTGGCGGTCGGCGACCGCGCGGGCCATCGCCTCGGCCATGGCGAGGTCGCCCTTGATCACGGCGATCTCGGGTGGGTCCACGTGGGTGGCGGCGAGGCCGGGGAAGAGTTCGCCGACGCTGGAGAGCACGACATCGGTCTCGCCCAGGGCGGGCAGCACCTGCTCGATATAGCGGGAAAAAATGGCATTTGGTCCTACGACGAGTACGCCTCGGCGTTCCAGTGCGTCCCGGTAGGTGTAGAGGAGATACGCCGCGCGGTGCAGTGCCGCGACCGTCTTCCCGGTGCCGGGGCCGCCCTGGACGACGAGCGTGCCGTGCAGGCCGGAACGGATCACCCGGTCCTGTTCTGTCTGGATGGTCGCCACCACGTCGCCCATCCGGCCGGTGCGCCCACGCTCCAGCGCGGCCAGCAGCGCGGCCTCGCCGACCAGGGCGTTCCGGTCGCCGTCGCTTATCTTGGCCAGGTCGAAGATCTCGTCGTCGACGCCGACCACGGTTCTGCCCTTGGTCCGCAGGTGCCTGCGCCGGACGAGGCCCGCAGGGGCGGACGGGGTCGCCGCGTAGAACGGCCGGGCGGCCGGTGCGCGCCAGTCCACCAGGACGGTTTCGTGGTCGTCGTTGCGCAGGCCGATTCTGCCGATGTAGAGCGCCTCGCCCGACTCGTCGAGCCGGCCGAGGTCGATGCGCCCGAAGCACAGGCCCCGTTCCACGGCGTTCAGGTGGGCCAGGCGCCGGGCGTACTCGCCGGCGGCGATCTCGCGCTCCACTCGTGCCTGCCGGGTGCCGCCGGGCTCGCCGCGCGCGTGCTCGGCTGCCAGGGCCTGTTCCGTTCGTTCGCGTACGGTGTCGAGGCGGTGGTAGAGGACTGATACTCGATCTTGCTCTAGTTGAATATCTTGACGCGGGTTCACGTGTGTGATATCCTTCCAGCGGAACGTATTGTAGGTGCCACATCTTAGACGGCAATTACTCAGGTTAGCGTTCCCGGCCGCGCCCTTCAAGCGCGGCTTTTGTGTTTTGCGGCCCCCACTTCTTGCGGCCCATCGGTGAGACCACCGGTCTGCGGTACCCGGCGCCGACAGGACGGGTGATCTCACCGATGCGTACCGGCGTGTCGCTCTTCACGATGACGGCAGTCAGCAATTCCGACGGAGCCGTGGTGCGGAGCCGGAAACCCGCCGGCAACAAAGCGGCTCCCTGGACCGGGAGAAGACCGCCGTGCAGCCCACCCCCCTTTCGCGCCTCACCAAGCTCGCCCTCGCCCTCGCGCTCACCGCCGGCAGCGTCGCCGTCGCGTCCCCCGCGCAGGCGGCCGGCCCGTACGAGCGCGGCCCGAACCCCACCAACGCCGCCCTGACCGCCTCCCGCGGCCCGTTCGCGACCGCGTCCACCTCGGTCTCGTCGTTCAGCGTCAGCGGCTTCGGCGGCGGCACCATCTACTACCCCACCGACACCAGCCAGGGCGCCTTCGGCGCCGTCGCCATCTCCCCCGGCTACACCGCCACCTGGTCCAGCCTCTCCTGGCTCGGCCCGCGCCTCGCCTCGCACGGCTTCGTCGTGATCGGCATCGAGACCAACAGCATCTACGACCAGCCCGCCAGCCGGGGCAACCAGCTCCTGGCCGCCCTCGACTACCTCGTCGAAGACAGCTCCCTCACCATCCGCAACCGCATCGACCCCAACCGCCTGGCGGTCGCCGGCCACTCCATGGGCGGCGGCGGCACCCTCGAAGCCGCCTCCGACCGCCCGTCCCTCCAGGCCGCCGTCCCCATCGCCCCCTGGAACCTCGACAAGTCCTGGTCCGAACTCCGCGTCCCCACCCTGATCGTCGGCGGCGAGAGCGACAGCATCGCCCCCGTCTCCTCCCACTCAGAGCCCTTCTACAACAGCATCTCGCTGACCGAGAAGTCCTACCTCGAACTCAACAACGCCAGCCACTTCTTCCCCCAGAGCACCAACACCCCCCTGGCCCGCCAGATGGTCGCCTGGCTCAAGCGCTTCGTCGACGACGACACCCGCTACGACCAGTTCATCTGCCCCGGCCCTTCCCGCGGCGGCGACATCGAGGAATACCGCAACACCTGCCCCCTCTCCTGACCTGACACAGCCCCCCAGTCCAATCTCAGAGGCTTGCGCCTCAGGATCTCCCTGAGCGCAAGCCTCTAGATCTGTCCCAGCCGCGAGATCTATTGGATTCTCGCTGGCGACCCCTTTAAGAAGCAGCGGGTATCACCTGGCCACGGTCGGCAAGTCCGGCCCTTTCCTCGTCGAGAAAGGCGACCACCAGTCATGATCGTTTCAAACGCGCCCGAGCATGCCGACGCGGTGACGGCGATCACGGTTGTCCGGGTCGCTCTCACGGGCGGGCGGAAGACCCCGGGTTCGTGACGTGCTCGGGAAGTTGAACCACGCCGCCCAGTGGCTGTCGACACCGTTGCTGCCGGAAGACTACCTGGGGTTGCTGGACCCGCTCTGGTCGGCTGAGGAACTGCGCGGCCGGGTCGAGGGCGTCTGCCCAGAAACCGCCGACGCGGCCACCCTGGTGATCCGCCCCAGCCGTGGCTGGCGCGCGCACCGCCCCGGCCAATGGGTCCGGATCGGTGTCGATATCCAGGGCAGACGCCACTGGCGGACCTATTCGCTGTCGTCACCGCCGGAACGGCCCGACGGCTGCTTCACGATCACGGTCAAAGCGATCCCGGACGGGCTCGTCTCGACTCACCTCGCACGGCGTACGGCGCCAGGGACGATTGTCAGGCTGGCCGGGCCGGAGGGTGAGTTCGTCGTCCCGGAGCCGCCACCGCCGCGCCCGCTGTTCCTGACCGCCGGCAGCGGCATCACACCGGTGATGGCGATACTGAGCGGTTTGCTCCCCGGCGACACCGCCCACCCGACGTGGCCACCTGGACAGGAGCCGCCCGACGTGGTGCTGGTGCACTCGGCGCCGACACCCCAGGACGTCATCTTCGGCGCACGGCTCCGGCACCTCGCCGCGCGCTCCCCGTACCTGCGGCTGCATGAGCGGCACACCCGGAGCGCGGGACGGCTCAGCCCGGCGGACCTGGCCGGCCTCTGCCCGGACTGGGCTCAGCGTTCCGTCTGGGCCTGCGGCCCGGCCGCGATGCTCGACGAGGTCGCGGCGCACTGGACCGGGCCCGCGGATCGGCTGTGCGTCGAGCGCTTCCGCCCGGCGGTCCTGGCTTCCGGCGAAGCGGGCGGACGGGTGCGTTTCACCAGGAGCGGCCGGGAGGCGGATGCCGGCGGCGCGACGCCGTTGCTGACGGTCGGCGAGGACGCGGGGGTTCTCATGCCGAGCGGCTGCCGCATGGGCATCTGCCACAGCTGCGTCGGGCGCCTCCGCTCCGGCCGAGTACGGGACCTGCGCACCGGCCAGGTCCACGGCGAAGCGGGGGACCTGATCCAGACCTGTGTGTCGGCCGCCGCCGGTCCCATCGAGATCGAGCTTTGAGAGGTACGTACATGCCTGCCCCATCGCATCTCACCCGGGCCGAGGTCGAAGAGTTCGGCCGGGAACTGGACAGAATCCGCGACGAGGTGCTCGCCGGCCTCGGCGAGCAGGACGCGCGCTACATCCGCGGCGTCATCGCCACCCAGCGCAAGCTGGAAATGAGCGGCCGGGTGCTGCTCTTCGCCTCCTGGCTGCCGCCCGCCTGGGCCGCCGGAACCGCGGCGCTGGCCACCGCGAAGATCCTCGAGAACATGGAGATCGGCCACAACGTCCTGCACGGGCAGTGGGACTGGATGCGCGACCCGAAGATCCACTCGACCACCTGGGAGTGGGACAGCGCCTGTCCGGCCGACCTGTGGAAGCACTCGCACAACTTCGTCCACCACACCTGGACGAACGTGCTCGGCAAGGATCGCGACATCGGCTATTCGGCGTTGCGGATCAGCCCGGAGCAGCAGTGGCACCCGGTCTACCTCGCCCAGCCGCTCTACAACATCCTGCTGGCCCTGTTCTTCGAGTACGGCATCGCGATCTACGACCTGGAGCTTGAGCGCATCCCGTCTGGGCAGAAGAGCCTGAAGGAGGCCCTGGCCCAGCTGCGCGCCATCGCAGGCAAGGTACAACGGCAGATAGTCAAGGATTACGTCGCCTTTCCGCTGCTCGCCGGTCCGGCCTTCCTGCCCGTCCTGCTCGGCAACCTGACCGCGAACCTGGCCCGCAACGTGTGGGCGCACACCATCATCTTCTGCGGCCACTTTCCCGAAGGCGCCGAATTCTTCACCGAGGACCGGCTCCAGGATGAGACCCGCGGCGAGTGGTACCTCCGTCAGCTTCTCGGCTCGTGCAACATCGACGGCAGCCGCCTGTTCCACATCATGAGCGGCAACCTGAGCCACCAGATCGAACACCATCTGTTCCCCGACCTGCCCAGCAACCGGTACGCCGAGATCGCGCCCCGGGTCCGTGCCCTGTGCGAGCGGTTCGGCCTCGCCTACACATCCGATTCACTGGCCCGTCAGGCAGGCTCGGTCTGGAAGCGCGTCCTGCGGCTGGCCCTGCCGGGACCCGGACCCCAGCCGACGGCGGCCACTTCGCCGGCCAGGAAGCTCAAAGCCGTGGCCTGACTGCGGAAGTCGGCCAGGAGTGCGATGGTGGGGGCGACAGCGACATGGCGCGCGACGAGGCCCTCGGGTGGTGAGGCGGTGATCGCCGGATGGCGGTCAACGGCGGCAACCGGACGGCGCGGGCGGCGAAGGCGTGGGCGCTGATCATCGGGTGCGCGGGCGGGGCGCCGGTGGCGGCCGAGCACGTGTGCCGGGCGGTGCGTGCCGCGGTGGGCGTGGACGGGGCGGCGTTGTCGCTGTCGACGGGCATGGACAGCCAGAGCTTGGTGTATGCCACCGACGAGGTGGCCCGGCGGGTGGCGGAGCTGCACTTCTCCCTGGGCGAGGGCCCGGCGGTGGAGGCGTGGACGTTCGGCGGCGCGTCGCTGGCCCCTGATCTGGATTCGGCGACGGCCTCGGCCCGCTGGCCGTGGTTCGCCCCGGCGGCGGTGCAGGCCGGGGCGTGCGCGGTCTTCGCCTTCCCGTTGCAGGCCGGGGCGATCCGGCTGGGCACCTTGGATCTGTACCAGGCCAAACCCGGACCATTGTCGGCCGAACAACTGGCCGACGCTCTGACCTTCGCCGCGGCCTCGCTCGGCGTGATGCTGCACGCCGCCCATCCCGCGGCGGGCCCTCCCGAGGACGTGCGGCCCTTCGACGCGATGGAAGAGCCGCGGGCGGAGGTCTACCAGGCCATCGGGATGATCGCGGTGCAGCTGGGCGTGGGCCTGGCGGAGGCGTTCGTACGGCTGCGCGCCCACGCCTTCGCCGAAGGCGTGGGGGTCGACCAGATCGCCCGCCTGGTCGTGGGCCGGAACCTGCGCTTCGACCCCGACGACCCGGCGGGGACACCCGGCGCACACGCAGAGCCTGATCTTTGAGAAGGGGAGTGAAACCATGGCGCGTGAACAACTTCTGGCCCGGGTGTTCGTTGAGCTGGCCGACACCCTGGTCGCCGACTTCGATGTGATCGAGTTCCTGCACCTGCTCACCGAGCGATGCGTGCAGGTGCTCCAGGTGGACGCGGCCGGGCTGCTGCTCACCGATCAGGCCGATCGTCTGCAGTTGGTGGCCGCCTCCAGTGAGCAGTCCCGCCTGCTGGAGTTGTTGCAACTGCAGGCCGATCAGGGCCCGTGCCTGGACTGCTACGCCACCGGAACTCAGGTCGCCGTCGCCGACTTGGCCGCCGAAGCCGTACGGTGGCCGGTGTTCGCCGAAGCCGCCCACGAGCGGGGGTTCGCCGCGGTGCACGCGATGCCGATGCGGTTACGCGACCAGGTCATCGGCGCGCTGAACCTGTTCAGCGCCGCCCCCGGCGGCCTGGATGCCGACAGCGCGGCGCTGGGGCAGGCCTTCGCCGACGTGGCCACGATCGGGCTGCTCGGCGAGCGGGCGGCCCGGGAGCAGGCGCTGCTGTCGCAGCAGTTGCAGATCGCCCTGAACACCCGGGTCCTGATCGAGCAGGCCAAGGGCATGCTCGCCGAGCGCGGCAGCGAGTCGGTCGACGAGGCGTTCACCGCGATGCGCGCCAATGCCCGCGCCACCAACCGCAAGCTCACCGACGTCGCCCACGCCGTCATCAACGGCGAGGTCCTGCTGCCCCACCTCGCCCGTACGGGCAGGGGTGCCCGCCGCCCACCGGATTGACCGTCTCCCCGCAGGCGGGAATGACGCGGTGGCAGGCTAAGCTGCGAAGCCGATAGCAATCCATCACATCCCAGACAATTCGCACCATCTGAAGTTTGCGAACATCGTGATCTTCTGGGAGCCGCCCAGACCCCGCGGCGTCGCCGCGATGCGACCACAAGGCCTTTGAGCCCAAGCGTGCGCTTGGCGAAGATCTTGGGTCGACGCCCGCACCTTCATGTGATGCCCCGCAAGGAGTGGGCATTATGACCGAGTTAACCGTCGCCAAGACCCGCCATCGCGATCACTGGGTGCTGGCGCTCACCGGTGAACTGGACGTGCTGTCCTGCCCCCAGGTACGGCGTGCGCTGGATGAATTGCTGGCCGAGGAAGAACCGCACGCCATCATCGACATCACCGGCTTGAAGTTCTGCGACGTGGCCGGCCTGCGCCTGTTCGTGACGGGCACCGGACGCTTCTTCGAAGCCGGCGGCTGGCTCCGCCTCCAGGGGGTGTGCGGCACCCTGCTGCGCCTGGCCGAACTCCTGGCCTCCCGCAGCGTCCTGTCCTTCGCCGACGACCACACGCCGACCGCTCTGCCCGACGCGCACTGAGCCGTCGTGCTCAGCCAGTTATTGGTATGGACGGAAGGCCCTCGCCCGTGACCGGCACGGTACGAACTCCGCACGAGTTGCGGCGCTCGCCCGGCGTGACGCCCACTCGGAGCGTATGATGCTCTA
Source organism: Acrocarpospora corrugata (assembly GCF_009687845.1). Classification (GTDB taxonomy): domain Bacteria; phylum Actinomycetota; class Actinomycetes; order Streptosporangiales; family Streptosporangiaceae; genus Acrocarpospora; species Acrocarpospora corrugata. Next base: position 36,500 of record NZ_BLAD01000079.1, read on the forward strand.
CGTGTACAACTGATCGCAGATTGTGGCGATTCGCTGTGGTCTGCCACGTTCATCGTGGTGGACCGTGCCGTCCAGACCTCGCGACACACGCATCGACGCGGAGCCGACGAGAGCGCGCAGGGCCGGGATAGGGGCCTTGGCGGCCGCCCCCGCCCGGCCTGCCTGGCGCTGGTCTGGAGCGGCGATGAACGCCTTGGTGGTCTCAACCACGCGGCTTAACGGATTCGTCGTTGTGACGCCCGCGGGGGAGGTGGACCTCGTGGGCAAACCGCTGCTGTACGGGTGCGTCCGGGCGGCATTGCGCACCCATCACGAGGGGCTGCTGGTCATCGAACTGTCGGCGGTGACGTTCATGGACGCGCAAGGGCTGTCCGCGCTGGTGCTCAGCAGACGGCACGCGGTCAGACACCAGCGGGCGCTGGCGCTGGCCGGGGTGCCTGACGCCGTGCGGCGGCTTCTGCAGATCACCGCACTGAGCAGCAGCTTCACTCTGATGGCATGGCCGTAGACCCGGTGATCGGGGAGACCTGGATGGCCGCGTCGAGTTGGGTGATCGCGTCGATCTGGGTGACCGAGAGCAGTGGGAGGCCGATGTCGCGCAGTGTGCGCAGTAGTCCGTGGAGGGCCGCCTGGTCGATGACGGGGCCTTCGATGACGGTGGTGCCGTCGGCCTGGGTGGTGAGGGTCATTCCGTCGAACCGCGCCGCCCAGCGTGCGGCGAGGTGGCCTTTGAGACGGATTTCGTACCGACTGGGGTGGTGCGCGTGGTCGGCTGCCGTGTCGGTCATGGGGTTCCTCTCGCCTTGCTTGCCGGAGGGTTCCCGCTGGGCTTCTTCGGGATGACCGCAAGGTAGGAGCTGATGTGGTGAGTCGGCATCACCACATGTGGTGAGTGGCGTGGTGATTTCGGAGGGCGCGCCGGGCGGTCGCCACGACGACTCCCCTCAGTCACTCCGGGCTGCCAGATTAGTTCAGGGCGTCTTCGACGGAGTCGTACAAGTGGAGGCGGTTGAGGATGCCCAGTTGGGTGAGGAGGCGGAGGAGGCGGGGGGTGGGGGCGCAGAAGGCTGTTTCTGTGCGGCGGTGGGCGTCCAGCAGGATTTGCAGGCCGGAGCTGTCGATGAAGGTGAGGCCGGAGAGGTCGAACAGGATGTGGCGGGTGAGGTGTTTCTCGACGAGGTCGCGGAAGGCGGGCTCGGCCAAGGCGTCAATTTCGCCTTCGACGGTGATCAGTGTGTACTGATCCCGCGTGCGGCTGACCAGCCGGAAGTGTTTGGCGGAGAAGGCGGAATCTTCCGCCCATGGGCCTAGCGGCGACATGTCGCCTTCGTGACGATTCTCCGCAGCGGCCACATGATTCTCCTGAGCTGACGATTCAACCAGGATGAGTATCCCCGAAGGTGGGGCCAGCACTACCCCACACTGGGATACCTCCGTCATGTCGCGTCGTCGTGGCGGTCCCTACCGTAGGAGCATGGCAACCTCGATCGAGATGACCAGTCCATGGGAGCGGGTGCGCGGGCACTGGGCGGGGCCGGTCTGGCTGCGAACCGCGCACGTGGTGACGGGGCTTCCGATCGCGCTGGCGGCGGCTGCCGTGATCGTCGGGCTGACGGTGGCGTCGGTGGTGCTGATCTGGACGATCGTGGTGCCGGTGGTCTCGTTGATGCTTTTGTTCTGGTCGGTGCCGATTTTCACCCGGGTGCAGCGGAACCGGTTCAACGCCTTTCTCGGGATGGAGATCCCGCAGGTGCCGCGCCGGGTCGCGGTCAGCTGGAATCCGTTCAAGATGCTGTATCAGGAGGCCCGGGTGCTGAGCACCTGGCGGCAGCTCGGGTACCATCTGCTGGCTCCGCTGATCGCTGGGATCGGGTCGTTTCTGGTGGTTCTGGCCTGGTCGGGGGCGCTGGTGGCGATCGCGATCGCCGTACAGATCTGGGTTGAGGACGGGACCACCTGGAGGGGCACGCTGGCCATGCTGGTGGCGATGGGGTTGCTGGTCACCGGGCCGTGGGTGGCGCGGGGGGTGACGGCGCTGGATGAGTACGCGGCGGCGACGTTGCTGGGGCCGAGCCTCAAGGAGAAGCTGGCGCAGCGGGTGGAGACGCTCAGAGAGAGCCGGGCGGAAGTGATCGACGCGGCCGACACCGAGCGGCGCAGGATCGAGCGGGACCTGCATGACGGGACGCAGCAGCGGCTGGTGTGGCTGGCGATGAACCTCGGGATGGCGCGGGCCACGCTGAGCGATCTGCCGGATCCGGCGGCCAAGTTGATCGCGCAGGCGCATGAGGAGGCCAAACTGGCGCTCAAGGAGTTGCGCGATCTGGTGCAGGGGTTGCATCCGGCGGTTCTGAACGATCAGGGGCTGGACGCGGCGTTGTCGGGTATCGCGGCTCGCGCGCCGGTGCCGGTGCGGTTGCAGGTGGCCGTGGACGAGCGGGTCAGTCCGACGATCGAGGCGGTGGCGTTCTTCGTGGTTTCCGAAGCGTTGACCAATATCGCCAAGCACGCGAAGGCGTCCGGCGCGCAGGTGATCGTGTGGCGGGAGGGCGAGCGGCTGAACCTGGTGGTGCACGACGACGGCGCGGGCGGCGCGGATCCGGCCAAGGGCAGCGGGTTGCGCGGGCTGGCCCAGCGGGTCGGGTCCGTCGACGGGGAGCTGCGCATCGACAGCCCGGCGGGCGGGCCGACCACGATCCGGGTGGAGTTGCCATGCGCGTAGTCCTCGCGGAGGACTCGGTGCTGCTCCGGGAGGGGCTCGTCTGGTTGCTCAGGTCGGCCGGGATCGACGTGGTGGCGGCCGTCGCCGACGCGGAAGGGCTGCTCCGCGCGGTCGACGCCGACCTCCCCGACCTGGTCGTCACCGATGTACGGATGCCGCCCTCACACACCGACGAAGGTCTGCGCGCCGCCCTGGTGCTCCGCCGCCAGCACCCTGACCTGGCCATTCTGGTGCTCTCCCAGTACGTCGAGGAGCGGTACGCGACGCAGCTGCTCTCCTCGGCCACCAGTGGCATCGGCTACCTGCTCAAGGACCGGGTGGCCGACGTGCCGGAGTTCCTGGACGCGCTTCGCCGGGTCGCGGCCGGTGGCACCGCGCTCGATCCTGAGGTGGTGGCCCAGCTGCTGCTGCGCCGGCACAGCGACCCACTGGACCGGCTGACCCGGCGTGAGCGCGAGGTGCTCGCGCTGATCGCGGAGGGCAGGTCCAACACGGCGATCGCCGAGACGCTGGTGGTGTCGGAGAGCGCGGTCGGCAAGCACATCAACAACATTTTCACCAAGCTGGAGCTGCCGGGGGCCGAGAAGGACCATCGGCGGGTGCTGGCCGTGCTCCGCTTCCTGAAGGTGAGCTGAGATGCGGGTCCGGGTCTGGCGGATCGTGGGCGGCCTGTTCACCGCGATCGTGGTGATCTCCGTGGCTATGGCGGTCCGGGGGGAGATCCTCTGGCAGGGGGGTCTGGACGGTTCCGCGTACTCGCCGCTGCGTTCCTCGCAGCGCACCGAGATCGTCACCGATGTGTACGACTTCGCCGAGCGGACCCTCATCGTGCGGGCCGGTGGGAACGTGAAGGTGAACGTGGTGCCCGGCCCGGACGGGCGGCTCACCATCCGGCGCGAGCTCTCCTGGACCGATATGCCGCCGAACGCCCGGCAGTTCTGGAACGGCCGGACCCTGCGGATCGAGGTCTCCTGCCGCGTCGGTTGCTCCGCCGTGTACACGCTGAGCGTGCCCGCCGCCGTCGAGGTCGAACGGCTCTGAGCGGGCCCCGGCTTGCCTGAGGAATACCATAGGGGGGTATGGTGTTCCTTGAGTTGGAGGCGATGACATGCACGGTTACACCGGCAACAAGCAGGATCACCTGAAGCGACTGCGCCGGATCGAAGGGCAGATCCGGGGGCTGCAGCGCATGGTCGAGGCGGACGACTACTGCATCGACGTCCTGACCCAGGTGTCGGCCGCGAACCGGGCGCTGCAGTCGTTCGCGCTCGCCCTGCTCGACGAGCATCTCGCGCACTGCGTCGCCGAAGCCACCGCCAAGGGCGGCCCGGAGGCCGACGCCAAGGTGAAGGAAGCCTCGGCGGCCATCGCGCGGCTCGTCCGTTCGTGATCCATTCCATTCGAGATCTTCAAGGACTTCATATGACCACCAGCACGTTCACCGTCACCGGCATGACCTGCGGCCACTGCGCCTCGTCCGTCCGCGAGGAGGTCGGCGGCATCCCGGGCGTCACCGCCGTCAACGTGGACCTGCCCACCGGCCTGCTCACCGTCACCGCCGACTCCCCCGTCGACTCCGAGGCCGTCACCCGGGCCGTCGCGGAGGCGGGGTACTCGGTCACGACACCATGAAGCCCGGAGCGAAGCCGGACGCCGGGGGCGGTTCGAAGCCCGGCGTGACGCCTGCGACGGAGCCCGTGGTGGCGGCGACGCGGTCCGCCGCGAAGCCGGGCGTGAAGACTTCGGTCAAGCTGGGCGCTTATGTTGTCGGGTTGGCCGTGGTGTTCGGCGGAGCGCTGGGTGTCGGCGCTCTGGTCGGACCCGTGGCCTCGGAACCAACCTCAAGTCACGAAATTTCGGGACAAAGTGGGGGGCACACGGACGCCGGCTCGCAAGGTCAGGCGGATTCCGCCGCGCACGGCGTCGGGGACTCGGGCTCACCGGGCAATGGCGGCTCGGGCTCGCATGGTCACGGAGACTCCGGCGACGGCGACTCTGCGGCGCAGGGTCATGGGCAGGCGGGGGCCGTGCAGCAGGTTCCCCGGGGGTTGCAGGTGTCGGAGCGAGGGTTCGCGCTGGTGCCTGAGAGCTCGACGATCGTTCCTGGTGAGAAGACTGATTTCCGGTTCAGTGTGGCCGGGGTGGATGGGCGACCGCTCACCGCGTACAAGACGGAGCATGAGAAGAAGCTGCACTTCATCGTGGTTTCTCGGGATCTGGGGCGGTTTCAGCATCTGCATCCGGAGTTGGGTGGCGATGGGGTGTGGTCGGTGCCGTTGGAGCTTCCGGCCGCTGGGACCTATCGGGCGTTCGCTGATTTCGTCCCCGAGCAGGGGGAGAATCTGACCCTGGGTGTCGATCTGTTCGCGCCCGGCGAGTTCCGGCCGGAGCCGGCTCCCGGAAGTACTCGTATGGCCGTCGTCGACGGTTACGAGGTGACTCTCATCGGTGATCTCGCTCCCGGTGCGGCGAGCAAGCTCACCGTTTCCGTCGCCAAGGACGGCAAGCCCGTCACCGATCTTCAGCCGTACCTGGGCGCGTACGGGCATCTGGTGGCGCTGCGCTCGGGTGACCTGGCCTACCTGCACGTCCATCCGGAACCCTCGCCCACCCCCGGCCCGGAGATCACCTTCCATACCGAGGTGCCGAGTCAGGGCGGTTACCGGCTGTTTCTTGATTTCCAGCATGGCGGCAAGGTCCGTACCGCGGACTTCACCGTCCAGGCGCATCAGCACTGAGGGAGGAGCAGACGATGACGATCATCACCGACGACCGGGCCAGGCACGCGATCGAACTCTCGATCACGGGCATGACCTGCGCGTCCTGCGCCAACCGGATCGAACGCAAACTCAACAGAATGGACGGCGTCTCGGCCACGGTGAACTACGCCACCGAGAAGGCCACCGTCAGCTTCGCCCCCGAAGTCACGCCGGACGCGCTGATCAGCGAGGTACGCAAAGCCGGATACGACGCCGCCCTCCCCTCAACCGCAGCGGAACCCGAAGAGATCGACGACCTGAAGCCGCTCCGCGACCGCCTGATCATCTCGGTCGTCTTGGCGGTTCCGGTGATCGCGATGGCGATGGTCCCCGCGCTCCAGTTCACCAACTGGCAGTGGCTCTCCCTCACCCTCGCCGCGCCCGTCGTCGCGTACGGCGGCCTGCCGTTCCACCGGGCCGCCTGGACCAACCTCCGGCACGGCGCGGCCACCATGGACACGCTGATCTCCCTCGGCACCCTGGCCGCCCTCGGCTGGTCGCTGTGGGCGCTGTTCTTCGGCACGGCCGGCACCCCCGGCATGACCCACCCGTTCACCTTCACCGTGGCCAGAACCGACGGCTCGGCCAACATCTACCTGGAGGCCGCCGCCGGGGTGACCGCGTTCGTCCTGGCCGGCCGCTACTTCGAGGCCCGCGCCAAACGCCGCGCGGGTTCGGCCCTGCGCGCCCTGCTCGACCTGGGCGCCAAGGACGTGGCCGTCCTCCGCGACGGCCACGAGACCCGCGTCCCCACCGACCAACTCGCCGTCGGCGACCTCTTCGTGGTACGCCCCGGCGAGAAGATCGCCACTGACGGCGTGGTCGAGGAGGGCGGCTCCGCCGTCGACGTCTCCATGCTCACCGGCGAACCCGTTCCGGTGGAGGTAACCCCCGGCGACCCGGTCACCGGAGCCACCCTCAACACCTCCGGCCGGCTGGTCGTCCGCGCCACCCGCATCGGCGCCGACACCCAGTTGGCGCAGATGGCCATCCTGGTCGAGGCCGCCCAAGCCGGGAAAGCCCAGGTCCAACGCCTGGCCGACCGCATCTCCGGAGTCTTCGTCCCGATCGTGATCGCCCTCGCGGCGGCCACGCTGGGCTTCTGGCTCGGCACCGGTGGCGGCGCATCGGCGGCGTTCACCGCAGCCGTCGCTGTACTGATCATCGCCTGCCCCTGCGCCCTCGGCCTCGCCACCCCCACCGCCCTCCTGGTCGGCACCGGCCGCGGCGCCCAACTGGGCATCCTCATCAAGGGCCCCGAAGTCCTGGAATCCACCCGAACCGTCGACACCATCGTCCTGGACAAAACCGGCACGGTCACCGAGGGCCGAATGGCCCTGATCGACGTAATCCCCGCCCCCGGCGAAACCCGCGACGAGGTCCTACGCCTCGCCGCATCCCTCGAACACGCCTCCGAACACCCCATCGCCAAGGCCATCACCAACTCCTGGCGCGACTCACCCGCCCGACACACCGTCCTCGTGGGACGACCAGAGCTGATCGGCGACCTACCTCTCCCCCGAGACTTCGCCAACTTCAACGGTTTCGAAGCGACCAACACCCGAACCGACCTCGGGAAACAACCGAAGCCGGTCGACGACCTCGCCGACTTCGAAGAGTTCGATGATCGAACCGACCTCGGAAAGCAACCGAAGCCAGTCAGCGACCTGCCCGTCCCGCAACACGTCGACGACCTCGCCAACCTCGAAGAGTTCGATGATCGAACCGACCTCGGAAAGCAACCGAAGCCAGTCAGCGATCTGCCCGTCCCGCAACACTTCGCCAACCTCGAAGGGCTTGGGGTTCGGGGAGTGGTTGAGGGTCGGACCGTCCTCGTGGGACGGCCGAAGTTGGTGGGTGAGTTGCCGCCGGAGCTTGTGGTCGTGTGGGACCAGGCGCAGGCCGTTGGGCGGACCGCGGTGGCGGTGGGCTGGGATGGGGAGGCGCGTGGGGTCATCACTGTGGCCGACACCGTCAAGGCGACGTCGGCCGAGGCGATTCGGAGTCTGCGAGGGCTCGGGCTGACGCCGATCCTGCTGACCGGGGATCATCAGGCCGCCGCGGAAGCCGTGGCCGCGGAGGTTGGTATCGCGGTCGAGCACGTCATCGCGGGTGTGCTGCCCGCCGACAAGGTGGACGTCGTGAAGCGGCTCCAGGCCGAGGGCAGGACCGTCGCGATGGTCGGTGACGGGGTCAACGACGCGGCGGCGCTGGCGCAGGCCGATCTGGGGCTGGCCATGGGTACCGGGACGGACGCGGCCATCCAGGCCGCCGATCTCACCCTGGTCCGGGGCGACCTGCGGGTGACCGCGACAGCCATCCGACTGGCCAGACGCACCCTCCGGGTGATCAAGGGCAACCTGTTCTGGGCGTTCGCCTACAACGTGGCCGCCCTGCCGCTGGCAGCTCTCGGCCTGCTCAACCCGATGATCGCCGGCGCGACCATGGCACTGTCGTCGGCGTTCGTGGTGGCCAACAGCCTGCGCCTGCGGGCATTCAAGGCGTGAGACGAATCCTTCGCGGTGACCGACCTTCACTTTCGTTGGAGGTTGAGCGCATGCCCTGTCACGCGCCTGGACGAGGGAGCGCCAAACGCGGCTGTTTAGCAACGGTTTAGTGCGGTGAAGCCCGTCCGGTGCCAATGGCCTGCAGGCCAGGGACCTGCGGGCCGGGGGCCTGCGGGCCGGGGGCCTGCGGGCCGGGGGCCTGCGGGCCGGGGGCCTGCGGGCCGGGGATCAACCGGCCGGGGGCCTGCGGGCCGAGGTCAACCGGCCGGGGGCCTGCGGGCCGAGGTCAACCGGCCGGGGGCCTGCGGGCCGAGGTCAACGGGCTGGGGGTCAGCGTTCGAGTTCCTCGGCCAATAGGTCCATGAGCAGGCCGTCGTGCCAGGTGCCGTCGGCGCCGCGCTCGTACTGGCGGAGGACGCCGACCGGGCGGAAGCCGACCTTCGTGTAGCAGCGGATGGCTCCGGTGTTGTCGGCGGCGGGGTCGATGACCAGGCGGTGGAAGCCTTTGTCGTCTATGAGGTGGCGGGCCAGGGTGCGAGCCGCGTCCGTGCCCAGGCCGCGGCCGTGGACAGCTGGGTCGAGGTAGAGGTCGACGCTGGCGTGCCGGTATTCCGGGTCGGTTTCCTCGCCCCACTGGATGGCGCCGACGACCCGGCCGTCGTACTCGACGGCGAAGACCTCCACATCGGGGTCGGTCAGGGATTCGGCGACGGCGGCGGCCAGGTCGTCGCCGCCACGCCAGCGGCGATAGACATCAGGCGTGGAGCGGATGGCGACGAGAGCGGGGCGGTCGGCGTCGATGGCGGGTCGCAGGCGCACCAGCGCACCCTGCAAGATCAGCATGTTTCCGGACTTTACCGACCGCGATGGCGTCGGCGCGCGTGGATATTCCGGGGGCACCGGGCCAGCAGGCGTATCCACAACCAAGTTTCCCCACCAGCCCCAGCCGTGTAATTGGGGCGAATCAGCAAGCTGGCCGACAGGTCCGGGCAGTCCACCGCCGACGGCGCGGCCGTCAACCAGTACACCGCCAACGGCGGCGCCAACCAACGGTGGCGGCTGGCCCAGGTGGCATGACGCCGTGGGGATGAGCGGGCGGTTCGAGGGCCGCCCGCTCATTCTCCTGGTTTGCTGTCGTCCGGCGCGTACCGGACGAAGAGCACGCCGGTTTCGAAGGTCTCGGCGGCGACGACCTTGAGGGGGATCTGGTCGAGGCCCTCGTAGAGGCGTTCGCCGGAGCCGACGATGATCGGGTGGATGAGCAGCTGGAGTTCGTCCACGAGTCCGTGGCCGAGCAGGGAGCGGACCAGGGTGGGGCTGCCGCTGATGTAGATGTCCTTGCCGGGGCGGGACTTGAGTTCGGTGATCCGCTCGACCAGGTCGTCGCCGGGAATGACTGTGGTGTTGCCCCAGCCGGCCTCGGTCAGGGTGGTGGAGACCACGTATTTGTCGACGTTGTTGATGAACTGGCCGAACTCGTCGTCCTCGGGGGCGTTCGGCCAGTATTCGGCCCATTCCTGGTAGACGTTGCGGCCCATCAGCATGGCGTCGGACGCATTGGTGGCACCGACGATGGCAGCACCCATCTGGTCGCTGAACCACGGGAAATGCCACTCGTGGGGGGCCTCGACGACACCGTCGAGCGAGATGAAAAACCCTGAAACGATCTTCCGCATTACTGCCTCCTTGGTTGCCCGAAGCCTCTCACCGACAAGATTTATTGTCAAGGGGATTTTGATTGTCGGCGAAGAGTCTCTTTAGGGTTTGCGGGCGTCCGGGAGATCCCGATCTGGGTACGCCTCCCGCATGATCAGGACTGTCGCGGTCGCGGTGCTGGCCGCCGCCGCGGCGGGCTGCGGGCCGGCGACGGGCGGGATCCCGGAGATCAACCTGTACAACGCGCCGCAGCAGAACATCCGGGCCATCGCGGAGCGGTGCAATGACAGGGCCGGGGGGCGGTATCGGATCATCGTGAACGTGCTGCCGAGGGACGCGGACGGGCAGCGGGAGCAGCTGGTACGGCGGCTGGCGGCCGGGGATCCGGGGCTGGATGTGCTCGGGCTGGATGTCACGTGGACGGCGGAATTGGCCGAGGCCGGGTGGATTCGGGAGTGGACGGGGACTCACGCGGAGCGAGTTCGGGCGGGGACGCTGGCGAAGCCACTGGATACGGCGGTGTGGCGAGGGAAGCTGTACGCGGCGCCCTATACGACGAATGTGCAGTTGCTCTGGTATCGGTCGGATCTGGTGGCGGACGCGCCGACGACCTGGCAGGGGATCATGGAGGCCGCCGGGCGGCTGGCGGCGGCGGGGAAGCCCGCGTATGGGGAGGTGGCCGCAGCCCAGTACGAAGGGCTGGTCGTGTGGTTCAACAGCGTGGTGGCGTCGGCGGGGGGTGCGATTCTGACCCCCGGGGGGAACGCGGTCGCGCTTGGCGAGCCCGCGTTGCGGGCGCTGCGGGTCATGCGGGCCTACGCGAACTCGAAGGCGGCCGATCCCTCGTTGCCCAATACGCACGAGGACGAGGCGCGCCTGGCCGTTGAGGGCGGACGGGCGGCTTTCGAGGTCAACTGGCCTTATGTGTACGCATCGATGGCGGCGAATCGGCCGGAAATGTTGCCATATTTCAAGTGGGCGGCGTATCCGGGGGTCGACGGACCCGGACGGTCCCCCCTGGGCGGAGCCAATTTCGCGATAAGTCGGTATTCGGGGCATTCGCAGGAGGCGTTCGAGGCGGCCCTGTGCCTGCGGGACGCCGAGAGCCAGAAGATCGCCGCGACGAAGGACGGGCTGCCGCCGACGATCGAGGCCGTGTACTCCGATCCGGAGATGGCCCGGGTGTATCCGATGCGGCAGGCCATCCTGGACGCGCTCGAAACGGCGGCGCCGCGGCCGAAGACGCCGGTTTACCAGAACGTGTCGACGGTGATCTCGGCCGTGCTGTCGCCACCGGCGGAGATCGATCCCCCGGTGACACTGGCGGAGCTGCGGCGGCAGGTGGGCGACGCGCTGCAGAGCAAGGGCGTCCTGCCATGAAACCCGAAGAACGCCAGGCCGGCAGGGTCGCCATGAAACGCGAAGACCGGCAACCCCGACCTGCTATAACGACGGCCGAAGGTATGCGGATATGACCGCAGAAAGGGACCTGGGCGAGCGGCGGCTGGCGCTCTGGTTGTGCGCGCCGGCGACGCTGATCATGATCGCGGTCACCGGGTGGCCGATCCTGTACTCGTTCCTGCTGTCGTTGCGGCGGGCCGATCTGCGGTTTCCCGCCGATCAGGAGTGGATCGGGCTGGCGAACTACGCGACCGTGCTGGGCAACCCGTACTGGTGGACGGCGTTCGGCGTGACGGCGCTGGTCACCGTCGTGAGTGTGGCGATCGAGCTGGTGCTGGGGATGCTCGTGGCGCTGGTCACGTTCCGGACGATCGTCGGGCGGGGGGTGGTGCGGACGGTGGTGCTGGTGCCGTACGGGATCGTGACCGTCGCGGCGGCATATGGCTGGAAATATGCGTGGACGCCGGGCACGGGATGGCTGGCCGGGCTGCTGCCGGCAGGGAGCGCGCCGCTGACCGAGCAGGCGCCCGCCATCGCGATCATCATCCTGGCCGAGGTGTGGAAGACGACGCCGTTCATGGCGCTGCTGCTGATGACAGGGCTGGCGCTGGTCCCGGAGGAGCTGCTGCGGGCGGCCTCGATGGACGGCGCGAATCGATGGCAGCGGTTCACGAAGATCGTCCTGCCGCTGATGAAGCCGGCGATTCTGGTGGCCCTGCTGTTCCGCACCCTCGACGCGTTCCGGATATTTGACAACATCTACGTGCTGACGAATGGCGCACAGCACACGAGTTCGGTGTCGATCATCGCGTACCACAATCTGATCGGCGGGCTCAATCTGGGCATCGGTTCGACCATGTCGGTGCTGATCCTGATCAGTGTGGCCGTCATCGCGTTCGTCTTCATCCGGGTCTTCGGCGCGGCGGCCCCCGGATGAAACTCAGATGGGGATTTATCGACGTATTGGTAATTCTGTATGCGCTGATTCCAGTGCTGTGGATCGTGTCGTTGTCGTTCAAGGACCCGAGCACGATCACCGACGGCTCCCTGCTGCCGACCAAATGGACGCTCAGCAACTACGCCGGCATCTTCCGCAACGACGACTTCCTCCGCGGACTGGTCAACTCCATCGGAATCGGGCTCATCTCCACCTTCGTCGCGATGGTGTTCGGCACCATGGCCGCGTACGCGATCGCCCGGCTCGCCTTCCCCGGCAAGCGCCTGCTGATCGGCTTCTCGCTGCTGATCGCGATGTTCCCGCAGATCTCCCTGGTCACCCCGCTGTTCCAGATCGAGCGCTCACTCGGCCTCTTCGACACCTGGCCGGGGCTGATCCTCCCGTACATCACCTTCGCCCTGCCACTGACCATCTACACGCTGTCCGCGTTCTTCAAGGAGATCCCGGCCGAACTGGAACGCGCCGCCAAAATGGACGGCGCCACCCCCTTCCAGGCGTTCTGGAAGGTCATTGTGCCGCTGGCCGTGCCCGGCATGGTCACCACGGCGATCCTGGCGTTCATCTTCTGCTGGAACGACTTCCTGTTCGCGATCTCGCTCACCTCCACCTCCGCGGCCCGCACCGCGCCGGCGACGATCTCGTTCTTCACCGGCAGCTCCCAGTTCGAGGACCCGACCGGCTCGATCGCGGCCGCGGCGGTGGTCATCACCATCCCGATCGTGATCTTCGTGCTGTTCTTCCAGCGCCGGATCGTGGCCGGGCTGACCGCCGGCGCGGTGAAAGGATGACCAAGGAATGACCAATGGCTGAGATCGTGCTCGACGGCGTCAGCAAGCGCTATCCGGACGGCACCACCGCGGTGCACGACATCAACCTCACCATCGCCGACCGCGAGTTCGTCATCCTGGTCGGCCCGTCCGGCTGCGGCAAGTCGACCACCCTGAACATGATCGCCGGACTGGAGGAGATCAGCTCCGGCGAACTCCGCATCGACGGCGAGCGCGTCAACGAACGCGCCCCCCGCGACCGGGACATCGCGATGGTGTTCCAGTCCTACGCCCTCTATCCGCACATGACGGTACGGGAGAACATGGCCTTCCCCCTGACCCTCGCCAAGCTGCCGAAACCCGAGGTCGCGGCCAAGGTCGGACACGCCGCCCAACTACTCGACCTGACCGCGCTGCTGGACCGCAAACCGGCCAACCTCTCCGGCGGCCAGCGCCAGCGGGTCGCGATGGGCCGGGCCATCGTCCGCGACCCGAAGGCGTTCCTGATGGACGAACCGCTGTCCAACCTGGACGCCAAACTGCGGGTCCAGATGCGCACCTCCATCGCCCGCCTGCAGAAACGGCTCGGCACCACCACCGTCTACGTCACCCACGACCAGACCGAGGCGATGACCCTCGGCGACCGCATCGTGATCATGTACTCCGGCGTCGTCCAGCAGGTCGGCCCGCCCGAGGAGCTCTACGACCGCCCCGCCAACCTGTTCGTGGCGGGTTTCATCGGCTCACCGTCGATGAACCTGCTCCCCGCCCAGGTACGCGACGACGGCCTGCATACGATCATCGGCGTCATCCCGCACCGATCCCGCGGACTCCCGCCCGAGGTCGTCGCCGGCATCCGCCCAGAAGCCTTCCAGGACACCCGGATCCGCGGCGGCGCCTCGTTCACCGACACCGTCGACATCCTGGAGTCGATGGGCGCGGAGAAGATCGCCTACTTCACGTTCGAAACCGGCGAAACCGGCGAGTCCGGCGGCACCGCCTTCGGCGACGGCGCCCAGGTGGTCGCCCGCCTCGACCCGAAATCCCGGGCCCGCGAAGGCGAACCCGCCACACTCTGGTACGACCCGGCGGCCGTCCACATCTTCGACCCCGACTCCGGCGTCAACCTGACCGCGTGACCTCACACCACGGGTTCGCCGCTCCGCCCCGCCCGCGGGGTGACGGTGAGCCGGCGGCGGACGCCCGGGGTCGCGAACTCGGGACGCACCGTGGCACGTTCCCGGCTGGGCGTGATCACCGGCACCACGTCCGGGTGAAAGATCTCCCGCGTGTACCGGGCGGCGACGCCGTCGCTGGTGGTGAGGATCTCGCGCCACGCGGAGATCCGGTGGATTCCGCCGGGTTCGCCCCAGTACCAGCGGCGGGTGCCGACCCGGAGGACCTCGTGCTGGTCGCGGTGCGAACCGGCTTCGCCGTTCAGGTCGACGAAGGCGACGACGACGGCCGCGGAGCCGTCCGCGCGTTCCAGCCGGGACTGCCGGGCGGTCAGAAGTTCGCCTTCGGGGATACCGAGGCGTTCGCGAAGGTCGCGGGGAATGAGCACGGCAGCGGGTTGTTTGCCGTGTTTCGTGGTGCGGGGGCGTAATGGTTCGGTGACCAGTGCCTGGAGGAGCCGCACCGCGGAGCCGTCATACTGGAGCACCATTCGGGTGACAGGAGTGTCGAGAGGATTCACGTACCACGACCTCTGGTCGATTCCGCTGGTAATTCCAGAGTATAAACGGAATTATTGACAGAATCTGTAAACGTCGCTGACAGCATGGGTACGCCCCGAATTAACTATCCCAGCAGGCCCACCCATTGCGCCACACCCGCCCAACCGGCAGGATCTCCGCATACACCGCCCCCGATGGGATGAGGCGACATGCCCACCAAATCCAGCAGCGCCGCCCGCATCGCCAGCTGGCTGGGCCTGATCGCCCAACTCTGCACCCTCCCCTTCTACGGTGCCAGCGGCCTGCTGGCCCCCCTCTGGGCCATCGTCGCCCTCCTCCTCGCCTGGCTGGCCCTCCTCGCCGTCTCCGTCTGGGCCGTCCGGGAATCCTCCTTCTGGGGCCTGCTCGTCCCGTTCCTCTCCATCGGCCTCTGGTTCGCCGCCATCTCCGCCGGCGAAGCCTTCCTGGGTTGGAAGGCATAACCCAAAGCCGTCAATTGACGATATCTGCACATGGCTCCGGAGCTAGAAGGGTCCAAGACCTTTCAGAACTCTTGCGGAGGGGGCCATGGACAGAGCAGAGAAGATTGCGGCAATCCGGGCGCGACGGGCGGAGAACGCCACCAGAACCGAGGCCATCGGCACGCATCTGGCCGACGTCGAGACCGCGCTGCTCACCCTGGAACGGGTACGCGCGGACCTGCTGGACCGCGTGGGCGAGGAACCCAGAGAACGGCTCTCCGCCCTCGGACCCGGCCTCCGGGACCTGGCGGACAAGATCGCCCTGGAACGCGCGGCGGTAGACCGGGCACTGGCCCGGCTGCGGCGCGGCACGCTCAACATCGGCGTGGTCGGCCGGGCCCGGCAGGGCAAGAGCCGCCTCCTGCAGAGCCTGACCGGACTGACCAACCGTGAGATCCCCGACGGTTCCGGCCGGTTCTGCACCGGAGTGCCCAGCACGATCCGCCACTTCGACGGGCAGACCTACGCCGACGTGTACTACCACTCGGAGCGCTCGTTCGTGGACGAGGTCGTCGGCCTCTACTACGACAGATACGGCCTGGGCGCCCGCCCGGTCTCCCCCCGCGCGTTCGGCGCGAGCCCACTGCCGTCCCTCCCCCCGGACCGCGCCAGCAACCCGCAGGCCGAGAGCGCCTACGGCCACCTGCGCGCCTACCACGACGCCTTTCCCGAGTACGGCCCGCTGATCGGCCGCGCCTCCCCCGAACGGGTCGGCGACGACCGGATCCGCTCCTTCGTGGCCCAGGACGACCCGGACGGAAACCCGCTGCACGCCTTCCGGGCCGTACGCCGGGTGGAGATCTCCACGAAGTTCCACCAGAGCGACCTGACCGGAATCGCGGTCATCGACCTGCCGGGCCTCGGCGACACCAACCTCGGCGACTCCCGGGTGCTGCTGGCCGCACTGGAGGACGACGTCGATCTCGTCCTGTTCGTCCGCCGCCCGAACCCCGAAGGCGACGGCATCCACGAGGTCGACGTCGACCTGTACGGCATCGCCCAGAGCGCCCTGCCCGAGATCGCGATGGAGCGCCGCTCCTTCATGATCCTCAACCACCGCGCCAGCGTCGACCAGGACAACCTGGCCAACGCCAAGTCCTTTGCCGCCGACCTGGAGAAGTCGCCGATCAGAGTGGCCGGCGTGCACATCACCGACTGCTCCAAACCCGAGCAGGTAATCGCCGCGTTCGACCCCATCGTCGACTACCTCCTCACCACGATCGACTCCCTGGACGAGACGATCATCAGCGAGCGGGTCCGCCGGCGCGGCGAGATCGACCAGGAGGTCCGGCTGCTGATCGAGCAGTCGTCCTTCGTGCACCAGTTCGCCCAGCCCGGCGACATGTCCAAGCTGGTCTTCCAGGAGCTGTTCCGGCAGACGTACGAGAACCTGGCCGGGGCGCTGGAGGACCTGGTGGGCGAGTTCCGCGCCGAGCGGGACGCGCCGGAGACCAAGCTCGGCGAAGCCGTGGCCGCGGTCCTCGCGCGGGCCAGGATCGACGACGGGATCCCCGCCGCCGACCAGATCGCCCGCCGGCGCAACGTGGAGGGCTCCAACATCAAGGCGTTCAGCGGCCTGATGGACGAGGCCCGATCGCATCTGTCCCGCCAGTTCCTGGAGCTGGACGAGTCGCTCAACGAGACCGTCACCCACATGTGGGCCAGGCTCGCCACGGCGCTCCGCGACCCCGGCGAACTCGGGCACCTGTCGGCCCAGGAGGGACGCGCGTTCCTGGCCGACCTGTCGGGGCAGATCGGCCAGGTCCGCCTGCACGGCCCCAGCGAGATCCGGTACGCGCTGGACATCGTGCTCAACTTCGGCCTGTCCTACCGCGGCTTCTTCCAGCACCGCATCCGCCCCTGCCTGGACGGAATGTCCGCCGACAACCCCGAGACGGTACGCCCGGACGGCGACTCCTCCCCCAAGGACGTGCGCGAATACCTCGACATCGCCTACCAGGAAGCCCTCTACCGCTGCGAGGAGGCCCTGTCCGGGCTGCTGTCGGAACCCAACAGCGCGGTCTTCGCGATCGTCGAGGAGTTCCGCGACCGGGTGCTGCGCTCGCGCCGTACGGCCGAGGAATGGGACGCCCTCTACTGGCGGCACCGATCCGATGTCTGGTCGGGCGAGTTCGACGCGCTGGCCGCCGAGACCGTGCACCTGCAGATGTGGAACGAGGCCATCGAGCGATTGAACACGATGCTATGAACAAGAACACGAGTCTCCGGGACACGCTCTTCGGCCCGCGCGGCGAGGACGCGATCATCGACGTGACCATGCTGGGCGCGGTGGGTGTCGGCAAGACGACCCTGCTCGCCTCCATGTACGAACGCTTCGGGTCGGTGATCGGCGGCACCGACCTGGCCGTCGGGCCCGCCGACCGCGGCACCACCGTGGTCCTGGCGGGATACATCAACGATCTGCGCCGGGTGACCAGCACGGTGCGCGCCCAGGACGGCCTGGCCGGCACCGGCGACGTGCGCGAGTACCTCTTCAAGGTGGGGCGGAAGGGACGAGAGCCCCTCTTCGACCTGCGCTTCACCGACTATCCCGGGAAATATCTCATCAACCCGAACGCGGACGGCGGCGACAAGCTCGGCCGCGCTCTCAACCGCGCGGATGTGGTGGTCGTCGCCATCGACACGCCCTCGCTGATGGAGCGGCAGCGCAGGTTCCACGATCTCATCAACACGCCGATGCTGGTCAACGACATGATCATGCGGATGACCGAGCGGGACACGCCGCGTCTGATCATCCTCGCGCCGCTCAAGTGCGAACGCTGGGTGGCCTCTCCGGAGGGCGCGCAGCAACTCGCCGACCGGGTCCACGAGGCGTACCGCCCGCTGCTGGACCAGCTCGGCAGCCAGACGCTCCGGGCCCGGACCGCCTGCGTGCTGGCCCCCGTCCAGACCGTCGGGTCGGTGGTGTTCAGCCGGTTGGAGGAGGACAGCTCCGGACATCCGATCTTCCATTTCCGGCTGAAGAAGGCCGGGCTGGCGTACGCGCCGATGGACACCGACCAGTTGCTGCGGTACTCGCTGCGGTTCATCGTCAACAAGTACCGCTCCAGCGAGCGGGGACTGGTCCGAGCCGTCTGGGAGCGGGTGATCGGCACGGACGAGGCGCTCGTCCGGGCCGTCGAGGAGTTCTCGAACGGCTGCAAGACCACCGGTGGCTTCGCCGTCCTGCAAGATCACCCGCTGCTGGTGCCGGGACGCCAGCCATGACCGTGTCCTGGTATCTGAGCTCGCGGGGGCGCCGCACGACCGAGGACTACGAATGGAAGACGCTGGGCGGGCCGCCGGTCTCGGCGCTGCGGATCATCGACGACGGGTTCGACGGCATCCCGCTGAACAAGCTCGTCGACGAGGAGAAGCCGGGGCTCGTTCTGCTGACCGACGGGAGCGGGCGGACCGTCCTGCTGGTGACGGGGCTGATGGCGGCGGCCCGCCCCGCCGACTTCCGCGGCCGGGCGATCCGCACCCTGCTGCTCGGCGTCGCCCGCCCGGAGGACGACCTCGGCCCGCTGGTCAAAGTGGCCGCGCGGGCCCTGCGCGGCACGCTGGAGGATGATCTGCCGATCTCGTACGGATCGGTCGCCACGGGCGGCTTCACCCTGGATCCGGCGGCCTGGACGGCGTTCCTGGCCGGAGCCGAGCAGCCGGCCGACACCACCTCGCCCGAGAATCGCCCGCGCCTGGACCCCGACACCGCCGAGTGGCGCGACCGAGTCGCCGACGAACTGCTCCAACGGCACGCCGAGGGCGGGATCACCCGCTCCAGGAACCAGGTCGTCCTGCTGCGGACGAGGCTGCCCAGCCGCCCGGTGATCTACCGGCTGAAGATCTGGCGCTGCCTCTCCGACGTGGCCGAAACCTCGCTGTCCCGCGACGAGCCGACCGTCAATCCGATCAACGGCCTGGTCCGGGACGCCGCGGGGAGCGCGGTGCGGGCGCTGGACGGGCTCCGGCGTCACGTCTTCTTCACCGGCTCCTTCGTCGCCGTCCTGGCCGCCGCCATCCTGATCATCGTGAACGCGGGCCAGGACCCGGACCCCAAGCCCCCGGACGCGACGCCCGCCACCCCGAAGCCGAGTCCCACCACCGCGTTCGCCTGGGCGAGCCCCGGCACCTGGGCTTTCACCGCCCCCGCCGTGGAGCCGGCGGATCCCGCGCCCGGCACCGAATTCGAGGCCACCTGGCTGGTCGTCAACACCGGAACCACCGAATGGCGTAATCACCAGCTGGTCATGTCCGCCCAGACCAAGCCCAACTCGCCGGCCCCTTGCGCGACCGAACCCAGCGTGGCGATCCCGCCGCTCAGGCCCGGCGCCGTCCACCTGGTCAGCGTCAAAGGAAGGGCTCCCAAGGCCGCCGGCGAGAAATGCACATCCGTCTGGCGACTCGAAGACAACGAGCACAGGAGTCTGCCGACATTCGCCTCCCAGCCGCGGCTCCTGATGTCGATAACCGCAGCGGGCTAGCCCCCTTCGTTGCGAAACCCCGCAACGACTCATCTCATCGGGCGCAAGAATCTGCGTGACCATCCGCAGGTCGGTTGCAAAGGCGCGAAACTATCTCGCAGAGACCTTGTGGAACGGGGCACAACCGGCCTACTGTCACCTCACCCTCATGGTGTTCACCGCCGCGAGCGCCGTCAGGGTGCTCACCCCCCGAGAGAAACGAGCAGACGATGGCACGCAGCAGCACCGGCGCTTTAACGAGGTCCAGCAGACCGCCGCGACGGGCCGCGGGGGCGGTCGTGGCAGCGGCAGTCCTGGGACTCGGCGTCGTCCTCAGCGGGCCGGGGGTGGCGACCGCCAGCGCCGCCGGTCCGGTCGTGACGCGGGCCGCCCTCGACCCGGCGCTGGTCGCGGGCCGGGGCGCGAACGTCGCCTTCGCCGAGCAGGAGGCGGAGAACGCCACCACCAACGGCACGGTCATCGGTCCCGACCGCGCCGCCTACACCCTCCCGTCGGAGGCGTCCGGGCGGAAGGCGGTCCGGCTGACGCCGGGGCAGCACGTGGAGTTCGTCCTGCCCGCCGCGGCCAACGCGATCAACGTGCGGTACAGCATTCCGGACGCGCCGGACGGCGGCGGCATCACCGCGCCGCTGCAGGTCACTGTGAACGGCAAAGACCGCAAGACGATGACCCTGACCTCGCAGTACGCGTGGCTGTACAACCAGTATCCGTTCTCCAACGACCCGAACGGCGACCTGCTCCACCCCGACTGGTGGATCACCGAGTGCGCCTGCGTGCCGAGCGCCACCACCCCGGCCCCGGTGATCACCAAGCCGTTCCGGCCGAGCCACTTCTACGACGAGCAGCGCCTGCTGCTGGGCAAGAAGTACCGCGCGGGCGACAAGGTGCGGCTGACCGTGCCGGCCGGCAGCAACGCCGCCTGGACGGTCGTCGACCTGCTCGACTCCGAGCTCGTGGGCGCGCCGCACGTGCGGCTGGTCGCCGCCAACGTGCTGCTGTTCGGCGCCGACCCGCTGGGCCGCCGCGACTCGGCGGACGCCTTCGACAAGGCGATCGCGTTCGCGAAGAAGAGCCACCTCAAGGTGTACGTGCCGCCGGGCGTCTACCAGGTGAACCGCCACATCATCGTCGACAACGTGACGATCGAGGGGGCCGGCAACTGGTACACGATCATCAAGGGCAAGGAAGTCGCGCTCAACCCGCCGGCTCCGGATGGATCCGTGCACACCGGGGTCGGCTTCTACGGCAAGGACGCGTCGGCCGGCGGCAGCGGCAACGTGCACCTGTCCGGGTTCACCATCGAGGGTGACGTGCGCGAGCGCGTCGACACCGACCAGGTGAACGGCATCGGCGGCGCGATGAGCAACTCGACCATCGACGGCCTCTACATCCGGCACACCAAGGTCGGCCTCTGGTTCGACGGCCCGATGAACAACGTCAAGGTCACCAACAACATCGTCGTCGACCAGATCGCGGACGCGCTCAACTTCCACATCGGCGTCACCAACTCGCTGGTGTCGAACAACTTCGTCCGCAACACCGGCGACGACGGCCTGGCGATGTGGGCGGAGAAGACCACCAACGCCAACAACACCTTCGACCACAACACGGTCCAGACCCCGGTCCTCGCCAACGGCATAGCCATCTACGGCGGCAAGGACAACACGATCTCCAACAACCTGGTCGCGGACCCGATCCGCGAGGGCAGCGGCATCCAGGTCGGCTCCCGGTTCGGCGCCGAGCCTTTCACCGGCAGCATGTGGATCACCAACAACACCACGGTCCGGGCCGGCACGTACGAGCTGAACTGGAACATCGGCCTCGGCGCGATCTGGTTCTACGCCCTGGAGAAGAACATCGACGCCAACATCCAGGTGGTCGGCAACCACTTCCTGGACAACGGCTACAACGCGATCATGCTGGTCAGCGAGTGGTCCGTGAAGGACCTCTACTCGATCACCAACGTGCACTTCAAGAACATCCGGGTCGACGGCACCGGCACCTCCGTGGTGAGCGCCCGGGTCAAGGGCTCGGCCACCTTCGAGAACGTGGACGCCCGCAACGTCGGCGCGGTCGGCGTCAACAACTGCGGCTCGTTCAACTTCCCGCCGACCGGTTCGGAGTTCTCCCTGACCGACCTGGGCGGCAACGACGGCGGCGGCACCACCGGCCCGTGGCTCGCGCCCTGGGAGCTCCCGAACACCATCACCTGCGACGACCGTCCCCCCGTGGTGACGCCCCCGGCGCCCTCTCCCTGGTAACTCCCGGCTGACTCGTGCCGCCCGGCGATCCGCCGGGCGGCACGATTCGTTTTTCCCGGCTACGGAGGAATCCGTGGGTTCGTCATGGTGTTCGATTCCTGTTAGGGGACAACCAGACGACTACGGAGTGACTTCATGGATCGACAGCTCACGGTCATGGCCGTGCACGCGCATCCGGACGACGAGGTGATGGGCACCGGCGGGATGCTGGCGCGATACGCGGAGGAGGGGATTCGCACCGTTCTGGTGACCTGTACCAACGGGGAGCAGGGCGACGGGCCCGGCGGGGTGAAGCCGGGGCAGCCGGGTCATGACGACGCCGAGGTGGCCCGGGTGCGCCTCGGCGAGCTGCGGCTGTCGGCCGAGCACCTCGGCATCGCGCACGTCGAAACCCTCGGCTACCGGGACTCCGGGATGGACGGCTGGGACGGGAACGGGCATGACGCCGCCTTCGCCAACATTCCGCTGGCCGTGT
Organism: Acrocarpospora corrugata; assembly: GCF_009687845.1. Lineage (GTDB taxonomy): Bacteria > Actinomycetota > Actinomycetes > Streptosporangiales > Streptosporangiaceae > Acrocarpospora > Acrocarpospora corrugata. The sequence continues at coordinate 58,687 of NZ_BLAD01000079.1, forward strand.
CCGCCGCCAAGCTGGGCGATCTGATCCGCCACTACCGGCCGCAGGTGGTCGTCGCGTACGACGAGAAGGGCGGCTACGGCCACCCGGACCACGTGCAGGCCCACCGGATCGCGGTCGCCGCGGTCGAAGCCACCGGCATTCCGGACAAGCTCTACTACACGGCCACGCCGCTCAGCTGGATGGTCGACATGATGGCGTACATGGCCGAGTCCGGCATGGACACCGAGGGCTGGGACGACCCGGCCGAGTTCACCGTGCCCGACGAGGCGATCACCAGCATCCTGGACGTCGCCCAGTACGGCGACCGGAAGATCAAGGCGATGAGCGCGCACGCGAGCCAGGGCGACAGCGAATTCTTCCTGAGCATGCCCGCCGAGCTCCAGCACCGCATGTTCGCAGCTGAGGCGTACATCCGGCAGTGGTCGAAGGTGCCCGCCCCCGACCACGAGGACGACCTTTTCGCCGGACTTCGCGGGCTCTGAGGTTTCGTCCCTTCGTGCCGGGTAGCCGAAGACCCAACGAAGGGAGAGGAAACCATGACACCGGATCTTTGGTCGTACCGTTCCGACGTGTACGGCACCGGACAGACCCTTGACGTCATCGGTTACGACGTCGAGGCCACGGACGGCAAGATCGGGTCCGTGGACGAGGCTACCTACGAGGTCGGCCAGAGCTACCTCATCGTCGACACCGGGCCGTGGATCTTCGGCAAGAAGGTCATGCTCCCCGCTTCGGTCGCCACCCAGATCGACCCGCAGCAGCGGAAGGTCTTCGTGAGCCGGACGAAGCAGGAGATCAAGAACGCTCCGGAGTTCGACGAGACGGCGTTCAAGGAGACGGCCTACCAGAACAGCCTCGGGGAGTACTACGGACGCTTCCCCTACGGAACCCCGTAAGAAACAGTTCAATCCCCTAGTTGGGAGGGCCGCGCCGCCGGGCGCGGCCCTTCCCGGCGTTTCAGGGCCAGTTCGTGTCCGCCGACGGGCTGGGTGCGGAGATCACGTCCAGCCGCTCCAGCAGGATCAGGAACGTCGAAGCGTACGGCGAGTGCCCCACCACCCCCGCCACCCTGTCCCAGTCCACCTGCTCCCGCAGCGCCCGCACGGTCGGCAGCAGCCCGCCGTAGTCGCAGCTGTGCTCCGACAGCGGCAGCAACCACGAGATCACCAGGTCGGTGGCCTCCAGCACCGGCAGGCTCAGCGCGGCCGTGCTCAGCGGCTCGGCCCGCGCGATCATCGCCTCGGTCACCGGATGATCGGCCAGCGAGAAGATCAGATCGACCAGCACCCCCTCCGTGTCGTACGCCTTGACCAGCCAGTCCTCCGGCGGACGTTCGGTCCGGAAGCCCAGCCCCTCCAGCGTCTTGAGCGCGAGCGGAACATCCTCTTCCAGCAGCGCGAAATCCACGTCGTGCAGGGACGGCGCGGCTCCGCGCGCGTACCCGGCGCAACCGCCGGCGAGCGCGAACCGCACGCCCACCTCTTTGAGGCCGGAACCGGCCCGCTTCAGCGTGTCCAGGATGGCGTCGGTGACGGCGTGACTGTGACTACCCACCTGCACCGATTGCCCCGACACGTTCACCCCAAACAATCATGGGTAGTCCCCGCCCATGACCAAGGTCCCACCGACGCGGAGGCGCGCATGGCTGTTGAACAGGGACCGCTGCTGGAGAATCCCGAGGAGAACCCCAAGGAGCGGGTCGACCGGGAGCTCGGCGAGCTGCTCCAGGGGTTACGGGTGGCGGCGACCGGCGTGCAGGTGCTGTTCGCGTTCCTGCTGACGCTGCCGTTCTCCAGCGGCTTCGGCAAGATCGACTCCGCCGGGAAGTGGCTGTACTACGTGGCGCTGGTGGCGGCGGCGACCGCGTCGATCTGCCTGATCGCGCCCACCACGCAGCACCGCATCATGTTCCGGTCGGGCCTGAAGGAGATCGTGCTGCACCGGGCCAACGAGCTGGCGCTGGCCGGGGGGATCGCCATCGCCGTCTCGATGACCTGCTCGACCGCGCTGGCCGTGGAGGTCTTCCTCGGCACCTGGCCGGCCGCGTTCCTGGCGGGCGGGATCGCGCTGCTGAGCAGCTGGCTCTGGTTCCTGCTGCCGCTGATCACCCTGCGCCGCCACCAGGGCTAGCGCAGCTGCGGCAGCACGACCGTGGAGTAGAACTCGAAGAACTCGTCCTGCTCTGGCCCGATCTGGGCGATGTAGATCTCGTCGTACCCGGCGTCGATGTACTCCTGGATGCCCCGCAGGTGATCCTCCGGGTCGGGGCCGCACGGGATGGTGAGCGACTCCGGGGTGACCAGCTGGGCGAGCTGCTCGAAGTGCCGGGGCAGCGGGAGCAGCTGGGACGCCTCGCCGTGCAGGCCGCTGGTCGGCCAGAGCCGGTGGGCGGTGTTGCGGGCCTCCTCCTCGTCGGTGCCCCAGCAGACCTTGAGCCCGCCCGCGGCGGGCTTGCCGGCGCCGCCCGACTTGTGGAAGGCGTCCACCAGCTCCTGGTCGGGCTTGGTGGAGATGTATCCGTCGCCGATCCGCCCGGCCAGCTCGACGCTTCTCGGGCCGAGCCCGGAGATGTAGATCGGCGGCGGCTGCTCGGGGAGGCTGTAGAGGCGGGCGGTCTCCACGTCGTAGTACTCGCCGTCATAGGTCACCAGCCGCCCGGACCACAGCTCGCGGATGATCTCGACGGCCTCTTCGAGCATGTGCTGCCGCTCCTGGGCGGGCGGCCAGGCGTCGCCGAGGATGTGCTCGTTGAGCGCCTCGCCGGTGCCGACGCCGAACCTGAACCGGCCGTCGAGCAGGATCTGGGCGGTGGCGGCGGCCTGGGCGATGATCGCCGGGTGGATGCGCATCAGTGGGCAGGTGACCGCGGTCGTGACGGGCAGCGACACGACCTCCGACAGCGCCCCGAGCATCGACCAGACGAAGGAGCTCTGCCCCTGCGCGTCGATCCACGGGTGGTAGTGGTCGGAAATCCAGAGCGCCGCGAATCCCGCCCGTTCGGCCGCTTTGGCCTGCCGGAGCAGTTCCTTGGGCGAGTGCTCCTCGCTGGACAGGAAATAGCCGAAAGTCGTCATGAAAGACTCCTGCCCAGAGGAATCGCGTTAATGACCCTTTCGGCAGGGCAGTGGGTGTTCCATGGCTACTCTGCTTTGGCTCATCGCCGTGGTACTGGTGATCGCTGGGATCTACGTCATCCTGGCCCGTCGGGACATCCTCTGGGGGATCGTCCTCATCGTTCTCGGGTTCCTCGTGGGCCCGGGCGGCGTCAGCATCTTCAACGTCTAGGTAAGCAAAAGACTAACCAAAAAATGAGCGAATAGGACGGTGGTGGACGAGTGCCCGAGGCATTCGCTCACCGCCGCCCTGTTCGCTCCGCTAATCCTCACCCAGGCCGTAGATCGCGTACGCACGGCCGAGCACCGGCAATGCCACATTGCGCACCCGGATTCCGCCGGACGTGGCGCCTTTCTCCGTGCCCGCGTGCGCGTGCCCGTGAATGATCAGATCCGCGCCTTCGGCGTCCACGGCCTCCGCCAGCAGATAACTCCCGAGAAATGGGTAAATCTCCGGCGGCTCTCCGGCCAAGGTGTCTTTGACCGGCGAATAATGGCTGAGCACGACGCGATGCTCGGTGTCGAGCCCTTTCAGCGCGACCCGCCAGCGATCGGCGATCTCCCGGGTGTGCCGGACGAACGCCTTGGTCTCCGGCTCGCCGAACTCGCTCGCGCACTTGCCCGCGAACCCGCCGCCGAACCCTTTGCCGCCGGCCACCCCGAGCCGCCCGTCCAGCAGCACCTGGGCAGAATCGTCCAGCACGAACATCCCGGCCGCGCGCAGCAGGGCCTGGATCTCCCGCTCCTGGTCGGAGTGGTAGTCGTGGTTCCCCAGCACGAAAACCACCGGAATGGGCAGCCCGCGAAACTCGTCCGCGACCACCTGTCCCTCCGCGACCGTGCCATGCCGGGTGAGATCCCCGCCGACGAGCAGCACATCCGCCCGCTCCTCGATCCCCTCCAGTCGCGGGCGATAACTCCCCCGCGCGTGTTCACTCAGATGGACATCGGCCACGGCCGCGACACGAATGGTCACAGGACCTCCTGTTCACCGGGTTCACCGACCTCCACACAGGTCACCTCGTTATGCACGACCAGTCCCGGCGCCGTCTCCGCGGCCACTTCCGCGACCCGGTCCCGCTGATCGTCCTCACACACCTGCCCCCGAAGAAACAGCTGGTCTCCCCTTATATCGACCTTTATGCCGAGTTCGTTGGTGCGCTCGTCCTCGGCGATGGCCCGCTGAATGCGAGCGGCGACATACTGCGGCGGATCCCAAATCTCCATGCCGCAGGGGCTGCCCCGGACCGTCGATGCAAAACCCAAATGTTTGGTACGGAGCAGTATGGATAGATCTATACGGAATCTTGTGCCTAGGACGCAGGCACCTCCATCGCTGACGCACGCCGCCATGGAGGCGCCCCCCATGAAGATCGCAATGATTTCCGAGCACGCCAGTCCCCTGGCCGGAATCGGCACGCCCGACGCCGGCGGCCAGAACGTCCACGTTGCCGCGCTGTCCACGGCAATCGCCGAGTTAGGCCACGAGGTGACCGTCTATACCCGCAGAGCCGACCGCGAACTTCCCGAACGCGTGCCATTCGCGCCGGGGGTCACCGTGGCGCACGTCCTGGCCGGACCCGCGGCCGAGATCCCCAAGGACGACATCCTGCCGTGGATCCCGCAGTTCGCGACCTGGCTGCGCGACCAGTGGCGGTTCGACCGGCCCATGATCCGGCCGCCGGCCCCGGTGGCCCGCCCGCGCCTGCTCTCCATCGGGCGGCTGGTCCCCCGCAAGGGCGTGGGCACGATCATCGAGGCTCTCCGCCACATCCCCGGCGCCGACCGGGCCCGTGCCCGCTACGGCTGGAACCGGATCGCCCGCGAGACCGTATCCGCCTATGAGTACGCCCGCGCACGGCCTGAGAGGAATGTGTCATGAGCTCCGGGAGCGCCCGTTGACCACTGCCCTGGTGTTACGCGCGCGCGGCCTCGGCGACCTGCTGACGGCCGTGCCGGCCCTGCGCGCGATACGCCGGAGCGGCCTGCGGATCGCGCTCGCCTGCCCGCCGGAACTCAGCGAGGCCGCCGCCCTCACCGGCGCGGTCGACCGCCTGATCCCCACCTACGACCGGGAGCCGATCATCTGGCCCGGCTTCGCCGACCGCGACTCCGACCTGCCTTTCACCCCCGAACTCGCCATCAACCTGCACGGACCCGGCCCGCGCAGCCACCAGATCCTGCGCGACCTGCGGCCCCGCCGCCTCTGGGCGTACCGGACCGAGGACTTCCCCAACGGCCCGGTCTGGGATCCGGCCGAGCACGAGGTGCGCCGCTGGTGCCGCCTGGTCGACTTCTACGGACTGCGCAGCGACCCGCGCGACCTGGCCTTACCCACGCCGCTGGCGGCCAGCGGCACCCCCGGCGCCGTGATCATTCATCCCGGCGCGAGCACGAAGGACCGGCGCTGGCCGCCGGAGCGTTTCGCCGAGGTGGCCAAGGCGATGGCCGCGCGCGGCCATCCGGTGGTGGTCACCGGAACCCGCAGGGAACGGCCGATGGGCCTGCTGGTGGCCACCCGCGCGGTGCTGCCGCCACAGGTCGTGCTGGCCGGGCGGACCACGCTGCGGGAACTGTGCGCGCTGGTGGCCGGGGCCGTCCTGGTGGTCAGCGCCGACACCGGCATCGCCCACCTGGCCACCGCGTACGGCGTCGCGTCGGTGACCGTGTTCGGCCCCGAGCCCCCCTCCCGCTGGGGACCCCCGCCGGACCAGCCCCGCCACCAGGCGTTACGCCGCGGCCCCGAGGCCGCAGACGTCTCCACCGAGGACGTGCTGGCGGCCGTGGAACGCGCCCTGGACCGCCCGCAAGTAAAGGTCATGGAATAACTCAGAACCCGTTCATATCCGGCGTATCCAGGGGTAGGGGCCCGGTATGACAGAGGAACAACGATCGCCTACCGGGAAGCCGATGGTCCCCTCGACCCCGATGGACGTCATTCACATCCGGCTGGGCTCGTACGCGCTGGTGTTCTGCTTCGCCGTCCTGGTCCTGTCGATCGTCACCAGGCTCTGGTGGCTGACCGCCATCGCGGCGGCCCTGGGGATCTTCGTCGTGTTCGACATCATCCGCGCGCACCGCCGGCAGAGCTCGCTCGGCGGCGGTCCCCAGTCGGAAGGTTGACGAGCGGCCCCCGCACCCTCGATCTTCCAGTTACGCCCCGATCTCCCGGCATCAATGGCCGAGGCCGAGAGATCGGGGCCCGCAAGAGTCAGATCGGGTCGTCGTAGCGGCGCTCCTCGTAGACGCGACGGGTGGTGGCCTCGTCCACCGGCACGACCGGGGTCGCCCGCCGGACCGCGTTCATCCGGTAGAGCCCGAACAGCAGGCCCGCCAGCCCGCCCAGCATGAGAATGACCCCGATCACCTGGATGTCGACGCCCGCGACGGTGAACTCGACCGCCCAGGTCAGAACGGCCCCCAGCATGATGAGCACAATGCTTCCCGCGATGGTCATGACACATCCCTCCTTCGCGGGTAGCTCTATCCCCACCACGGATCTCAAACGTGCGGGCACAATTGCCCACTATGCGGGAGATTCCAGTGGTGATCGTTGGATTGATGGGAGCCGGGAAGAGCACGGTCGGGCGCCTGGTCGCCGACGCGCTCGGGCGCGAGGCACGCGACAGCGACGCCGACCTCCAGGACCGGTACGGCCAGACCGCCGCCCAGATGGCGGACACGGTGGGCGCCGACGTGCTCCACGACCGGGAGTCGCAGGTCCTGCGCGAAGCCCTGGACCGCCGCCCGCCGCTGGTGATCGGCGCGGCGGCCAGCACGGTCGAGGACCCCGCCGCCCGGGACGCGCTGACCCGGGCGTTCGTGGTCTTCCTGGACGGCCCGCCTGAGCTGCTGGCCGAGCGCATGCTGTCGTCCGGGCACCGGCCGCACTTCCTGCCGGACCTGGAGCGCATGCTGATCGAGCAGCGCGAGCGGCGGCTGCCGTACTTCCTGGAGGTGGCCGATCTGACGGTGGACGCGACCCGTCCGCCGGAGGAACTCGCGGCCGAGGTGCTGGCGGCGTTCGGTTAGCCGATGACGGCGTGCGGGCGCGGGGCCAGTGGGCGGTTGCCGAAGCCGGTGCCCAGGATGAACCACACGATCTTGCCGCCGCGCAGCGACCGCACCACGCCCCAGTCGTCGGAGAGCGAGCCGACGATCAGCAGGCCGCGCCCGTCGGTGGAGTCGAGGTCGGGTTCGCGCTGGCAGGGCACCCCTTCGCCGGTGTCGAAGATCTCGCCGTAGACCCAGACGCCGTTAGTGCACAGCCGGAGCGCGAACGCCGTCCCGGCGTGCCTGATCACGTTGCTGACCAGTTCGCTGACGATGACCGAGCAGTCGTCGACGAGTTCGGCGGTCCCCCAGCGCGACAGCTCGCGGCGGACCAGGGCGCGGGCGCCGCGCACACTCGAACCGACGGCGGGCAGCAGGCACTCCGCCGTCCGGGTCGGGCCCGGGTCCAGCGCCACTGTGGCGAAGGGGAGAGTCACGTAAGCCTCCTTGGCATGGGAGCGCTCCCATCACTAAGGTACGGCACCATCCGGGGTTATGTGAATTCCCAGCAACGCGATTGTTACCTGTCAACTACCCCGACAATCTTCACGTTCGCTGTCAGGTCCATCGAAACGCCAGGTCAACGCCCCGGGGCCGGCCGGACGGGCCGATCACCAGGTCTATGAAAGTAGCTGAAACACTCCGCTCCGCGATCAGAGCAGATTAGACGGCGATCACCAGAATCCGGTTCCCTTGGAAAAGTGTGATCTGGATCACATTATTCGCCATATCCTCTGACTAGGCGAAACGTCCCCGGTATGGTCCCTGACAATCCATTTACTGACGGATGGGGCGCATGTGACGTCCCACGCCAGAGCAAGGGGGACCCCAGCAGTGAACCGCACCCTCACCCTCGGTGCCGCCTCCGGCCTGCTGGCCGCGGCGCTCGCCGCCGTCCCCGCGCACGCCGCGGAGCCGACGTACATCGAAAAGGAAGTTCTGGCCGGTTCCAGCGAGGCGCAGGCCATCGCCTACTTCTGGGACAAGGCGCAGCTTCAGGAGGCCACGCCGTACAACGTGGAGACCACGGTCTCGGCCAAGCACGTGTCGACCGGCGGCCCGGCGGCCTCCACCAAGCCGGGCACCGTGCCGGCCATCGGCGACGAGAAGAAGTCGTCCGGCAGCACCAAGAACGTGAACCTGCCGCGGACCACCGGCAAGGTGTTCTTCATGGGCGCCGACGGCAAGCCGCACTGGTGCTCGGGGACCTCGGTCCAGTCGAACTACCGCAATGTGGTCGCCACCGCCGGGCACTGCGTCTACGACACGGTCAGCAACAAGCCGACCCTGGAGCACTGGGTCTTCGTGCCCGGCTACTACCAGGGCAAGACGCCGTGGGGCATCTACGTGGGCAAGACCGCCTACACCCACTACGACTACGACGTGTACGAGGACGGCGACCGCGACTACGCCTTCGTCACCGTCTACAACGGCGTGCAGATCACCGGCGAGAAAGAGGTCGACAAGAAGGCCTACGACGCTTGGAAAGGCGCCAAGAAGATCCTCGCCGAAGAGGTCACCAAGGCCGAGTTCGAGGAGAAGTACACCGACGGCGGCCCGTACTGGAAGAAGACCGAGTCCCCGGTGACCTCCCCGGTGGACCCGCCGAAGGCGAACTTCACCCAGGCCGAGGCGGAGAAGTACTACACCGACGGCGTGGACGGGGTGAAGCTGGCCACCGAGTCGGTGGCCGTGGCCACCTACAACACCGCCCCCGCCGGGACCAACGCCCTCAAGAACGGCGAGAAGTGCCCCAGCTGGTGCGGCCCGGACAGCGGCGTCTGGTACCCGATCGACGAGAAGGCCTACAACGAGCTCAAGGCCGACACCGCGTTCAAGGGCGAGCTGAAGACGGTCGACCCCGGCCAGTTCTTCAAGCGCGAGTGGTTCATCAAGAAGTGGGTGAAGACCTCGACGCCCGAGGTCTACTACAAGGACCACTACATCATCCGCGGTCTCGACGACATCGGCCGACTGGGTGACCGGGTCGGCGGTCAGGGCCTGGCGTACAACCAGAAACTCGGCAAAGCGCACTTCGTTTTCGGTTACCCGAGCGGCTCGCACCCCGATGGCAACTACGCCTTCTCCGGAAAAACCCTCAAATGGTCGTACGGCACGACCTTCGCGGCGGCTTCCGCGGCCATCAAGGGCGAGGAACTCGTCGGCATCAAATCCTCCTTCACCGGTCAGGGCGCGCTCGGTTCCGCCTGGCTGGCGGGTTACAAGAACACCCGCCGTCTCGGTTACCTGAACGGCGTCACCATCGCGGTGGCCGACCGGGACGGAAACCGGCGCATCGACACCTCGGTCTCCCCCTATTTCGACGGAGAGACATACGGCGTTTACAAATCCGCTGCCAACGTATGGTCGGGCTCGATCGTCTAAGCAGGTGTGACGACGCCCGTGCTCCACCGGGGCACGGGCGTCCGTTGTGTTTTGCGGTGTGCAGGGCGTTGTCGGGACTTCGCATCTCAGGCTGGATCGTGAAGTATGGTCGCAAGCGCAGATGACATGCGATTGAAGGGGATTCTCCGGATGCCGCTTCACCTCGCCGGGCTCTTCAGCCCGCGCCGGGGTCGGCGTCGAGCGGCGGGGGCGCGCACGGCGTTGGCTCTTGCCGTGCTGCCCTTCCTCATGATGCTGATCGTCACCGTGGTGGAGGCGGTGACCGGCCCGGAGAAGGGCTTCCTGCCCCTGCTCGCGGTGGGACCGGCGTTCGCCAGCCTCACCGGCGGGGTCCGGCGGACGCTGATCGTGGGGCTGACCGCGCTGGTGCTGGCGGTCGCGCTCGCGGCGTACAACGACCTGGAGATGACCCGCACGTACGTCACGGGCGGGTCCATCGCCGGGGTGACGGCGGCCAGCGCGCTGGCCACGGTCGGGCGGCGGCGGCGCGAGAAGGAGCTGGCCAGCATGCGGTCGGTGGCCGAGGTCGCGCAGCGGGTGCTGCTGCGGCCGGTGCCGCGCCGGGCCGCGCACATGCGGATGGCGGTCTCCTACACCTCCGCGATGGCGGCGGCGCACATCGGCGGCGACCTGTACGAGGTGGTCAACGCCGCCGCCGGGGTCCGCGTGATCGTCGGCGACGTGCAGGGCAAGGGCCTGGAGGCGGTGGAGACCGCCGCGCTCGTGCTGGGCGCCTTCCGGGAGGCCGCGCACGACGAGAAGGATCTTCAGGGCGTCAGCGCCCGGCTGGAGAAGGCGCTCAACCGCCGGCTGTCCGGCGAGGAGTTCGTCACCGCGGTGCTGGCCGAGGCCAACCCGGACGAGACGACCATCACGCTGCTCAACTACGGCCATCCCGCGCCGCTGGTGATCCGGGCGAACGGGGAGATCGAGTGGGCCGAGCCGGAGGACCACGTGCCGCCGCTCGGCCTGGCCGCGCTGGGCCCCGAGGGCCCGGTTCCCTACAGCGTGAGCTTCGAGCCAGGCGACCAGATCCTGCTCTACACCGACGGTGTGGTGGAGGCCCGGGACCAGTGGGGCGCCTTCTATCCGCTGGGCGACCGGGTCTCGCTGCTCAAGGACGACGACCCTGAGGCGGCGCTGGAAGCGCTGCGGCGTGATCTGATCGCGCACATCGACGGGCCGCCCAAGGACGACGCCGCGATGCTCCTGCTCCGCTGCCGCGAGCCCGTGACGGGACTCGCGGCAGACGGAACCTCTCAGGTGTAACCAATTCAGTTGTGAGTCGTGGTCCTGCCGAGGAGGACCCCCAACCGCGGCAGGACCACGACGATCAATCAGCTACAGCCGCGTCCCCTTACAGGGGCGGGTTCGCGTTCTGCAGCAGCTGGCGGAACTGGGAGGAGAACCAGTGCCCGGACAGCGGGGAGTTGGCCAGCGCGCCGGTGGAGCTGTTGCCGTTGCGCTCGTTGCCGCCGTAGGTCGGGTCGCACATCCGGTCGAAGCCCTTGCCCTCGTCGTTCGGGATGGCAGAGCTGGAACCGTCGGACTCGCCCGGAGGCTTGATCCACACGTAGGCGTCGATACCGGCCGCCGGAGCCGAGCGCGGCCGCTCGCCCAGACCGGCACCGCTCTGGTTGCACCAGTTGCCGGCGTGGATACGCCGGTCGACGCGGGACTGGCTGACGAAGGTGTTCAGGTCCGTCGAGGTGCTCGGACCGGTCGGACGGGCCGAACCGCCCCAGCCGTTGCGGGAGGTGTCGATCAGCATGCCGATGTTGGACGAGAAGCCGTCCTGGATCAGCCTGTTGCGGAACGCCTGCGCGAAGCTGAGCTCGTCCACGTAGAAGTTCCAGTCAACCCAGGTGGACTGCCGGATCTGCTGGCCGTTCACGGTGGTGTTGATGGTGAAGTACGGCTCGACCAGGGCCGAGTAGTTGGCGGTGTTGGTGATGAAGCCGTCCACCGTGGCCCGGCCGCCGGTCGCGCTGTTGGCGGTGGAGGAGAACAGCTGCGAGGACGGGCCGAAGTTGGTGTCCCAGCCCAGCCAGCCGTGGTGCCCGGCGTCGACGTAGTTGTAGACGTTCGGGATCGCGTGCAGCTTGCCGAGGGCGTAGGCCACACCCTGGACGTAGGCGCCGCTCTGCTGCGCCTCCTGGCACTTGGCCAGGTTGGTGTTGGTGATCAGGTTGGGCAGCGAGTCGATCTCGATGATCGCCGCGATGCGGAGCGGGGCGTACTTCGGGTCAGCCATGATCGCGGCGATGACGTCGATGTACTCGGTCTTGTAGCGGTTGAGGCCGTTCTGCGCGATCAGCAGCTCACCGTTGGAGGCGAGGGCCGAGCAGTCACGGTTGGGCAGGTTGTAGATGACGACCTGGATGATCAGCTTGGAGCTGCCGTTGGCGGCGTCCTGCTGGAGAGCCAGGTCCAGGTGGTCCCGCAGGCCCTTGCTGTTGCTGCCGGCCGAGCCGGAGGTGATCGCGGCGATCCGGTCCAGCCAGACACCGGTGGACACGTTGGAGACCGCGGAGCCGCCCGGCTCGGCGGCGGCCGCCGCCGACCAGTCCGGGTTCACGTAGCCGGTGGCGCCGACGTACGGGTTGTCCTGGTGCGGCTCGTAGGTGCCGGGGGTGGTGTCGTTGTCGACCTCGGTCGCGGTGACGGAGACCGAGGTGAGACCGCTGGAGGCCACGGTGATGGTCCGGGTGCCGTTGGTCTGGTCGGTGTCCTCGGCCGCGGCCAGGGTCACGTTCTGCGGGGTCTGCCAGTTGGCCGTGGTGAAGGTCAGCGAAGCGCCGGCCGACACGGTCAGGTTGGCATCGCCACCGGCGGCGGCGGTGTTGGTCACCGTCACGTTGCCGGTCGGAGCCGAGTTCAGGCGGACCGAGTAAGTGGCGGTGCCACCCTCGGGCACGCCCACGCTGGTCGGCGTGACGACCAGCGACTGGGTGCTCGGCACGTCGTTGTCGGCCTCGGTCGCGGTGACCGAGACCGAGGTCAGGCCGCTGGAGGCCACCGTGATGGTCCGGGTGCCGTTGGTGGTGTCGGCGTCCTCGGCCGCGGCCACGGTGACGTTCTGCGGGGTCTGCCAGTTGGCCGTGGTGAAGGTCAGCGAAGCGCCGGCCGACACGGTCAGGTTGGTGTCACCACCGGCGGCGGCGGTGTTGGTCACCGTCACGTTGCCGGTCGGAGCCGAGTTCAGGCGGACCGAGTAAGTGGCGGTGCCACCCTCGGGCACGCCC